>NZ_LBCO01000024.1:807077-850581 GCF_000988085.1 Janthinobacterium sp. KBS0711 | reverse complement strand
CCGCCGTTGCCGCTGGCACGGCAGGCGGCACCAGCCGGGCGATGGCGGCCAGCGCCGCCGGCCATTGCGTCAGCAGCTCGCCCAGCGTTTCGTCGAGTTGCTGTGCCGTGGCGGGGCCGGGACTGGCGCAGCATTGCTCCAGCGCCGCCAGGCTGGCGGCCAGTTGTTCCAGGCCCAGGTTGGCCGCCACGCCGCGCAGTTTGTGGCTCTGCGGCAAGAGCGCCAGGTGATCGCGCGCCTCGATGGCGGCCAGCAGGGCAAGCGGCAAGCGGGGATGCTCGTGGCCGAAACGGGCCAGCGCTGCGTGGTAGGCGCTGTCGTTGCCGGCCCAGCGCTGCAGGGCGCCCGCATGGTGCAGCACTCTTGCGCCAGCGGGCGCGCGGCTGTCATCGGCCGGGGCCGCCGCCAGGCCCAGCACGCGGGCGATTTCCTGCGACAGCGCCTGCCATTCGACGGGCTTGGTGGCGAACCCGTCCATGTCGGCCGCCCGCGCCGCCTTGCGGTGCGCATCGAGCACGCTGGCCGTCATGGCGATCACGGGCACGCGCGGGCGGCCATCGCGCAGGGCGGCGGCGCGGATGGCTTGCGTGGCGGCCAGGCCATCCATGCGCGGCATTTGCAAGTCCAGCAGCAGAATGTCGAAGTCGTCCTGCTGGGCCAGCTGCAAGGCTTGCGCGCCATCACCGGCCGTGACCACCGTGTGGCCGCGCTTGCCCAACAGCAGACTCAGCAGTTCCAGGTTTTGCGGCACGTCGTCGGCGGCCAGCACGCGCAGGGGCGGCAGGCGCACGCTGCGGCGTTCGCTGGCGGGCAGCGCCGCCTGGCGTGCCGGCAACAAGGGCAGCATGACGTGGAACACGCTGCCGTGCGGCACGCTGGCGTCGGCCCAGATACGCCCCTGCATCAGGGTCACCAGCTGCCTGCTGATGGTGGTGCCCAGGCCCGTGCCGCCAAAGCGCCGCGTGGTCGAAGCGTCCGCTTGCACGAAGGGATCAAAAATGGCGTCGCGCCGTTCCGCGGAGATGCCGATACCGCTGTCCCGCACCAGCAGGTGCAGCTGGCCATCGTCGAGGCGCGCCGTCAGGCTGACGCCGCCGCTGGGCGTGAACTTGATGGCGTTGTCGAGCAGGTTGCCCAGCACTTGCCGCATGCGCAATTCGTCGCCATGCAGCACGGCCGGCAGTTGCGGGTCGTACTGCACCTCCATGCGCAAACCCTTGTTGCGCGCATGGACGCCATACGTGGACGCCAATTCATCGACCAGCGCTAGCAGGCTGTAGTCGCGCATTTCCAGCGCCACGGCACCCTTGTCCAGCTTGGCCGTATCGAGCACTTCGTTGAGCAGGCGCAACAGCGAGCGGCCGGACTGGCGCACGGTATTGAGGTGACGCCGCTGCTCCGGCGCCAGCGGCGAGTCGAGCAGCACATCCGTGAAACCGAGGATGGAATTCATCGGCGTGCGGATTTCATGGCTCATGTTGGCGACAAAGCTGGCCCGCGTGGCGGCCGCCAGTTCCGCTTTTTCCTTGGCCATGCGCAAGTCCTCCTCCATTTGCCGCCTTTCGCTGATGTCGAGGATGACGCCGTCGACCCAGCGCACGGCGCCTGCCGCATCGTGTACGACGGTGCCCCGCTCCCACAGCCAGCGCGCCGTGCCGTCGGCATGCAGCAGCCGGTATTCCAGCAGGTAGGGCTCGCCGCTGGCCACGCTGCGGTTGAAGACGCCGACGACGTAGGCGCGCTCTTCGCTGGCGATCAGGCCCGTGATGCTGCGGCGCGGCGTGGCGCCGATAAAGTCGGCGGCCGGATAGCCGGTGACGGCTTCCACGCCATCGCTGATGAACAGCATGGGCTGGTTTTCCGCCGTGGTGCAGCGAAAGGCGATGCCGGGAATATTACCGATCAGCGAGCGCAACTGTTGCTCGCTTTCGCGCAGGGCGGCCAGCATGGCGCGCCGTTCGCTGATGTCGGTAATGAACAGCACATACAAATCCTGGTCGGCCAGGCGCGCGCTGGCCATCGAACGTTGCACGGCCACGGGGGCGCCATCCTTGCGCAGGTAGACGATTTCCTCGCTGGTGTGGGACACCTCGCCTTCGCCCGTGCGCAGGTAGTGCAGCAGGCCGTGTCGTTCCGACTGGCGCACGTCGCTGACCAGCACGCTGATATGGCGGCCGACAATTTCCGCCGACCGCCAGCCGAGGATGCGCTCGGCGGCGCCGTTGAAGTCGATGATGCTGCCGTGCCGGTCGATGGTGATGACGCCGTCGACCGTGCTCGTCAGCAGGGAACGCATCCAGTGTTCGCTCTGGTTCAGGTGGCGAAACAGCTCGCGGTAGCGCAAGAGGCCCACGGCCGAGGCAACCAGGATGGTCAGGGCGATGGTCAGCAGGGTCACGCTGATCACCAGTATCGGCCGGTTGGCATCGGCATCATTGCCGGGCGGAATCGTCCCCACGAAGCGGGCCGCCTGCATGCCCATGTAATGCATCCCCGTAATCGCGCAACCCATGACGCAGGCGCTGATCAGCGTGCGCTGCGACGAGGGCACGCGGCTGCTCCAGCCGCGCAAGCCGAAACGTATCCACAGGGCCAGGGTGGCCAGCGCCACGGCAACGACGAGCGACAGCGCGAACAGCAGCGGATCGTAGCGCAGCGACAGGCCTACACGCATGGCCTGCATGCCCGTGTAATGCATGGCGCCAATGCCCAGGCCCACCAGCAAGCCGCTGCGCAGCAGCAGCGGCGCCGTGACGGCGCGCCGGCTGATGGTGGCCAGGGCCACGAACGAGGCCGCCACGCTGGGCACGATGGACAGCAAGGTCAGGCCCGGGTCGTAATCGACGCTGGTGCTCAGCTCGAAGGCCAGCATGCCGATGAAATGCATGGCCCACACGCCGCAACCCAGCGCCAGGCTGCCGGCCAGCAGGCACAGCAAGTGCAAGCGGCGGCTGATGCTCGCCTGGGCGCGGCTGTACGCCGTCATCTGGAAAGCCATCCACGACGTGAAAATGGCGATCACGAGCGACAGCAGCACCAGACCCGGCGCATGCTGGCCGTGATGCAGCTGGGCCGGGTCGGCGGGAAGGTGGAACAGGTGCTGGACGCTGGCAGGTATCATCGTAGGCAAACGGGTGGCGCGTTGGCGCCGGCATGGACGCCTGCCGCCACTGCGGGTGATCGATGCGAATTACCTTACCAGATTTCAGGAAACAAATATCTTAATTGTAATTATTTTCCCTGTCGTGCAAGCTGTTCCCGAGCGGGACAGGTGGGTCGCGGACTTGTCGTGCCCGTGGAATGGCGATGCTGGCGAGGAAGTTGCCATCAGGAATTGTGTGGTTTTTTTGCAAGGTGCGACGCCTTGCCGGGTGTCATGCTACATTCGCGTCCTGTTTTTTCTGAAAGGATGACGATGCCTTTAAGTGACAACTTCTTGCGGCATAATCAGCAAGCCTGGGATGCCCAGGCTGTACAGAACAGCCCATGGTCGCAGCCTGTCGACAGCGCCACCATCGCCGCGGCGCGCGCCGGGCGGTGGCAAATCCATTTGACGCCCGGCCCCTTGCCGGCCGGCTGGCTGGGCGATGTGCAAGGTAAGCGTATCCTGTGCCTGGCCGGTGCCGGCGGGCAGCAGGCGCCCGTGCTGGCCGCCGCCGGCGCACACGTGACCGTCTTCGATTTATCTGGGCAGCAACTGGCGAAAGACCGCATGGTGGCTGAACGCGACAGCTTGCACCTGGCCACCGTGCAGGGTGACATGCGCGACCTGCGCCACTTTGCCGACGCCAGTTTCGATGTCATCGTGCACCCCGTGTCGAACCAGTACGTGCCCGACATCGCTCCCGTATGGCGCGAATGCGCGCGCGTGCTGGCTGACGGCGGCGTGCTGCTGAGCAGTTTCTTCAATCCGGCCGTGTTCATCGGCGACCGCGATCCGCAATGGGCAAAGCAGGGCTTGATACGTCCCCGTTTTGTGCTGCCGTATTCGGATGTGGAGGATATGCCAGCCGATGCGCTGGCGGCCCGCATGGACAGGGGCGAGGCGCTGATCTTCGGCCATGGCCTGGACAGCCAGATCGGCGGCCAGTTGGCGGCGGGTTTCGTGCTGGCAGGCTACCACGAGGAAATGCATCCCCACCCGCGCTTTGAAATTGAAAAATACCTGCCCAGCTTTATCGCCACGCGCGCCGTCAGGCTGGCGCGCGCGATAGCTTAGTTGTACGGCTGCAGATCGAGCCACACGGCATACGACAGGCGCTTGCCGTTCCACAGACCGCCGCCGCGGATGACGGCGTCGCACGAGGTCAACTGGCCCACCAGGTCCATGCGGCCCAGGTTGCGGCGCAGGCGCAGCGCGTCGTTGTGCGACAGATAGCCGACCAGCACGCCATCGATGAAGACGGCGATGGCCTTGTCCTGGAACGGGTTGGCGTCGTCGCAGACGAGCAGTGCCAGGCATTTTTCTTCCGCATTGCCGGGACCGTGTTCGCCGGCCAGTTTGGCGATGGCGGGCTGGTACATCGCTTCGTTTTCCACTTCCGACGCAAAGCGGCCCTCGTCGCTCCAGTGGTGCGCGGGTGCGCCGGGAGGAATCGCGGGCACGTACTGGCGTACCGAGACGAGCGGCTTGTGCAGCGGTTTGACGGGCGTGCGGCCACTGAAGACGTAGTACAGCAGGGCGATGACGATCACGATGGCAAGCAGGTAAAGCATGGTATCTCTCTGATTTCGAAGGGGGGAGCCGGGCTCGCGGGCGCGCCGCGCGGCGTTGCCGCTACTATAGCAAGTTCGCCGCCCGGATCCGGGTATATCTGGCCATGATCTGCCGCCGGCGCCGCAGCGCCAGCGGGTCGGCCAGCACGATGGGCGAGGCGCCAGTCAAGCCCGAATAATACTGGCCGTGGCGGCGCAGCACGAAGGCGTAGGCGCGCAGCGCGTGGCCGTGCGCCAGCATCCGCGCGTCGCAATCGACCTCGATGGCAAAGCGCAGCCGGTGCAACTGCCACCACAGGGGCAGGTTCCAGGGCATGAGCACGATCAAGGCATGCGCCACGGCCAGCAGCAGCGGATCGCGCGCGGCCAGCCGACATCGCTCGTGCGCCAGCAGCAGCGCTTGTTGCTGGGGCGGAATCAGCTGCAGCCAGACGGGCATCACGATGCGGGGGCGCAGCAGCCCCGCCACGCAGGGGCCGATGCCGCCGCTCAAAAATACCGGCGTGCCCAGCAAGGTGCTCTTTTGCCAGCGGCGCTGGTGCGACAGCAGCCAGGCGCTGCGCAGTAGCAATATCAACAACATGCCCATCGACAAGACAAACCAGCCCAGCTTCAGCTGCGCCTGTTCCGCCGGCATGGCCCCTAGCACGCCGGGCAGCCATGCCAGCGGCAAGAGGACGGACGCGGCGATGGCCGCCAGCCACAGCCAGCGCGTCGTGCGGCCGCGCCGCTGCAGCACGGGCTCGGCGCGCCAGGCGGCAACGCTCAACAGTAGCGCCAGCGCCATGCTGGAAGCCAGCCAGGCCGGCACTAGCGTGTCAGCGCCATGCCGACGGAGGCGGGCGCCGTGTGCTTGAAGCCGAATTGCGCATACAGCTCTTGCGCCTGGCCATCGGCGATCAGGCTGACGTACGCGCTTTCAGGCACCTCCGTCTCGATGAATTGCATGATCTCGCCCATGATGCGCTTGCCCAAGCCCTTGCCCTGGTGGGCCGGCAGCACGGCGATATCGGTGACCTGGAAGAAACAGCCGCCATCGCCGATGACGCGGCCCATGCCCACCACCTCGTCGCCATCCAGGATTTGCACGGCAAACAGCGAGTTCGGCAAGCCCTTGGTTGCCGCCGCCGCGCCTTTTGGGCTCATGCCGGCGGTAACGCGCAGGTGCTGGTAGGTGGCGATGGAGGGAATGGCCAGGCGGATGGTGTAGGGCGATGCTGCGGTCAAGACGGTCTCCTGTGCAATATGGATGGAATGACCATTATAGGCGGCACGCTTTATTCGCCGCGCGCTATGTTGTCCGGAGCGCTTTTGCGCTATGGTGGCGTCATCCATTTATTTGTTGAAAGCACGCCATGTCCGCAGGATTTACCGCCACCGAGTTGTCCGTCATTAATGAAGACGACGCCCTGATCACCACCCTGGCCGCGCCAGCCGGCAAAGGCGAGCCCGTCTACCTGATGCTGCAGCGCGCCGATGAGTATGACGAGCAGGACGTGGCCATGGGCATGGACGAGCCCTACATCGAATACTGTGGTCAGGAGTTCGCCTGGTATGGCCACATGCACGCCGTGATTTTGCATCCGAACCGTTTGTCCGTGCAGATGGATGCCGAGGCGGCCATGCAGATGGATGACGACGGCCAGATCGACGTGCGTTTCAATTTGACGCCGGAGCGCTACGCCCAGCTGCAGCAGGCGCTGCGCACCACGTTCGAGGGCTGTGATTATTATCGCGAGGAACGTTGATTTGCGTGGACGGCGCCGGCCAGTTGGCCGGCTTGCTTGCTCACGCAGGCACTGGCGTAAAAAAACCCGCAGTATCTGGCGATGGGCGGGTTTGATCAGGTACAACCAAGTGTTCTGTGGTGCCGGGAGCCGGAATCGAACCGGCACGCTGTTTCCAGCGCGGGATTTTGAGTCCCGTGCGTCTACCTATTCCGCCATCCCGGCAACGCGAGACGCATTATCACTGATTTGTCACAATCTGGCAAGTTTTATGCTTGGCGTGCGTTTGCAGAAGTATGGAGACTCTTTGAGCGCGCCGATTCCAGCGCAAGAAGCGGAGTGCCGCGCCTGGCCTGCCGTCCTATCGTATCCCTTCATTCACTTGGAGGGATATCCCATGAAGCAACTGGAAAACAAGGTCGCCATCATCACGGGCGCCAGCTCGGGCATCGGGCATGCGGCGGCGCGGCTGTTTGCCCGCCATGGCGCGCGGCTGGTGCTGGTGGCACGGCGGCGGAAGGAGCTCGATGCGCTCGTGGCACAGCTGGCGGACGGCGGCGCGCAAGCCGTGGCTTGCGTGGGCGATGTGGGCGACGCCGCGTGCGCGCAAGGGGCCGTGGCGCTGGCGCTGCAACGCTTTGGCGGCCTCGATATCGCTTTTAATAATGCGGGCACCCTGGGGCCCATGGGGCCCACCCAGGAAGTTGCCCTGGAAGACTGGCGGGCGACGGTCGATACCAACCTCACCAGTGCCTTCCTGGCGGCCAAGTATCAGCTGCCTGCCATGGCGGCGCGCGGCGGCGGCTCGCTGATTTTCACGTCCACGTTTGTCGGCCATACCTTGGGCATGCCCGGCATGGCGGCGTATGCGGCCAGCAAGGCGGGCGTGATCGGCTTGACGAAGGCCCTGGCGGCCGAGTATGGCGCGGCAGGCATCCGCGTGAATGCCTTGTTGCCAGGCGGTACCGATACGCCGTTGGGGCGGCAAGTGGCCAGTACGTCCGAAGCGCTGGCCTTCGTGGCGGGACTGCATGCATTGAAACGCCTGGCCACGCCGGACGAGATCGCCCGCTCGGCGCTGTACCTGGCCTCCGATGCATCGAGCTTTACCACCGGTACGGCGCTGCTGGCCGACGGTGGCGTGTCCATCGTACGGGCATAAAGAGGTGCTGAAACGCCGACGGCCCGGGGATGAGCCGGGCCGTCGGTGGTGCTGCTAGATCAAACTCAGTTGTGAGCCGAGTTCAGCTGACGCGCGATGATGTCGTGGTTGAGCCAGACGACCGGTGCCGGCGGTTCCGACATGGTGTGGAACATCAGCGGGCCCGTGCCTTCCAGTACCAGCGAGCTCAGGTGGTCGGTGATCAGTTCCTTGCGGTCCTTGTGCAGCTTGGTGATGTCGTCCGAGGTGCCGATCATGACTTCGGCCAGCTCCGGGGTGTTGTCCATCGGCCAGGCGGCGAAGTTGCGGAACTGCACGCTGGTGGCGTCGCCATTGTAGGCGGCGATACGGTCGAGCAAGTCTTGCAGCGCAACGCCGTCTTCCAGCAAGCCCTGGCAGGTTTTCCACTGCTCTTCGGCCCAGGCCGCGCCGCCTTCTTTTTTCAGCGCGTCGAGCAGCGGGAACAGGGACAGCTCCACGCCGACGAAAATGTCGGACGAGTTCGTGCGGATTTCCGGGCAATTGAACACGGTGGCCTTGATGCCTTTGTCCCACGCGGCCTTGGCCACGTTTTCCAGGCGCATCTTCGCCAGGCCTTGCGTGTAGTTGCTGTAGGTTTGCCACTGGTACTTGCCGTCGATCAGGATTTCGGTACCGTGGTAGCCGTAGGCGCTGTAGCGCACCTGGCCGCCCGTTTGCTCGATGCGGGCGCGGATGGCGGCGCTGCCGTCGATCAAGTGCTGCAAGGTGTTGGCCGTGACTTCGTCGAAGTTCATCAGGATCAGCTTGCCCAGGTCGCTGTCGAGCAGGGCGCGCGAGGACATGAAGCGCTCGCCGCGGCCTTTGTAGATGCGGTTGGCGATCGCCAGGAAGACTTTGACTTTCGGAATGCCGCCAGCCATGGTGTGGGCGAAATACACATTGCTGCCGTCAGGAATCAGGCTGTCCAGCTCGGCCATGGCTTTCGCCACGGAAGCGCTGAAACGGGCGATGCCGGCTTCGCGGCAGCGTTCGATCTGCGCCCAGTCCAGCTTGTCTTCCTGCCAGCTCTTCAGGGTCATGTCGGCCAGCAGGGCCGTCGGCGTCGGTTCGCCGGCTGGCGCGTCGAGGTCGAAACCGGCCATCAGCGGCACATTGATGATGCGCCCGCCCAGGTTGGCTTCCGCTTCGGCCAGCTCTTCCGCGTTCAGCGGGCGCAGCGCCATGTTTTCATCGCGGCGGCCGACCGTCATGCCGACGATATTCATGCCCGCCTTGCGCGCCTCGTCCAGCAAGCCATTTACATAGCCGCGGCCGAACAGCTCGCCGAACAGCACAAAGGTGTCGCCCTTGCGGAAGATATTTTTTTGCGGGATGTCTCTTAAGGACGTGATCTCGGTCATGGTGTCAATTCATTCTAAAATTAGCAGGGCAGATGGCTGATGCGACTGCCCGCTGGTTCAACATAGTTGTAAATTATGCGCCATTTCAGCGAGGAAAATCCTGTTGCGAACGATTCTCGTCTGGAATGGCATCTTCTTCTGCATGCAGCTCTTATTCTTTCGCCATGGCGTATTTTACGCTGCCACGGGGCACAGCGCCCGCGGACAGGGTCAGATAAGCCCGGAAGGCGCCGATATTACCTCAGCTTGGCCGCGCAGGTAAGCAGAATTGATTTAGAACAAATCCTGCTGGCCCGACACAAGCCGTGAAAAATCGTCGCCCAGGAAGGGCAGGATGGCGTCGGCCACCGGCTGCAGCTGGCGCGTCAGGTAGTGGTGGTAGTCGATGGGCGAGCGCTGCGTTTCCAGCGGTTCCGGCCCCGCCACCGTGATGACATAGCTGATCCAGCCGCCGTTCTGGTATTGCAACGGCCGGCCCTGCGCCAGGTTATAGGCATCGGCCGTGCGCGCCGCGCGCACGTGGGGCGGCACGTTGCGCTGGTAATCGTCGAGCGGGCGGCGCAATCGCTTGCGGTAGACCAGCAAGGCGTCGAATTCGCCGCGCACCGTGCGCGCCACGTAGTCGCGCACATAGTCCTGGTAGGCGGCGCGCTGGAAGATGCGCCGGTACAAATCCTGCTGGAATTGCTGCGCCAGCGGCGTCCAGTCGCTGCGCACGGTTTCCAGGCCCTTGTAGACCATGTCCTCGCTGCCGTCGGGTTTGCCGACCAGGCCCGCGTAGCGCTTCTTGCTGCCTTCTTCCGAGCCGCGGATGGTGGGCATCAGGAAACGCCGGTAATGCGTCTCGAATTCCAGCTCCAGCGCGTTCTCGAGGCCAAACTCGTCGCGCAAGTGGGCATCCCACCAGGCATTCACGTGCGCCACTAGGGCGCGGCCGATCTTGCCCGCCTCTTCGTCGCTATGCGCCGTTTTCAGCCACACGAAGGTGGAATCCGTGTCGCCATAGATCACTTGATAACCGTGCTCGGTGATCAGCTCGCGGGTGCGGTGCATGATGTCGTGGCCGCGCAAGGTGATCGACGAGGCCAGGCGCGGATCGAAGAAGCGGCAGCCGCTCGATCCCAATACGCCATAGAACGCGTTCATGATGATTTTCAAGGCTTGCGACAGCGGCGCGTTGCGCTCGCGCTTGGCCGTCTCGCGCCCTTGCCACACCTGCTTCACGATGGCCGGCAGGCAATGTTTGGCCCTTGAAAACTGCGCACCCCGGTAGCCGGGCACGGTATCGGCTTCGTCGCCACTGGTACCCACCACCAGGCCTACGGGATCGATGAGGAAGGTGCGGATGATGGATGGATACAGGCTTTTGTAGTCGAGCACGAGCACGGAGTCGTACAGGCCCGACTGGGAATCCATGACGAAGCCGCCGGGACTGTTTTCGCCGGAGACGTCGCCCAGGTTGGGCGCCACGTAACCTTGCCGGTGCATCAGCGGCAAATATAAATGCTCGAAGGCGGCCACGGAGCCGCCGCTGCGGTCGGCCGCCAGGCCCGTCACGCTGGCCCGTTCCAGCAAGAAGGTCAGCAACTCGGTCTTGGCGAAGATGCGTGTGACCAGCTCGCAATCCTTGAGGTTGTAGCGGGCCAGCGCCGGCTTGTCTTCGCGGAAACGCCGGTCGATTTCGGCCATGCGCTGGTAGGGATTGTCGATGGACTTGCCTTCGCCCAACAGCGTTTGCGCCACGTTTTCCAGGCTGAACGAGGAAAAATTCCATGTCGCGGACTTCAATGCTTCGATGCCGTCGATGATCAGGCGTCCCGCCGCGGCCGCGAAATAATGTTCCTGCTTGCCGCCATGCTCGCGCCATTCCATGACGGCGCCGCCGCGTCCCAGTTTCAACGGTATCTGGTAGCGCTCGGCGTGCTGGCGCAGCACGCGCAAGTCGAACTGCACCAGGTTCCAGCCGATGATGGCGTCGGGATCGTGGCGCTCCATCCACGTGTTCAGGCGCTCGAGTATCTGTGCGCGGCTGTCGCAGTATTCGAGGTCGAAGTCCAAGGCGTCATCGCCGCCGTTTGGCGGCCCCAGCATGTAGACCTGGCGCTGGCCGCAACCTTCCAGGGCCAGCGAATACAGCTCGCCATGTGCCGTCGTCTCGATATCGAGCGACACCAGTTTCAATGTGGAGCGGTAGCCGGGCGCAGGTTTCAGCTGCACTTCCGTTTCTCCGCTGAACGTTACCGGCGCCGTGATGAAGCGCTCCATCAGGTAGCGCTCGGGCGGGCGGATGTCGGCTTCGTACACGTCGACGCCATGCGCGCGCAGCTGCTTTTCCAGCTTCAGCAAATGCCGGTATTGCTTGCAGTACAGGCCCAGCACGGGGCGGTGGTGGAAATCGCACAGCGACAGGGGACGCAGCTCCGCATGGCGCTCGCCGCGCAGCAGTTGTTGCGCCTGTTCCTGCTGCTCCATGGGAATGAAGGCGACGGCCGTCTGCACGGGCAGGCGCACATGACGGGGCCCGGCGTCCGTTGCCAGCCAGAAATCGACTTCCGTGCCGGCGCTCGTGTCGCGCCAGTGGCGGGTCAGGATGAAGCCCTGTTCGGGCGTGTGCTGGGTGTTGCCTGTCATGGTGCCGTGAGTGTCGGATGTGCTGGCCTGCACATTACAGCAAGCTGACGCAGGGCGGGGGCGGTTGCGGCTATAATTTTCTGCATCGAAGACGATAACAAGAGCGCGCCGCGCCACCCACCCCGGAGACAGCATGCAAGCAATCAGTTATGTACACGGCGCCCACGAGACGCCGTTGATCGGCGACACCATCGGCGCCTACCTGGACGGCATCGCCGCCCGCTACGGCCAGCACGACGCCCTGATCGTGGCGCACCAGAACGTGCGCTGGACGTATCTTGAATTCCAGCAGCGCGTGCACCGCCTGGCCGCCGGCCTGCTGAAACTGGGCTTGCAGCCGGGCGACCGGGTCGGCATCTGGTCGCAGAATTGCGCCGAATGGGTGCTGACGCAGTTCGCCACGGCGAAAGCTGGCTTGATCATGGTCAACATCAATCCGGCATACCGGCGCTCGGAACTCGAATACGTGCTCGACAAGGTGCAATGCAGCGCGCTGATCCTGTCGCCCAGCTTCAAGTCCAGCGACTACCTGGCCATCGTGCAGGACGTGGTGCCGGACATCGCCCGCTCGCGGGCCGGCGCCCTGCAATCGCCGCGCCTGCCGCAATTGCGCCACGTCATCCGCCTGGGCACGGCCGCCACGCCGGGCATGCACAACTTCGATGCCTTGATGGACGGCATCATGAATGCCGACCTGGCGCACCTGGAAGAAGTGAGCGCTGGCTTGCAGTTTGACGACGCCGTCAACATTCAGTTCACGTCCGGCACCACAGGCGCGCCGAAAGGCGCCACCTTGACGCACCACAATATCCTGAACAACGGCTTTTTCATCGGCGAAGCCATGCGCCTCACCGAACGGGACCGCTTGTGCATTCCCGTGCCCCTGTACCACTGCTTCGGCATGGTGCTGGGCAACTTGGCTTGCGTCACGCATGGCGCGGCGATGGTGTTTCCCGGCGAAGGCTTCGATCCGAAAGCCGTGCTGGAAACCGTGCAGGCCGAGCGCTGCACGGGGCTGCACGGCGTGCCGACGATGTTCATCGCCATCCTCGACCATCCTGACTTCAAGCAATACGATCTGTCGAACTTGCGCACCGGCATCATGGCCGGCTCGCCCTGCCCGATGGAAGTCATGACGCGGGTCATCGAGCTGATGCACATGGCCGAAATCACGATTGCCTATGGCATGACGGAAACGTCGCCCGTCAGCTTCCAGACATCGATCGAGGACCCGCGCGAAATGCGCGTGTCGTCCATCGGCCGGGTCCATCCGCACTTGGAAGTGAAAATCATCGATGCGGAAGGGCGCATCGTGCCGCGCGGCGAGAAGGGAGAGTTGCTCACGCGCGGCTATTCCGTGATGCAGGGCTACTGGGGCGACCCTGAAAAAACCAGCGAAGCCATCGACGCGGCGCGCTGGATGCACACGGGCGACCTGGCCGTGATCGATGACAACGGCTTTTGCAGCATCGTCGGCCGCTCGAAGGACATGGTGATACGCGGCGGTGAAAACATCTACCCGCGCGAAGTCGAGGAATTCCTGTATCGCCACCCGAGCGTGCTCGACGTGCAATGCGTGGGCGTGCCGGACGCCAAGTATGGCGAAGAGTTGTGCGCCTGCATCATCTTGCGTCCCGGCACGCAGGCTACCAGCGACGACATCCGCGCCTTTTGCGACGGGCAGATCGCCTACTACAAGATTCCCCGCTACGTGCGTTTCGTCGAGGAATTCCCCATGACGGTGACGGGCAAGATCCAGAAATATGTCTTGCGCAAGCAGGTAGCCACGGATTTGGGCTTGAGCACGGAGTAAGGTTTTCGCCAGCCCATAAAAAAACACCGGGACGCTCGCGCGGCCCGGTGTTTTTTTATGGATTCAGCGTAAAGCTCAGGCCATCGCGGCTTGCGGTGCGCGCGCTGGCGTGCGGCGGCGCATGAAGGCCAGCAAGCCCAGGCCTGCCAGCAGCATGGCATAGGTGCCTGGTTCCGGCACGGCCGACACGTTGACCGTGTTGAAGCCGGCGCCGTTCATCGCGACGTGGCCATAATTGATCGAGCTGACCGAATTGGCGATCAGGGTGCCGTTCATGTCGCCCGAACCCGAGAACGCGCTGTTCGGCGCCAGGATGCTGCCGTTGATGCCGACGTTCTGCAGGTTGGTGGTGGTGGCGTTGGCGAAGTTGAACAGCGTGCGGTTGGCGAAGCTGGCGAAATTGTCGAAGCCGCCGCTCATGGTGATGTTGCTGGCCGTGCCATTGATGATGATGCTTGCCGTGCTTTTCAGCGAGGACAGGTCCAGGGTCAGGTTATGCAGGTTCGACGCATCGATGTTGAAAATATTCACGTCGGCGTTGACATTGCCCACCAGGGTCATGTTGCCGTACTGCGAGATGACGGTACCGTTCGATTGCAGCTTGGCCACGTCGCCCGACAGGGTCGTCAGTTGCTGCTTGGCGCCCGCGAAGTCCAGGGTGGAAGCGTTGCCTTTGCTGATGTTGTTCGTTGGGAACCATTGTGGCGCCGTCAGGGTGGCGTTAGGGTTGCTGACGCCGTACACGGCCGAACCGCCGAGCGTGCCCCAGCCCGTGTTCAGGTTACCGCCAGCAACGACCGAATTGACGGCGTTGCCTGGTTTTTTGTTCGTGCCGACGTTGTAGTTGTCGAGGTAGATATTGCCGCCGGCGGCGATGCTGCCGCCGACGCTGGTAAAGCCGCTGGCGCCGCTGCTGCCGATGTTGCCGAAGATGAAGGCCGAGTAGCCATTGGCGACGCCGAGGTCAACCACGGTGGCCTGGGCCGAAGCGCTGAAGGAGAAGGCGAACAGGGCGGCGCTGATGAGCGGCAAGGTGCGGGTAGCAAATAATTTCATGGACAATCTCATAGTAAATTGGGGGACGAATAGGGCGGGAAAGCAAGACACCGCCATCGCGCAGTCCGCTATTATAATATAAAAAACAATGTTAGTTCAATTTAGGTAATTAACTATATTTTAAGGCAACACTTTTCCTGCGGGCGGCAATTGTCTGGCGGACATAAAAAAACCGGGGCTGGCCCGGTTTTTTTGTACTTACTTGACGCGCTGGTACAGGCGGAAACGCTCCACGTCATCCGTGGGGCGGCGTCCTTCCCACAGTTTGATCCAGTCCGCGCCGTGATGCTCGGGCAGTTGTTCCTTGCTGTCGGGAACCTTGATGCTGTCTTGTAACAAGAACACATCGCATTGCTGCTGCCCCACGCTGGCAAACGGCAGGTGGCCGAAATAGGCGAACGAGGCGCGCTGGGCGGCGCCGACGTTGCTGTTGATGCACTTGCTGCCTGGCGGCAGATGGACGGAAATCTGGTGCGCCACGCTGGCGTAGCTCTTGCTGTAGTTCAGCGGCGGCAGGAACAAGGTCATGATCAGCACCCAGATCAGGATCAGGCCGCCGGACGACAGCACCACGGCGCGCCACAGCACGGCCGGCTGGCGCGAGATGCGCCAGTGCACCAGCGCCACCCAGCCTGCGCTGGCGCAGGCTGCCACGAAGAAAGCCAGCAAGTCCAGCTCGGGCTTGAAGCCGGGCATGAGTTTCAGGGCGTTATGCGACAGTTTCGGTGGCCAGCCCGTCAGGATGGCGAACCAGAACAGCCACAGCGCGAGGGCGCAGATGGTCAGCACCATCACGGAGAACCAGTCGATGGCGTTGATGGCGCCCCGTTTCATGGTCAGCAAGCCGAACGCGGCCATCACGGCCAGCGGCGGCAGCAGGGGCAGCAGCTGGCTCGGGTCGGGATCGGGATGGCACAGGCCCAGGATGGCCAGCATGGCGACAAAGGTCAGCGGCACGACGATGTGCAGCACGTGGTGCTGGCGGCGCCAGGCGTACACGGCCCAGGCGGCGAACGGCCAGGCGGGCCAGAAGAACCAGATGCCGACACGCAAGAAGTATTGCAGGCTTTTCAGGCTCGGGGCGCTGAACTGGCGGCAATTCCACTCCATCCATGCCTGCAGCGGCGAGTGGCCGTACGGACGCAGCCATTCGCCCGGCAGCAGCCAGACGAGGGTCAGCGCGATGCCGATCAGGATGGCCAGCGCCAGATGGCGCACGCTGCGCAGCAGCGGCAGGCGCAGGAAGACGGTGCACAGCAGCAAGGCGATGCTCAGCGCCGCCGGCGTGATCCAGCCGCGTGCGAGGGTCAGGCCGCCCAGCGCCAGGCCCAGCAACGCTGCATTGCGCACGGACGGGCCTTCCACGTAGCGCACGGCGCGGTACAGCAGATAGGCCATCAGGGACACGTACAGCGCTTCGGCCGTGATGTCGTGGCTGTGCTGCAGCAGGCCCAGGCAGCCCAGGTAGATGAGCACGGCGGCATCGGCCAGGGTGCGACCGAAGTCGTCCGGCTCGGGCTGGCCGCCGAAGGCAAGGCGCAGCGGCTGGGCGTCGTTGCGGCGGCCCAGATTGAAGGCGGTGTACCAGACGGACAGTGTGCTGACGACGAAGATGCCGATGGTCGACATGCGCGCGCCGAAGACGTCGCCGTCGATCCAGCCGAACAGCTTGATGAAGATGGCGCCCAGCCAGAAGGCCAGCGGGCCCTCGTCGGGCAGCGACAGGCCGGCGATATTGGGCCACAGCCAGTCGTTCAGGCCGCCATGCGCCATGGTCCACATGATGCCGAAACTGGCGGCGTCATCGTTCTTCCACGGTTCGCGGCCGATCAGGCCAGGCAGGATGTACAGCAGGCCTAGCGCAAACAAGGCCCATCGTGGCAGCGCGAGTGTGGCGGCGGCGGGAAGGCGGACTGGCTTCATCGATAATCGGTATCAGAATAGTGGCAAGACGCGACGAATGGCGTCGGGTATGCGCGAGTATAAAGTAAAGCGGCCAAAGACAAAAAAGGCAGCCGTGGCTGCCTTTTTTCTGGGAGCCGAAGCTGCCCTTTTTTGCCGCAATGCGGCAAAAATTAGCCTGCTGCGACTGCGGTTTTCGAACCAACCGAACCGAACTTCTGACGGAACTTCTCGACGCGACCAGCGGTATCGACGATTTTGTGCTTGCCCGTGAAGAATGGGTGCGATTCAGCCGAAACCTCGATCTTCACCAGTGGGTATTCTTTACCGTCATGGGTGATTTTTTCGCGGGTTTGGATGGTCGAGCGGGTGACGAATTTGAAATCGCACGACAGATCGTGGAAAACAACTTCGCGGTATTCTGGATGGGTATCGACTTTCATGGTCTTCTCTCTAGTTTGGTAGCCAAACAGCACTTCGTCGGTCGTCTTGCTTCTTGACCCGATTGCCGATCACTTGCCAGGGTTAAAATAATGCAACCGCAGATTATATAGCGCTTTCAGGCTGGCGGCAATAAAAAAGCCGCTCGAAAGCGGCATTGCATGATCGCGAGTGATCGGCGTGGCGCAACGTTGGTCGGATTAGCGCGCAAGCGCGTAATCCGACAACACCACCGCCTGCGCCAACAATGTTGTCGGATTACGGCCCTGCGGGCCTAATCCGACCTACGATACACGACAGGCGAATTTAACCGCCGCGGCGCATCATGTCGAAGAACTCGGCGTTATTCTTCGTGGCTTTCATCTTGTCGAGAATGAACTCCATCGCCTCGATCTCGTCCATCGAGTACAGCAACTTGCGCAGGATCCAGATTTTTTGCAGTTCGTTCGGCTTGATCAGCAGTTCTTCGCGGCGGGTACCCGATTTGTTCAGGTTGATTGCCGGGTAGACGCGTTTTTCGGCCAGGCGGCGTTCCAGATGCACTTCCATGTTGCCGGTACCCTTGAATTCTTCAAAGATCACGTCATCCATGCGCGAACCCGTTTCGATCAGCGCCGTGGCGATGATGGTCAGCGAGCCGCCTTCTTCGATATTGCGCGCGGCGCCGAAGAAGCGTTTTGGACGTTGCAGCGCGTTCGCGTCGACACCACCGGTCAGGACCTTGCCCGAGGCAGGGATGACGGTGTTGTAGGCGCGGGCCAGACGGGTGATCGAGTCGAGCAGGATGACCACGTCTTTTTTCATTTCGACCAGGCGCTTGGCTTTTTCCAGCACCATCTCGGCCACTTGCACGTGGCGCGTGGCCGGCTCGTCGAAGGTCGAGGCGACGACTTCGCCGCGCACGGAGCGTTGCATTTCGGTCACTTCTTCCGGACGTTCGTCGATCAGCAGCACGATCAGCGTGATATCCGGGTGATTTGCCGTGATCGCATGGGCGATGTGCTGCAGGATCACGGACTTGCCGGATTTCGGCGATGCCACCAGCAAGCCGCGCTGGCCTTTGCCGATCGGGGCGATCAGGTCGATGATGCGGCCGGTGATGTTTTCCTGGCCATTCATTTCACGTTCCAGGCGCAGCGGCTCGTTCGGGTGCAGCGGCGTCAGGTTTTCAAACAGGATGCGGTGCTTCGAGGCTTCCGGCGATTCGCCGTTGACCTTGTCGACTTTGACCAATGCGAAATAGCGTTCGCCATCTTTCGGGGTCCGTACCTCGCCTTCGATCGAATCGCCGGTGTGCAGATTGAAGCGGCGGATTTGCGAAGGGGAGATGTAAATGTCGTCGGTGGACGCCATGTAGCTGGCGTCGGGCGAGCGCAGGAAGCCGAAGCCGTCAGGCAGCACTTCCAGGGCGCCGTCGCCAAAAATCTGTTCGCCGGACTTGGCGCGTTTCTTCAGGATAGCGAACATCAGCTCCTGTTTGCGCAAGCGGGCCGCGTTGTCAATGTCAAGACCGATCGCCATCTCAAGCAGGGCGGATACGTGTAGGGCCTTTAGTTCGGATAAATGCATATGTGTTGAGTGTCCCGAGACGGGATGTAAAGGTAGGGGAGGGGACTGCGTGGCGTTGATTAATTATTGGGGAAGGCTGTGCACGAATGAGGGCAAAGCCGCTTCCCGGTCTATCCAGTCAGGCGGCGCTGCGGGCGCAGCGCTGCCCATCATACATTAAATGTTGCTGTCGACGAAAGCGGTCAACTGGCCCTTGGCCATGGCGCCTACTTTTTGAGCAGCTGCAACGCCATCCTTGAACAGGATCAGGGTCGGGATGCCGCGGATGCCGAACTTGGCAGGCACTGCCTGGTTGGCGTCCACGTCCATCTTGGCGATCTGGATGCGGCCGGCGTATTCCTTGGCCACTTCTTCGAGGATCGGGGCGATGGCCTTGCAGGGACCGCACCATTCCGCCCAGAAGTCGACCAGTACTGGCAACTCGGATTTCAGGACGTCTGCTTCAAAAGATGCATCGCTAATGTGTTTGATATTTTCGCTCATATTTTCCTCAAATGAGGGTGGGATCAATAATGCCTGGAATTAACCATACGCTGGTTCGCCATCCATGCTTCCTGGAATGCAATGAGAAGATGGGGACAATGGGCACGAATTCAATGTTCTTGGAAGGTGCGACCAGAGGTATGCAGGCGGGGATGGCTGAAATAATAACCCATTTTTTCAAAGCGTGGCGATTATTGCAGAAAAACTTGAGGCATATCGCCAGCATATCGCTCCTGCAGGTGCCGGCAGGGCGCCAAAGCCGCATGCCTGCTGGCCTGCAGCGCCGTACCCGCCCCTCCTGCCTGGTCCTGAGATCAGGCTTGCGCGCTGGCCTGACGCGCCGTGTGCTGCAATTGCAAGTTCACCATCAGCTGCAATTCCGCGCTTTCCATCGGCTTGCGGAAGGTGCCCAATATATGCAGGCCGTTGGCCATGGCCAGGCGCTCGGCCGCCAGGCGCACGGCCGAATGCAGGCCCGACAGCAGGACCACGCCGCCGCGGAAGCCGTTTTCAGCCGCCATGCGCAAGAATTCGATGCCGTCGATGTCGGGCATGGACAGGTCGCAGATCAGCAGGTCCGGCTGGTGCTGCTTCAGGGTCGACAGCGCCTGTTCGCTGTGCGACTCGCAGCGGATGTCGAACGGGCCCATTTGTTCGAGCATGTCGCTGAGCACGTCGAGCATGAAAACGTCGTCGTCCAGCAGCAGCACGCGCAACGGCGCCAGGCCTGCTTCATTGTGTTCCTGGCTTGTTTGGTTGGATACAGTATTCATCGTTCAGTCTTTCTGTTGATATGCATCGCTGTCGATGCCGATACCTTGCCATAGCATAATTTGGCGGTAGCTAATCGTCATTGGCAAAGCTGGTGTTATTCATGATTTGTTCGGTAATCTGTTCCAGCAGGGGCCACAGGCGCGCGACGATGTGCCGTGCCCGCTCCGCCTCGTCGGCCGGTTCGCCCGGCGCCAGGGTTTCCAGGTTGTGGCACAGCTCGGCCAGTCCCAGGGCGCCCACGGTGCGCGCCGACGACTTGATACGGTGCCCCAGTTCGCGCACCTGGTGCACGTCGCCGCGCGCCAGGGCCGCATCGATGTCGCCGAAGCCATCCTGTGTGGTCTGCAGGAACTTGAAGGCGAACTTGCGCACTTTCTCCGGGTTGTAGCCCAGCAACTTTGCCAGGATGGACAGGTCGATCACTTGCGGATCGCCCGCCAGGGTGGTCTTGAAGGCGGGCGCGGCGCGGCTGCGCGCCGGTGGCGGCGGCGTCTCGCGCGCCGGCAGCCAGCTGGCGATGGTCTGGTACATCATGGCCGGCTGGATGGGCTTGGAAATGAAATCGTCCATGCCCGCATCCAGGCAGCGCACGCGGTCTTCGCTGGTGGCCGTGGCTGTCATGGCCAGCACGCGCAAGTGCGCCAACTGCGGGTCGGCGCGGATGTGGCGCGTTGCTTGCAAGCCATCCATCAGCGGCATCTGCACATCCATCAGCACGCAGTCGAACTGGGTCTGGCGCAGCAAATCGAGCGCTTCCTCGCCATTGTTGGCCAGGCAGACGGAGGCGCCCGCTTCCTCCAGCAATTCCAGCGCCACTTGCTGGTTGAAGGTATTGTCTTCCACCAGGAGGATGCGCGCATGCTTGAGCGTGCGCATCACCAGGGCCGCATCGGCGCTGGCGCGCATGGCGGCCGCCGTCTGCACCATGCTGTCGAGCATGGCGGGCGCCGCCTGGTCGGAAATGCCCAGGTTGGCCGTGAACCAGAAGGTGCTGCCGGCGCCGGGGCGGCTGTCGACGCCCACGTCGCCGCCCATCAGCTGTGCCAGCTGCTTGCAGATGGCCAGGCCCAGGCCCGTGCCGCCATATTCGCGCGTGGTGGACGTGTCCGCTTGCTGGAAAGATTGGAAGAGCTTGCTCATTTCATCCTGCGACAGGCCGATGCCGTGGTCGCACACTTCAAAGCGCACCAGACAGTGCTTGGCATCCGCCACCACCTTGCGCACTTTCACGGTAATGCTGCCCTGTTCGCTGAACTTGATGGCGTTATTGGCGTAGTTGATCAGCACCTGCCCCAGGCGCAGCGGGTCGCCCACGAGCACGGCCGGCAATTGCGGGTCGATTTCAAACAGCAATTCCAGGTTCTTGCCGGCGGCGCGCGGCGCCACCACCGTCATCAGGGTTTGCACCACGTGGTCGAAGCTGAAGTTGACGCGCTCGATTTCCAGCTTGCCCGCCTCGATTTTCGAGATGTCGAGGATGTCGTCTATGATGCCCAGCAAGTGCTCTCCGGCAAAGCGGATTTTTTCCAGGTAATCGCGCTGGCGCGGTTCCAGATCCGTCTTGAGCGCCAGGTACGCCATGCCGATCACGCCGTTCATCGGCGTGCGGATTTCATGGCTCATGTTGGCCAGGAATTGTCCCTTCGCCAGGCTCGCTTCTTCCGCCACCTGCTTGGCCTGGTCCAGCTGTTCGGTACGCTGCGCCACGCGCTCTTCCAGATGTTCATTGAGTTCGCGCAAGGCGCTTTCGCTGCGCTTGTGATACGTGATGTCCGTCAGGCTGGCCACCACCATGCCCACCTTGCCGTATTCATCGCGGATGGCCTCGGTATTTACGGACAGCCACGACAGGCTGCCGTCGGGCTGCTGCACGCCCATCAGCACGTCGCGCATGGCGACACCCGTGGACAGGGTGATGTGCACGGGGTGGCTGCGCTGGTCGAAAGGGGAACCGTCCTCGTGGATGGCTTGCCACAGGCTGCGGTTGGACTGACTGGCCGGACTGGCCGCCAGCATGCGCTCGGCGGCGGCATTGCTTTCCAGGATGTGGCCGTGGCTGTCCTGCACCACCAGGCCGTTCGTCACGGCGCCGAACACGGACGCCATGCGCTGGCTCGAGTTCGACAGCGCGATCGACGCCTGGCGACGCTCCGTGATGTCGGTGATCATCGCCAGCGTGCCGCCCGGCTCGCCATTGTCCGACTGGATGCTGGTGCTCGACAGCAAGCCCCACAGGCTGGACTGGTCCTTGCGGAAGAAGCGGAAATCGACCTGGTCCGGCTGGCTGGCGAAGCTGCCGTGGCTGGCCAGGCGGCGCTGCATCAGCAGCTGGCTGTCGCGGTCCATGAAGTCGAGCAGGGGGCGGCCCAGCATTTCCTGCACCGTGTAGCCGAGCATGTGCGCCATCTTCGGATTGACGAAGGTGGTCTTGCCGTCCGCATCCGTCATCCAGATGCCTTCGGCGGCCGTCTGCACGATCAGGCGGTAGCGCTCCGAACTGGCGTGCAGCGCTTCCTCGGCGCGTTGCCGCTGCGTCATGTCGCGCAGCGAGACGATGGAAAACACCTGGCCGGCCATGCGCAGCGGCGACAGGCTGACCTTGGCGGGGAAGTGCGTGCCGTCGCGGCGGCGCGCCATCATCACGCGGCCCGGCAGGCTGTGCCGCCCTTGCGGGTCGCCTGCGGATTGGCCGGCCGTGCTTTCCGGCACCAATTGCTCCAGCGACATGCCCGTCAATTCGGCCAGCGGATAGCCGAAGCAGCGCGCGCCGATCTGGTTGGCGTAATGCACCTTGCCCTCGACGTCGGCCACCAGCATGGCTTCCGGCGCCGCTTCCAGCATCGAGCGCATGCGCGATTGCTCATCCTGCTTGCGTTCGCTGATATCGCAGATGATGCCGCTGGCCTGCGTGGCGGCGCCATCCGAGGCGCGTGTCAGCACGGCGCCGCGCGCCAGCAGCCAGCGCCAGTGGCCATCGCTGTGGCGTAATCGGAATTCGCAATTGAAGGTGCCGGGCGCCTGGCCATCCAGATGCTGGTGAAATGCCAGGCTCAGGCGCGCGCGGTCGTCGCGGTGCACTTCGGCCAGCCAGTCGCCCAGGACATGCTCAAGCTTGGCGCTCTTGTCGCCCAGCACGTCCTGGTACTGGGGCGCGAACTGCAGCCGTCCGGACTGGCGCCGCCAGGTCCAGCCAGCCAAGGCCGCGCCGCGCAAGGCTTGCCCGGCATCCTGTTCCGCCAGGGCGTGCGCGGGCAGGAGCAGGCGGTGCAACCGTTGCCGCAGCCGCCAGGCTTGCCAGCAAGCCAGTCCCGCCAGGGCGGTGGCGCTGGCGGCTGCGTACGGCCACAGCAATGTTGGCGCCATGCCGGGTACCGCCGCCTGCACCGGCAACGAAAGCGCCATGCCTGCCGCCAGCATCGTATGAGCGAGCCGGTGCAGCGCAGGGCGCCGAGGGCGTGATGCGCTGAAACTCGTGTGGCTGCAATACGACAAATGCATCCCTTTCTGGGGCATGATGGAACTGGTCTGACAGTGCATGATGCGCGCTCAAATAAACGCCTGCGGCGCTTTCTGGCGGCAACTATAGCATCGAATATTTGCTCGCAGTAGTTAAGTTCTGAAACGGCCAAAACGGGATTTTTTTTGTCCCGGAATGGCTGTTTTTTTCGCGATTTGGTGAGAATTCGTGAGAAAGTTGGCGCGAAATCGTGCTAACGAATCGCGATGTCTGACCTCAAGTAAAACTTCCCGCGAACTGATAGCGGTGCCCGGGATGCCACATGGTGGCGATCGAGGCGATCTTGCCGCCCGAGCGCGTCTGGCGGCGCAGCACCAGGCACGCCTGTTTCGTGTCGATGGCCAGCATTTCGGCGATGTCGCGCGGCGCCGACAGCGCCTCGATGCTGTAGGTGGCGCCTTGCAGGGGCGCGGCGGCCATCAGGTATTCGTTCGGCGTGATGCTGGAAAAATCCTGCGTCATGTAGTCGGGCGCGCACTCGGGATTGACCCAGCGGTCTTCCACCTGGATCGGCACGCCGTTTTCAAAATGCACGATCAGCGAGTGGAACAGCGGGTGCTCGGGCGGCAGGCCGAATTGCTTGGCCAGCAAGTCGGATGCCTTGGTGCGTTCCAGCAATTGCAAGCTGCTGCGGTGGATATGTCCGCGTGCCCGCACTTCATCGGCGATACTCTTGATTTCCAACAAGGTCGCCTGGTATTTTTGCTGCGCCACATAGGTGCCGGAACCCTGGCGCCGCGTCAGCACCTGTTCGCTGGTCAGTTCGCGCACGGCGCGGTTGACCGTCATGCGCGAGACGCCGAATTGTTTTACGAGGGCTTGCTCGGATGGAATCACGTCGCCTTCCTTCCAGCGTCCGGCGGCGATGCCGGCCAGCAGAAAATCCTTGATGCGCTGGAAAATGGGCGTATTTTCTTGTGTATTGTGGTCGTCCAATGCGGTTTCTCCGGGGCGCGGGCAGGGCGCGCCGCCGGCTGGAGGCGCGATGGCCGATTTTAGCACCGAGCACGATGCCTGCCGCCAGCCTTTTTTGAATTCAAAAGCAAGCGCCGGAGTGTGGCGCGCGCGGGTGCTGGCTATGCTGGTGACTTGGAGCCTATCCCAGTAGGGGATGTATTCATCTACTGGGATAGGCTCTTAATATTGACTTGCACGGAGTTCGCCATGGAACACGCTTACCTGACTGACGATGAACGCTGGGATGCCCTGCAGCGGCGCGCGCCCGATGCCGACGGCGTCTTTTATTATTCGGTGCGCACGACGGGCGTGTATTGCCGGCCTTCCTGCGCCGCGCGTCCTGCCTTGCGCCGCAATGTGGCTTTCCACGTCACGTGCGAGCAGGCGGAGGCGGCCGGCTTTCGCCCCTGCCTGCGCTGCAAGCCGAACCTGCCGCCACTGGCCCAGCGTCAGGCGGCCATCGTGGCCGACATTTGCCGGCTGATCGACGCCAGCGACGAGCTGCCCGACCTGGACAGCCTGGCACAGGCGGCCGGCATGAGCCGCTTTCACTTCCACCGCGTCTTCAAGGTGCACACGGGCATCACGCCGAAAGCGTACGCGGCGGCGCGGCGCGGCGAGCGCCTGAAGGCCGGCTTGCAGGGCGCGGCAAACGTCACGGAAACCTTGTATGCGGCCGGCTTCAATTCCAGCGGCCGCCTGTATGCGGCCACGCCCGGTTTGCTGGGCATGACGCCGGGCGCGTTTCGTGCCGGCGGCAGCGGCGCCGTGATCCGCTTTGCCATCGGCGCCTGCTCGCTGGGCGCCATTCTCGTGGCCAGCACGGACAAGGGCATCTGCGCGATTTTGATCGATGACGACCCGGAAGTGCTGCTGCGCGACTTGCAGGACCGCTTCCCCCAAGCCGAGCTGCGCGGCGCGGAAGCCGACTATGAACAGACGGTGGCGCAAGTCGTCGGCCTGGTCGAGGCGCCGGGCCTGGGGCTGGACTTGCCGCTCGACGTGCGCGGCACCGTGTTCCAGCAGCGCGTGTGGCAAGCCTTGCGCGAGATTCCCGCCGGCAGCACGGTCAGCTATGCCGAGTTGGCCCGCCGCATCGGCGCCCCGCAAGGCGCGCGCGCCGTGGCAGGAGCCTGCGCCGCGAATGCGCTGGCCGTCGCCATCCCCTGCCACCGGGTGGTGCGCAACGATGGCGCGCTGTCCGGCTACCGCTGGGGCGTGGAGCGCAAGCAGGCGCTGCTCGAGCGCGAGGGCGAACGGTGAGGGCGCTGGATTGGCACCAGATCGAAGATGAGCTGAATGCGCATGGCTGCGCCGTCGTGCCGGGCTTGCTCGATCCCGCGCAGTGCGCGGCGCTGGCGGCCCAGTACGACGATGCGTCGCGCTTTCGCAGCCGTGTGGTGATGCAGCGCCACGGTTTTGGGCAGGGCGAGTACCAGTATTGGGCGTATCCGCTGCCCGATATCGTGGCCGCCTTGCGCACGGGCTTGTATTCCCCCTTGGCGGCCATCGCCAACCGCTGGCACGCCAGCATGGGCATCGAGACGCGCTTTCCGTCCAGCCACGCCGATTTCCTCGCGCGCTGCCATGCGGCCGGGCAAACCCGGCCCACGCCTTTGTTGCTGCGCTACCGCGAAGGCGATTACAACTGTTTGCACCAGGACCTGTATGGCGAGTATGTGTTTCCGTTGCAGCTGGCCGTGCTGCTGTCGCGCCCGCAAGACGATTTCACGGGTGGCGAGTTCGTGCTGACGGAGCAGCGCCCGCGCATGCAGTCGCGCGCCGAGGTCGTGCCGCTGGCGCAGGGCGACGCCGTCCTTTTTCCCGTTGCGTTGCGCCCCGTGAACGGCACGCGCGGCAGTTACCGCGTGAACATGCGCCACGGCGTGTCGCGCCTGCGCTCGGGCTTGCGTCACACCCTGGGCATCATTTTCCACGATGCGAGCTGAACGGTAGCTGGGGCGCTTGAGTTTCCATGATTACATGGCATGATGGCTGCTCCTTGTCACTCTTTCATTTCCGCCATGTCCGCGTTGCTCCGCCTGTTGTGCCTGTTGACCATTTTCCTGTTGCCCGCAGCCCATGCGGACGATGCCGTGCCCGCGCTCGTTGCGGAGGCCGGGGCCGTCGTGGCGCCGTCGCAAGCTGCGGCCAGGACGGCGCCGCTGATGTTCGCCAACCGCAAGGTATTCGTCTTTCGCGCCGCGCTGGCCGGCTATCCGCCCGACGAGCGTGCCATCGGTGCGCAGCGCCGCCTGGAAAGCGTGCTGGCAAAAAACGGCCCCTTGCAGGCGAGCACGCGCATGATTCCTGAAGGCACGCAAGTGCTGCTCGATGGCGTGCAGCTGTTCGTCGTCGTGCCCGGCGATGTCAACCAGTTGGCTGGCGACACGACGGAAAGCGTGGCGAAAACGGCAGCCGCCGAGCTGAGCAAGGCTGTGTTTGACTATCGCGAGCAAAGCAGCTGGCGCTACCTGGCCATCGCCGCCGCCGTGTGCGCGGCCGCCACCCTCGTGTTCTGGCTCGTGTGGATGGGCTTGACGCGCTTTTACCGCTGGGCCAAGCGCCGCAGCGGCATCCTGCTGGCCTCGCGCCTGCGCGACGTGCGCCTGAAGAATGTGCGCGTGCTCGACGCCGAACATTACATCGCCTTCGCCTACCAACTGCTGAGCGCCGTGCTGTGGGGCTTGCGCCTGATGGCCACCTATCTGTGGGCCGCCTTCGTGCTGGGCCGTTTGCCGTACACGCGTTCCTGGGGCGAAAGCCTGAGCGGCTATCTGTTCGACGTGGCGGCCGACGTCTTCCACGCCATCATCGGCGCCTTGCCGGGGCTGGTGCTGGTGTGCGTGATCTTCGCCATCGCGCGCCTGATCGCCGCCACGGCCGCCTCGCTGTTCAAGCGCGTGGAAAGCGGCGAATTGCAAATCGGCTGGCTCGACAAGGACACGGCCCTGCCGACGCGCCGCATCGCCAGCGTGGTGATCTGGCTGTTCGCCCTGGCCATGGCCTATCCGTATCTGCCCGGCTCGCACACGGCCGCCTTCCAGGGCCTGTCCGTACTGGTCGGCCTGATGGTGTCGATCGGCGCGTCGAGCATCGTGGGCCAGGGCGCCAGCGGCCTGATCCTGATGTACACGCGCGCCCTGCGCAAGGGCGAATATGTGCGCGTGGGCGACAGCGAAGGCACGGTGGTCGACGTGGGCATGTTTGAGACGCGCTTGCGCACGGGCCTGGGCGAAGAGGTCGCCTTGCCGAACGCGTGGGTGATGTCGCAAACGACAAAGAATTACTCGCGCGCCCAGCCCGGCGGCGGCTTCGTGCTCGACTCCACCGTCACCATCGGCTACGCCACGCCGTGGCGGCAAGTGCACGCCATGCTGGAACTGGCCGCCTCGCGCACCACGGAACTTTCCACTTCGCCAAAACCGTACGTGATGCAGCTGGCCCTGCAAGACTATTATGTGCAATACCGCCTCGTCGCCTACGCCAGCGCCGAAGTCCCCCGCCAGCGCGCCGAAGTGCTGAACCGCTTGCACCAGAACATCATCGACGTCTTCAACGAATTCGACGTGCAGATCACGTCGCCGCATTACATCGATGACCCGAAAGAATCGCAGGTGGTGCCGCCGGAGGAGTGGTTCAGGGCGCCGGCGCACAAGCCGGAGGAGGCGGCCAAGTAAGGTCGCGCGACATGATGCTCGGCCATGGCGTTCCGCGCAAATACCAGTGTCAGCCCGTGGTGTCCTGGTGGTATTGGCCAGGCGCAATGCCTGCACGCTTGCGCTAAGATGCCGGCGTTTCCACGAAAAGAAAGAGAACCATGTCCAGCCCATCTCCCACCGACACCTCCCGCACCGTCCGCAGCCTGGCCGCCGCCCTGATCGGCGACCCGTTCTACCGCACCGTCACGGTGGCTTGCGGCGAGGACGAAGCGGCGCGGCTGGCGATGCTGGAAGCGTACTTCGCGCTGGCGCTGGCCGAGGGGGAGCAGGCGGGGCGCGTCGACCTGGCTGACGAGGTGTGCAATGAGGCCGGCAATGGCGCCGCGATCTGGACGACGGATACGCCGGCAGCACTGCGCCAGGCCGCGTATGCGCAGCGCGAGGCAGCGTTGCGCGCGCTGCTGGGGGAGCAGGGCTACGCCCATTTCACGGCCATCGTCGAGAACATGGAGCACGCGCTGGCGCCGCATGGTTTGCAGGATGCGTGGTATCTGTCGATCGCCGGCATCGATCCCGCCGCACAGGGCCGGGGACTGGGCGCGGCCGTGCTGGCGCCTGGCCTGGCGGCCGTCGATGCGGCCGGCGCCGCATGCTTTCTGGAGACATACAACGAGCGCAGCCTGCCGTTCTATGCCCGCCTGGGCTTCGCGGTGGCGGGGCGGTATGGGGAAGCCGTCACAGGTTGCGATTACTGGCTCATGGTACGGAAACCTCACGCTGCCTGATTGACCATTTTGCCAATTTCTATACACTCGTCTTTTCACTTATTTACTTAATTAAAAGACTTGGAGATGGAAATGCCGATCCCGCGCCGCGCCCTGCTCGTTCTCGCCTGCCTGGGCGCCCTTGGCCACGTTCATGCCGACACGGTCATCGACAATGCCAACGGCTATACGCTCGATGCAAACGGCAAGGTGGTGCGCTTCACGGCGCTGGCCTTTGACGATGCGGGCAAGCTCCTCGCCGTCGGCAGCGCCGCGCAGGTAAAACGCAAGGCGGCCAAGGGCGCCACGCATATCGACGTACAGGGAAAAACCGTGCTGCCTGGCCTGATCGACGCGCATGGCCACGTGTTCGGCCTGGGGACGATTGCCAGCGGCGTCATGCTGTACGGTTCCACCTCGCTGCCGGCTGCCGTGCAAGCCGTGGGCGACTTCGCACGCGCGCATCCGCAACGCAGCTGGATCATAGGCAATGGCTGGAACCAGGAGATATGGAAGCTGGGGCGCTTTCCCACGACTTTGGAACTCGATGCGGCGGAAGGTGCGCGGCCCGTGTGGCTGCGCCGGGTCGATGGCCACGCGGGCTGGGCCAACAGCCGCGCGCTGGCGCTGGCCGGCATCACGCGCGCCACGCCGGATCCCGCAGGCGGCAAGATCGTTCGCGACGCGGATGGCAACGCCACCGGCGTGCTGGTCGACAGCGCCATGGACTTGATGGACGCCGTGCTGCCCAAGCCCGGTGACGTGGAAAACCGCGCCGCCCTCGATGGCGCGCTGACGCAACTGTCGCAGGTGGGCTTGACCAGCGTGCACGATGCGGGCATCGGCCAGATGCAGGACCGGCTTTTCCGCGATTATGCGGACCACGGCAAGCTGACGGTGCGCGTGTACGGCATGATTGCCGACACGACGGAAGACTTCGACGCGCTGTCGAAAAGCGGCCCCTTGAACAGCTATGCGCGCGACATGTACGCCTTGCGCGCCGTCAAATTGCTGTCCGACGGTGCCCTGGGCAGCCGCGGCGCGGCTTTGCTGGCGCCGTACAGCGACGATCCCTCTACCAGCGGCCTGCTGTTCTACAAGGATGATGTCATGCGCGCGAAGATGGAAAAAGCCATGCGCGCCGGCTACCAGGTGAACGTGCACGCCATCGGCGACGCCGGCAACCATCAAATTCTCGATGGTTACCAGGCCTTGACCGCGCAATACCGCAGCGTGGGTCTGCGCCACCGCATGGAACACGCGCAGGTGGTGCAGTTGAGCGATATCCCCCGTTTCAAAAGCCTGGGCATCGTGCCGTCGATGCAGCCGACACATGCCACGTCCGACCAGAACATGGCGGAGCAGCGCGTGGGCCACGAGCGCATCAAGGGCGCGTATGCATGGCGTACCTTCCTCAAGCAAGGCTCGCGCATCGCCTGCGGATCGGACTTCCCCATCGAGTCGCCGAACCCGTTCGAGGGCATCCACGCGGCCGTGACGCGCCAGAACAGCGAGGGTTTCCCGGCCGGCGGCTGGTACCCGCAGCAAGCGATGACGGTGACGGAAGCGCTGCGCTGCTTTACCTTGGACGCGGCTTGGGCGGCGTACCAGGAAAAGGTCATCGGCACCCTGGAAGCGGGCAAATGGGCGGACTTCATCGTCGTCGACCAGGACCTGTTCAAGGTGGCACCGGCCGCCATCGGCAAGACGCAGGTGCTGCAGACGTGGGTGGCGGGCAAGCGCGTGTTCGAGAAAAAATAGCTAGTTTTCGCTTGCAAAAATCTGTTGACTTGGTTGTATAGACAACCTATGCTGGGAGCACCAGAGCGGACCACGCATGTCCGCTCGCACCCTACGAGGAGACAGCATGAACAGCACAATGGACACCGATCCACGCTTTGATGCCAGCCGTACCATCCGCGCCCCGCGCGGCACGGTCATGGCTTGCAAGAGTTGGCAGGCCGAGGCGGCCTACCGCATGTTGCAAAACAACCTGGACCCGGAAGTGGCGGAAAATCCGCAGCACCTGGTCGTCTACGGCGGCATCGGCCGCGCAGCGCGCAACTGGGCCTGTTTCGACCAGATCCTCGCCTCGCTGCGCGAACTGGAAGACGACCAGACTTTGCTGATCCAGTCCGGCAAACCGGTGGGCGTGTTCCAGACCCACGCGGATGCGCCGCGCGTGCTGATCGCCAATTCCAACCTGGTGCCGAAATGGGCCAACTGGGAACACTTCAACGAACTCGATCGCCAGGGCCTGTTCATGTACGGCCAGATGACGGCCGGCAGCTGGATCTATATCGGCACGCAGGGCATCGTGCAAGGCACGTATGAAACCTTCGCCGAGGCGGGCCGCCAGCATTTCGGCGGCGACTGGGGCGGGCGCTGGATCTTGACGGCGGGCCTGGGCGGCATGGGCGGTGCGCAGCCGCTGGCCGCCACCATGGCGGGCGCCGTCTCGCTCAATATCGAATGCCAGCAAAGCAGCATCGACTTCCGTCTGCGCACGCGCTACCTGGACAGGCAGGCGGCCAGCCTGGACGAAGCCCTGGAACTGGTCAAATACCATACCGAACGCAAGGAAGCGATCTCCATTGGCCTCTTGGGCAACGCGGCCGAAGTGCTGCCGGAACTGGTGCGCCGCGCCAAGGCGGGCGGCCTGGTGCCGGACCTGGTGACGGATCAGACGTCCGCGCACGACCTGGTCAACGGCTATCTGCCGCGCGGCTGGAGCGTGTCGGACTGGAAGGCGGCGCAGCAAGACCCGCAGCGCCATGCGCGCCTGACGGTGGCCGCCGCCGATTCCTGCGCCGCCCACGTGCAAGCCATGCTCGATTTCCACGCCATGGGCGTGCACACTGTCGACTACGGCAACAACATCCGCCAGGTGGCGTTCGACCAGGGCGTGCAGAACGCCTTCGACTTCCCCGGCTTCGTGCCCGCCTACATCCGCCCGCAATTTTGCGAAGGGCGCGGGCCGTTCCGTTGGGTGGCGTTGTCGGGCGACCCGGAAGACATCTATAAAACGGATGCGAAGATCAAGGAGCTGTTCCCGCACCACAAGCAGGTGCACCACTGGCTGGACATGGCGCGCGAGCGCATCGCCTTCCAGGGCCTGCCGGCGCGCATCTGCTGGCTGGGACTGGGCGAGCGCCACATCGCCGGCCTGGCCTTCAACGAGATGGTGCGCACGGGCGAGCTGAAGGCGCCCATCGTCATCGGCCGCGACCACCTCGATACGGGTTCCGTCGCCAGCCCGAACCGCGAGACGGAAAGCATGAAGGATGGCACGGACGCCGTCTCCGACTGGCCGCTGCTGAATGCCATGCTGAACACGGCCGGCGGCGCCACCTGGGTCTCGCTGCACCATGGCGGCGGCGTGGGAATGGGGTATTCTCAGCATGCGGGCATGGTCATCGTGGCCGACGGCACGGAAAGCGCGGCGAAACGCCTGGCTAGAGTGCTGGTCAACGACAGCGGCTCGGGCGTGATGCGCCATGCCGATGCCGGCTATGAAACAGCGGCCGCCTGCGCCAAGCGCAACAACCTGAACCTGCCGATGCTTAATCCGAAGTGAAAGCAAACATGACACAGCACTCCAAAAGTTGGACCCTGAAACCGGGCGCGATGACTCTGGGCGACCTGCGCGCCGTCTGGGCCGCGCCCGCGAAGCTGATCCTCGCCGCCGAAGCGTATCCCGTCATCGAGGCATCGGCCGCCGCCGTGCAAGCCATCGTCGCCAAGGGCGATGCGGCCTACGGCATCAACACGGGTTTCGGCCTGCTGGCCAAGACGCGCATCCCCGATGAAAAGCTCGAGCAATTACAGCGCAACCTGATCCTGTCGCACTCCGTCGGCACGGGCGAACTGCTGTCGGACGCCGTCGTGCGCCTGATCATGCTGATGAAGATCGGCAGCCTGGCGCGCGGCTTTTCCGGCGTGCGCCCGCTGATCGTCGACACCCTGATCGCCCTGTACAACGCCGGGATCATGCCGGCCATTCCCGCCAAGGGTTCCGTCGGCGCCTCGGGCGACCTGGCGCCGCTGTCGCACATGACCCTGGCCATGCTGGGCGTGGGCGAGGTGCGCGTCAACGGCGAATTGATGGCGGCGCCCGAAGCGCTGGCGCAGGCAGGCATCGCGCCCGTCGTGCTGGCGGCAAAAGAGGGCCTGGCGCTGATCAACGGCACGCAAGTGTCGAACGCGCTGGCGCTGCATGGCCTGTTCATGGCCGAGCGCCTGCTGGAAGCGGCCATGGTCACGGGCGCGCTGTCGCTCGATGCGGCCAAGGGCAGCGATTCCCCATTCGACGCGCGCGTGCACGCCGTGCGCGGACAGCCGGGGCAGATCCTGGCCGCGCAGATGTACCGCCAGCTGGTGGCGCACAGCGCGATCCGCGCCTCGCACCTGGAAGGCGACGAGCGCGTGCAGGACCCGTACAGCCTGCGCTGCCAGCCGCAAGTCATGGGCGCCTGCCTCGATTTGATCGGCAATGTGGGCCGCACCCTGCTGATCGAAGCCAATGCCGTCACGGACAATCCGCTGATCTTCCAGGATGGTCCCAACGGGCAGGCGGAGATCGTCTCGGGCGGCAATTTCCATGCCGAGCCGGTCGCCTTTGCAGCCGACACCCTGGCGCTGGCGATTGCTGAAATCGGCGCGCTGGCCGAGCGCCGCATCGCGCTGCTGATCGACGCCACGCTCTCCGGCCTGCCGCCCTTCCTCGTGCGCGATCCGGGCGTCAATTCCGGCTTCATGATCGCCCACGTGACGGCTGCCGCACTGGCGTCGGAAAACAAATCGCTTGCCCATCCGGCCAGCGTCGACAGCCTGCCCACTTCCGCCAATCAGGAAGACCATGTGAGCATGGCCACGTTCGCCGGGCGCCGCCTGGACGACATGGCGCACAACACGGCCGTCATCGTCGGCATCGAGCTGCTGGCGGCCGCGCAGGGCATCGATTTCCACCGTCCGCTGAAAACCTCGCCGCACCTCGAACATGTACACCAGCAGCTGCGCCAGAAAGTGCCGTTCTTCGACGCCGACCGCTTCTTCGCGCCCGATATCGAAGCGGCCAAGCAGATGGTGCTGCAGGGTGAGTTGAGCAGCAAGTGCAAGAATTTGTTCGCCCCGCTGTACGCCTGAGCGGGCGCAAGGAGACAAGCATGGATTTCCGCTTCAACGAAGGCAGCATCCCGCTGCTCGTGTCGATGCCCCACGTGGGCACCGACATACCCGACGATATTGCCGCGCGCATGACGCCCCAGGCCCTGGTCAAGGCCGACACGGACTGGTATCTGCGCGAGCTGTATGGCTTTTTGCAGGAGATGGATGCGTCCGTGCTGTCGGCGCGCTGGTCGCGCTACACCATCGACTTGAACCGCCCGCAGGAAGACACGAATCTGTATCCGGGCCAGGATACGACGGGCTTGCTGCCCAACGATACCTTCCACCGCGAGCCGCTGTACCTGGCCGGCAAGGAGCCCGATGCGGCCGATGTACAGCGCCGGCTGCAGCGCTACTGGGCGCCGTATCACGCGCAGCTGCGCGCGGAACTGGACCGGCTGCTGCGCGTGCATGGCGCCGTGGTGCTGTGGGATGCCCATTCCATCGCCTCGCGCGTGCCGCGCTTCTTTGACGGCAAGCTGCCCGACCTGAATTTCGGTACGGCCGACGGCGCCAGCTGCGATGGCGGCCTGACGTCGGCCGTGGTCGATATCGCGCGCGCGCAGGATCAATTTACGGTCGCGCTGAATGGCCGCTTCAAGGGCGGCCACATCACGCGCCATTACGGCCAGCCGGACAGCCGCGTGCATGCGATCCAGCTGGAGATGTGCCAGTGCCTGTACATGGACGAGACGGCGCCTTTCGGCTACCGGCCCGACCTGGCGGCACAGGTGCAGCCGCTGCTGCGCCAGATGATGGCAGCGGCCGTGGCATGGGTGGCGCGTTGAGCGGCTGTCTGTTCGCGCGCCACGCGCTGCTGCCGCAAGGCTGGCGCCGCGACGTGCTGCTGGAGTGGAATGCGACGGGCGATTTGACGGCGGTGACGGACAACGCCGCAGCGCCTCTTGGCACGGAAGTGGCCGAGTATGTCTTGCCCGGCATGGTCAACCTGCATTCGCATGCGTTCCAGCGGGCGCTGGGCGGCATGACGGAAGTCGCCGGCGATGGCCCTGACAGCTTCTGGACCTGGCGCGAGCTGATGTACCGCTTCGCGCGCCACATCACGCCGCAGCAAATGGAAACCATCGCCGCGCAGCTGTTTGCCGAATGCCTGCGCCATGGCTACACGGCCGTGTGCGAATTCCACTACCTGCAGCGCGATATGGCCGGCGCACTGTATGCACGTCCTGCCGAAACGGCGGAACGGGTGCTGGCCGCGGCGCGCCTCAGCGGCATCGGCGTGACCATGCTGCCCGTGCTGTACAGCCATGCGGGTTTCGGCGCACAGCCCCTCAAACCCGAGCAGGCGCGCTTTCGCACCGGTGCAGATGATGTCTTGCGCATCGTCGACGCGCTGGCGCCGCAGCGCGGCGGACAGGTGGAGGTGGGCTTTGCGCCGCATTCGCTGCGCGCGGCCGACGTGGCGCAGATCTGCGCAGTGGCGCAAGCGCTGCCCGCGGACAGCCCCATCCACATCCACATCGCCGAGCAGCAGGGCGAGGTGCGCCAGTGCCTGGACTACAGCGGCCGGCGCCCGGTGCAGTATTTGTACGACCAGGTCGACGTCGATGCGCGCTGGTGCCTCGTGCATGCCACGCATGTGCAGCCTGACGAGGTGGCGTTGATGGCCGCCAGCGGCGCCGTCGCGGGCCTGTGCCCGACGACGGAAGCGAACCTGGGCGACGGCCTGTTCCCGCTGGCCGAATTCATCGCCGCCGGCGGGCGTTTCGGCGTCGGCAGCGACAGCCATGTATCCCAGTCGCCGGTGGAGGAATTGCGCTGGCTCGAATATGGCCAGCGCTTGCAGCGCCAGCAGCGCAATGTGGCCGCCACGCCGGATCAACGCCATGTGGGCGACTACTTGTGGCAAACGGCCTTGCAGGGCGGCGCGCAGGCGGCCGGGCGCAAGCTCGGCGCCCTGGCGCCGGGCTGCCGCGCCGACTTGCTGGTGCTCGACGACGCGCATGTAAACCTGTGCGGCGTGGCCATCGCCGATGTGCTGGGCAGCGTACTTTTCTGCGGCAACGACAACCTGGTGCGCGACGTGCTGTGCGGCGGCCAGTGGCAGGTGCGCGATGGGCGCCACGTGGCGCAGGACGCCATCGCCACCGCCTACAAGCGCACCCTGGCGCAACTGAGGGCACTCTGATGGCGACCTTCATCCCGCAGGAATACCTGCGCGCCGCGCCGTGGAAAAACGGCGGCGGCAGCACGACGGAAATCGCGATCGCTCCCCCTGGCGCCGGTTTCGACGATTTTGACTGGCGTATCAGCCTGGCGACGATCACGGCCAGCGGGCCATTTTCCAGCTTTCCCGGCATCGACCGCAGTTTGATGCTGGTCGATGGCGACAGCGTGCAGCTGACGCTGGACGGCGCGCGCAAGGTAACCTTGAGCGCGGCGCAACCGATGCTGTGGTTTCCCGGCGAAGCGGCCGTATTCGCGCAAGTCAAGGGGCCGACGACGGATTTCAATGTGATGACGCGACGCGACCGCTGCCGCCATCAGCTGGAAAAAATCACGGCGCCGGGCAAGTTGGCGCGGCGCAGCGCGGCGACCCTGCTGTTCGTCGCCGGCGAAGGCCACGTGCTGGCGCGCGGTGGCGAGCAGCAGTTCGCGCTGGCCCGCCATGACGCGCTGCTGCTCGACGCCGACGATGCGCCGGACTGGCGGCTCGACGCCTTGCAGCGCACGGCCGTGTTCCGTGTCGACCTGTTCATCTAGGAAGGAAACACCATGCAAGACTGGGATATGGTCATCCACAACGTCCACCTGGCCACCATGGAGCATGGCTATGGCGAACTGCTGGACGCGGCCATCGCCGTCAAGGATGGCCGTATCGCGTGGTTCGGCCCCGGCGACGAGCTGCCGGCCAGCGGCGCGGTGCTGCACGACGGCCAGGGCTGCTGGCTGACGCCCGGGCTGATCGACTGCCATACGCACATCGTCCATGCGGGCAACCGCAGCGACGAATTCGAGGCGCGTCTGAATGGCGCCAGCTATGAAGACATCAGCCGCACCGGCGGCGGCATCATGTCCACCGTGCGCGCCACGCGCGCGGCCAGCGACGACGAATTGCTGCGGCAAAGCCTGCCCCGCGTGCTGGCGCTGCTGGCCGAGGGCGTAACGACCCTGGAGATCAAGTCCGGCTATGGCCTCGACGCGGACAGCGAGGCGAAGATGCTGCGCGTGGCGCGCAGGATAGGAGAGCAGCTGCCCGTGTCCGTGCGCACCACCTTCCTCGGTGCGCACGCGCTGCCGCCCGAGTATGCGGGCCAGGCCGACTCTTATATCGAGCTGCTGTGCGCGCAGATGCTGCCCCGGCTGGCTGGCGCTGGACTGGTCGACACCGTCGACGCGTTTTGCGAGCGCATCGGCTTTACGCCGGCGCAGACGCAGCGCATGTTTGACGCGGCGCAGGCGCTGGGGCTGCCCGTGAAACTGCATGCGGAGCAGTTGTCGGACCAGGGCGGCGCGGCGCTGGTGGCCCGCTACGATGGCCTGTCGGCAGACCACCTGGAATTTCTGTCGGACGAGGGCATCGCCGCCATGGCGCAACATGGCACGGTGGCCGTGCTGCTGCCGGGCGCGTACTATTTTTTGCGTGAAGTACAGCAACCTCCTGTCATGGCCTTGCGCGCGGCCGGCGTGCCGATGGCCGTGTCCACCGATTGCAACCCGGGCACGTCGCCCATGACGTCCTTGCTGCTGGCGATGAACATGGCGTGCACCCTGTGGCGGCTGACGCCGCAGGAAGCGCTGGCCGGCTGCACGCTGCATGCGGCGCGCGCGCTGGGCTTGCAGCATGAAACGGGCAGCCTGGTGGTGGGCAAGCGCGCCGATTTCGCCCTGTGGCGCATCGCGCGCCCGGCCGACCTGGCGTATGCGCTGGGTCTGAACCCGTGCGCGGGCGTGGTGCATGGCGGTGTCTGGCGTGCGCCGGTGGTAAGCTTGCCGGATTGATTATCCGTCCTGGAGCGCCGCGTGCGTGTTGTTTACTCCTTGTCTTACCTGCTGCTGTTGCTATTCTTCGCCGCCGCGCCCGCGCATGCTCAGGATGGCGGCACCCTGAAGGTGGGTTCGAAGCGTTTTACGGAATCGTATATTCTCGGCGAAATCCTCCAGCAGAGCGCCGCGCCGCACGTCAAGGCCGAGCACCGCCAGGGCCTGGGCAACACGGCCATCGTGCTGGCCGCGCTGCAGGCGGGCAGCATCGACGTGTATGCCGAATACATGGGCACCATCGGCAGCGAAATCCTCAAGCACGACAAAGCCATCGACCTGGCGCAGATGCGGCGCGAGCTGGCGGCGCTGGGCCTGGGCGTGGCCGTGCCACTGGGCTTCAACAACACCTATGCCCTGGCCGTGCGCAGCGATGAAAAAACCATCGCCAGCCTGGCGCAGCTGGCGCAGTACCCGGCCCTGACATTCGGCCTGTCGCATGAATTCATCGGCCGGGTCGATGGCTGGCCGGGCCTGGCCGCCCGCTATGGCTTGCCGCAGCGCCCGCGCGGACTCGATCACGGCATCGCTTATGAAGCGCTGGCGCAGCGCCAGGTGGACGTGATCGACATCTATTCGACGGACGCGAAGATACGCCAGTACGGCTTGCGCGTGCTGGCCGACACGCAGCAGTATTTTCCCCGCTACGACGCCATGCTCTTGTACCGGCTCGACGTGCCGCAGCGTTTTCCCGCCGCCTGGCTGGCGTTGCAAGGCTTGCAGGGGCGTATCAGCGAGAGCGACATGATCGCCATGAATGCGGCCGTGGAAATCGATGGCAAGACTTTTTCCGACGTGGCGCGCCAGTGGCTGGCGTCCGGCACGCAGGCGAACAAACCGGCCGCCGCGCGCAGCAAGCTGCTCGATAAAATCATCGGCGACGATTTGTGGACCCTGACGCGCCAGCATCTGACCCTGGTGCTGCTGTCGGTGGCATTGGCGTGCGTGATCGGCATTCCGCTGGGCGTGCTGGCGGCGTTTTCGGCGCCGCTGCGGCAAACGGTGCTGGCCTTCGTCGGCGTGCTGCAGACGGTGCCCTCGCTGGCCCTGCTGGCGATATTGATTCCGGTGCTGGGCATGATCGGCACGGTGCCGGCGCTGGTGGCCCTATTCGTGTATGCCTTGCTGCCCATCGTGCGCAACACGTGCACGGGCATCTTGCAGGTGCCGCAAGGCTTGCGCATGGCGGCGCTGGCGCTGGGCTTGAACAAGCGCGACCGCCTGCTGCACGTGGACTTGCCGCTGGCCTTGCCCGTCATGCTGGCGGGCGTGAAAACGGCGGCCGTGATGAGCGTGGGCACGGCCACCATCGCCGCCTTCATCGGTGCGGGCGGCTACGGCGAACGCATCACCATCGGCCTGGCGCTCAATGACAACGACATGCTGCTGGCCGGCGCGATCCCCGCAGCCGTGCTGGCCCTGCTGACGCAAGGCTTGTTCGAGCTGGTGGAGCGCTGGGCCGTGGCCGGCCGGCAGCACTGATGGCGTCACGGTTACAGCGAGTGCAGTTTGGAGCGCACCGAGACGACGGCCTGGTGCAGGATGCGTTCGGCCTGGAAGTCGTTCTCGCGCTGTTCGGCGATGGCTTGCAAGTCGCGCGTGTAGCGCTCCAGGCGGGAGCGCAGGTAGGCGCGGTAGATTTTCATGACGAGCGGTTTGGCAGAGACATTCATGATGTGGCTCCCAGATGCGTAACGATGCGTTCATTTTGTGTGAGCGGAATGCTGCCACTTTGTGCCATATCAAATGCCATGACCCCGTCAAATTGGCGCGTTTGACATTGCACAATGCTCCCAAGGCCGAAGATGCCACACTGAATTTTCCCTGCTCGCCTGATCATCATCAGCCGCGGGCCCCTGATTCCCTCAAGCATATTCAAGGAGCGTCGCATGGTCATTTTTGCCGTGGTTGCTGGCTGCATCGCCTGCCTGACAGTGTACCAAATCTATAGAAAATCGCAGGGTGGCAGTGGGGTTGCGCAACAACATATCGGCTTGCACGGCACATTGATTGAACCACGGAAATAATCAGTGTCATCCCAGCGACACCTGGTGACACTTGGTTAGCGGATTTAAGTCAAATGTAAGGCCCGGTAAGCAAATGTAAAGGTCTGCGCTATCGCGAGCGGCAGCGTTTATATTGATAACCGTTGATTGCATTCTCCCCCTCCCACTTGACAATGGGTTCTGCCCCGCGGTGCCGCTAGCCCGCGGGGATTTTTTTGGAACTTACGCTTACAGTTCCCTCATCAGACCGATGTTGGCGTGCCTGCCGACAATTGCGTCAAGGCATCGCCAGCGACGCGGCAGATGCGCCAGTCCGGCATCACGTCCGCGCCCATGCCCTTGTAGAAGTTGATCGCGTTTTCATTCCAGTCCAGCACCGACCATTCGAAGCGGCCGCAATCGCGTTCGACAGCCAGTTGCGCCAGCGCCACGAGCATCTGTTTGCCATAACCCTTGCCGCGCACCGATTGCTTCACGTACAGGTCTTCCAGGTACAGTCCCTTGCGGCACAGGAAGGTGGAAAAATTATGGAAGAACAGGGCGAAGGTCACTACTTCTCCATTTTCCTCGCCGACCAGCGCTTCGCACGCGGGATGGGCGCCGAACAGGCTGTCGTGCAGCATGGATTCCCTGGCGATCATCATGTGTTCGAGTTTTTCAAACACGGCCAGTTCATGGATCATGCCGAAGATGGCGGCCACGTCGGATGCGGTCGCGGGACGGATGGCGAGGGAGGAAGAGGTGCTCATGTTGCCTTTGCTGATGGAGTGGTGGAAAGGGAAGCAATGGTATTCGTCTTGCGCGCGCCCGACGTCAGGGCCCAGGCCACGCTGGACAGGCACAGCACCATGCCCACCCATTCGATGGCGGCGGGCCGGTAGTGTTCGAACTGCACCGACAGCAGGACGGAAATGACGGGCGTGACGACGCCGATATACACGGTCTTTTGGGTGCCGATGCGGGCGATTAACGTGAAATACGCGCTGAAGGCGATCACCGAGCCGAAGATGGCCAGGTACACCAATCCCATCCAGTAACTGGGGCGCGTGGGCAGCTGCCAGGACTGGCCCGTGGCGATGGCCCAGGCGGCCACCATCAAGGTGCCCCACAGCATGGTCCAGGCCATGGTCAGCATCACGTTGCCCGAATGTTCGCGCACTTTCATGACGAGGGCATTGCCTGCCGTGCTCGACACGGTAGCCACCAGCGCCAGGATAAAGCCGAGCAGAAAATGGCCATTGCCGCCGCCCAGAATATCTTGCAGCGCCGCGCCGATGGACTGGTAAAACAGCAGCACGATGCCGCAGATGGCGACGAATGCCGCGCAGCAGGTGCTCCAGGTGATCTGTGTGCCGAAGGCGATGCGGTTGAGCAACGGCGTCCAGAACACCATCAGCGCGAACAGTACGCTGACGAGGGCCGAGACCAGGTATTGTTCCGAGCTGTAGGTGCACACATAGCTGAGGGCAAACGAGGCCAGGCCTTGCAGCAGCATCCATTTTTGCGCGCGCCAAGGCAGGCGCAAGCGGTCGCCGCGCACGGCGCACCAGGCAAACAGGGTGGCGGACGCGAGGCCGAAACGGTAGACCACGGAAACGGCGGGGGCGACATCGCCCAGCTGCAAGGTGATGGCCCAGAAGGTGGAGCCCCAGATCAGGCAGGCAATGATGAACAGGAGAGGAGAGGACATCGCGCAAGTATACGGGCATCGCGCGGGGATGGCGAGTGCGGTCGAGTTTGCTCAATGTGTCGTCAGGAGACAGCCAGGATTGAGCCAGCGCAGTGCTTCTGGAAAATGTTGAATTTATGAAAATATTTACTTTATTATCAAGTAAATATTTTTCCGATTGCATCTTTGAAGGGGACCGCCATGCCAGCCTCACTGCAGATCAAAGTATGGAGCGTGCTTGTGTATGTGGTCGTGACGGCGGTGATTGCCATCTGGCTGCACCCTTCAGTCTTGCTCGCTGCCGGCGCATTCGGCTGAGCGCATGCGCCGGGAAGCGGATCAGTGCGTGACGCGGGTCTTGCGGCCGTCGGACAGCAGGCGCACGCGCTCGCCCGGGCGGAACAGTTCGTCCGCGTCTTGCACGATGGCGCGCATGTCGCCGTTGTCCAGGCGCACGGTGATTTCCAGGCCGGGCTTGTTCGAGGCATTCGCTTCGATGCTCTTGCCGGCCATGCCGCCCGCGACGGCGCCGAGGATGCTGGCTGCGATGGCGCCCTTGCCGCCACCGACTGCCGAGCCGGCCACGCCGCCCAGCGCCGCGCCTGCCAGCACGCCCGTGCCCGTTTCGCCCTTGTCGATGGTCACCTGGCGTACGGATTCAACCGTACCCATGCGTACCGATTGTTCATTTTGCGCCTGGCGCGCATTGTAGACATTTGCCGAGTTCGGTTGTACGGCGCAGCCGGCCAGGGTGGCGAGCAATGCCACTGCAATAATTGGTGCTTTCATGTGGGACTCCCTTGGACAAAAGTTGGTTGCCGATTGCGTCGACCGGCAGATGATGACTTATCATAAGGACACTTGCTGCAGATAACTAGTTACGAATGGTAAAAATCTGTTACCAGCTACACGTAACCGCTTGCCGCTCAATACGCCAACCGCAGGCGCCGGTATAAAAATCCCAGCACGAACAGCGGCCCCACCAGCAAAAAGCGCAAGTCGTCGAGGAACGACGGTTTCTTGCCTTCGATCTGGTGGCCGATGAACTGGCCTATCCAGGCCAGCACGAACAGCGCCAGCGACACGGGCAGGATGGTCAGCGCCGGCATGAGCAGCAACAGGCCCAGCATGGCGGCCAGCATCGCCAGCATGCCCGCCGCAAACGGGCGCGACAGCTTATAGTAATAGTATAAGGCCAGAATACTGCCGAGCAGCGCCACGCTGGGATGTACGCTCCACAGCAGCCCCAGCAAGCTGAAAACGATCAGCGGCACGCACACGATGTGTACCCATTCATTGACGTGGTTGCGGTGGCTTTCGCCATACTGGGCCAGTAGGGTGTCGATGGTGCGCATGGGCGGTCTCGTGTGTGGGAGAAAGGTTGTGCGGGAATTCTACACCGTCGCGTGGCCGGGTAAAATGGCCCTTCGTTTTCCCTTCCGGACATCTCATTTGAATAGCCCAGCCTTCTTGCCAGACGTTGCCGCCGACCCGCGCAAGCGCTGTTTCGCTCCCGTCGTCGACGCCGGCACGCGCTTGCTGATACTGGGCAGCCTGCCCGGCGAAAAATCGCTGGCGCACAGCCAGTACTATGCGCATCCGCAAAACAAGTTCTGGATGCTGCTGGGCGAGGTGCTGGGTGTGGATTTGAAGAGCCAGCCCTATGAGGAACGTCTGGCGACCTTGCTGGCGCACGGCGTGGGCTTGTGGGACGTGGTGGCGCAGGCGCAGCGCACGGGCAGTCTGGACAGCAATATCCGCGACCGCGACGATAACGACCTGGTGGCCCTGGCCGCCAGCCTGCCGCGGCTGCGGACGATCGCCTTCAATGGCGGCACGGCCGCGAAGCTGGGCATCAAGGTGCTGGGCGAACACGCCCAGCGCTACCGCATCGTCAGCTTGCCGTCGAGCAGCCCGGCTTACACGCTCGCGTATGGCGCCAAGTTGCTGCAATGGAAAACACTTCAGCCCTTGTAAAGCTTACGCCGGCGCGTACGGCTGCGCTTCCAGCGGCTGTCCCTTGGCATCGAATTTCAGCGCCACGGACAGTTGCGTCACGCCGATGGTGGCCAGCGCGTCGCAGATGTCGTCGACTTCGTCCTGCA
>NZ_LBCO01000024.1:725937-807038 GCF_000988085.1 Janthinobacterium sp. KBS0711 | reverse complement strand
GGCTTGTCGGCGCTGTGCAGCAGTTCGCCGCCCGCCGTGCTGACGTTGACGCGCAGCAGCATTTCGCCATGTTCATCGGCCGGGCCGACGACTACCGAGACGTCGGCCGCGTCCACCTTGTTTTCCGCCAGTGCATGGTTGATGCCGGACATCATCTGCAGCATCGCGTACTCGCTCATGCCTTGTTCCTTGCCGCCGTGGAACAAATCCTGGTAGAGGAAGCTCACTTCCAGGGCGCTGCCGGCTGGCGCCAGGCAACGTTTGACGAGCTCGCCCACTTCCGTCGTCCACTGCTGGTAGCGGGCCATGCGCGCGTCGAACCAGGCGTCAAGCGCCGCTTCGTCCTTCGGTTCCGCATAGAACGGGTCGTCCACGCGTTTCAAGGCAAAGCCCAGCAGGAAGCGCAGTTCGACGGCCGTGTCCTGCGGGCCGAAAGCCGTCTCGCTCCAGCCGACGATGCTGTTTTCCAGGCCCGGCGTAGCGACGATCTTCTTGTCCGTCATCGAGCTATAGGCATCGCGCACCATCTCGTGCAGGTGGCTATAGGTGATGCGGTCGATTTCGTCGAGGTCGTAGGCATGGCTCATCAGGACCACCTTGGCCTTGGCGCTTTCCAGTTCTGCCTGCTGGAAACTTTTTACCAGCGCTTCGAACGCGTCCTGGTCCTGGAAGCTGTCCGCTTCCTTCAGGCCGCCCGTGCTTTGCACCAGCAGGGGCACGACGAAGGCGTTGATTTCCATAGCCGGCGCATTCTCGCGGCGGATCACGGAAATGGCGGCCGCTTCCTCGATATGGCTGCGCAGGTACTGGTAGGCGCCCACGTCTTCGTATTTCGAACGCTCGATGGCGTCGTACAGGATTTCATCCTTCTTTTGATTCAAGGCCTTGCGGATCAGGCGGCCGAACTCGACGGCTTGCTCGGCCAGCACCGTGCCCTGCGATTCGCTGTCTTCCTGCTCCGCCAGGTTCAGGGCCATCGTGCACAGCATGCGCGTGACGGACTCGTCCTTGTCTTCTGGCGTGTTGGCGGATTTACGGGGGACAGGGCGCTTATTTTTGGGCATGGCGATCAATTGGTTATCAGGGTAAAAGTCAGGCGAACGGGCGTCGAGGCTGCTTGCCTCACGCCGGGCGAATGATACAGGGGGACGCAGCCGCCCCGTACCTCAATGGTCGGTATCGAACATCTCGTGCAATTCGTCGAGCAAGTCGGCGGCTTCTTCCTGCGACAGGCCGAGATGCTGGCAGGCAAGTTCGCCGCCCTTGTCCCACTCGAGCGAAGTACTGTTGCCATGGTAGCGCTGAATGCCCTTTTCGGCCAGCAAGGACAGGGCGACGAGCGAGCGGATGGCGTCGTCCGTGGACGGGTCGGCCAGCACCGTGTAGTCGTGGTGGTGCAAAATCGCCCAGGAGACATCGGAGGACAGGCCCCAGTTGCGCGCCAGCAAGCAGCCGATGGCCGCGTGGTTGGTCTGGTGGCGCGCGTCCTCCAGTGCCGTAAAGCAATTCTGCGCATCGTTGGCCGCCGCCGCATACGTGTTGACGTAGTCGGGAAAACGGTTCATCAGCAGGGGCACGCCGATATCGCAGAACAGGCCGAAGGTGTGGGCGATGTCGGGCGGGGCGATGCGCAGCTTGCGCGAGGTAAATACCAAGGCGCGTGCGCGCTTGGCCGATACATCCCAGAAGTTGGTCAGTTCCACGCCTTCCGCTTCCAGCGCCTGGCGTGCCAGCAAGCCCGTCATCATGGCGCTGCACTGGTTGATGCCGAGAAAGTTGATACCTTGCTCGACGGACTTGGCCTTGCGCGCGGCGCCATAGAACGGCGAGTTGGCCAGTTTCAGCAAAGCGCCGGACATGCCGACATCGTCGGCGATGATGCGCGCGATGCGGCGCGGCGACGGGTCCTGTTCCGCCAGTTCGCGCTGCAAGTCGACCAGCAGGCTGGGACGCGGCGGGATACGGATGGAACGCATCAAGGCGTCGACCGGATCTTCCTGCACTACCTGCTTTTGCGCTGCCGCTCTCATCATCACGCTTTCATCATCATTTTTGTGCCCGGTGCTTATTCTGTGCGCGCTGCCGCTGCCCGCTTCATGAGCGTCTGGCGCAGTGCCCGACGATTATCGCTGTTTATGCATGGCAATAGTTCATCTCTGCAATATATTGTCGCAAAAATCCCTGTTTTGGCCTGCTCCAGCCCCGATTTTCCTCATTTTACGACGCTGCCCATGAAGATGTTCATGATGAAAAGAGCAAGTTTTATTTGTTTTCAAGGCCGGGCAAGGTGTGCGGCGGGATGCACGGCGGTACAATTGCCGGATGAAAAAAATCCTCGCGGGTATCGATTTTGCGGACGATTCCAGCAGCGTGGCGCGCCAGCTGATCGGCGTGACCGTGCTGGTCGACGGCGTGGGCGGGCGCATCGTGGAAACGGAAGCGTATGACCGGCTCGACCCTGCCTCGCACACGTATGGCGGCATGACGCCGCGCAATGCGGCCATGTTCGGTCCGCCCGCGCACGCCTATGTCTACCGTTCGTACGGCATCCACTGGTGCCTGAACTTTGTGTGCCGCGAAGCGGGCCATGGTGCGGGCGTGCTGATCCGCGCGATCGAGCCGCTCGTGGGACTCGATGCCATGCGCGAACGGCGCGGCGTCGAAGATGCGCGGCTGCTGTGCTCGGGGCCGGGCAAGGTGTGCCAGGCGCTCGGTGTCACGCATATGCATAACCGGCTGGCGCTCGATGCGCCGCCATTCATGCTGCTGGCGCGCGAGGAAGAGGTGATGGTGCACGCAGGCCCGCGCATCGGTATTTCCAAGGCGATGGACACGCCGTGGCGCTTCGTGCTGGCTGGTTCGCGCTACCTGAGCAAGCCGATGCGCATGCCAACTGCCTAGCTGCGCCGGCGCTGTGGCGCCGTGTTTGCGCCGTGCAAGCCGGGCATGCCGCGCAGCGGGCTGTGCAGTGCGCGCCGCTCCTGCTGCGCACTGGCCGGATGCCGGAACGCTTCCTCGTCAGGCGATGCGGGCTGCGCGGGCGCCAGCGGGCCGAGGGTAAACACGGCCACGGCCGCCGACAATTTGACGGCCTGGTCCTGCAAACTGGCCGCCGCCGCCGCTGCCTGCTCCACCAGGGCCGCATTTTGCTGGGTGACGTCATCCATTTGCGTGACGGCCTGATTTACTTCCGTGATACCCGACGCCTGCTCCGCGCTGGCCTCTTTCACGCGCTGGATGATTGCATTGACTTGCTGCACCGAGGCCACGATGGCGCCCATGCTGTCGCCCGCTTGCTGCACGGCCACGCTGCCGCCATCGATGGTGGTGACGGAGGTGGCGATCAGGGTCTTGATTTCCCTGGCGGCCTGGGCCGAGCGCTGCGCCAGGGTGCGCACTTCGGACGCCACGACGGCAAAGCCGCGGCCTTGCTCGCCCGCGCGCGCCGCTTCCACCGCCGCATTCAGCGCAAGGATATTGGTCTGGAAGGAAATGCCATCGATCACGCCGATAATATCCACGATCTGGCGCGAATTGGCGCGTATCGTCGCCATCGTCGTTACCGCCTGCTGCATCGACATGCCCCCTTGCACGGCCAGGGTGGAGGCTTGCCCCGCCAGCTCGCAAGCCAGCTGGGCGTTGTCGGCATTGTCATTGACGGCTTGCGTCAGCGCTTCCATGGCGCTCGACGTTTCTTCCAGCGAACTGGCCTGCATTTCCGTGCGCGCCGACAAATCCAGATTACCGGTGGCAATTTCCCGCGAGGCCGTGTCGATCGATTGCACGGCGTCCATGATGGTGCGCAAGGTCTGGTTCAGGTGGGCGATGGTCTGATCCAGCACGCGCGAGGTGGCGGCGATTTCGTCATTGCCCTGCTTGGGCGCGCCGGCTGTCAGCTTGCCCGCCGCCAGGTCTTGCACGGCGTCGGCGATGCCGCGGATCTCTGCCAGCATGGCGCGGCGTACCAGCATGGTCACGACGATGGAAACGAGGATCGATAGCAGCACCGTCAGCAGCAAGCTCCAGCCGAGGCTGCGAAACTCGGCGCTGGCCGTCGCATGGGCCTCGTTGCTGAGGGTTGTTTCCAGGGCAGACAGCTGCGTCAGCTGCGTATTGAACTGGACGAATTGGGTTTCCGCCTTGAGCATGGAATTGGTGGCGATCGACTGGTCCATCTGCGCCATTTCCATGGTTTCCAGCACGGCCTTGCGATAGCCGGCCAGGGCCGTGATGGCCGCATCGACGAGGGTGCGCTCGGCGCCCGTGGCCGTGGTACGCAGCGTGGCCAGCTGAGTGCCGATGGCCGCATGGCGCGCCTTGATCTGTTGCTCCAGCGTATCGAGGCGGGCCTTGGCGAAGCTGCCATTCGTCCACGACAGCAACTGGTACATATTGCCGTGCACCTGCCTGGCCTCGCCTAGTACGTCGGCGGCCGCCTTCAAATGCGTGATGCGTACCCGCACCATGTTTTCCAGCGAGGCATTTTGCCGCACCATGCCATACCAGGCGCCGCTCGAGCTGAGTATCAGCAGCAGCAAGACCAGGGTGGGCGCCAGCAATAATTTTGGTCCGATGCGTAATTGATTGAGCATGCTTGCCTCCTGGCTATGGCTGTTCCAACCGCAGGCGGCGCGCGGCGTGCGCGCCGCCCCTGTCTTATTTTTTGTAGATGCCCGCTTCCAGCACCACATCGTTGACGCGCAGGATGTAGGTGGTCTTCGGCTCGATCTTGCCGCTGGTGGGATTCTTGTACTGGTAGTCGACCCAGCCCTTGCCTTGCTTTTGCGCCAGTTCGATGATTTCACGGCGATATTTCTTGCCATTCGCATCGGGCACGTCCGTCAGATCCTTGCCTACGATGGAAGGATTGATGGGGTGGGCCAGCACGATGCCCGTCTTGATGTCGCGCATGTCGACATACAGCGAACCCTGCACGAAATCGGGGTCTTTTGCCGTGATTTTCTTCATCATTTCTTCCTTGCCATGCGCCTTCATGAAGGTGGCGCCCCGTTCGGCCATGGCGATGGCGTCCTTTTCCGTTGGTTCGACCGCGGCGCTGACGTTGCCGCCGGCAAATGCCAGGCACAGCAGGCTACCCGTGAATAAGCGTTTCATGAAAGCTCCTTGTGATATCGAGGGATGTGTTGCCAAGTCGTAATTTACGTCGCCGAAGTCCGCCTCAGATTGCGATGGAACAAACTAAAGTGTTGCTTGTAGGCAGCTTGCAACGTATCGACGGCTTGTTGATATGCAGCAATTTGGTTCTGCACGGCAAGAACTATGATGACTTTCACAGCATGCCGAGGTGGTCTCGCATGCGGGAGAAAAAGGCTGGGATTGGCCGATATGGGGCCAATTTCATGAAAGTTATCGCTATTTACAGGCAAGGAGCCGATCGTGTCCGCACTCATTACCGAGCCGTTTTCACCCAAGTTCAAGCCGTACACACGGCAAACCATTCAGCAGGCGCGGCAGTGGGAATGGCTGCCGGAAGAGCAGCGCGAAGCCGTGCAGGTGGTGTCGCACGTCTTGCCGTTTCGCACCAATGAATATGTGCTCGATCAGCTGATCGACTGGAACAATATCCCTGACGATCCCATCTACCGCCTCGTCTTTCCCCACCGCGACATGCTGCCGCCCGAGCAGTACGCGCACTTGCGCGACCTGGTGCTGGTCAAGCAGGACAAGGCGGCCATCGACGCCTATGTGCATGGCTTGCGCCTGGGCATGAATCCCCATCCTGCCGGCCAGATGACGCATAACGTGCCGCGAGTCAACGATGCGCCCGTGCGGGGCCTGCAGCATAAATATGCGCAAACGGTGCTGTTCTTCCCCAGCGCGGGCCAGACCTGCCACGCGTATTGCACTTTCTGTTTCCGCTGGCCCCAGTTCGTCGGCATGGACGACATGAAGTTCGATGCGCGCGAGTCGCATGAGCTGGCAGCCTATCTGAAACTGCATCCGGAGGTGACGGACGTGCTGATCACGGGCGGCGACCCGATGATCATGAACACGCGGCAACTGGCCGCCTACCTGGAGCCGCTGCTGGCGCCGGGCCTGGAACATATCCAGAACATTCGCATCGGCACCAAGGCGGTGGCGTATTGGCCGCAGCGCTTCGTGTCCGACCGCGATGCGGATGATTTGATGCGCCTGTTCGAGCGCATCGTCAAGGCGGGCAAGAACCTGGCCGTGATGGGCCATTACAGCCATGCCGTCGAGTTGCGCCAGAACATCGCCCAGCAAGCTGTGAAACGCATCGTCTCCACGGGCGCCACCTTGCGCATGCAGGGGCCGCTGATCCGTCACATCAACGAAGACCCGGCAAGCTGGGCCGAGCTGTGGCAGACGGGCACGCGTCTGGGGGCGATTCCGTATTACATGTTTGTCGAACGGGACACGGGTCCGCGCGGCTATTTCGAGTTGCCCTTGGCAAAGGCGCACGAGATTTTCCAGGCCGCCTATCAGATGGTGTCGGGCCTGTCGCGCACGGTGCGTGGGCCTTCCATGAGCGCCTTTCCCGGCAAGGTCGTCATCGACGGTATCGTCACCATCCATGGTGAAAAGCTGTTTGCCCTGCAATTTTTGCAGGCGCGCAACCCGGACTGGGTGCGCCGGCCGTTTTATGCGAAATTCGATGCGGAAGCGACGTGGCTGGATCATTTGAAGCCCGCGTTCGGCCACGACAAGTTTTTCTTTGAAACGGATGAACCCGTGCCCCAGGTGCCGCACAAAATCATCCGCCTGGCACAGGCCGCCTGAGCATGCACGGCGCCGGCGCTTCTTCCCGCTGCGGCGTGGCCGTGTTTTGCCTGGTGTTCCTGCCGTTCGCGCTCGGGCATTATCTGTCGTGCCTGCTGCGCGGCGTCAATGCCGTGCTGACGGCCGAGTTGCTGGGCGCCATCGCCCTCACGCCAGCCCAGCTGGGCCTGCTCACCAGCGCCTTTTTTCTCGCTTTTGCGCTGGTGCAACTACCGATCGGCATGGCGCTCGACCGCTACGGCCCCCGTACGGTGCAACTGTGGCTGCTGGCGCTGGCGGCCCTGGGCGTGTGGCTGTTCAGCCGGGGCCACAGCTTTGCCGAGCTGATGTGGGCACGCGCCTTGATGGGGGCGGGCCTGGGTGGCTGTTTCATGGCCGCCGTGAAAGCGGTCTCGTGCGCCATCGCCCCATCGCGCCTGCCTTCCGTGCATGGCTATCTGATCGCCGTGGGCGGCCTGGGCGCGGCTACGGCCACCATGCCCGTCAAACTGGCTCTGCACTACACGGATTGGCGCGGCGTGTTCCTGGGCTTGGCGCTGGCGGCGCTGGCCATCGGGCTGCTGATCCGCCTGCTGTCGCCAGCCATGCCCGCGCCTGCCGCTGGCACGAGCAAGGTTAGCAAGGTCAGCGTCTGGAGCGTGTACCGCGATCCCGCTTTTCGCCGCACCATCGCACTGATCCTGCTGCCGCACACGGTGTTCTTTGGCGTGCAAGGCTTGTGGATAGGCCGCTGGCTGGCCGACGTGGGCGGCTTGTCCGACGACAACGTCGCGTATTTGTTGTACTTGGGCATGGCGGCCGTCATCTTCGGCGCCATCGGCATGGGCATGCTGACGGAATGGGCCGGGCGGCGTGCGATTGAACCGATGCAAGTGGCGGGCGCCGGCATCGTCCTGTTTGTCGCCGTGCAAGTGGCGATGGCGTGCAATGTGGTGCCCAGCCTGCCATTGCTGTCCGTGCTGTTTACCTTGCTGGGCACGGTGACGGGGCTCGAGTATGCGATCGTCGCGCAAAGCATGCCGGCCAGCCTGACGGGCAGGGCGGCCACCTGCCTGAATTTGCTCATTTTCACGGGCGCCTTCCTGGTGCAGGCGGGCTTTGGCCTGATCCTCGGCTGCTGGCCCCTGAACAGCCAGCAGCAGTATCCGCCGCAGGCCTACCAGGCGGCGTTCGGCGTGCTGGCGGCCTTGCAACTGCCGGGACTTGCGATGTTTTTCATAGACCGCTACAGGCGTGCCGGGCCATCCGGTAAAATGGCAGCCTGCACAGCGGCAATGATCAACTCCAAGGAAGACTATGAAACTCGTTCGTTATGGACGTCCAGGCAAGGAAAAACCGGGCCTGATCGATGAAGAAGGCAAACTGCGCGACCTGTCCGGCGTGATTGCCGATATTGACGGCGCACAACTGTCCGACAAGGCCTTGCGCAAGCTGGCCAAGCTCGATGAAAAGACGCTGCCCCTCGTGCGCGGCAACCCACGCTTCGGCGTGCCGCTGGCGAAAGTCGGCAAGTTCATCGGCATTGGCCTCAATTACGCGGATCACGCAGCCGAATCCGGCATGGCTATCCCCGCCGAACCCATCGTGTTCATGAAGGCCATCACTTGCCTGAATGGCCCGGACGACAATGTCGTGTTGCCAAAAGGTTCCAAGAAGACGGATTGGGAAGTGGAGCTGGGCGTGGTCATCGGCACGCGTGCGCAATACGTGAGCGAAGAGGACGCCTTGAAATACGTGGCCGGCTATTGCGTCGTCAACGACATTTCCGAGCGCTCGTTCCAGCTGGAGCGGGGCGGCCAGTGGGACAAGGGCAAGGGCTGCGACACCTTCGGTCCTGTCGGCCCGTGGCTGGTGACGCGCGATGAAGTCATCGACGAGCAGGATCTGGACCTGTACCTGGAAGTCAACGGCAAGCGCATGCAGACGGGCAATACGCAAACCATGATTTTCACGGTGGCGCAGATCGTCAGCTATTTGTCGCAATTCATGACCCTGGAACCGGGCGACGTCATCGCCACAGGCACGCCGCCGGGCGTGGGCCAAGGCCGCAAGCCGCAGCGTTTCCTGAAAAAAGGCGACAGCATGCGCCTGGGTATCGCCGGCCTGGGCGAACAGCAACAGGACGTGGTCGCCTGGACCGCCTGATGGCCGGTAGCGATCTCGACCGCTTGCCCCCGTTGCCGCTGGACCAGCTGGACCCGCAGCAGCGCGCGGCCGCGCAAGCCATCATCGACGGCCCGCGCGGGGCGCTGTACGGCCCCTTCGTGCCGCTGATCCGCAGCCCGGAGCTGATGGAAACGGCGCAGCGTATGGGAGAGTATTTGCGCTATCGCAGCGCCATCGGCACGCGGCTGTCGGAACTGGCGATCCTCGTGACGGCGCGCCAGTGGGACCAGCAAGTCGAGTGGGCCATCCACGCGCCGCTGGCCGTGCAGAACGGCATCGCGCAAGCGGCCGTGGACGCCATTGCTGAACGGCGCTTGCCGCTTGCCCTGAAAGAAGACGAGCAAGCCGTGCATGATTTCTGCATCGAGCTGCAGCAGAACAAGCGGATCAGCGACGCCACGTATGCGCGGGCGCTGGCGCTGTTCGGCGAGCACGGCGTGGTGGACTTGATGGGTATCAATGGCTACTACACCTTCCTGGCCATGGTGATGAATGGGGCGCAGACGGCCGTGCCGGCCTTGGGTGCGACGCCCTTGCCTGCCTGATTAGAGGAGTTCTTCGGCAAAGATGGACAAAGTGTAATGAAGTTGCAATTATTCAATATATAATTTTACTTCCCTTCCATTGCCAACAAGCTCAATGAAAACTCGTCCGTGCTCAACCCTGATGGGCCGCGCCTTCCTGGCGCTGGCCCTTTCTTTTTGCCCCTTGATGACGGTGCGTGCGCTTGCCGCCGAGACGGCCGCCAGCGCCAGCGCTTCCGCCCTGGAAAACTCCGTCGTCAAGGTGTTTTCCACCCTGCGCGGGCCCGATCCGTACAAGCCGTGGAGCAAGGCCGCGCCGCAGGAGGTGACGGGTTCCGGCGTCGTCATCGAAGGCCGCCGCATCCTCACCAATGCGCACGTGGTCGGCTATGCCAGCCAGGTGCAGATCCAGGCCAACGGCGCCGGCGACAAGATACCGGCGACCGTGCTGGCCATCTCGCGCGGCATGGACCTGGCCTTGCTGAAAATCGATGACGACAGTTTTTTCGCCAGCCACAAAGCGGTGCCGCGCGCCAACGTCATGCCGGACGTGCGCGATGCCGTGCTGGCGTATGGCTATCCGACGGGCGGCACCTCATTGTCGATCACCAAGGGCATCGTCTCGCGCATCGAATTCGTGCGCTACAACTTTCCCGTCTCCGGCCTGCGCATCCAGATCGATGCGGCCATCAATCCGGGCAATAGCGGCGGCCCCGTGATCGCTGGCGACAAGATGATCGGCCTGGCCTTTGCCGGCATGCTCAATGCACAAAACATCGGCTACATCATCCCCAACGAGGAAATCGAGCTGTTCCTGCGCGACCAGGAAAGTGGCGCGCCCAAGGGCAAGCCGGCCATGCGCGACGTGACGCAAACGCTGGAAAACCCCGCGTTGCGCACCTATCTGAAGCTGGCCAAGGGTGTCGAGGGCGCTGTCGTGATGACGCCGGCCAGCAAGGATGCGGCCTACCCGCTCAAGGAGTGGGATGTCATCACGCATATTGGCGATTTTCCCATCGACAACCAGGGCATGGTCAAGCTGAATGCCAACAGCCGTGTGCGCTTCCAGTACCGGGTGCAGCAGTTGGCGAAAGATGGCGAATTGCCGCTGACGGTGGTGCGCCAGGGCGCGTCCCTGAAAATCAAGGTGCCCGTCTCGGCGGCGCATCCGATGCTCATTGGCGGCCTGCAGGGCAATTACCCATCCTATTTCATCTTCGGCCCGATGGTGTTTTCACGCGCCAGCACGGAGTTCATGGCGGCGCCGAATGGCAATCCGGCAATCTTGGGCGGCATGGCGTTTGCCGGCAATCCGCTGGCCACGCGGCGCGGCGATGCGCCCGATAGCGAGCGCGAAGAGCTGGTGGTGATCGCGGCGCCATTCTTCCCGCACAAGCTGATGAATGGCTACAGTACCCGTTTCTTCTCGGTCGTCGATTCCGTCAACGGCGTGCGCGTGCGCAGCCTGGCGCACCTGGTGGCCTTGCTGCGCGACCAGACGGATGAACTGCTGACGTTCCGCTTCCAGCAGCGCGATGCGGAAATGGTCGTCGTGCCCCGCAAGGACATGCTGGCAGCGACGGAATCGGTGCTGACGGACAACGGCATCCGCTCGGAAGCGTCGCCCGACATGCTGAAAATCTGGAATGAAAAAACGCCGGCGAGCAACTAGCTCCCGGCGTTTCGCAAGACAACAGGCGCGGCGCACACCGCGCCTGTTTTATTTTAGGCGAGGACTTTTTTCAGCCACGCGCCGATGGCGTCGATCTCTTCCTGGCACAGCGAGTGCTGCATCATGTATTCGTGCCATTCCACCTTGTAACCCATGCCGGTGAGCAAGTCGCGCGACTGTTGTGCGCGGGCGACCGGCACGACGGGGTCGGCCGTGCCGTGCGCCATGAAGATCGGCGTTTCCAGGCTTGCCGGGGTGCGCTCGGCCGCCGTCTTGTCGGCCAGGGGCAGATAGCCGGACAGGCACATCAGGCCAGCCAGCGGTTCCGCATGGCGCAAGCCCGTTTGCAAGGTCATGGCGCAGCCTTGCGAGAAACCTGCCAGGATGATGCGGCTGGCGGGAATGCCGCGCGCCTTTTCGCGCGCGATCAGCGCTTCGATCTGCGCCTGCGAGGCGCGCAAGCCGCCTTCATCTTCGCGGCGCACGAGGTCGCTCACGAGGATGTCGTACCAGGCGCGCATCACATAGCCGTTGTTGATGGTGACGGGCATGGTGCCGGCGCTGGGGAAGATGAAGCGGATGGCGGGGCAGCCGCGCAAATCAAGTTCTTTCACCAGGGGCACGAAGTCGTTGCCGTCGGCGCCCAGGCCGTGCATCCAGATGATGGAGACGGTGGGATTCGGTGCGCTGTCGAGTTCTATGGTTTCCAGCAAGGTGCTCATGTGTTTTCCTCAGGTAGGGGTTGCGCCGGACGCAGCGCCGATTTGGGACGAAAGGCCTTGCAGATGGCCGGGTCGGTTTCCATGTAGGGACCGCCGATGAGGTCGATGCAATATGGTACGGCGGCAAAGATGCCGTTGACAAGTTGCTTGCCGTCAGCGTCTTTCAAGCCTTCCAGGGTTTCCTTGATGGCTTTCGGCTGGCCCGGCAAGTTCATGATCAGGGCGGCGCGCTCGGGCGTTTCGCGGATCACGGCCACCTGGCGCGACAGGATCGCCGTCGGCACGAATTGCAGGCTGATCTGGCGCATCTGTTCGCCGAAACCGGGCATTTCCTTGGTCCCGACGGACAAGGTGGCGTCCGGCGTCACATCGCGCCGCGCCGGACCCGTGCCGCCCGTCGTCAGTATCAGATGGCAGTGGCTCAGGTCGACCATGTCGATCAGGGTGTTTTCAATTTGCGAGCGCTCGTCCGGGATCAAACGCTTTTCCAGGCGGAATGGCGTGCGGATGACGGCGGACAGCCAGCTTTCCAGGGCCGGGATGCCCAGGTCTTCATATACGCCGCCGCTGGCGCGGTCCGAGATCGACACGAGGCCGATAATCAATTCGTCTTCTATCGTGGTCATGGGGCACCTGTCTATGTCGTAAAAAAACCGGGCTGATCCCGGTTTTTCGTCAATGCTGGGGTCAGACCCCAGTTTTTTACTCGTCGTCTTCGCCTTCAACGTCATCTTCGTCGGCATCTTTCTTGCCGCCGTTTTTCTTCTTGGCGATCTCTTTCAAGATCTGGAAGATTTCGCGGTAGGCTTTTGGCGGCTTGTTCTCGGCTTGCTCCTTGCGGGCATTGCGGATCAGGGTGCGCAGGTGCTGCACGTCCAGCTCCGGGTTTTCCGACAGCAAGACGGTTAATGCCTTGTCGTCCGTCAACAGCTTGTCGCGGCGGCGTTCCATCGCGTGCATATTGGCCGTGTCGGCTTTCGACAAGCCTTTCCAGCTATCGATGGTGCGTTGGATGGCGGCAACTTCTTCCTCATCCAGGGTGCGCATCTTCTTGCCCACGTATTGCAGCTGGCGGCGGCGGCCTTCGTGGTCCTTGATTTGCTGGCATTCGAGAATGGCGTCGCGCACGTCTTCCGGCATCGGGACGCGCTTGACGCGGTCACGTGCTTCATTGACGAGTTCTTCGCCCAGCTTTTGCAGGACGGTCATCTGGCGCTTGAGTTCCGACTTCGAAGGACGTTCATATTCCTGTTCGAATTCGGTCGATTGGAAGCCGCAAGCTCCCCGGTTTGGATTTGGCATGATAAGGCGGGATTGGCCGCGTAGGCCGCACCTGTAAACTGTAAACGACTGCTATGATAACCTTTTTAGCGGCTTTCCGAAGAAAACAGCGCATGAACGACTCCGTATTTACCCATAGTCAAGAGCAATTGCAGCAACTGGCCCGTGATGTGTTGTCTTTTGCGCGGGAAGCGGGCGGTACCGACGCTGCCGTCGAAGTCAGCGAAGGCGGTGGCCTGTCCGTTTCTGTACGAAAAGGCAAGATCGAGACGATCGAGCAAAACAAGGACAAGGGCATGGGCGTCACCGTGTTTGTCGGCAAGAAGCGCGGCAATGCCAGCACCTCCGACTTTTCGCCGTCCGCCCTACGCGCCACGGTGGACGCCGCCTACAACATCGCCCGTTTCACGGCCGAGGACGATTGCGCCGGCCTGGCCGACGCCGACATGCTGGAAATGTCCCCCCGCGACTTGCAACTGTTCTATCCCTGGCTCATTTCGACCGAGGAAGCCGTCGTACTGGCCCAGCGGGCCGAAGCGGCCGCGTTCGCCGTCGACCCGCGCATCACGAACAGCGAGGGCGCCAGCGTGCACGTGCAGCAATCGCATTTCGTTTCCGCCAATTCGCGCGGCTTCATCGGCGGCTACCCGTTTTCGCGCCACACCCTGTCCGTGGCGCCCATCGCCGGCAAGGGGGCCAAGATGCAGCGCGACGACTGGTATTCATCCGTGCGCGACGCCGCCAAGATGTCGAGCCCGGAAGCCATCGGCCGCTACGCCGCCGAACGCGCCCTGTCGCGCCTGAATGCGCGCAAACTGGGCACGCGCACTTGCCCCGTGCTGTTCGAGGCGCCGCTGGCGGCCGGTTTGCTAGGTACCTATGTGCAAGCGACCTCGGGCGGCGCCCTGTACCGCAAGTCCACGTTCCTGAACGATTCCCTGGGCACGCAAGTGCTGCCGTCGCACGTGCAGATCTTCGAAGACCCGCACGTGATCGGTGGCGTCGGTTCGGCGCCGTTCGATGAAGAGGGCGTGAAAACCGTCAGTCGCGACGTCGTCAAGGATGGCGTGGTGCAAGGCTATTTCCTGTCGACTTACACGGCCCGCAAGCTGGGCATGCAAACGACGGGCAACGCGGGCGGCTCGCACAATCTGTACCTGACCTCGAAGCTGACGGCCGCCACCGACGATTTTGTTGTCATGCTGAAAAAGCTTGGCACGGGCTTGCTGGTGACGGAACTGATGGGACAAGGAACGAACTACGTGACGGGCGACTATTCGCGCGGCGCGTCCGGTTTCTGGGTGGAAAATGGTGTAATTCAATACCCGGTGGAAGAAATCACCATCGCCGGCAACATGAAGGACATGCTGCGCAACATCGTGGCCGTGGGCGCCGACGCCTTGCGCCGCGGCACCAAAGAGACGGGTTCCATCCTCATCGAGAGCATGGTGGTGGCGGGCGGCTGAGCTGTTGCCTGTCAATTGCGGCAACGCCGGGCAGGCGCCTCTTTACTGCTGGACCTGATAGCCATCCGTCAGGGTAGCCAGGAATTTCACCATATCCTCGATCTCGCCCGCCGTCAGCGCGGGCGCCATGCCGCGCCTGCGGTCGAACGGGGCCTCGGTGGTGTTCACGCTGGCACGGTACCGGGCCGGCACGTCGTTGAATTTCTGCACTTTTCCCCGCTTGTCGCGCGGATACCATTCTTGCGGATGCGTATCGCGCCGCACATAAAAACGCAGGGCATCCGTCAGGTTATCGAACACGCCGTTGTGAAAAAACACCTGCCGCGTGGCGACATTGCGCAGGCTGGGCACCTTGAAGGCGCCGCATAACTCGCCTTTTGTCGCCAGGTCCGTGCGGTCGGGGCCGCACAAGCCCAGGTCGAAATAGGCAGGATCGGCGGTGGCGGGAATGCGCGTATTGCGCGGCACGCCCAGATTGTCGAAACTGAAGTCCGTAAACAAGGGCGGCGCGCCATGGTCGCCCCGCACGCTGGGGTGGCACGCGGCGCAATTGCCCTTGCGTTCATCGTTGAACAAGGCCAGGCCCCGCAATTCGGCCAGTTCCAGCGGAACCTTGTTGGCCAGGTAGAGGTCATATTTGGAATCGTAGCGGTGGAAGTCCGGCTCTTCCTGCTGGAATTGCTGCAAGGCATAGGTGATGCGGCTGAATGCCTGTTGTGGCTGCGCAAAGATGGCCTCGCCAAAGACGCGCTGGAATGCTTGCGCGTAACTGCCCTTGCGCAGCCGTTCCACCACCGCATCCGTGCTGGCATTGGCCATTTCGTGCGCTGCCAGGAACGGCCGCTCCGCCTGTTCTGCCAGGCTGGCGGCGCGGCCGTCGCGGTTGATGCCGCCGTTGGGCGCGCCTTCCTCATCAAAGCGGAAAGGGGGCGTGTGTTCCAGGTAGCGCAGCGATGGCGTGGCGCGGTAGCCGGGCGCCTGGCCATCGGCGCCTCCCAGTTGCACGGCCAGCTTGTTGCCGGGCGCGTAAGCGTGGGCCGGGTCGTGACAGCTGGCGCAGGACTGCTTGCCCGAGGCGGACAGGCTGGCGTCGTGGAAAATTTGCCGTCCCAGCTGCGCGGCCGGGCTGAGTTCGGCCGCCATGCCTTGCATGCCAGACAAGCTGGCAAACAAGAATATGCACACGTGTGCAAATTTGCTCCTGAAAAAGCGCGCCGTGGCGCATGGCTGGTCTCGAGTGATCATGGGCAGGATGAGTTGTCGGCAAGAAGGGGGACAGAAGTGCTGGGGCCAGTATAGGCAGCAATGGGCGGCGTGGCAACGATTTACGATGTTGCGCTGCGCAAGAAAGTGGCAGGAAAATAGCCGGCGGCAGGGGCGCCGCCGGCCTGGCCTGACCCGTCACAGCATGTGTGGCGGGCCAGTATCTCGCGGGATCAGGCGCGCAAGGTCGACAGGATAGGTTGCAGCACGGCCGCGCCCAGGGCGGCGCTGCGTGCGCCGCTCCAGCCCGTTTGCGGGTCGGGATCGTTGGCATTGTCCTTGAACGGCAGTTCCAGGGTCAGCGACAGGCAACCGAAGGCGTGGGTGATGTGGGGCGAGCCCATGGTCAGCACTTCCGGCGTGAACGGGCCGTCTTCGTAGCCATGCTCATCCTGGAAGTCGGGGCTGGCCACCTTGAAGTCGGCGATGAAGCGGTCTTGCTCGGCTTTTTGTGCTGGCGTGAAATTTTCCAGCGCGTCGCTGCCGGCCACGAAGACGTAAGGCAAGCCTTCGTCGCCATGCACGTCGAGGAACAGGTCGCAGCCGATTTCATGCATTTTCTGTTTCACCAGGAACACTTCCGGGCTGCGCTCCATCGTCGGCGTCATCCATTCGCGGTTCAGGTTGGCGCCGGCCGCGTTGGTACGCAGGTTGCCATGCACGGAACCGTCCGGGTTCATGTTCGGCACCACGTAGAAGACGGCGTCCTGCAGGCACTGGCGGGCAAACGGATTGGCCTGGTCCAGCAAGGCTTCCAGCATGCCTTCGACAAACCATTCAGCCATCGTTTCGCCCGGATGCTGGCGCGCGATGACCCAGACTTTTTTCTCGGCATCGGCGTCGCCGACCACCAGCAGATTCATGTCGCGGCCTTCCACGGTGCTGCCCAGGTCGATCAGGCGCACCAGCGGCGACGCTTGCGCGCTGTCGATCAGGGCCAGGTGGCGGTCCCATGGATACGGCTCGAAGTAGGCGTAGTACACGCTTTCTTCTTCCGGCGTATGTTCGATGGTCATCACCGTGCCGTCAAAGCTGGTCGGCACGCGGAACCAGGTTTCGCGGTCGTAGCTGGCGACGGCCTGGTAATCTTTCCAGCCGTCCGGGTAGGCCGACTTGCCTGCGTTCATGAAGCGGATCGTGCACGCTTCGCCTTGCGCACCTTGCAGGCGGAAGTAAAACCACTGCGTGATGTCGGCGTGGGAATCCTTGCGGATGTTCAGCTCGATGGATTGGGCATCGTCGGCGCGCAGCACCTCGATCGCGCCGGCGTCGAATTGCTGGCTGATTTTAATGGTCATGTGTGTTCCTGATAAAAACGTATGGGTTTTGCATCGTGTGCAATGGCGCGATGATACCCGTTTTAACCGCGCCTTTGTGCTGGCGCAAACGACGACGGACGTGCTTTGCTAACGTGGAAGTTCCAACACGGGAGAGCATCATGGACGATAACGGCAACCACATACGCGAGCTGGAAAAGAAAGTCAGCGCCCTCAGCGACGCCCTGGCGCACCTGGGCAAGGGCACGACCTTGCAGGAATTGCTGCGCATCCTGCGTTTCCCCGGCTATACCACGCCGGCCGAATTCACCTTCAACGTCGCCATCCTCGACACCATGCTGGTGCAGGCCAATGCGCTGGAAAAGCTGGGGCAGGATTTATTGGCGGGCGCGAAACAGGTGGTGGTAAAGCAGTGAGCAGGCAGTGACTTATTCCTGAACGCCTGAAAAATGTTCAGGGCAAGGCGCAGGGTCGCAGGCAGTACGAACGTACGCCCAGGCCCTGCAACGCCGCCATGGACGTTTTGTCAGGTGTTCAGGCCGCCGAAACGTTCAAAGAACCACGGCTCGACGTCCGGCGCCTGCGCATCCTCGTGCCGCAATGTCGCCAGGATATGTTCCTCGGCCGCCGCATACGTGATGCGATACAGGTCGCGCGCCAGCGCATAGGCTTGCGTGCCGGGCCACGGTTCGGGCAGCAGTTCGACGGGCAGTTGCGGGTCGTGCAATTGCACGCGGCGGTAGGCGTGCGTCAGCAGCGAGCGAATGACGAATGCCTGCTCCGCGTCGAACACGGGTTCTTCCTGCAGCAGGGTCAGCAGGGGCTGGAAGCTGGCGATGAATTTTTCGTAGCCGGCCATCACTTCCGACAAGTCCCAGCAGTCACCCACCATGTCGCGCAGGGGGCGCGTGCTCACGCCCGGCAATTCTGTTGTGTGGCAGACGTACAGCTTGCCCTGCACCTCGTTGCGCACGAGGATATCTTCCAGCGCTTCCGCATTGCTGGCCGGGTGGCCAAAGATGCCGGGAGAAATCAAGCCATAGCCGGCCCACAATAATTCCTTGCGCAGCGCCCCCCGCTCGGCGGCGCCGATGCTGCCGGCCGGCCCGATCACCAGGGTCCAGCTGCCATCCCAGTGCACGACCAGCGGCGCATAGATGCGGCGGTAGGCGCGCTCGAAGCGGGCCAGCGCCTCCGGGCGTATCGTATAGGCGCTGCGGCGGCCGTCGCGTTGCGAGCTGAGCCAGCCTTCCTGCGCCAGGCGGAACACGCTGGTGCGCAATAGCCGGTCATTGACGCCGAATGGCGCCAGCAGCTCGATCAGGCTGCCCAGCCAGATGGCGCCGCCGCGCGGCACGATGGCGTCGCCAAAGATGGTCATCACCAGGGACTTCGAGCGCGGTGGGTCGCTTTCCAGGAAATCGGCTATCCATGCCGTGCAACGGGTGTTCTTCATGTGGTTCCGGTCTGGCCGTGTTGCGGTCGAATCAATAAAAGCAGCAGTTTACTTGGCTGCGCGGGTAGCGCGGCAATAATTTGCCGGAAGCGCTGGTGGCGCCTCATGGTGTTTTCTCATAAGCAATATCATACGCACAAAAAAGCGGCACAAGATACGATTTTTTAAAATGATTCATATCAAGTGTATGCAAATCGTTTTTTGTATCGTATTATTGCTTCATCGCGCTGCGCTGCTGCGCAACATCAAGACATGGGAGACACATCATGTACGCACAAATGGTTGAAACCGGCCTCAAGAACGTCCGTTCCCTCGACGATATGGGCCAGGAAGAGCGCGCTTTCCAGGCGCGCATCGACGAAGGCATCAAGATCGAGGCCAAGGACTGGATGCCGGATGCCTACCGCAAGACCCTGATTCGCCAGATTTCGCAGCACGCGCACTCGGAAATCGTCGGCCAATTGCCCGAAGGTAACTGGGTCACGCGCGCACCGACCCTGAAACGCAAATCCATCCTGCTGGCGAAGATCCAGGACGAAGCAGGCCACGGCCTGTACCTGTATAGCGCCGCAGAAACCCTGGGCGTGTCGCGCGACGACTTGCTGGCTGCCTTGCACTCGGGCAAAGCCAAGTATTCCAGCATCTTCAACTATCCCACCCTGTCGTGGGCCGACATGGGCGCCATCGGCTGGCTCGTCGACGGTTCCGCCATCATCAACCAGATACCCCTGTGCCGCTGCTCTTACGGTCCGTATGCGCGCGCCATGATCCGTGTCTGCAAGGAAGAATCGTTCCATGCGCGCCAGGGCTACGACATCATGATGTCGCTGTGCAAGGGTACGCCCGCGCAGAAAGCCATGGCGCAAGATGCCTTGAACCGCTGGTGGTGGCCTTCCTTGATGATGTTCGGCCCGTCCGACGCCGCCTCCGTCAACAGCGCCCAATCGGCGCAATGGCGCATCAAGCTGTTCTCGAACGATGAATTGCGCCAGCGCATGGTCGACCAGACCGTGCCGCAGATCGAATACCTGGGCCTGACCGTACCCGATCCCGACCTGAAGTTCAATGCGGAAACGGGCCACTATGAATTCGGCGAGATCGACTGGTCCGAGTTCAACAACGTCCTGAAGGGCAATGGCCCGTGCAACCGCGAACGCCTGCAAACGCGCGTCAAAGCGTATGAAGACGGCGCATGGTTCCGCGATGCCTTGGTCGCGTATGCAGACAAGCAAGCTGTTAACAAAGCGGCAGCGTAAATACACAAGACAGATAGGGGATAGCAACATGAGCAAAGAATGGCCATTGTGGGAAGTTTTCATCCGCAGCCAGCACGGCCTGGCGCACAAGCATGTGGGCAGCCTGCACGCCTCCGACGCCACCATGGCGGTCAATCATGCGCGCGACGTCTACACGCGCCGCAATGAAGGCGTGAGCATCTGGGTGGTGCGCGCGGCCGATATCGTCGCCAGCAGCCCCGGCGACAAGGGCGCCCTGTTCGAACCGTCGAACAGCAAGGTGTACCGCCATCCCACCTTCTTCCCGATGCCGGAAGAAGTCAAGAACCTGTGATGGGAGCGCCTGCAATGGATGACAAGGTCAATTACCTCTTGCGCCTGGGCGACAATGCCCTGATTCTCAGCCAGCAGCTGTCGCAGCTGTGCGGCAAGGGGCCGGCGCTGGAAGAAGACATGGCGCTGACCAACGTGGCGCTGGACTTGCTGGGCCAGACGCGTTTGTGGTTCAGCTATGCGGCCGAACTGGAAAACGCGGGCCGCGACGAGGACGACATCGCCTTTTTGCGCGACGCCCACGACTTCAAGAACTGCCTGCTGGTCGAACAGCCGAACGGCAATTACGCCGACACCATGATGCGCCAGTTCTTCTTCGACAGCTGGCACTATTTCCAGCTGCTGGAGCTGACGAAATCGACGGATGCGCGCATCGTCGAGGTGGCGCAAAAGTCGATCAAGGAAGTGACCTATCACTTGCGCCGCAGCGGCGACCTGATCGTGCGCCTCGGCGACGGCACGGCCGACAGCCACGCGAAAACGCAGGCCGCGGCCGACAAGCTGTGGATGTACACGGGCGAGATGTTCACGTACGACGCCGTCGACCAGGCCATGGTTGCCGCCGGCATCGCGCCGCCATCGGACGTGCTGCGCCGGGCTTTCCTCGAACACGTGGCCGAGATCTTCGCCGAAGCCACCTTGACCATGCCGGCGCCCGACGCCTGGATGCAAAAGGGCGGCAAGCAGGGCACGCACACGGAGCACCTGGGTTTTATTTTGGCCGAGATGCAGTTTCTGCAGCGCGCCTACCCCGGGGCGGAGTGGTAATGAACACGGTCGCTGGCGCCGCAGTGTTGGACGCCGCCCAGGTCTGGGCCTGGCTGGGCGACGTGCCGGACCCGGAAATCCCCGTCATTTCGGTGGTGGACCTGGGCATCGTGCGCGCCGTCGATGTGGTCAGTGGCGAAGAGTGCATCGTGACGATCACGCCCACGTATTCGGGCTGCCCGGCCATGCAGGTGATCGCCGACGCCGTCACGGATGCCTTACGCAGCCATGGCGTGGCCAAGGTCACGCTGGTGAACCAGCTGGCGCCCGCCTGGACGACGGACTGGATGAGCGAAGCGGGCAAGGCCAAGCTGAAAGGCTATGGCATCGCCCCGCCGCAGCAGCAGGTGATCGATATCAGTGGTTTGCGTGGTGGCGTCAAGCGCCAGGCGATGCCGAAACTGGACGTGATCTGCCCGAACTGCGGCTCGACGCACACGCAGCTGACCAGCCAGTTCGGCTCCACGCCGTGCAAGGCCCTGTACAAATGCATGGCTTGCCGCGAACCGTTTGACTACTTCAAGTGCCACTAAAAAAACAGGCACACGTTCCGAAGAAACTGGAGATGAAGCATGAGTAAATTTTATCCGCTGTGCGTAGCGAACGTGCGCAACGAAACGCGCGACACCATCGCCGTCACGTTCGACGTGCCATTTGAGTTGCAGCAGCAGTTCCGCTTCCAGCAAGGCCAGCACCTGACCCTGCGCGCCAACATCAATGCGGAAGACGTGCGCCGCTCGTATTCCATCTGTTCGGCGGTGCAGGACGGCACCTTGCGCGTGGCCATCAAGCGCACGCCCGGCGGCGCTTTCTCTACTTGGGCGAACGACACCCTGAAGGCTGGCGCCACCATCGAGGTGATGCCGCCCATGGGCCACTTCAACGTGCCGCTCGACTGCGTCAACCGCAAGCACTACCTGGCGTTCGCGGCCGGCAGCGGCATCACGCCCATCCTCTCCATCATCAAGACGACCCTGCTGACGGAACCCCTGAGCCGCTTCACCCTGTTCTATGGCAACCGCGCCTCGTCATCCGTCATCTTCAAGGAAGAATTGACGGACTTGAAGGATGTGTACCTGGAGCGTCTGAACCTCGTCTACGTGATGAGCCGCGAGCAGCAGGATATCGAATTGTTCAACGGCCGCATCACGCAGGAAAAATGCGAACAGTTCCTGCAGCACTGGATCAAGGTCGAAGACTACGACAACGCCTTCATCTGCGGCCCGGAAGACATGATGCTGGGCGTGTCCGCCGCCCTGCAGGCGGCCGGCATGCCCAAGCAGAATATCAAGATCGAACTGTTCGCCGCCAGCATCCCAAAAAACGCCCACAAGCCGCGCGCCCAGTTGGCCGCCGACGCCGTGCAGGAAACGGAAGTGACCGTCATCATGGACGGCAACCACACCACCTTCACGATGGACAAGGACAAGGAATCCCTCCTCGACGCGGGCCTGCGCGCCGGGCTGGACATGCGTTACTCGTGCAAGGGCGGCGTATGCTCGACCTGCCGCTGCAAGATCCTCGACGGCAAGGTCGAAATGGACGTCAACTACGCGCTGGAAGACTACGAAGTGGCGCGCGGTTTCGTCCTCAGTTGCCAGAGTTTTCCGCTGACCGACAAGGTGGTGGTCGACTTCGACCAGGCTGAATAAAGCCGGGGTCAGACCCCAGATTTCCGCTGCGGGCCAATAACTAAAATAGCGAGACGCCATGACCTACCAAAACATCCTTTTCACCATCGAACAGGGTATCGCCACCCTGACCCTGAACCGTCCCGACAAGCTCAATAGCTTTACGCAAGCCATGCACGAGGAAGTGCGTGATGCCATCGCCAAAGTCAATGCCGACAGCTCCGTGCGCGTCTTCGTATTGACGGGTGCGGGCCGCGGTTTTTGCGCCGGCCAGGATTTGTCCGATCGCGCCGTGGAACCCGGCTCGAAGGGCGTGGACCTGGGCGAATCGGTGGAAAAGAACTATGCGCCGCTGGTGCTGGCCTTGAGGGCATTGCCGATGCCCGTCATCTGCGCCGTCAACGGCGTGGCCGCCGGCGCGGGCGCCAACCTGGCGCTGGCCTGCGACATTGTCATCGCCGGCAAGTCGGCCAGCTTTGTCGAAGTGTTCTGCAAGCTGGGCCTGATCCCGGACACGGGCGGCACCTTCTTCCTGCCGCGCTTGATCGGTTCGGCGCGCGCCATGGGACTGGCCATGCTCGGTGAAAAACTGACGGCGGAAAAAGCGGAAGACTGGGGCCTGATCTGGAAATGTGTCGAGGATGCAGAACTGGCGCAGGAAACGCGCAAGCTGGCCGTGCACTTTTCCACGGCGCCGACCAAGGGCCTGGCCTACACCAAGCAGGCGCTGGCCGCCAGCGGCGCCAATACCCTGCCGCAGCAACTGGCGCTGGAAGCGCGCATGATGAGCGATCTCGGTAACAGCGACGATTACCGCGAAGGCGTGGCCGCCTTCATGGAAAAGCGCGCACCGCAATTCAAGGGACATTGATATGGCAGCTCTGGACAACAACAGTATCGTCGCCGTCATCGGCAGCGGCGCCATGGGCGCCGGCATCGCGCAGGTGGCCGCCGCCGCTGGCTACCGCGTCAAACTGTACGATACGCGCGCGGAAGCCGTCAGCAAGGCCTTGCTCGACATCGGCAAGATGTACGCGAAGCTGGCCGAGAAGGGGCGCATGACGGCGGACGAAGCCACGGCCGCCACGGCGCGCCTGCAGGCGGCCGGCAGCTTGGCCGATGTGAGCGATTGCGCCCTGGTGGTGGAAGCCATCGTGGAAAACCTCGACGTCAAGCGCGGCCTGTTCGCCGAACTGGAAGCGCTGGTCGGCGACGACTGCATCCTGGCGACGAACACGTCGTCGATTTCCGTCACGGCGATTGCCGCCAAACTGCGCCGCCCGGAGCGCCTGGTCGGCATGCATTTCTTTAATCCCGTGCCCCTGATGGCGTTGGTCGAAGTGATCAGTGGCCTGGCCACCAGCGCGCAGGTGGCCGCCACCGTCTACGAGACGTCCATCGCCTGGGGCAAGAACCCCGTGCATGCGAAATCGACGCCGGGCTTCATCGTCAACCGTGTCGCCCGTCCGTTTTACGCGGAAGGCTGGCGCCTGTTAAACGAGCAGGCGGGCGACGCCGCCACCATCGATGCCGTGTTGCGCGAAGCGGGCGGTTTCCGCATGGGGCCCTTCGAATTGATGGACCTGATCGGCCACGACGTGAATTTCTCCGTCACGCAATCCGTGTTCGGCGCCTATTTCAACGACCCGCGCTTCACGCCGTCCGTGCTGCAGCAGGAAATGGTCAACGCCGGTTTCCTCGGCCGCAAATCGGGCCGTGGCTTTTATCTGTATGGCGAAGGCGCCAGCGCGTCTGTGGCGCAGGCGGAAGGCGCGCAAGCGACACCGGAATTCGTCGCCCTGTCGGCCGCCATCGGCGGCGATGGCCGTGGTCACAGCGGCATCATCCACAGCCTGGTGCAGCGGCTGGAGCAGGCGGGCATCACGGTCAGCCGCCGCGTGATGCAGGAAGGGCAGTCGCACGACGAGGCGCCCGCCCTGCATTGCCACGGCGCCGCGATTTACCTGACCGATGGGCGCAGCGCCACCCAGCGCGCGCACGACAATCAGCATCCGGACACGGTGCTGTTCGATCTGGCGCTCGATTACGCCGGTGCCAAGCGCATCGCCGTGGCCCGTGCCGACCAGTGCAGCGACGCCGCCTATGCCGCCGTCGTCGGCCTGTTCCAGGCCGCCGGTTTCATCGTCACGCGCCTGGACGACGTGCCTGGCCTGGCCGTCATGCGCACGGTCGCCATGCTGGCCAACGAGGCGGCCGACGCCGTCAACCAGGGCGTGTGCACTGCGGCCGCCGTCGATATCGCCATGCAGAAGGGCGTCAACTATCCGCGCGGACCGCTGGCCTGGGCCGATGCCGTCGGCGTCCAGCACATCGTCACCGTATTGCAGCACCTGGCGCTGGGCTATGGCGAAGACCGCTACCGGGTCTCGCCGCTGCTGCGCCGCAAACTCGCCAATGGAGATCGCTTTCATGCCGAATGATATGTCAAATAAGGACCACAACATGACCGCGCAAGCCCTGGCCGAAGCGGCCGCCGCCTCGATGCTGTCGCGCGATAACGCCACCGCCGCCATGGGCATCGTCCTGGCCGACGTGGGGCCCGGCCATGCGCGCATGACGATGACGGTGCGCGCCGACATGCTCAACGGCCACCAGACTTGCCACGGCGGTTTTATCTTCGCCCTGGCCGACAGCGCCTTTGCCTTTGCCTGCAACAGTTACAACATGAACACCGTGGGCGCCGGCTGCACCATCGACTACCTCGCGCCGGGCCGCGAAGGCGACGTGCTGACGGCGCATGCCGTCGAGCAGGCGCTGGCCGGCAAGAGCGGCGTCTATGACGTCAAGGTCAGCAACCAGGAAGGGCGCGCCATTGCGCTCTTCCGCGGCAAGTCGATCCGCGTGTCTGGTGAAGTCATCAGCAATTGAAGTGACAAGAGCAGGCTTGAACTGCCGGTACAAATTACACAGTGATAGTAACGATTCAGGAGACAGAGATGGTCCAGAGAACCCCAGCACCGAATGACCTCGAGCCGATCGAGCGCGCCAGCAAGGATGAACTGCAGGCGCTGCAACTCGAACGCATGAAATGGACGCTCAAGCACGCGTATGACAACGTGCCCCATTACCGCGCCGCTTTTGACGAAGCGGGCGTGCATCCGGACGACCTGAAATCGCTGGCCGACCTGGCCAAATTCCCGTTCACCGATAAAAAGGTCTTGCGCGACAATTACCCGTTCGGCCTGTTCGCCGTGCCGCGCGAGCAAGTGGTGCGCATCCACGCGTCGAGCGGCACGACGGGCAAGGCCACGGTGGTCGGCTACACGCAGAACGACATCGATACCTGGGCCAACGTGGTGGCGCGTTCGATCCGTGCCGGTGGCGGCCGCGCGGGCGACATGGTGCACATCTCCTACGGCTACGGCCTGTTCACGGGCGGCCTGGGTGCGCACTACGGCGCCGAGCGCCTGGGTTGCACGGTCATTCCGATGTCCGGCGGACAGACGGAAAAGCAGGTGCAATTGATCCAGGATTTCAAGCCGTCGATCATCATGGTCACGCCATCGTACATGCTCAACATCATCGAGGAATTCACGCGCCAGGGTCTCGATCCGGCCGAATCGTCGCTGAAGGTGGGCATCTTCGGCGCCGAACCGTGGACGGACGCCATGCGTTCGGAAATCGAGGCGCGCGCCGGCATCGACGCCGTCGATATCTACGGCTTGTCCGAAGTAATGGGCCCTGGCGTCGCGTCCGAGTGCATCGAAAGCAAGGACGGTCCCGTCATCTGGGAAGACCATTTCTACCCGGAGATCATCGACCCGGAAACGGGCGAAGTGCTGCCGGACGGCGAAGAGGGCGAGCTGGTGTTTACCTCCTTGTCGAAAGAGGCGCTGCCCATCATCCGCTACCGCACGCGCGACCTGACCCGTTTGCTGCCGCCGACGTCGCGCTCGATGCGCCGCATCGGCAAGATCACGGGCCGTTCCGACGACATGCTGATCATCCGCGGCGTGAACGTCTTCCCCACGCAGATCGAAGAGTTGATCCTCAAGATGCCGCGTCTGGCGCCGCAATACCAACTGGTGGTCACGCGCGACGGCCACCTCGACAAGCTGGAAGTGATCGCCGAGCTGCGTATCGACCTGACGGCCACCATCTCGGCCAGCGAAACGGACGCGCTGGCGCGCGAGCTGGAACACCGCATCAAGACCCACGTGGGCGTGAGCACGCGCGTGCGCCTGGTGGCCGCTGCCGGCATCGAGCGCACCTTGACGGGCAAGGCCCGCCGCGTGGTCGACCAGCGCCCGAAGATTTTCTCCTGATAGCCCGAACAAGGAAGCAGACATGAACGAAGCCTTTATCTGTGACGCCGTACGTACTCCGTTTGGCCGCTATGGCGGCGCGCTGTCCAGCGTGCGCGCGGACGACCTGGGTGCGCTGCCGATCGCCGCGCTGATCGCCCGCAACCCGTCCGTCGACTGGTCCGCCATCGACGACGTGTTCTACGGCTGCGCCAACCAGGCGGGCGAAGACAACCGCAACGTGGGCCGCATGGCCGCGCTGCTGGCCGGCTTGCCTGCGGCCGTACCGGCCAATACCATCAACCGCCTGTGCGGCTCCAGCCTGGACGCCGTCGGCATGGCTGCCCGTTCCATCAAGGCGGGCGAGGCGGAACTGATCATCGCCGGCGGCGTGGAAAGCATGACGCGCGCGCCTTTCGTGATGGGCAAGGCCGACAGCGCGTTTTCGCGCGCGGCGAAGATCGAAGACACGACCCTGGGCTGGCGCTTCGTGAACGGCAAGATGAAGGCGCAGTACGGCATCGACACCATGCCGGAAACGGCGGAAAACGTGGCCGTGGAGTTCGGCATCAGCCGCGCCGACCAGGATGCGCTGGCTTTGCGCAGCCAGCAGCGCTGGGCCGCCGCCCATGCTGCCGGCGTGTTCGAGCGTGAAATCGTGCCTGTCGCAGTACCGCAAAAAAAGGGCGACCCGAAGATGGTCACCAGCGATGAACATCCGCGCCCGGATACGTCGATCGAGATGCTGGCAAAGCTCAAGGGCGTGGTCAAGCCGGATGGCACCGTCACGGCCGGCAATGCATCGGGCTTGAACGACGGCGCCTGCGCGATTTTGCTGGCGTCCGCCGCCGCCGTCGATAAATACAAATTGACACCGCGCGCAAAAGTGCTGGGCATGGCCACGGCCGGCCTGGCGCCGCGCATCATGGGCTTTGGCCCTTCGCCCGCGTCGCGCAAGGTGCTGGCGCAAACGGGATTGAGCATCGAGCAGATGGACGTGATCGAACTCAATGAAGCGTTTGCGGCGCAGGCCCTGGCCGTCACGCGCGACCTGGGCCTGGCCGACGACGCGGCCCACGTGAACCCGAATGGCGGCGCCATTGCCATCGGCCACCCGTTGGGCGCATCGGGTGCGCGCCTGGTGATGGCCGCGCTGAACCAGCTGGAACGCACTGGCGGACGCTATGCGCTGTGCACCATGTGCATCGGCGTGGGGCAGGGGATTGCCGTCGTGATTGAACGCGTATAACAACGTAAAACAAAAAAGGCGCAGGCTTGTAAAAAAGCGCCAACCATAATTGACCGTAGTGCCAACCTGGTGGAGACCACAATGATTGCCAATATCTTCAAGAAAACCCTGATCGCCGGCGTACTGGCCATGTCCGCAGCGGGTGCGTATGCGGCCGACAACATCAAGATCGGTTCCGTGCTGTCCGTCACGGGACCGGCCGCCTTCCTGGGCGACCCGGAACTGAAAACCCTGCAGCTGTACATCGAGAAGATCAACGCGGCCGGCGGCGTCCTGGGACGCAAGCTGGAACTCGTGCATTACGACGATGGCAGCGATGCGGCCAAGGCCAACGGTTTTACCAAGCGTTTGATCGAGTCCGACAAGGTCGACGTGCTGATCGGCGGCACGACCACGGGTGCGACGATGGCGATGGCGCCGCTGGTGGACCGCGCCAGCATGCCGTTCATTTCGCTGGCGGGCGCCGTGGTGATCATCGACCCGGTCAAGAAATGGGTCTTCAAGACGCCGCATACGGACCGCATGGCGGCCGAGAAGGTGTTCGAGGACATGAAGAAGCGCGGCATCAGCAAGGTGGGCCTGCTGTCGGAAACGAGCGGCTTTGGCGCCTCGGGCCGCAAGGAATCGCAAATCGTCGCCTCTAAATACGGTATCACCCTGGTGGCCGATGAAACCTACGGCCCGAAAGATACGGACATCACGGCGCAACTGACCCGCATCAAGAACACCAAGGGTGTGCAAGCCGTCTTCGTCTTTGGCCTGGGCCAGGGCCCGGCCGTCGTGACCAAGAACTATGGCCAACTGGGCATGGCCGCGCTGCCGCTGTACCAATCGCATGGCGTGGCGTCGGACGAGTATCTGAAACTGTCGGGCAAAGCCGCCGAAGGCGTGCGTCTGCCAACGCCGGCCCTCTTGATCGGCGCCATGTTGCCAGACAGCGACGCACAGAAGGCTGTCGTCGTTGGCTACGACAAGACGTACAAGGATCGCTACAAGATCGATCCGTCGACCTTTGGCGGCTATGCGCTCGACGCCCTGAATCTGTCCGTCGACGCCATCAAGCGCGCTGGCGGCACGGACCGCGAAAAAGTGCGCGCGGCGCTGGAGTCGACCAAAGGCTTTGTCGGCACGACGGGCGTGTTCAACATGTCGGCCAAAGACCACATGGGCCTGGACCTGTCGGCGTTCCGCATGGTGGAAGTGAAGAACGGCGAATGGCAATTGTCGAAATGATGTTCGAAATACGGTAAGCCAGAAGTACCTGCGCGAGGCCGCCCTCGAGGCGGCCCGCGCGTAGCCGAACATATTGGAGACACCATGGAAGTCGCACAATTTCTACAATTTCTGTATTCCGGGATGACGGTCGGTTCCGCCTATGCGCTGGCTGCGCTGGGCTTTACCATCATCTACAACACCAGCGGCGTGATCAACTTCGCCCAAGGCGAATTCATCATGCTGGGCGGGATGCTGGCCGCCGTGATGTCGGCCGCCGGCGTGCCACTGCCGCTGGCCATCATTCTGGCCGTCATCGCCACCGGCCTCGTTGGCCTGTTGATGGAAAAAACCGTGATCGAGCCGGCGCAAAATGCGCAGGTCATCACCCTCCTGATCATCACCATCGGCGCCTCGCTCGTGCTGCGCGGCCTCGTGCAAATCTGGCTGGGCAAGGATACACATTCGTTGCCGGCGTTTTCCGGCGATGCGCCGATCGAATTCCTCGGCGCCAGCCTGCTGCCGCAAAGCCTCTGGGTGCTGGGCGTGACGGTCGTCATCGTGCTGGTGCTGGGCTGGTTCTTCGGCCGCACCCTGATGGGCAAGGCCATGCTGGCCACGTCGCACAACAAGCTGGCCGCGCAGCTGGTGGGCATCAATACGCGCAAGGTGCTGTTGTTCTCGTTCGGCCTGTCGGCCCTGCTGGGCGCGGCCGGCGGCATTCTGGTCGCACCGATCACTTACACGTCCTACGACGCGGGCATCATGCTGGGCCTGAAAGGCTTTGTCGCCGCCGTCCTCGGTGGTCTCGGTGGCGGCGCGGGCGCGATTGCCGGTGGCCTGATCCTTGGCATCGCCGAAGCCATGACGGCCGGTTACATCTCCTCGGCCTACAAGGACGCGGTGCCCTTCGTGCTGATCCTGCTGATCCTGTTCTTCCTGCCGCAAGGCTTGTTCGGCGCTAAAAATTCGGAGCGTGTATGACTAATTTTTTCACACGCTCGCGTCACGGCGGCCTGGTATTACTGGCCCTGGTGCTGGCCATCCTGCCCCTGTTCCTCACGAATGCGTTCTACTATGACGTGGCGATCCGCATTGCCCTGAACGCCATCGTCGTCATCGGTCTGAATCTGTTGATGGGCTACACGGGCCAGATCAGCCTCGGTCACGCGGGTTTCTATGGCCTGGGCGCGTATGCGTCGGCCGTGCTGACCACGCACTATGGCTGGCCGCCGCTGGCCGCCCTGGCCGCCGGCGCTGTCGCCACGGGGCTGCTGGCGCTGTTGCTGGCGCGCCCGGTCTTGAAACTCAAAGGCCATACCTTGGCCATGGCGACCCTGGGCCTGGGCATCATCATCTCGATTGTCATCAACAACGAGACGCAGTGGACGGGCGGCCCGGACGGCATCGGCGTCTCCGCCTTCAGTGTCGCCGGCCTGGACATCGCCGGTGAAAAATCGTGGTACCTGGTGTGCGCCGTACTGCTGTTGCTGGTCACGTGGCTGGCCCTGAACCTGATCGATTCGCCCGTCGGGCGCGCGCTGCAGGCGATCCACGGTTCGGAAGTGGCGGCCCGCGTGGTCGGCGTCGATACGACCCGTTTCAAGGTGCGGGTGTTCGTGCTGTCGGCCGTCATTGCCAGCATTGCGGGCAGCATCAGCGCCCACTACATCGGTTTCATCACGCCCAACCTGGCCGGTTTCTTCCACTCGATCGAGCTGGTGACGATGGTGGTGGTGGGCGGCATGGCGTCGATCTTCGGCTCCATCATCGGTGCGGCGCTATTGACGATCTTGCCGCAACTGCTGTCCAGCTTTGAAGGATGGGAAACGGTGGTGTTTGGCGTGATCCTGATGGCCACCATGATCTTCATGCCCAAGGGCCTGGTGCCGAGCCTGGCCAGCCGTTCGCGCAAGCGTTCTGCTACGCCGAAAGCACCGCCCAAATCTGCACAGGAGGTCTGAGATGCTGACGATTAATAACCTGAGCAAGAGCTTCGGCGGCGTGCACGCGGTGCAGGATGTGAGCTTTACCGTCAAGGAAGGCAATATCCACTCCGTGATCGGGCCGAACGGCGCCGGCAAGACGACCCTGTTCAACCTGATCACCGGTGTCTACACGCCGACCAAGGGCGAGATCCTGCTTAATGGCGAGAACGTGGCCGCCATGTCGCCGGACGCACTGGCGCGGCGCGGCATGAGCCGTACCTTCCAGAATCTGCAAGTGTGCATGAACATGACGGCCATCGATAACGTGATGGTGGGCGCGCATCTGCGCCTGAACCAGAACCTGTTTGCCTCCATGCTGCGCTTGCCGTCCGTGCGCCGCGCGGATGCGGCCTGCCGCGACGAGGCGGCGGGCCTGATGGAGTTTGTCGGCGTGGGCCGGCATATCGATGACGAGGCGGGGCAGATGTCGTATGGCGCCTTGAAACGCCTGGAAATCGCCCGCGCGCTGGCGGCCAAGCCGAAAGTGCTGCTGCTCGATGAACCGGCGGCGGGCTTGAACCACACGGAGACGGGCGAGATCGAAACCTTGATCCGCAAGGTGGCGCAATCGGGCGTGACGGTGGTGCTGGTCGAGCATGACATGAAGCTGGTGATGAATCTGTCGGACCATATCCTGGTGCTCGACTATGGCAAGAAGCTGGCCGAAGGGACCGCCGCCGAAGTGCGCGCGAATCCCGACGTGGTGGCGGCGTATCTGGGAGTGGCGGCATGATGAAGATGGAAAAACCTCAGACACCGCTGGTGCTCGACATTCAGGGATTGACCAGCCATTATGGCCGCATCCAGGCCCTGCACGGCATCGACCTGCAGGTGCGCCAGGGCCAGCTGGTGGCGCTGGTAGGCGCGAATGGCGCCGGCAAGACCACCCTGCTGCGGGCGATCTCCGGCGTGCAGCCGATCAGCGCCGGCAGCATCGTTTTCGCCGGCCAGGACGTCAGCCGCATGAGCGCGGACAAGCGCGTGCGCGCCGGCATTTGCCAGGTGCCGGAAGGGCGCCAAGTATTCGGCCCCATGACGGTGGAAGACAATCTGCGCCTGGGTGCCTTTACGCGCCCGCCGCAGGACGTGGCGGGCGACATGGAACGCATGTACGGCCTGTTCCCGATTTTGAAGGAAAAGCGCTTGCTGCTGGCCGGGACTTTATCTGGCGGACAGCAGCAGATGCTGGCCATGGCGCGCGCGCTGATGGGCCGCCCGCAACTGTTGCTGCTCGACGAACCGAGCATGGGCCTGGCGCCGCTCCTGATCGCGGAAATCTTTCGCATCGTGGCCGAACTGCGCGACCAGGGCATCACCATCTTCCTCGTCGAGCAGAACGCGCATGCGGCCCTGTCGATCGCCGACGTGGGTTATGTGATCGAGACGGGCGCCATCACCTTGTCCGGGCCTGGTCCTGAATTGCTGCATAACGAGCAGGTACAGAGCGCGTACTTGGGGATGTAAAGGCGGCAGCGGAGGGCCGGGGTCAGACCCGCCGGGTCTGACCCCAGTTTTCCGCTGCGTCTAGTAATAGCGTGCATGGCGCGCAGATGAATAGGAGTTTTTATGGTCAAAGTCTACGAAATTAACGGCGTCACCCCAGTCGTCCACCCCAGCGCCTATGTGCATCCGTCGGCCGTGCTGATCGGCGACGTGATCGTCGGTCCGCGCTGCTATATCGGTCCGCTGGCCTCGATCCGCGGCGACTTCGGCCGATTGATCCTGGAAGAGGGCGCGAACCTGCAGGACACCTGCGTCATGCACGGCTTTCCCGGCTGCGACACGGTGGTCGAAGTCGACGGCCATATCGGCCACGGGGCCGTGCTGCACGGCTGCCGCATCGGCCGCAATGCGCTCGTCGGCATGAACGCCGTGGTGATGGATAACGCCGTCATCGGCGAGGAATCGATCGTCGCGGCCATGAGTTTCGTCAAGGCGGGCATGATCGTCGCACCGCGCAGCATGGTCGTCGGCACGCCCGCCAAGATCATCCGCGCGCTGACCGACGATGAAATCAAATGGAAAAGCTCGGGCACGGGCCAGTACCACGAACTGGCCGTGCGGTCGATGCAGACGATGCGCGAAGTGGAAGCCCTGACGCAAGTCGAGGCCAACCGCCAGCGATTGAATTTCGAATCCGCCTTGCCGCTGCACCTGCACAAGAACGCAGCGGCGCAGTAACCTTTAACCCTTTAAATGCTGGGGTCAGACCCGACGGGTCTGACCCCTAACGGAGAAACCACATGGCTCAAATATCCACCCTGCAAAGCCTGATCGCCGGCCGCTGGCTGGGCGAAAGCGCCGCCGTGCCCCTGCACAGCGCCTTGAACAACCGCGTCATCTATCACACGCATGCGGAAAAGATCGACTTCGACGAAGCCGTTACGTATGCGCGCAAGACGGGCGTGCCGGGCCTGATGGCGCTCGACTTCCAGCAGCGCGCCGCGCGCCTGAAGGCGCTCGCCCTGTACCTGGTCGAGCGCAAGGAAGAACTGTATGCGATCTCGCATTTGTCGGGCGCCACGCGCGCCGACAGCTGGGTCGATATCGAAGGCGGCACGGGCACCCTGTTCGCCTACGCCAGCATGGGCAGCAACGAGCTGCCATCGTCGAACGTGCTGCACGAAGGGCCGGCCATCGCGCTTGGTAAAAAAGGCGGTTTCGCCGGCACGCACATCCTGGTGCCGCGCGGCGGCCTGGCCGTGCATATCAACGCCTTCAACTTCCCCATCTGGGGTTTGCTGGAAAAATTCGCGCCCAGCTTTCTGGCGGCCATGCCCTGTATCGCCAAGCCGGCCACGGCGACCAGCTATCTGACGCAGGCCGTCGTGCGCATGATGCATGAATCGGGCTTGCTGCCGGCCGGCAGTTTGCAGCTGGTGATCGGCTCCACGGGCGACTTGCTGGACCGCCTGAATGGCCAGGATTTCGTCACGTTTACGGGATCGGCCGCGACGGCCGCCAAGCTGCGCACGAATCCCAACCTGATCGGCCAGTCCGTGCCCTTCAACGGCGAAGCCGATTCGCTCAACTGTGCCATCCTGGCGCCGGACGTCACGCCCGACGACGTGGAATTCGACCTGTTCGTCAAGGAAGTCGTGCGCGAGATGACGGGCAAGTCGGGCCAGAAGTGCACGGCGATTCGCCGCATCATCGTGCCCGAGCATCTGATGGACGCCGTCGGCACGCGCCTGCGCGAGCGCCTGGCCAAGGTGGTGGTGGGCGATCCGTCCATCGAAGGCGTGCGCATGGGCGCGCTGGCCTCGAAAGAGCAGCAGAACGACGTGGCCGAGCGCGTAGCCACCCTGTCGCAGGGTAACGAGGTGGTGTTCGGCGCGGCCGACGGTTTCAATCCGCTCGGTGATGGCGCGCAGGACGGCAGCTTCTTCTCGCCGACCTTGCTGATGTGCCGCGACGCCTTCGGCAACGACGCCGTGCATGACGTCGAAGCGTTCGGCCCTGTCAGCACCATGATGGGTTACCACGATATCGACGAAGCGCTGGCCCTGGCCGCGCGCGGCAAGGGCAGCCTGGTGAGCACCTTGGTGACGCGCGATCCGAAGATCGCCGCGCGCGTGGTGCCGCAAGTGGCGGCCACGCATGGCCGCGTGCACGTGCTCGAGCGCGTGGCTTCCGTCGATTCGACGGGCCATGGCTCGCCCCTGCCGCAACTGAAGCACGGCGGCCCTGGCCGCGCGGGCGGCGGCGAAGAACTGGGCGGCGTGCGCGCCGTGCGCCACTACCTGCAACGGGCGGCCGTGCAAGGCTCGCCAACCATGCTGGCGGCCATCACGGGTGAATATGTGCGCGGCGCGGATGTCAACGAAAGCCCGATCCATCCGTTCCGCAAGCACTTCGAGGATTTGAAGACGGGCGACTCGCTGCTCACGCACCGCCGCACCGTCAGCGAAGCGGACATCGTCGCCTTCGGCGGTATCTCGGGCGACTTCTTCTACATGCACTTCGACGAAATCGCAGCGAAAGAGTCGCAGTTCGGCAAGCGTATCGCCCACGGCTATTTCGTGCTGTCGGCCGCCGCCGGCCTGTTCGTCTCGCCCGGCGTCGGCCCCGTGCTGGCCAACTATGGCCTGGACAACCTGCGCTTCGTCGCCCCCGTCGCCATTGGCGACACCATCCGCGCCCGCCTCACGTGCAAGCGCAAGGTCGACCGCAACCGCAAGGACGTCTTTGGCGTGGGCCAGGGCGTGGTCGCGTGGGACGTGCAGGTGACGAACCAGAACGAGGAACTAGTGGCCAGCTACGACATTCTGACCCTGGTCTCGAAGCGCGAATAAGCATCGACTGCAGCACTGGTGTCAACGGCGCCGCCCGCGATCTTCGCGCGGGCGGCGTTTTTTATTCGGCTTGTCTTGAATTATCCATAAGTGTATGAAAAATATAGCGTAAGTGTGGTTTTGCACCGCGTGCTATTTAGATAAACCCCTCTAGAACGCGTGCTTTTTCCGTGAAAAGAGGTGAATTCGTTCATTGCCTCAAGAAAACTTTCCAACGTAAAACCTTTTCTCTGTAGCATGGTTTTACTCACTGGTTACGCCGCCATCACGCCCAAGGCGATGGCGGCGCGAAAAAAACGGACCCGGCCTTTTACGGCCGGTGAGCCATCGACCTCGAGCCCACTCCACGTTCACCGCTACGGGTATTTAATTACTATGAATAAACACGTCCTGATTTTCCTGCTGGCCATGCCCCTGGCCATCAGCCATGCCTATGCCGAAGAGGCCACCGGCCCCGCGGTCAAAGTCAGCGGCTACGGCACGGCCGCCCTGACCATGGCCGATACCGACAATGCGCAGTTCGCGCGCCCGAACCAGGCTGCCGGCGCCGGCCGCACTGCCCGCACGGGCGTCGATTCCAACCTGGGACTGCAAGCCAATGTCACCGTCAATCCATGGCTGTCGGCCACCGTGCAGGGCCTGGCGCGCAAGGATGGCGAGGATGATTTCGGCGCCGAACTGGCGTGGGCCTTCGCCAAGGCCAAGGTATCGGACAGCTTCAGCGTGCGCGTCGGCCGCATGGGCCTGCCCGTCTTCATGATTTCCGATTACCGCAACGTCGGCTATGCCAACACCATGCTGCGTCCGCCCGGCGAAATGTATTCGCAGGTACCGCTGAACAGCATTGACGGCATTGACGGCACCTACCAGTTCAGCGCGGGCGACACCAGCATCACCACGCAGCTGGCGCTGGGCCGCACCAAGGCCACCCTGGCCACGGGCCCCGCTTCGACGGTGCAGGTGGAAGGCAAGTCCATCGTCGCCCTCAACGTGGTGGCCGAGCATGGCCCCGTCACCGTGCGCTTTGGCCGTGCCGAGACCAAGCTGACGATCAACGATTCGCCGAGCCTGAATACCCTGATGGGCAGCTTGCGCGCGGCAGGCAGCGGCTACAGGATGGTTCAGTTGGGCGCCCTGGCCGATGCGCTGGAAGTCAAGGACAAGAAGGCGTCCTTCACGTCCGTTGGCCTGGGCCTGGACTGGAACAACGTGCTGCTGCAGTCCGAATATGCGAAGCGCAAGACGGACAGCTATGTCAGCGACAGTACCTCGTGGTACGTGATGGGCGGCTACCGCATCGGCGCCTTTTTGCCCTACTACAGCCACGCCAGCCTGAAGGCCGACGGCCGCGTGAACAACACCGTGCCCGCATCCTGCCCGACCGGCTATCCGGCCGCCTGCACGCCGACCCTGCGCGCGCTGTCGGCGGGCGTTGACACCCTGGCTTATACGCGCAACCAGCTCGAGCAATCGACGGACAGCATCGGCGTGCGCTGGGATTTCCACCGTTCGGCCGCGCTGAAGGTGCAGATCGACCGCATCAAGCCGAAGAATGGCCCGGGCCTGTTCGTGCAAGCCAAGCCAGGATTCCATGGCCCCGTCACGGTGGCTGCCGCCGCCATCGATTTCGTTTTCTAAGGAGCGCCGCATGAAACCATTGATCTTGAATGTGGCTGCCTTGCTGGCCTTGTCGACCGCTGTTCCCGCCATGGCCGAAGTGGTCGTGGTGGTCAATGCTAAGAGCGCCGCCGGCGCCATGACGAACGAACAGGTGGCGCAATTTTTCCTCGGTAAATCGACGGCCATGACGCCGGTCGACCAGCCGGAAAGCGCCCCCGTGCGCGCGGAGTTCTACAAGAAGGTGACGGACAAGGAGCCGTCGCAGGCCAAGGCACTGTGGTCCAAGCTGGTTTTCACGGGCAAGGCCACCTTGCCGAAGGAAGTGGCCAATAGCGCCGACGTGAAGAAGGCCGTGGCCGCCGATCCGAAAGCCATCGGCTATATCGAAAAGAGTGCCGTCGACGGCACCGTCAAAGTGGTGCTGACGGCGCCATAAAGCCGGCCCGGGCCGCGCGCCATGCGGCGGCCCGGTACACATACATCAGGAGACAGCAATGAGCATCAAACGCAAGATCTGGGCGCTGCCTGTCGTCTCGGCCGTGATTTTCGGACTGGGCCTGGCCGTCAGCGCCTATCTGTCCACGGCCACGCTCAATTCCATCCACGCCACGGAAAGCGCTGACTATCCCGTGCTCGACATGGCCAAGTCGCTGACCCTGGACGTGGCTGCCGTGGGCGACGCCTTGCGCGACGCCGTCAGCGAAGGCGACAAGGAGCGCATCGGCCAGGTCGGCGGCCAGGCAGTCAAGCTGCGCGAAAAATTGACCGCCTTTGCGGCGATTCCCGGCCAGCGCGAACAGGGCCAGCGGCTGGCCAGGGAATTCGATGCCTATTACGCGCCGGCCCTGAGCGCGGCGCGCATCATGCTGGAAATGGAAGACGGCGACCCGCAAGCGACCGTGGCGCGCATGCAGGGCGCGCTGGCGGTGCTCAACACAGACCTGGCCAAGACCAACGAACAGGCGCAATTGCAGTTCAAGCAGGGCATCGAACGCAGCGCGGCCAATGTGCGCAATGCGCTCAATACCAGCATCGCCGTGGCGCTGGCCGTCATCGTCTGCTTGGTGGCCGTCTCGCATTTCGTCGTGCGCGCCATCTGGCAGCAGCTGGGCGGCGAACCCGAATACGCGCGCCAGATCGCGCGGGCCGTGGCCGATGGCGACCTCTCGATGGAAATCGCCACCGAGGCGGGCGACCAGGCCAGCTTGCTGGCGGCGTTAAAGGAGATGCGTGGCCGGCTGGCCGGCATGGTGTCCGGTATCAAGGCGTCGGCTGAAACCATCCAGGTGGCCAGCGCGGAAATCGCCCAGGGCAATGCGGACCTGGCCGCGCGTACGGAATCGCAGGCGGGCAGCCTGGATCAGACGGCGCGCAGCATGGACAGCCTGACCTCCACCGTGCGCGACAACGCCGCCAACGCGGGCCAGGCGCACGAACTGGTGGTGTCGGCATCGTCTGTGGCCGTGAAGGGCGGGCAAGTGGTCAGCCAGGTGGTCACCACCATGGGCGAGATCAATGATTCCTCGAAACGCATCGTCGACATCATCGGCGTCATCGACGGCATCGCCTTCCAGACGAACATCCTGGCCTTGAACGCGGCCGTGGAAGCGGCGCGCGCCGGCGAGCAGGGACGCGGCTTTGCCGTGGTGGCCTCCGAAGTGCGCAGCCTCGCGCAGCGCAGCGCGGCAGCGGCGCGCGAGATCAAGCAGCTGATCGGCGATTCGGTCGCCAAGGTCAACGTGGGTTCGAAGCTGGTCGACGAGGCGGGTCTGACCATGGGGCAGATCGTCGATTCCGTGAAAAAGGTGGCCGACATCATGGCCGAGATCAGCGCCGCGAGCCAGGCGCAAAGCGCCGGCATCGGCGACATCGGCGTGGCCATCGGCAGCATGGATCAGATGACGCAGCAAAATTCCGCGCTGGTGGAAGAAGCGTCGGCGGCCGCCGAATCACTGCAGGAGCAAGCCGTGCAACTGGGTACGGCGCTGGCCGTGTTCAAGCTGGCGCAGGGCGTTGTGGTGTCGGATTACGCGCAAGGCGCTCCTGCGGCTTACCTGGCGTTGCGGTGATGTCGGATTACGCGCAAGGCGCTAATCCGACCTACCTGACATTGCGGTAGGTTGGATTAGCGCAGCGTAATCCAACACCCGGCTTAAGCCCGCAGCCCGAACGGATCGTCGATGCTGTGCGCCGGCTGCGTGAACCAGCGCGGACCGTTTTCCGTCATGTAAAAATGGTCTTCGTGGCGGATGCCGAATTCGCCGGGGATGCAGATCATCGGCTCGTTCGAGAAGCACATGCCCACGTCGAGCGGCGTCGTGTCATTGCCCACCAGGTAGGGCCACTCGTGGATGTCGAGGCCGATGCCGTGGCCCGTGCGGTGCGGCAGGCCTGGCAGCTTGTAGCCGGGACCGTAGCCGTCTGCCTCCAGCGACACGCGGGCGGCGCGGTCCACGTCGCCGCAGGGTACGCCCAGCTGCGCGGCGGCGAATGCGGCGGCCTGCGCGGCTTTTTCGCTGTTCCACACGCTGCGCTGGCGTTCGCTGATGGCGCCAAACACATAGGTGCGCGTGATGTCGGAGATGTAGTTCATCACCTGGCAGCCCGTGTCGATCAGCACCGTGTCGCCTGCCTTCAAGGTCTGCACGTAGTTGACGCCATGCGGATACGCCGTCGCTTCACCGAACAGCACGATGCAGAAATACGAGCGGGGCGCGCCTACCTTGCGGTGCGCGCGCTGGATGAATTCTTCCACTTCCACCGTCGTGATGCCTTCGTACAGCATGCTGGCCGTGGCCACGTGCACGGCCAGGGTCATGTCCATCACGCGCTGCATCAGGGCGATTTCCGCAGCCGACTTGCGGCTGCGGCAGTAGGCCGTGACGGCGCGCGCGTTTTCCAGCGCATAGCCGGGCGCCAGCGGCTTGATGCCGTCGTAGATGAAGAAGGCGGCGCTTTCGCAGATGCCCACGCACGGCGGGGCAGCCACATCCTGCGCCACGCCCATGCGCGCCAGCACATCGACGAACAGCTGGTACGGGCTTTCATGCTCTTCCCAGCAATTGACCTTGCCTTCGATGAACATGAAGCCTTGCAAGGTGCTTTCCTCGAACGCGGGGGCGATGTATTCGATGTCGCCGCTGGCCGGCAGGATGGCGCCCACCATGCGTTCGCTGGCATACCATTTGGTGCCCGTGAAATAGGTGAGGTTGGCGCCCGCGTTCAGGTAGATGGCGGCGATGCCCTGCTGGCGCATGAACGCTTGCGCCCTGGCGATGCGTTGCGCATGTTCGTCCTTGCCGATGGCGACCATGCCGCCCGTCATGTCCGACAGCGATGCCAATGCCTGTTCGATGGAAGTGCCACCTATGCTCATGCCTGCTCCTTTGTTCGATGCTGAATATGGAATGCGGGCATGATATCAGTTCGCGCCTTTCGGCTTGAGCCCGGGCGCGCCGCCGGCCGCATCGGGCGGGGCCAGCACCAGGTCGTGCGGATACGTGAAGTGCCAGTCCGCGTAGCGTTGCTTGCGGCGCAAGCTGGCGTCTTCGTCGAGAAAATTGTCCTGCTTCATGGGCAGTTGCGGCGACAGCGAATGGATGCCGACGATGCGTCCCTCCTGCCGCAGCAGGCCCCATTCCGCCTTGCCCGTGACGGGGTCCGCATACACGCGGCGCAGATGACGCCGGGCGTTGGCAAAGCGCGGGTCGCGCAGCAGCTCCTGCAGGGTCAATGGATAGCGGGGCCGCCCGTCGCCCGGCGTGCTGTCGTAGTAGCGGCCCAGCGCATTGCGGAATTCATGGCCGATGAACAGCAGCTCGCGCTCCTTGTCGCGCCGCGCGGCCGTGGCATGCAATTCGCTGGCCACGACCAGGCCCACGCCCATGAAGGCCACCAGCATCAGGGTCCAGATATACGCGAAGCCCCGTGCGCGGCGTCGAAAATCAGAGCTGCTCAAAGGGGATGCCCTCGCGCGTCTTGCCCTTGGCGCCGCTGCGCACGTCGGCCACGCCGCCGATCTCGCCATTGGGCGAAGGGATCAACTGCCAGGTGGCGGCGGACTCAGTGACGGGGTCGAGCGGCACGCTGCGGAAATAATGGTGCGTCACCAGGTCGGCCAGCGCGGCCGGATACTCGCCCTTGTCGGCATAGTATTTATCGAGGCCGCTCCTGAGTACTTGCAGGTTTTCCTTCAGGGCGACTTCCTTCGATTTTTCCACGGAACCGAAATAGCGGGGGATGGCGATCGTCAGCAGCAGCGAAATGATCGCCAGCACCACCAGCAGTTCGACCAGGGTAAAGCCGCGACGTAGAGAGGAGGCAGGCATCGGGTTCACCATTGATTGAGCGGCACGCCGTTCAGGCCCACCTTGGTCGAGCGCGAGGCGACATCGAACACGTCCTCGCCTTCGCTGGGGTTGTCGGACGGCGAGGCATAGGCGCGCTTGCTCCAGCTGTCGGCTGCGCTGCCTTCTTCCCTGGGCTGGAACGGGTCGCGCGGCAGGCGGCGAAGGAAATAGATGTTTTGCTTGGACGGGCTGCGCTGGTCGGGCACGCCCTCGACCAGTTCCTCGAGTTTTTTCGGATAGCCGGAGGCGCCCAGCGACAGCTTGATGCGGCCATTGTCCGAAGCGCGCTTGTAGGCATCGATCGCTTCGCGCATCTCGATCAGGGCGCTGCGCAATTGCTGTTCCTTCGCACGTTGCAAGGCCACCTGCGCCATTGGCACGGCCACCGTGGCCAGGGTCGCCATGATGGCCAGGGTGATCATCAGCTCGATGAAGGTAAATCCCCTTGGTTTCACTGGCCACCCTTGCCTGATTTTTCGCCGGCGGCGGGCGCTTCGTCGCCGCCCGTCATGGGCGAGCCGGCGCGTGGCGCGGCCTGCTCGGGCGCGGCGATAGCCTCGGGAGAGCCGCCCACGCTGGCGCGGCCGCCCACGGATGCCTCGGTGCCGGAATTGAATTCGGCCGTCATCAGGTCCGGACGGCGGATGCTGCGCAGCAGGCGTGGCGTGATCGACAGCACGATCTCGCTGCGCATGGCGTCGTCCTTCTGGCTGCCGAACAGGCGGTTCAGCACGGGCAGTTCGCCCACGCCCGGCACCTTGTTGGCCGTACCCCGGTCTTCATCGCTGATCAGGCCTGCCAGCACCTGGGTTTCGCCATCCTTCAGGCGCAGGACGGTGGACGCGCTGCGCGTGCCGATCTGGTAAGCCTGCGTGCCCGTCTTGCTGATGACTTCCTTGACGACGTTCGACACTTCCAGGTTGATCTTGATGGCCACTTCGTCGTCCAGGTAGACGTTCGGTTCCACGTCGAGCTTCAAGCCCACGTCGATGTAGTTGACGCTGTCGGAACTGACGCCGTTATTCGTCGTGACGGTGATGACGGGCACGCGGTCGCCGATGAGGATCTTGGCCTTTTCTTTGTTGCGCACGCGGATGCGCGGGTTGGCGAGGATATTGCTGTCGCTGTCCGTCTTGTTGGCGTTCAGGGTGACGCCGCCGATACCCAGGTTGATATTGTCGCCATTGATTCGGTGCAGGTCCGCCACTTTCAGGCCGCCCAGGCCTCCCGTAATACCTGCAGCACCGGCCAGTGTCAGGCTGGCCTGGTCCGGCCAGCGCACACCCAGTTCCATCAGGCGCGTGCGCTTGACTTCCAGTACTTCCACTTCCAGCATCACTTCCGGGTCGGCCAGGTCCTGCACGTTGATGATGCGCTCGGCCATGCGCACCATTTCCGGCGTATCGCGCAGCATGATGATGCCCAGGCGTTCATCGGTGACGACATCCTTGGCCTTGAGCAGGGTCTTGATGGAAAACGCCACCGTCTTGACATCGGCATTGGCGAGGAAAAAAGTGCGCACGACGAGCTGCTGGTAATCCTTCACTTTTTGCGGCGTGTTAGGGTAGATCGTGATCGACTTGTCGCTGGTGACGCTTTGTTCCAGCTGGTTCGCGCCCAGCAGCATGGTAATCGCCTCTTCGATGCTGGTATCGCGCACGGAAATCGTGGCGCGCAGGGCCGGGTCGACCTCCTTGTCGAAGACGAAGTTCAGGCCCGACACCTTGCTGATGAAGTCGAACACGGAGCGTAGCGGCGCGTCGCGAAACTCGAGGGTGACGGGTTTGCGGTAGGCCGCCGCCAGCTTGCCGCCGGCCGGCAGGCTTTTCGACTGCGCCTCGCCGATGCGGCTTTTCAGGGCCAGCGCCTCGCGCTGTGCGGGGCGTTCCTGCAGCACCTGGCGCAAGGCTTCCTGCGCCTGCGCGACATTCGCCTCGCCACCGCGCTGGTAGCTGGCCTGCGCTTCCTGCACCAGCTTGCGGTGCCGTTCATCCTGCGCCACCCCGGCCAGGCCCCGCTGCGCCACGTCGTTGCTGGCGTCCAGTGTCAGCGCCTGCTGGTACAGCGCCTGTGCTTCGGGCAGCTTGCCCTGCTGGCGCAGCGCCTCGGCGCGGCCATTCAGATTGTTCAGCGCGCGCATCCTGCCGTTGGTGACGGCGATACGGTACTTGGCGTTGGTCGGCTCGGCTTGCGCCGCCTGTTCCAGCAGGGCCAGTCCCTGCTCCGTGCGCCCCGCGCCCAGCATGGCCTGGCCATCGTTATAGGCCTGGTTGCCGGCGCAGGCGGCCAGCAGGGACAGCATCGGCAGCAGGGTGATGAGATTACGAGACATGGGTGCGGCGCGTCGTTTCAATTGAGGTCCCCTACGGCGAGTGTCTGTTTCAGGTTAAGCGGCAGATAGGTAAATTGCAGGGCACCCTGCACCACGCCGTCGAAGCGGTAGCGCTCTTCCAGCATATCGCCGGGACGCGCCACGACATTGCGTTCGCCCGCTTGCAGGAAGTAGGCCGCCTTGCCTTCGTCGACAAAGCGGCCGAGGAATTGAAATGGCAGCGGTGGCGGCGCGTTTGCATCGACGCGGGCAACGGGTAGTGCGGCCTGGGCCGCCTGCTGGTCGAGCATGATCTTTTTTGGCGTCTCCGGCTGCCAGCTTTGCTTGGCGAACAGGGTGGCCGCTTCCTCGTCGTCGAGTCCCCGGCGCGGTTCGATGGCCAGCGCGCGATTCGTTTGCGCAGCTGCAGTGGCGGCAGCGATGGGCGCTGGCGCCACCCGCTCCACCTGGCGCGGCGTGGCCGTGGCCGGCCCGACGATGCTGCCTTCGTCCTCGGGCGCGAAGAGGGCGGCCAGCAAGGTCGCCACGGCGGCGGCTCCCAGTACGGCTTTTTTCATCGACGCACCTCCGCCTTCTTCACCAGCAGGATGAACTGGATGCGCGCGTCGATCTCGCCCGCCTCGATCTGCTCGCGCTTGAAGAGCACGGAGTCCAAGGTCAGGGTGGGCAGCGCTTGCAGGGCGTCGACGATAAAGGTTTGCAGCTGCGCGTATTCGGCCTTGACGGGCAGGGTGATCTGGTAGCGTAAAAAGGCCGTGTTGCCGTCTTCCTGCGGCTTGTAGTCGGCCTTGGCCAGGGTGACGCCGCTCTTTTGCGCCACTTCCAGCAATGCCTTCAATTGTTCGGGAATGCTGTCATGCGCGGGCAGGTAGGCGTGAAAGGCGGCCAGGCTGTCGGCATCCGCATCGAGCGTGACGGGTGCCGGCGGCAGCGCCGATTGTCTGGCAGCCGTGGCCAGTTGCGCCGCCAGTTGCTGCTGGCGCGTGCCCAAGGCATCGCCCTGCTGCACTGCGAAAGCGGCCAGCGCCAAGCAGGCCGCACCCATGGCGCTGGGCCAGCCCAGCGTGCGCCACAGACGCGCGGCTTCCCACGCCAGCCGCGGCGGCACGTGCAGCTGCAGGCGCGCGCGGGCCACGGGCGTGCCGGCTTTTAACACGGGTTTTATTGCCGCCATTGCGCCTCCAGCTGAAAACGGTAAGGGTGTTCGGGGGCGTTCGCATTCATCTCGTGCTTGAGCAGATACACGGAGCTGAACATGGGTTGCTGGTTCAGGAAGGCCAGGTAATTGAGCATGTCTTGCGGCGTTTCCGCCTCGGCGGCGATCTTCAGGACGCTGGCGCCATCCTGTCCCTGCTGTGCGTTCAGGTCCAGCCCCAGCAGGGCCACGCGCACGTCACGCGGCGCCTGCACTGTCTTGATCAGGCGCGTGACGGGCAGGTTAAGCTGGCGCACGGCGGCGGCCACCTGTTTCAGTTCGAGGTCGCGTTCGCGCTGCTGGCTCACCGACAAGGGCGCGCGCACGGGGCGCGCGGGCTGCAGCTGCGCCAGTTGCGCTTCCAGGCGCCGCGTTTCCTGCGCCTGCACCAGCCAGTACCCGGCGGCCGGCAGCAGCATCAAGCCGCCCGCCAGGCACAGGGCCAGGCGCCAGCCCTTGAAGGTCTGCGCCGCGCCGGGCGGCAGGAATTCCAGGCGGCTCAGGCCCATGCGGCCTCCCGCATCAGGTGGGCGCCGCTGGCCACGGCGACGGGCACGAAGCGCTCCGGCACGTTCGCTTGCGGCACGCCGCTCAAGTCGAGCAGCGTCACCTGTTCGATGGCGTCGAGCTGCGGCGCGCGCAAGTTCCAGCGCCGCCAGGCCCGTTCCAGTTCATCGCCCCAGTCCGCGGCGCAGGACTGGCTGTGCAGGGCCGTGATGCGTCCGTCGCTCGCCGTTGCCAGCAGCAGCCTGCCCGCTTCCACCAGGGCGAAGGCGGCCGGTTTGCCGCCGGCGATGCTGCGCCAGGCCGGTCCGGCGATCGGCTCGATGGACAGGCAGCGCCGGCCATGTGCTGCCGCCGCGTCCTGCACGCCTTGCAGCAGGGCCGCATCGATGCCGCAGGCCAGGCGCGGCTTGCCATAGGGGGCGTCGTCGGCAGCCAGGTGCCAGGCGCGTGCGCCCTCGCCGTAGACGGCGGCGAACTGGCTGTGCAGGAAGCGCTGTGCGCTGGCCCGGTCGAGCAGGGCGCCGCTCCACGGCACCACCTGCATGGCGCACCAGCGGCTGGCCAGGCTGACGGCCAGCGGCAGTTTTTTAGCGCCAGCGTGTTCAAGCCAGCCGCGCAGGGCGGCCAGCGCCACTTCCCAGCTGGCGTCGGGATTCGCAATGGGCAGGTGGAAGGCGCTGTCCGCCACGGGACGGCCGGCGCGGCGCAGCACGCCATGCAGCCCGTGCGGCGCCAGGTGCAGGCACACGGTGGCGCGGGCAAGGTGTTCAATAAGTGACACGATTGAGCTCCGCTAAAGTGGTTTCGCCGCGCCGTACCAGATCCAGCCCCGCTTCGCGCGCCAGGCGAAAACCGTTGCGTGCCGCTTCTTCCTTCATCTGGCTCAGGGGCGCGCGCGTGCAGATCATTTCGCGCATCGCGTCGCTCAGCATCAAGACTTCAGCGACGGCCTTGCGGCCCTTGTAGCCGGTGCCGCGGCAGTGGCCGCAGCCCTTGCCGGCCATGAATTGCCAGTCCTGTACCTGGTGCAGGGCCAGGCCGCTGTCGCGCAATTGCTGCGCATCGGCCAGTACTTCGGCGCTGGCGTCGACGGCGCAATGGGCGCAATTGAGGCGCAGCAGGCGCTGCGCCACGATGCCGTTCAGGGCCGCCGCAAAGCTGTAGGCGTCGACGCCCATGTGCAGGAAGCGGCCGACCACGTCAAAGACGTTGTTTGCATGCACGGTGGTAAACACCAGGTGGCCCGTGAGCGCTGCCTGCACGGCGATCTGCGCCGTTTCGTCGTCGCGGATTTCGCCGATCATGATTTTGTCCGGGTCGTGGCGCAAGATGGAGCGCAGACCGCGCGCAAACGTCAGCCCCTTCTTTTCGTTGACGGGAATCTGCAGCACACGCGGCAAGCGGTATTCGACGGGATCCTCGATGGTGACGATCTTGTCGCGCCCCGTGTTGATTTCCGTGATGGCCGCGTACAGGGTGGTGGTCTTGCCGGAACCCGTGGGTCCCGTCACCAGCAGCATGCCGTGCGGCTTGGCGGCCAGGCGGCGGATCTGCTCGATGGCGTCCTCGTTCAGGCCCAGGCTTTCCAGGCGCAGCGCCTGCGCCGCTTCCGTCAGCGCGCGCCGGTCCAGCAGGCGCAGCACGGCGTCTTCGCCAAAGATATTGGGCATGATGGAAACGCGAAAATCGATCTCCGCCCCTTTCACACGCACCTTGAAGCGGCCATCCTGGGGGATGCGGCGCTCGGCGATGTCGAGATCGGCCATGACCTTGATGCGCGAGATGATCTGCTCGGCCATCGCCAGTCCCTGCACCTGGCCCGCCTGCACCAGCACGCCGTCGACGCGGTATTTGATGACGAGGCTGGCCACGTCGCATTCGAGGTGGATGTCGCTGGCCTGGAATTTCAGGGCGTCGTAGATGGTGGAGTTCACCAATTTCACCACCGGACTGCTGTCCTCGCTGATGCGGATCAGCGAGATGTCTTCGATGCTCTGGTCCAGGCCCGGGATATCATCCCCATGCTGCATTTCCTGCATCGCCTGCTGCACGCTTTCCTGTTGCAGCAGATAGGCGGCCAGATCGTCCGGGTGCGCCAGCGCCACCGTGAAGGGCGTGGACAGGGCGAAGTCGGCCCACTGCAGCAAGTCTTCGGCAAACGGGTTGCCGATGACGAGCACGGGCGGCGCGCCGGGGACGCCAGGCTGCAGCAGCACGCAGTCGCGCTGGGCGCAATCCGTGTAGGGCAGCAGGCCGAACGCGGGCAAGGCGGCCTGCAGCTCGACCATCGTCCACGCCGGGTAGCGGAACAGGGCGGCCAGCTGGCGCAAAAAGACTTCGGGCGGCAGGGCCGCCGTTTCCTGCAGCACGGCCATCTGCGGGCGGCCCTGTTGCAGCGCGCTGGCGTGGGCGCGGCGCAGCATGGCGGCATCGAGCACGGCCCGTTCCTCGTCGCGTGCGTTCATGTCATGACTCTCACGATAAGCTCCCCGCCAGTTCAAAGATCGGCATGTACATCAGCACCACCACGCCGCCGATGACGACACCGATGATGGTCATCAAGAGCGGTTCGAGCAGGCGCGACGCCCAGTCCACCCAGCGGGCGAATTCCTCGTCGTGGAACTTGGCCGAGCGTTCCAGCATGTCGCCCAGGCGGCCCGTGTTCTCTCCCACTTTCAGCAGCGATTGCGCCACCGGCGTGGCCATGTCGGCCTGTTCCAGCGCGGTGGAAAACGGCATGCCTTCCTGTACCGCGCGGCGCGCCTGCGCCAGTTGTTCCTGCTGCGCCGGCAGCAGCATGGGGCCGACCATGGCCAGCGCCTTGTGCAGCGGGATGCCGGCGTGCAGCAGCAGGCTGAGGGCACGGTAGAAGCGGGCCAGGCGGAATTCCGCCGCCTTCCCGGCCAGTACGGGCAGGCGCAAGAGGCGCAGCACCAGCGCCATGCGCATGGCGCGGTTGGCGATGCCGAAGACCACGGCGCCGACCACGGCGGCCAGCGCGCCGGCGCACAGCAGCGGATGCGCGGCCAGGGTCTGGCCAAAGCCGAGCAGCATTTGCGACATCCACGGAATCTCGCGGCCCGAGCTTTCGTAGACGACGCTGAACTTGGGCACCACATAGCCGAGCAGGAACAGGGTCACGAGGCCGCCGACAACGAGCAGCATGCACGGGTAGATGGCGGCGGAAATGAGTTTTTTTCGGATGGCGTCGAACTGCAATTGGTAGGCGACGAAGCGCGCCAGCGCCTCGGGCAGGTTGCCCGAGCGTTCGGCCGCATGCACGGTGGCGATGTAAATGTCGGGGAAAATGTCGGGGAAACCGGCCAGGGTGTCGGAAAAGCTTTGCCCTTGCTGCAGGGTGAGGACGATGGCGGCCAGGGTGGCCTTGGCGCCCGCGCGCGTTTCCTTGTTGTGCAGGGTGGCCATGGCCTCGCCCAGGTTCAGGCCCGCTTCGAGCAGGGCCAGCAGCTCCTGGCTGAATTGCAGCAGGGGCAGGCCCTGTTTGCCGGGACGCAGCGCGACGCCCGCGTCCTGCGCAGCGCCGTCATCGACGGCCAGCACGCGCCAGCCGCCGCGCACGGCCGCGCGGATCGCCTCGGCCTCGCTGGCGGCGTCGATGGCCAGCGCCTGGCTGCCCGCCGGGCCCTGCACCTGGAGGTGGAACTGCATCGTCGGCTCAGGCGAGCATGGCGAGGGCCTGGGGCGTGAAAATGGGGTGATGTGAAAAGGGTACAGCGCGTGCGGACAAGGTCGAAGTAGGCATCGGTCAGGAACAATCCAAAAAAAGTTCAATTCGTCGCGGGTACCGGCAGCAGGCAGGAGGCAATCACTGCCTCAGGGTAGACTGGAATTGCCAGGAAATCAATCGTGCCGTGCGGGCAAGCCCTGTATCGATGGCTTGCCCGCAATTCAGCCGCTTACTGGGTAACCAGGCTGACCTTGTCGATCACGAACGAGGTTTGCAGCGATGCATCCTCGGTCGCGGCAAACGAGATCTGCACGGTCTGGCCCTTGTAGGCGATCAGGTCGAAGGTGCGGATCTGGTAGCCGGCAGCCTTGTTCACGTTCGAGTACGAGGCCAGGGTGCCCAGCACCGTACCGGCGCTGTTCTTCACGGTGACGACCAGCTTGTCGTACACGGTATTGCCTGTTTCAGCCGTGTCGATATGCAGCGCAAAGGTCAGGCTGGCGGACGTGGCGGCGGCCGGAATGGCCACGCTTTGCGTCAGCGATTCGCTGGCCGTGGCGCCATTGCCGCCCAGCCAGGCGTACTTCGTGCCTTCATAGGCGGCTTGGCCCGTGAAGGTGCCGATGGCACCCGTGGTGCCGCTCCAGCCCGTGGCGCCGGACTCGAAGCCGCCGTTCGTCACTCTTTCGGTGGCCGAACTGGTGCCGACCGTCAGGGTGGCGTTGTTCGACGTGGCCGTCACGGCGGGCGAGGACGAATCCGTCACCGTGGCCTTGAAGACGGCGCCGCTGTCGGCCGCCACGGCCGTGAAGCTGTAGGCGGGCGACGTGGCGCCGCTGATCACGGCGCCGTTGCGGAACCACTTGTAGGTGTACGGTGCCGTGCCGCCGCCCGCGCCCACGGCGAACGAGGCGGTGGCGCCCGGTGCGACGGTGATGCTGGCCGGCTGGCTGGTGATGGTCACCGCACCGCCTGTGGTCGATTCATCGACGTCCGCGCCCACGTTGATGGCCGCATACGCGCGCTTGACGGCGATGGACTCGGCGCTGCCCACGCCATACAGTTCCTCGGCTGCCTGCAGCACCTTGTTGCGCGCGTCGGCGTAGTTGGTCGACGAGGTGAACTTGGTGGTGGCGGCCTTGAACCAGATGCGGTACGCCTTGTCGCTGCCGATACCGGTCATGGCCAGCGGGCTTTTGTTCAGGTAGGAGCTGTAGTAGTCGCTGCTGGACGTGGAGTTCGAACCTTGCGACAGGAAGTAGAACATGCGGTTGTTCGGACCGCTGCTGTAGTGGACGTCCAGGTTCTTGATGGTGCTGCTCCACGCATTCGGGCTGCTGCCATCCTTGCTCGGCTTGTACAGCCAGCGCAGCGGCTGGCCATTCTTGGCGATCTCCTTGCCCGTCATCCAATCGTTGCCAGTGTTGGGAATCGTCGTGCCCGTGCCGCCGGCGCGCGCATAGGCTTCCACCATTTCGCCGGCGATGTCCGAACTCGATTCGTTCAAGCCGCCCGACTCCTGCGAGTAGATCAGGCCCGAGGTGGCGTCCGTGATGCCGTGGCCCATTTCATGGCCGATCACGTCGATGGAACCGAGGTTGTTGAACGAGCTGCCGCCGTCGCCGATGTACATGCACTTGCAGTTGCTGTCGTAGTAGGCGTTGTCGTAGGCCGTGTTGACGTGGGCGGCGATGTGGGTGGCCGTGTTGTTGCCGTCCAGGCTGGACCAGCCCAGCACGTTCTTGTGCGTGTCGTAGGTGTTCATCAGGCCCCACATCGCGTTTACGGCCGCCGTCTGTCCGTTGGCGTTGGTGGTGCTGCCGCCGTTGATGTATTGCTGGCCGTCGCCCCAGGTATTGCTGGTGCTGCTGTACACGCTGCCCGAGGTGGTGCCGTGGTTGGCATTCGTGATGGCCATGCCGCCAAAGCTGCCGCCCGTGCCACGGCTGGGGTCCTTCATGGTGTAGGTGCTGCCCGTGAGCGTGGTGTTGAGCGGCACCTGGCCGTTGTACTGGCTGTTGCCGATGCCGGCCACGGTTTTCAGGGCTTTCCATTGGCGCAGGATGCGGCCATCCCTGGCGCTGACGACGGTGTCGTAGTAGACCGGTTTGCTGCCGCTGATCATGCGCGTCTGCACCAGGTAGGCCAGCTCGTAATGGTCGACCACGTCCTGCACGTCGAGGGCGTTCAGCGCGGCTTCCGACTTGTTCTCCGCGCCGGCCACGCGCACGGTTTTCATGACGGGGTAGATCAGCAGCTGCGCATGCGGCGGCACGTGGTCGACGGCGCGCACGCCAATGCTGTCCACGGCGGCGGCGATGGCGGCGGCGGCGCTGATGGCCGGCGTGGTGTCGATATCGGTGGTGGCGCTGCGGGTGACGGAATTGACGCCGCCGCTACCGAGGCCGGACGCGCGGTCCGACACGGATTCGCTGACGATGTCGCCGGCGCTGTTGCTGACCACGACCGTCTCGGAACCGAAGACGGGCAATCCCTTGTAGGTGTGCTGCACACGGCTCACGCGCGTGCCGCTGACACCCGGATGCTGGGCGCCGACGGCAAAGCCATGTTCGGTGTTCAGGCCGCGGCTGCGCGCCTGCGCGGCCAGCTTGTTGACCAGGCTGGCGGTCTCTTGTGGAGAAGCCAGGGCGACCGGGGCAGCCATCAGGGTGTGTGGCAGCGGCGTGGCGGCGTCTGCCGTGGTGGCCATCAGCGGCAGGGCGGCGATGGATGCGGCAACTATCGTCAAACGTAAATTCATTTCTGCTCCATGGTATCGGTTAAGGAAATGGTGAATGAGCTGGCCGCGATGCCTGATGGCCACCCCGGCGTGCCTGGCGACGGGCGGATAGCCTGCCGTTTTGTGGTGGCATGACGCCGGGTAGGGCGACACTAAACTTGTCGAGATCGCCATGTCAAAAAATTCAAGAAATGGGTCACTCCACGAATTTTTGTTAAAAATTGAACATTTATCGGCGCCGGATCGTTGGAAAGTTTGATCTACCACAAGCTGCAACTTTTGTTATGGACTACTTCCCCTAATGGAGCGTTCTGTTGGAAAAACACTGTTGCCTTTTCTAAATGTTGCGATCTACACTAGCTCTTCGCGTTGTCCCCAGCGGACCAGGCGAAAACAAAAAAAGCGCACGCGGCAATGACCGCGTCCAGATACAGCGCATCGGGAAAAAAAATCGGGAGTTTCACATGACGTCAGTTCTGTTTTCTGCTGTGGGTTTCAGTCATTTCCCCTCTGGAGCGGCATTCATGCTGCATCCGCCTTCCTAGCGGCCGCCAGCCGGCTCTTCCCCCGCGAGGGGTTCTTTTCCGCGAGTCCGACCGCGCCGCCCGGCGTGGCCGCTGGCGCAGTGCATCCTTTTTTCAGGAAGGGTTGCCGGCTCCTGGTGCGTGCACCGGAATCACCGGCCCGAAGAACTATGCTTTCGATAGCGACCAAAGTGGAACAGATCGTGATGGAATCGGCCTTTCTCAGCGAGGGATTGGGCCGTGGCTTGCTGAACCTGTCGGAACTGGCGCGCCAGCTGCAGCCGCAATTGCAGACCGACTTGTGGAAGCCGGTGGGGCAGGCCGCCGTGGTGATGGCGCTGCGCCGCCTGGCCGAACGCATGCCGCAGCAGAAAAGCGGCGAGATCATGCTGGCGCACCGCGCGGGCGAACTGTCCACGCGCAGCGAATTGATGATTTTTACCTACCGCTATTCAGACCAGACCTATGACTGCCAGCGCCAGTTGCTGGCGCTGGCGGCACCCCAGCGCGGCACCTTCATTACCGTCACACGCGGCGTCAACGAGGTGATGGTGATCTGCAGCCGTTCGCTGCATGCGCTGGTGGAAGAGGTGTTCGGCGAAGAGCAGGAACTGGCGCGCCTGGAGCGGGTGACGGCCGTGACCTTGCACCTGGCGCCCGAAACCTGCTATACGCCGGGCGTGTATCACGCCATCCTCAAGCGCCTGGCCTGGGAGCGGATCAACCTGATCAACATCATCTGCACGTATACGGAGCTGACCTTGCTGCTGGAGGCGTCGCAGACGGGGGCGGCTTTTTCCGTGCTGTCGAAAATCGTCGCGCAATGAAAAACGCCCCGCTGCATCGCTGCAGCGGGGCGCTGGCGGGACGCAGCCCGTTTATTTTTCCAGCTGCGTACGCACGCGGGCGATCGCGGCGCGTACCTGGCGTGGCGCGGTGCCGCCCACGTGGTCGCGCGCAGCAACGGAGCCTTCCAGGGTCAGCACGGCAAACACGTCTTCGTCCGTCAACGGGGAAAACGCGCGCAGCTGCTCGAGCGACAGGTCGGCCAGGTCGCAGCCGGCGTCAACGCAGGCGCGCACGGCCAGGGCCACCGCTTCATGCGCGTCGCGGAACGGCAAGCCCTTCTTGACCAGGTAGTCGGCCAGGTCGGTCGCCGTGGCGTAGCCCTGTAGGGCGGCCGCGCGCATCGCTTCCGGTTTCACCGTGATGCCGCCAGCCATGTCGGCGAAGATGCGCAAGGTGTCGATGACGGTGTCGACGGTGTCGAACAGCGGTTCCTTGTCTTCCTGGTTGTCCTTGTTGTAGGCCAGCGGCTGGCCTTTCATCAGGGTCAACAGACCAATCAGGTGACCGTAGACGCGGCCCGTCTTGCCACGCGCCAGTTCCGGTACGTCCGGGTTTTTCTTTTGCGGCATGATCGACGAGCCGGTGCAGAAGCGGTCGGCGATGTCGATGAAGCCGATACGTGGGCTCATCCAGATCACCAGTTCTTCGGCCATGCGCGACACGTGCATCATCAGCACGGCGGAGGCGGCGCAAAATTCGATGGCGAAGTCGCGGTCCGAGACGGCGTCGAGCGAGTTGTGGCACACGTCGTCGAAGCCCAGCGTTTTTGCCACGCGCAGGCGGTCGATGGGGAAGGTGGTGCCGGCCAGGGCGGCGGCGCCCAGCGGCAGGCGGTTGACGCGCTTGCGGCAGTCGGCCATGCGCTCGGCGTCGCGGCCGAACATTTCGACATACGCCAGCATGTGGTGGCCGAAGGTGATCGGCTGGGCCACCTGCATGTGGGTAAAGCCCGGCATGATGGTGTCGGCATGCTGCTCGGCCAGGTCCGTCAGCGCGCTGCGGAACGTCGCCAGCAGGGCGGTGATGTCATCGATGGCGGAACGCACGTACAGACGGATATCGGTCGCCACCTGGTCGTTGCGCGAACGGCCCGTGTGCAAGCGCTTGCCCGCATCGCCTACCAGTTCGGTCAGGCGTTTTTCAATATTCAGGTGGACATCTTCCAGGTCCAGCAGCCATTCGAACTGGCCGGCGGCGATTTCCTGCGAGATTTGCGCCATGCCGCGCTGGATTTCCGCGTAGTCGGCCGGGCTGATGATGGCTTGCGCATGCAGCATTTCCGCATGGGCCAGCGAACCTTCGATGTCGAACAGCGCCAGGCGCTTGTCAAAAAATACAGAAGCTGTGTAGCGCTTGACGAGGTCCGAGACCGGTTCGGAAAACCGGGCCGACCAGGCTTCGCCCTTTTTGGAGAATTGATCAGTCATGAAAGAAGTCCTTTAGTGTAGGGCGATTATAAACAAGGTTGGCCGGCGGTAGGGCTTTTAGGGGCTTGCAGGGCGCTGAAATGGCCAGGAATGGGGCTGGCAAGCGTCAAATGCCGCGGCGATGGCCTGTTACGCGTTTCATCCGGGCTTTTTGTATTCTGTCCCGCGTATCGTGCGTTTGGTCGCAATCCGATGGCAGTTCAGGGGCGATCGGCCTACAGTTCAATCATCGCAGCACACAACCAGCCACCCAAAGGACACCATCATGAACATCGCTAAAAACATGGAAGCCATCTTCGTTGCCATCATCGCCGTTGCCGCCGCCACCAGCCTGGCCACCGCCGCCGTGCCGAAGTTCCGCGCCGCGCCAGCCGCTTCCGCCGCCCTCGCCGCCAGCGCCGACCAAGCCACCATGCACACCGTGTATGTCAGCGCCAAGCGTTTGAGCGCCGAAGAAAAAGCCGCGCTGTAAGCGTGGCGGCGTAACGCCGGCATGATCAGTAGCAGCAGGCCGGATACCATCACCGGCAGTCGGGACGGGCGGCGCCTCCGGTCCTAGCCAGCCCGGATGACAGCAGCGCGCAAATCGCCGATGATCATATGTTTTCACGACAGGCGGACAGTGCGATGCCACATTTGAATATCAGCAGCGACAAGGCAGAACTCGACGTTCCAGCCATCCATCATTTTCTCAGTACCCAATCGACATGGGCCATCGGCATCCCGCTGGCCACCGTGCAGCGCGCCATCGAGCATTCGCTCTGCGTGGGCGGCTATATCGACGGCCGCCAGATGGCGTTCGCCCGCGTGGTCAGCGACTACGCCACGTTTGCCTATCTGGTCGATGTGTATGTGCTGGAAGAATACCGCGGCCGCGGTTACAGCAAACGCCTGATGGAGGCCGTGATGGAGCATCCCGACTTGCAGGGCCTGCGCCGCTTCATGCTGGCCACTAGCACGGCGCATGATTTGTATGGACGCTACGGCTTTACGGCGCCGCTCAGGCCGGGGACGCTGATGGAGCGGTATTTCCCGGACATATACCAGCGTTGACAGCTGGCGCGGTTTGCGCGTGGCCCCGGTCTTGCTCTGATATCCCGATTTTCTTGATCAACAACGCGACAGCCCACTATCGGACCCTGATTCCATGACATCCTCCTTCCTTTGGCCTCTCCTTGCCGTTTCAATGACGGCGACTGGCGCACCCATGCCGGAGGCATTCAGCCCGGCGCCTTGCGAGACGGGGATATTTCGCAAGGATCAGGCGACCTTCGTCTCCCTGACGAAAGGGGGCAAGGGATACGGCTACACCTTCAGCGACGGGACGGTCGGCAACACACAGGATGCGGGCGCCCTGGTCGCATGCGGCAAGGACGAGCTGCTTGTCGGCCGCAGGGAGCGCTGGCCGAAAGTGGCATTGCTCGAATCGGATACGCGCTTCGAGTCGCATGGCGTTATGCTCGCCGGCCGCTTGATGGAAGCGCCGGGAGCAGGCAAGGACACGCCGCTGGTCGTGTATGCCCATGGCTCCGAAGGCAGCGGCTGGATAGACCGCGCGCGCGATCCTTACCAGATGGTCGGCCGCGGTGTGTCGGTGTTCGTGTACGACAAGCGCGGCAGCGGTCTGTCCGAGGGGGAGTACACGCAGAATTTCCCGCGCCTGGCCGATGACCTGGTGGCCGCGTCGCGTGAAGCCAGGCGGCTGGCGCAAGGCCGCCACGGCCGTTTCGGTCTGTTAGGCGTCAGCCAGGGCGGCTGGATTGTCCCGCTGGCGCAGGCACGCGCCAAGGCCGACTTCATCGGTATCGGCTATGGTCTGGCGGTCGATATCGCGGAGCAGGATGCGGCGCAGGTTGCCAGGGAAATGCGGGAGCGCGGTTACGGCGATGACATTGTCGCCAAGGCCCGTGGCGCGACGGATATTACGGCGCGGCTGGTGAAATCCGGCTACAAGGACGGCCTGGACGACTTGTCGGTATTCCAGCAGCAGTTTGGCAAGGAACCGTGGTTTGTCCTCATCAAGGGTGGCTACACGGGCGTGTTGCTGGGCATGCCCGTCGAGGAACTGCGCAACCATGGCGTGCCGCAGTTCGACAAGCTTGGCGTCGACTGGTCGCAAGATCCCGTGCAGGTCTTGCGCCAGGTGACGGTACCGCAGTTGTGGGCACTGGCAGAGGAGGACCGCCAGGCCCCGCCGGCCGTCACCGTGGAGCGCTTGACGGCGTTGCGCGGCCAGGGCCAGGCCATTTCGATCTATCTTTTCCCGCAGACCGATCACGGCATGTGCAGCTACGCCCAGGCACCGGATGGCACGCGCAAGCCCACCGTCATCACGCCCGGGTTTTACGACCTGATGGCCGACTGGGCAAAGGGCCGGGTCCAGGGAAATTACGGACAGGCATATCGCAAATGAAGCAAAAGCCACGGCGACCGTGCATCGTCGTGGCTTTTTTTTATTGCCAGTGCATCAGGCACGGTGGTATCAATAGCAGCAACGCCAGCACCAGGTAAATCAGCTGCAGCGGGATCATCCACTTGGCCCAGGTAATCCAGGGCACGCGCGCCAGCGCCAGCACGCCGACGGTGATGCCGGAAGTGGGGATCATCGGCGTGGTGAATTCGCCGAACTGGAAGGCCAGTATGGCGGTCTGGCGCGTCACGCCCACGAGGTCGGCCAGCGGCGCCATGATGGGCATGGTGAGCGCCGCCTGGCCGCTGCCCGAGTGGATGAAGAAGTTGATCACCGACTGCATGAAGAACATCTTTTGCGCGGCGAAGACGGGGCTGGACGAGGCCACCAGGGGTGTGAGCGCATGCAGTATGGTGTCGATGATCTGCGCGTCGCGCGCCAGGATCATGGTGCCGCGCGCCAGCGCGATGACGAGCGCCACGCTGACCATGTCGCGCGCGCCCTGCACGAAGGACGCCACCAGGTTGTCCATGTCGAGCCGGCCGACCAGGCCGACGATGATGGCCATCACCAGGAACAGGGCGGCGATTTCATCGATGAACCAGTCGTACTTGACGACGCCGACGACCATCGTCAACAGGGTCGCCATGAAAATCCACAGCACGGCGCGGTGCGTGCGCGTCATGCCGGCAAAGCTGTCCAGGTCCATCGAGTGCTCGCTGCGCTTCTCGATATCGAGCAGGTAGGTCGGACTTTTTTCCGGATGGCGCTTGATGCGCGCCGCGTACCACATCAGGAACACGATGCTGACCGCCGTGGCGATGGCCCACACGATCAGGCGGTAGCCGATGCCGGAAAAGATCGGCACGCCCGCGATGCCCTGCGCGATGCCGACGTTGAACGGATTCAAAAAGGCGGCGGAAAAGCCCACCTGCGAGCCGATGAAGGGAATCGACACTCCCGTGATGGTGTCATAGCCCAGGGCCAGGGCCAGCGGCACGAAGATCAGGATAAAGGGAATCGCTTCCTCGTTCATGCCGAAAGTGGCGCCGCCCAGCGAGAACATGGTGAAAAAGACGGGGATGATGGCGGCGCGCACGAAGCGCGAACTGGTGTGCGCCTTGGCGATGGCCTTGATCAGCGCATCGAAGGCTTCCGTTTTTTGCAGCACGGCGAAGGCGCCGCCGACGATCAGCACGAAGCCGATGATCAGGCTGGCGTCGACGAAGCCCTTGATGGGCGCCATCATCAGCGCGGCGAGGCCCTGCGGCTTGTTGTCGACGTAATGAAACGTGCCGGGGATGATCAGCTGCTTGCCGTTCACCAGCTGCGTGTCGAATTTCCCGCCCGGCACCAGCCACGTGGCCACGGCGATCATGGCCAGGATGGCGCACAGCAGGACGAAGGTATTGGGGAGCTTGAATTTTCTCATGGGTGTCACTTATTGGCTCAGCAGGCTGCCGCCGCGGTAGGCGACGGCGCCGGCCACCTTGCCGACGTTCATGCCGCGCAAGACGTGGCGGTGGGCGCTGCGCGCAAAAAAGACGCCGGCCACGGTGCAGCGCAAGGTCGTCGTCTCGCCGCTGACGGGGTCGATCAGGTCGGCCACCGCGTCGCCGGCGGCCAGAACGTCGCCCATTTCGCGCAGGTACACCAGCACGCCGTGATGCGGCGCGAGGATCGGTTCCACGCCGGCCAGCGGCGTCGGCTGGCATTGCGGCGCGGGCAGGTCGTCGCCGGCGCCGGCTATCTCCAGCACGCCCTCGATGGCGAGAAAGCGCAGCAGGGCGGTAGCGTCGCGTTCGGCCAGGGCGTAGCTCACTTCCACTTCGCCGCGCAATTCGACGGTGGTCGACAGGCAGGCGGCGGGAATCGGATAGCGTCCGCCGAAGTGCGCGTCGAGATCCCACCATAACCGGCTGCAGGCTTCGTCGAACGGCTCTTCGCCGGCCGCCAGTTCCAGCAGCACGGCGCGCGCGCCCAAGAGAGCGGACAGGGGCGCGATCTGCGCCGCCAGCGGCGTGCCCGTATAGATGTGCAGGGCCGCCTCGTTATCGCAGTGCAGGTCGAGCACGATGTCGGCGTCGATGGCCATGCCCAGCAGGGTTTTCTTCAGGGTTTCCGCATCCGTGCCCGACCGCCAGGCGGCGACGGCGGCGCGCGCGTGCTCGCGTATCAGCGCCACATTGACTTGCGCATCCTGTCCCAGTTTGTCCGCCAGCGTAGTTTTCAGTTCATCGGCCACGTGGCGGTAGGCGCGATTGAAGTTGATGCCGGTGGTCAGGTCGAAGCGGCCGAACGGCGCGCCATGGATTGCTTGCGCCAGGCCGATCGGGTTGGCGGCCGGCACCAGGATGATTTCGCCGTGGATCTTGCCGGCCGCCTCCAGCACCAGCAGTTCGCGGCGCAGGAATTGCGACACCAGCATGCCCGGCACCTCGTCCGCGTGCAGGGCCGCCTGGATGTACACCTTCTTTCCGCTGCGGCTAGTGGCGGCCGCAGTGCCGAAGTGGAAGCTGCTCAATTGGCAGGGCATGCTGGCGTGCGCGGTGGAGATGGGATGCTGTTGTACGTGCATGGTGGGTGCCCCGAAAAGGTGCATGGTTGATGGATTCCGGTCGATTATGTAGCAATATTTTCACGAAGTAAATCAATGAAAATCCTTTTACAAATATTTGTTGAGTTTTCTTTTTGATATGAGTACAGTAAGTTCCAGCGACCCGATTTCGCCTTCCGCCAGTGATCCGCAGTGTCCAAGAATACAGGCCGCCAGTGATATGAGAGCATCCGCCAGTCCTGCCAGAAGCAGCGCCCCCACGCCATTTGCCACCACGCTGGCGTCGCCCGATGCCGCGTTCGCGCAATCGCCGCTGGGGCAGGCGCTGATGCACGTGCTGACCAGCGGCTCGGCGTCGCAGCGGCAGATCGCCGATTACCTGCTGCGCAACCAGATGCGCGTGACGGCGCTGGGCATCGAGGAGCTGGCCGACAGCTGCCAGGTATCGACGGCCACCATCAGCCGCTTCGCGCGCGATATCGGCCAGAAGAATTATTCGGCCATGCGCGGCGCCATGGCCGAAACCCTGCAATCGCTGTTGCAGCCGGTCGACAAACTGCGCCGCACGATAGAACGGCGTGCGCGCGCCACCTCGCCCATCACGGAAAGCCTGGAATATGCGGCCGCGAACATCGCCGCCACCTCCGACGCCCTGTCGCCGCCTGCCATGCAGGCCGTGGTGCGCCGCCTGACGCGCGCCAAGGTGGTGTATGTGATGGGTTTTGGCCTGTCGGCCAACCTGGCCGGCATGCTGGTGCAGCATCTGCAGCCGTTTTGCCCGCACGTGGTGGAAGTGGTGGGTATCGGCGGCTCGGAAGTGGCGGCCGGCCACCTGGTCAACCTGACGGCGCACGACGTGCTGGTAGTGATCTCGTTCCCCCGTTACACGCTCGACTGCATCGGCCTGGCCAGCTTCGCGCGCGACCGCGGCGCCTGCATCGTGGCGCTCACCGACTCGCCCGCGTCGCCCCTGGCCGAACTTGCCGACCACGCGCTGTACGCGCAAAGCACGCATCCCGTCCTGCCCAGCAGCGCCAGCACGGCCCTGGCCATGATCGAGGCGCTGGCCGTGGCGCTGATGGTATCGAACAGGAAGAACGTAGAAAAAGCGGCCCGCTTGAGCGAAGTCATCGCCGCCTATCTGTATGGCGGTGAACATGGCATGCAGGGGACGCGCAAAGCAGCTTCAAAACAACGCAAGGCAGCCGCAAAATCATTATAAAAGTCAGGCATCAACATCCGGGGAGAATGACAATGCAAATGAAAAGACAGGAGGGCGGCTCCTTGCCGCGCGAGTCGGTGCTGGCGCAAGGCGTGCGCCTCGCGCTGGGCGCCTTGAGCGTGTCGGCGGCGCTGGGCATGCTGGCCGGCGGCGCGCAGGCACAAGAGCAGGCGCAGGCGCAGGATGGCGAACCTGCGCCGAAAAAAATGCAGCGTGTGGAGATCACGGGTTCGGCCATCAAGCGCCTGGAGTCGGAGACGGCGCTGCCCGTGCAGATCATCACGCGCGCCGAGATCGAAAAGGCGGGCGTGACGACGGCGGCCGAGCTGATGGCGCGCGTGTCGGCCAACGTGGGCGGCCTGACGGACGGCGCCAGCATCAACGTGGGCGGCGACCAGCGCGGCTTCAACAGCGCCAACCTGCGCGGCGTGGGCACCTCGTCGACCCTGGTGCTGCTCAATGGCCGGCGCATGGCCAACTTTGCCTCGCCCGGCGACGATGCGGGCGTGGACTTGAATAACGTTCCCGCCGCCGCCCTGCAGCGCGTGGAAGTGCTGCTCGACGGCGCTTCGGCCCTGTACGGCACGGACGCCATCGGCGGCGTCATCAATTTCATTACGCGCAAGGATTACCAGGGCGTGGAGCTGAACGTCTATGGCAGCCGCACCGATGAAGGCGGCGCGGGCAAACGCACGGCCAGCATCACGGCCGGCACGGGCGACCTGGCCACGGATGGCTACAATATCTTTGCCGTGGTCGACCTGCAAAAAACGGACCGCCTGCGCTCCTCGCAGCGCAAGTTCATCCCGAACCTGCAGATTCCGCAGCGCCTCGGGCATTTGCTGTCGAACTTTACCAGCCCGGCGAATATCCGTCTGTCCAGCGCCCAGCGCGATCACCTGCAGGACAATGGTTTCCTGCTCAATGGCCAGCAGATCACCAACCGCCAGATCAATTTTGGTATCCCGAACTGCGCGCCGCCGGCCAATCTGTACCTGCCGGCGGGCACGGGTGGCGTCGATGCCTGCACCTACGACTACATGGGCGACACGGAGCTGTATCCGAAGACGGACAAGCAGAATCTGCTCACGCGCGGCGTGCTGAAACTGAATAACGATCACCAGCTGTACGCGGAAGTGGCGCTGAGCCGCTCGCGCAGCCATTACGTGGGCTCGTCGGCGCGCGTGACCGGTTTTCTTGATTACAGCAAGGTGCCGCAGCTGGCCAATGCGGGCTTCGATACGCTGCTCGATGACGATGGCAAGCAGGTGGAGCGTGAACTGGAGCTGCGCATGCGCCTGAACGAGGCGGGCATGCGCACCAGCCAGCTGACCAGCGAAAGCCAGCGCTTCGTGGTGGGCGCCACCGGCACGCTCGCCGGCTGGGATTACGACGTGGGCTTCAATCACAGCGTCAACGTCGTCAAGGACCGCGATACGCATGGCTACGTCCTGTACGACAAGCTGATCGAAGGGATCGCCGCCGGCGACATCAACCCGTTCGGGCCCTCCGGCGCAAAAGGCCGGGCGCTGCTCGACAGCATCCAGATCGACGACGAGGTGCGCCATGCGCGCGGCACCATGGATGGCGTGGACTTCAAGGCCTCGCGCGCGCTGATGGCCATGGGCGGGGGCGACATGGCGCTGGCCGTGGGCGGCGAAGTGCGGCGCGAACGCACCGAGTTCCGTCCATCGGCATTGCTGATGAGCGACAACATCAACAACGATGCGGCGCCGGAAGGCGGCAAGGGCACCAGCGACAGCCGCAATGTACAAGCCGTCTACGGCGAATTGCTGCTGCCGTTTACCAGGCAATGGCAGGCGCAGTTGTCTGGCCGCTACGACCATTACGAGCAGGTGGGCGGCGCCCTCAGTCCCAAGGTGGGCCTGACCTACATGCCCAGCAAGCAGGTGCTGCTGCGGGCCTCCGCCGGCAAGGGCTTCCGCGCGCCGTCCATGTCGGACCTGCACCGTCCCACCGTCTACAGCAGTACGGCGACCTTGCCCGATCCCGTGCTGTGCGCCACCGTGGAAAACAATTATGCCGATTGCGCGCAGAACTGGGACACGCGCCGCTACAGCAACGACAAGCTGAAACCGGAACGCAGCCGCCAGTTTTCGGCCGGCCTGGTACTCGAACCGAGCCAGCACTGGACCTTCAGCGTCGATTACTGGAACATCAAGCGCACGGACCTGATCAGCGAAATCGGCGACGACATCATCCTGGGCAACCTGGCCAAATATGGCGATCTCGTACACCGCAACGAGGATAATGAGATCGACTACATCGAGCTGCGCAAGGAAAACCGCGGCGCGCAAAAAGCCTCGGGCATCGATATCACGGCCGACCTGCATGGCGTGAAAACGGCATGGGGACGCTTTGGCGGGCACCTGAGCGGCACCTATGTGCTGGACTCGAAAATCCAGACCAGCCCTGGTGACACCTTTGTCAGCAATCTCAATCGCTTCGTCACGGATGGCGTGGTGCAGCGCTGGCGCCACACGATCACCCTCGATTGGGACAACGGCCCGTATTCGGCCAGCCTGTCGAACACCTATTCGAGCGGCTACGCTGACCAGAACTCGGCCATCAACACGGACGACGGCAGCGTCGTCAAACCGAACCGGGTGAAGGCGTACACCTTGTGGGACATGTCGGCGGCTTATGCGGTCAGCCAGCAGTTCAAGCTGCGCGCCGGGATACAAAATCTGTTCAATACCAGCCCGCCGTACTCGAACCAGGCCTACTTTTTCCTGTCCGGCTATGACCCCAGCTACACGGACCCGCGCGGCCGGCGTTTCTATGCAAGCGCCAATTACAGCTTCAAGTAAGCGGTTTTACATAGCAGCGCGGAGATACCGCAACAACGCCGTCATCTGCGGCAGGTAGTATCGTCATTCGGTGGAGTTGGGTTGCAAACAGCAGTTTTGGCAGCAAGGGCGCGCGCCTGTATCGACAAGTGCGCGCCACTTTCCTTGTATTCGAAAGGCACCATGAAATCATCTTCAAGCCTGTATCACACCTTCCGCGCCGCGCTGCTGTTCGTGCTGGCATTGTGCAGCGTCCATGCCGTGGCGGCGCCGGCCGGCAGCGCCATCGGCAGCGCGCCGCAGGGCACCCTCGTCATCATCGGCGGCGGCCTGCGCGCCGACAATGCCGAAGTCTGGCAACGTATCGTCAAGCTGTCGGGCGGGCCGGGCGCGCGCATTGCCGTGCTGGCGTCGGCCGCGATGAACCCGGAAAAATCCGGTGAAAGCATCATCAGGAAACTCAATCAATATGGCGCCGACGCCTTTTTCGTGCCCCTGGCCGTCAAGCTAGCCAATCGCGATTACCGCAAGGCGGCCGAAGACCCCGCCATCGTCACGCAGATCAAGTCGGCCACCGGCATCTACTTTGCCGGCGGCGACCAGGGACGCATCACGCAAGCCTTGCTGCGCCCGGACGGCAGCCGCACGGCCGCGCTGGAAGCCATCTGGTCGGTCTACCGCAACGGCGGCGTGATCGCCGGTTCCAGCGCCGGCGCGGCCATCATGAGCACGACCATGTTCTACGACGCCAAACCCGTGCTCGACATGCTCAAGATGGGCGTGACGGATGGCCGCGAGATCGCGCCGGGCCTGGGCTTCATCGGCAGCGACGTTTTTGTGGACCAGCATCTGCTGGTGCGTGGACGTTTTGCCCGCATGATTCCCGTGATGCTGAAAAAAGGCTATCACCTGGGACTGGGCATCGATGAAAACAGCGCCATGGTGGTCGACGCCATGCGCGACGTGGAAGTCATTGGCTATAGCGGCGCGCTGCTGATCGACCTGTCTGGCGCCATCAGCGACCGTGGCGTGAAAAATTTCAATATCAGTAATGCGGCCATCAGCTATCTGGACCGGGGCGACAAATTCAACCTCGTTACGCGCGTGTTTACGCCGTCACCGGACAAGGCAGACAACAAGCTCGATCCGAATCAGCCCGACATGCGCGAACCCGTGTTTACCAACGATATCCTCGGCAACAACGCCGTGCTCGACCTGATGGGCAATTTGATCGACAACGCGCAGCAGGAAGCCATCGGCATCGCCTTTGGCAATCCGCGCGACCCGTACCCGGACCTGGGCTTCGAATTCCGCTTCAGTAAAACCGTCAACAGCGTCGGCTACAGCTCGACCGAGGCGGAAGCGTATTCCGTGCTGAAGTTGCGCCTCGACATCCGCCCGATCCAGCTGCGCCAGCCGCTGTACCGCTACAAGTAAGCGGCGCGCTGGCGCCGCCAGCGCGGCCACGCGGCGATCGTCAGGGCCCGCAGCAGCCATTCGACGGGGCCATAAGCGTGGCCGCGCAGCCACCAGCGGCTCAAAGGCAGCTGCACGCCAAAGATGACGGCGGCCAGCGCCAGGGCGCCCAGCGGCGAGACGCTGCCCATCAACCGCGCGCCGTATGCAAGGAACAGCACGGCGCAGATGGCCGACTGCAGCAGGTAGTTCGACAGGGCCATGCGGCCCGTATCGGCCAGCAGCGCAAACAGCGCGCCGTCGCGCAGGCGCTCGAACAGGGCCAGCGCCAGCGAAAGGTAGGCGCCCGCCAGCAGCGGCGCGGTGGCCAGGCCCACGGCCAGTCCCGCCACCTGCCATGCCTGGCTGTCGCCATACACGGAGGTCCACGCATAGAAGGCGGCGCCGGGCAGGCCCACCAGTGCGCCGGCCCGCAGCAGGCGGCGGCGCAGCGGCAGATAGTCGCTCGCGTGCAGCAGCATTTCGCGCTTGCCGGCGACCAGGCCGCACAGGAACATGGCCAGCGCACACGGCGCCTGCACTAGCAGCAGGACGAGCCAGATGTCACTGAGTTCGCGCAGGTGCTGATGGACGACGGCGGCCGGCGTGGCGCGGTAGGCGGCCAGCGCACTTGCCGCCTTTTGCGCCATCGCCACGGCGTTGTCCGCGGCGTCGCCTGCCGGCTGCAGGCTTTGCAGCCATGCCATGCCTGCCCAGAACGCCACGCAGACGGCGACGAGCATCAACGCCAGCGACAGTGCCTGGCGTTCGCCGCAGCGGTGCAGCGCCAGCAGCACGATGCCCAGCACGGCGTAGGTGGTCAGTATGTCGCCATGAAACAGGAGAACGGCATGCAGGGCGCCTATCCCCCACAGGCCCGCTTGACGGCGCAGCATGCGCGGTACGAACGGCGCACCGGCGCGCGCGGCCGCCTGCATCTGCAGGGTGAAGCTGTAGCCGAACAAAAAGGAAAACAGCAGGTAGAACTTGGTCTCGAACAGGAGGGCGACGAGAAAGTGCGTGGCGCGGTCCACGCTGCCGTGAAAGGCGGGATCGGTCAAGCCCAGGCCGAACCAGGGCGTGGCGAAGGCGCCGATGTTGACGACCAAAATGCCGAACAGGGCGCAGCCGCGCAGGGCGTCGACGTCGGCGATGCGCGCGGGCGGCGTACTCAGTGAGCTGCTCATGGTGGCGCTCATGTCAAAGCAGGGCGCAGGAAGCGCGCCAGTAACAGACGCAGGCTGGCCTGCTGCGCCAGCGGCGCGTAATCGGGATCGACGGCGACCCGGTTGAAGATGCCGTCGATCAGCGCGGCGATCCAGCTGGCCGTTTGCGCGGCGTCCAGCGTGGCGTCCGTCTGGCCCTGCGCGGCCGCTTCTTCCAGCAAGGTTTGCAGACCGTCGCGCAGGCTGGCGTCGTTGCGCGCCACCCTGGCCGCGATGTCCGTGTCGCGCATCGCTTCGGCCGCGATGTCCAGCGCCAGTCCCGCAAAATCCGCGTCGGCCGCCAGCGCCAGCACCAGGTCCATGAAGTCGAGCAGGGCGCCGTAGGCATCGGCGCTGCCTTGGACGCCGGCGAAATAGGCTGCCGTCTCGCTGCCTTCCTGGTCGACGATGGCGGCGATGATCGCTTGCTTGGTGGGGAAGTAATGAAACAGGTTACCGGGACTCATGCCCGCCTGCGCACAGATGGCGGCGGTGCTGGTCTGGTGAAAGCCCTTGCGCGCGAAGCAGTGGCGCGCAGCGGCGAGAATGGCGTCGCGGCGGGCCGCGTGTTTGTCGGGGTCGATGGTGCGCATGGGCTTACCCTTTTAATTAGTAGACTGGTCAATCTAATATAAGCCGATTGCCTTGCCGGGTCAAGCAAATCGCGTGAAATGGCCGCTTTGCACGCCTGCTTCCTGTCGCTACAATGTGCCGCAGCGGTTTTTCCCGCGCCTAGCGGCAGGCCCGCCGATTGTTTGGAAAACCGATCCCTTTACCTGTTTTTCTACCGTTTTAGGAATGACATGCAGCAGACCCCGATTCGATCCTTCCTCTGCGCGCTGGCGCTGGCCGCCGGCATCGTCCCTGCCGCGCAAGCAGCCAGTGCCGCCCAGCCGGCCACCATGCGTCTCGATTACCAGCACAGCGGCAATGCGCTGGGCGAGCATTATGCGGTCGAGCGCGTGCTGGTCGAGCCCCTGCCATGGGCGGGCAACCTGGCGCGTCCCATCGACGACAGCAACCGTGGCAACAATATGCTGGAAGTGGTCGACATCAAGTCGGGAAAGGTGCTGTACTCGCGCGGTTTTTCCACCATCTTCGGCGAGTGGGCCAGTACGGATGAAGCGAAAACCACCACGCGCGCCTTCCAGGAGTCCGTGCGCTTCCCGCAGCCCGAGCAGCCCGTACGCGTGCGCATCCTCAAGCGCGACGAGCGCGGCCTGTTTTCCATTGTGTGGAGCACGGACGTCGATCCTGCCGCGCAGGACGTGATCCGCAAGCAGCCGCCGGCGCCCGTCAAGCCGATCCCGATCCGCATCAGCGGTCCATCGTCCGGCAAGGTCGACCTCTTGATCATGGGCGACGGCTATACGGCGGCGGAAATGGGCAAGTTCGAAGCGACGGCGCGCAAGCTGGCCGAGCATCTTTTCACGGTGTCGCCGTTCCGCGAGCGGGCCAATGACTTCAATGTATGGGCCATGGTCGCGCCGACGCAGGAGTCGGGCGTGTCGCGCCCATCGACGGGCGTACACCACGCTTCGCCACTGGGCACGCGCTACGACATCTTCGGCAGCGAGCGTTATGTGCTGACGACGGACAACCGCGCGCTGCGCGACCTTGCGCAGTACGCGCCGTACGAATTCATCGAAATCCTCGTCAATAACGATACCTACGGCGGCGGCGGCATCTTCGGCCAGTTCAGCACGGCGGCGGCGAACAATGACTGGGCCAATTACCTGTTCGTGCATGAATTCGGCCACCATTTCGCCGGTCTGGCCGACGAGTACTACACTTCGCCCGTGGCCTATCAGTCGAATGGTGAACGCCAGGAACCGTGGGAGCCGAACGCCACGGCGCTGCGCGATCCGGCCAAGCTGAAATGGAAGAGCCATGTGACGGCGGGTACGCCGCTGCCGACGCCATGGCCGAAGGAAGCGTACGACAGCCATGCGCGCGAATACCAGAAACAGCGCGCGGCCCTGCGCGCGGCCAACCGCCCGGAAAGCGAGATGAGCGGCTTGTTCAAGGCCGACCTGGCGTACACGCAGCAGCTGTTCTCGAAGGCGCCGCAGCGCCATGCGGTGGGTGCCTTCGAAGGCGCCCACTACGAGTCGTCCGGCTACTACCGGCCCGAAATGCAATGCATCATGTTCGATCGCAGCGAGACGTTCTGCTCCGTATGCCAGGACGGCATCAGCACCATCATCGACCTGTATTCGCGTGCCGCCCCGGTGGCGGAGGAATAAGGCTGCTCTGTCGTTTTAGTAAAGCATGGTGGGCCATGTTGCATCGCAATAGCATGGCCCCCATTTTTGCCCGTTCCCGCCTGGCGCCTCGCGCCAAGTCGCCCCACCGCTTGTTTTCCAGGCAATCTCTCCTTCTTTTGCACGGCCGCTTTTCTGTGTGCCAGCCCCACGATGTTATCAAACAAGCACCGCGATTCGCTTGCTTGTCAATTAGTTCATTTAAATAATATTGATGTAGAATTTGATGTATATCAATGTTGCATTGCCGCAATCGCACTTATAGTTGACCTAGCTCAAAACGATAAGCATGCGGACCGGACTCATCGCGAATCACGTATCTAAATGCTGTAGAGTAATTTTCGCCCTGTACCAGTTCCCCGAGAATGCACTGGTGCCGGCCTCGAATTTCAGTCACGGAAGCCGATTCATGAAGATGCAGACCCCCGCGCCTGACGCGTGCAGTACCCTCCATCCCCACACTCCGATTGCCTTGCCGTATGCGCGCGCCGGCGGCGTTACGCTGGCCATGTGCGCCGCCGCCATGCGCGCCGGTGCCGTGCGTAGCGTGCAGGCGGCTACGCCGTGGCCCGCCCTGCGTCCGGTCCCGGCATGACGGCCCCCTTGCCGCACCTGCCCTTGCAGGGCAAGCGGGGGCTGGTGGTGGGCATCGCCAATGCGCAAAGCATCGCTTGGGGCTGTGCCAGCGCCCTGCGCGCGGCCGGCGCCGAACTGGCCGTCACCTGGCTCAATGACAAGGCCAGGCCGCACGTGGAACCGCTGGCGCTGCAAGTGCAGGCGTCCATCATGGCGCCGCTCGACGTGGCCGTGCCGGGACAATTGGAAGCGCTGTTTGCGCAGATCGAACGGCAGTGGGGGTGCATCGACTTCGTCGTCCATTCCATCGCCTATGCGCCAAAACACGACCTGCATGGCCGCGTGACGGACAGTTCGGCCGACGGCTTTGCGCAGGCGATGGATGTCTCTTGCCACTCCTTCATGCGCATGGCGAAACTGGCCGAACCGCTGATGCCGGACGGCGGCAGCTTGATGACCATGAGTTATCTGGGCGCCGAGGAAGTCATCGCCGACTACGGCCTGATGGGGCCCGTGAAGGCGGCGCTGGAAGCGTCGGTGCGCTACCTGGCGGCCGAACTGGGGCCGCAAGGCATCAGAGTCAACGCCATTTCGCCGGGACCACTGGAAACGCGGGCCGCTTCCGGCATCGCCCATTTCGACCGCCTGATGGCCGACGCCATCGAACGTTCGCCCATGCGCCGCTTGGCCACCATCGAGGACGTGGGCGCGCTGTGCGCCTTCCTCGCCGGCGACGGCGCGCGCGCGATTACGGGCGGCACACTGTACGTCGATGGCGGCTACAACATTCTGAATTGACTGGAAGATGATGACCATGGCTGTTTTCACTTTGCCACACCGCGCCATGCTGGCCGCGCTGGCAACCACGCTGTCCCTGGCCGGCTGCGCCTCGATGGCGCCGCCGTATGCGCCGCCGCCGCTGCCCGTGGCGGCGCAGTATCCGGAAAGCGATCCGGCCGGCGCGCATGCGCCCGACGTCGCCTGGCAAAGCTACTTTGCCGATCCGCGCCTGCAGGCGCTGATTGCGCAGGCGCTGGCCAGCAACCGCGACATCCGCATCGCCGCCTTGCGCGTGGAAGAGGCGCGCGCCGCGTATGGCATCCAGCGCGCGGAGCAATTTCCCACCATCGCGCTGGGCGCCTCGGGCAGCCGCGCACGTGTGCCCGGCGACCTGAGTCCGACGGGCCGCGCCATGACGAGCGCGCAGTACCAGGCGGGCTTGAACGTGAGCGCCTGGGAACTCGATTTCTGGGGCAGGGTGCGCAGCCTGAAAGACAGCGCTCTGCAAACCCTGCTGGCCAGCGACGAGGCGCGCCGCGCCGTCGGCGTGGCCCTGCTGGCGCAGGTGGCCAACGGCTACCTGGGCTTGCGCGAACTCGACGAAAGGGTGGAACTGGCGCGCGCCACCGTCGACAGCCGCGCAGAATCGCTGCGCATCTTCACGCGCCGTTTTGAAGTCGGGTCGATTTCCAAGCTGGACCTGACGCAGGTGGAAACCCTGCTCAGCCAGGCCCTCTCGCTGTCGGCCCAGCTGGAACAGGCGCGCGCCGTGCAGGCGCACGCGCTGGCCCAACTGGTGGGCGGCCCCGTCGATCTGACGCCGGTGGCCGGTGAGGTGCGCCGCTTCGACGACGCCAGCGTGCTGCAGCCGCTGCATGCGGGCTTGCCTTCGTCCCTGCTGGCGCAGCGTCCCGACCTGATCGCGGCCGAACACCAGTTGCGCGCCGCGCAAGCCAATATCGGCGCCGCGCGCGCCGCCTTCTTCCCGACGATTTCGCTGACGGCCGCCTATGGCACGGCCAGCGCGGAATTGAACGGTTTGTTCGATTCGGGCAGCGGCGCCTGGAATCTCGCGCCGCGCCTGGTGCTGCCGATCTTTGATGCGGGCCGCCTGCGCGCCAATATGGATCTGGCCGAGGTGCGCCGCGACATGGCCGTGGCCAATTATGAAAAAAGCGTGCAGGGCGCCTTCCGCGAAGTGGCCGACGCGCTGTCGAACCGGCGCTGGCTGGCGCTGCAGGTCGACATCGGCAAGACGACCCTGGCCGCGCAAAGCGAACGGGCGCGTCTGGCCAAGCTGCGCTACGACAATGGCGCCGCGCCCTACCTGGAAGTGCTCGATGCGCAGCGCGACTTGCTGACGGTCGAGCAGCAGCTGGTGCAGACGCGCCGCGCGCTGCTCTCGAGCCAGGTCAGCCTGTATGCGGCCCTGGGCGGCGGCGCGCCCGTCGCTTCCGCCGCCGCTTCCACCCACTAATTTGATCGCCCCGATACCATGAATGCTCAACTGAAGAAAAAACTCATCCCCGCGGCGCTCGTCGTGGCCGTTCTCGTGCTGGGCTATGTGGCCTGGCAAAAAATGCGTCCCACGGGCCCCGGCGAAGGTTTTGTCAGCGGCAATGGCCGCATCGAAGCAACGGAAATCGACGTCGCCACCAAGCTGGCCGGCAGGGTCAAGGAGATCCTCGTGCGCGAGGGCGACTTCGTCAAGGCGGGCCAGCCGCTGGCCACCATGCAGGTGGACTCGCTGGCGGCCCAGCGCGACGAGGCCCGTGCGCGCCAGCAGCAGGCATCCGATGCGGTGGTCGGCGCGCAGGCGCAGGTGGCCGTGCGCGAGAGCGACAAGGCGGCCGCGCTGGCCATGGTGGCGCAGCGCGAAAGCGAACTCGATGCGGCCAAGCGCCGCCTGGCCCGTTCCGACACCCTGTCGAAAGAGGGCGCGTCCTCGGTGCAGGAACTCGACGACGACCGCGCCCGCGTGCGCAGCGTGGCCGCCGCCCTGAATGCGGCCAGGGCGCAGGTGACGGCGGCGCAGGCTGCCATCGACGCGGCAAAAGCGCAGGTGGTCGGCTCGCGTTCCGCCGTCGTGGCGGCCGAGGCGACGACGGCGCGCATCGATGCAGACCTGGCCGATGGCCAGCTGGCGGCGCCGCGCGACGGCCGCGTGCAATACCTGGTGGCGCAGCAGGGCGAAGTATTGGCCGGCGGCGGCAAGGTGCTCAACCTGGTCGACCTGTCGGACGTCTACATGACCTTCTTCCTGCCCGAGACGGCGGCCGGCAAGGTGGCGCTGGGCGGCGAAGTGCGCATCATCCTCGACGCGGCGCCCCAGTACGTGATACCGGCGACGATCTCGTTCGTCGCCGCCAGCGCGCAGTTCACGCCGAAGACGGTGGAAACGGCCAGCGAACGCCAGAAACTGATGTTCCGCGTGAAGGCGCAGATCAGCCGCGAACTGCTGCAAAAGCATCTGGCGCTGGTGAAAGTAGGCTTGCCCGGCGTGGCCTGGGTGCGTCTCGATGCGAAGCAGGCCTGGCCCGCTGAACTGACGGCGAAGGTTCCGCAGTGACTGTGGCTTCCACTTCCCCTGTCGTCAGCATCCGCGGCGTCAGCCAGCATTACGGCAAGACGGTGGCGCTGGCCGGCATCGACCTCGATGTGCCGGCCGGCCGCATGGTGGGCTTGATCGGTCCCGATGGCGTGGGCAAATCGAGTCTGCTGTCGCTGGTGGCCGGCGCGCGCGCCGTGCAGCAGGGCAGCGTGATGGCGCTGGGCGGCGACATGCGCGATGCGCGCCACCGCGACGACGTCTGCCCCCGCATTGCCTACATGCCGCAAGGCCTGGGCAAGAATCTGTATCCGACCCTGTCGGTCGAGGAAAACCTGCAGTTTTTCGCGCGCCTGTTCGGCCACGACGCGGCCGAACGCCGCCGCCGCATCGACCAGCTGACCCGCAGCACGGGCTTGCAGCCGTTCCTCGCGCGCCCGGCGGGCAAGCTGTCGGGCGGCATGAAGCAGAAGCTGGGCCTGTGCTGCGCGCTGGTCCACGATCCCGACCTGCTGATTCTCGACGAGCCGACCACCGGCGTCGATCCGCTGGCGCGCGCCCAGTTCTGGGACCTGATCGCCGGCATCCGCGTGCAGCGCCCGCAAATGAGCGTGATGGTGGCCACCGCCTACATGGACGAAGCGCAGCGCTTCGACTGGCTGGTGGCCATGGACGACGGCAAGGTGCTCGACACGGGCACGCCGGCCGAACTGCTGGCGCGCACGGACAGCAGCAACCTGGAAGCGGCCTTCATCAAGCTGCTGCCCGAAGCCAAGCGGGCGGGCCACCAGCCCGTCGTCATCACGCCGCTGGACGCCGCCAGCGCGCAGGACGTCGCCATCGAAGCGCAAGACCTGACCATGCGCTTCGGCGATTTTACGGCCGTCGACCATGTGAATTTCCGCATCGGCCGCGGCGAAATCTTCGGTTTTCTCGGCTCGAACGGCTGCGGCAAGTCGACCACCATGAAGATGCTCACGGGCTTGCTGCCGGCCACGGAAGGCAAGGCCTGGCTGTTCGGCAAGCAGGTCGATTCCAGCGATATCGACACGCGCCGCCGGGTCGGCTACATGTCGCAGGCCTTCTCGCTGTACAGCGAACTGACGGTGCGCCAGAACCTCGTGTTGCACGCGCGCCTGTTCCACGTGCCAGAGGGCGAGATACCTGCGCGCATCGACGAGATGGCGCAGCGCTTCGACTTGCGCGCGGTGATGGACGACTTGCCCGACAGCCTGCCGCTGGGCATACGCCAGCGCTTGTCGCTGGCCGTGGCCATGGTGCACAAGCCGGAAATGCTGATCCTCGACGAACCGACGTCCGGCGTCGACCCCATCGCGCGCGACAATTTCTGGCGCCTGATGATCGAGCTGGCGCGGCGCGACCACGTCACCATTTTCATTTCCACCCACTTCATGAACGAGGCCGAGCGCTGCGACCGCATCTCGCTGATGCATGCGGGTAAAGTGCTGGTCAGCGATGCGCCGGCCGAACTGGTGCGCAAGAAGGGCGCGCCTTCGCTGGAAGCGGCTTTCATCGCCTACCTGGAAGAGGCGGGCGGCGGCACGGCGCCGGCGGCGGTGCAGGAAGCGCCGGCACCCGTGCGGAAAGCTGAAACGGCCGCACCGCAGCAGGAACACCGGCGCAGCCGCTTCAGCCTGGGCCGCATGCTCAGCTACATGTGGCGCGAAACCCTGGAATTGCGCCGCGACCCCGTGCGCCTGACCCTGGCGCTGGGCGGCTCCGTGCTGCTGCTATTCGTCATCGGCTTCGGCATCAGCCTCGACGTCGAAGACTTGAGTTACGCGGTGCTCGACCACGACCAGACCACGTTGAGTCAGAATTACACGAACAACCTGGCCGGCTCGCGCTATTTCATCGAGCGAGCACCGCTGCGCGACTACGCCGATATCGACAAGCGCATGCGCAGTGGAGAACTGTCGCTGGCCATCGAAATCCCGCCCGGCTTCGCGCGCGACGTGCAGCGCGGCGCTCCCGCCCAGGTGGGCGCGTGGATCGACGGCGCCATGCCGATGCGCGCGGAAACCGTGCAAGGCTATGTGCAGGGCATGCACCAGCTGTGGCTGGCCGATCAGGCCCTGCACCGCTATGGCGTCACGATGAGCAATCCCGTCGCCATCCAGACGCGCTTTCGCTACAACCCCGACGTGAAAAGCCTGCCGGCCATGGTGCCGGCCGTGATTCCCTTGCTGCTGCTGATGCTGCCGGCCATGCTGGCGGCGCTGTCCGTCGTGCGCGAAAAGGAACTGGGGTCCATCATCAACCTGTACGTGACGCCCGTCACGCGCCTGGAATTCTTGCTTGGCAAGCAGGTGCCGTATGTGGCGCTGGCCATGTTCAACTTCCTTCTCATGGCGCTGCTGGCCGTCACCGCCTTTGGCGTGCCGGTCAAGGGCAGCCTGGCGACCCTGATCGGCGCCACCTTCATCTTCAATATCTGCGCCACCGGCATCGGCCTGTTCGCCTCGACGTTTACGCGCAGCCAGATCGCGGCCCTGTTCGTGACCATGATCGGCACCATGATCCCGGCCATCCAGTTTTCCGGCCTGCTCAATCCCGTCTCGTCGATGGAAGGCGTGGGCAAGGCCATCGGCCTGATGTACCCGGCCACGCACATGCTCAATATCAGCCGCGGCGTGTTCAACAAGGCGCTGGGGTTGGGCGACCTGCACGCCTCGTTCTGGCCGTTGATCATCGCGATACCCGTGATCCTCGGCGTGACCGTGGCGCTGTTGAAGAAGCAGGAGAGCTGACATGCGCCACCTTGAAAATATCTACCGCCTGGGCGTGAAGGAAATCTGGAGCCTGATCCGCGATCCGATGATGCTGATCCTGATCCTCTACACGTTCACTTTGGCGATCTACGTGGCCGCCACGGCCAAGCCGGAAACCCTGCACATGGCGTCGATCGCCATCGTTGACGAGGATGGCTCGCCCCTGTCCGGGCGCATCGCCTCGGCCTTCTTCCCGCCCCAGTTCACGCCGCCTGCCATGATCAACCAGAGCCAGGTCGATGCGGGCCTGGACGCGGGCCAGTACACCTTCGTGCTGACGATCCCGCCCAAGCTGCAGGCCGACGTGCTGGGCGGACGCCAGGCGGAGCTGCAGCTGAACGTGGACGCCACCCGCATGAGCCAGGCTTTCAGCGGCAGCGGCTACATCCAGCAGATCGTCGCCGGCGAAATATCGGAATTCGCCAAGCGCTACCGGGGGGCGACCGTCTCGCCCGTGGAGCTGGTGATGCGCGCGCGCTTTAACCCGTCGCTGAGCCAGGCCTGGTTTGGCTCGCTGATGGAGCTCATCAACCAGGTGACGATGCTGTCGATCATCCTCACCGGCGCGGCGCTGATACGCGAGCGCGAACACGGCACCATCGAGCACTTGCTGGTGATGCCCGTGACGCCGGCCGAGATCATGCTGGGCAAGGTCTGGTCGATGGGCCTCGTAGTGCTGCTGGCCGCCGCCCTGTCGCTGAACCTCGTGGTGCGCGGCATGCTGCACGTGCCCATCGAAGGCTCGATCGCGCTGTTCCTGTGCGGCGCGGCGCTGCATTTGTTCGCCACCACATCGATGGGCATTTTCCTCGCCACCGTGGCGCGCAGCATGCCGCAGTTCGGCATGCTCCTGATCCTCGTGCTGCTGCCGCTGCAGATGCTGTCGGGCGGCAGCACGCCGCGCGAAAGCATGCCCGAGCTGGTGCAGAACATCATGCTGATCGCCCCGACCACGCATTTCGTCGAATTGAGCCAGGCGATCTTGTACCGGGGCGCCGGCATCGATGTGGTGTGGAAGCCGTTCCTGGCCCTGCTGGCCATCGGCACGGCCCTGTTTACGTTTGCCCTTGCCCGTTTTCGCAAGACCATCAGCCAGATGGCGTAGATCCCGCGCCGGAATGGTCCGGCGTTTTTTTGCATGAAAAGGATAGCCATGAAGACCGAAGCTGCACCATTTTTTTCCGCCGGCGGCTTGCCGTCGCTGGGCTTGCTGGGCGACTATGCGCGCGACTCGTGGCAGCGCATCGTGCTGTACGCGGACGTGATGCGCCGGCGCGGCAACCAGTACCAGGAGCACATGGCCGAGGAAGTGCCGAACGTGCTGGACTTCCCCGCCGAACTGGTGATGTCGGGCCTGGAGCTGCCGCGCCCCGTCAACTACGGCCTGGCGCGCATTCTGACGCCCGATGCGCCCGAGCCTGATCCATCGAAGCGCCCCTTCGTCGTCGTCGATCCGCGCGCGGGACACGGTCCCGGCATCGGCGGCTTCAAGGCCGAAAGCGAGATCGGCGTGGCCCTGCGCGCCGGCCATCCGTGCTACTTCATCGGCTTCCTGCCCGATCCCGTGCCGGGACAGACGGTGGAAGACGTGATGCATGCCGAAGCGGCCTTCCTGGAAAAAGTCATCGCCCTGCATCCGCTCAGCGAGGGTAAGCCCGTCGTCATCGGCAATTGCCAGGCGGGCTGGCAAATCCTCATGACGGCGGCCATGCGCCCGGAACTGTTCGGCCCCATCATCGTGGCCGGCGCGCCCGTGTCGTACTGGGCCGGCTGGCATGGCCGCAACCCGATGCGCTACGCGGGCGGTCTGATGGGCGGTAGCTGGGCCACGGCGCTGGCGGGCGACCTGGGCAACGGCCGCTTCGACGGCGCCAGCCTGGTGCAGAATTTCGAGAAGCTGAACCCGGCCAACACCCTGTGGAGCAAGCAGTACAACTTGTACGCGAACATCGACACGGAAGCGCCCCGTTACCTGGAATTTGAAAAATACTGGGGCGGCCACGTCTTCCTCAACGACGTCGAGATGCAGTACATCGTCGACAATCTGTTTATCGGCAACCGCCTGGCCACGGCCGAATTGATCACCTCCGACGGCGTGCGCCTGGACTTGCGCAATATCCGTTCGCCCATCGTCGTGTTCTGCTCGAACGGCGACAACATCACGCCGCCGCCGCAGGCCCTGGGCTGGATCACGGACCTGTACCGCGACGACAAGGACGTGCTGCTGCACGACCAGACCATCGTGTATGCCGTGCATGACAGCATCGGCCACCTGGGCATTTTTGTGTCGGCCAAGGTGGGGCACAAGGAACACCAGAAATTCGCCAGCAATATCGACCTGATCAACCTGCTGCCGGCCGGCATCTACGAAGCGAGGATCGTCGACAAGACGCCCGACACGCCCAACGCGGACCTGGCCAGCGGCGACTACGTGCTGCAGGTCGAGCATCGCGGCATCGACGACGTGCGCGCCATCGTGCAACCGAGCGTGGAAAACGACCGCAAGTTCGCCGCCGCCGCGCGCGTGTCCGAGGTGAACCTGGCCCTGTACCGCACGTTTGCGCAGCCGTGGGTGCGCGCCATGGTCACGCCGCAGACGGCGCGCTTCCTGCAGCTCGCGCACCCGCTGCGCGTGTCGTACGAGCGCTGGACCGATCACAATCCGCTGGCCAGGCTGGTGGCCAGGGAAGCGGAAAAAGTGCGCGCCCAGCGTCAGCCGGTGGCGCCCGATAATCCGTTGCTGGCCATGCAGGAAGCCATCTCCGGCGCCATCACGGCGGGCTTGAACGGCTGGCGCGACTGGCGTGACATGGTGCAGGAAACGACCTTCGACTTGGTGTACGGTTCGCCCCTGGTGCAGGCGCTGACGGGACAAGCCATCGGCGACACGACGCCGCCGCGCCCCCATCCAGGCATCTCGCCCGAGCATTGCGAATACGTGCGCTGCGAAACGCGCAAGATGGACGAGGACATGCAGCGGGGCGGCCTGGTGGAAGCGGCCGTGCGCGCGCTGTTCTACATCTATCGCTTCCGCATGATCGCCGACGAACGCAGGGTCAACCTGGCCCTCAAACTGATCAAGCCGCAATACCGGCAGGATGTCGGCATGGAGGAATTCCGCGGTATCGTGCGCCAGCAGGCACGCCTGATGCTGCATGATTTCGACGCCGCCATCGCCGCCTTGCCGGCCTTGCTGTCGCGCGCCGACCCGGACGACATCGGCGCGTTGGCCGAATGGCTGCAGCAAGTGCTGCAAGTGCCCGAGGCGCCGACGCCGGACGAGGAAGCGAGCCTGCAGCAGATGCTGGACGTCTTCGACCGCGCGGTCAAGGCGCAGTCTCCGGCAGTGGGCGCATCTGAAGTCGCACCCCAGTCTGGCCCCAAAGCCAGACCGGCCAAACACATTACCCCTGCATAGAAGACCACGATGACTACTCCCCAAGACGATGATCTGAATATCGTACGCAACCGCACCTTCGACCAGATCGCCATCGGCGACACGGCCAGCATCACGCGCACTCTGAGCATGGACGATATCGCCCTGTTCGCGGTGATGTCGGGCGATGACAACCCGCAGCACCTCGATACGGAATTTGCCGCCGCCACCCGCTACGAGGGCGTGATCGCCCACGGCATGTGGGGCGCGGCCCTCATTTCCGCCGTGCTGGGCACGCGCCTGCCCGGCGCCGGCACCGTCTACACGGGGCAGACCCTGCGCTTCTTGCAGCCCGTGCGCGTAGGCGATACCCTGGCCATCAGCGTCACCGTCACGGCGCTCGAGCCGCGCAACCGCCACGTGACCCTGGCTTGCCGCTGCGTCAACCAGCATGGCGCCGTGGTGCTCGACGGCGAGGCGCAGGTGATCGCGCCGGCCGAGCAGATCGAACGCAAGCGCGCCACCTTGCCGGAAGTACGCCTGCATAACGGCGACGGCACGCGGCGCCTGCTCGAGCACGCGCGCACCCTGGGTCCGATCAGGGTGGCCGTGATCCACCCTTGCGATGAACTGAGCCTGTCAGGCGCGCTTGACGCGCATGCGGCCGGCCTGATCACGCCCGTGCTGGTGGCGCCGCGCGCGCGCCTGGAAGCCGTGGCGGCCGAAGCGGGCCTGAGCCTGGACGGCATCGCCATCGAGGACGTCGAACATAGCCATGCGGCCGCCGCGCGCGGCGCCGAACTGGCGGGCAAGGGCGAAGTGGAAGCCTTGATGAAGGGCAGCCTGCACACGGATGAACTGATGTCGGCCGTGCTGTCGGCCAGCGCCGGCCTGCGCACCAAGCGTCGCATCAGCCACTGCTTCCTGATGCAGACGCCCGCGTATCCGCGCCCCTTCATCATCACGGATGCGGCCATCAATATCGCGCCCAATCTGGCCATGAAGGCCGACATCGTACGCAACGCCATCGACCTGGCGCACGTGATCGGCGTGGCTTGCCCGCGCGTGGCCATCCTGGCCGCCGTGGAAACAGTGAACGCGGACATGCCGGCGACCCTGGATGCGGCCGCCCTGTGCAAGATGGCCGACCGTGGCCAGATCACGGGCGCGATCCTCGACGGCCCGCTGGCTTTTGATAACGCCGTGTCGATCGCCGCCGCCACCGTCAAGGGCATCGTCTCGGAAGTAGCTGGCCGCGCCGACATCTTGCTCGTGCCCGACCTGGAAAGCGGCAACATGCTGGCCAAGCAGCTCGAATACATGGGCGACGCGGACAGCGCCGGCATCGTGCTGGGCGCGAAAATTCCCGTCATCCTCACCAGCCGCGCCGACTCGCGCGCCAGCCGCATCGCCTCGTGCGCCATCGCCGTGATGCTGGCCAACCATTACCGGAGCACGCCGCCATGAACGCAGCAGTCCAACATGCCGATGGCACCCTGATCCTGGTGCTCAATTGCGGCTCGTCGAGCATCAAGTTCGCCCTGTTCGAGCAGGCGGGCGGCGTGCTGCCGCAGCAGGCGCAATGGAGCGGCAAGGTCGAAGGCATCGGCCGTGAAAACGCCACCTACCGCGCCGGCGGCCTGCCGGCAGTCGCCTTGCAGCTCGATGCGACGCAGCCGCATCACGCGGCCCTCGAATACATCCGCGCGCAAGTCGTGGCGCAGCTGGATGGGCGCCCGCTGCGCGCCGTGGCGCACCGCGTGGTGCATGGCGGCAGCAAGTATTTCGCCCCCGTGCGCATCGATTTCACCGTGCTGGCCGACCTGAAAAGTTATGTGCCGCTGGCGCCCCTGCACCAGCCGTTCGCGCTGGAAGCGATCGAGGTGCTGCTCGAATCGCGCCCCGACATCGCCCAGGTGGCGTGCTTCGACACGGCATTCCACCACACGGTGCCGCAGGTCGAGCAGATGCTGGCCCTGCCTTACGACGCGTGGGAGCGGGGCTTGCGCCGCTATGGCTTCCACGGTCTGTCGTACGAATACCAGTCGCTGGTGCTGGAGCAGCGCTTCGGTCCAGTCGCGCGCGGCAAGGTCATCGTGGCCCACCTCGGCAGCGGCGCCAGCCTGTGCGCCATGGACAATTTGCACAGCGTGGCCACCACCATGGGTTTTTCCGCGCTCGACGGCTTGATGATGGGTACGCGCTGCGGTTCGCTCGATCCGGGCGCCGTCATCTACTTGATGGAGATCGAAAAACTGTCGCTGGAAAAGGTGGCGCACGTGCTGTACCACGAGTCGGGCTTGCTGGGCG
>NZ_LBCO01000024.1:677161-725893 GCF_000988085.1 Janthinobacterium sp. KBS0711 | reverse complement strand
CCGACCCGCCGGTGCTGCTGGCGCAGCAGGACCGGCAGGATGCCACGGGCGAGCGCATCCGCGCTGCGCTGGCTTTATATATCCGCCGCATCGTGCGCGAAATCGGCGCCCTGACGGCCGTGCTGGGGGGGCTGGACATGCTGGTGTTTACGGCCGGTATCGGCGAGCACAGCGCCGAGCTGCGCCAGCGTATCTGCGACGAGCTGGGGTTTATCGGCCCCGTGCTCGACGCGGAGGCGAATGCGCGTAACGCCAGCCGCATTTCCACCGATGCCAGCCGCATCGTGGTGGGCGTGGAGCCGGCCAACGAGGAGTGGGTGGCTGCCCGCCACGCGGCCCTGGCCGTGGGCGCATGAGGTCTTGATGCGTAAGGCTGCACTCGATGGGGAATTTGCCGAATTGCACATATTTTCCGTTGAGTGCGCTAACGCACTGTGTGGTTTGCCAGATATCTTTACTATGAAGTCATGCCATTGCGCTACATCAAGAAACAGCGCGATGCCTGGCAAATTTTGAACATTTTGCCCGCCTTTAGTAAGAATAAAATTAAACCATATTGAAAGGTCTCATCATGAACAAATTACTCGCCACCCTGATCGCTACCCTGTTTGCCACCGCTGCCATCGCGCAAACGGCGCCAGCTACCCCAGCCGTTGCCAGCGCCCAGGCGTCTGCGCAGCATGACATCAACAAGGCTGCCAACAAGGAAGCCAAAGTCGATGCCAAAGCTGACGCCAACGTCGCCAAGGCCGAAATGAAGGCCGACGAAAAGAAAGCCGACGCCCAGCACAAGGCAAATAAAACCAAGGCCAAGGCCCACGACAAAGTGGTCGACGCCGATCCGGAAGACAAGATGAAGGCGCAAGCCAAGGCTGACAAGGCCGCTGCCAAAGCCGATGCCAAAGCGCACAAGGCCGCCGTGAATGCGGATGCCAAAGTGGCCAAGGAAAAAGTGGAAGCGAACCAGGATAAAGCCATCGCCGCCACCAAGACGGAAGAAGCCAAGGCCAAGGCCGACGCTGAAGTCAAGGCTGCCGCCGCCAAGTAATGCACCGTTTGCGGGCCACGGCCTGCAAGCCCAAAAGACAGCTTCGGCTGTCTTTTTTTTCGTTCGCCATTTTTCTTAGACGCCGCTTGCCAGTCTTGATCTCGCGCAAATGCTCCTCTTTTCGCCGTGCCATAGTGAATTGGCACACAGACGAAGGAGACATCATGAGCACCGCTAAAACGAAAAAAACGCCTGCCACCGGTTCGGCGGAAGGCGCGCCAGCCACGTCCGCCACGCAGTCCATGCCGGTCGAAGGCGACATGCAGGCCGGCGCCGATGCGGCGGGCGGCGACGCCATGCCGGGGCAGCGCCTGGGCGTGTCGTATGCGGACCAGGCGGCGCTCGCCCAGGGCGCGACGGCCGCGAATGGCGGCGACATGCCGGGCGGCGGCATGCAGCAGGCATCGCAGGCCATGGCCGGCGCCAGTTGCATGCAGGTGGGAGGTGGCGGCGGCATGGGGGGCGATGGTGGCGGGAGTGGCGGCATGGGTGGTGATGGAGGACAGGGCGGCGGGCAGGGCGGCGGCACGCCGCAGACGCGCACCTGCGCCACGATGGACGTGCATCGCCGCCTGCTCACAGAAGATCCGGCGTACGCGAACGTGCGCGCCGATATCGAAAACCTGGCCGGACTGTACGAGGGCGACGGCAGCATTGCCGGGCGTGCCGGCGTGACCCACATCCCGGTGGTCGTGCACGTGGTGTGGAATACGGCCGCGCAGAATATCTCGGATGCGCAGGTCGCCAGCCAGATCGATGTGCTCAATCGCGACTTCCGGCGCGTCAATCCGGACGTCAACAGCACGCCGGCGCCATTCCTGCCGCTGACGGCCGACGCGCGCGTGGAGTTTGCGCTGGCCACGACCGATCCGCATGGCGCGGCCACCAGCGGCATCGAGCGGCGCCAGACGACGGTGGCCTCGTTTGGCGCGGACGATGCCGTCAAGTCGCAGGCGACGGGCGGCATGGATGCCTGGCCGGCCGACAGCTACCTGAATATCTGGGTCTGCCAGCTCGGTGGCGGCTTGCTCGGTTACGCGCAGTTTCCCGGCGGCCCGGCCGCCACCGATGGCGTGGTGATACTGCAATCGGCCTTTGGCACGACGGGCACGGCGGCGCCGCCGTTTCACCTGGGGCGCACGGCCACGCATGAAATCGGCCACTGGCTGAACCTGAACCATATCTGGGGCGACGACGGCACCGGGTGCTCGGGCACGGACAACGTGTCCGACACGCCGAACCAGGGCGGGCCGAACACGGGCCAGCCCTCGTTTCCCCAGGTGTCGTGCAATAACGGGCCGAATGGCGACATGTTCATGAACTACATGGATTACGTCGACGATCCCGCCATGTTCATGTTCACGGCAGGCCAGGTGGCGCGCATGCAGGCTTGCCTCGATGGCCCGCGCGCCAGCATTGGCACGGGCGGGACAGGCGCCGGCGCCACGCCGCGCCAGAGCTCCTCTCCAGTCGTGGCCTGGGGCGCAAGCCGCCTCGACGTCTTCGTGGTGGGCACCGACCGCGCGCTCTTCCACAAGGCCTGGAATGGCACGGCCTGGGCGCCGTCCGTCACCGGCTATGAAGCGCAGGGCGGCATTTGCACCAGTGCGCCGCAGGTGGTGTCGTGGGGGCCGAACCGGCTCGACGTGTTCGTCACGGGCACCGACAGCGGCTTGTTCCACAAATGGTGGAACGGCACGGCCTGGGGACCGTCGCTGACCGGCTATGAAGCGATGGGCGGCCTGTGCGTGGGCGATCCGCGCGCCGTGGCCTGGGGCCCGAACCGCCTCGACGTGTTTGTCGTCGGCACGGACCGCGGCCTGTATCACAAGTGGTGGAACGGGTCCGCCTGGGGGCCATCCTTGACGGGCTATGAAGCCATGGGCGGTCTGTGCCTGGGCCAGCCGGAAGCCGTGGCGTGGGGTCCGAACCGCCTCGATGTCTTCGTCGTCGGCACGGACCGGGCCCTGTACCACAAGTGGTGGGACGGCACGGCCTGGGGACCGTCGCTGACGGGCTATGAACGCCTGGGCGGCATCTGCACCTCGTCGCCGAAAGCCGTGGCGTGGGGACCGAACCGCCTCGACGTCTTCGTCACGGGTACCGACGGCGCGCTGTACCATAAATGGTGGGACGGCGCGAAATGGGGGCCTTCCAACGATGGTTTCGAACGCCTGGGCGGTGCCTGCGTGGGCGAGGTGGAAGCCGTGTCGTGGGCGCCCAACCGGCTCGACCTGTTCGTCATCGGCACGGACAGCGCCCTGTATCACAAGGCGTGGAATGGCACGGCCTGGGCACCGTCCCTGGCGGGCTTTGAAAATCTGGGCGGCGTGTGCACCTCGCGTCCGCGCGCCACGGCCTGGGCGCCAAACCGCCTCGACGTCTTTGTCACGGGCACGAATGGCGCCCTGTTCCACAAGGCGTGGAACGGCACGGCCTGGTCGCCCTCCGTGACTGGCTATGAAAACCTGGGCGGCGTGGTATCGTGTTTCTGAGGGAGGGATCGCCATGCACGGCATGACCACGGCACTGCCCAGCGGCAGCTGGACGCACTCGTTCGAGGAAGATGCGGACGGTATCGAGGTGTACCGGCCCACGGCCACGTTCGCCTTTCCTGCCAGCCGCAAGGGGCGCAAGGTGCTGGAATTCGGCGCGCCCGCCGGCGCCATGGCGCAAGGGGCGGCGACATTGACGTCGATGGCACCCGGCCCCGACGACCGGCCCCGCGCCGGCCCCATGTCCCGGCTGGTGCCCCTGGGCATGGGCCGCTATGCGCTCGGTGATGGCGCCGGCGCGCAAGACGTGATCGACATCGTCGAAGCGACGCCCGAGGTGCTGCGCCTGTCGCGGCGCTAAGGCTGGCCGCGCAGCTTGTGCGCGAGCGCCGTGCGGTTGCCCACGTCCAGTTTCTGGTAAATAGCATGCAGCTGGTTGCGCACGGTGGCCGGCGACTTGCCCAGTTCCCTGGCGATGCTTTTATATGGCAGACCTTCGGCTGCCATGGCCGCCACCAGCCGCTCGGCCGGGGTCAAACGCTGCATGGCGACCTGCCTGAAACATTGTTTGTCATCGCTGTTCTCCTGTCCGTGGGCGGCATGCCGGTGGCATGCCTGCAGGGATAACGGGGATGCGGCGCGTATTTGTAAAACTATTTTTCCCGCGGTGATGGGCGAAAAAAAAGACAGGCGAACCTGTCTTTTTTGTATGGCGCGATGCCGGTCAGCCGATGGCTGCCATGGACACAGGTTTCAGCTTGGCCGCCAGCGCCTTGCCTTTCTTCGAACGCTTGCCGAAGTGGTCGGCCAGGGCCGTGGCGCCCAGCGATGCATCCTGCGGTTTCGACGCCCGGCCGATGCCCGAGACCACCACGCCGCGCTGCGTGATCGGTTGCACGGCCAGCAGCTTGTCCTTGGCATCGAGGTCGATCAGCTTGACGCCGGTGCCGCCCTTGGAGAGGGTCTTCATCTCATCGAGGCCGAACACCAGCAGACGCGCGCCTTCCGTCAGGCAGGCCAGGGCGCTGGCTGTCTCGGCGATGACCTTCGGTTCGAGCGGCACGTCGCCGTCGTCCAGGGTGATGAAGGCCTTGCCGCCTTTCAGACGGCTCGTCATGTCGCCCGCCTTGGCGATGAAGCCGTAGCCGGCGCTCGACGCCAGCAGCAAATTGGTGGCGCCATTGCCCGCAAAGTAGTGCAAGATGCGCACGGCGTTGCCCGGGGTGCCGCCGCTCAGGTCGCACAAGGTCGTGATCGGCACGCCGTCGCCGCGCGCGTTGGGCAGCGCCGAGACGGGAACCGAGTAAATCTTGCCGTTGTTGCCAAAGCCCAGCAGGGTGTCGACCGTGCGGCACTCGAAGGCGCCATGCAGGCTGTCGCCCGCCTTGAAGGTGAACTGCGCCGCATCGTGGCCGATGCCGGTACGCGCGCGCACCCAGCCTTTTTCCGAAATGATGACGGTGACCGGTTCATCGACGACCTTCTGTTCGGCCACTGCTTTCTGCGCTTCCTCGATCAGGGTGCGGCGCGCGTCGCCGAACTGCTTGGCGTCCGCTTCGATTTCGCGGATGATGGCGCGCTTCATCGAGCCCGGGTTGTCGAGCAGGTCTTGCAGCGATTTTTCTTCCTTGCGCAGCTCGGCCAGCTCCTGCTGGATCTTGATCGTTTCCAGGCGCGCCAGCTGGCGCAAACGGATTTCCAGGATGTCGTCGGCCTGGCGTTCGGACAGATTGAACGCGTCGATCAGGGCCGCCTTCGGTTCATCCGAATTGCGGATGATCTGGATCACCTTGTCGATATTGAGCAGGATCGCTTCGCGCCCTTCCAGGATATGGATGCGGTCCTTGACCTTGCCCAGTTTGTAGCCGGTGCGGCGGGTGACGGTCTCGAAGCGGAAATCGATCCACTCGCGCAGGATGTCGCCCAGGCCTTTCTGGCGTGGACGGCCGTCGCCGCCTATCATCACCAGGTTGATCGACGTCGATGATTCCAGCGAGGTGTGCGCCAGCAGCATCAGCATGAATTCTGTCTGGTCCTGGTTCTTCGACTTCGGCTCGAACACGAGGCGCACGGGCGCGGCGCGGCCCGATTCGTCGCGGATGGTGTCGAGCGAATTGAGGATCAGCGCCTTCAGGGCCACCTGGTCCGGCGACAGCGCCTTCTTGCCCAGCTTGATCTTCGGATTCGTCAGTTCTTCGATTTCTTCCAGCACTTTTTGCGACGAGGTGCCAGGCGGCAGTTCCGTCACGACGGCTTGCCACTGGCCGCGCGCCAGTTCCTCGATCTTCCAGCGCGCGCGCACCTTCATGCTGCCACGGCCGCTCGCGTACATATCCTGGATCTGCGACGGCGGCGTGATGATCTGGCCGCCGCCGGGGAAGTCCGGGCCGGGAATGATGGCCATCAGCTCGGCGTGCGTCATCTTCGGATCGCGGATCATGGCGACGGCCGCTTTCGCCACTTCCGCCAGGTTGTGCGACGGGATTTCCGTCGCCAGGCCCACGGCAATGCCGGAGGCGCCGTTCAGCAGCACCATCGGCAGGCGCGCCGGCAGCAGCTTCGGTTCTTCCGTCGAGCCGTCGTAGTTGGGCTGGAAGTCCACCGTGCCCATGCCGATTTCATCCATCAGCAGCTTGGCGATCGGCGTCAGACGCGCTTCCGTGTAACGCATGGCCGCCGCGCCGTCGCCGTCGCGCGAGCCGAAGTTGCCCTGGCCATCGATCAGCGGGTAGCGCAGCGAGAAATCCTGCGCCATGCGCACCAGCGCGTCGTACACGGACTGGTCGCCGTGCGGATGCAATTTACCGAGCACGTCGCCGACCACGGCCGCCGATTTGCGGGGCTTCGCGGTGGAATTGAGACCCAGCTCGTTCATCGCATACAGGATGCGGCGCTGCACGGGCTTCTGGCCGTCGCAGACGTCGGGCAGGGCGCGGCCCTTCACGACGGAGATGGCGTAATCGAGATAGGCGCGCTCGGCAAAGGTGGACAGGGTCAGCGCTTCGCCGTCGAATACCGGTTCATCCGGCTCGATCGGCTCAGGCTGGGCATCGTCAAATAAATTGGTTTGTGTGGACATGGCGCTTGTTTCGGTGTTGAGTGGTTGCGGTTGAATTCGTGGGGCTGATTATGACAGCCGGGATTTGGAAAAGGACTTGCCGTACGTCAGATACATATAGCGCAAGGTCAGATACAGCACGGCCAGGGCCAGCTCGACGCTGTGATGCATCACGGGCATGGCGCGGATGGCGGGGGCATGGCCGGCCAGCACGACGCTGGCGAGGGACGGCACCAGCACGACCGGCCAGATCGTCTTCCATTTGAAATCGGTGGGGGAAAACAGCAAGCCGGCGCACGACCAGGCATACAGCGCGGCGCCGACGAGGGCGGCCGGCAACTGCTGCACATACAGCAAGGACAGCAAGCCCGCACAGCCGATCAGCCATGCGGCGCGCAGGCGGGGCAAGAGCGATTCGCGCCAGCCGCAATCGCCATACAGGCCGGTGGCGCAGCGCAAGGCCAGGGCCGCCAGGCAAAACATCAGCGGCATGGCATCGCCGATGGCCAGCGCCGACGGGCCTTTGCCGCTCATGAACATGGCTGCAAACAGCGACAGGCCCAGACACAGGAGCAGCAGCATGCCATGCAGCAGCTGGCGGTTCATCGCATACGCCAGCAGGGCGGACGCGCACAAGCCGGCGGCGGTAACGAGGCGCATGGTGTCGCTGCGCTCGGGCAGGAACAGCAGCAGTGCCAGCACGAGGTAGGGCGCGATCCAGCCCAGTTGCCGCAGGCCGGGCCGCTGCCACAGTACGGGCAGGCGTTCCTGCAGCGACTCTTGCAGCGTGTCGAGTTGCGCAAACAGGGGCGCCGGCCAGCGCAAGGCATGCATGGCCAGCAGGGCAAAGGCCAGTGCCTGGAAGCCCAGCAGGCTGGCATAGGCCGCCGCGTCGCCGAGCTTGAAGCCGGCCGCATCGAGCACGCCCGCGAGCATGAAGTGCAGTACGAAACCGAGGCCACCCGAGGCCAGCGCCGTCTGCTTGAAGTAGCGCTTGGCATGGACGGCGTGTTCCCATCGTTCGAACAGGTCCGTATCGAGTTTGTAAGCGAGCATCTCGCCGTGCTGCCAGCGTATCGCGTGCAGCAGTTCGCGTAGTTGCAGCGTGAATTTTTGGTCGAACAGCTGGCGCGCGTAGGCCGAAGGCGGCTGTTGCGACATGATGCAGTCCAGGCCCGGGTAGCTGTCGCGGTTGTCGCTGAAATGGGCGAACGAGCGGTCGGCCCGGTAGCGCTGCACGGCGCTGCGCACCAGATCCCCATGGCTGCGCGCCAGGTAGGAAAAATCGCGGTCCCAGCCCAGTTGCTCAAACAGGGCCTGGCGCAGCGACAGGTCATAGCCGGCGCTGGCGCAGTAGCGCAGCGCGCATAGTTCGAATTCCTCGCGCACGTCGAGGTTCAGCATGGCGTCGTCCTGCAGGATGCCGGCCAGTACCTCGCTGCCATCCGCGTGCCGCGACTGTTTCAGGAACGCCTGCCACAGGCTGGCCGCTTCCTGCGCCGGATCGATGGCGACCACGCCCCATAGTTCCGACGGCGGTGCGGGCTCCTGGGCAATGACGCCCCACAGTTCCGCAGGCGGCTCCTGCGCTTCCTGCGGGGGTTCGTCGATCACGCCCCACAGCTCGGCCGGTTCCATGGGCGGCGCTTCTGGCGCTGCCGCTTTGGCTTCGACTTCGGCTTCGGCCGCTTGCGCTTCCGGGAACTCCTCGGCAAACAGGTGCGCATGGCGCAGCGCGTATTCATACGCGTCGCGCAGTTCCTGGAAGGCGGCCGGATCGTCCTCGGGACGCGTCACCTTCAGGCGCTTCGCATACGCGCGCTTGAGGGCGCGCTCGTCGCCGGTCGGCTCCGTGCCCAGGATTGCCCACAGGCTGCGCTGTCCGTTGTCCATGCCGCCGTCCATTTACAGGAAGCTCTCGCTCTCGACCTGGCGCAACACGTCATCCAATGCCTGGCGCGCCTTGCGGATGGTGTTCGGGTCCTGCGTTTCCAGCGCGGCCTGGAAGTTGGCCGTGTGCGCCGCCAGGTACTGGCGCACGTCGCCCAGCGACTGTTCGTACAGGCGGTCGGCGCGTGTGACCAGGGTGCGGTTTTCCAGCTGCTCGCGCGGGTGGATCTTCAGGTCGGCCAGTTCCGCAAAGCGCTGCTCGATCTGTTCCGGCGTCATCACGCCCGCGTTGTCGCTGATGATCATCTTGTGGCGTTCCTGTGTGGCCAGCACCGTCACTTCCGCTTCCAGCACGCCGCTGATGTCATAGGTGAAGCGCACGTCGATGCCGATCTCGCCCGCTTTTTTCGCGGGGATCGGGAAGCTGATCTTGCCGAGGAAGACGTTGTCGGCCACCAGGCGCGACTCGCCCTGGAAGATCGCCACGTTGATTTCCTTCTGGTTGTCGTGGATGGTGGTGATGTTTTCCGTGCGCGAGACGGGCACGACGGAATTGCGCTCGATGATGGGCAGATAATGCCCGCCTTCATACTGGTTCGCGCCGACCTGGCGCGAAATGGAAATGCCCAGCGAGTACGGCGCCACGTCCGTCATGACCACTTCGTCGAGGGCCGCGTCGCGCATTTTCAGTCCCGCCTGCACGGCGGCCCCCAGCGCCACGGCTTCGTCCGGGTCCAGGTGGATGGCGGGGAAACGGCCGAACATGCGCGAGACGAGCTTGCGCACCAGCGGCATGCGCGTGGCGCCGCCGGCCAGTACCACTTCATTCAATTCCGCGGCGCGGATGGTGGCGTCGCGCAGCGCCCGTTCCACGGGCAGGCGCAGGCGGGCCAGCAGCGGCTCGCACAATTGCGCCAGCTTGTCTTCGCCGATCTCCCAGCTGTACTCCCTGTCCTGGTAGCGCGTGGCCATGCGCACGGACGGCTGCTCCGACAGCAAACGCTTGACGCGCTCGGCCTCATCGCGCAGCAGCTGCTGCTGGCGCGGATCGAGCAGGCGGCTGCCGACGGCGTCGCGCAAGCCGCTGCCTTCCATGAAAGCGTCGACCAGCACGGTGACGAAGTCTTCGCCGCCCAGAAAATTGTCGCCGGCCGAGGCGCGCACTTCCATCACGCCTTCGAACAGCTCCAGGATCGACACGTCGAAGGTGCCGCCGCCCAGGTCGAAGACGAGGAATTTGCTTTCCTGTTCCTTGTCGCGGATGCCGTAGGCCAGCGCGGCGGCCGTTGGTTCGTTCAGCAACCGCTCCACGCGCAAGCCCGCCAGTTGGCCGGCGATGCGCGTGGCCTTGCGCTGCGCATCGCTGAAATACGCGGGCACGGTGATGATGGCTTCCTCGACCTTGTGGCCGAGGAAGGCTTCGGCATCTTCCTTCAGCGCGCGCAGCACCATCGACGACAGTTCTTCCGGACGGAATTGCTGCGTGCCGAGAGTGATCTTCTTTTCACTGCCCATGTAGCGCTTGAAGACGGCCGCCGTCAGTTGCGGGTGCGTCTGCAGGCGCTCGCGCGCTGCGCGGCCCACGAGCACGGTGCCGTCGTCATCGATGCTCACGCACGACGGCGTCAGGTGCTCGCCGAGCGCATTCGGGATGATGGAAGCCTTGCCGTCGCGCCAGATGGCGACCAGGCTGTTGGTGGTGCCCAGGTCGATGCCGATGATCATCAGATATCCGCCTCCGCCTCATTGCCGTGTTCTTCGATCCAGGCGCGGCGTCCGGCCGCTTCGCCCTTGCCCATCAACATATTGAAGCGCGAGGCCGAGGCCATGTGGTCGACTTCACCGAGCGTCACGGGCAGCAAACGGCGCGTGTCCGGGTTCATCGTCGTTTCCCACAGCTGTTCGGCGTTCATCTCGCCCAGGCCCTTGAAGCGCGAGATCGACCAGGCGCCCTGTTTCACGCCTTCCTTGCGCAGCTTGTCCTCGATGGCCACCAGTTCGCCGTCGTCGAGCGCATAGATTTTCTGCATCGGCTTCTTGCCGCGCGCGGGCGCGTCGACCCGGTACAAAGGCGGGCGGGCGATGCAGATGTGGCCCTTGTTGATCAGGACGGGGAAGTGCTTGAAGAACAAGGTCAGCAGCAGTACCTGGATGTGCGAGCCGTCCACGTCCGCGTCGGACAGGATGCAGATCTTGCCGTAGCGCAGGCCGGACAGATCGGGTGTATCGCCCACGCTGTGCGGATCGACGCCGATGGCGACCGCAATATCGTGGATCTCGTTATTGGCGAACAGGCGGTCGCGGTCCGTTTCCCACGAGTTCAAGACCTTGCCGCGCAGGGGCAAAATCGCCTGGAATTCCTTGTCGCGGCCCATCTTGGCCGAACCGCCCGCCGAGTCCCCCTCGACGAGGAACAGTTCATTGCGCGCGATGTCCGACGATTCGCAGTCGGTCAGCTTGCCGGGCAGGACGGCGACGCCCGAGGATTTTTTCTTTTCCACTTTTTGCAGCGAACGCTGGCGCGACTGCGCCTGCTTGATCACGAGTTCGGCCAGCTTCTTGCCGTAGTCGACGTGCTGGTTCAGCCACAGTTCCAGCGGCGGCTTGGTGAAGGTTGAGACGAGGCGCACGGCGTCGCGCGAGTTCAGGCGTTCCTTGATCTGGCCCTGGAATTGCGGGTCCAGCACCTTGGCCGACAACACGAACGAGGCGCGCGCGAACACGTCTTCCGGCAGCAGCTTCACGCCTTTCGGCAGCAGCGAGTGCATCTCGACGAAGTTTTTCACGGCGCCGAACAGGCCGTCGCGCAAGCCCGATTCGTGCGTGCCGCCATTCGAGGTGGGGATCAGGTTGACGTACGATTCGCGCACGATGGCGCCTTCTTCCGTCCACGCCACCACCCAGGCCGCGCCTTCGCCTTCGGCAAAGCCTTCCGAGTCCGGGCCCGCGTACTGCGCGCCTTCGAACAAGGGGATCAGGGTTTCGCCATTCGATACCTGCGCCAGCGTTTCGGTCAGGTAGCCGCGCAAGCCTTCCGCATACTGCCAAGTTTGCGTGTCGCCCGTTTTCGCGTTGGTCAAGGTGACGGTGACGCCCGGCAGCAGCACGGCTTTCGAGCGCAGCAGGCGCTGCAGCTCCGTTTGCGAGATGTTGGGCGAATCAAAGTATTTTGCATCGGGCCAGGCCGTGACGCGCGTGCCCGATTTTTTGCCGTCGCGCGGGGCGGGGCGGGAATTCAATGGCTCGATCACGTCGCCATTCGCAAACACCATGTGGTGCAGGCCGTTGCCGTCGCTTTCCTTGCGCCAGACGGTGATTTCCAGGCGCGTCGACAGCGCATTGGTGACGGACACGCCGACGCCGTGCAGACCGCCCGAGAACGCATAGGCGCCGCCCGAACCCTTGTCGAACTTGCCGCCCGCGTGCAGCCGTGTAAACACGATTTCCACTGTCGGCACACCTTCTTCCGGGTGCAGGCCGACGGGAATGCCGCGGCCATTGTCTTCCACGGTAATGCTGCCATCCGTGTTTTGCGTGACGGCGATATGCGTGCAATGACCGCCCAGCGCCTCGTCGGAGGCATTGTCGATCACTTCCTGAATGATGTGCAGCGGATTTTCAGTGCGGGTGTACATCCCCGGGCGCTGCTTGACGGGTTCCAGTCCTTTCAGGACACGGATGGATGATTCGCTGTAGTCGGATGCTGGTTTTTTAGTGGCCATACGTGTTCAAGCTAAGTAAAGACAGTGGTTGGAACGCCAGGCCAGGGCACTGCGGGCGCAATGACAGCGGCGGCGATAACTGTATAAATATACAGTATATCCCGTCCAGCGTCACTGGGGGAGGGCAGTGCGGCAGGCTTGGCGTCCTTGTGCGGACGCTCGCGCATTCTATCTTGATCGGCGGGCAATAGCGCTACTCCAAGGCAACAACAGTGCGCCGCGCGCGTGGTTTTGCGCCAATTGTGATGGATTTTATGCGGTAAAGCCGCCGTTTTTACATCTTGTTTACAGCCGCCTCCCCAGTCTTTACGAATTTTTTAGACCCTTTTGGCTAATCTGCTCACTATCAAAACAAACCTGTGTGAGGGTGGGAATGGATCTCGTGTATCTCGGCTTGATTGCCGTGTTTTTCGTCCTGGCGGCCGGCTTTGCCGTCGCCTGCGACAAATTAGGGAGCGTCAAATGAATGCGTTTTATGTGCTGGGTGCCGTCGTCTCGGCTGGCCTGCTCGTGTACCTGCTGGTAGCGCTGCTGAAGGCGGAGGAACTGTGATGACGACGCAATCGATACTCTTATTGGTGGCCTTCCTGGCCGTGCTGCTGGCCGCCGGCTATCCGCTGGGCCTGTACATGGCCAAGGTGGCCGGCGATGCGCCCGTGCGCGGCCTTGGCTGGCTGCAAAAGCTGGAAAACCTGCTGTACCGCTGGTCCGGCCTGCCCGCCGACAAGGCCATGGGCTGGAAAAGCTATGCCATCGCCCTGATCGTCTTCAACACCGTGGGCGCCGTCTTCGTCTACGGCCTGCAGCGCCTGCAGGGCTTCCTGCCCTTGAATCCCCAGGGACTTGGCGCCGTCAGCCCCGATTCCTCGTTCAATACCACCGTCAGCTTCGTCGCCAACACCAACTGGCAGGGCTACGGCGGCGAACAGACCATGAGCTACCTGACCCAGATGCTGGGCATGGCATGCCAGAACTTCTTTTCGGCGGCCACCGGCATCGCCGTGATTTTCGCGCTGGTGCGCGGCTTCGCCTCGCGCTCGGGCAAATCGATCGGCAATTTCTGGGTCGACCTGGTGCGCTCGACCCTGTACATCCTGCTGCCGCTGTCGCTGGCCCTGTCCGTCGTCTTCATGGGCGAAGGCATGATCCAGAATTTTTCCGCCTACAAGGAAGTGACCCTGCTCGACCACGTGGCCTATGAAACGCCGAAAATGACGGCAGACGGCCAGCCCGTGCTGGATGCGGCCGGCAAGCCCGTGATGGAAGCGCAAGTGGCGACGACGCAGACGATCGCCATGGGCCCTGTCGCATCGCAGGAATCGATCAAGCTGCTGGGCACGAATGGCGGCGGCTTCTTCAACGCCAATTCCTCGCACCCGTATGAAAACCCCACCGTGCTGTCGAACTTCCTGCAGATGCTGGCCATCTTCCTCATTCCCGCCGGCCTGTGCTTCACCTTCGGCAGCATGGTGGGCGACATGCGCCAGGGTTGGGCCGTGCTGGCCGCCATGACCCTGATCTTTGTCGTCATGACGGCCGGCGTGATGAGCGCCGAGCAGCAAGCCAATCCGGCCCTGCAAACGCTGGGCGTGGACCAGCAGGCCAGCAGCCTGCAATCGGGCGGCAACATGGAAGGCAAGGAAACGCGTTTCGGCATCAGCTCCTCGACCCTGTTCGCGGCGGTGACGACGGCTGCGTCGTGCGGCGCCGTCAACTCCATGCACGACTCCTACATGCCACTGGGCGGCATGGTGCCGCTGCTGCTGATGCAGTTCGGCGAAGTGATTTTCGGCGGCGTGGGCACGGGCCTGTACGGCATGCTGATGTTCGCCATCCTGGCCGTCTTCATCGCCGGCCTGATGATCGGCCGCACGCCTGAATACCTGGGCAAGAAAATCCAGGCCTATGAAATGAAGATGGTCTCGCTGGCCATCCTGATCACGCCAGCCCTGGTGCTGACGGGCACGGCGATCGCCGTGATGGTTGAACCGGGCACGGTGGGCGTGGCCAACCCGGGCGCGCATGGTTTCTCGGAAATCCTGTACGCCTTCACGTCGGCCGCCAACAACAACGGCAGCGCGTTTGCCGGCCTGTCCGCCAACACGCCGTTCTACAACGTGATGCTGGCGATCGCCATGTGGTTCGGCCGCTTCGGTGTGATCGTACCCGTGCTGGCGGTGGCCGGTTCGCTGGCGGCCAAGCAGCGCCTGTCGGCCAATGCCGGCACCATGCCCACGCACGGCCCCATGTTCATCGGCTTGCTGATCGGCGTCGTCATCCTCGTCGGCGTGCTCAATTACGTTCCCGCGCTGGCCCTGGGCCCGATCGTCGAACACCTGCAACTTTTCATCAAATAAGAGGCTACCATGTCACGCACAAGCCTGACTTTGTTCGATTCCGCACTGATCGGCCCCGCCGTCGTCGATGCGTTCAAAAAACTCGACCCCCGCACGCAGTGGCGCAGCCCCGTGATGTTCGTCGTCTACGTGGGCAGCATCATCACGACCCTGCTGGCGACCCAGGCCGGGATCAGCGGCGGCCAGGGTGAAGCGCCATTCGGCTTCATCGTTGCCGTCGCCGTGTGGCTGTGGTTTACCGTGCTGTTCGCGAACTTCGCCGAAGCGCTGGCCGAAGGCCGCAGCAAGGCGCAGGCGGCCTCGCTGCGCGCCCTGAAGCAAACGGTGATGGCAAAGAAAATGCAAACGCCGAAATACGGCACTTCCTGGCTGCCCACGCCGGCCACCGACCTGCGCAAGGGCATGACGGTGCTGGTCGAAGCGGGCGACGTGATTCCCGCCGACGGCGAAGTGACGGCCGGCGTGGCTTCCGTCGATGAAAGCGCCATCACGGGCGAATCGGCGCCCGTCATCCGCGAATCGGGTGGCGACTTTTCCGCCGTCACGGGCGGCACCCGCGTGCTGTCGGACTGGCTGCTGGTGCGCGTCTCCGTCAACCCCGGCGAAGCCTTCATCGACCGCATGATCGCCATGGTCGAAGGCGCCAAGCGCCAGAAGACGCCGAACGAGATCGCCCTGACGATTTTACTGGTGGCCCTGTCGATCGTCTTCCTGATCGTCACCGTGACCCTGTTGCCGTATTCGCTGTTTTCCGTGGCGGCGGCCGGCACTGGCACGCCCGTGACGATCACGGTGCTGATCGCGCTGCTCGTGTGCCTGATTCCAACCACCATCGGCGGTCTGTTGTCCGCCATCGGCGTGGCCGGCATGAGCCGCATGATGCAGGCCAATGTGATCGCCACGTCGGGTCGCGCCGTGGAAGCGGCCGGCGACGTGGACGTGCTGCTGCTCGATAAAACGGGCACCATCACACTGGGCAACCGCCAGGCGTCGAGCTTTGTACCTGCGCCCGGCGTGACGGAGCAGCAGCTGGCCGATGCGGCGCAGCTGGCCTCCCTGGCCGATGAAACGCCGGAAGGGCGTAGCATCGTCGTGCTGGCCAAGCAGAAGTTCAATATCCGCGAACGCGAAATGGCCAGCCTGCACGCCACCTTCGTGCCTTTCACGGCGCAAACGCGCATGAGCGGCGTGGATATCCCGGGCGAGCAGCAGGTGCGCCAGTTGCGCAAGGGCGCGGCCGATTCCATGAAAAAGTACGTGGAAGCGCTGGGCCAGCCGTATCCGGCCGAGGTGGGGCGCGCCGTCGACGATATCGCGCGCCGCGGCAGCACGCCGCTGGTGGTGGTCGACGACGGCCGCGTGATGGGCGCCGTGGAGCTGAAGGATATCGTCAAGGGCGGCATCAAGGAACGCTTCGCGGAATTGCGCCGCATGGGCATCAAGACCGTCATGATCACGGGCGACAACAAGCTGACGGCCGCCGCCATTGCGGCCGAAGCGGGCGTGGACGATTTCCTCGCCGAGGCGACGCCGGAAGACAAGCTGAAACTGATCCGCAGCTACCAGGCCGAAGGCCGCCTGGTGGCGATGACGGGCGACGGCACCAACGACGCCCCGGCGCTGGCGCAGGCCGACGTGGCCGTGGCCATGAACTCGGGCACGCAGGCGGCAAAGGAGGCGGGCAATATGGTCGACCTCGATTCGAACCCGACCAAGCTGCTGGAAATCGTTGAAATCGGCAAGCAGATGCTGATGACGCGCGGTTCGCTGACGACGTTCTCGATTTCGAACGACATCGCCAAATACTTCGCCATCATCCCGGCCGCCTTCGTGGGCACTTATCCGCAACTGAAGGCGCTGGACATCATGCATTTGGCCAGCCCCGCGTCGGCCATCATGTCGGCCGTGATCTTCAATGCGCTGATCATCGTCGTGCTCATTCCGCTGGCGCTCAAAGGCGTGCAATACCGGGCCATCGGCGCAGCCAGCCTGTTGCGCCGCAACCTGCTGATCTATGGCCTGGGCGGCATCGTCCTGCCCTTCATCGGCATCAAGCTGATCGACATGCTGCTGTCCGCACTCAATTTAGTCTAAAGGAACCATCATGAGCACCATCGTACGTCCTGCCCTGGTCCTGTTTGCCGCGCTGACCGTGATCTGCGGCGTCGTCTATCCATTCGCCACGGCCGGCATCGGGCAGCTGGCTTTCAGCGATGAAGTCAACGGCAGCATCGTCGAGCGTGGCGGAAAACCCGTCGGCTCGACCCTGATCGGCCAGTCCTTCACGTCGCCCAAGTACTTCTGGGGCCGTCCATCGGCGACCGCGCCGATGGCGAACAACGGCGCAGGTTCGGGCGGCTCGAACCAGGGGCCGACCAATCCGGCCCTGGTGGACGCCGTCAAGGCGCGCATCGCGGCCCTGAAGGAAGCCGACCCGGGTAATCGCAATCCGATTCCCGTCGACCTGGTGACGGCGTCGGGCAGCGGCCTGGATCCGGAAATCAGCCTGGCGGGCGCTCTGTACCAGGCGCCGCGCGTGGCCCGCGTGCGCGCCATGCCGCTGGCGCAGGTGGAAAACGCCATCGCCAAGGTGCAGAAAACCGCATATATCGGCTTTTTCGGCGAACCGCGCGTCAATGTGCTGGAACTGAATCTGGCGCTCGATGCGATGGCGAAGTAAGCTGGCGAAGAACCGTAGGTCGGCGTAGGTCGGCTTAGCGCAGCGTAAGCCGACACCACCACCAGCCAGGCCACCAATGTCGTCGGATTACGCGCAAGCGCTAATCCGACCTACGTGCTTACGTCGCCGCTTGACGCCACAGCAAAATAACAAGATAGCATTACGCAAGAAGATTAAAATACAACATGCTCCCCAACGACAGCCAACGCCCCGACCCTGATGCCCTGCTGGCGCAAGTGCAGGCACAGGAAAAGAAAGCCGCGCGCGGCCGGCTGCGCATCTATTTTGGCGCCTCGGCCGGCGTCGGCAAGACCTATGCGATGCTGGCCGCCGCGCGCAAGCTGCTGGCCGATGGCCAGGATTTGCTGGTGGGCGTGGTGGAGACGCATGGGCGCCAGGATACGGCGGCCCAGCTGGACGGTTTGCCTGTGCTGCCCCTGAAGGCCATCGAGTACCGGGGCAAGACCCTGTACGAGTTCGACCTTGACGAAGCGCTGCGCCGCGCGCCGCCGCTGATACTGATGGATGAACTGGCCCATTCGAACGTGGCCGGTTCGCGCCATCCGAAACGCTGGCAGGATGTCGAGGAATTGCTGGCGGCCGGCATCGACGTGCTGTCCACCGTGAACGTGCAGCACCTGGAAAGCCTGAACGACGTGGTGGGCGGGATCACGGGCGTGCGCGTGGCCGAGACCTTGCCAGACACGGTGTTCGACCGCGCCGACGAAGTGGTGCTGGTCGATATCCCCGCCGACGAACTGCTGCGCCGCCTGAAGCAGGGCAAGGTGTATCAGCCGCTGCAGGCCGAGCGGGCGTCGCAGCATTTTTTCCGCAAGGGCAATCTGATCGCCTTGCGTGAGCTGGCCTTGCGCCGCACGGCGGACCGGGTGCAGGACGACGTGCAAGCCTACCGCGTCGAAAAATCGATCAATCCCGTGTGGAAGACGGGCGCCGCGCTGCTGGCCTGCGTGGGGCCGCACGCGGGGGGTGAACACGTGATCCGCAGCACGGCGCGCCTGGCCAGCCAGCTGAACGCGGAATGGCATGCGCTGTACGTGGAAACGCCGCGTTTGCAGCGCCTGCCGGCGGGCCAGCGCGAGCGTATTTTGAAAACCCTGAAACTGGCGCAGGACCTGGGCGCGCGCACGGCCATCGTGCCGTCGGCCGACATCGCCGGTGCCGTGGTCGAGTATGCGCGCAGCGCGAATATCTCGAAAGTCATCGTGGGCCGTGGCCGTGCCAACTTCAATGCGCTGGCGCGCCTGTGGCAGGCGTCGCCGGCCGCGCGCATGGCCAGCCTGGCGCCCGATATCGATCTGATCGAGGTGGGCTTGCCGCCAGCCGATGCGGCGCCCCGGCGCGCAGCCGGCGATGATGCGGAAGCGCCGCGCCGGCCATCGCGCCATTGGCGCTACATCCTGGCCACCGGCGCCAGCCTGGCCACGGCCCTCGCCTCGGTTCCATTGCAGCCTTATCTTGACCTGGCCAATATCGCGATGCTGTCCTTGCTGACGGTGGTGCTGGTGGCCGTGCGCCTGGGGCGCGGGCCGGCGGCGCTGGCCAGCCTGGTGGGCGTGGCCTGCTTCGATTTCGTCTTCGTGCCACCGCGCTTTTCATTTGCCGTGGGCGACTTCCAGTACGTGATCACGTTTGGCGTGATGCTGGCCGTGGGCCTGATCACGGGCCACCTGACGGCTGGCCTGCGCTTCCAGGCGCGCGTGGCTTCGCACCGCGAAGCGCGCGCCCGCGCCCTGTATGAATTTTCGCGCGAGCTGTCCGGCGTGCTGCAGACGGAACAGATTTTCGACATCACGAAAAGCGCCATCGAACGGGCTTTCCGTGCGCGCGCCACCTTGCTGCTGCCCGATGACGAGGGAAGCTTGCAGGCCCCGAACGGCGGCGAGGCCCTGGATATCGGCATCGCGCAGTGGGCCTTCGACCATGCGCAGGCGGCGGGGACGGGCACCGACACCTTGCCGGCGTCGCCAATTTTCTACCTGCCGCTGATCGCACCCATGCGCACGCGTGGCGTGCTGGCGCTGCTGCCGCTCGAGGGAACGCAGCGTGGACGCTGGCTGCTGGTGCCGGAACAGCGCCAGCACCTCGATACCTTTGCCGCCCTGGCGGCCATCGCCCTCGAGCGCGTGCACTACATCGACGTGGCCCAGGGCGCGCTGCTGCAGATGGAGTCCGAGCGCTTGCGCAATTCGCTGCTGGCGGCCCTGTCGCACGACTTGCGCACGCCCTTGACGTCGCTCGTGGGCCTGGCCGAATCGCTGGCCTTGTCCCGGCCCGCGCTGTCGCCCGCGCAGCTGGACATGGCGCGCTCGCTGCAGTCCGAGACCGTGCGCATGAGCGCCCTGGTGGCAAACTTGCTGGACATGGCGCGCATCGAGAGCGGCCAGGTGCGCCTGAACCTGCAATGGCAGGCGCTGGAAGAGGTGGTGGGCAGCGCGCTGCGCGCCAGCGGCCCGCAATTGCAGCAGCATGCCGTGCAGACGCAACTGGCGCCGGATTTGCCGCTGGTGCGCTACGACGCCGTGCTGGTCGAGCGTGTGCTGTGCAACCTGCTGGAAAACGCGGCCAAGTACACGCCGGCCGGCAGCACCATCACGGTCGTGGCCGGGGTGCACGGCCAGTTTTTGCAGGTGACGGTGCTTGACGATGGCCCGGGCTTGCCGCCGGGCCGCGAAGAAGCCATCTTTGAAAAATTCACGCGCGGCGAACGCGAATCGAACAAGCCGGGTGTCGGGTTGGGGCTGGCCATTTGCCGCGCCATCGTCGAAGCCCACGGCGGCACCATCCACGCGCAGCCGCATGTGCCGGGACAGGGCGCCGCCATCGTCTTCAGCCTGCCGCTGGGCACGCCGCCGGCGCCGCCGGAGCTCGAGCTCGATGACGCGAACGACTTTGAAACAGGAAAACCAATATGAACGAACCTTCCGCCACCGCCTTGCTGGTCGAGGATGAACCGCAAATCCGCCGCTTCGTGCGCGCCGCGCTGGAAGACGAGGGCTGGCAGATTTTCGAATCGGCCACCATGCAGCGGGGCTTGATCGATGCGGGCACGCGCCGGCCCGACCTGATCGTGCTGGACCTGGGGCTGCCGGACGGCGACGGCATCGATTTTATCGCCGACATCCGCAAATGGTCGGCCGTGCCCATCATCGTGCTGTCGGCGCGCGTCGACGAGCAGGACAAGATCCGCGCGCTCGACGCGGGCGCCGACGATTATCTGACCAAGCCGTTTGGCGTGGGCGAATTGCTGGCACGCGTGCGCGCCACCTTGCGCCGCCAGCGCCAGCCCGCCGCCAGCGACGATGGCGTGGTGCAGTTTGGCGACGTGCGCGTCGACCTGAAGGACCGGCTGGTGACGCGCAACAAACAGCTGGTGCACATGACGCCGACGGAATTCCGTTTGCTGTCGGTGCTGGTGAAAAACGCCGGCAGGGTGGTCACCAATCCGCAGCTGCTGCGCGAAGTGTGGGGGCCGTCGAACAGTGAAAACGGCCACTATCTGCGCATCTACATGGGCCATCTGCGCCAGAAGCTGGAAGCCGATCCGGCCCAGCCGCAGTACCTGCTGACGGAAACGGCCGTCGGCTACCGGCTGCTGCTGCCGCTCTAACACCTGTTATTTCCCCTGTTTGAAAACAGGCGCCGCGCGCGCCAGGGGGACGCTTTACTTAAAATTTTGCAGCGATTTTTTGCAGCGGCGGGCCAGCTGCGCCATGTTGGCAAAGGCCCATACCACCGATGAAGAAGAACAACCATGAACAAAATGCTACTTGCACTTGCCGTCGCCACTGCTTTTACGGGCAGCCTGGCCCACGCGGACGAGGCCAAGCCGGACAATGAAGTGAGTTTCAACGTGGCCGGCGTGTCCGATTACCGCTACCGCGGCATCTCGCAGACGCGTTTGAAACCCGCGCTGCAAGGTGGCGTCGATTATGTCAACAATCCGACGGGCCTGTACGCGGGCGCCTGGGCTTCCACCATCAAGTGGACCAAGGATGCGGGCGGCAGCGGCGACGTGGAAGTGGACCTGTATGCGGGCAAGCGCGGCCAGCTGACCAGCGATGTTGGCTATGACGTGGGCGCGCTCGCCTATGTGTATACGGACAACGGCTTGAAGCACGTCGCAGGCCTGGCCGACGCGGATACGCAGGAAGTCTACGGCCAGCTGTCGTATGGCCCCGCTTATATCAAGTACTCGCATGCCGTCTCGAACCTGTTCGGCATCGTCAACAGCAAGAACAGCGGCTACCTGGACATCGGCGCGAATATCGACCTGACGAACGGCTGGACCGGCAACCTGCACGCAGGCCACCAGAAGGTCAAGAATAACGATGCATCGAGCTACACGGACTGGAAAGTGGGCGTCACGCGCGACTTCGGCATGGTGACGGGCGCGCTGGCCGTGATCGGCACGAACGCGGGCAAGTCGGCCTATGCCTCGCCCGTGAATGGCAAATTCATGGGCAAGACGGCGCTGCAACTGACGGTCAGCAAGACGTTTTAATTAGTAGAGAGGAGAGGCGGCGCATGCGCCGCCTTTTTTGCGTACTCTAGGCGGGCAGGTTGAAAACGGCGCAGTACAGCTGCCCCAGGCTGACCACGCGGGCGGCCGGGATCTGCGCGGCCAGGGCATGGGCGGGCGCCGCTTGCGTGTCCGTTGCCAGCAGCACGCGCAGGCCCGGATTGACGCTGCGCGCGTGCGCGATGCGGCGCGCCAGGCCTGATTGCGCGGCGCCGTCGACGACACCGTCGAGCGGCACCACCAGCACGCGCGCGGCGACCAGGGCCGAACGGCTGCCCATGGAGTCGCGGCCTTCGCTGTCGATGACGATGTCGTGGTAGCAGTGCACCAGGTGTTCCAGCTCCGGCTGCAAGCCCTTGGCGCTGATGGCGCGCGCCATCAGGCGCGGCCGCGTCAGGCTGCCGTGCATGGCGCCGTCGTGCATATTCCTCGCCTGCGCCATGGCGCCCTGGCGCGGATCGGCATCGAGCAGCAATACCTTGCGTCCGGCCAGCGCGCGCGAAGCGGCCAGCCGCCCGGCCAGGATGGATTTCTCCATCCCTCCGCGTTCATCCGTGATGGCGATGATCATCTTGGCGCACGGCTGGCATGATATTGGCAGGGGAAACCAGTTGCAGCAGACAGCCTTCACGCGGCTCGTCCCTGTCGCCGGCCGTCCATACGGGCAGTTCCAGCAGGGGCTCGAGGGCCGCGGCCAGGGCGGCCTGGCCGGCGGCCGACATGGGCGTCATCGGCAGGCGCAAGGCGTTGCGCACCTTGCCCTGCATGGCCAGCGCTGCTTTGACGGGAGCGGGATTCGGTTCGGAAAACAGCAGGCGGATGACGGGCAGCATGGTCTTGAACAGGGCGCCGGCGGCGCCGTGGCGGCCCTGCCTGACGAGGTGGTACAGCTGCGCGTACAGGTCGGGGCGTACCTGGGCGGCGGCCGACATGGCGCCATGGCCACCCATGGACAGGCTGGCCAGCAGCAGCGCATCGTCGCCGCACAAGACGTCCAGGCGCGTGTCGAGCAGCAGTTCGCCCAGCTGCTGCAGCTTGCCGCCCGCTTCCTTGATGGCGACGAAGTGCGAGTCGCGCGCCAGCAGGGCGGCCGTCTGCGGTTCGATATTGACGCCCGTGCGGGCCGGCACGTTGTACAGCACGATGGACTGGTCGGTGGCGGCGGCGATGGCCTGGAAGTGGCGCAGGATGCCGTCCTGCGACGGGCGCACATAGGCGGGGGCGGAGACCAGCAGGCCCGCCAGCGGATGGTCGTTATAGCGCTGCACCGTGGCGACGACGCTGCGCGTATCGCTGCCGCCTATCCCCATCACGACAGGGAAGCGGGGGCCGACGGCTTCGAGCACGCTGTCTAACAGCATGGTCTGTTCGGCGGCGCTCAGCATGGCCGCTTCGCCCGTGGTGCCGCACACCACGAGGCCATCGATGCCGCTGGCGGCCAGCTCGCACGCGAGCTGCTGGGCCGCGTCGAAGTCGATGTCGCCATCGCCATCATGGAATGGCGTGACCATCGGCACCCAGATGCCCTGGAAGTGCGCGGTGATGCGCATCGAGGACATCGCCTGCTCGCAGGAATACTGGTTCATAGCGATTTCCCCTGGCTGATGCGGCCAAATTCCGCCGCCGGCAGCAGGCGCATGACGGCATCCATGGTCAGGCGCAGGGCCGGTTCCGTCACGCACAGCCAGACTTTCATGCGTTCGGCATGGTCGACCGCCTCGACGCGCATGAACGACAGCATGCCGCCGCACGTCCTGACGACCAGCTGGCGCAGCTCGGCCAGGCAGGCTTTGTCGACCGTGATATGCATGAGGAAAGTGGGCAGGCGAGGGTGGCGGTGGGGCAGGGCTTGATGTGCGGACAGGCGTGAATGGGGTTCCATGGTGGCTTTGCAGCGGTGGTTGAGATACGTTCAAGATTAGCAGCGGGGGCGTAAAGATTCTCTAAAAAGCGGGGCCGCCGGCGTAAACGGACTGTATGCGCCGGGAGTCCGGCTGTTGCGTGGATGCCCCGCAGGTATGCTTTTGTTACAAAATTGAATCGTGCTTTTGAAGGCAGGGGTTTATATTGAAACCGTTCTCCGCTTTCAGTCAGCCCCGCCATGTCAGACGAAAAAGATCCCCAGCAGCCCCCGTCCACCGACCCAGCGGCGCCACAGCCGGCACCGGCGCGGCCCGACAGGGTCGGCCGCCGGGCGCCCGATGACGAGCACCGCGCGCGCGACGCCGCCCCCCGCTACCTGAAGGATAACGACACGCCGCTGGCGCTGGCCTGGCGGGTGATCTCATCGCGCTACCGCTCCATGCGCGACAAGGCCAGCCGCGATTTCATGCGGCGCACCCTGCGCATCGGTATCTCGGCGCGCATTTTCCACCCCGAGCCGGGCGCCACTGGCCTGCGCAGCAAGAACCTGCAATACCTGGAAGAGTCGATCGCCCAGTGGGTCATGTCGCGCGACGTGCTGGTGTTCATGATCCCGACGGTCAATACCAACGGCCAGCTACACCCGAGTAACATCACCCTGCGCCACTATGCACGCCACCTCGATGGCCTGGTGCTGCAGGGGGGCGCCGACGTTTCGCCGCAGACGTATTCCGAGGCGGCCACGCGGCCCGAATGGAACGGCGACCGCGCGCGCGACCTGTACGAACTGGAACTGCTGCACGAATTCGTCGATGCGGGCAAACCCGTGCTGGGCATTTGCCGCGGCTGCCAACTGATCAACGTGGGCTTTGGCGGCACCCTGTACCAGGACATCGCCTCGGACGTGGAAGGCGCTGCCTCGCACGTCAACGACCTGTATGACCGTCACCGCCACACCATCGTCTTCCCGAAAGGCTCGTCGCTGGCCGGCATGTTCCCGAAGGCGGGCGAGGCGCTCGTCAATTCCATCCATCACCAGTCGGTCAAGGACCTGGGGCGCGACGTCACGGTGGAAGCGTATTCGCAAGGGGACAATATCGTCGAAGCCATCCGCTACCAGCGGGCCCGTTTCGTCATGGGCTTGCAGTGGCACCCGGAATTCCATTCGGCGGGCGGCGTCGAGCTGCTCGATTGCACACCCATCCTCGATAATTTCTTGCGCGCGGCGCGGGAGACGCGGTTTTGAGTACGCACCTGATGCGCCGGCGTATGCTGCTGGCCGGCCTGCTGGCGCTGCCCCTGGCGGGCTTGCGCGCGGCACCGCGCCCGCACGACGGCCCGCTGCCGTTTGCGCTGACGTCCGCCGCGCGGGCCCGCATGCTCAAGGCGAAGGTGGCGCCGGCCATTGCGGAACACGTGCTCAAGGCGGCGCGCAAGGATGCGGCGCGGCCCGTGCATCTGATGGCCGAAGTGCGCACGGGCGGCTTGCTGAAGGGAGAGGGCGGGCGCGAGACCAGTCAGCAGGCGCAGGAAGACTGGCGCCAGGCACGCTTGCAGGCCCTGGCCTGGCGGCTGTCTGGCGAGATGGCGCATTTCGAGGCGGCGCGTCAGCTGCTGCTGGCCTGGAGCGGCAGTTATCAGCCCTCGTTCAGCCCCGTCGACGAGACGGAGCTGGCCAGCTTGCTGATGGGCTTTGATCTGGTGCAGGAACGCTTGAACGGCGTCGAGTGTGAGCAGGTGCAGGCGTTTTGCCGCACTCTGGCGAACGGCTATCTGAGTGACCCCATCAAGGTAGGCGGCCCGTCCACGGCGCGCAACAACTGGCACAGCCACCGCATCAAGATCGGCACTGCCGCCGCGTATGTCACGGGCGATGCCTTGCTGATCGCGCGCGCGAGAGAGCGCTTCCTGGCGCACGTGCCGCGCAATATTGGCGCCGGCGGCGTGCCGTTCGACTTCGAGCAGCGCGATGCCCTGCACTACACCACCTACAGCCTGGAGCCGCTGCTGACGACGGCCCTGATGGCGCAGGCGCATGGCGACGACTGGTATGGCGCGCCGGAAGCGCGGCGCCTGGCCGAGGCGCTGGCTTGGCTGGCGCCGTATGCGCAGGGCAGAAAGACGCACGAGGAATTCGCGAAAAGCGCCGTGCCCTTCGACCGCAAGCGCGTGGCGGCCGGCGAAAAGGGCTTTACGGGGAATTGGGAGCCGAAGGGCGCCGCCAATGTGTATTTGCTGGCGGCGCGCTTCGATCCCGCTTACCTGTCCCTGGCGCTGGAATTGCGTCCGCCAGCCTGGGCGCTGGCGCTGTATGGCAGCTGATTAAAACTTCGTGCGCACGGTCAGCATGACATTGCGCGGTTCGCCGTAAAAGCCCGTCTGGAACAGGCCCAGGCCCGTCATGTTTTTTTATCCCGCGCTCGCAATGTTGTCGGATTACGGTTCCAGAGGGAGCAACATCAGTAATTCATGCGTTGTCGGGGTAAAAGCGGGTAGGTCGGATTAGGTCCGAAGGACCGTAATCCGACAATATTGTTGGCGGCGCCAGTCTGATTACGCTTGGGCGGCGTCAGTAGTTCATCGGCTCGCCACGGAAGCAGCGGATCGCCGAATCAACCATGCCCTCCGCGCTGCCCTGCACATTGCGCTGCTTGCGCAGGTATTGCGCGTCGCTCCACTGCTTGGCTACGTCCGACAGGTGTTTCAGGGCTGGCGTGCTGCCCAGCGCCTCGGCGTGCGGCTCCATCTTGCGCAGGGTGGTCATGATGTCTTCGCGCAGCGACATCGTTTCGTAGGTTTTCGGATGCGTGATGGCGCCGTCGAGGCCGAAGCGGCAGGCCTGGAAGCGGTTGTAGTTATACACGAGGTAATCGTCTTCCACCGGCGGGGTTTCGCGGCGTTCGAGCAGGTAGCGGCATAGCGCCTGAAGATAGGCGGCCAGCGCGGCGGCCCGTTCCACCGTCAGCGGCGTGTCGCACACGCGCAGTTCGATGGTGCCGAATTCCGGCTTGGGACGGATATCCCAGTAAAAATCCTTCATGCTCTTGATGATGCCCGTGTTCTCCATCTTGGCGAAATACTCGTTGGAGAACTGATCCCAGCTCAGGGTGAACGGCGCGCGCCCGCTCATGGGAAACGCGAACACGGAGTTCAGGCGGGCCGAATCGAACAGGGTGTCGCGCCCCTGCACGTAGGGCGAGGACGCCGACAGGGCGATGAAGTGGGGGATGTAGCGGTTCAGCGAATGCAGCAGGAACATGGCGTCATCGCCCGAGGCGCAGCCGATGTGCACGTGCTGGCCGAAGATGGTGAACTGCTTGGCCAGGTAGCCGTACAGTTCCGAAATCTCCTGGAAGCGGGGCTTGGAAAAGATCTTTTGCGACGACCATTGCTGGAACGGATGCGTGCCGCCGCCCGCGATGCCGATATTGAGCTTGTCGCCGGCCGTGATCAAGGTGTCGCGGATTTCCTGCAACTGCTCCAGCAAAGGGCCGTGATGCGTGTGCACGCTCGAGTTGATCTCGATCATGCTCTCGGTGATTTCCGGCGTGACGTTGCCGGGGAACGGCTTTTTATTCAGCAGATGCAGCAGGTCGGGACTGGCGGCCGTCAAGTCGTAGTCCGACAGGTTCACCAGTTGCAGTTCGAGTTCGACGCCGAAGGTCAGCGCGGCCGATTGGCCAAAGGGTTCCAGCGGCATTTAGCGCTCCTTGATTTCGTGGGTTTCTTTGGCCAGCATCAGCACGCGCTGCACCAGCACGGGGCCGACCAGTTCCAGACCCAGGGTGATGGCGGCCAGGGCGTTCAATTCGTCGCCGAAGTTCACGCCGTGCTGGCGCGCGTGTTCGAGCAGCAGGATGATGAAGACGGAAACGGGCGTCAGCGCCACGCCCGTCAGCACGCCCTTGCGCCAGGAAATGCCGCTCACGTGCGAAAACGCGGCCACGCCGGCGACCTTCGTCAGCAAGCGTCCGCCGACGACGGCCAGGGCCAGGCCCGCGCCGGCCGTCACGCTGGCCCATTCCAGGGTCGAGGCGGCATACACGAACAGCAGCACCGTCAGCAGCTCGCCCATGGCGCCGAAATTGCGCTGCGCCTGGCTGAAGGCGACACGGCGGTGGCGCGCCACCAGGCCGAAGGTGAGCGTGGCCAGCAGCGGCGACAGGCTGGTGGTGTAGGTCAGGGCGACGAGCAGCATCACCGACAGCGCGAACGCCACGGTGGCGTCCTGCGCCATGTTGCCCAGGCGGCGCAGCATGGCCGGCACGACGATGCCGAAGACGGTGCCAGCGGCCACCGAGGCGGCCAGCACGGCGGCGCTACTGCTGCTCGCCTCGATCAAATCGGTGGAGCTCTGGAACATCCAGAAGCCGACGATGATGTTGAACGTGAAGACGGCCAGCACGCAATTCAAGGCCGTGAGGTGGACGATGCGTTCCGTGACCTGGCCCGAGCTGCGTTCCTCGTTGATGACGCGCATGATGGTGGCCGGCGAAGTGGACATGGCCAGCGACGCCAGCAGCAGCGCCGTCATCGAAGTGCTGCCGAATTCGATGCCGATGAAGTAGACGACGGCAAAGGTCAGCAGGGATTCGACCAGGCCCGTGACGGCAATCCACGGATTGTTCTTCAGCCAGCGCAGGTTGATGCGGTAGCCGACCTCGAACAGGATCAGGCCGAAGGCCACATCGGCCAGCACCAGCATGGGGCCGGCGTCCGTCTGCGGCAGGATGCCGACCTGCGTTTGCGCGAGGACGAAGCCGATCACGCCGTAAAAACTGATGCGCGGCAGGCCCGTCCAGCGGTGGCCGAATTCGCCCACCACCCAGGCCAGGGTAATGGCGAACGGCCAGGACAGGTCGGCGGCGATCGAGATCAGACTTTGCATGCTCATTCCTTTGAAAATGGCGCTGGCACCGGCCGGCAGCACGGGGGCTGGCGCGGCTATGTCGTGGTGCAGCGATGGTGCATTGTTTGCGCAGAGCGATGCGCCGATTCTACCGGAGCAGAAGGCGCGCACGATGTGCGCAATCGAACAGTGTCGCGGCCATGGCGGCCGCGCACAGGATGCAGCAGGGTAGGGCAGGGCTGGTATCAGCGTATGGTACCCGCCCGCGGCGGAGATGCTCCGCACGGTAGTGCCGTGTCGCAGTGTACGGCATGGCGGCCCCCTGCCGCCATGGACTTTTTGTTAGGCGCTTTTATTTACTGAGCAGGCGCATGCCCCGCTCCAGCCCGTCGATCGACAGGGGGAACATGCGGTTGTTCATCAACTGCCGCATCACGCCGATGGACTGGCGGTATTGCCACAAGCCTTCCGATTCCGGATTGAGCCAGATGAATTTCGGGAACGCCTGGGTAAAGCGCGCCAGCCACCTCGATCCCGCTTCCTCGTTGTTGTATTCGACGCTGCCGCCCGGCTGCAGGATTTCGTAAGGGCTCATGGTGGCGTCGCCGACGAAGATCAGCTTGGTGTCGGGCGGGTATTTGCGCAGCACGTCCCAGGTGGGAAAACGCTCGGCGTTGCGGCGCCGGTTGTTCTTCCACAGGTAGTCGTAGACGCAGTTATGGAAGTAAAAGAACTCCATGTTCTTGAATTCCGTCTTCGCCGCCGAAAACAGTTCCTCGGTGCGCTCGATATGGTCATCCATGCTGCCGCCCACGTCCAACAGCATCAGTACCTTGATGCGGTTCTTGCGCTCGGGCCGCATCCTGATGTCGAGGTAGCCCGCATTGTTCGCCGTGGCGGCGATGGTGGCGTCCAGCGCCAGTTCGTCTTCCGCCCCTTCGCGCGCGAACTTGCGCAGGCGGCGCAAGGCCACCTTGATGTTGCGCGTGCCCAGTTCGCGCTCGCCGTCGTAATCCTTGTAGCTGCGCGCTTCCCACACTTTCACGGCCGTGCGGTTGCCGCCCTTGCCGCCGATGCGGATGCCTTCCGGATTCGTGCCGCCATTGCCGAACGGCGACGTGCCGCCCGTGCCGATCCACTTGCTGCCGCCTTCGTGGCGCTCCTTCTGCTCCTTCAGCAGCTCGTTCAGGCGATCCATCAGCTTGTCGTAGCCGAATTTTTCCAGCTGCGCCTTCTGCTCCTCGGACAGCTCGCGCTGCATGCGTTTCAGCAGCCAGTCGAGCGGAATCGCCGCGTTCGTGTCGAAGGCCGCGTTGACGCCCTTGAAATACTGGGCAAACGCGCGGTCGAACTTGTCGAAATGGGCTTCATCCTTGACCAGGGTCAGGCGCGACAGATAGTAAAAATCATCCATCGAGGCGTCGATGACGTTCTTTTGCAGCGCCTCAAGCAAGGTCAAAAATTCCTTGATCGAGACGGGAATCTTCGCGTCCTTGAGCGTGAAGAAGAAATCGATCAGCATGGCGACCGCTCTCCTGCGCGGGGCAGTGCGGCGATGGGGCGCTGCGCCAGCTTGTAGCGCAGATGGGCGGCAATCTCGGGCCACTCGCCGCGCGTAATGCTGTACATGACCGTGTCGCGCACGGTGCCGTCGCGGCGCAGCGCATGGTGGCGCAGCACGCCATCCTTTTTCGCGCCCAGGCGTTCGATGGCCGCTTGCGAGGCGTGGTTGAAATTATCCGTGCGCAGGCCCACCAGCGCGCAGCCGAGCGTGTCGAAGGCGTGCGCCAGCAACAGCAATTTGCAGGTGGTATTGACGTGGCTGCGCTGGCAGCGCTTCGCATACCAGGTGTAGCCGATTTCCAGGCGCCCGATGGCCGGCACCACGTCGTGGTAGCTGGTGGTGCCGAGCACCTCGCCGCTGGCCGCGTCAACGACGGCAAAGGCGAAGCGCGTGGGGCGCATCTCGATGCCCTTGAAAATGTACTGGTCCACCTGGTCCGGCTCGGGCACGGAGGTGACGCGCAGATTCCACAGTTCGCCATCCATGGCCGCCGCGCGCAGGCCGGCCGCATGGTGCGGCGCCAGCGCTTCGAGGCGGATGCCGTGCAGTTCCAGGGGGACGAAGACTTTGTCGGGGCTGATGTCGTTCACCGGCGCTCCTTAACGGTTGGTGCGCGACATGAACATCAGGCGCTCGAACAGGTGCACATCCTGCTCGTTTTTCAGCAGCGCGCCGTGCAGCGGCGGCACGACGGCCTTGTTGTCCTTGCTGCGTAACGCTTCGGCGGGAATGTCCTCGGCCAGCAGGAGTTTCAGCCAGTCGAGGAATTCCGACGTCGACGGCTTTTTCTTCAGGCCCGGCACGTCGCGCACTTCATAGAAGGTTTGCAGCGCCTGCGCCAGCAATTCCTGTTTCAGGTGCGGGTAGTGGACGGCGACGATCTGCTCCATCGTGTCCTTGTCCGGGAATTTGATGTAGTGGAAGAAGCAGCGGCGCAAAAAGGCGTCCGGCAATTCCTTCTCGTTGTTCGAGGTAATGATGACGAGCGGACGGTGGCGCGCCGTGACCATTTCGCGCGTCTCGTACACATAGAATTCCATGCGGTCTAGTTCGCGCAGCAGGTCGTTCGGGAATTCGATGTCGGCCTTGTCGATCTCGTCGATCAGGAGCACCACCGGTTCGGGCGCCGTGAACGCCTGCCACAGCACGCCCTTGACGATGTAGTTCTGGATGTCGCGCACGCGCTCGTCGCCCAGCTGCGAATCGCGCAGGCGCGAGACGGCGTCGTATTCGTACAGGCCCTGCTGCGCCTTGGTGGTCGATTTGATATGCCACTGCATCAGCGGCATGTTCAGCGCGGCGGCCACTTCCTCGGCCAGCATGGTCTTGCCCGTGCCCGGTTCGCCCTTGATCAGCAGCGGGCGTTGCAGGGTCAGCGCCGCATTCACGGCCAGTTTCAGGTCGGCGGTGGCGACGTAGCTGTCGGAACCTTCGAAGCGTTGGCCTTGCTGGGTGTGCTGTGCTTGCATGAGCGGTCTGCCAAAGTGGGGAAATGGTGAGTATAAACAGAACTGTGGCGCAGCGTCACGCGGACGGCCTGTGCCTGCCTGCCTACAATGCGGGTTTTATAGGTGGACTTGCAAGAATATCTTGGCTAGAATCGGCAAGCAGCAGATTAATTGGCAACCTTAATTGTCAACACATAAAATCAATAAAAACCAGCTCTGGCGTTTCTCCGATTACCTTTGTTCACATTGCCACTATGAAAAAAATATTTGCACTTCTCGTGCTTGCCGGCATAGCAAATGCCGTCACAGCGGCTGACATTGTAGGAAACGCCAAGGCAGCCCCTGCCAAGGTGGAAATGTGTATCGGCTGCCACGGCATCCCCGGTTACAAGGCAACCTTCCCTGAAGTGTTCCAGGTGCCGATGATCGGCGGCCAGCCGGCAAAATATATCGAGAATGCGCTGCAAGCCTACAAGAAGGGCGACCGCAAGCACCCCAGCATGAAGGGCATCGCCAGCAGCCTGTCGGACCAGGATATCGCCGATGTCGCCGCGTATTACGCGCAACAAGCCAAGCCGAACTGAGGACCAGCCAGATGATGAAAACACTACTCGCCGCCCTCGTTTGCGCCACCGTCTCGTTCGGCGCCAGCGCCGCCGGCAATATCAATACGGGCAAGGCCCTGGCCGAAAAATACAGCTGCGCCACCTGCCACGGCAAGGATTACGGCTCGCCCATCGACCCGTCGTACCCGAAGCTGGCAGGCCAGCACAAGGATTACCTGGAACACGCGCTGACCGCGTATAAACGGGGCGACAAGGCCAACGGCCGCAATAACGCCATCATGACGGGCCAGGTAAAACCGTTGAGCAACCAGGACATCAAGGACCTGGCCGCCTATCTGCACAGCTTGCCGACCAGCCTGGTGACCCACCGCTGAGCGGTAGCGCCGGCTCAGGCTTTCAGCCCCACCCGGCGAGCAAGTTTATGCAGATTGCTGGCGTCCAGCCCCAGCTGCCGCGCCGCAGCGGCCCAGTTATCCTGATGCAGCACCAGCGCTTGCCGGATGGCTTGGCGCTGGCTCGCTTCCACGATCTGATGCATCGATAGCAGCGGCGCCGCCGGCGTGCCGCAAGCGGCCGGCGCCAACGGCAGCGCGTCCGTGCCGGCCGGCGCTTCCAGCGCATCGAGGTCGAGCATATCCGTTTCCAGGGTCACGATATCCTTGCGGTCCGCGCCGCGTATGACGGCTTTCAGCGCGGCCCGGCTGATCACATGTTCCAGTTCGCGCACATTGCCGGGCCAGCGGTAGTGGCACAAGGCGTTTTCCGCCGCGGCGGACAGGCGCAGGCTGCGCAAGCCCAGGCGCGCGCGGTTCAGTTCCAGGAAGCCGCCCGCCAGCAGCAGCACATCATTGCCCCGCTCGCGCAGCGGCGGAATCGGCACGGGATACACGGATAAACGGTGATACAGATCGGCGCGGAACGAGCCGTCGCGCACATGTTCGCGCAAGCTGCGGTTGGTGGCGGCGATCACGCGCACGTTGACCCGGCGCGGCCGGTCCGCGCCCAGGCGCTGGATTTCGCCATTTTGCAAGGTGCGCAGCAGCTTGGCCTGGATCGACAATGGCAATTCGCCCACTTCATCGAGAAACAGGGTGCCCCCTTCGGCCGCCTCGAAGCGTCCGGGCCGGTCGCTGACGGCGCCGGAAAACGCACCGCGCACATGGCCGAACAATTCGCTTTCGGCCAGGGACTCGGGCAAGGCCGCGCAATTGACGTGGATCAAAGGCTTGCCCGCGCGGCGCGACAGCCGGTGCAGGCGGTGCGCGCACAATTCCTTGCCCACGCCCGTTTCGCCCAGCAGCAGCACAGGCAGTTCGGAATCGGCGACGATCTGCAATTCGTGCAGCAAGTGCGTGATGGCGCCGCTCTGGCCCACGAAATCGTGTTCCTCGCGCGGCGCCTGCGCATCGGCCAGCATGGCGCCGCCCGACAGGCGCAAGGCGCGGATCTCCGTCTCCAGGCGCGTCACGCGCACGGCCGCCTCGATGGCGCAGGCCAGTTCGCCCAGGTCGCGCTGCGCCTGCGTATCGAAGGTGCCCACCTGCAGCGCGTCGAGCGTGATCACGCCCCAGCGTTCGCCTTCCAGGTCCAGCGCCATGCCCATGCAGTCGTGCACGGGCAGCGGTTCGCCGGCCCGCTCGGCGATCAGGCCATCGTAGGGATCGGGCAGGGAGCTGTCGTGATGGAAGCACAGCACGCCGCGCCGCTGCAGGATGGCGGCCAGGCGCGGATGGTCGGCGACGGCGAAGCGGCGTCCCAGCGCGTCGCTGGCCAGGCCAACCATCGCCACGGGGCGCAAATGCTCGCCATCGAGCTTGAGCAAGGCCACGGCTTCGCAGCCGAAGTGCGCGCGCAGGCTGCCGACGAGGCGCTGCAGGCGCACGGCCACGGGCAGGTCGGCGACCAGGTCGGTGAGCAGCAGCAGGTGGATGGCGGTGGTGGTCATAAGTACCATGCAGGGTACAACGGACCACGCTCAAAGAGGGTCATACCGACCCTGCATTTTTCAAATCGTTGATTTAAAACAAGTTTTTCCTGGCACACGGTTTGCCTAGGTAAGAGTGCCGAACCGGCATACAAGACCAAGGAAAGCTTGATGAAAACGACTCCCTCCCTCCGCGCCATTGCCGCCGCCGTCTGCGTGCTGGCCATGCCCCTGTCCGTGCAAGCCCAGGTAAGCCTCCCTGCCAGCGCCGCCGCCACCGCCGTCAAACCCGCTACCGCCGCAGTCAAGCGCTATGAACTGCAAACCAATATCGTCGACGGCAAGATGGTGTTCATCGACGCCAAGGGCCAGGTCAACCCCGTGCTGGCGGCCAAGGTGGGCGACACGGTGGAACTGGTGCTGAAAAGCGGCGAAGGCGCCGAGCACGATCTGCTGATCCCGGAACTGAACGTCGCATCCGCCAAGTTCAGCGCCAACAGCGGCAGCACCACCGTGCGCTTCAAGGTCACGCGCGCCGGCACGTTCACCTATTACTGCTCGATTCCCGGCCACCGCCAGATCGGCATGGAAGGCAAGCTGGAAGTGAGCGGCACCTCGCTGGCCGAAGCCGGAGCACCGAAGGCAGCCGGCGCCGGCAGCGCTGCCAGCGAATCGAGCCAGGCCGCCGCGCTGGCCCTGTACACGCCCGCGCCGTCGCCGATGCGCGGCCCCGATCCATCGGCCGTCAACGTGGCGGCCAATCCGGCCTCCGTGCCGACCGCCATCGGCGCGCGCGCGCCGCAAACCCTGAAATACCGGATGGAGACGGTGGAACTGCCGGGCAAGCTCGATGACGGCACCAGTTTTACCTACTGGACCTTCAACCGGCAAGTGCCCGGCCCCATGCTGCGCGCGAAGGTGGGCGACACGGTGGAACTGACCCTGTTCAACGCCAAGGACAGCAAGATGATCCACTCGATCGACCTGCACGCCGTGACGGGCGGCCATGGCGGCGGACAGCACACGCAGGTGGCGCCGGGGCAGGAAAAAACCGTCACTTTCAAGGCGCTCAATCCGGGCCTGTATGTGTACCACTGCGCCACGCCGCTGGTGCCGCAGCATATCGCAGCCGGCATGTACGGCATGATCCTGGTCGAACCGGAAGGCGGCCTGTCAAAAGTCGACCGCGAGTATTACGTGATGCAGGGCGAGATGTACACGGGCCGTCCGCACGGCGCACCCGTGCACCAGGAAGCGAACCTGGAAAAAATGGCCAATGAACTGCCCGACTACTACGTCTTCAACGGTGAAGTGGGTGCTCTGAGCAAGACGCACAAACTGCAGGCGAAAGTGGGCGAGACGGTGCGCATCTATTTCGGCGTCGGCGGCCCGAACAAGATTTCATCGTTCCACATCATCGGCGAGATCTTCGACAAGGTGTACAGCGAAGGCTCGATCAGCAGCCCGAAACACGACGTGCAGACCACCCTGGTGGCGCCGGGCGGCGCGACCATCGTCGAACTCAAGGTACAGCATCCGGGCAGCTATCTGCTGGTCGACCATGCGCTGTCGCGCGCCGGCAAGGGCGCCGTGGGCGTGCTGGAAGTGACTGGCGAACCCGTACCCGGCGTCTACCACGCGGGCGCGGTGCAATAAATCTACCTATTCATCCTCAAGGAACCATTATGGAAATGATCGAGCTATCCCTGGGCCAACTGGCCCGCCGCATCCCCGGCGCCACGCGCCTGTTCGATGCCCACCGCCTGGATTTCTGCTGCGGTGGCAACAAGACCCTGCGCGCGGCGGCCGAAGCGGCCGGCGTGGACACGGCGCCCATCGTCAAGGAACTGCAACTGCTGGCAGGGCGGGCTGACGCCAGCGGCGAGCGTGACTGGCAGGAGGCTTCGGCCACGGAACTGGTGGAACATATCCTGTCGCGCTACCACGCCGTGCACCGCGAGCAGCTGCCCGAGCTGATACGCCTGGCACGCAAGGTCGAGCAGGTGCATGGCGACCGTGCCGACTGTCCGCACGGGCTGGCGGAACACCTGTCGGCCATGGCGCAGGAGCTGGAAAGCCATATGCGCAAGGAAGAAGACGTGCTGTTTCCCATGATCGTGCGCGGCCAGGGCTCCCGGGCCGGCGCGCCCATCAACGTGATGCGCATGGAGCACGACGACCACGGCGTGGCCTTGCGCGCGATGGAGGAAATGACGAACGATATCACCGCACCTGGCGGCGCCTGCACCACCTGGCGCGCGCTGTACACGGGCTTGCGCACCTTCCGCGAAGACCTGATGGCGCATATCCATACTGAAAATAATATCCTGTTCGAGCGCTTTGCGCCGGCCGTGGTGCACTGACAAAGGAAAGACCCATGGGGCAATACAAAAAACTCTGGTTCACCCTGATCGGTGTGCTGATCGTGACGTTTTCGCTGCTTGGCTACTACGGCACGGAAGTCTACCGGCAGGCGCCGCCCATCCCTGCGCAAGTGCTGGCGCAGGATGGCCGGCAGCTGTTCGACCGCGAGGGCATCCTCGATGGCCAGACGGCCTGGCAATCCGTCGGCGGCATGCAGCTCGGTTCCATCTGGGGCCACGGCGCCTACCAGGCGCCCGACTGGACGGCCGACTGGCTGCACCGCGAACTGACGGCCTGGCTGGAACTGGCTGCGCAAGAGCAGCATGGCAAGGCCTACGCGGCGCTCGACGGCCCCGCACAGGCGGCGCTGCGCGAAGCGCTCAAGCTCGAATACCGGGGCAACCGGACCGATGATGCGCAAGTGCTGCGCCTGTCGCCGCGCCGCGTGCAAGCGATCGCCAACACGGCGCATTATTACGACCAGCTGTTCTCCGACGCGCCGGCGCTGCAAAAAAGCCGCGAGCATTTCGCCATGAAGGAAAACACCCTGCCCAGCGCCGAGCGGCGCGCGCAGATGACGCAATTCTTCTTCTGGACGGCGTGGGCTGCCGCCACCGAACGTCCGGGCCAGAAAGTGACCTATACGAACAACTGGCCGCACGAACCGCTGATCGGCAACCAGCCCAGCGGCGAAAACCTCGTCTGGTCGGTCGCCAGCGTGGTGGTGCTGCTGGCCGGCGTGGGCTTCCTCGTCTGGGGCTGGGCCTTCTTGCGCGACCATGACGAAGCGCTGCCGGCGGCCGGTCCGCGCGACCCGCTCACCACGTTCGCGCTGACGCCTTCGCAGCGGGGACTGGGGAAATATCTGTTCCTCGTGGTGGCGCTGTTCATCTTCCAGGTCTTCATCGGCGGCTTCACGGCGCACTACACGGTGGAAGGGCAGCAGTTCTACGGCATCGACGTGTCGCGCTGGTTCCCGTATGCGCTCACGCGCACCTGGCATATCCAGGCCGCGCTGTTCTGGATCGCCACGGGCTTCCTGGCCGCCGGCCTGTTCCTCGCGCCGCTGATCAATGGCGGCAAGGACCCCAAGTGGCAGCGCCTCGGTGTCGACGTGCTGTTCTGGGCTCTTGTCGCCGTCGTCGTCGGCTCCTTCATCGGCAACTACCTGGCCATTGCGCAAGTGATGCCGCCCGAGTGGAATTTCTGGCTGGGCCACCAGGGCTATGAATATGTGGACCTGGGGCGCTTGTGGCAGATCGGCAAATACATCGGCATTTTGCTGTGGCTCGTGCTGATGCTGCGCGGCGTCGTGCCGGCCCTGCGCAAGCCGGGCGGCGACAAAAACCTGCTGGCGCTGCTGACCGCATCCGTGGGCGCCATCGGCCTGTTCTATGGCGCCGGCCTGTTCTACGGCGAGCGCACGCACCTGTCCGTGATGGAGTACTGGCGCTGGTGGGTGGTGCACCTGTGGGTGGAGGGTTTCTTCGAAGTCTTCGCCACGACGGCGCTGGCCTTCATCTTCTCGACCCTGGGCCTGGTGTCGGTGCGCATGGCCACGGCGGCCAGCCTGGCCTCTGCCTCGCTGTTCATGCTGGGCGGGATACCCGGCACTTTCCACCACCTGTACTTCGCCGGCACCACCACGCCCGTGATGGCCATCGGCGCGAGCTTCAGTGCGCTGGAAGTGGTGCCGCTGATCGTGCTGGGCCATGAAGCGTGGGAAAACTGGCGCCTGAAGGAACGCGCGCCATGGATGGAAAACCTGCGCTGGCCCATGATGTGCTTTGTCGCCGTCGCCTTCTGGAATATGCTGGGCGCCGGCGTGCTGGGCTTCATGATCAATCCGCCCGTCGCCTTGTACTATATCCAGGGCTTGAACACGACCCCCGTGCATGCGCATGCGGCGCTGTTCGGCGTGTACGGTTTCCTGGCGCTGGGCTTTACCTTGCTGGTGCTGCGCTATCTGCGTCCCGACTACCGTTTCAGCCCTGCCTTGATGAAGACGGCGTTCTGGGGCTTGAATATGGGCTTGGTGCTGATGATCTTTACCAGCTTGCTGCCGATAGGCATCATCCAGTTCCACGCCAGCGTGACGGAAGGCCTGTGGTATGCGCGCAGCGAAGCGTTCATGCAGCAGCCGCTGCTGCAGAACCTGCGCTGGATACGTACCTTTGGCGACGTGGTCTTCATCGGCGGCGCCATCGCCATGGCGCTGCAGGTGGTGCTGGGGTTGCTGGACAAGGCGCCGAAAGCGCCTGTACTGCAGCCGCAGGCGGTGCGGCCCGGTTAACGCCTGCGGACGCAGTCGATGTAGGCTTCAGTATCCGGCGGCAAGCCCGAGCGCTGTGAAGCCCAGATCATCTGGCCCAGGCATTCCATCACTTCGTGCTGGGCCGCATGGGCCGAATCGAGGCGCTGGGTCAGTTGCTGGACGGCCGGGCGGATGCCGCGCGGCTGGTCCACCTGCACCTGCTCCGTGATCGACAGATGCATGGACAGGTGCAGGAACGGGTTGGCCTGGCCCCCTTCGACGGAGTAGTCGCGCGCCAGCGCCGCTTCGACGTCGGAGAGCTCGTTTTCATACTCTGGGTGTTCGAGTATCCAGTCGAGCGCGATGGCTTCCATCGGCGTGAGGATTTCATGGGCGCGGTGCTTGCGCAAGGTGTCGCAAAAGAAGCGGCGCACGTCGTCGGAAGAGGGGTTGAACATGGCTGAATGACTATGGCTATAGGGCAGCCGGCATTGTACCGCGTACGTCAACGAAGGGCATCGAGGATGCCCTTTTTGCCGTCTGGCGTCCGCTTTCATGACCCGATAGTCACCGAAATTTAATACCCTGCAGTAAGTATTATCCACTACCGCCACGGCCCGGCGGCGCCAAATAACGGTGATAAAATCGCCGCTCTTGATATTTGCACTGGACATGACGGCGATTTTATTGCCATTCCCCTGTTTCCATTGCCCGCACTTTTGCCACCAGATCTTGCTCCTGGCTTATCCCGGAGCGCGGCAGCATGCCTATCACCATCGACCTTGACCTGTCCGGCCGCCCTGGCGTTCCGGCTGGCTGGCTGTTTGCATTCCATGCAGCGATGGTGCCGCCACGGTGGCGCGCAAGAATCATCCTTCAGTATTCATAAACGGAGTTACGTATGCGTAAATCGCTATTACTTTTGATGTCGTGCCTGATCCTGGCGGCATGTAACAAGACCCCTCCGGCCTCGTCCGAAAAACCGGTCGACGTGCTGCTGATCGGCGCCGGCACCATGAGCGCTACCCTGGGCAGCATGCTCAAGGAACTCGACCCGTCGCTGACGATGGAAATGGTCGAGCGCCTCGATTCCGTGGCCGCCGAAAGCTCGGACGCGATGAACAACGCGGGCACGGGCCACTCGGCGTTTGCCGAACTGAACTACACGCCGGAAGCGGCCGATGGCAGCATCGAGACCAAGAAAGCCGTTGCCATCAACGAGCAATTCGAAATTTCCAAGCAATTCTGGGCCTATCAGGTGGCCAACAAGCACCTGGGCGCGCCGCAAACCTTCATCAACAACGTGCCGCACATGGCTTTTGTCTGGGGCGACGACAATATTTCCTTTTTGAAGAAGCGCTATGCCGCGCTGCAAAAGGAAAACCTGTTCAAGGGCATGCTGTTCTCGGAAGACCAGGCGCAGATCGAGCAATGGGCGCCACTCGTCATGCAAGGCCGTGACAAGGGCCAGAAAGTGGCGGCGACGCGCATGGAAATCGGTACCGATGTCAATTTCGGCAACCTCACGCGCGGTCTCGTGAAATACCTGACGGACAGCCACGGCATGGTCCTGCACCTGCGCCACCAGGTGGAAAACATCCAGCGCGGCGCCGACGGCGTGTGGAACGTCACGGTGAAAGACCTGGCCGCCGGCAAGGAAAAAACCATGCGCGCCAAGTTCGTCTTCATCGGCGCCGGCGGCGGTTCGCTGCCGCTGCTGGAAAAATCGGGCATTCCTGAAGCCAAGGGCTACGGCGGCGTGCCGGTGGGCGGCCAATGGCTGGTGACCACCAATCCGGAACTGGTAGCGGCGCATGCGGCCAAGGTCTACGGCAAGGCGTCCGTCGGTTCGCCGCCGATGTCCGTACCGCATCTGGACACGCGCATCATCGATGGCAAGAAAGCCTTGCTGTTTGGCCCGTTTGCCACCTTCTCGACCAAGTTCCTGAAAAACGGTTCGTGGATCGACTTGCCTGCCTCGATCGGCACGGGCAACGTGAAACCGATGCTGCAAGCCGGCTACGACAATATTCCGTTGACGAAATACCTGGTGGAACAGGTCATGAACACGCCGGAAGACCGTTTGAAAACCCTGCGCGAATACTTGCCGAACGCCAAGATGGAAGACTGGACCTTGCAAAACGCCGGCCAGCGCGTGCAGATCGTCAAGGATGACCCTGTCAAAGGCGGCTTGCTGCAGTTCGGCACGGAAGTCGTCGGCGCCGCCGATGGCAGCATCGTCGCCCTGCTGGGTGCATCGCCAGGCGCTTCGACCGCGCCGCCGATCATGATCAAGGTGCTGCAAACGGCATTCAAGAGCCGTCTGGCAACACCGGAATGGCAAGCGAAGATGGTGGAAATGGTGCCGTCGTACGGCCAAAAGCTGAACAACGACCCTGCCCTGGCCAACAAGATCCGCCACTACAGCAGCAATATCCTGGGCTTGAAAGCGATCACCCTGGACGTTCCCGCCGCTGCGCCAGCGCCGGCAGCAAACTAAGCCAGCCTGACCGGCAGGGAAGTTTCCTGCCGGCATGAAAAAAGGGGCAGCCTGTTCAGGCTGCCCCTTTTGCGTGGGAGAGTGCGTTCATTGCGGCGGACTACTCCTTGCCCGGTAGAATCAGCTCCGGCGTACACCCTTCGGCGGCGATGCCGTCGCAAGGCTTGGCCACAGCCGTACCGTCCTGCGCCCGTGGCGCATGGGGCTGGCGCAGGTAGCGCGATGTGTGGCGGTGCGCTTGCTGTGCGTTGCCATGCACGGGCCAGGTCAGGAAGCGGGACAGCTCCTGCAAGGCGCGCTGGTAAACATCGCGTTTAAATTCAATGACGACATCGAGCGGGACCCAGTATTCATGCCAGCGCCAGGCGTCGAACTCGGGATGGTCGGTCAGGCGCAGATTGACGTCGTTATCGCGCGCGCACATTCTCAGCAGAAACCAAATCTGCTTCTGGCCACGGTAATGGCCGCGAATCTCGCGCTTGATGAAGTGGTCTGGCACTTCATAGCGCAGCCAGTCGCGGGTGCGGCCGACAATTTTGACGTGTTCCTGTCTGAGTCCGATTTCCTCTTCAAGTTCGCGAAACATGGCTTGTTCCGGTGTTTCGCCATATTTGATACCGCCTTGCGGAAACTGCCATGAGTGCTCGCGCACCCGCTTGCCCCACCACACCTCGTTCTGGGCGTTTAGCAGGATGATGCCGACGTTGGGCCGAAACCCTTCACGGTCGAGCATAATGCACCTCAAACTTTCTGCGACAGTGCGTCTTTTTTTACATAATTACCCACAACTTCGCAAGCCGGTGACCTTTTCGGGGTGCGAAAAGCGCCGGAATCGCACCAATTGAGCGCATTTGTGTAAAGTATGGACGCATCAGCCAGCTAATCCTTTAAAATTAGGTTGATTATAACCCTCTCTTTTTAAAAAGAATTCACCGTTATGCGCGCCTCCCGTTTTTTTATTTCCACACTTAAAGATGCACCTTCTGACGCGGAAATCGTCAGCCACCAATTGATGATGCGTGCAGGCATGATCAAACGCCTCGGTTCCGGCATCTATACCTACATGCCGATGGGCTTGCGCGTGATCCGCAAGGTGGAAGCCATCATCCGTGACGAGATGAACAAAGCCGCCGGTATCGAACTGCTGATGCCGCTCGTGCAGCCAGCCGAACTGTGGCAAGAGACGGGCCGCTGGACCAAGATGGGCGACGAACTGATGCGCGTGAAAGACCGCCACGGCCGCGAATACGCGATCCAGCCGACGTCGGAAGAAGTCATCACGGACGTCGTGCGCACGGAAATCAAGTCCTACCGCCAGCTGCCGTTGAATTTTTATCACATCCAGACCAAGTTCCGCGATGAGCGCCGCCCGCGCTTCGGCCTGATGCGCGGCCGCGAATTCACGATGAAAGACGCCTATTCGTTCGACCGCGACCTGGCCGGCATGCAAGCGTCGTACAAGGTCATGTTTGACGCCTACACGCGCATCTTCACGCGCTTCGGCCTGAAATTCCGCGCCGTGGCAGCCGACAACGGCGCCATCGGCGGTTCCGGTTCGCATGAATTCCACGTCATCGCCCACACGGGCGAAGACGCGCTCGTGTACTGCCCGACGTCCGACTACGCGGCCAACATGGAAGCGGCCGAAGCGCTGCCGCCAGCGGGCGAGCGCCCGGCTGCCGTCCAGGCACTGACGAAAACGGCTACGCCGGACACCGTCAAGTGCGAAACCGTGGCTGCCCTGCTGGGTATCGAGCTGTCGCGCACCGTGAAAACCATCGCCCTGACCGTGGAAACGACGGGCAAGGACGAGAAAGTCACGAAACAGCATTTCATGTTGCTGCTGCGCGGCGACCATGAATTGAACGAGATCAAGGTGGGCAAAGTTGCCGGCCTGGCCGGTCACCGTTTCTCGACGGAAGCGGAAATCCTGGAAGTCTACGGCACGATTCCCGGTTACCTGGGCCCGATCAGCACGAAAGCCCCCGTCACCGTGGTGGCGGACCGCACGGTTGCCCACATGAGCGACTTCGTGTGCGGCGCGAATGACGCCGGTTTCCACTACACGGGCGCCAACTGGGGCCGTGACGTGGCCGAGCCTGCCATCGTGGCCGACTTGCGCAACGTCGTCGCCGGCGACGCTTCGCCGGACGGCCAGGGCGCGCTGGCCATCGAACGCGGCATCGAGGTGGGCCACGTGTTCCAGCTGGGTACGGCGTACTCGGAAAGCATGAAAGCTACCTTCCTCGATGAAAACGGCAAGCCTGCGCCGCTGCAGATGGGCTGCTACGGTATCGGCGTGACGCGCATCCTGGGCGCCGCCATCGAACAGAACTTCGACGACAAGGGCATCATCTGGCCAGCGTCGATCGCGCCGTTCGAGGTCGTGCTGTGCCCGATGGGCATGGACCGCAGCGAACTGGTCAAGGAAGAGACGGAGAAGCTGTACGCAGCCCTGCAAGGCGCTGGCGTGGACGTCATCGTCGACGACCGCGGCTTGCGTCCAGGTGCCATGTTCGCCGACTGGGAACTGATCGGCGTGCCGCACCGCATCGTCATCGGCGAGCGCGGCCTGAAAGAAGGCAAGCTGGAATACCAGGGCCGCCGCGATGCGGAAGCGACCGGTGTGGCGCCGGACGAGATCGTCGCCTTCATCCAGGGCCAAATGGCGCAGTGAAGCGCCTATCAGTAAGCAAGACGGCTGGCGCGCTCGCGCTGGCCGCCTGCCTGGCCTGCGTCTCTCCGGCGCAGGCTGGCAACCAGAAGGAGGAGGCGCTGGCCGACTCCGTCCGCCTGGCCCTGTCGCATGCGATCCGCGACGAACGCCCGCCGCAACCCAAATTTGCCACGCCCGCCGACTTGCAGCGCTACCAGCAATGGCTGGCGCAGATGTCGCAACGCCTGCAGCGCAAGCTGCCGGACGCCCAGCTGCGCACGGAATTCCTGGAAACCGTATGGTACGAATCGCGCCGCGCGGGCCTGGAGCCGGCCCTCGTGCTGGGCCTGATCCAGGTCGAGTCGGCCTACCGCAAATACGCCGTCTCGCTGGCTGGCGCGCGCGGCTACATGCAGGTGATGCCGTTCTGGACGGGCGTCATCGGCGACCATGACCGCAGCAAGCTGTTCCACATGCAGACGAATCTGCGCTACGGCTGCGCTATCCTGCGCATGTATCTGGATATGGAACGAGGGGATTTATACCTGGCGCTGGGGCGGTACAACGGCAGCCGGGGGCGTGCCGAGTATCCGAATGCGGTCAGGGCGGCTTGGCGGCAGTGGGAATTCAAATGAAGGCTGGGGTCGGACCCCAGGCAGCGTTGGCGCAGAGCTCTGTGTTAACGGTGTTGAGGGTCTGACCCCGGGCAAATGGCAGCCCCAAAAAAAATGCCCCGCTCGCGGATGCGGCGGGGCACTCACACGGCGTAGACGCCCTGTGCGTATCTGATTATTTCAAATGATCGGAGATCAGTTTGGTCATTTCAAACATGGAGACTTGGGCTTTGCCGCCGAAAACTGCTTTCAGCTTGTCGTCCGCATTGATCATGCGGCGGTTGGCCGGATCTTGCAGATCGAGTTTTTTGATGTAATCCCATACCTTTTTGGTCACTTCCGTGCGCGGCAGTGGTGCTGCGCCAACAACGGCGGCCAGCTCTTTCGATGGCGTCATTGCTTTCATGAATGCTGCGTTTGGCTTGCGTGGTGTTGCCGGTGCTGCCGCTTTCTTCGCCGCTGCTGGTTTAGCTGCTGCCTTGGCTGCGGGTGCTGCTTTCTTGGCGGCTGCAGGCTTGGCTGCTGCTGCTTTGGCTGGCGCTGCTACTGGGGTTTTTTTGGCTGTTGCCATCTTCGAGCCTCCTTAACAAACACATGGGAAATTGCGCAATTAATCGCACGGCTAATATTGGTGTGGATTTACCTTGTATGCAAGTGTTTTTCACGTTTTCACGAGGAAAAAGCAGGGAAATGGCCATGCTGTCGCCCGGGCGCACCGCTTGGGAGCGCAGAACGGCGTTTTTGCCCCTAAATGGCATGGTTGCTGGCTATGCGGGGAGGGGTGCTGCGGAGGGAGGGAAGAGTGATGCCGGACACATGAAAATGCAATCCGGCATTATTTAGAACGATGTTTTTTGACTTGAACTACGCCTCACGCGGCGTAAAAAAGGCCTTCAAAATCACAGCGAGCGGATGGTATTTGTGGCCGAGAAGCGCAACCGTACTAAAGTACGGTGAGCATCGCCGGCCGCAAAGACCACCGCGCAGCGGATTTTGAAGCCTTACCTCATTCCCGGCATCATGCCTTTCATACTGCGCATCATCTTCATCATGCCGCCGCCCGACAATTTCTTCATCATCGTCTGCATTTGCTCGAATTGCGTCAGCATGCGGTTTACTTCCTGCACTTGCACGCCGGCGCCGGCGGCGATGCGGCGCTTGCGCGTGGCCTTGATCAGTTCAGGCTTGGCGCGTTCCTGCGGCGTCATCGAATCGATGATGCCGCACATGCGGCGCACCTGTTTGTCGGCTTGATCCATGTTCTTGCCGCCTGCCGCCTGCTGGAACTGGGCCGGCAGCTTGTCCATCAGGTTGGCCATGCCACCCATTTTCTTCATCTGGCCCAGTTGCGCCTTGAAGTCGTTCATGTCGAACTTGCCGCCGACCTTGATCTTCTGCGCCAGGTCGGCCGCCGCCTTGCTGTCGACGCCCTTGCGCGCCTCTTCCACTAGGGCGAGGATGTCGCCCATGCCCAGGATCCGGTTGGCCATGCGGGTCGGGTCGAACGCTTCCAGGCCGTCGAGTTTTTCCGAGACACCGGCAAACTTGATCGGTTTGCCCGTGATGTGGCGCACGGACAGGGCCGCACCGCCGCGCGCATCGCCATCGAGCTTGGTCAGCACGATACCGGTCAGCGGCAGCGCATCGTTAAAGGCTTTGGCCGTGTTGATGGCGTCCTGGCCCAGCATGGCGTCGACGACAAACAGGGTTTCGATCGGTTTCACGGCGCCGTGGACGGCGGCGATTTCGCGCATCATCTCTTCGTCGATACCGAGACGGCCCGCCGTATCGATGATCAGCACGTCGTGGTAATGCTTTTTCGCCCAGTCCAGCGCTGCCAGGGCGATATCGACCGGCTTGTCCGTGCTGGTGGACGGGAAGAAGTCGGCGCCCACCTGGGCGGTGACCGATTGCAGCTGGGCGATCGCGGCGGGACGGTACACGTCGGCCGAGACGGTCAGCACTTTCTTCTTCTTTTCTTCCTTCAGGTATTTAGCCAGCTTGCCGACGGTGGTGGTTTTACCCACACCCTGCAAACCGGCCATCAGGATGATGGCGGGCGGCTGTTGCGCAAAGCTGATCTGCGACGCTTCCGGTCCCAGGTCGGCGCCCATCAGGGCGGCCAGCTCGCGCTGCACCACGCCCACCAGGGCCTGGCCTGGCGTGAGCGAGGAAATGACATCCTCGCCCATGGCTTTTTCTTTGACTTTGGCGATGAATTCGCGCACGGCGGGCAGGGCGACGTCGGCTTCGAGCAGCGCCAGGCGCACTTCGCGCAGCATGTCGGCGGTGTTCGCTTCGGTCAGGCGCGCCTCGCCGCGCATGGTCTTGACGACTTTGGCAAGCCGTTGGGTGAGATTATCTAGCATGATGAACCTGCAATGAAAAGCTTGGGAGTGGGCGGCGAAAGCCGGACGATGGGCGCCATTTTAACCCATCGCGGGTGGCTGGCGGTCCCGCGCTGCACCGCCTGGCGGTTGGCCGGCGTTTGAATTAGTTGGTATTTCTGGCAATGCCGCGATTGCATGAATGGCAGTAACGCGGTTAGAATGAGAATAATTCTTATTTACATTCTCGGGCGCCGCACGCCCGGGCGGAAAGGGATGCCATGTCGGCCGCCGATTTTGCACAGCAACAAGACCTGCACGCGCTCTACAGCAGCCATCACGGCTGGCTGCAGGGCTGGCTGCGGCATAAGCTGGGCAATGCGGGCGATGCGGCGGACTTGGCGCAAGACACCTTCATCAGCGTGCTGACGGCCGATGCCGCGCCGCAGATCCGCGAAGCGCGGCCTTTCCTGGCCACTATCGCGCGGCGCCTGGTGGCGCACCGCTACCGCCGGCAAGTGCTGGAAGACGCTTATCTGGAAGCGCTCGCTTGCCTGCCGCCCGACGTGGCGCCCGCGCCGGAAGAGCGGTTGCTGGCGCTGGAAGCCTTGCAGGAAATCGACCAGGCCCTCGACGGCTTGCCCGGGCCCGTGCGCACGGCGTTCCTGCTGGCGCAGCTCGAAGGTCTCAGCTATGCCGAGATCGCCGCGCGCCTGGAGGTGTCGGCCAGCTCGGTCAAGCAATACCTGACGCGTGCCAACCGCCAGGTGTTTTTCTCGCTGCCGGCATGAGCAAGGTGGCGGGACCCACGGCTCCGGCGGCCATCCGCGAGGACGTGCAGCAGCAGGCGGCCGAGTGGCTGACCATGCTGATGTCGGGCGAGATGGACGCGGCGCAGCACGCCGCATGGCAGCGCTGGCGCGAGGCCGACCCGGAACATGAGCGGGCCTGGCGGCATATCGAGGCCGTGTCGCAGCGCTTCAACGGCTTGCACCGCGGTGCGGCCGCGCAGGCGCTGGCCGGTACGGAGCAGAAAACCGTCAACGGCAAGCGGCGCCAGTTGCTGGCGTGGCTGGGCGTGGCGGCCGGCGGCGGCATGCTGGCCGCGCAGACGGATGCCTGGGATGGCGTGCGCACCCTGCGCGCCGACTACCGCACGGCCACGGGCGAGCGGTGCGAGGTGGCGCTGGACGATGGCAGTGTGCTCAGCCTGAATACGGGATCGGCCGTGAACGTGCGTTTCGACGCCAGCCGCCGCCGGATCGAGCTGCTGGCCGGCGAGATCCTCGTCACCAGCGGCCATGGCGCCGGCAGCGGCGCGCCGCTGGAAGTGGCCACGCGCGAAGGCCTGGTGCGCGCGCTGGGCACGCGTTTTGCCGTGCGCCAGCAAGATGACTACAGCACGGTCGACGTGTTTGAAAGCGCCGTTGAAATCCATCCCCGCGACGGCGACGGCGCGCCGTTGCTGCTGGCGGCCGGGCGCGGCGTGGCATTTTCCCGCAAGGCGCTGGACGCGCCGCACGCCATCGGTGCCTATGCGGACGCCTGGTCGCGCGGGCAGCTGATCGTCGACGACGTGACCCTGGGCGATTTCCTGGCCGACCTGGCCCGCTACCGCCCCGGCGTGATCGATTGCTCGCCGCAGGTGGCCCAGCTGCGCCTGTCGGGTGTGTTCCCGCTGGCTGACACGCAGCGCATTTTGAACATGCTGCCGGACTCGCTGCCGGTGCAGGTGCGTAGCCGCACGCGCTACTGGGTGACGGTCGAACCGGCCCCGTAGTACTCCACAAAAAATATTTGCAGTCGGACTGCCCGTTTTTCGTTTTCGTGGCACCTACAGAGTAGGGCGCCTGTTTTTCACCGTCTGATGACGCCACTATCAGGAACTTGCATGTCGCACGCTTTGAATTTTGTCAGTTTGCCATCACCTCACTCCGCATTGCGTCCGTTGGCGCAAGCGGCGGCGGCCCTGTGCCTGGCCGCCAGCCTGCCGGCCATCGCGCAGCAGGCGCC
>NZ_LBCO01000024.1:671290-677123 GCF_000988085.1 Janthinobacterium sp. KBS0711 | reverse complement strand
CCCCAGCCACTCCCGCCACCGAACAGACCATGCTTGGCGTGTCCGTCACGGCGGGGCGCGATGCGACAACAGAGGGCAGCGGCTCGTATACGACGGGCGTGAGCAATACGGCAACCAAGCTGAACCTGTCGCTGCGCGAGACGCCGCAGTCGGTCAGCGTGCTGACGCGCCAGCAGATCGACGACCTGGGCATCACCACACTGGACGACGCCGTGCAGTCGATCACGGGCCTGGTCATGCAAAAGGGTAACTTTACGGGCGATTCGGGCAGTTTCAGCGCACGCGGCTTTCCAATCGACAACATCCTGTTCGATGGCTTGCCCACCAGCCTGGGCGCGAACGGCACCTTCAATGGCGACAATGACGACCTGGCCATCTATGACCGCATCGAGGTGGTGCGCGGCGCCACGGGCTTGATGACGGGCAGCGGCACGCCCAGCGCGGCCATCAACATGGTGCGCAAGCGCCCGACGGCCACGCCGCAAGCCACGTTTTCAGCCAGCGTGGGCAGCTGGAGCAACTACCGCCTGGAAGCCGATGCGGCCAATGCGCTCAACGAAGCGAAAACCCTGCGCGGGCGCATCGTCGTGACGGTGCAGGACAAGAAGGATTTTGTCGACGTGCTGCATGGCCGCAATCACCAGCTGTACGGCATCATCGAAGCGGACCTGCGCCCCGACACCACCTTGACCGTGGGCGCGCACTACCGCAAGACGGACAACGACGGCGTCGCGACGGGCGTGGTGACGGCCGCCGACGGCCGCTTCCTGGATTTGCCCCGCTCGACCTATCTGGGCAGCGATTTCGACGACTGGCGCCAGACGGACAAGACCATCTTCGCCGAACTGGAACACCGCTTTGCCAACGGCTGGAAGACCAAGCTGGCCGCCACGCGCAAGACGCCCGAGATTGACACGACGTTTTCCGGCATCAACCGCCGCGGCGACACCCTGCGCTTCAATTCGCAAAGCTACCGCGCCGAGCTGGCCAACACCAGCTATGACGCGTATGCGAGCGGCAGCTACAGCCTGTTCGGCCGCGAGCACGAGCTGACGGTCGGCGCCAGCCACCGCCGTTCGTCGAAAAACAGCTATGGTGGCTGGGCCCCGTACAGCTGGGGCGCGGCGGCGCCGGTGCTCGACCCGTTCCACTGGGATGCGGGCAGCGTGGCGCGCCCCGTCATCAACTATGCGCAGTGGCGCACGGCCAGCATCACCGAGCAAAGCGGCGTGTATGCAGGCACGCGCATGCGCCTGGCCGACCCGCTGTCGCTGGTGCTGGGCGGTCGCGTCAGCTGGTACAAGGACGATGCCGGCTACTCGGTGGCGCGCGAATACACGCCGTATGCCGGTGTCGTGTATGACCTCGACAAGCAGCACTCCGTGTACGCCAGCTGGACGGAAATCTTCCAGCCGCAGGCGGCCACCGACGCCCATGCGCAGCCATTGAAGCCGATCAGCGGCACCAACTATGAAGCGGGCGTGAAGGGTGAATACTTTGGCGGCGTCCTCAATGCCAGCGCGGCCGTGTTCCAGATCCGCCAGCAAAACCGTGGCGTGGACGACCTGGCCGGCCCGAACCCCTGCCCGGGCAGCACGTGGGGCTATTGCCAGCGTGCGTCGGGCGAAGTGCGCAGCGAAGGCGTGGAACTGGACGTGGCGGGCGCGCTGACGCCGGACTGGCAGCTGTCGGCCGGTTTTACCTATGTGAAGGCGCAATTCAAGCGCGACAGCGATCCGGCCAATATCGGCAAGGATTTCAACAGTCGCTATCCGCGCCAGCAGCTCAAGCTGGCCACCAGCTACCGCCTGTCCGGCGCGGCGCAGGGCTGGCGCGTCGGCGCCTCGGTGTACGGGCAAGGCGCGACGGAGTCGAACGACGGCACCTATCATCTGCGCCAGGGTCGTTACGCGATCGTGGGCTTGAACGCGGCGTGGCAGATCGACAGCCGCGCCGAGCTGCGACTGAACGTCAACAATGCGCTGGACAAGCACTACTACCAGAGCATCTATTCCGATGTCTTCGGCAACATGGTGGGCACGCCGCGCAACCTGATGCTGACCTTGAACTACACACTGTAAATAACCGCTTTTGAATGATCTATCTTGATGAAGGATGCATGGCTTATGGAAGTGCAGTTGAATCTGGCCCGCGATGGCGCGCGCCAGCGCATGCCGCAGGGAGCGCCGCGATGATGAAATCGGCCCACATGATGTTGTTCTCGCGCGTGCTGGCCGCCATCTTTGGCGGCTATGCACTGACGTCCGGCGTGGCCGTGCTGCTGTCGGCCGTGCTGCCGCTGTCGCGCGCCGAAGCCGTGCTGACGGCCACCCTGAGCGCCTTCGTCGTCTACACCTGCGCCGTGATCTGGGTCTTTGCCGTGCAAGACCTGCGCCGCGCCTGGCTCGGGATGCTGTTGCCGGCCATCGTCTGCGGCGGCCTTGGCCTGCTGCTGTCGCGGGGTGCCGCATGAACGCCGTCAGGGTAGACAAAGTGGTCAAGACGCCGCAGCAGGGCGGCTTGCGCCAGGCGATGGCCTGGCTGCATACATGGAGCGGGCTGTGGATTTCCTGGCTGCTGTTCGCCATTTTCCTGACCGGCACCCTGGCCGTCTTCGACGAACCGATCACCCACTGGATGACGCCCGAACATGCACTGGAAGAGGCGGCCCATGCGAACGATCCGCCGCTGCCGAAGGTCACGGACCGTGGGCACCGCCTGGAACTGGCGCTCGACTTCATGGCGAAGGAACATCCGAAGGCGGACATGTGGGAAATCTGGCCCGTGCAGCGTCCCGGCCACGGCCTGTCCGCCTACTGGTTCCAGCCCGCCGGCGGCTATGGCTCGGCGGACCTCGATCCGCTGACGGGCGCCGTCATCGAACATGCGCGCGAGGCAACGCAGCGCGACACCATCGGCGGCCACCATTTCGTCGATTTTCATTACGAGCTGCACGCGGGACGCATCGGCGTGTGGGTCGTCGCCATCACCACCATGATCATGCTGGTGGCGCTGGTGAGCGGCGTCATCACGCACAAGCGCATCTTCAAGGATTTCTTCACCTTCCGCCCGGCCAAGGGCCAGCGTTCGTGGCTCGACGCGCACAACGCGGTGGCCGTGCTGACGTTGCCGTTCCAATTCATGATCGCCTACACGGGCCTGGCATTTTTTAGCGATGACTATGTGCCGGCCCCCGTGGTGGCGCAATACGGCATGGACAATGCCAAGAAGGCCTTCCTGGCCGACTGGAACGATGTGGGTAAACCCGCGAAGACAGGCCAGCCGCTGGCCATTCCCGCGCTGGAATCGTTCGCGCTGCGGGCCGAGCAGGCCATCGGCCAGGAAATTCGCGCCGTGGTGCTGGACAACCCGAACGACGCCTCCATGCGCGTGTGCATGTACGGCTGGAATGAAGAGACGGACACGATGGAACGCCTCAGCGCCAACACGGGCAGGGCCTGCTATGCGCTGGCCACGGGCGAACAGGTCGCCTTGCGCCGGCCCGGCGAGTCGGATACGGGCGGCGCGGGCCTGACGCGCGCCGTCATGTCGAACCTGCACATGGCGGGCTTCGGCGGCACGCCGATGCGCTGGCTGTATTTCTTCTGCGGCCTGGCCGGCACGGCCATGATGGGCACGGGCGCCATCCTGTTCATGGTCAAGCGCCGCCAGAAATCCGGCGGCGAATTCGGCGCCTACACGCAGCGCGTGTACCGCGTCATCGCATGCCTGAACGTGGCGGCGATTGCCGGCCTGGCCATCGCCTGCGTGGGCTTCCTGTGGGCCAACCGCCTGATTCCCATCGGCGTCGAGCACCGCGCCGGCTGGGAATTGCGCGCCTTCTTCGGCGTGTGGTTTGTGATGCTGGTGCACGCCTGCCTGCGCGCTGAAAAGCGCGCGTGGATCGAACAACTGGGCTTGCTGGCCGCCCTGTGCCTGCTGCTTCCCGTCCTGAATGTACTGAGCACGGGCGACAACCTGGCAGCGCAAATCGCGCGCGGCGACTGGGAAAGCGCCGGCGTGGAACTGGGCAGCATGGCCTTTGGCCTGCTGGCCGCCTGGGGCGCGTGGAAAGTCCACAAGCGCAAGGAAAAGCCCGTGAAAAAGGCCGCGGCCAGGGAAAACGCCGCGTCCACGGCCAGCCTGCAAGTCACTACGGAAGGACAATCATGATCCCTACCATCCTGTGCGCGCTGGGCCTGTCGTATGCGGGCATGGCCAGCCTCTCGCTGGCGATGGACCGCCACCACGGCCAGGTCTGGGGTCGGGACGCGGCGCCGAACGTGCGGCGCGCGCTGCAGCTGGCCGGCACCTTCCTGCTGGCGCTGGCCATCTGGCCCTGCGTGGCCGGCTGGAGCGCTACCGTCGGCGTCGTCGCCTGGCTCGGTTTCATATCGGCCGGTGCGCTGCTGGTGGCCCTGCTGCTGTCGTATGCCCCCCGCTTGCTGTTTCGTAGTTCCCTGCTGGCAGCCGTCGCCGCGCTGGCAGGTCTTGTGACGTTCCTGCAGTGATGTTGACTGCTATTTTCAAGGATAGACCGATGCACTTTTCACGCCTGGCGACACCGATTGATGTTTTGAATGTACTGAAAGCGGCTGCCTGATGGCGGCCCGCCTGCCTACCCGCCGCGCCCGCATCCTGGGCGGCGTGGTCTTGCTGGCGCTGTTCGGCGCCGGCGCATTGTGGGCCACGCGCGGCCCGAAAACCGTGTTCGACACGGCGCCCGTCAAGCGCGGCAATATCGAGGCCAGCGTCACGGCCATCGGCACCCTGCAGCCGCAAACCTATGTCGACGTGGGCGCGCAGGTGTCGGGCCAGATCACGCGTTTGCACGTGCAGCCGGGCAGCGACGTCGATAAAGGCCAGCTGCTGGCCGAGATCGACCCCAGCGTGCAGCAAGCCACGGTCGATGCGGGCCGTGCCGCTCTGGCGGGCTTGCGCGCGCAGCTGGCCGACCAGCAGGCGCAGCACCGCCTGGCGAGCCAGCAGCATGTGCGCCAGAAGCAGATGGCCAAGTTCGATTCGACCCCCTTGGCCGACCTGGAAACGGCAGAAGCCACCCTGGCCTCGGCCGGCGCCAAGATCGACCACCTGAAGGCGCAGATCGACCAGACCCAGGCCAGCCTGAAGGCGGACGAGGCCCGTCTTGGTTACACGCGCATCTACGCGCCGATGGCCGGCAAGGTGGTGGGACTGGACGCGAAAGAGGGGCAAACCCTGAACGCCACGTACCAGACGCCGAACATCCTGCGCATCGCCGACCTGTCGGCCATGACCGTGTGGACGGAAGTGTCGGAAGCGGACGTGCGCCGCGTGCGCCCGGACATGCCCGTGTACTTCACCACCCTGGGCGGCGACCAGCGGCGCTGGAGCGGCAAGGTGCGGCAAGTGCTGCCGGCGCCGCCAGTGCCCGGCGGTTCCGCCGCCGGCACGGCCCTGGCGCCGTCGACCAGCAAGGTGATCCTGTATACAGTGCTGTTCGACGTGGATAACGCCGATGGCGAACTGATGCCGCAGATGACGGCGCAAGTGGTGTTTGTCACGGCGGCGGCGAACAATGTGCTGGCCGTGCCCTTGCCGGCCCTGAAACCGTCGACGGAAGAAGGCGCCAAGCCGGGGCAGTTCACGGCCCGCGTGATGGATGCGGATGGCAAGGTCGATACGCGCGCCGTCACCGTCGGCGTGCGCAACCGCCTCAGCGCGGAAGTGCTGCAAGGCTTGCGCGAAGGTGAGTTGCTGGTCACGGGCGAGCAGCCGGCCGGCAGCGGCAGCAGCAGGTTCCAGCTGTGAGCGCGATGAGCGAGGCCAGGTCGCTGGGACAAGCAGGAGAGCC
>NZ_LBCO01000024.1:659388-671245 GCF_000988085.1 Janthinobacterium sp. KBS0711 | reverse complement strand
CCAGCCGGTGCCTTTGATTGAACTGGCGGGCATTCGCAAGCGCTACGGCGGCCATGACGGCGCACCGGCCGTGGAAGTGCTGCGCGGCCTGACTTTGTCGATTGGCGCCGGCGAATTCGTCGCCATCGTCGGTGCGTCCGGTTCCGGCAAGTCGACCCTGATGCATTTGCTGGGATGCCTGGACCGCCCCAGCGACGGCACGTACCGCTTCGCCGGCCAGGACGTGGCCAGCCTGAATCCCGATGAACTGGCGTGGCTGCGGCGCGAAGCGTTCGGCTTCGTCTTCCAGGGTTATCACCTGATCGCCACGGAATCGGCGCGCGAAAACGTGGAAGTGCCGGCCCTGTACGCGGGCATGCCGGCGGCGGCCCGCCATGCGCGCTCGGAAGCGCTGCTCAAGCGCCTGGGCCTTGGCGAGCGGCTAGACCACCGGCCGAACCAGTTGTCGGGCGGGCAGCAGCAGCGCGTGTCGATCGCGCGCGCGCTGATGAATGGCGGACGCATCATCCTCGCCGATGAACCGACGGGGGCGTTAGACAGCAGCAGCGGGGCCGAAGTCATGGCCCTGCTGGGCGAACTGGCCGACGCGGGCCACACCATCATCCTCATTACGCATGACCGCAAGGTGGCGGCCCAGGCGCGCCGCGTGATCGAGATCAGCGATGGCGAAATCATCGAAGATTCGGGCGCCATCGCCATTCCCGCCACGTCGACGGCCCTGCCGCCGCTGGACATGTCGCGCGCCGCGCACGATACCGGTGCGTCGCTGGGCACGGAATTGCTCGACGCGGCGCGCGCGGCATGGCGCGTGCTGTGGATCAACCGCTTCCGCACGGGCTTGACCCTGCTCGGCATCGTCATCGGCGTCGCTTCCGTGATCGTCATGCTGGCCATCGGCCTGGGCACGCGCCAGCAGGTGATGGCGCAATTGGGCGCGTTTGGCTCGAACCTGCTGTACATGGCGTCGCGCGGCGAAAGCTCGCGCATCCCCGGGCGCAGTATCACCCTGGCCGACCTCGATGCGCTCAAGGACGTGCCGGGCATTTCCCACGTGCTGCCGAATGTCACGGGCAACAAGGTAATACGCCACGGCAACCTCGACGTGCAGACCTATGTGCGCGGCACGGGACCAGCCCTGCCGCAGATCCAGACCTGGCCCGTGGCCAAGGGCGGCTTCTTTACCGAGGAAGACGAGCGCGAGATGGCCACGGTGGCCGTGCTGGGCGCGCACCTGGCGGAAAAGCTGATGCCCGACGTGCCCAATCCCGTGGGGCAGAGCATCCTGATCGGCAACGTGCCGTTCCAGGTGATCGGCGTGATGAGCGCGAAGGGCGCGCTGACGGGCGAGAAGGATGAAGACGACGTGCTGCTGCTGCCGTTTTCCACGGCCGGCATCCGCGTCTTCGGCCAGCGCGAGCCCACGTACACCGTCATGGCGGTGGACGACGTCAAGCGCGTGACGGAAGTGGAGGCGGCCGTCGACGCCACCATGTTCGAGCGCCACCGCATCCGCGACTACGGCATCAGCAACGCGGCCGCGTCGATCGCCGCCGAAGCCAAGACGCAGGACAACATGACCATGATGCTGAGCCTGATCGCGGCCGTCTCGCTGGTGGTGGGCGGCATCGGCGTCATGAACGTGATGCTGATGACGGTGCGCGAGCGCACGCGCGAAATCGGCATCCGCATGGCGACGGGCGCGCGCCGGCGCGACATCCTGCGCCAGTTCCTCACGGAAGCCGTGCTGGTGTCGGTGGTGGGCGGCGTGGCCGGCATCGTAGTCGGCGTGACGGTGGCCGGCTTGCTGCTGGTCTGGGACGTGCCCGTGATCTTTTCCCTGAGCGCCATCGCCGGTGCGTTTGCCTGCGCCGTGGTGACGGGGCTGGTGTTTGGCTTCATGCCGGCGCGCAAGGCGTCGGGACTTGATCCGGTCGTGGCGCTGGCGGGACAGTAATAACAGGCAGTAATAACAACGCCGGCAGCGTGGCTGCCGGCAAAAAAATGTTGCCCTGGCTCCAACACGCGGTACTATCTCCTGATAATAAAAGCAGTGTTTCGCGTAGTTTTGCCTTTGCGGGCACACACCAACCACCACAGGAGAACCCGATGCAGAAAAAATCAACTTTGAAGACCGGTATCGCCGCCGCCCTCATGCTGGCCTTCGGCATGGGCGCCGTGCAGGCGCAGGCGCAGGAAGTCGTGCGCCTGGGTAATTTGAAATTCGCCCATTACGGCGCCGTGTCGTACATCAAGGAAATCGCGCCCAAGTGCGGCATCAAGGTCGAAGAGCATATCTTCGCCAAGGGCCTCGACGTGATGCAGGCGATTATCGCGGGCGAGCTGGACGTGGGCGCGACGGCGTCCGAAGCGGCCATTTCCGGCCGCGCCGGCGGTGCGCCGATCTATGTGGTGGCCGGTTTTGCCAAGGGCGGCGCGCGCCTGGTGGGCGGGGCGGGGCAAAAGATTACCAGTGTCAAGGAACTCAAGGGCAAGCGCGTGGGCGTGACGCGCGGCGGCATCCAGGAAGTGCTGCTGCTGGCCGAGCTGTCGCAGGCGGGCCTGACGTATTCGGAAACCAAGGGCAAGGACGTGCAGCTGGTATTTCTCGCCTATGCCGACTTGAACCAGGCGCTGATGGGCAAGAATATCGACGCCATGATGCAGTCCGAGCCGCAGTCGTCGCAGGCGATCAACAAGGGTTTCGGCACCGAAGTCATCAAACCGTACGATACGCCGATCGGCGAACCCGTGCGGACCATGGTGATGACGGAAAAATTCTACAAGGAACGCCGTCCCGTGGCGGAAAAGTTCATGCGCTGCTTCGTCGAAGCCACCAAGACCTTTATCGACAACAAGGCGACGGCGGAAAAATATGTGCGCGAAGTCGTGTTCCGCGGCCAGATCACGAAGGATGACTTCGACGACGCGATCAGCAATTCGCCGTATTCGTACGACATCTCGCCCGAGCATATCCAGATCACCACGGATGTGATGGTGAAAACGGGCGTGGGCCGCATGACGAAGCCGCCCGTGGCCAAGGACTGGGTCAAGACGGACTTGCTGGAGCAGGCGAAAAAGAGCCTGAACGTGAAGTAAATCAGGCAGCCATGAAAAAACCTCCGCACCAGCGATGGCGCGGAGGTTTTTTTGTGGAGGAGTGGCTTTAGCGGGCGTTAAAACCCATCCAGCCTTTTTCCGTCTGGCGGAAGCTCAGCGTGTAGATGCGGGTCAGTTCATCGCCCTTCTTCAGTTGGCGGCTGATGATGGCGCCGTAATTGTTTTGCACGAGCTGGTCCGACCATTGCATCAGGTTGTCGAAACGCTCGGCCGTCATCGCCGCCTGGCGCGCCAGCAGCGGCGCGGGAATCGCCTTCTTTTCCTGTTGCTGCACCCAGAAGTCGCGGAAGACCTTGTTTTCGCCGTTCATGCCGCGCGCCATCAGGCCCAGGCCCATGGTCATGCCCACGGAGCCATCCGTCTTTGCCTGCGCCTCGAGCTTGTCGGCCACGTCGGCCAGCAATTCCAGGTAGCCCACCTTGGCGCGCAGCACGGCCGAGCCCTTGATTTCATACTGTTCGTTCTCTTTCCAGCCGTTGAGCTTTTCCAGCTTCGCGATGTCGAAGTACTCCTTGTACAGGTCATAGCTCTGGACGGATGTGCGGAAATACTCTTCGTACGTGGATTGGGAAGGCGCATCTTTCATGCAGCCGCTTAATATAGTGCAGGCAGCCAGCAGGAGACAGGTCCAGGACATTTTTTTGAAAGAGAACATGGCGGTGGGGGCGAGTGGCGAAAGGTGAAAGATTGTTGCTCTATGGACATAATTATAGGACTGCCTCATCCAGATGGCAACGTGGCCGTGACGCGGCGGCAGTGTGCCGCAGGAAAGATTGCTGAAATCTTGAGGCTGCGCCACCCCGCCGCGGCCGAGGCGCGATATCATGGCAGGCTTGCGGTATCGGCTGGCGGCAAATTGCCTGCAGCCCATACTGCCGCTTGAATCGCGCTTGCCGGCTATGGTGTAAACTTAAACTATGCAGATCTATTTCTTTTTCATTGCCGCCCTGTTGTACGCGGCGTGCGCAGTGCTTCCCTCGTCCCGTGCCCGGCTCATTGCCGGCCTGACTGGCGTCGCCTGGCTGGCGCACGCCGCCACCCTGTGGTTCGACCTGATGGCGCCGGGCACCTTGCGCTTTGGTTTTTCCGCCATGCTGTCGGCCGCGCTGTGGGTTTCGGTGGGCGCCTACTGGATAGAGAACCGCAATTTCAGCCTGGATGGCCTGCGCCGCATGGTCATGCCCAGCGCCGTCCTCGCCATCGGCCTGGCCTGGGCCTTCCCTGGCAGCCAGGTCAGCATGGAAGGCAAGTCGGCCGTCTTCGGCTGGCATATTGCCGTGGCCGTGCTCGCCTACAGCACCCTGACGATTGCCGCCTTTCACGCCGTGCTGATGGCGCTGCAGGAATCGCGCTTGCATACGCGCAGCGAAAGCCGTGGCTTCATCGGCACGGCGCTGGACCAGCTGCCAGCCTTGCTGACGATGGAAAAGCTGCTGTTCCGCATGATTGGCCTGGGTTTTATTTTGCTCAGCCTGACCGTGCTGTCGGGCATCGTGTTTTCTGAGCAACTGTTCGGCAAGGCCTTGAACTGGGATCACAAATCCGTGTTTACCATGCTGTCGTGGCTGCTGTTTGCCTCGCTGCTGGCAGGCCGGCGCTTTCGCGGCTGGCGCGGCAAGACGGCCCTGAGCTTTACCCTGGCCGGTTTCGCCACCTTGCTGCTGGCCTATGTCGGCAGCCGTTTTGTACTGGAAGTGGTTTTACACCGAGGATTCGCATGACACGTGTTTTATTCTGGCTGGCGCTGGTGTTCCTGGTGCTGTTTGCGATCCGCAGCAAGATCCGTGGCATGCAGCAGCGCGCCCGCGCGCAGCAGCAACAGCAGCCGAACCCGTTTACGCCGCCCGGCCGGCCGCAGGAATTGCCTGATGCCGAGCTGATGCTGTGCTGCGCCCATTGCGGCGTGTATTACCCAGCCTCGGAAAACGTGCAGGCCAAGGGTCACGATTACTGCAGCCACGCGCACGCCACCTTGTAAGGGCAGGCCGGCAGGTTCGCGCGCGTTGCTCATCCGTATCGTAACGTCCTCCGGCATCCGTCCGGCGTAGCATCTGCAGCAGGCGGTTCGTCGCCGCCATTGCGGAAAGGCGCGCCTCCATGTCCCGTCCCAGTCCCAGCCAGCATCCTGCCGGCGATATGCCGCCGGCGCCGCAACTGAGCGGCAACTCGCTGCCCATGCAGGCGCTGCGCGCGCAGATCGGCCGCATCGCCCGCTGTGGCGCGCCGGTGGCCATCCGCGGCGAATCGGGCACGGGCAAGGAACTGGCGGCGCGCGCCATCCATGCCCAGGGCGCGCGCGCCAGCTTCCCGTTTATCGCCGTCAACTGCGGCGCCATTCCCGAAGCGCTGATGGAGGCGGAATTCTTCGGCTGCCGCCCGGGCGCCTATACGGGCGCGCTGCACGAGCGCCAGGGCTTGTTCCAGGCGGCCCACGGCGGCAGCCTGCTGCTCGACGAAGTCGACGATCTGCCGCTGGCCATGCAGGTAAAGCTGTTGCGCGTGCTGCAGGAGCACCGCGTGCGCAAGCTGGGCGGCAGTAGCGACGAAGCCGTCGACGTGCGCATCCTGTGCGCCAGCCAGCATGGCCTGGCGCGGGGCGTGGCCGCCGGCACATTCCGCCAGGACCTGTTTTACCGCCTGAATGTGATCGAGCTGGTGTTGCCGCCGCTGCGCGAGCGGCGCGGCGATCTGCAGGTATTATGTGAGGTGATTCTCGCGCGCCTGTCGCCACGCCGGACCGTGAGTCTGGCGCCGCCCGTTCTGGCGGCCCTGGCCGCGCATGCGTTTCCCGGCAATGTGCGTGAACTGGAAAACGTGCTGGAGCGGGCGCTGGCCTTTGCCGACGGCGGCGTGATCGCGCTCGACGGGCTGGTCTTGCCATCGGCGGCGGGCGACATGCCCTTGCGGGCGCCGCCGGCATTGCCGGACTTGCCGGAACGGCAACTGTGCCTGCCAGGCATGGCGGCGCATGGCGTGGCCCCCGTCCTGCCGCTGGACGTGTATTTGCGCCAGGCCGAGCGCGACATGATCATGCTGGCGCTGGTGCAGGCGCGCTACCACCGCGCACGGGCGGCGCGCCAGCTGGGCTTGAGCGTGCGCCAGTTGCGTTACCGCATGCAGAAATTGACGATACAGGAAGCTTTACTTGATGAGCGGATGGACGATAGATGAAGACGGCTGGTGCGACGGCGCGCTGCGCTATGACTCGCCGCACCACGATGCGCGCCCGGACGGTGCGCAAATCGACTTGCTGGTGATTCATAACATCAGCTTGCCGGGCGGCCACTTTGGCGGGCCGCATGTGTCGGACTTGTTTACGGGCCGGGTAGATTATAATGCCGATCCTTCTTTCGCCGACCTGCGTGGCTTGCAGGTATCGGCGCACTTTTTTGTGCGGCGCGATGGTGCGTTGTTGCAATATGTTTCTACTGATCAACGTGCCTGGCATGCGGGCGCGTCCATGTTCGAAGGACGCCCGCAATGCAATGGCTATTCCATCGGTATCGAAATGGAAGGCGCGGACGACGTGCCCTTCCAGCAGCGGCAATACCATGTGCTGGCGGCGCTGACGGCGGCGCTGGTGGCGCGCTACGGGCTGTCCCAGGTGCGCGGGCACGAGCATATCGCGCCGGGGAGAAAGACGGATCCGGGGCCATTTTTTGACTGGCATTTTTACCAAGTATGCTGGCTGGAAACCCTGCGCGGGCAGCCTGCGTTAGCGCTTACTTCGCGGGGATTGGGCTTTCCATCCATGCCCTGAAAAGTCAACCGAAATCGTATATGAAAATACAAAAAATTACGCCAACGGATGCCGGAAAACTATTGCATCACCCTCCGATGGGTACTACAATTAGTGCAGAAGTTGGACGTAAAGACTATATGTAGTGCCATCACAGACGTTTTCAGAATTATTGTCAAAGCTACCCGGATTGCTGATAAAGCACTGGAACTGGCGGTTTATCACCCTTGATCGTGTTTCGCGCCAGCCGGGCAGTGCGGTGTGGCGAGATGGATTCTGACACTGTTTTATGCATTATTAATTTACTATTTAGCAACAAATATCTGAAGAAACCCTGACCATCGGGCGTTCTATTCAACAACACACGCGGCAGCAAAACTGCAGGCTGACTTTAGCTGACAACGGGAGCTTCAATGCAATCACCACAAGATATTTCCATCCATCCAACGCCAGTATCGCCAGCGCCAGGCGCGGCCAACAGCGTGGCGAGCACGGGCGCGGCATTGGGCGACTATCGCATCATCCGCCGCAACGGCGCGGTGGTGGCATTTGAGCCTTCGAAGATCGCCATCGCCATGACCAAGGCGTTTTTGGCCGTTAACGGCGGCCAGGGCGCAGCCTCGGCACGCATCCGCGAACTGGTGGAGCAACTGACGGACGGCGTCGTCGCCGCGCTGGTGCGCCGCCATCCGGGCGGCGGCACCTTCCATATCGAAGACGTGCAAGACCAGGTGGAACTGTCGCTGATGCGTTCGGGCGAGCACGACGTGGCGCGTGCCTACGTGCTGTACCGCGCCAAGCACATGGAAGAGCGCCGCTTGCAGAAGGAAGCGCAAGGCGCGTCCGCGCAAGTGACCGCGCCCCAGCTGAACGTCACCGACAACGGCGTGCGCCGCCTGCTGGACATGCAGGAAGTGCGCGACCTGATCAACGCCGCCTGCGCCGGCCTGGAAAAGCATGTCGATGCCGACGCCATCCTGGCTGAAACCGTGAAAAACCTGTACGACGGCGTGCCTGTCGAAGAGCTGCACAAGTCGGCCATTCTGGCGGCGCGCGCGCTGATGGAAAAAGACCCGGCCTACAGCCAGGTCACGGCCCGCATCCTGCTGCACACGGTGCGCAAGGAAGTGTTCGGCAAGGAAGTGCCGCAAGCGGCCGCTGCCGCCGAATACCTGACCTATTTCCCGCAATACATCGCCAAGGGTATCGCCGCCGAGCTGCTGAACCCGGTACTTGCCAGCTTCGACCTGGAGCGCCTGGCGAAAGCCATCGTCGCCGACCGCGACTTGCAGTTCGGCTACATCGGCCTGCAAACCCTGTACGACCGCTACTTCCTGCACATCCAGGACGTGCGCATCGAAATGCCGCAAGCGTTCTATATGCGCGTGGCCATGGGCCTGGCGCTGAACGAAGCGGACCGCGAAGCGCGCGCCATCGAGTTCTACAGCCTGCTGTCCTCGTTCGACTTCATGAGCTCGACGCCGACCCTGTTCAACTCGGGCACCCTGCGCTCGCAGCTGTCGTCGTGCTACCTGAGCACCGTCTCCGATGACCTGGAAGGCATCTACGACGCCATCAAGGACAATGCGCTGCTGGCCAAGTTCGCCGGCGGCCTGGGCAACGACTGGACGCCAGTGCGCGCCCTGGGCGCCCACATCAAGGGCACCAACGGCAAGTCGCAAGGCGTGGTGCCGTTCCTGAAAGTGGTCAACGACACGGCCGTGGCAGTCAACCAGGGCGGCAAGCGCAAGGGCGCCGTCTGCGCCTACCTGGAAACCTGGCACATGGACATCGAGGAATTCCTCGACCTGCGCAAGAACACGGGCGACGACCGCCGCCGTACGCACGACATGAACACGGCGAACTGGATTCCCGACATGTTCATGAAGCGCGTCATGGAAAAAGGCGATTGGACCCTGTTCTCGCCGTCGGACACGCCAGACCTGCACGACAAGGTCGGCAAGGCCTTTGAACAGGCTTACCTGGGCTACGAAGCCAAGGCCGCCGCCGGCGAAATCCGCGTCTTCAAGAAGATTGCCGCGCTGGACCTGTGGCGCAAGATGCTGTCGATGCTGTTTGAAACGGGCCACCCATGGATCACGTTCAAGGATCCTTGCAACATCCGCAGCCCGCAGTCGCACGTCGGCGTCGTTCACAGCTCGAACCTGTGCACGGAAATCACGCTGAACACGGGCCCTGACGAAATCGCCGTCTGCAACCTCGGTTCCGTCAACATGCCGGCGCACATGAAGGAAGGCAAGCTCGATCACGTCAAGCTGGCCAAGACCATCCGCACCGCCATGCGCATGCTCGACAACGTCATCGACATCAATTACTACGCCGTCGACAAGGCGCGCAATTCGAACATGCGCCACCGTCCGGTCGGCATGGGCGTGATGGGCTTCCAGGACTGCCTGCACATGATGCGCGTGCCGTTCGCCTCGGACGCCGCCGTATCGTTTGCCGACACCTCGATGGAAGCCGTCTGCTACTACGCCTACCTGGCGTCGACGGAACTGGCCGAAGAGCGCGGCCGCTATGAGTCGTACGCCGGCTCGCTGTGGGACCGCGGCATCCTGCCGCAGGATTCGGTGAAACTGCTGGCCGAAGAGCGTGGCGGCTACCTGGAAGTCGATGCCTCGTCGGCCATGGACTGGACGCCGGTGCGCGAACGCATCGCCAAGTTCGGCATGCGCAACTCGAACTGCGTGGCGATCGCCCCGACGGCGACGATTTCGAACATCATCGGCGTATCGGCCTGTATCGAGCCGACGTTCCAGAACCTGTACGTGAAATCGAACCTGTCGGGCGAATTCACCGAGATCAACGGCTACCTGGTGCGCGACCTGAAGGCACGCGACCTGTGGGATGAAGTCATGATCTCCGACCTGAAGTACTTCGACGGCTCGCTGGTGAAGATCGACCGCATCCCGCAAGACCTGCGCGATATCTATGCCACCGCCTTTGAAGTGTCGCCAAGCTGGCTGGTGGAAGCGGCTTCGCGTCGCCAGAAGTGGATCGACCAGGCCCAGTCGCTGAACATCTACATGGCTGGCGCATCGGGCAAGAAACTGGACGAGACCTACAAGCTGGCATGGCTGCGTGGCCTGAAAACCACCTACTACCTGCGTACCATCGCCGCCACCCACATGGAGAAATCGACTTCCAAGACGGGCGCCCTGAACGCCGTGGCAGTCGACGGCGGCATGTCGGCCAGCGCGCAAAGCGCCCAGGCAGCGGTCGTCGCGGCAGCAGCGGTGGCCGTGGCGCCAGTGGTGGCAGCGGCAGCGGACGACGCCGATGGCGAAGCCTGCTACCTGCGTCCAGGTGATGACGGTTTCGAAGAGTGCGAAGCCTGCCAGTAAAAACCTGCTGCGCAGCCCCCTCTCGGGTTCTGTGTTGCTCACCGTACTAAAGTACGGCTGCGCTACTCGACCCGATATCGGGCTTGCTCGCGACGGTTTTTAAAAAATTTAAAGTTGTCAGCCCAGAGCGTCTGGGCTGATTCAATGTTGTCAATATCCGCATTGTCCGATTCAACGGGCCTGTTGCGGATCGCCGGCTCGCCGGCATGGAAAGGAAGAAGAATATGTCGTTGTCCTGGGATGATGAAACCACGTCGGCAGCTGTGCCGCGTCCGGCGCAGCAAGCGCCACTGGGTAATACTGAATTGAACCTGCCGGCAGGTGCCGAGCCGTCCGAAGCGAACGCCGAGCAAGTGGCGCGCCGCGTGAATGCCGACGACAAGCGCATCATCAATGGCAAGACGGACGTCAACCAGCTGGTGCCGTTCAAGTACAAATGGGCATGGGACAAATACCTGGCCGGCTGCGCCAACCACTGGATGCCGCAGGAAGTGAACATGCAGCGCGATATCGAGCTGTGGAAAAACCCGAACGGCCTGACGGACGACGAGCGCCGCCTGGTCAAGCGCAACCTGGGCTTCTTCGTGACGGCTGACTCGCTGGCCGCCAACAACATCGTGCTGGGCACCTACCGCCACATCACGGCGCCCGAGTGCCGTCAGTACCTGCTGCGCCAGGCGTTCGAGGAAGCGATCCACACGCACGCCTACCAGTACATCGTCGAGTCGCTGGGCCTGGACGAAGGCGAGATCTTCAACGCCTACAACGAAGTCAAGTCGATCCGCGACAAGGACGAATTCCTGATCCCGTTCATCAACACCCTGACCGACCCTGCGTTCGTCACCGGCACGGTGGAAAACGATCAGAAGCTGCTCAAATCGCTGATCGTGTTTGCCTGCCTGATGGAAGGCTTGTTCTTCTACGTCGGCTTCACGCAGATCCTGGCGCTGGGCCGCCAGAACAAGATGATGGGCGCGGCGGAACAGTATCAGTACATCCTGCGCGACGAATCGATGCACTGCAACTTCGGCATCGACTTGATCAACACGATCAAGATGGAAAACCCGCAGCTGTGGACGGCCGCCTTCCGCGAAGAGATCAAGGATCTGTTCATGAAGGCCGTGGAACTGGAATACGCGTACGCGGAAGACACCATGCCGCGCGGCGTGCTGGGTCTGAACGCGCCGATGTTCAAGGGTTATTTGCGCTTCATCGCCAACCGCCGCGCGCAGCAGATCGGCATCGAGCCGCTGTTCGCCCAGGAAGAAAATCCATTCCCGTGGATGAGCGAAATGATCGACATGAAGAAGGAACGCAACTTCTTCGAGACGCGCGTGACCGAGTATCAAACGGGTGGTGCGCTGAACTGGGAATAAGCCAGTACTGAAGTAAAAATACAAGGCGGGGTGCCTTATCCCGTTTTGCCGAAGCGCCGTCATCTGACGGCGCTTTTCTTTTGTGACGGAACATTTACTTGATCAACACGATCAAGATGGAAAACCCGCCGCCGTGGATGACGACCTGCCGCGAAGAGATCAAGGATCCGTTCATGAAAGCTGTGGAACTGGAATACGCATACGCGGAAGACACCATGCCGCGCGGCGTGCTGGGTCTGAACGCGCCGGTGTTCAAGGGC
>NZ_LBCO01000024.1:635959-659283 GCF_000988085.1 Janthinobacterium sp. KBS0711 | reverse complement strand
CTTCTTCGAGACGCGCGTGACCGAGTATCAAACGGGTGGTGCGCTGAACTGGGAGTAATCCTTTTTCAGTCAACACCAAGAAGCGCCGTCATCGTGACGGCGCTTTTTTTTCGCGGGCATGGCGTCGGAAAATGCGTGCATCATCGGGCCATGCGACGACGCTTGCGCCAGGATTTTCGGATCCCGCGAATGGCCGTATCACGAACCCAAAAAATCATTTCCGGACACGCTGGCGGCGGCATTTGCCGCGCGATTGTGCGATAGCACGCGTATCGTGCAAAAAAGCGGGCGAAAACGTGTCGTGCCGGTTGCGCATTGACAAGGTTTTCGTGTACTTTATGAGATTGCAAATGCGAGCGTTAGAATGCGGGGTTTTTTAACCAGCGCGGTAGCGAAAAAACCTCGCAAAACAGGGATACAGATTTACACGGATATGCACAAAACCACACCGTTTTCGTCTGCCGCCGTGCCCGAATTTTTTCAGGCATGGCGGTTTTTTATTTGACGCATCGGTGTTGTGGCGAGCGCGATGCGAGGAGCGAAAAAACGCACGGCATCGAAAACGAATGACCGAATTCAGACTTTGCCACCAGCTGCGAGATAAAGCAGGGTGGCACCGACGATGGCTGAAGTGCTGCAAACGTGAGGAGTTGCAGCAGTTCAGCTGGTGCCGAATTCATTAGCGCAAACGACCGTTTGCGCCGATGAATAATTCGCCTGGCCTATCCCTGTGGTGGGTCGGACGGGTTTAAATCTTGTAGCTTAAATTTCTCATCTCAGATGAAGGAGAGACAAATGGCAACAGCCGCTAAGAAATCAGAAGTAAAGAAACCAGCCGCCAAGGCTGCTCCTGCCGCGAAGAAGCCGGCAGCCGCAGCGAAGACGGTTGCCGCTAAACCAGCTGCCAAAGCCGCAGCGAAACCAGCAGCGAAACCAGCCGCCAAAGCCGCAGCCAAGCCTGCAGCAAAAGTGGCTGCCAAGCCAGTAGCGAAAGCCGCAGCGAAACCAGCGGCCAAGGCAGCAGCGAAACCGGCCGCCAAGCCGGCCGCCAAGCCGGCAGCGAAAGCCGCAGCGAAACCTGCCGCCAAGGCAGCAGCCAAGCCTGTCGCGAAAAAAGCCGCAGCCAAACCGGCCGCCAAGCCAGCGGCAAAAGCCGCAGCGAAACCAGCGGCCAAGGCAGCAGCCAAGCCAGCAGTGAAAAAAGCCGCAGCGAAACCTGCAGCCAAGGCAGCAGCGAAACCGGCCGCCAAGGCAGCAGTCAAGCCAGCAGCTAAAAAAGCCGCAGCAAAACCAGCAGCCAAGCCGGCCGCCAAAGCAGCAGCTAAGCCAGCAGCAAAAGCTGCAGCCAAGCCAGCAGTGAAAAAAGCCGCAGCGAAACCTGCAGCCAAGGCAGCAGCGAAACCGGCCGCCAAAGCAGCAGCCAAGCCAGCAGCGAAAAAAGTCGTCGCCAAGGCGGCAGCCAAGCCGGCAGCAAAAGCTGCAGCGAAGCCAGCCGCCAAGGCAGCAGCGAAGCCAGCCGCAAAAGCGGCAGCCAAGCCAGCAGCCAAGGTAGCAGCCAAGCCAGCAACTAAGGCGGCAGCCAAGCCAGCGGCCAAGGCGGCAGCGAAGCCAGCGGCCAAGGCAGCAGCGAAGCCGGCAGCAAAAGCGGCAGCGAAGCCAGCAGCCAAGGTAGCAGCGAAGCCAGCAGCAAAAGCGGCAGCCAAGCCAGCAGCGAAACCTGCCGCCAAGGTCGCAGCAAAACCTGCAGCCAAGCCAGCTGCCAAGGTAGCAGCGAAGCCAGCAGCAAAAGCTGCAGCCAAGCCAGCAGCCAAGGTAGCAGCGAAACCTGCCGCCAAGCCAGCCGCAGCGCCAGTCGTGGCAGCCGCACCAGCAGCAGCGCCGGCAGCAGCTCCAGCGGCACCAGCCGCCGTGGCCGCCAAGCCAGCCGCCAAGAAGGCCGCGCCTAAAAAGGCCGCGCCGAAGAAGGCAGCTCCTGTCGCCAAACCATCGGCACCTATCGCACCTGTAGCAAAAACCGTGTTGGCACCGGCTGCAGCCTGGCCATTCCCAACCAGCACCCGCCCATCGTAATTTCAACGATACGGGTGCCTGGATGAGGCAACACGCCGCTGTGTGACTCAATCACACAGCGGTTTTTTTTTGGAGAATTAGTCGTGCTGATCGTTATCCTTACATTGATCGTTGATACCATCGCTACCTTGCTGGGCGGCGTGTTGCTGCTGCGCTTCTGGATGCAGGCGGTGCGCGTGCGGCCGCCCTCGTCGGTGGCGCAATTCACGTTTCAATTGTCCGACTGGCTGGTGCGCCCCCTGCGCCGCGTGGTGCCGGGCGTGGGCGGGTATGACTGGGCCAGTCTGATCGGCGCCTTCCTGATCGTGCTGCTGGCCAGCTCGGTGCTGTTTATTTCCGGCTATCCCGTCGAAGTGGTGCTGCTCAAGTCGCTGCAACGCTTCCTGCAATGGATACTCTACGGTTTCATGGCCTTGCTGATCATCGAAGCCATCTTCAGCTGGGTCAACCCGCATGCGCCGCTGGCGCCGTTCGTACGGGCCCTGAACGAGCCGCTGCTGCGTCCGATCCGCAAGGTCGTGCCGCTGATCGGCAGCCTGGATTTGTCGTTGCTGGTCGCGCTGATCCTGCTGCAGATCGCGCAGGTGCTGGTGGGGATGATTATTGTGGTGCGATGATGGTGGCGTAGGTCGGGTTAGCGTAGCGTAACCCGACATCAGTACTTGCCATGCCAACGATGTTGTCGGATTACGCGCGGCCTCGCCACGCTAATCCGACCTACGACCTACATATTAATAGCGGTAACCGAACGCCGCTTCGAACTGGTCGGCGATGCTCTCTGGCGTAAACACGTGGTTCTGCGCACCCTGGGTGGCGATCTTGATGGCGCCCAGCAGGCTGGCCAGGCGGCCGCTGGTTTCCCAGCCCAGGTCGTTGGTGATGCCGAACAGCAAGCCGGCACGGTAGGCGTCGCCGCAGCCGGTCGGGTCCAGCACTTCCTTGGCGGTCACGACAGGAATGTCGATGCGCTTGCCGTCCGTATAGATTTCCGACCCTTTTTCGCCACGCGTGACGATCAGCGCCTCCAGGCGGCTGGCGATGTCCGGCAGGGTCAAGCCCGTGCGTTCCATCAACATTTCCATCTCATAATCGTTGGCCGACACATACGTGGCTTTGTTAATGAAGTCGATCAACTGTTCGCCATCGAAACGTGGCAACTGCTGGCCCGGGTCGAACATGAAGGGGATGCCCAGCTCGGCCAAGTCGGCGGCGTGCTTGAGCATGCCTTGGTCGCCGTCCGGCGAAATGATGGCGACCTTGGCCGGGCCTGCATTGGCGATCGGGTTTTCATGCGCAAACGACATGGCGCCCGGGTGAAAGGCGTTGATCTGGTTATTGTCCGCGTCGGCCGTGACGAAGCACTGCGCGTTGTAGCTGTCGGCCTTGATCAGGATGTTGGCGGTGGAAATGCCCAGCTTTTGCAGGCGCTCCAGGTAGGCGGCGCTATCTTGCCCCATGACGCCGACGATGCGCGGGTCGCCGCCCAGCATTTTCAGGCTGTAGGCGATATTGCCCGAGCAGCCGCCGAACTCCGTGCGCATGGTGGGCACGAGGAAGGACACGTTTACCTTGTGCAACTGGTCGGCCAGCAGCGATTCGCCGAAGCGGCCGGGGAATTGCATGATGGTGTCGGTGGCAAGCGAGCCGCAGATCAGCGATGTTTTGGTCATGATAGTGTCGGTTAAGGGTAGAAGATGGCGATATGGTAGCCAGACGCCGTAAGCTGGTCTAATGCAAAATACAGTTTGATGGTTTGTTCCGAGCGCGGCGCAAAGCCCTTGCTCACGTCGATATTGGCTGGCAGGTAGTCGCGCGGCGCGATCACGCGGCGCAAGACGGGCTTGTCGTTGGCGTCGTTGAGGACCAGTTCGATGCTGGGCCAGGCCTGCACGCTGCGGCTCTGGTTGCGCAGCAGCGAGACGTAGGAAAAGGTGTGGTCCTTGATGGTTTGCAATTCGCCTTGCTCGATGGCCAGCGCCTCGATCTGCGCCGGCAAGTCGACCTGGCAGCCGCTGAGCTTGCACAGCGCGACCAGGGTCGGCTTCCACTGCGGAAATTGCGCCGCCAGCGGATTGCGGAAGGTGGTCATCACTTGCAGGAATAGTAGCAAAAGCAGCACTGCCGAGCCGGCGGCCATGGCCACGCGCAAAGCCTTGCTGCTCTGTTCGCGGCGCCGGCCCTGGGTGACGAAGGCTGGCTCGTCGTCGGCTGGCGGCAGGGCGGGTTCTTCCCGAGCTTCGGCGGGCGCTGTCGCAACGGCGGCGGCGGGCAGCGCTTCGAACGAGTGGTCAGTCAGCGTCGGTTCCCGGCGCGCGGGCGCTGGCTTGTCCAGGCTGACCTTGTCTGCTGGGGTGATCGGGGTTGCTGCGGCTTCCAGATTCGGTTCGCGGCGGCTATCGCGCAAATACGTGGCGAAGGCGGGTGCGTCATCGACCTGGCGGCGCTTGAAAGGCGCCATCGGCTGGGGCAACGGTGGTTCGGGCAGCTCTGCCGGTGTTTCTTCAGCTTCAGATATATCGAGCGGTACGTCGAGTGGTGCGGCGGCCGGCGCCTCTGCAGGCAGGCTGACGTCGAGGTCCAGCTCGATGCGCTCGCCATCGTCTTCGTCGTCCTTGAGCTGCGCCGTTTCCGGCAAGATGCCGAACGGGTCGAACGAGGTGTCGAAGTCGAGGGAATAGATGGGTTCGTCGTCCGTGGCGGACGGCAGGCTGTTGTCGGCAGGATAACTGGCCGGCAGTGGGGCGGCAGTGCCGGGGCCGGATGTTAAAAACGGCGATGCCGCGGCTGGATCGACCAGCGCGGCATTGCCGTCAAACACTTCCCTGCACGTGCCACAGCGCACGATGCCCCCACGTAACTTCAATTGGTCAGCAGCGACCCGAAATATCGTGTTGCAATGGGGGCATTTGGTGGCGAGGGCCATTGCTGTGCTTATGCACCTTCCGCGCGGGGCGCAGGCGCTTGCGTGCTGCCCAGGCGGCCATGCAGCGCCACCCAGCCGTCTTGCTCGGCCCACACACCCAGCTCGATGAACGGCGCGTAGGCAGCGGCTACTTCTTCCGCCTGGCGTGCCAGCACGCCGGACAGGATCAGGGCGCCGCCATCGGCGACGCGGCCGGACAGCATCGGCGCCATCAGCTTCAATGGGCTCGACAGGATGTTGGCGACGACGATGTCAAACTTGGCCGTGGCGTGTGCCGAGGTGGCAAACGTGTCTGGCAAGAAATATTCGATGTCGCATTGGTTGCGTTCGGCATTGTCGCGCGCCGATTCGATCGCTTGCGGGTCGATGTCGACGCCGGCCACCGTTTGCGCACCGAGTTTCTTGGCCACCATGGCCAGGATGCCGGAACCGCAACCGTAGTCGAGCACGGTCTTGCTTGGAGCGGGGTTCGCTTCCAGCCACTCCATGCACAAACGCGTGGTCGGATGGCTGCCCGTGCCGAAGGCGAGGCCAGGGTCCAGTTCCAGGATCAGGCCGTCTGGGTCCGGTGCCTCGTGCCAGCTGGGCACAACCCAGATATTCTTGCCGATGTGAATCGGTGCGAATTGCGATTGCGTCAGGCGCACCCAGTCCTGCTCTTCCACAGGACGCATGGTAAAGGCGGGCACTTCCTTCATGCCGACAGCCTGGGCCGCGGCGGCCACGATGGCTGCCTGGTCGGCGTCGACGTCGGTCAGCGCCACCACGCGGCTGCGTTCCCACGCCGCTTCCTTCGGTTCCATGCCGGGTTCGCCAAACAGGGGCTGCTCGGCATCCGTGCCTTCATCGGCGTCTTCCACCGACACCGACAGGGCGCCCGCTTCCATCAACGCGTCGGACATGGCCTCGGCGTTGTCACGGGCGATTTCGATGACGATTTCCGTCCAGCTCATGCGCCCGCCTTGATTTCGGATTTCTTGGCGATGCTGGGGCTGCCGCCATTCAGGTTCTTGCCCAAGTCCGGCATGTCGGCCAGCTTCTGTTCCAGATAGTGAATGTTGGTGCCGCCTTCGATGAAGCGCGCGTCGATCATCAGTTCGCGGTGCAGGGCGATATTCGTGTTGATGCCTTCGACCACCATTTCGGACAGGGCGATCTGCATGCGGCGGATCGCTTGCTCGCGCGTGGCGCCGTAAGCGATCACTTTGCCGATCATCGAGTCGTAGTGCGGTGGCACGTAGTAGCCGGCATACGCGTGCGAGTCGACGCGGATGCCAGGGCCGCCCGGTGCATGCCACGACACGATCTTGCCTGGCGATGGCGTGAACTTGAATGGGTCTTCGGCATTGATGCGGCACTCGATGGCGTGGCCCGACAGCAAGACGTCGCGCTGGCGGAAACGCAGTTTTTCACCGGCGGCGATGCGGATCTGTTCTTGCACGATGTCGATGCCGGTGATCATCTCGGTGACCGGATGTTCCACCTGCACGCGGGTATTCATTTCAATGAAATAGAACTCGCCGTTTTCGTACAGGAACTCAAACGTGCCGGCGCCGCGGTAGCCGATCTTGCGGCAAGCTTCGGCGCAACGGTCGCCAATTTTCTCGATCAGCTTGCGCGGGATGCCCGGCGCTGGTGCTTCTTCGATCACTTTCTGGTGGCGGCGCTGCATGGAGCAGTCGCGCTCGCCCAGCCAGACGGCGTTCTTGTGTTCGTCGGCGAGGATCTGGATTTCCACGTGGCGCGGATTTTCCAGGTACTTCTCCATATACACTTCAGGGTTGCCGAAAGCCGTGCCGGCTTCCGTCTTAGTCATCGCCACGGCGTTGATCAGGGCCGCTTCCGTGTGCACCACGCGCATGCCGCGTCCGCCACCGCCGCCGGCGGCCTTGATGATGACCGGGTAGCCGATCTTGCGGGCAATTTGCACGATCGCTTTCGGATCGTCGGGCAACGCGCCTTCCGAGCCGGGGACGCACGGTACGCCAGCCTTGATCATGGTTTGCTTGGCCGATACTTTATCGCCCATCAAACGGATCGATTCGGAGCGGGGGCCGATGAAGACGAAGCCCGATTTCTCGACGCGTTCGGCAAAGTCGGCATTTTCCGACAGGAAGCCATAGCCAGGGTGAATCGCTTGCGCATCCGTCACCTCAGCGGCGCTGATGATGGCGGGCATGTTCAGGTAGCTCAGGGACGACTGTGCCGGACCGATACAAACGGATTCGTCGGCCAGCTTGACGTATTTCGCGTCCTTGTCGGCTTCGGAGTGGACTACAACCGTTTTAATGCCCATTTCGCGGCAGGCGCGCTGAATACGGAGGGCAATTTCACCACGGTTGGCAATCAGGATTTTTTCAAACATGGTAGGTTCGCGTATGTCTGTGAGAGCCGGCGAGCCGGCGAAACAACAAGTGTGAGGGGCTAAAACTGCAAACGGCCGTTGCCGGCCGTGTGGACTGGGTTTTAGCCGATCACAAACAAGGGTTGACCGAATTCGACCGGTTGGCCGTTTTCGACCAGGATCTGGGTCACGACACCGGCTTTGTCGGAGTCGATTTCATTCAGGAGCTTCATCGCTTCGATGATGCACAGGGTATCACCTTCCTTGACTGTCGAGCCCACTTCAACATAGGCGGCGCTGCCAGGAGCGGACGAGCGGTAGAAGGTACCGACCATCGGCGACTTGACCACATAGCCCGTTGGCTCGGCGGCGACCACGACGGCGGCCGCCGCAGCGGGAGCGGCGGCTGGCGCGGCTGGCTGGTATTGGGCTTGCATGCCTTGCGGCTGCATCATGACCATCTGGTTTTGCGGCATGGCCGACGATTTGACGATGCGAACCTTGCTTTCGCCTTCGGTAACTTCCAGCTCTGCGATATCCGATTCGGCGACCAGGTCGATCAAGGTCTTGAGTTTTCGTAGATCCATGTAAAACCCCTAGGAATGTAGTTTGTTTTTTGAGTGATGCGGTGATGTCCAAGAACCTATCGCCGCGCTAAATGCGTGCAGATCGCGTAGATTAACGTTTTTTAAGCGCAAAGTCGATGGCAAACCGATATCCATCGATACCCAGCCCGCAGATCGTCCCCTGCGCGATCGCGCTGAGAAATGAGTGATGTCGAAACGTCTCGCGTTGATAAATATTCGAGATATGGACTTCCACGAACGGGATGGCGACCCCGGCCAGCGCATCGCGCAAGGCAACGCTGGTATGGGTCAGGCCGCCCGGATTGATGACGATGGCATCGATCCCTTCCGCTCGCGCGGCATGGATGCGGTCGATCAGCGCGCCTTCGTGGTTGCTTTGAAAGCAGACCAGGTCGGCGCCGGCCGCCATGGCTTGCGCCATTGCTGCCTGCTCGATATCGGCCAAGGTGCTGGCGCCGTAGACCTCAGGCTCGCGCGTTCCCAGCAAATTCAGGTTGGGACCGTTGAGCAGAAGGAGGTTTTTTGCCATGTATGGAAGACCGTTTTAGCGAAAGTTCCGCATTTTGCCGCCAAAGATACGCATTGGCAAGAGAAAAAAGCACGCTCCGAATTTACAATTTATCCAGATCGGCGCGCAACTGATCAAATTTCAAGCGGCCCAGATAGGTCTTTTTGACTTCGCCATCGGCGCCGATCAGCACCGTAAAGGGCAAACCGCCCGTGGCATTGCCAAAATGGCGCGACAGGTCGGTACCGCTCATGCCGGAGACATACACGGGATAGGCGATCTTGAACTTGCTGGCAAAGGTGGCAATATTGCTGGCCGAATCGATGCCGATGCCGATCACCTGCAGGTTTTTCGCCGCATAGTGGCCTTGCACTTCGGATAACTCCGGCATTTCTTCTACGCAAGGCGGGCACCACGGCGCCCAGAAATTGACGAGCACATTCTTGCCTTTCCATTGCGACAAGGCTTGCGTGGCGCCGGCCGCGTCCGGCAGCGACAGCGCATACAGCTCGTTGACGGGACCCGTCGCGCCCGGCGCGATGGTGCTCGTCAGCGGACCCGCTGCTTTGGCTTTTTCCTTGCTCAAACCGACGTAAGCGCCCATGCCGCCAAACATCAGCGCCACGATGGCGCAGGCGATCCAATTCTTTTTTGTCATAACTTTATCTATATCAATGTTAGTCGGCAGCCGGCGCGCCATCGGCGAGGCTGGCGGCCAGCAGGCTGCGCAGCCCGGCAATATCGGTGCGCAGCACCTTGCCGTCCGCCTTGGCTTTCAGCGCACCGCGCATATCGTCGAGTTCATACATGGCCGCGTGCACGCCTTCGTTTTTCCACAAGAAACTGGCGGTCTCGACCGCATCATAACGCGCCCCCTTGAAATGCGGGCTTTCCGACATGTCGAGCACGACATTTTTATTCAGCAGGAAGATGTGGATTTCCTTGGCGCTCTCGGCAAACAGCTGCAAATAGATCTCGTCGTGCGGACCGGCCGTGCCATTGAGCACGGGACCGCTGAGCAAGGGATGAAATTGTTGCAACGCTTCCATCACCTGCAGCGCGATCGTACGCAGCTGAAACAGCCGTGCCGGCTGGCTGTCGGCCAGGAACAGGGCATTGTATTGCCGCACCTGCTCCTCGATCATGTCGTTGTCGGGCAGGATATTGGGCCGGTTCGGCGCGTCGCCGAGGACTTGCCGCGCCGCCTTGCGCTTGGCGCTGCCATAATCGGCGCCATCCTGCGCCACGAGGCGCGCGGCAGCGGCGGCGATTTCCAGGCGCAACTGCGCGCTATCGTCAAATGCATCGTTCGTCATGAGCGAGATGATACTCCGAAGCGGAAAAAGTCATGGCGTCAGGTAAAATCCTGCACTTGCTGTTTTTTATCTCACCGTCTTCTTACTTAAGCGTGCACCTTTCGCACTGATCACATGCATATTCATATTCTCGGCATTTGCGGTACCTTCATGGGCGGCCTGGCTGTCCTGGCCAAGGAAGCCGGCCATAAAGTTACCGGTTGCGATGCCAACGTGTATCCGCCGATGAGCACCCAGCTGGAATCGCAGGGAATCGAACTGATCCAAGGCTTCGATCCGGAACAAACCAAGCTGAATCCGGATTTGTATGTGATTGGCAATGTGGTCTCGCGCGGCAACCCGTTGGTGGAAGAAATCCTCAACCGCAGCCTGCCGTATGTGTCCGGCCCGCAGTGGATCGGCGAACACATCTTGCGCAACAAATGGGTGCTGGCCGTGGCCGGCACGCATGGCAAGACGACAACATCAGCCATGCTGGCCTGGATACTTGAAGATGCGGGCTACGCGCCGGGCTTCCTGATCGGCGGCGTGCCGATGAACTTTGGCATTTCCGCCCGCCTCAGCGGCAAGAGCGCCGATTCCGACTTCTTCGTCATCGAAGCGGACGAATATGACACGGCCTTCTTCGACAAGCGCAGCAAATTCGTGCATTACCACGCGAAGACGGCCATCATGAATAACCTGGAATATGATCACGCCGACATCTTCCCCGATCTGCACGCGATCGAGACGCAATTCCACCACCTGGTGCGCACCGTGCCCGGCATTGGCCGCCTCGTGTTCAACGGCGACGAAGCATCGCTGCAGCGCGTGCTGGCGCGCGGTTGCTGGAGCGAAAAGGAAAGTTTTGGTCAAGATGCCAACTGGCAACTGCAAGAGCAGGCCGATGGCAGCTTCGACGTGTTCTTCAATGGCAAGCAGGAAGGCCACGTGGCGTGGGCCCTGACGGGCAAGCACAACCGTAGCAATGCGCTGGCGGCTATCGCCGCCGCGCGCCACGTGGGCGTACCGATAGCCCAGGCGTGCGCCTCGCTGGCCAGTTTCGAGAGCGTCAAGCGCCGGATGGAAGTGCGCGGCGTCGTCAACGACATTACCGTGTACGACGATTTCGCGCACCACCCGACAGCCATAGCCACCACCGTGGGCGGCCTGCGCCAGAAGATAGGCAGTACCGGCCGTATCCTGGCCGTGCTGGAACCGCGTTCGAACACGATGAAGCTGGGCGCCATGAAAGATGCGCTGCCGGGCAGCCTCAAGGATGCGGACCTGGTCTTCGGTTTCGGCAGCCAGCAAGCGCTGGGCTGGAGCCTGGGCGACGCGCTGGCGCCGCTGGGCAAGATTGCCAGCGCCTACGAAGACATCGATACCCTGGTGGCGGCCGTGGCGGCCAGCGCCCGCCCCGGCGACCAGATCGTGGTCATGAGCAACGGCGGCTTTGGCGGCGTGCACCAGAAATTGCTGGAGGCCCTGGGCCGATGATTCTGTACCTGCATGGATTTCGCTCGTCGCCCCTGTCGATGAAGTCGCGCCTGCTGGCCGCGCAGATGCAGGCGCTGGGCCGCGAAGCACAGTGGCTGTGCCCGCAATTGCCGGCTTCGCCCAAGCTGGCCATAGCACTGGCCCTGTCGCTGGTCAAGGATGTGGCGCCGGCCGAGCTGACGATAATCGGCTCCTCGCTGGGCGGCTATTACGCCACCTGGCTGGCCGAGCAGCTCGGTTGCCGCGCCGTATTGCTCAATCCTGCCATCGTGCCCCTGATCGACCTGGAACAGCATGTGGGCGTGACGACGGAATTCCATTCGGACAAGCCGTTCGAGTTCAAGCGCGACTACATCGATGAGTTGCGCACGTTTGCCGTAGAGAAAATTACTGAGCCACAACGCTATTTCCTGATTGCCGCCACCGGCGATGAAGTGCTCGACTACCGCGACATGGTGGCGCATTATCAGGGGGCGCGGCAGTTGGTCATCGACGGCAGCGACCATGGCATCAGCGAATTTGCCGATTATGTGGCGCCCGTGCTGGCCTTTTGCGGCATCGATGCGGACGCTGCCCAGTGAGGCCGGGTTCGCTGCGGCAGGCGCAATGGCATGCGCACGTAAATGCCGTCAATGCGCCGCCGGCCTTGCGCCACTGGCTCACGGGCGGCGGTTCGCTGACGGCCAAGCTGAAAGCGCATAGCCGGGCATTTCGCGTGCAATGCTTGCACCAGGAAACGGCACGTTGCTTGAGCGACGAGGCTGCCATCATCGGTTTGCACCGCGCGGGCCGCGTGTGGGAACGTGAAGTGCTGTTGCGTTGTGATGACAGACCGGCCGTGTTTGGCCACACCGTCGTGCCCATGCAGGCGACGGCCACGGACTGGCCCTTGTTTTCCGCGCTGGGCGAGCGTTCGCTGGGCACGACCCTGTTTGGCGACCGCATGGTGCGCCGCGGCGAACTGGAATTTGCCCGCTTGCGCGCCGGGCACCCGCTGGTGCAGCGGGCGCAGGCGGCGCTGGCGCGGGAAGGGCGGCGCGCCGACGGGCAGGCGCTGTTTTTTGCCCGCCGCTGCCTGTATCAGCGTCACCAGGGATTGCTGCTGGTAACTGAAGTATTTTTGCCGGCGGTGCTGGAGTTGACGCCCGTCACTCGCACCGTTGCAACCGACACATTAATAAACAAAGCATAACAATGAATCTATTTTTTGAAGAATCCGGCGATTTCAAGGTCGGCACGGTCCTGTCGCAAGCGGGTGAAGCGTACCAGGTCGAAATGGCCAGCGGCAAGCGCACCAAGGTCAAGGTCAAGGACGTGCTGCTGCAGTATGAAAAGCCGGCCCCGGCCGAGCTGCTGGAACAGGCCAAGGCCGTTGCCGCCGAGATCGACCTCGATTTCCTGTGGGAAGTGGCGGGCGAAGACGAGTTCGGCTTTGCCGAGCTGGGCGCCGAGTATTTCGGCCACGCACCGTTGCCGCCGGAAGCGGCCGGCCTGATCCTGGCCCTGCATTCGGCGCCCGTGTATTTCTACAAGAAGGGCCGTGGCCGCTACAAGGCGGCGCCGGAAGCATCCTTGAAGGCGGCCCTGGCCGGCATCGAAAAGAAAAAGCAACAGGCATTGGTGCAGGCAGGCTATGTGGAAGAGCTGAAACAGAACCGCTTGCCCGCCTCGATGCAACCCATGGTGCTGCAACTGTTGTTCAAGCCGGACAAGAACACCATCGAATACAAGGCGCTGGAAGCGGCCTGCACGGAGTTGCACACGACGCCGCCGCGCCTGATGCTGGCCGTCGGTGGTATTGCTTCACCGAAAGACTTGCACCTGTCGAAATTCCTGTTCGAAAATTTCCCGAAAGGCGCCGGCTTCCCGAGCGTGCCCGTGCCTTCCGTCACGGCCAAGCTGCCGCTGGCCGACGTGGCCGCCTTCTCGATCGACGACGTGACCACGACCGAGATCGACGATGCCTTCTCCGTGCAGCCCTTGCCCGATGGCACCGTGAAAGTGGGTATCCACATCGCCGCGCCGGGCCTGGGCATCCGCCCGGAAGACGTGATCGACAAGATGGCGCGCCAGCGCATGTCGACCGTCTACATGCCGGGCGACAAGATCACCATGCTGCCGGACGAAATCGTCAACGCGTTTACCCTGGCGGAAGGCACGACGTGCCCGGCCCTGTCGCTGTACGCGACCTTGGACCCGAAAGCCGACTGGGCCGTGGTCAGCACGCAGACGCGCGCCGAGCTGGTGCCGATTGCCAGCAACTTGCGCCATAACCAGCTCGATGACCTGGTCAACGAGGAAACCCTGGCCAGCGGCGAAGGCGAGTACCCGCACAAGGCCGATTTTGCCGTGCTGTGGCAATGGGCGCAGCAGCTGGAACAGGGCCGCATGAAGAAGCGCGAAGCGTTTGGCCTGAAGCCGGAACAGAATAACCGCGTCGATTTCAACTTCTATGTGGAAAACGACATCGTCACCGTGGCGCGCCGCAAGCGTGGCGCGCCGCTCGACAAGATCGTCGCCGAATTGATGATTTTTGCCAACAGTACCTGGGGCAAGATGCTGCACGACCATGGCGTGCCCGGCATCTACCGCAGCCAGGGCGGCGGCAGCGGCAATAGCTGGGCGGCAAAGATGCAGGTGCGCATGGTGACCCATGCGGCGCCGCACCAGGGCCTGGGCGTGGACCAATATGCGTGGAGCACCTCGCCCCTGCGCCGCTACACGGACCTGGTGAACCAGTGGCAAATCATCGCCTGCGCCGAGCATGGCGTGACGGCGCCGCTGGTGGCCCCGTTCAAGCCGCGCGACGCGAATCTGTTCGCCATCGTTTCGGCGTTCGATGCCGCGTATGCCGCGTATGGCGATTTCCAGTCGAACATGGAACGCTATTGGTGCTTGCGCTGGCTGCACCAGGAAAACGCGCGCCAGGTCGACGCCGTCGTGCTGAAAGACGAAATCCTGCGCCTGGTCGACATTCCGCTGGTCATCAAGTTGCCGGGCATGCCATCGGTGGCGCGCGGCGCCCAGGTGAAACTGGACTTGCTGCGCTGGGATGAAGTTGACCTGAGCATCGAAGCACGCTTGCTGGAAATCGCCGCCGTACCCGATGCGGCGGCCGATGCCGAGCTGGACTACGAGGAAGAGGCGGGCGACGCAGGCGCGGAAGAAGGCGACGTGGCGGCCGAGCCATCGCCGGAAGCGGCGAACCAGGTCAGCGACGCCGATGCGGAAGTGGCGGAACTGGCCAGCGAAGACGTGGTCAGCGAACCCGAGGTCAAATAAGGCCGTCGTCACGCCACAAAGGCGGTGCTGAAAACTGTTGCCGGCGCCGCCCTTTGACGTAGAATTCAGCCATCTTGTATCTTGTGTTGTAAGGAACTAGGTTGCGCGTGAAGTCTTTCCGAGAGAATCGTTTCCTCATGATCGCCGTGGCGGTATCGCTGCTGGCGCACGGCGCCTTGCTGGCGATGCATTTTGTCGCCCCGGCCCCGCAGCGGGCCGTGGCCACCGATCCCGGCCTGGAAGTGATCCTGGTCAACGCCAAGCATGCGAACAAGCCGCTGAAGGCCGACGCCCTGGCGCAAGCCAACCTCGATGGCGGTGGGCAAGCCGACAAGGGCCGCGCCAAGTCGCCCTTGCCTGACATGCGCAAGGTGGAAGAGGGCGACAGCGTCAAGGCCAGCGCCCGCCGCATTGCCGAACTGGAGCAAAAGCAGCAGGAACTGCTGACGCAGGCGGCCAGGCCGACGCCTTACAGCGCCGCGCCCGTCACGGAAAAGGACAAGCCCAATCCCCTGGCCACCGGTTCGGACTTGATGGAAAGCAGCAAGGCCATCGCCCGCATGGCGGCCGAGATCAGCCAGACCGTGGAAGACCAGAACAAGCGTCCACGCAAGACGTTCATTACGCCCAGCACGCAAGAGGTCGGCTATGCCATGTATTACAAGACCTTGCAAAAGCGCATCGAGGAAATCGGCACTCTGAATTTCCCGCAAAAAAATGGCCGCAAGATGTATGGCGAACTGGTCGTCTATATCCCCATCTTCCAGGACGGCACGATTTACCAGAAGGAAGGTGGCGCCCGCGTGGAAAAAAGCTCGGGCAATCCGGCACTGGATGCGGCGGCCCTGGCCATCGTGCGCCGCGCGGCGCCGTTCGGCCGTTTCCCACCGAATATGTTGTCGAGTGACAAGGATGACTTGTGGGTCGTCATCACCCGCTTCAAATTTACGCGCGAAGAAAAAATGGAAGCTAACCTGACTGGCGGCAGCAATTGAACAAGCAAGCAATGAATCCTGATCAATATTGTGTCTTCGGCAATCCCATCGCCCACAGCAAGTCCCCATTGATCCACGCCGCGTTTGCCCTGCAGACGGGCGAGCCCATCGTCTACGATCGCCGGCTGGCGCCGCTCGACGGCTTTGCGCTGGCGGCCCGCACGTTTGCTGCCGAGGGCGGCAAGGGCGCGAACGTGACGGTGCCCTTCAAACTGGACGCGTGCGCGCTGGCGACCGAGCTGACGCCGCGCGCGCAGGCGGCCGGCGCCGTCAACACCTTGCGTTTCGATGGCGACACCATTCTTGGCGACAATACCGATGGCGCGGGCCTGGTGGCCGACATCGTGCGCAACGCGGGCGTGAGTGTCGCCGGCAAGCGCGTCCTGCTGCTGGGCGCGGGCGGCGCCGCGCGCGGCGTCGTGCTGCCCTTGCTGGAACAGGGACCGCAGGAAATCTTCATTGCCAACCGCACCGTGGCCACGGCCGAGGCGCTGGTGGCGCAGTTTGCCGCTGCGCTGGCGCACCCCGCTCAGCTGCGCGCCGGCGGTTTCACGCAGCCCGATGGCGTCTTCGATATCGTCATCAATGCCACCTCGGCCAGCCTGGTGGGCGACTTGCCGCCCGTGCCGCCCGGTATCTTCGGCAGCCACACCCTGGCGCTGGACATGATGTACGGCGCTCAGCCTACCGTCTTCATGGACTTTGCCGCCCAGCATGGCGCGCAGGTGCGCGACGGCCTGGGCATGCTGGTGGAGCAGGCGGCCGAAGCGTTTTACGTGTGGCGCGGCGTGCGGCCGCAGACGCAGGACTTGCTGGCGCAGCTGCGCAGTGCCCTGTGAGCGCCGGCAAGAAGGGCCAGCGCAAGACCGGCCGTGGCAGCCGCTACGGCTGGATCAAGTGGCTGTTCATCGTGCCCGTGCTGGCCTTTATCGTCGTGCAACTGTATTTCTTCCTGCAAATCTGGTGGTGGGTCGACCATAATCCGTCCAGCACGGCTTTTATGCGCGAACAGTTGTCTGTCTTGCAGGACAAGAATCCTAATGCCACCATCAAGCAGACGTGGGTGCCGTACAACCGCATCTCGAATAATCTGAAACGGGCCATCATCGCCTCGGAAGACGCGAATTTCTCCGAGCACGAAGGCGTGGACTGGGAAGCCTTGCAAAAGGCGTATGAAAAAAACAGCAAGAAGCAGAAGGTCGTGGCCGGTGGCTCCACCATCACGCAGCAACTGGCGAAGAATCTGTTCCTGTCCGGTTCGCGCAGCTATGTGCGCAAGGGCCAGGAACTGATCATCACGTACATGCTGGAAAACCTGATGGAAAAAGAGCGCATTTTCGAGATTTATCTGAACGTGGTGGAGTTTGGCACGGGCACCTTTGGCGCCGAAGCGGCAGCGCGCCACTATTACAGGGTCAGCGCGGCGGGCCTGAGCGCGGGACAGGCGGCGAAACTGGCCGTGATGCTGCCGAATCCCCGCTTTTACGACCGTCACCGCGATACGGGCTACCTGAACCGGCGCACGGGCGTCATCCTGCGCCGCATGGGGGCGGCCGAATTGCCTTGATGGCAGCGGGCTTTCTTTGCATAAAATCAAAGCTGCCTGATTAGCACTATTGCGACGCAGCATCTTAATCGACCCCGGTTGGTGCAACGCCGCACTTTTTCCGTGAAAAAGCGGTGCCGGGGGTGGTCGTGAAAAGGCCTTTGCGGGTACACTTGCGCTGTTTTCATTTTTGGCGCCAGCGCCAGCACATCACGATAACCCCACATCCGGCTGAGAGCGCGCATGATCAATGTCTTTGTATTACAGAATGGCCGGCTCAACCAAGTGCCGATCGACAGCCGCGCAGACCTCGAAAACGCCGAACCGGTATGGGTCGACCTGACCGACCCTACCGATGATGAACGGGCCTGGGTCAAGGCCATCTACAACGTCACGCTGCCGGGCGAAGACGAAGTCAAGGATATTGAAGCGTCAGCCCGCTATTACGAAGCGGAAAACGGCGACTTGCACCTGCGCACGGATTTCTTGCGCGAAGAGGACGATGGCCCGTCGCGCGTCATCACCGTGGCTTTCATCCTGGCCCGCAAGATTTTGTTTTCCATGCATACGGACGACTTGCCCGTGTTCCGCCTGGTGCGCATGCGCGCCCGTTCGCGGCCCGGCTCGATTGCCGACTACATGGACGTGCTGCTCGACCTGTACGCCACCGATGCCGAATATTCGGCCGATGTGCTCGAAGGCATCTACCAGAACCTGGAAGAAGTCAGCACGCGCGTGCTGCAAAAGGAATTTACCGATGCGCACGCGGCTGAAGCGCTGAATGCGATTGCCCACGAGGAAGATTTGAATGGCCGTATCCGCCGCAACATGATGGATACGCGCCGCGCCGTGAGCTTTCTGATGCGCGGCCGCTTATTGAATTCCGAGCAGTTCGAGGAAGCGCGGCAGATTTTGCGCGACATCGAATCGCTCGATGGCCACACCTCTTTCCTGTTCGATAAGATCAACTTCCTGATGGATGCCACCGTCGGTTTCATCAACATCAACCAGAACAAGATCATCAAGATCTTCTCGGTGGCCAGCGTGGCCTTCCTGCCGCCGACCCTGATCGCCAGCGTGTACGGCATGAACTTCAAGCTAATGCCGGAACTGGAATGGTCGTTCGGCTATCCATGGGCCTGGGGCTTGATGATCACCAGCGCCATCGCGCCCTTCCTGTACTTCCGCCACCGCGGCTGGCTGAAATAAGCGCTTGTCGCCGGGGCGCTCGCGCGCTCCGGTTTCAGGACGAGCGCAGCAAATTCAAAAATCGGCGATAATCACTGGTATTGCGTGGTATTTAATTGGTATTGTATATTTGCTGATTCATGCCTGCCGGCTGCTGTGCAGAAAAGTATCGTCATTCAGACGTTTTCTGCGTGGTAGCGTCCGCCTGTTCCACCTATGATCGTTACAATGCCGGCCTTGGCCGGCTGGCCGCCGCATTTCCCGTCACCGTTGTCTTCTGGAGAGTCCATGCCTGATACCGCCACCACCCCACCGCGCTTTACCCATCTGATCAGCGACTGCGATGGCGTGCTGATCGACAGTGAAGCCGTGGCCCTGCAAGCGCTGCTGGAGTTGCTGGGGCCGCGCCTGCCGAACCTGCCCGAGGGCGTCACCCTGCAAGGCTTGATCGAGCCGCGCCTGGGCCAGCGCCTGGTGCCGCTGATGCAGGATATTTACAAGGAACTGGGTTTGCCGCAATTGCCGGCCGACGAGATCATGGCCATCGGCAATGCCGTCGATGCGGCCTGCGATGCGCAATTGCGCGCCGTGCCCGGCGTGGCGCAGGCGCTGGCCGCCATTCCGCTGCCCAAGGCCGTCGCGTCGAACAGCGTCAGCGCACGCGTGCTGTCGGCGCTCGAGCGCACCGGCATGGCGCCGCTGTTCGACAAGCGCGTGTTCACGCCGGACCTGGTGGGCCATGCCAAGCCGCACCCGGGCGTCTACCTGGCGGCGGCTGCCGCCTTTGGCGTGCCGCCAAGCCAGTGCCTGGTGCTGGAAGACAGCGTCACGGGCGTGACGGCGGCCGTGGCGGCGGGCATGACGGTATTGGGATTCATCGGCGGCGGACATATCGCCGCCGGCCAGGAAGCGCGCCTGAAGGCGGCCGGCGCGCATGTCGTGTTCAACGACATGGCCAGCCTGCCGGCGCTGGTGGCCGCGGTGATGGACACCGCAACCGTATAAAACGCTTAGGCGAGGGCGGCAAACACCTTGCGCGCGGCGGCGATGGTGGCGTCGATGACGGCATCATCGTGCTGCGCCGAGACGAAGCCCGCTTCGAAGGCGGCGGGCGCGAAGTACACGCCTTCGTCCAGCATGGCGTGGAAGAAGGCGTTAAACTTGCTGCGGTCGCCGGCCATCATTTCCGCGTAGCTGGTCGGCGGCGTTTCGCTGAAATAAATGCCGAACATGCCGCCGATGTAGTCGGCGCAGAAGACCACGCCCGCTTCCTTTGCCGCGCTTGTCAAACCTTCGGCCAGGCGCTTGGCCGTGGCGCCCAGCTGCTCGTAGAAGCCCGGCTGCTGGATCAGTTTCAAGGTGGCCATGCCGGCCGCCACGGCGACCGGGTTGCCCGACAAAGTGCCGGCCTGGTAGACGGCGCCCAGCGGCGCCATGTTGTGCATCAGCGCCGCGCTGCCGCCAAAGGCCGCCACCGGCATGCCGCCGCCGATCACCTTGCCCAGCGCCGTGAGGTCCGGCTTGATGCCGTACAGCGCCTGCGCGCCGCCCAGGGCCACGCGCAAGCCGCACATGACTTCATCGAAAATGAGCAGGGCGCCGTGCTGCGTGCACAGTTCGCGCATCGCCTGCAGGAATTCCGGCGTCGCTTTCACCAGGTTCATATTGCCTGCCACCGGTTCGACGATGACGCAGGCGATGTCCGCGCCGAAGCTGTCGAAGGCGTCCTTCAGCTGTTCCACGTTGTTATAGTCGAGCACCAGGGTGTGTTTCACGAAGTCTTCCGGCACGCCGGCCGACGTCGGGTTGCCGAAGGTGAGCAGGCCGCTGCCCGCTTTCACCAGCAGCGAATCGGCGTGGCCGTGGTAGCAGCCTTCGAACTTGACGATCTTGTCGCGTCCCGTGGCGCCGCGCGCCAGGCGCAGGGCGCTCATGGTCGCTTCCGTGCCCGAAGAGACCAGGCGCACCTGCTCGATCGACGGCACCAGGCGCGTGATTTCCTCGGCCATCAGCACTTCGCCTTCCGTTGGCGCGCCGAACGACAGGCCCAGCGCAGCCGCATCCTGCACGGCTTTCACCACTTCCGGATGGGCGTGGCCGACGATGGCCGGGCCCCAGGAACCGATATAGTCGATATAGCGCTTGCCGTCCGCATCCCAGAAATACGGGCCTTCGGCACGCGTGATGAAGCGCGGCGTGCCGCCCACGGAGCGGAAGGCGCGCACGGGCGAATTGACGCCGCCTGGCGTGGTTTTTTGTGCGCGGGCAAACAGGATGTCGTTCTGTGAAGTCGTCGTCATGATAATCGTGCCTTGAAAGTGGATCGTTGTCTGTGTCGTCTGTCTGGTCTACTACAGAATTATTGGGCGCCGCGCTGGGGCTGCTGCCGGAACAGCCGGTTCGGCACCAGCTTGCCCATGCCGTGGCGCCGCGCGTGCGCCAGCGCGCCGGCCGTGAATTCCTGCGCCGCCACGACCACCTGCGGCACATCGTCTTCGTTTTCCGCCAGGGCCAGCAGAGCGGTGGCGGCGGCCGACAGGGTGCTGCCGGCGCCGTTGAAGATGCCGGGCAGGTGCTGCCATACGTCGTGGCGCACCACGCCGTCCTCGCCGAACAGGGTATTGGCGCGCAACTTGCCTTCGGCCGTGCCGGACTTGCTGGCGTCGGCCGGCATGCCGGTGACGAGCACGTATTCGCAGCCCAGCGCCACCAGGTAGTCGACGTCGTTTTGCAGGGTGTCGTCCGGGTCGGCGTCGCGCCAGGTCTCGGCCAGGCGCTCCAGTTCCACCGGCGAGAGCACCAGCAGGGTCGTTTGCGGAATCAGGAGCTGGCGCACGGCCGTGAGGATGTCTTCGTCGTCCATGCCCTGTTCCGGCAGCGCCGAAATGAAGGGATCGAGGATCAGCGGCACGTCCGGATAGTCGGAGACGATTTCGGCGATGGCCGTGACGTTTTCCACGCTGCCCAGCGCGCCGATCTTGATGGCGGCGACGGACATGTCTTCCAGCAGCACGCGCGCCTGGTCGGAAACCCAGTCCGGGTCGACCGCCTGCACGTCTTCCACGCGGGCCGTATCGCTGATCAAGAGGCCCGTGGTGACGGACAAGCCATGGCAGCCGAAGGCTGAAAAAGTGGCCAGGTCGGCCTGGATACCGATCGCGCCGACCGGATCGGACACGCCGAAGCTTAATATGAGGGGAGAAGTTTGGTTTTGCACGGCGGGTAGATTAAGATACCTAATTCAGCATTTTACTTGATTGAAGGGTGGCAGAACGTGAGTAGCAACGAAACAACGCAGCAATTCCAAACGTGGATGTGTCTTATTTGCGGCTGGGTTTATGATGAAGCGGCCGGCCTGCCCGACGAAGACATCGCTCCCGGCACGCGTTGGGCCGATGTGCCGATGAACTGGACCTGCCCTGAATGCGGCGCGCGCAAGGATGATTTCGAGATGGTGGCCATTTAATCAAGCATGATGCGCAAGCACGCCGCTGCCGCCCATGAAATGGCGGCACGCCTGTGCTATGGTATGAAAGATTATCGAATAATCACATGACGCGTCCTTTCCTGCCCGCGGTATCGTCCGATGGCGCCTGCGAGGGCGTGACGATACTCGTCATCGACGACAGTGCGACGATACGCAGCGCGGCCGAGAAGGTCTTGCGCGAAGCCGGTTACCGCGTGGTGGTGGCGGAAAACGGCTTCGAGGCCCTGGCCAAGATCGCCGACTGCCAGCCGGCGCTGATCGTGTGCGACATCGTGATGCCGCGCCTGGATGGTTACCGCACGTGTGCGCTGATCAAGGCCAGCGCCGCGTATCACGCCACGCCGGTGCTGATGCTGTCGTCGAAGGAAGGCTTGTTCGACCGTGCGCGCGGCGCTATGGCTGGCGCCAGCGCCTGCCTGGTCAAGCCGCTGGCGAACGAGGCGCTGCTGGAAGCCGTGCGGCTGCACCTGGCCGGGCATTTTGAGTAAGTGGTTTATTGATTACAACGCAGCAAGGAAGCAGATGGCCATACACACAATTCTGATCGTCGATGACTCGCCGACAGAACGCTACTACCTGAGCGAGATGCTGGTGCGTGCCGGTTACGCCGTTCTCACGGCGCAGGACGGCGCCGACGCATTGGCGCAGCTGAAGCAGGCCAGGCCCGATCTGATCCTGATGGACGTGGTGATGCCCGGTGCGAATGGCTTCCAGATCACGCGCGCCATCGCCCGCGATCCCGAACTGCAGGACGTGCCCGTGATTATCTGCTCGAGCAAGAGCCAGGAAACGGACCGCATCTGGGGCTTGCGCCAGGGCGCGCGCGATTACCTGGTCAAGCCGGTGGTCGAAGCCGAGCTGCTGGCCAAGATCGCCGCGATTTCCTGAGAATGCACACGATGCCAGGTCACGGCGTGTCCACAGCGGCCTTTGCGCCAGCCGCTGCCGCCATGCCATCTTTCGAGACGGGCGCGCGGCAGGGGCGCTTGCGCCAGTATCAGCTGCAATTGATCGAGCGGATACAGGCTGCGCGCAGCGGCGCGCTGGCCGCGCGCAAGGAACTGGGCGTGATGCTCGGCGGCCGGGCGTGCCTGCTCGACCTGACGCAGCTCGGTGAAATCGTCATTGCCTCCGGTGTGCAGATACAGGGCGTGCCGCTGGCGCAGGACTGGTACCTGGGCCTGGCGGCCATGCGCGGACGTCTGACGGGAGTCGTCGACCTGGCCCGCTACATGGGTGGACCGGCCTGCGCGCCCGGCAATCACTGCCGCATCATCACCTTTTCTCCCCGCCTGGGCCTCAATTGCGCCCTGCTGGTCGAGCGCGTACTGGGCTTGCGCCAGCTGCGCGCGATGCAATCCGTACCCGTTCAGGATGCGGCGCAGGGTGTGCTCCCATCGTGGGCGGCGCAAACGCTGCGCGACAGTGAAGGGCAGCAGTGGCTGCGCCTGGACCTGGCCCAGCTGGCGCAATCGGAACGCTTCCTCGACGCCGGCTTTGGCGGCCTTGCCGTCCACAAGGATATGTGCTGATGGGCGCCAATTCCCCCATCCTGGCGGCCGGCATGCCCGAAGCGGAGCACGCGCCCTTGGAGCCGGC
>NZ_LBCO01000024.1:582086-635914 GCF_000988085.1 Janthinobacterium sp. KBS0711 | reverse complement strand
GGCGGCCGACCTGCCGCTGCGCCTGCGCGACGCGCTGGGGCGGCGCAAGTCGCTGGCCAGCGCGCCTGCCCGCGACTTGAAGCTGCCGCTGATCGGCCACCTGCCGCTGCAAAAACAATTGAGCATCCTGTCGACGGTGATGGCTCTGAGCCTGGCCGCCAGCCTGCTGTTTGTCGGCCTCAATACGCGCAGCGGCAATATCGCCTCGGCGCAGACGCAGCTGGCCAGCGATGCGCTGATGCATTCGCAGCGCATCGGCAAGGCTGCGCCGAACGCCGTGCAAGGCAACCCGGAAGCGTTCCGCCAGCTCGAGGAAAGCCGCAATGAACTGAACCAGGATTTCCGCCTGATGCTGCGCGGCGGGACGTATCACGGCCGCGATATCGGCGAGTCGCGTTCCGCCCTGCTGGCGGCGGTGGCCGACGCGCGTAAAAAATGGGCCAGCAGCGACCGCGCGGCCAGCACCATCTTGCGCCTGAAGCCGGAGCTGGGCGAATTCGACAAGACCTTGCAGCAATTGAACGCGCTGTCGCCGGCGCTGCTGGCGCAGACCGAGGAAATCGGGGCCCTGAAGGTGCAGCGCGGCGGCAATGCGCGCGACCTGGCCGTCATCGGCCGCCTGATGATGCTGAGCCAACGCATGAGCCGCAGCGCCAGCGAGTTCCTGTCGTCGGGCAGCATTAGCTCGGAAACGGCATTTTCGCTGGGGCGCGACACGACGTATTTCCGCACCGCCGTCGAAGGCTTGCTCAATGGCAGCGTGTCGCTGCAGCTGGCGCCCACGCGCGACGCCGAACTGCGCGACCGGATGGTGGCGCTGAAAGCCAGTTTCGACACGTACCAGAAGCTGGTCTCGTCGATACTTGACCGCCTGGATAAATTCAGTTCGGCGAAAAGCGCCGAACAGCTGATCTTCAACGAAAACGAAGACCTGCGCCAGCGCTTGACCCTGCTGCAGCAGATGTACCACGCGAACCAGGAAACCCTGGGTGTCGCCTTCTGGATGATGGTCGGCGGCGTGTTGCTGACCCTGATCGCGGCGGCCGGCATCGGCAGGGTGCTGCTGCAGGACTCCGTCAACCGCACGCGCGACGCCGAGCGGCGGCGCCAGGAAGCGGAAATCCGGCGCCTGCAGTCGCAGGAAAAAGAGGAAGTGGCGAAGGCCAGGAATGAGCAGAACCAGGCGGCCATCCTGCGCCTGATGAATGAATTGCAGAAGGTCGCCGACGGCGACCTGACGGTGCAGGCCACCGTGTCGGAAGACATCACGGGCGCCATCGCCGATTCCGTCAACTACACGGTCGAGGAATTGCGCGGCCTGGTGGGGCGGGTGACGGCAACGGCCGAGCAGGTCAACCGCGCTTCGACGCAGGCGCAAAGCATCTCGAGCAAGCTGCTGATCGCGTCGCAGCAGCAGTCGCGCGAAATCCAGGGCGTCAGCGCCACCGTCGTCAAGATGGCCAATGCGATTACCGACGTGTCGAAGTCGGCCAGCGTCTCGGCCGACGTGGCGCGCCAGTCGGTGGCGGCCGCGCAGCAGGGTTCGACGGCGGTGGAAAACGCCATCAAGGGCATGCATGAAATCCGCGAGCAGATCCAGGATACCTCCAAACGCATCAAGCGCCTGGGCGAATCGTCGCAGGAAATCGGCGAAATCACCGAACTCATTTCCGACATCACCGAGCAGACCAACGTGCTGGCGCTGAACGCCGCCATCCAGGCCGCATCGGCCGGCGAGGCGGGACGGGGCTTTTCCGTCGTCGCCGAGGAAGTGCAGCGCCTGGCCGAACGCTCGGCCGCCGCCGCCAAGCAGATCGGCGCGCTGGTGCGCACCATCCAGGCCGATACCCAGGATGCGACGCGGGCGATGGAAACGTCCACGCAGGGCGTGGTCGAGGGCGCACGCCTGTCCGACGCGGCCGGCGCGGCCTTGAACGACATCAGCCAGGTATCGAAACATCTGGCGGAACTGATCCAGGGCATCTCGTTCGCCACCGGCACGCAGGCCGGTTCGGCCAGCGGCGTGGCCTTGAATATCCAGCATATCCTGAGCGTGACGGAGCAGACCCAGGACGGCACGCAGCAAACGGCGCAGTCGATCCATAAACTGTCGATGCTGGCGCAGGAACTGAAAAATTCGGTGTCGCGCTTCCGCGTCGCCGCCTGAACGCCGCGCCAGTCCAGGGCGATTTCCTTACCGAGGCATGCATGAGCACACCAGATAGTCCACAGCAATCCAAGCCGTTCGACAGCGAACCTCTGTCGTGGGTGATGGTGGAAATCCGCGAAGCGCTGGGCCGCTCGAAAACGGCCCTGTTCGAAGCGGGTGGCCGCGAGCGCGAGGAACGCGCCACGGCCCTGCAGCATGCGCGCTCGCATCTGCACCAGGCGCATGGCGCGCTGGTGATGGTGGACGTGGCCGGCGCCAGCCTGCTGACGGACGCTGCGGAACAGGCGCTGGCGCGCTTTCGCGACGGCAGCCTCGAATACACGCTGGACCATGCGCAAGTCGTCGCCGAACTGTATCAGGCCCTGAGCGAATACCTGGAAGACCTGGTGGCCGGCACGCCGCCGCAGCCGGCGCGTTTGTTCCCCTATTACCGCGATTTGCAAACCATGCTGGGCGCCGAACGCATCCACCCGGCCGACTTGTTTTTTCCGCCAGCATCGACGCTGGAAGGGCATGCCATCGCGCTGGCGGAATCGCCACCAAGCGCCGATTACCCGGCCTGGCGCGGGCGCTTTGAAAAATCCCTGCTGCCCTTCCTGAAGGCGCAGGATGACGCGGCGCGGCGCCAGCACGCCAGCGACCTGCACGCCATCTTGACCCTCGTGGCCGACGCGCAGCAGGAAGCGCCTGCGCGCACCTTCTGGTTCGCCATGCAGGCGTTTGCCGGGCTGGCGGCCAGCGGCGAGGGCATGGGCACGCTCAACGTCAAGCAGCTGTTCGGCCTGATCAACCTGCAGTTGCGCCGCCTGGCGCAGGGCACGGCCAGCCTGCCTGAAGCGATGTTGCGCGACGTCCTGTTCTTCATTGCCGCGGCACGCGAGCCGACGCCGGAGGCACGCCAGTTGCGCGCCGCTTTCGCCCTGGAAGGCATGCTGCCCGCCGACGTGGAAGCGCGGCGCTACGGCCAGGTCGACCAGGATGCCTTGCAAGGCGCCCGCACGGCCCTGGCGCAGGCGCGCGCCAGCTGGAGCCGCCTGGCGCAAGCCGACCTCGATCCAGTCCTGGGCACGGATTTCGACGCGTCGCTGCAAGAAGTGGCGGCGCATGTGGAGACCTTGAAGCAGCCGGCCTTGGCCAGCCTGCTGCGCGAATGCGCGGCCGTGGCGCGGCAAGCCGTGACCAGCGGGCGCAGTGGGGCCCTGGAAAATGAAATCGGCATGGCGCTGCTGTTTGCGGACACGGGCCTGGAGCAGTTGCGCCGCCTGCCCGACGATTTCGCCGGCAACGCGGAAACCATCGCCGCGCGCCTGCAGGCGCTGTTGGCCGGCGAAGCGCCGCCGCCCGTTACGGCGGGCGAACTGTCGCGCCAGATCGAACAGGGCCAGACGGTGGCCGCGCTTGCCGAGGAAATGAAGACGGGCTTGCGCCAGGTGGAAAAGGTGCTCAACGCCTATTACGCGGATGCAGCGGGTGCAGCGCAGGCGCAGGCGGGAGCTCTCGACGGCGTCGCGCCCGTGCTGGAGCAGTTGCAGCAACAGCTGGCCGGACTGGGACAGGAAGATGCGCGCGGCGCCGTGCTGCAGGTCGATGCGGCCGTGCGGCAGCTGGCCGGTGCCGGCGCCAACGCGGATGGGCGCGCCGAGGCGCTCGACGAGATCGCGCAAAATGTCAGCGCGCTGGGCTTTTTTGTCGATATGCTGGGCCGCAACGCGCAGGCGGCCAGCGGGCGTTTCCATTTCGATGCGGCCGCCGGTACTTTCCGCGCGCTGCCATTTGAAAAAGTCGCCGCCGCCGGCGCCGTGCCGGTGCCCTTGCTCGACCAGGCCCTCGCGCCCGCCGCGCCAGCCGGCATGGATGCCGCGCCGGCAGTGACCGATGTCGACGCCGAGATGCTCGACATTTTCATCGCCGAAGCGCGCGAAGTGCTGACCTTCATCGACACCACCCTGGCCCTGCCGCGCGAGCAAGCCGCCAGCGGCGACCACCTGGCCATGCTGCGCCGCTCGTTCCACACCTTGAAGGGCAGCAGCCGCATGATCGGCCTGGCGCAGTTTGCCGAGGCGGCCGGCGCCATCGAACGCGTCATGAATACCTGGCTGGCCGAGGCGCGCCCCGTCAGCGACGACTTGTTTACCTTGCTCAATTACGGCTGGTATCAGCTCAGCGAATGGGTGGCGGAACTGGAAGGCGGCGCGGGGCGCGAGCGCGAGGCCGGCATGCTGCTGATGGCGGCCGAGCGCGTGCGCGAAGGCGGACCGTTCGAACTGCGCAAGCCGCGCCCGGCCGCGCCCGTGGCCAGCAATGGCAATGTGATCGGACTTCCCTTGGCCACGGCGCCGACGCTCCACGAAGCGCCTGACGATCACCTCAAGCACGTGGGCGAACTGCGCATCAGCCTTCCCTTGTACAACATCTACCTGGCCGAGACGGATGAATTGCTGCGCGTGCTCACGCGCGACTTCGGCGAATGGCGCCATGAACAGCGCGCCGTCAGCGCCGAGGCGCTGCAAGCCGTGCATACCCTGGCGGGAACGTCGGGCACGGTGGGCTTCCAGTCCTTGCGCGACTTGGCGCACGCGCTGGAAACGGTGATCGAAACGGTGGTGCCGCCGCTGGCCGGCTTGCGCGCCGAACAGCACGACGTGCTGGAACAGGCCACGCAGCGCATCGGGCAAATGCTGCAGGCATTCGCGCTGGGCGACCTGGCGCCAACGCAGCCGGACATGATCGAAGCGCTCAACACTCTGTGGCGCGCCTTGACGGCGCCGCCCGGCGAGAGCAAGGAAGACCGCCTTGACGCCCTGTTCGCGGAAGCTTATGCCAGCATCGTCGGCGCGTCGGCGCAGCCCGCCGAACCGGTCGCTGAAGTCCCGCTGCCGCAGCTTGAGACCCTGTTCGAATCGACATATGCAAGCATCGTCGCCGATGCGCTGCAGCCGGAGGCTGCCGACGTGCCGGCGCCGGCGCAGGACAGCGGCGCCAGCGACGACCTGTTCGACGCCGGTTTCGAGCATGCGCCGCCATTGGAACATGCGGCGCCGGAAGCGCCAGCGCCCGCCATCATGCCGGCCGATGCGGCCGCGCTGCTGGCAGCCAGCGCCGGCATCAGCGATGAACTCGACCTCGATCTCTTGTCCGTCTTCCTGGAAGAGGGCGCCGACCTGCTGCCGCAGATCGGCGAGGCGCTGCGCAGCTGGCAGCAGCAGCCGCACGACAGCGGCCAGGCGCAGATGCTGTTGCGTACCCTGCATACGGTCAAGGGCAGCGCGCGCATGGCCGGCGCCATGCGCCTGGGCCAGCATGCGCATGAAATCGAGACGCATATCGAAAACATGCTGCACGCGGGCACCGCCACGCCGCAGGCTTTCGAGGAATTGCTGGCCCATTACGACCATGCGCTGCACCTTTTCGAGCAATTGCAGCAGCCCTTGCTGCCCTTGCCGGGCATGGAAGACACGCCGGCCGCCGAACCGAAAGCGGCGCTGGTGCGCGTGCGGGCCGATATCCTCGACCGCCTGGTGAACCAGGCCGGCGAAGTGTCGATCACGCGTTCTAAAATGGAAAATGAAGTGGGCGTGCTCGGTGCTTCGCTGTCCGAGTTTTCCGACAACCTGGCGCGCTTGCGGCGCCAGCTGCGCGAAGTGGAAATGCAGGCCGAATCGCAGATCGCCTCGCGCATGGCAGTCGGCAGTGAGCGCGAATTCGACCCGCTCGAATTCGACCGTTTTACGCGCCTGCAGGAACTCACGCGCATGATGGCCGAAAGCGTCAACGACGTGGCGTCCTTCCATGAAAACCTCAGCCACAGCGTCGATGCGGTCACGGACGACCTGGTGCTGCAGGCGCGCTTGACGCGCGAGCTGCAGCGCGACCTGATGCAGATCCGCATGGTGCCGTTTGCCAGCATCGCCGAACGGCTGTTCCGCGTGGCGCGGCAAAGCGCCAAGGAAGTCGACAAGCGTGTCAACCTCGACATCCGCGGCGGCGGCGTGGAAATCGACCGCAGCGTGCTCGAACGCATGGCGGCACCCTTCGAGCACCTGCTGCGCAACGCCATCGTGCACGGCGTCGAGCCGCGCGACGCGCGTCTGGCAGTGGGCAAGAGCGAGACGGGCGAGCTGCTGGTGCAGGTCAGCCAGCAGGGCAATGAAGTGGCGATCGCCTTTTCCGACGATGGCGCAGGGCTGGACCTGGAGCGCATCCGCGCCAAGGCGCACGGCGCCGGCCTGGTGGCGACGGACGCGCCATTGACCGACGCGCAGGCGGCCGAACTGATTTTCACGCCCGGGTTTTCCACCGCCGACAGCCTGACGGAACTGGCCGGACGCGGTTTTGGCATGGATATCGTGCGTTCCGAAGCGCTGGCCCTGGGCGGGCGCGTGGAAACGCTGACGCAGGCGGGCCTGGGCATGCGCTTCACCATCCACCTGCCGCTGACCCTGGCCGTCACGCAAGTGGTGCTGCTGGCGGCGAACGGCAAGACGTATGCCTTGCCATCGGTGCTGGTGGAGCAGGTGCTGCACCTGAAAGGCGAACAATTGGAGCAGGTGCGAGCGGCCGGGCGCATCGAGTCGCACGGGCAGTCGCTGGCGCTGCATTACCTGTCGGCCATGCTGGGCGAGACGCCGGCGGCGCAGGCCACGCAGCGCTACGCGCCCGTGCTGTTGCTGAGGAATGGCAATGACAGGCTGGCCTTGCAGGTCGATGACGTGGTGGGCAACCGCGAAGTCGTGGTCAAGCACGTGGGTCCGCAGCTGGCGCGCATGCCGGGCATCGCCGGCGCCACGGTGCTGGGCACGGGCGACATCGTGCTGATCCTGAACCCGGTGGCGCTGGCTCAGCACCTCGAGCATCATCCGGAACTGTTGTCGCAGTATGCGCTGGCCAGCAGCGAGCAGCATGCCGCCTCCAGCGCGCTGGCCGCTCCTGCCGTGCGCGTGATGGTGGTCGACGATTCGCTGACGGTGCGCCGCGTGATGCAGCGCCTGTTCGAGCGCGAAGGCTACCAGGTGCTGCTGGCCAAAGATGGCGTCGATGCGCTGGAACAGCTGCATACGCTGGAACCGGCTGCCATGCCGGCCCTGCTGCTGGTCGACGTGGAAATGCCGCGCATGGATGGCTTTGACTTGACGCGCAATGTGCGCAGCGATGACAAGACGCGCGCCATCCCCGTCATCATGATCACCTCGCGCAGCGCCGACAAGCACCGCGCGCATGCGTTCGAGCTGGGCGTGAATGCGTATTTCGGCAAGCCGTTCCAGGAGGAGGAATTGCTGGCGGAGGTGGGACGGTTGTTGAGCGACGGCGTGGTGTAACCGGCGCCAACGCCAACATTGTTGTCGGATTACGCGGGGCTTTGCCCCGCTAATCCGACCTACGCCTGTTGATTGACGGCGCATGTCGGGTAGGTCGGGTTAGCGCGTAGCGCGTAACCCGACATCACCGTAATGCCAATCAATTACCTGACTACGCCACCACCTTCACCACCGCATAACGCCCCAGGGTTTCCTTGCGCGCCTCGTCGTGCTGCACCAGCGGTTCCGGATAATCGCGTCCCAGCACGATATTTTTTTGTTCGAGCAGCATGCGCGGCACCAGCCAGGGCGCGTGGATTTCCTTGTCGCCCAGCGCCTTCAGCTGCGGCAGGTAGCGGCGGATGAAGCGCCCGCTGGCATCGAATTTTTCCGACTGGGTGACGGGATTGAAGATGCGGAAGTAGGGCTGCGCGTCGCAGCCGGAGGACGACGCCCATTGCCAGCCGCCGTTGTTCGACGCCAGATCGAAGTCATTGAGGTGGAGCGCGAAATACGCTTCGCCGCGGCGCCAGTCGATGCCCAGATCCTTGATCAAAAAGCAGGCCGTGACCATGCGCAGGCGGTTGTGCATATAGCCCGTCTGGTTCAGCTGCGCCATGGCCGCGTCCACCAGCGGATAGCCGGTGCGCCCTTCGCACCAGGCGGCAAACGCAGCGTCGGCCTCGGGGCCCGTTTCCCAGGCGATGGCGTCGTAGGCCGGTTTGAAGGCGCCGCCTTTCACATGCGGGTTCTGGTACAAGATCATGGCGTAGAAATCGCGCCAGATCAGTTCGGCCAGCCAGACGGGCGCGCCATCGCCGCCACCGCCCCGGTCCATCAGGTCGACGATGGTGCGTACCAGGTAGCGCAGCGAGACGGTGCCAAAGCGCAAGTGCATGGACAGGTAGGACGGCCCCTTCAGGGCGGGGAAATCGCGCGCCACGTCATAGCGGTCCACGCGCGGCAAAAAATCCTCGAACAGTTGACTGGCGCCCGACATGCCGGTGGGGATGGCCAGTTCGGCCAGGTTGCTGGCCTCGAACCCCAGCTCGTCCAAGGTGGGCAGGGGCGCCGGCGTGCCGGCGCGCGGCGGCGCCAGGCTGGCCGCGTGCGGCTCGATATCGAACGGCGCCAGGCAGCCGGGTTCGGCGCGCATTTTCTTCAGCCAGGCATTCTTGTACGGCGTGTAGACGGTGTACGGCTTGGCCGACAAGGTCAGCACCTCGTCTTTTTCAAAGATCACCTGGTCCTTGAAGCTGAACCACAGGCGCGCGTCGTGCGTGAGCGCGGCGGCCACGGTGGCGTCGCGGGCGATCGCTTGCGGCTCGTAGTCGTGGTTGGCAAAGACGGCATCGGCGTTCAACTCGGCGGCCAGGCGCGGGATGGCCTCGGCCGCGTCCTCGTGCAGCACGATCAGGTCGCCGCCGAGCTGGCGCAGCTCGGCGGCCAGCTCGGCCACGCTGGCATGGATGAAATCGACCCGCCGGTCGCTGCGCGGCAGCGCAGCCAGGATGGCGGTGTCATATACAAAGACGCAATGCACGGTCTGGCTCTGGCGCAGGGCGTGATGCAGTGCAGCATGGTCAAACGCGCGCAGATCGCGCCGGAACCACACCAGGGAAGTCTTGATTGTCATTATTTCGCGTGTTCAGGGTCAAAGATAGGCCATTTTTTGCCGCCAACAGGGCTTTATGGCCGCTCGCGTCGCGCCTTTGGCGTCGCTGCGGCGGCAATTCAGTGTAAACTACCGGGTATGTTCGCGGTACTTTATGTGCGACAGCGATTTTGCAATCAATTTTACAATTGGCATCGAAATGCGCCCACAGGCAAAGCGAATTGATCATTAATTTATAACATAACAAGAATAACGCCTGGCACCACGGTGCGCGCCGCCCAAGATTCGCGGCAGCTTGCGCCAGGCGTACGATAGCGGGGTAAGCGAGACTTGCCAGCAAGCCCACAGAGAGAGCATCGCGTATGAAAAAGAGTAAAATCGACCAGACTCTACCAGGACATCGTCTGATGCAGGGTGTGGGAGAACCGGCCGCGACCGGTTCCTCCACCCTGAATCTGGCCAACCATTTCCTCATTGCGATGCCGGCCATGCAAGATCCGATCTTCGGCGGCACGGTCGTGTACGTGTGTGAACATAATGAAAACGGCGTGCTCGGCGTCGTCATCAACAAACCCACCGACATGACCATGGAAGTGCTGTTCGACCGCATCGACCTGAAACTGGCGGCCGGCAGCGATACGCCCATCATCAATGAACCGATCATGTTCGGCGGCCCCGTGCAGGACGACCGCGGCTTCGTGCTGCATACGCCGGGCGCGCGCTATTCCTCGTCGCTGACGGTGACCGATGAAGTGGCGTTTACCACCTCGATCGACGTGCTCGAAGCCGTCGCCAAGGGCGATGGTCCCGAGCGCATGCTCGTCTCGATCGGCTACTCGGGCTGGAGCCCGGGCCAGCTGGAAGACGAGATCGGCCGCAACGGCTGGCTGACGGTGGGCGCCTCGGCCGACATCCTGTTCGATTTCCCCATCGAGCAGCGCTACGTGGCGGCCATCAAGCTGCTCGGTATCGACCCCCTCATGCTGGCAAGCGAGGCTGGCCACGCATGAGCGGTGACGTCATCGACACCATCCTCGCCTTCGATTTCGGTTTGAAACGCATCGGCGTGGCCATCGGCAATACCATGATTTGCCAGGCCAAGCCGCTCAGCGTGATCACGGCCACGGCGAACGAGCCGAAGTTTGCCGCCATCGATAGCCTGATCAAGGAGTGGGGTGCCAGCCGCATTGTGGTGGGCTTGCCCAGCCATCCCGATGGCACGGAACACGAGATGAGCGCGCGCTGCCGCCGTTTCGCCAACCAGGTGCATGGCCGCTTCAACCTGCCCGTGGAACTGGTCGATGAGCGTTATTCCTCGGCCGTCATCGCCGCCAAGCGCGGTGAAGTCATCGACGACCGCGCCGCCGCCATCATCCTGCAACAGTATTTCGACGCGAATTATTAATCTGACCCTAGACTCCCTCCCTGAATGATTAAGAACTCTATGCCGCATCCTACGAATCCATCCCAACTCGACGCCGAGGCCCTGTATGCGGTCTTGCTGCAGCAAGTGCAGAGCGGCCTGGCGGGCATTCCCAACGTGGCCATCGTCGGCATCCACTCGGGCGGCGCCTGGCTGGCCGAACGCCTGGCGCGCGACCTGAACCTGCTCGACCGCCTGGGCGTGCTCGATGTGTCCTTCTACCGCGACGATTTCGCCCAGAAGGGCCTGCATGCGGACGTCAAGCCGACGCAGATCAGCTTTGACGTGGCCGGCGCCACCATCCTGCTGGTCGACGACGTGCTGTACACGGGCCGCACGACGCGCGCGGCCATCAACGAACTGTTCGACTATGGCCGCCCGGCCAAGATCATGCTGGCGGCCCTGGTCGACCGCGGCGAACGCCAGCTGCCGGTGGCCGCCGATTTCGTGGCCGCCTTCACTGCCGTGCCGCCGGGCCAGGCCCTGGTCCTGAAGCAAGCCGACGATGGAAAATTCACGCTCACCATAGATACCCACCATGCTTAATCCGCAACTGAATAAACACGGCGAACTGCAACATCTGCTGACGATTGAAGGCTTGCCGAAGTCTATCGTCAACCACATTCTCGATACCGCTTCCTCGTTCGTCGGCATTTCCGACCGCGACGTGAAAAAGGTGCCGCTGATGCGCGGCAAAAGCGTTTTCAACCTGTTCTTTGAAAACTCCACGCGCACCCGCACCACCTTCGAGATCGCCTCGAAGCGCCTGTCGGCCGACGTCATCAACCTGAACATCCAGGCCTCGTCGGCCAGCAAGGGCGAGTCCCTGCTCGACACCATCGACAACCTGTCGGCCATGCATGCCGACATGTTCGTCGTGCGCCACGCGCAGTCGGGCGCGCCCTACCTGATCGCCAAGCACCTGATCGACACCAAGCAGCCGCACGTCCACGTCGTCAACGCGGGCGACGGGCGCCATGCGCATCCGACCCAGGGCTTGCTCGACATGTACACGATCCGCCACTACAAGAAGGATTTCACCAATTTGACGGTGGCTATCGTGGGCGATATTTTGCACAGCCGCGTGGCCCGTTCCGACATCCACGCGCTGACCACCCTGGGCGTGCCGGAAGTGCGCGCCATCGGCCCGCACACCTTGCTGCCGGGCGGCCTGGAACAGATGGGCGTGCGCACCTTCACCAACATGGATGAAGGCTTGAAAGGCGTCGACGTGATCATCATGCTGCGCCTGCAAAATGAACGCATGAGCGGCGCGCTGCTGCCGTCGGCGCAGGAATATTTCAAGAGCTACGGCTTGACGCCCGAGCGCCTGGCGCTGGCGAAACCGGACGCCATCGTCATGCATCCGGGTCCGATGAACCGCGGCGTGGAAATCGATTCGGCCGTGGCCGACGGTCCGCAGGCGGTGATCCTGCCGCAGGTGACGTTCGGTATCGCCGTGCGCATGGCGGTGATGAGTATTTTGGCTGGTAATCAGGGCTGATAGCCCAAGGACGAGTAAGCGAGCATGACGACACTACATATCAAGAACGGCCACCTGATCGACCCTGCCAACGGCATCGATGGCTTGCAAGACCTGTTTATCGCCGACGGCAAGGTGCTGGCCGTGGGCAGCGCCCCGGCCGGCTTCACCGCCGACACGACGTTCGACGCGGCCGGCCTGGTGGTTTCCCCCGGCCTGGTCGACCTGTCCGCGCGCCTGCGCGAGCCGGGTTACGAATACAAGGCGACCCTGGAATCGGAACTGCAGGCGGCGCTCCAAGGCGGCGTCACGAGCCTGGTGTGCCCGCCCGACACCGATCCCGTGCTGGACGAGCCGGGCCTGGTCGAGATGTTGAAATACCGCGCCAAGACGCAGAACAAGGCCCACGTGCACCCGCTGGGCGCACTGACCATGGGCTTGAAAGGCAAGTCGCTGACGGAAATGGCGGAACTGACGGAAGCGGGCTGCATCGGCTTCGCGCAGGCGGAAGAGCCGATCGAAGACACGACCGTGCTGCTGCGCGCCATGCAGTACGCGAACACCTTCGGCTATACCGTCTGGCTGCGCCCGCAAGACCCGCATATCGGCCGTGGCGGCATCGCCCACAGCGGCCCGCTGGCGTCGCGCCTGGGCTTGTCCGGCGTGCCCGTGATGTCCGAAACCATCGCCCTGCACACGATTTTCGAATTGATGCGCGCCAGCCGCGCGCGCGTGCACCTGTGCCGCATCTCGTCGGCGGCCGGCCTGGAACTGATCCGCGCTGCGAAAGCCGAAGGTCTCCCCGTCACCTGCGACGTGGGCGTGCACCATGTGCACCTGACGGACGCCGACATCGGCTTCTTCGATCCGAACGCCAGGGTCACGCCACCGTTCCGCAGCCAGCGCGACCGCGATGCGATCCGCGCCGGCCTGCTTGACGGCACGGTCGACGCCATGTGCTCGGACCACACGCCCGTCGACGACGATGAAAAACTGCTGCCGTTCGGCGAAGCGTCGCCCGGCGCCACTGGCCTGGAGCTGCTGCTGTCCTTGGCCCTGAAATGGGCCGACGACTACGCGCTGGGCCAGCCGCAAGCGGGTGCACGTCCGCTGGCGCGCGCCGTGGCCAAGGTCACGTCCGACGCGGCCCGTGTCGCCGGCATCCCGGCCGGCAGCCTGGCCGTGGGCGAAGCGGCCGACATCTGCGTCTTCGATCCCGCCGCGCGCTGGACCGTGTCGTCGGCCTCGCTGGCCAGCCAGGGCAAGCACACGCCTTTCCTCGGCTATGAGCTGAGCGGCATCGTCAAGGCGACCATCGTTGCCGGACAGGTGGCGTTTCAGCGTTAATTATTTGTATCGGAGCCGTAGGTCGGATTAGCGCTACGCGTAATCCGACAATTCCATGGCGGCTCCTGTCGGCTTACGCAGCGCCTCGCCGGCGCAGCTAAGCCGACCTACGCGGCTGTATGGATTTGCTTCCAACCTTGGTGTCATTTGAAACTTCTGCTTACCTACCGCCTCGCGCGCATTGCCATTCACCTGGGCTGCGGCATGGCCAAGAGCGCCGTGCTCTTTCCCTGGCTGGACCTGGAGGGACGCAACCGGCGCATCCGCCGCTGGTCGACGCAGCTGCTCGACATCTGCGGCGTGCACGTGGCGCAGCCGGCAGACAGCGTGCCGGCACTCGACCATGCGATGGTGGTGGCGAACCACGTTTCGTGGCTCGACATCTTCGTCATCAACGCCGTCCACCCTTGCCGTTTCGTCGCCAAGGCGGAAATCCGCGCCTGGCCGATCCTGGGCTGGCTGGCGGGGCGCGCCGGCACCATCTTCATTTCGCGCGGCAGCAAGCGCGACCTGCGTCTGATTTTCCAGGGCCTGGTGGATAAGTTGACTGCGGGCGAGCGCATTGCATTCTTCCCCGAAGGCACGACCGCCGCGCAAGGGCAGATCCTGCCGTTCCACGCCAACCTGTTCGAGGCGGCCATCGACGCGCAAGTGCCCGTGCAGCCGTTCGCGCTCGTGTATGTGGATGACAAGGGGGCGCTGCATCACGCCGTCGATTTCATCGGCGACATGAGCTTTGCGCAAAGCATGGTGGCGATTCTGAGCGGCCCGCCCATCACGGCGCGTTTGACCTGTCTGGCGCCAGTGGCGACGACAGGCGCGCACCGGCGTGAGCTGGCGGCGGCAACGCAGGCGGCCGTGGCCGCCGCGCTGCCGCTGGAGAAGGCCGCTTAATTTTTGACGTGCAGCCAGCGCGCATGCGCTGCGCGGGCCAGGTAGTCGAGGATAAAGCCTAAAATCCCGATCAGCACGATGGCGGCCATCAGTTCCGAATACGCGAGGCGGTCGCGCGTGTCGAGGATGAAGTAGCCCAGGCCCGCCGAGACACCCAGCATTTCCGCCGGCACCAGCACGATCCAGATGATGCCGATGGCCAGGCGCACGCCTGTCAGGATATCGGCCGTGATGCCCGGCAAAATCACCTTGAAGACGATTTCGCTGCGCGTGGCCGACAGGCTGCGCGCCAGCAGCAGCCAGTTCGGATCGAGCCGCGCCACGCCGGCCGCCGTATTGAGCAAAATCGGCCAGACGGCCGCAAACGCCAGCAGGAAATAGACGGGCGCGTCGCCGACGCCGAGCACCATCACGGCAATCGGCATCCACGACAGCGGCGAAATCATGCGCAGCAGCTGGAACAGCGGCATGGCCGCGCCGGAAAAGCTCTTCGACATGGCCACCAGCACACCGAGCGGCACGCCGATGACGATGGCCAGTCCCAGGCCCACGGCCACCCGTTGCAGGCTCAGGACCACGTGCAGCCAGATATCCGCGCCGCCCACCATCTCCTGGAACGCCAGCGCCGTGGGCAAGGGCGCGAAGGCGGTGGCGATGGGCGTGGATTTCTCCAGCGCCGTCACGCCCATGGACCACAGCAGCAAGGCACAGGCCAGCCCCACCAGGGGCAGGCCGAACTTCGTAAACAACTTGCTTGCCATTGTCAGACCGCCACGGTTTCGCTGCGCAGCAGGTTGGCCGGCAAGCCGAAAGCGGCCGGACCGCCGACCGCCGTGATGGCCTTGCGCACGAAGCGGTCATCGACCAGGTCGCGCGCGGCGAATTTCGGATCGAGGTTGGCCAGGAAGTGCGTGTCGCCCTCGACCTTGGTGCGGCCGATGGCGCGCACCAGTTCTTCCGTGTACGAAGCGAACGGATACGGCTGGAAGTCGATGCGGCGCTGCTGCCAGTTCTTGTGCACGATCAGGCCCTGCTTTTCATAGCCGGCGTAATCGGTGGTGGCCAGCACCTTGGTCAGCACTTGCAGCGGATGCGGCGTGTAGCGGTGCTCGCCCACGTTCGACAGCAGTTTGGCCGTGTCGACCTGGTTCGAGCGCGTCCACAACTGCGCCTTGACGATGGCGTTGGTGACCTTTTGCGCCCATTCGGGACGCGTGTTGATGTCGCGCTCGGACAGGAAGGTGACGCAGCACGCATGGTTTTTCCACACGTCGCCCGAGAAGCGCAGGATCTTGCCGATGCCGGCGTTTTCCGCCGCCGCATTGAACGGTTCGGCCACGATGTAGCCGGCAATCGACTTGCTGGCCAGCGCCGAGACCATTTCAGCCGGCGCCAGCACGATCAGGTTGACTTCATTCGGCTTGATGGCCGCGTTGCGCGCGCGCGTGACCGGCGTCAAGCCGTTGGAGGACAGGATTTGCTGCAGCAGGATGTTGTGGATCGAGTACCAGAAAGGGATCGCGACCGTGCGTCCGCCCAGGTCGGAAACCTTGTTGATCTCGTTGGCCACCGTCAGCGCGGAACCGTTGACGTGGTTCCAGGCGACGACCTTCGCCGGGAATTTGGCGCCGTAGCGCACCCACAGCGTGGCCGGGGACAGCAAATGAATCACGTTGACCTGGCCGGCGACGAACGCTTCGATGATCTGCGCCCAGCTGCGGAACAGCCGCGGCGTTTCCGCCTGCAAGCCTTCCGCTTCGAACAGCTTGCGGGCGTGGGCGACGAGCAGCGGGGTGGCGTCGGTGATGGGCAGGTAGCCGATTTTCACAGGCTGGTCGTCGCCTTTTGGGCCCTGCTGGGCCATGGCGTCACCGGCGAACAGCAGCGGCGAGGCAACGCTGGCCGTGGCCAGGGCCGACATGCGCAGGAAGTCGCGCCGCGTCAGGCCGCAGTCGCAATCGGACGAGGCGCAGATGTGCAGGGGTTTGTTGTGGTCTTCGAATGTCATGGGAATGTTCCGGTCGATTAAATGTGAGCGAAGGCGGGTGCTTGATCCTGCTTTTGCAGCGCCTGCAGGGCGTCGAGGATGTCCATTTTCAGGGCGATCACCTCGGCGCTGTGGCCGATGCGTGGCTGGTCGATGGCGACGGGCCATTCGCGCACGATGTTGCCCGGCTTGCCGCCCATGAGCAAGATGCGGTCGGCCACGAGGATCGCTTCGTCGATATCGTGCGTGACGAGCAGCACGGCCGTGTGCCAGCGGTGCACCACGTCGACCAGCAACGACTGCATCTCGGCGCGCGTGATGGCATCAAGGGCGGAAAACGGTTCGTCGGCGAACAGCAGTTCCGGTTCGCGCGCCAGCGCGCGGGCCAGGGCCACGCGCTGCGCCATGCCGCCCGACAGGGCGGATGGATACAGCTTTTCGCGCCCTTTCAGACCGACCGCTTCAATGGCTTGCGCCACGCGCGCCTGGTGCGCCTCGCGCGTGAGCTTGGGCTGGTGCTTGAAGTCCAGGCCGAAGCCGGCGTTGCCCGTGACGTTCAGCCAGGGCAAGAGGCTGGCCTGCTGGAAGACAAGGGCGCTGCGCGGGTCCGGTTCGCGCATGGGAGCGTCGAGGAACTGGATCTCGCCCGCGGACGGCGGCTGCAAGCCGGCCAGCACGCGCAGCAGGCTTGATTTGCCGCAGCCGCTGCCGCCCAGCAGGCAGACGATTTCGCGCTTGCGCACGCCCAGCGAGACGTGCTGGAACACGGGCGCGGCACCAGCATACGAGAAGCTCAGATCCTGCGCCTGCAAGGCCCAATCGGCAACGCTCATGCCTGCGCTCCCGCCGCCTTGGCTGCCTGCTGGCTGTCGAACAGCTGCAAGGCCGATTGCAACTGCGTCAGGCTGGGGGTGACTATGGGGATGAACGACGATTCGCGCCAGCGGCGGGCAAAGCCCTGCTGTTCGGCGTTCAGGTAGGCGCGCCCGCCCATGGCTTGCAGTTCTAGCATCAGCGCCTGCTGCAGCACGTCGGCCAGCTGTATGCGCAGGCGGAACATGGCTGGCGCCTGCGTCTTGAAGCGGCCATCGTGCACGCCGGCCAGCAGGGTAGCGACGGCTGCCTCCAGGGTGGCTTGCAGCGCTGCGATGCGTGGCGTGAGCTGGTTGCGCGAGCCGGCGGAAATTTGCGCCGCCTTTGCCAGGCTGGCGCGCGCCAGGCCGATCGACAGGCCGCACTGCATGCCGAGGAAAGCCGGGCGTACTTGCGGCAGCCAGGCGGACGCATTGTCGCTGATGATGTCGGTGGCGGGGATGTGCACCTGCGCCAGCTTGACGGAGGCCGTATTGCTGCCGCGCAGGGCGATCAGGTCCAGGTCGTCGCTGCGCTTGACGCCTTCCGTGCCGCTGTCGAAGGCGATGATGACGGGCGGTGCGCCGTCGTCCGGCGCCACGGCCGCCGCCGCGACAAAGCCCGCCTTGCGCAAGTTCGTCACCCACGCAAGTCCGCCGTCGACGAGCAAGCCGTCGCCGTGGCGCGCGCCCGTGATTTGCAGCTGCTCGATGCCTGACAAGAATTTCATGGCGTTCGACAAACCGCTGGCGCCTGCCTGCGTGCCAGCCAGCAGGCCGGGCAAGCGGCGCTCGGCCAGCGCGCGGTTCTCGCTTTGCAGCAGGAATTCGATGAAGCAGCGCTGGCCCCAGAAGACAAAGGCGGCCGTCACGGATTCTTCGGCCACCCTGGCGATGGCCTCGATGGTGTCGCGCACGTCGCCGCCCGCGCCGCCATGTTCCTGCGGCACGCCGATGGCCAGCAGCTTGTCGCCGGCCAGCGCCGGTAATACGGTTTCAGCCAGTTCCGACGATTGGTCGAGCTGGTCGGCATGCATGTGCAGCCAGTGATTGAGGCGGCCCATGTCAGACGGCGCCAGGCAGGTAGGGCGTCAATTGCGGATTGACTGGCGTGCCGGCCAGGCTGTTGGAGAAATTGCACAAGGTGGCCAGGCTGATGCCGAGCACGACTTCCAGCGCCTGCTGCTCGTTGTAGCCGGCGGCCAGAAAGGCTTGATATTCGCTGTCGCTGACGGCGCCGCGCGTGGCGATGACGGTCGTGGCGAAGGTGGCGACGGCGTCGAGCTTCGCATCGCCCGTCGGCTGGCCGTGCTGCAGGGCGCGCACCGTGTCCGGCGTCCGGCCCGCTTTTTTCAGCGAGATGGCGCTATGGCCGGCGATGCAGAAATCGCAGCCGTGGATACGCGCGGCCGTGATCTGCACCACTTCGCGTTCCATTAACGTCAGGCTGGCGCGCGCATTGATGCCGGAGACGGTCAGATAGGTTTCCAGGGCCAGCGGGGCATTGGCCAGCACGCCGATCAGGTTGGGCAGGAAGCCATTGTTGGCGATGGCCTTTTCCACGAAGGGGCGGCTATCGGCCGGGGCGGTATCGAGAGTGTGCAGCGTCAGACGGGACATGGGGTACCTTGCTAAGTTGGTAAGTCACCCGGCCATTATATCGGCCATGCCGTGCACGCAACAGACGTCAGCGTCGTCCTTTTGTGCTCGTTCGTCTGCGATTGTGCGATCCTTGATTTCAGCTGGCGCTTAGCTGGCCAGCTGCCGCAATCGCTGGTCGCGCCGGTAGGCGCCCGGCTGCTCGCCCGTGACCCGCTTGAAGGCGCGCGTAAAGGCGGCGTGCGAGCGGTAGCCCACCAGTTCGGCCGCGCGTTCGACGGAAACGCCGTCGTGCAGGCGGCGTGCGGCGATCTTCATGCGCAGCAGGAGCAGGAACTGGGCTGGCGAATGGCCGCTGGCGCTGGCGAAATGCTTGCAGAAGCTGGCGCGCGACATGCAGGCCGCCTTGGCCATGTTCTCGATCGACCAGTCGTCGGCGGGTGCATCGAGCATGCGTTCGAGCAGCGGTGAGAATGCGGGCTGGTGCAGCAGCGACAGCAGGCCGGCCGCCACCTGCTCGCCCTGCGCCACATGGCGGATCAGGTAAAAGAACAGCAGTTCGACCAGGCGCGAGGTCAAAGGCGACGGCTGTTCCGGATCGCCGCCCGCTTCCGCCAGGATCAGGTCGAACAGCGCGGCAGCGGCGCTGAAGGCGGGCGCGTCGCCGCGTATCAGCAGATACGGCGGGAACGAGTCGACGATCAGGGCGGAGAGGGCGCCGCGAAATTGAAAGAAGCCGCAGGCCAGCGCTGTCGCCGGCTGCTCCGTGGGCGTTTGCAGCGGTAGCATCGCCTGCGTGCTGACCGCCTGTAGCGGATCGCTGTGGGGACTGAGAAAGTGCGGCAGGTCGCGCAGCAGGAAGACGCCATCGCGCGGGCCGAGCGCAATGGGCGCCGCGCCATCGAGGTGCAGATAGCAGTGGCCATCAAGCACCAGGTGGAAGCTGCCCAATTCCCGGCCCGCCGTGGAAGCGCGCCAGCGGCCGCAGTACTGGCCCACATGCAGGACGGCGGTGTCGAGTTCCAGGCTGCCGAGCAGCCAGCGCGCCAGTCGGTCGGTATCAGGATGCATGGGGTCGCAAAGGCAAAAGCTTCATCATACGGGCCAGGCGCGGCAAGGCCAACGACCGATTTCGACTAAGCATATACGCATGATGGCTGCCATTTACCGCTTGCCGCTGTGCTGCTGGAACGTGGGGCAGTCGACTTGCAGCAGCGAGCGGTCTTCCAGGCACACGGCCGACAGTTTCCCGCCCCACACGCAGCCGCTATCGAGGCCGATCAGGTGGGGCCGCAACTGCAGGCCCAGCGCCGACCAGTGGCCGAAGACGATGGTGTCGCCGGCGCTGCGCCGTCCCGGCACGTCGAACCACGGCAACAGGCCGGAGCCGGGCGGCGGGCTGCCGCTTTCCTTCATCTTGAAGTCCATCACGCCGTCCGGCGTGCAAAAGCGCAGCCGCGTCATGGCGTTGACGATGCAGCGCAGCCGGTCGGCGCCCTGCAGGTCGTCGCGCCAGGCGGCCGGCTCGTTGCCGTACATGGTGCGCAGGAAGGCGACCCAATTATCGCTGCGCAGCATGCTGGACACCTCCCCGCTCAGGGACCGGGCCTGGGCCGTGCTCCATTGCGGCAGCAAGCCCGCATGCACGAGCACATGGCCGTCGTGTTCCAGTGCCAGTGGCCGCTGGCGCAGCCAGTTGATCAACTCCTCGCGGTCGGGGGCATCGAGGATTTCGGCGAGGGTGTCGGATGCATGCTCGGGCCGGATGCCGTTGGCCACGGCCAGCAAGTGCAAGTCATGGTTGCCCAGGACGCTGTCGGCCAGGCCTTGCCGCGCCAGAGAATAAATGTGGCGCAGGGTGGCCAGCGAGGCCGGGCCGCGATTGATCAAGTCGCCCGCGAACAGCAGGCGGTACGGGCCATCCGCTGCCGCCCTGATCCGTTCGATCAGTTCGACGGTTTGTGCATGGCAGCCTTGCAGATCACCGATAAAATAAGTTTTCATATATGGCGGGGTAAAGTGGACTACGCGCCTGCATTATAAGCATGCCTGCCCTTTGGCGTTGGATGCATTGCCGGCAGGTGCCCGATTGCGCACATGGCCGGCTGGAAGAAAAAGTGGCTGCCGATTATGTTGTATGGGGATTTAATTGATCTGCATTTCCGGTTGTCATATATCGGTCATAATCCGCCGGTATGGCTGACGGAATGAATAAGCGCACTACGCCAGCCTTGCTGAAATGCAATTTCATCCATGTTTATTCAATTTTCCACGCGCTTCCGGCATATTCTTCATTTAATCTTAATGCGGGGCCGATAAATAAGCCGGAGGCGTGATTCAATTGGCGATAGATTATGCAATGGTGCGCAAATATTTATACAATGTAGTATATTCCACGTGATTTTATTATTTAAATTAATATAAAGGATGTACCAATGGATCTGTCAACAATGACGATGCTGGAATTGCGCAAACTGGACGATAATGTCAAACAGGAATTGGACAGCCGCGAGCGCGAAGACTTGAACAAGGCGCGCGAACAGATCATGGCCATCGCGCAGCAGGCGGGCATTCCGCTGAAACAGCTGATACTCGATGGTTTGCACCCGCGCACGGGCAAAGTCGCGGTACGTTACCGCCATCCTGACAATACCTCTGAACAATGGACAGGCCGCGGCCGCCAGCCGCTGTGGGTCAGGCAGTGGGTGGAATCGGGCAAGTCGATCGATCTGCTGCGCGTATAATTCGGTATACTCTTGGCGCAGTAGCAAGCTGTCAGCCGCGGGCGGCACCTTGCCAGGCACCTTATTTATTCCCTTATTCGTCCCTTACTTATACCGCTCACACCATGCTTCCATTGTCCAGAACGATCTTCAAGGCCTACGATATTCGCGGCATCATCGCTAAAACCCTCGATGCCAGCGTGGCCCACAAGATCGGCCAGGCATTTGGCCAGGCCGCCCTGGCCAAGGGCGAGCAGCGGGTCGTGATCGGCCGCGATGGCCGCCTGTCGGGACCGGAATTGACGGCGGCGCTGGCGCAGGGCCTGCAGGCGGCAGGCGTCGACGTGATCGACCTGGGCGTGGTGGCTACGCCGATGGTTTACTTCGGCACGAATGTGCTCGACACGCGCTCCGGCATCATGGTCACGGGCAGCCACAATCCACCCGACTACAACGGCTTCAAGATGGTGCTGGCCGGCGAAGCGATCCACGGCGAAGCGATCCAGGCCCTGTACCACAGCATCGTCGCGCACGACGGCAGCGCCAGCAGCACGCCGGGCAGCTATGCCACGCACGATATCCGCGCCGCCTACCTCGAGCGCATCCTGGGCGACGTCAAGCTGGCGCGCCCGATCAAGATCGCCGTCGATTGCGGCAATGGCGTGGCCGGCGCGTTTGCGGGCGACCTGTTCCGCGGCATGGGCTGCGACGTCATCGAACTGTTCTGCGAAGTCGATGGCAATTTCCCGAACCACCATCCGGATCCGGCGCATCCGGAAAACCTGCAAGACCTGATCCGCTGCCTGGCCGAGACGGATGCGGAAATCGGCATCGCCTTCGATGGCGACGGCGACCGCCTGGGCGTGGTCACCAAGGATGGCCAGATCATCTACCCTGACCGCCAGATGATGCTGTTTGCTGCCGACGTGCTGACCCGCCACCCTGGCGCGCAGATTTTGTACGACGTCAAATGCACGCGCCACCTGGCGCCGTGGATCAGCAAGCATGGCGGCGTGCCGCTGATGTACAAGACGGGCCACTCGCTGGTGAAAGCCAAGCTGCGTGAAACGGGTGCACCGCTGGGCGGCGAAATGAGCGGCCATATCTTCTTCAAGGACCGCTGGTACGGTTTCGACGACGGCATGTATTCGGCCGCGCGCCTGCTGGAAATCCTCACGCGCGAAGCGGATCCGTCAAGCCTGCTGAACTCCCTGCCGCAGTCCGACAGCACGCCGGAACTGCACCTGGAACTGAAGGAAGGCGAAAACGTCGCGCTGATGGACATGCTGCGCCGCGACGCCGTCTTCCCTGGCAATGAACAGATCATCACCATCGACGGCTTGCGCGTGGAATACGCGGACGGCTTCGGCCTGGCTCGCTCGTCGAACACGACGCCGGTGATCGTCATGCGCTTCGAGGCGGAAACGCCGGAAGCCCTGGCACGCATCCAGGGTCAGTTCAAGAGCGTGATCCTGGCCGCCAAGCCTGACGCCGTCCTGCCGTTCTGACAGCATGGCCGGTCAACCTGGCGCACAGGCGCCCTTGAAAATCCTGCTGGTGCGGGTGTCTTCGCTGGGCGACGTGCTGCATAACCTGCCGATGGTGGCGGACATCGCCCGCCATTTCCCGAACGCGACCATCGATTGGGTGGTCGAAGAGGGCTACACGAGCCTGGTGCGCCTGAACCCGCGCGTGAATACGATCTTTCCGTTCGCGCTGCGGCGCTGGCGCAAGAGCCTGGGCAAGAAGGAGACGCGCGCGGAAATCGCCGCCTTCTTCCGCAGCCTGCGCCAGACGCACTACGATTACGTGTTCGATACCCAGGGCTTGCTCAAGACGGGCATCATCATGGGCGCCGCGCGCCTGGCGTCGGGCGGACAGAAGGTTGGCCTGGCCAATGGCAGCGAAGGCTCCGGCTACGAAGGCATCTCGCGCATTTTTCACACGAAAAGCATTCCCCTCGATCCGCGCACGCATGCGGTAGCGCGCGGCCGCCTGGTGGCTGGTGCAGCACTCGGCTACACGGTCGACACGCCTGCCGATTTCGGCTTGCCGGAAGTATCAAGCAGCGAGCCGCGCCCGGACTGGATGGGCGATGCGCCCTATTGTGTGTATTTCCACGGCACGGCGCGCGACGCCAAGAAGTGGGCGCTGGAAAACTGGATCGCGCTGGGCCAGGCGCTCGCTCCCATGCCGATTCTGCTGCCCTGGGGGTCGCCCAAGGAAAAGGCGGAAGCCGAACAACTGGCGGCCGGCCTGCCGAACGCGCGCGTGCTGCCAAAGCTGTCGATGGGCGACGCGACCCTGCTGGCGCGCCACGCGGCGCTGGTGGTCGGCGTCGACACGGGCCTGACGCACATCGCCGCCGCCTTTGTGCGCCCGACGGTGGAAATCTATGCCGATTCGCCGCTGTGGAAAACGGAAGGCAACTGGTCGCCGAAAATCATCAACCTGGGCGACAAGGGCGCGCCGCCCGGCGTGCCGGAAGTGCTGGCCGCGGCACGGCGCCTGCTGGCAGACTATCCTCCCGCCTGACTTTAATATTCAATAAACATGCGACTTCTTTATACCCTCGCCTGGTGGCTGGCCTTGCCCCTGGTGCTGGCACGGCTGTGGCTACGCGGCCGCCAGGAACCCGGTTACCGCCAGCACTGGGGCGAGCGCCTGGGCTTTTACGGCCGCCAGCCGGCATCTGCCACGGACACCATCTGGCTGCACGCCGTCTCTGTCGGAGAGACGCGCGCGGCCGAGCCGCTGGTCGATGCGCTGCTGGCCGCCTGGCCCGATTGCCGCATCGTCCTCACGCACATGACGCCGACGGGGCGCGCGACAGGTAAATCCCTGTTCGCCAAGCATGGCGCGCGCCTCGTGCAAAGCTATCTGCCCTACGACACGGGCGCCATGCCGGCCCGTTTCATCCGCCATTTCACGCCGCGCATCTGCATCCTGATGGAGACGGAAGTGTGGCCGAACCTGATCCACCAATGCAATCGCTACAAAGTGCCCGTGGTGCTGGCCAATGCGCGTCTGTCGCAGCGTTCGCTGGGCAAGGCGCAGCGCCTGGGTAAACTGATTGCGGACGCGGCGCGCGGCATCACCCTGGTGGCGGCGCAGACGCAGGACGACGCCGATCGGGTGCGCCAGCTGGGCGTGCGCGACGTGGTCGTCACGGGCAGTATCAAGTTCGACGTCGTCGTGCCCGAGGCGGCACTGGCGACGGGGGCCGCGCTGCGCAGCGCCATCGGCCAGCGTCCCGTGCTGCTGTGCGCCAGCACGCGCGAAGGGGAAGAACAGCTGATCCTCGATGCCTATGCCCGCGCCAGCTTGCCCGCGAATGCGCTGCTAGTGATCGTGCCGCGCCATCCGCAGCGCTTCGACGAGGTGGAAAAATTGATCGCGGCGCAGGGCCTGGCCGTGCAGCGCAGATCCAGCCTGGTGCAGGACGATGCCGTTACTGCGGGCACGCAAGTGCTGCTGGGCGACTCGATGGGCGAGATGTTTGCGTATTACGCGGCCTGCGATTGCGCTTTCGTCGGCGGCAGCCTGCTGCCGCTGGGCGGACAAAACCTGATCGAGCCGGCGGCCCTGGGCAAGCCCGTGCTGATCGGCCCCCACACCTTCAACTTTGCGCTCGTGACCGAGCAGGCGATTGCCGCCGGCGGCGCCGCGCTGGTGGCGGACGCCGATGCGCTGATGGCGCAGGGGGCGGCCTTGCTGCAGGATCCGGCGCGTTTATCTTCCATGGGACAGCGGGCGCTGGCGTTTGCCAACCAGCACCGGGGTGCCACGCCGCGTACTATCGCTGCCATCCAACCTCTGCTGCGATAGTTTAGTGCTGCGGGGTCTTGGCAGGAGTCAACTGATGCAGTGCCAGTTCATGCGTGAGCAACGTGCTGTATTGCTCGTCGTGCACTGTCAACAGCGCGCGCAGCGCTGCTTGTGCGCGCTCTTGTGACAGAAGGTCATGCTGTTGACCATTCGGCTCACCGGTAATGCGGTGAGCATCCCTGATCCAACGCAGCAGTTCATGGTCCAGGTACGTCTGGGGTGGCCCGTGTGGTGCGTGCGCCAGGGCCAGGTGCGCGATGGTCGCGAGCCATTGCCACTTGCTGCCGGAAGCGTAGCGTAGTAGCAGATAATGCTCCCCCCTCGCTTCCAGCAAGGGGCGCAGTGTGGCGAAGGGAATGAACGCACCCTGACGCGATACCATTTGGCAGGCAAATTTCTGCATGCCTGGCGCTACGTCGCCTGCAGCTTGCAGGGCGATCGCGTCTTTATCGGATGGCGCCGCCTTGAGCCAGGCGTTGTAGGCAGCCAGGCGCACGGATGGCAGCTTTGACTGCGTAAAGGCACGAATCAGCTCAAGATCTTCTGGCGCGCGCAGGCTGCCCAGCGACAGCAGGCTGACACGAATGGCCTGCGTGTTCGATGCCGGATTGGCCAGAATGGCGCGGTAGCTGATGCGTACATCCTCTCCCATTGTTTGAAGGCAGGCGACGGCCAGGTAGCGTACCGACGCTTGGGCATCCAACAGGCTTGCCAACGCCAGCGCGCGCATGTCCTGGCCGCCAGGCGCTTGCGTCAGCGACAATAACGCACTGGTACGTATCCGGCCGAAAGGCGACAACATCGCCTTGAGGTATAGCGCCGTTTGTACGTCGGGTGCGGTGCTGGCGCACAGCCTTAGTGCTTGCGTTGCCAGCACCGTATCTCCGCGCGTGGCAAGCGCCATACCGATGTATTGTGCTCGGTCGCCCAGGCCGTACTGGTGCAGCATGTAGAAGCAGCTCCTGGCGACGTGGACGTTCTTGCCACAGACGCCATCGAGCAAGTCTTGCACGCTCAGCAGTTCAAGTACGGTGCGTTCAAAGTGCTGCAGCCAGTCCGCATGGTCGCTCCTGCTCATTTCACGCAGGCGCAGAACCGTTCGGTAGTATCTGCAATAACTGGGGGACTGGCGCCAGTGGCAATAGGCGCTGCATGGTGACACGCGCTGCATGGCGCACGGCAGGCACCCAGTCATTGAGGCGCACGATGACCAAGGGCAGCATGCCTGTCCTGTCCAGAGCGGCACAGCGTTCCAGCGCGGCCTGTCGTTCATAGCCGGAATAATGGTTCAGTTCATCTTCCAGCGAGGGCTGGTCACTGGGCGCTGCAGGCAATGACTGGCTTGCTGGCGCGGTGGCCGCCCTGGCGCCAAACAGCATCTTGAAAATATTCATGGACGAAATGGGCAGGATGGAGCATCCAGTATCCCATGCCTACGGCGCAGGCGGTCGTGCCGTCTTATTGGAACAAGACGGGCAACTCCTGCGAACGCTTTCTGAGCGCCTGCTTGGCGCCATCGTAATCGGGATAAATCGATTCCACGGTGGCCCAGAAGCGGGGGCTGTGGTTCATTTCCAGCAGGTGCGACAGTTCGTGCGCCACCACGTAGTCGATCAGCGGCAGGGCGAAGTGGATCAAACGCCAGTTCAGGCGGATCTTGCGCTCGATGGTGCAGCTGCCCCAGCGCGTGCCGGCTGACGACAGCGACAGCGAGTCGTACTGCACGCCCAGCTTGTCCGCGTACAGGTCCAGGCGCGCTTCGAACAGCTGGCGCGCTTCGTGCTGGAACCAGCCCTTCACTTTTTCCTTCAATTGCTGCTCGCTACCCGTGGGCGTGACCCACACGTGCAGTTCATTCGTCTCGCGCTGGAAGCTGGCGCGGTGGCGCGGCGCCTGGTGTAATCGCAAGGTGATGTCGCCACCGAGGTAGGGCAGCACGGCGCCATCGACCCAGGCCACGGGCGGGCGCTGCTGGCGCTGTACCTTGCGCTCGCCCCGTTCCAGCAGTTTCGAGACGATCCAGCTTTGCTTGGCGCGGATGGCGTTGTCGATCTCGGCCAGGGTGACGCGTTTGGGCGCCGTGACGCGCAAGCCGTTATCGTCGATCATGAAGCCGATGGAACGGCGCGTGGAGCGGCGCAGCGCGAATTCGACGAGGTGGCTGCCCAACTGCAGCTGGCGCAGTGGCGGGCCATCGGCGGTGCGTGGCGGGGAAGGCAGGGGAGGCCGGGCAGGGCGAACGATGGGCGGCGCGGGCGCCACTACCGGTGGCGCCACGGGCGGCGCTGGCGGTGCCGTGGGGCGCACCGCCGGGGGCGTGCTGGTCGAGACGTCATGCGCGAACAAATCCAGTTGTTGGTCGCCGACCTTGATGGTCTTCATCTGCTGGCGCAGTGTCGGCTCCTGGATGACCGCGCTGATGCCGTCTAGCCAGCGTTGTAGGCGTGAGGCGAAATGACGCGCATTTCTGATTCTATCCAATTTTCCACCTGTTGCATCATGCTGTCCGGGGTTTGCCCTTCCGGCGAAATCGGTTTGCCTATAGAGACGGTGATCAGCCCCGGGCGTTTGAGGAATGACTGCTTGGGCCAGCACTCGCCTGAATTGTGCGCAATCGGCACCACCACGGCGCCCGTGGCAATGGCCAGACGCGTGCCGCCGCTCTTGTACTTGCCCGCCTGGCCCACGGGAATGCGGGTCCCTTCAGGGAACATGATAATCCATTGGCCATCAGCCAGGCGGCGCTTGCCATGTGCGACGACGCTTTTGAACGCATGCTTGCCCTGCTTGCGGTCGATGGGGATCATGCGCAGCAGCGCCATGGCCCAGCCGAAGAAGGGGATGTACAAAATCTCCTTCTTGAACACATACACGAGCGGGCGTGGCAAGCTTGGCAGCAAGAAGATGGTTTCCCATGCCGACTGGTGCTTCGACAGCACGATGGCCGGCGCGTCGGGGAAATTCTCGGCGCCCTTGACTTCATAGCGGATGCCGCAAATGACCTTGGCGCACCACAGGATAAACACGTTCCAGCGCGAGGTGACCCAATAACGCTTGTTGTAGCTCAATGGCGCGGCAAAAAAGCACACGCAGGCCCAGACGATAGTGGCCACGATCATGATGATCATGAACAGCAGGGATCGCAGGAACAGGGAAATATTACGCAATGCGGTTCTCCGAAGATTAGATACTGAATGCCACGGTGGGCGCCGGTGCGGCTGGCGCCTTGAGCAGGTGGCTGACCACGGCGGCCAGGTCGGGGAAGACCTGGGTACCCGGCGGCAGGCCACCCGTCTCGTTGGTTTTTTCGCCCTTGCCCGTCAATACCAGGTAGGGCACGCAGCCGCTGATGAAACCGGCCTGCAGGTCGCGCAGCGAATCGCCAACAGTCGGCACGCCTTTCAGGCTGGTGTTGTAGCGCTGCGAAATTTCATGGAACATGCCTGGTTTCGGCTTGCGGCAGTCGCAATTATCCGCGCCCGCATGCGGGCAAAAGAATATGGCGTCGATATCGGCGCCGACCTGCTGCGCCAGCGTATGCATCTTCTGGTGGATCGCGTTCAGCACCGTCATGTCGAAGTATTCGCGTGCGATGCCCGACTGGTTCGAGGCGATGACGACGCGATAGCCGGCCTGGTTCAGGCGGGCTATCGCTTCGAGCGAGCCGGGGATCGGCAGCCATTCGGCCGGCGACTTGATGAAGTCCGGCGAGTCATGATTAATGACGCCATCGCGGTCGAGAATAATCAGTTTCAGCGTTGGCGTGCCCATTATGCCGCCAGCTTCGAAATGTCGGCCACGCGGTTCATCATGCCGTGCAGGGACGACAGCAAGGCCAGGCGGTTGTTGCGCAGGGCGACATCCTCGGCCATCACCATCACGTCATTGAAGAAGCCATCGACGTCGTCGCGCAGCTGCGCCAGCGTTTGCAGCGTGCTGGTGAAGTCGCCCTTGGCAAAGGCCGCGTCGACTTCCGGCTGCACGCGCGAGACGGCGGCGGCCAGTTTTTTCTCCGCTTCGTCCTGCAGCAGCGCCACGTTGACGCCGCCGGCGGCGACCAGGCTCACGGCTTCCTCGTTCTTTTTCAGGATGTTCGTGATGCGCTTGTTGGCAGCTGCCAGCGAGGCGCTTTCCGGCAAAGCGGCAAACGCCTGCACGGCTTCCAGGCGCTGCACGATGTCGTCCAGGCGGTCCGGATTCTGTGCCACGACGGCTTCGATTTCATTCGGCGAGAAACCGCGCTCGCGCAGGATGCCGCGCAGGCGGTCCAGCATGAAGGTGGTCACATCCGCCACCGGATCCTTGAAGTCGGGCACGGCTGCAAACTGCGCGGCCGCATCCGCCAGCAAGCCCTGGATCGACAATGGCAGGCGTTTTTCCAGCAGCATGCGCAGCACGCCCAGCGCGTGGCGGCGCAGCGCGAACGGATCTTTGTCGCCCGTGGGCGCCAGGCCGATGGCCCAGATGCCGACCAGGGTTTCGAGCTTGTCGGCCAGCGCCACGGCGGTGCCGGTGGCCGTGGACGGCAGGCTGTCGCCGGCAAAGCGCGGCTGGTAGTGTTCGGAGGCGGCCAGCGCCACTTCTTCCGCTTCGCCGTCATGGCGCGCGTAGTACGTGCCCATGATGCCTTGCAGTTCGGGGAATTCGCCGACCATGTCGGTCAGCAGATCGGCCTTGGCCAGCAGGGCGCCGCGTTCGGCCAGAGCCACGTTGTAGTCCAATTTGGCGGCGATGGCGCCGGCCAGCGACTTGACGCGCTCTGTGCGGGCAGCTTGCGTGCCCAGCTTGTTGTGGTAGACGACGTTGGCCAGCAGCGGCAAACGCGATGCCAAGGTTTTCTTCTTGTCCTGCTCGAAGAAGAATTTGGCGTCGGACAGGCGCGGGCGCACGACGCGCTCGTTGCCGCCGATGATGTGCTCGGGCGTGTCCGTCTCGATGTTCGAGACGATCAGGAAGCGCGAACGCAGCTTGCCTTCGCTGTCCGTCAGCGCAAAATATTTCTGGTTCGTTTGCATGGTGAGGATCAGGCATTCCTGCGGCACGGCCAGGAATTCTTCCTCGAAGTGGCATTCATACACGACCGGCCATTCGACCAGGGCCGTGACTTCGTCGAGCAGCGCTTCGGGCATCAAGACCTGGTCGGCGCCGGCCTTGTCCAGCAGCTGGGCGCGGATGCGTTCCTTGCGTTCCTCGTTGCTGGCGATGACGCTGGCGTTGAGGATCAGGGACGGCGCATAGTTTTCCGCGTGCGCGATGGTGATCGGTTCGCCATCGGTGAGGAAACGGTGGCCCAGGGTGGTGCGGCCGGCCGTCAAGCCCAGCAGGGTCAGGGGCAGGATATTGATGCCGTGCAGGGCGATCAGGCTGTGGGCCGGGCGCACGAATTGCACGGTGGTGCCGTCCGGGCGCTGATAGCTCATCAGTTTTGGTATCGGCAGCTTGGCGGCCGACTCGGTCAAGGCCGCTTGCGCGCCGGCGGCGAGCTGGCTGCCTGGCGCCGTGTACGTATAGAAGAAGCTTTCAGCCTTGCCGTCGGCGGCACGTTCCAGCTCGGCCACCGTCAGGTCGGGGAAGCCCAGCGCGGCCAGTTTCTTGGCCAGCGGCGGCGTGCCGTTGCCGTTCGCGTCCAGCGCCACGGAGACGGGCAGGACTTTTTCGCGGATCGATTTGTCGGGCGAGACTTCGCGCACGTTGGTGATGGAGACGGCCAGGCGGCGCGGAGAGGCGTAGCTGGTGGCGACGCTGTCGGCTTCGAGGAAGTCGCGCGCTTTCAGGCCGTTGACGATGCCGGCCGTGAAGGCGGCGCCCAGTTTGGCCAGCGCTTTCGGCGGCAGTTCTTCGGTCAGCAGTTCGATGAGCAGTGTTTGGTTCATGGTGTTCTTGTCTGGTACGGCGGTGTATGAGCTAGGCGATCAAGCGGCGGCGGGTTGGTCTGCGGCGGGCAGCATCGGAAAACCGAGGCGCTCGCGCGAGTCGTAATACGCTTGCGCCACCAGGCGCGACAGGGTGCGTACGCGGCCGATATAGGCGGCGCGTTCCGTCACCGAGATGGCGCCGCGCGCATCGAGCATATTGAAGCTGTGCGACGCTTTCATGATTTTCTCGTAGGCGGGCAGGGTCAGTTGCAGCTCGATCAAACGCTTCGCTTCCGCTTCGTAGTTGCCGAACTGTTCGAACAGCAGGTCCGTATTCGCGTGCTCGAAGTTGTAGGTCGATTGCTCCACTTCGTTCTGGTGGAACACGTCGCCGTAGGTCAGTTTTTTCGTAGTGCCGTTCTCTTCCCACTCCGTCCATACCAGGTCATACACGTTTTCCACGCCTTGCAGATACATGGCCAGGCGTTCGATGCCGTAGGTGATTTCGCCCAGCACGGGCTTGCAATCGAGGCCGCCCACTTGCTGGAAGTAGGTGAATTGCGTCACTTCCATGCCGTTCAGCCAGACTTCCCAGCCCAGGCCCCAGGCGCCCAGTGTCGGGCTTTCCCAGTCGTCTTCGACGAAGCGCACGTCATTCTGCTTCAAGTCCAGGCCCAGCGCGGCCAGCGAACCCAGATACAGGTCGAGGATGTTTTCCGGCGCCGGCTTCAACACCACCTGGTACTGGTAGTAATGCTGCATGCGGTTCGGGTTTTCGCCATAGCGGCCATCTTTCGGGCGGCGCGACGGCTGCACATACGCGGCGCGCCAAGGCTCCGGCCCGATCGCGCGCAGGAAGGTGCCGGTGTGGAAAGTGCCGGCGCCGACTTCCATGTCGTAAGGCTGGAGCAGGGCGCAACCTTGCTTGTCCCAATAGGTTTGCAAGGTCAGGATAATTTGTTGAAATGTGAGCATCGTATGAGTTCGCCGCGCGGGAGGCTGCGCTTTGTTAAGGTTTGCTTGAAGCCCGGACGCATGCTTGGCAGCGCGTCCGGGCCGGGGTTTTGCTAATTTTAGCGGTTTTTACGGGCCCACTGTGACTCTTCGGGCAATATCGGCCGCTTATTGCTGCGCGGCGCGGCCACGGCGGGCGGCGCGCGACAGCAGGAAGGCCGTCAGCAGGGCCAGCGCGGCCAGGGTCAGCACCAGTTTATTGCCGTACAGAATGTATGGCGTCATGCCGCCCATGCCTTGCACCTTGGCCGCCAGGGTGGCTTGCTGTTCCGGCGGCAGCAGGCTTTGCACGACGCCCTTGCCGTCGATGACGGCGGTGGCGCCCGTGTTCGTCGAGCGCAGCATCGGGCGGCCCGTTTCCAGGCTGCGCATCTGCGAAATCTGCAGATGCTGCGGGATGGCGATCGAGTCGCCGAACCAGGCCAGGTTCGAGATATTGAGCAGCACGGACGCCGATTGCTTGCCATTGCGGTGGGCGCTGGCCAGCTGGCCGGCGATTTCCTCGCCAAACAAGTCTTCGTAGCAGATATTCGGCAGCACCAGCTGGTCGCGTACCTGCAGCGGCGCCTGGACGTCGGCGCCGCGGCCCATGTCGCCCAGCGGGATGGCCATCATGGCGACAAACCAGTGCAGGCCGGGCGGCACGAATTCGCCGAACGGCACCAGATGATGCTTGCGGTACTGGTAGTACGGTCCCGGCGCGCCGTTGGGCGTGATCCCCACGGCCGCATTGTAGAAGCGCTGCTGTTCGTCGAGCACGGGCATGCCGACCAGGATCGTGCTGCCCGTCTGCTGTGCATAGGTGCCCAGGCTATCCAGATAGCCGGGCGGCAGCTGGTGCGGCAGCACGGTGACGGCCGTTTCCGGCGTGGCGATCAGGTCGGCCGGCGTGCTGGTGATCGCGCTCTGGTACATCTGCAGGGCGCCCAGCACGAAGCCGGGGTCGAATTTCTGCTGCTGCGGCACGTTCCCCTGCAACAGGCGCACGGTGATCGGGCGTCCGACAGGGTGGGTCCAGTTTACGTACTGCAAGCCGATGCCGGCCGCGTACAGGGCGATGACGCCGCCCAGCGCGCTCCAGCGCGTGCGGTGCGTGAGCAAGAGCAGGGCGCCGGCGGACAGGGCCGCCAGCCAGCCCAGGCCATACGCGCCGACGATGGGGGCAAAGCCGCCCAGCGGGCTGGTATTGTGGGCGTAGCCGGTGGCCAGCCACGGGAAGCCCGTAAACAGCCAGCCGCGCGTCCATTCGAACAGGGTCCACGTGGCGGGCAGCACCAGCAAGGTCATGGCGGGCAGGGACAGCACCCAGCGCTGGCGCAGCCAGGCGGCCGAGCCCATGGCCAGGGCCACGTAGATGGCCATCAAGAGGGCCAGCAAGGCCACGGCGATGGCGGCGATCGGTGCGGCCATGTCGCCATAGCGGTGCATGGAGATGTACAGCCAGTGCGTGCCGGCCGCGCACCAGCCGAAGCCGTAGGCCCAGCCGATCAGCGCGCCGGCCTTGACGTTCGATGCGCGCAGCACCTGGTAGAACAGCACGCCCAGGCTGAGGATTTGCAGGGGCCAGTAGCCGAAAGGGGCGAACGCCAGCACCGCGACGGCGCCGGCGATGGCGGCAGTCAGCATGCGCGCCCACGTGCTGCGGGGCGGTTTGGCGGGGGCGTTGGGATCGACGCGTCTGAAACGCATTTACAGCACGCGCATGTCAGAGTTCCAGTTCCGGCACGTTGGGCAGGCGCTCGACGAGCAGCACGTGCACCTGGCGCGCATCGGCGCGCAGCACCTCGAAGCGCAGATTGCCCAGGTCGAAAATATCGCCCTTGTGCGCCATGCGGCCCAGGTACTTCGACACGAGGCCGCCGATGGTGTCGACGTCGTCGTCGACCAGGTGGCTGCCCACTTCTTCGTTGAACTGTTCGATCTCGGTCAGCGCCTTGACACGCCAGCGGGGGCCGAACTGGCCTTCCTTGAGCGAGAGGATATTGTCTTCGGCTTCGTCGAAGTCGTATTCATCCTCGATGTCGCCGACGATCTGTTCCAGCACGTCTTCGATGGTGATCAGGCCGGCGACGCCGCTGTATTCATCGACGACGATGGCCATGTGATTGTGGTTGGCGCGGAAATCGCGCAGCAGCACATTCAGGCGTTTCGATTCGGGGATGAAGATGGCGGGGCGCAGCATGTCGCGGACGTCGAAAGTTTCTTCTGCGTAATAACGCAGCAAGTCTTTCGCCAGCAGGATGCCGATGACCTTGTCGCGCTCGCCTTCGATCGCGGGAAAGCGCGAGTGGGCGGTGGACAGGACTTCCGGCATCCATTCCTCGATCGGCTTGCTGATGTCGATGACATCCATTTGCGAACGGGGAATCATGATGTCGCGCGCGCAGAGATCCGATACCTGGAACACGCCTTCGATCATCGACAGGGCGTCGGCGTCGATCAGCTTGCGTTCATGCGCATCGTGTAGAACTTCGAGCAATTCTGCACGGTTCTCTGGCTCGGGGGAAATGAGTGCGGTCAGGCGTTCAAACAGTGACCGGTGGGGCTTGACGTCAGTTCTGACGCCACTAGGGTGCTCGGGCATAGGAGGCGTGAGCCGTTGTTGCGAAGGGATATAGGATACACCAAAAGTGGGGCAATACCGGATTTCCCCGCTTTTGATGCAAATTTAATACGTTGAAGTGCGCCGTTGCGCGATCTTTTACGCCGCTTCCGGGCCCAGCACGCGCGCGCGCAAGGCCGCCACGTCGGCCTGCCAGTCGGCGAAATGCTCGCTGTCCTGCCACAGCTGGCGCAGCTCCGACGACTCGGCCGTGATGCGCTCGAAGGCCAGGCGCGCTTTTTCCAGCAGCGGCGGCGTGACTTTCTTTTTGCAGGCGGTCACCCATTCGTCCACTTCCGCGGTGGCCGGGTCGTCCGCGCCGTCGCCAGGCTGGCCCTGCAGGCGCGCGATCACTTCCAGCGCGGCCAGCGCTTCGGCGGCGAACGGCGCCTCGAGTTCCGCTTCCTGGCTGTCGATGACGTTGTCGAGCGTCGTCTCGACCAGTTCCAGGGTTTTATATTCGTGCAAATCCTGCGCCCAATCCATGGCGTAGTCGTTGCCGAAGGCGTCGGTGGCCCAAGTGCCCATAGTGTGTCCTTGTTGCGTGTGTGGTTGATGGCGCTATTGTGGCATGTGGGGTGTTGTCGGGTTACGGCGTGCCGCCTAACCCGACCTACGCGGCTTATTTTTGGTCCGCGTAGGGATCGGCAATCCCCAGCTTGGCGAGGATTTCCGTTTCCAGGCCCTCCATCTCGGCCGCTTCCTCGTCATCCATGTGGTCGTAGCCTTGCGCATGCAGCACGCCATGCACGATCAAATGGGCCGTGTGCTCTTCCACGCTCTTCTTCTGTTCCGCCGCTTCCTTTTCCAGCACGTCCGTGCACAGGATGATGTCGGCGCGCGTCGGCTCGTCGTCATTCAACTCTTCGCCTTCGTTGTAGGCGAACGTCAGCACGTTGGTGGCATAGTCCTTTTCGCGGTAGTCGCGGTTCAGGGTGCGGCCTTCTTCCGCGTCGACGAAGCGGATGGTGAATTCGGCCGGCGCGAACAGGGCCGCCTTGACCCAGCGGCGCACTTTCGGGCGCGTGATCAGGGTTTCCAGGCGGGTGTCCGGGTATTGCACGGACAAGGACAGTTTATTTTTTTCGGACATTTTTGGCGGCAGCTGGTTTCAATAAGGAGGGTAACTGGGCGGCGTCGGCATTGGCCGCTTGCGCCGTTTCATAGGCGTCGACGATGCGCGCCACCAGCGGATGGCGCACCACGTCGGTGCTGTTAAATTGCGTGAAGCCGATGCCGCGCACGTCCTTCAGCACATGCACGGCGTCGATCAAGCCGCTCGTCTGGCTTTTGTGCAGGTCGACTTGCGTCACGTCGCCCGTCACCACGGCCTTGCTGCCGAAGCCGATGCGCGTCAAGAACATCTTCATCTGTTCGACGGTGGTGTTCTGCGCCTCGTCGAGGATGACAAACGCGTGGTTCAAGGTGCGTCCGCGCATGTAGGCCAGCGGGGCGATCTCGATCACCTGCTTTTCAAACAGCTTCTGCGTGCGGTCAAAGCCGAGCAAATCGTACAGCGCGTCGTACAGGGGACGCAGATACGGGTCGACCTTTTGCGCCAGGTCGCCCGGCAAAAAGCCCAGGCGCTCGCCCGCTTCGACGGCAGGGCGCGTCAAAATGATGCGCTTGACGGCGTCCCTTTCGAGCGCGTCGACGGCGCAGGCGACGGCCAGGTAGGTTTTGCCCGTGCCGGCAGGACCGACGCCGAAGCTGATGTCGTGTTCGAGGATGTCGCGCAGGTAGGCGATCTGGTGCGGCGTGCGGCCGCGCAGGTCGGAGCGCCGCGTTTTCAGCACGGGGCTGGCGATGTCCGGCTCGACGAAGGTGCTGGCGGGTGCGTTGGCGTGGTGTTCCGACGCGGCGGACAGGCCCGCGCGCTGTTCCACCAGGGCCAGCTGCACTTCTTCCAGCGGCACGACCTTGTTGGCGATGGCGTAGAACTGCTCGAGGATTTCCACGGCGCGTTCGGCATTGCTGCCGCCGACGATGAATTTCTCGCCGCGGCGGAAAATCGTCACGTCGAGGGCGGCGGAAATCTGGCGCAGGTTTTCATCGAGCGGTCCGCACAGGTGCGCCAGGCGCGTGTTGTCGAGCGGCTCGGGGATGAAGTAATGCGGCTGTATCGGGGCTTTGGTTTTCAACTGGCTCTTTTCAATGCGGGTGCGCTGGCGACGAGTTCGCCGCGCAGGGTGTAGGAATGGCTTTCGGTGATGCGCACGTCGACCAGCTGGCCGATCAATTGCAAACCGTCCGGGCCGGCGTCGAAATTGACCACGCGGTTGTTCTCAGTGCGGCCTTGCAGCTCACTGTCATCGGTGTCCTTCTTCGAACGGCCTTCGACGAGGATGGTTTGTACCGTACCCACCATGGCCAGGCTGTACTTGCGCGTGTTGGCGTCGATGGCCGCCTGCAGCTGCTGCAGCCGGGCCAGTTTCACCTCGTGCGGCGTGTCGTCTTCCAGGCTGGCGGCCGGCGTGCCGGGGCGCTTGCTGAAGATGAAGCTGTAGCTGTTGTCAAAGCCCACGTCCGCGATCAGCTTCATCATGGCGTCGAAGTCGGCCTGGGTCTCGCCAGGAAATCCCACGATGAAGTCGGATGAAATGGCCATGTTCGGTCGCACGGCGCGGATGCGGCGGATGATGGACTTGTATTCGAGGCCCGTGTAGCCGCGCTTCATGGCGCCGAGGATCTTGTCGGAGCCATGCTGCGCCGGCAGATATAAATGGTCGACCAGTTGCGGGATCTTCGCGTAGGCGTCGATCAGGCGCTGCGTGAATTCCTTCGGGTGGCTGGTGACGAAGCGCATGCGTGCTATGCCGGGAATGTCGGCCACGTATTCGAGCAGCAGGGCGAAGTCGGCGATCTCGCCGCCTTCCATCGCGCCCCGGTAGGCGTTCACGTTCTGGCCCAGCAGGGTGATTTCCTTGACGCCCTGGGCGGCCAGGCCCGCCACTTCCGTCAGCACGTCCTCGAAGCGGCGCGACACTTCCTCGCCGCGCGTGTAGGGCACGACGCAGTAGCTGCAGTATTTGCTGCAGCCTTCCATGATGGAGACGAACGCCGAAGCGCCTTCCACCTTGGCCGGCGGCATGTGGTCGAACTTTTCGATTTCCGGGAAGCTGATGTCCACTTGCGCATCGCCGCTGGCGCGGCGCAGTTCGATCATCTGCGGCAGGCGATGCAGGGTTTGCGGTCCGAAGACCATGTCGACATACGGCGCGCGCTTGACGATGGCGTCGCCTTCCTGCGACGCCACGCAGCCGCCCACGCCGATCAACAGGTGCGGCTTGGCCAGTTTCAGCTCGCGCAGGCGGCCCAGGTCGGAAAATACTTTTTCCTGCGCCTTTTCGCGCACGGAGCAGGTGTTGAGCAGGATCACATCGGCGTCTTCCGGCGTGTCGGTGCGCACCAGGCCGTCGGAAGCGCCCAGCACGTCGGCCATCTTGTCCGAGTCGTACTCGTTCATCTGGCAGCCGAAGGTTTTAATGAATACTTTTTTCTGCATGGAGTCGGGCGCTTATCGGTAAATGTGGCGGCAAACAGGATGGGTGGGCAGGATGCTGCAGCGCAGGGGGCCGCTCAGGGCGGAGCGCGGTGGATGACCGGCCGGGCGCCTCTGGCTGCCCGGTGGCAGGCTCGCTGCAAGTTCAGGCCGTAGTTTAGCGTAAATCGCCGGCACGGGCCATGTCGTGCTGATCTTGCCAACAAGATTGCCGCCTGCATATTGCTTCATTTATCGCGATGCTCAAAAGCATTTATTTCTGTACGGCACCATTGATTTGTAACAAGTTGCTGCAAAGCCTTGTGTGCGCCCGCTGGCATCCTAATGTGTTGAAATAGCATCGTTGCCAAGCCAACCAGCAGCTTGATTGATATTTAACAATCAGGAAGTTTGCGCGAGGCGCAGATGCCGCGTGTTTGGGCTAGTATATTGTCTTATATGCAATTCATTTTTGTGGGTTGCAGTGCTTTTACTCACGCGGCAAGTTGCGTATGTTGGCTGGGCGTGGCTGTGCGAGTCCTGTGCGGGCAGTGCGATAAGGAAAGGGCGGGGGAGGGCAGAGTCCGATGGAAAGACGTTTATTTAAACACTCTAAGCCAGCCTTAAGTTCGTATCGGCATTATTTTCTACATTCACCAGACGAGGAAAAATCATGGCACATCATGCATTAGCATCGCAAGAGAGTTACAACCCGAACCACCTGCTGGATATTCTGCTGAGCAAGATGCAGCTGAAGAACGATGCAGCCCTGTCGCGTCTGCTTGAAGTGGCGCCACCGGTCATCAGCAAGATCCGCCACCACCGCTTGCCGGTTGGCGCCTCGCTGCTGATCCGCATGCACGAAGTGACGGGCATGAGCATCCGTGACCTGCGTGACTTGATGGGCGACCGCCGCACCAAGTATCGTCTGTCCGACGCCCAGGGCCGTCCAAAAGCGGAAGACCGCGGCGATGCGCAAGAATCGAATTACGCGCACTGATGTGGCGGTTGTACGCTGACCGTGCCGCTTGCGTAGCTGCTGGCGGCAACAGGCTGGCGTGGACCGGGCAGCATGGACGTACCGTCATACCCCTAACGGCTTTCGCTTCGCAGCGAGAGCCGTTTGCGTTTGCGGCTTTGTTTAGCTCAGCAGTGCCGAAGTGATTTCGTCGTAGCGCAGCTCCGTTTCGCGGAACAGCTGCAGATACGCGTCTTCGCCCAGGCCCAGCGCATCCCAGGCCACCGGCGAGACGCGCGGCACCATGTCGTCGCCCGCCTGCGCCAGGTCGAGCGCGCAAACAATCGCGTTGGCCACGTGGATCAGCGATGCGAGAAAGCCTGCCCCCGGTGCTTCCGGCTGCAGATAGTTGCCCAGCGCCAGGCGCATGGTGTCGGAAAAATTCCAGTGTTCGGCCAGGGCCACGCCCGCCTGCACGTGGTCCACGCCCAGCACGGCCTGTTCCGCTTCGAGCAGGCTGCAATCGTGCGCGGCCTGGTGCGCGATGACTTGCGCGTAGTGGGCGGGAAAGCTGCTGACCAGCACCAGGCGGCCGATGTTGTGCAGCAAGCCGGCCGTGAACGCGTAATCCTGGTTGAAGCGGATCTGCCGCGCCAGCACCTTGGCGCAAGCGGCCGTCGCTACCGAATGGCGCCAGAAGGCCTTGTCGTCGAAACCGGGGCAGAGACCTTCCGGGAAGCAACCGGTGATGGCGGCCGACGTGATCAGGCTGCGCGTCGTCTGGAAGCCCAGGTACGTGATCGCCTGCTGGATGGTGGTGGCCTTCACTTGCAAGCCATAGTGGGATGAATTGGCCAGGCGCAGGGTTTTCGCCGTCAGCGCCTGGTCGTACGACACTTTTTTGGCCAGCACGGAAATATCGACATCTTCCTGGTCTATGCTGTTGAGCAACTCCATGACGACGGCGGGCAGCGAAGGCAGGTCATCGAGGTGGGCGACGATATCGTCGAGCGTCAGATGGGTGCTCATGCGGCCTCTCCCGTGCCCAGGCGGTAAGCCGTGACATAGCTGCGCAGCAAGGTGGTGGCCGCGTCCAGGGGATCGTCGGGATCATGCTTGCGGAACAGGTAAGCCAGCCGTTCGCTGTCGGCCGCCTGCTGCGCGGCGATTTCTTCGGGCGAAGGGGGCGGCGCCTGGATCGGCAACATGTCGATGTTGTGGCGGGGCATCAGGGCCAGCATGTTTTCCGTCAATACCGCCCCTTGCGGCAACAGCACTTGTCCATGCGCATCGAGCAAGACATCCGACAAGATCATGCCAGGACGAACTTGTTCCAGGGGTAGATGTTGATGCGTGACCGCCATGACGACTCCTTAGATGATTGCGGGATATTACCATTGCCATGACGCAATGTCTCAACCTGCGTCAAAGTCCCTATCGAAAGTGGGAATACTGTAAATCTTGCCAATAAGCATGTCATACCGTACATTTGATTCAGGCCCTTGCATTGCCGACGTATCAGCGCCCGCGCCGCGGGCCGGCGGCTGGCCCGGCCCGGGGAGTGTTGATTGATGGTGAGTATCCAAGTCCGGCTGACCCTGCTTTTTGTCGTGATCGTCACCTTGGTGCTGGGCATTTCCGGCAGCTATACACAATATACATTGAGCAAGGAACTCGAATCGGGCAGCGCGCGCCTGCGCAGCGGTGTGCTCACGCGCTTGCAGACCAGCTTGCCTTCGGCCCTGTGGGACCTCGACAAATCCAAGGTCGACAGCATCGTCGCGGCCGAAATGCTGCCGCCGGAACTGGTCGGCATCCGCGTCTACGACGCGTCCGTCGGCCTGTTCGCCGGCGAAGTGCGCGACGCGGGCGGCACCCTGGTGCCTTTGAGCGCCGACGTGGCCATGGGCGGCACGCCCGTCGAGGCGCCGCTGGTGTTCCGCGACGCCGTGGCGGCGGCCACGGGCGGCAAGCCGGTGATCGTCGGCAAGGTCATCGTCAATTTCAGCCGCGCGCAGATCGATGCGGCCCTGCACGCCGAAGTGCGGCGCAAGGTGCTGGAAGTGTTGCTGCTTGACATCATCCTCGTGGGCGCCCTGGCGCTGAGCCTGCGCATCGTCTTCGAACCGCTGAAACAGTTGCGCGACGGCTTGTTCGACCTGGCCACGCGCGGCAGCGATGAGGTCGAAGAGCTGCCGGAAAACCGGCGCGACGAACTGGGCGACGTGATCCGCGGCTTCAATGCCGTGCAGCGCAAGCTCAAGTCCATCATCGAGGGCAGCCGCGAGGCGGAAGACATGGCGCGCCGCTCGCAGCAGGCAACGGCGCAGGCCATGGACGAGCTGCGCCGCGCGCAGGAATCGCTGCTGCAATCGGAACGCCTGGCCTCGCTGGGCAGCCTGGTGGCCGGCGTGGCGCACGAAATCAATACCCCTGTCGGCATCGCGCTGACCAGCGCCTCGGTGCTGAAGGAAGCCACCGATGACATCAGCGCGGCCGTGGCCGGCGGCAGCGTGAAGAAGACCGACATCGTGCGCTACCTGGAAACGGCCGGTGAAAGCGCGCGGCTGATCATGAACAATGCCTACCGCGCCGCGCACCTGATCCACAGCTTCAAGCAGATCGCCGTCGACCAGGTCAGCGAGGCGCGCCGTTTGTTCGAATTGCGCGACTATATCGGCGAGGTGATTTCAAGCCTGCAGCCGACCCTGAAAAAGACGCGCATCAGCATCGATATCGATTGCCCGGCTGACATCATGCTCGACAGCTATCCGGGCGCGCTGGCACAGGTGCTGACCAACCTGGTGTTGAACTGCGTCGAGCACGCCTTCGATGCGGACACGGCCGGCAACATTCATATCGGCGTGCGCCGCGATGGCGACGCGATCGCCATGCAGGTGCGCGACAACGGCCGCGGCATCGCGCCCGACATGCTCGACCGCGTGTTCGACCCGTTTGTCACCACGCGGCGCGGGCAGGGCGGCACGGGACTGGGCTTGAATATCGTGTTCAACTTGATCGCCAAGCAGTTTGGCGGCACCATCACGGTCAGCAGCACCCTGGGGCAGGGCGCGACGTTCCTGCTGCGCCTGCCCACGGTGACGCCGTTGCCGGAAAGCACCAGCAGCCAGGCATAGGCAAGGAGACAACATGGCACAGATAGAAAACAGTCAGCAAGTGGCGCTGTTGCGCGGGATTAATGTGGGCCGCGCCAAGCGCGTGGCCATGGCCGACTTGCGCAAGCTGCTGGGCGACCTGGGTTTTGCGCAGGTGCGCACGGTCCTTAACAGCGGCAACGTCGTGTATGACGGTGGCATGGTGGCGCCGGCCGAGGCCGCTGCCCGCATCGAGGAAGCGCTGGTGCTGAAACTGGGCGTGGCGGCCAGAGTGACGGTATTGTCGGCCAGCCAGTTTGCCGAGCTGGTCGAACAAAACACCCTGGCGCCGGCGGCCGATGCGGCCCGTCTGCTGACCCTGGTGCTGAACAATCCGGCCGACGTGCAGCGCCTGGCGCCGCTTTTGCAGCAGTCGTGGCAGCCCGAAGCGCTGGCGCTGGGGCGCTGGGCCGCGTATGCCTGGTGCCCCGATGGCGTGCTGGCCAGCAAGGTGGTGGCGGCGCTGGGCGTGCTGCTGGGCGACGGCGTCACGTCGCGCAACTGGGCCACCATGCAGAAACTGCATGCGCTGCTGAACGGAGCCGATGCGCCAGCCACGTCCTCATTTACCAAGGAGCACTGATGCCTTTCATTACCGGTACCTTCGACGTCACCATCACCCCGGAAACCTTGTCGGACACGGCCGCGCAATCGGGACTGGGACGCTTGTCGCTCGACAAGCGCTACCACGGCGCCCTCGACGCCAGCGCGCAGGGCGAGATGCTCAGCGCGCGCGCCAGCGTGACGGGCTCGGCAGGCTATGTGGCGCTGGAACGGGTGGAGGGTACTTTGGACGGACGCCACGGCAGTTTTTATTTGCAGCACAGCGGCACGATGACGCGCGGCGCGCCCGCCTTGTCGGTGACGGTGGTGCCCGATACGGGCACGGAGCAGTTGCAAGGGCTCACGGGCAGCCTGGCCATCCGCATCGAGGACGGCAAGCACTATTATGATTTCACGTATGACATTGTTGAGACGCAATGAACTGGGATATCGTCAAGGGTGTCTTGATTGTGCTCGTCGCCATCAGCGTGGTGGTGACGGCCTTCGTGCTCATTTCCGCCTCGGGCCCGGACAAGGCGGGCTGCATCGCGCGCGCCCTGAAGTCGGGCATTCCGGTGGGGAACATCGAACGGGTCTGCCGCCTGCTCGACAAATAATGGCGCCATAACAAAACATTCCGCACCAGGCGGAATGTTCTTCAGCAGCGCCTTGCCAGTGCCGGCGCCGTCAGTTATCGAATTTTTCCTGTTTTTCGCCGTGCAGGCTCAAGGCCACCAGGCCCAATCCCACCAGCAACATCGAGTACATGCTTGCTTCCGGCACGGGCGCCGGTACATTGGCTTGCTGTGCGGGCGTGGCCGTCATGGGCCGGGCTGGCGCCAGGGCCACGTGACGTGCGCCACTGGTGCTCCAGTGCGGTGCCGCGCTCGCGCTGCTGCTGGCCAGCAGGCGTGCATACGGCAAGTCCGGCGTTTCCCAGCCGGGATTGTTATTCAAGCTGATGCTTTCATCGATCGTCACGCGTTCGCCGGCTTCCTGCAGCTTGCCGGCCGTCGTGTCGCTGACTGCCGCCATGCTCCATGTACTGGCCGACAGCGCCAGCAAGGCCACGCATAACGGCGGATAGATTTTCATCGTGCTCTCCCTGTGGTTCACCGTGCGGCGCAGCCGAAACCGGCTTGCGCATGGACGGACAATTCGCCTGTACGGGGGCGTATCATGGTTTTTCTGCTGTTCTCCCATTACAGCATAGATCGTGACAATTTTGATACGCTTATTTCCTCTTTATTACGAATATTTGTCATTTTGATAGCGTAAACATGATCGCTGCCGCACACTTTGCATGGGCACGCTATCGGCGAAAAAACACTGTTGTTTTTTTGTGCGAATCGCCAGCAGGAAAACAATATATTGATTAGTATATTGTTTATCGTACGCTATTCAACATGACCGCCTGTGGGAGGGCAAGATGGAGACAGTCGCAACACAACACGCCGAATACAACCTCGACGCCATGCGTGGCTCGGCCTACAAGGCCAGCTCGCTGCTCAAGGCCATGGGCAATGCCGATCGTTTGATGCTGCTGTGCCAGTTGTCGCAGGGCGAGCATTGCGTCAGCGACCTCGAGCAAAAAGTGGGCATCGGCCAGCCGACCCTGTCGCAGCAGCTGGGTGTGCTGCGCGAAGAGATGCTGGTGGCCACGCGGCGCGACGGCAAGCAGATTTATTACCGCGTTGCCAGCGCGCCCGTGCTGGCCGTGCTGCAAGTGCTGTACGCGCAATTTTGCGCGCCGCGCGCCCCGTTCAACGACGAAGCGGACTGACCGCTGTCATGACCATAGACTGGCAGCACTTCACGCCGTGGGCCTCGCTGGCCGGCGGCATGCTGATCGGCCTGGCGGCTGCGCTATTGATCCTGTTCAATGGCCGCATCGCCGGCATCAGCGGCATTGCTGGCGGCTTGCTGCGCCCGCGCAGTGGCGACCTGGGCTGGCGCATCGCCTTTCTTGCCGGCCTGATCGGCACGCCCCTGCTGTACCCGTTCTGGCAAGCCTTGCCGCCCGTGCAGATCGATGCGGGCACGCCCGCTCTGATCGTGGCCGGCCTGCTGGTGGGCGTCGGTGTGCGCTATGGCGCCGGCTGCACCAGCGGCCACGGCGTGTGCGGGCTGTCGCGCCTGTCCCCGCGTTCGCTGGCGGCCACGTGTGTCTTCATGGCGGCCGGATTCCTCACCGTCTATCTGTTGCGCCACCTATGAATAAACTGATTCTTTCCCTGTTGAGCGGCCTCGTCTTTGGCCTGGGCCTGATCGTCTCCGGCATGGGCAACCCAGCCAAGGTGCTCGCTTTCCTCGACCTGGCCGGCGCCTGGGACCCGTCCTTGGCGCTGGTGATGGGCGGCGCCATCGGCGTGGCCTTGCCGGCCTTCTGGCTGGCGCGGCGGCGCACCAGGTCGCTGCTGGGTGAAACCATGCAATTGCCGACATCGCGGCGCATCGACCGGCGCTTGCTGCTGGGCAGCCTGGCTTTTGGCGCGGGCTGGGGCATCGCCGGTTTCTGTCCCGGCCCCGCCCTCGTGTCGCTGCTGGCGGGCCAGCCGAAAGCGTGGCTGTTTGCCGGCGCCATGCTGGCCGGCATGGTCGTGTTTGAATTGCTGGAGCAGCGCAAGCTGCCCGCGCCGGCCTGAGACGGTACAATCTGGCGCATCGCCACTTTGGATACCCGTTGACATGAAGACCGTGATTTTCCGTGCCGTTCTACTGAGTAGCGTGCTGGCGCTGGCCGCCTGCGGCAGCCTGCTGAAGAAGGAAGCCCCGCCCGCTCCCGCGCCCGTGGCCGACGCCTTGCCCAATCCGCAAGTGCTGCTGCTCGGTGAAGTGCATGACAATGCGCAAGGCCAGCGCTTGCGGGTCGATGAATTGCAGCGCCGGCTGGCGGCTGGATGGCGTCCCGTGATTGTCATGGAGCAGTTCGACCGCGAAAACCAGGCCTTGCTGACGCGTGCCGCGCGCGAATGCGCCGACCCCGACTGCATCATCCGCGTGATGGAACAGCCGCGCTGGGACTGGAGCTTGTACCGGCCCGTGCTGGACCTGGTCGTCAGCTACCAGCTGACCCTGGTCGCCGGCAATTTGTCGCCGGCCGATGCCTCGCGCATCGTGCGCGACGGCATCCAATGGTCGATGCCGCCCGCCATGGTGGCTACTTACCTGGCCGCGCCCGTGCCGGCCGATATCCTGGAAGGGCAAAAGAAGGAAGTCCAGGCGGCCCGCTGCAATATGCTGCCCGACATGATGGTGGGTGGCGTCGTCAACGCGCAAGTGGCGCGCGATATCTGGATGGCCAAGCTGATCCGCGACCAGGCGCCGCGCGACGTGGTGCTGATCGCCGGCAATGAGCATGTGCGCAAGGATATCGGCGTGCCCCGCTGGCTGAAGCTGGCCGACCCGCAACTTAACGTGCGCAGCATCGGCTACCTGGAGCAGGGCGGCAGCGGCTACAAGGGCACGTTCGACCTGACGCAAACGATGCCGGCGCAGCCACGTCCGGACCCGTGCGCCAAGTTCAAGAAATAAGGTTGTCCAGTCCTAAAATAGGTTGACAGTATTTATTGCTATCTAAACGCCCGATGCACCGCATCGGGCGTTTTGTATTGCAAGGCCGTATGCGGCCGTTCCTGATTGTAGATCCGCACCGATTGCGCGACCATTTTGCTCGCTTGCTTCAGGTCTGCCGGCCGATTGAGCAAGAACTCGCCTTTCAGAATGCCATTGATCCGCTCGGCCAGCGCATTCTGATAGCAGTCGTAGCCATCCGTCATGGAGCAAGTCAGTCCATGCCGACGATGAATTTCCTGGTAATAAGTGGAGCAGTATTGAATGCCACGATCAGAATGGTGAATCAACGGCGTCTTGCGCCGTCGTGCTCGCAGGGCCATCTTCAGGGCTTCGCTGACCTCTTCGGTTTGCAGGCTCGCATGCACGTGGTAGCCCACGATCTTGCGCGAATACGCATCCGTTACCAAACTGACATAGACGAATTTGCCGGCGGTCGGCAGATAAGTGATGTCGGCTACCCATACTTGCTCCGCTCGTGTCGCCAGCACTTGGTCCGGTCCCGCTTTCAGTAAATTGGGATGGCGCCGGAACCGGTGATGACTGTTCGTCGTCTTGTGATAAGCCCGCTGCGGCTGCACCAGCAATCGCTCCCGCCGCAAGATATCGAAGAGCCCGTCACGCCCTACCTTGATATTCGCTTGGGAAAATGCGTCGTCCAGCATGCTGTGCAACTTGCGTGTCCCCACGCGAGGCTGGCGCAAGCGTATCGATTGCACCAGTTGGATGACCGTTTGTGCCCGGACCTGACACTGCCGTTCGCGCTGATGGCTTTGGTAATATGCTTGGCGGCTGATGCCCATGCAGCGGCAGGCCCTCTCAACGCTTAATCCTTGGACTTGCTTGCGCGAGATGACCTGCCTAAAGGCTTTTTTACCACGATGCCATATTCGTCACGCATGACGTCGATGACCGCCTCGAACAGCGCGGATTTCTGTTTTTCTTCCTTGAGTTGGCGTTCCAACTCCTTGATGCGCTGCTCTGGCGTCAGTGGCTTGGTCGGTGTGTCTGTCATGGTCGCTCTCCGTTGGCTTCGGCCCCTGGGATGCGTCCAATCCTGCAGGCCGTGTTTGCGACACCATACCAAAACTGTCGACCGACCTTGTATTCCGTAGCGCATTTGCGCCTGCTTGTACGTCAGCTCGCCTTTTTCCACCTGCTCCACAACGCTCAATTTAAAAGCCAGGCTGTAATCTCGCTGACTGCGCCGAAATCCTTGTTCCATCGGACACTCCTTCTCTGCATCGAAAAAGTGTCAACTTATTCCAGGATGGGTCAGGTTCAAGAAATAAGCCTACTGCTGCACCCGCACGAGCGCGCTGACCCGGCTTGCCGTCTCGAGCAGTTTCGGCAAGCTGTGTTCCAGCAGGTGCGCCACGGACGGCCCCGCCGTCTGGCCGCTGACGTTGATCGCCGCTACCACCTTGCCGGCCCGGTCGAACACGGGCGCGGCCAGGGCGATCAAGCCCTGTTCCAGTTCTTCCTGCACCAGGCACCAGCCCTGGCGCCGCACTTGCGCAATCTCTTCCATCAGGACGTCGATATCGACCTTGGTCGCCGGCGTGATTTTCAGCAGCGCCATCTTCGACAGCCGTTCGCGCAGCACGTCGGGCGCCAGGCCCGATAGCAACACTCTACCCATCGAGGTGCAGTAGGCGGGCAGGCGGCTGCCGATGCCCAGGTTGATCGACATGGTGCGGTGCGCGGACAGGCGCACGACATACACGATGTCGTCGCCGTCGAGCACGGTGGCCGAGCACGACTGGCGCAAGATCTGCATCAGTTCTTCCAGCAGCGGCTGGGCCTGCGTCCACACGGGCAAGGACGACAGATAGGCGTAGCCGAGGTCGAGCACCTTGGGCGTCAAACGGAACAGCCGCCCATCCGCTTCCACGTAACCGAGATGCAGCAAGGTATGCAGGATGCGCCGCGCGCCCGCGCGCGTCAGCTGCGTCCGTTCCGCCACTTCACTCAAGGTCTGTTGCGGCGCGTCCGCGCCAAAGCTGCGCAGCACGGCCAGGCCCCGCGCGAACGATTGCACATAGCTGTCGCCAGGGCGGGGCGCGCCGTCGGCATCAGGGATTTCTTCGGCGGAAGGGGAGGTGCTGCTGCGTGCGGTCATGGCAATTCCAATTGGTCAAGGTGGCAATTATAGCCATGGCGCTGGCGAAAACGGCAAATTGACAAGCGCCCCGATCAGGCATATTCTCACGAATAAGTTCTAAATACGAATATTTGTTCTTTATGCGAACAAATTGCCGATGGGTTTGATTGGGAGGAGACCGCAATGATCGACAAACTGCGTTCCAGCGTGCTTGACGCGCTGGCCGATATCCACGATGGCGCCACCGTCATGATTGGCGGCTTTGGCGGCGCGGGCCAGCCGGCCGAGCTGATCGACGGCCTGATCGCCCAGGGCGCGCGCGACCTCGTCATCGTCAACAACAATGCGGGCAATGGCGACACGGGCCTGGCCGCCCTGCTGAAAAACGGGCAAGTGCGCAAGATCATCTGCTCGTTCCCGCGCCAGGCCGATTCGCACGTGTTCGACGCCCTGTACCGCGCGGGCAAGCTGGAACTGGAACTGGTGCCGCAGGGCAACCTGGCCGAGCGCATCCGCGCCGCCGGCGCCGGCATCGGCGGCTTTTTTACGCCCACCGGCTATGGCACGGACTTGGCCAAGGGCAAGGAAACGCGCGAGATCGACGGCCGCATGTATGTGTTCGAGTCGCCGATCCACGCCGATTTCGCGCTGATCAAGGCGGAGCAGGGCGACCGCTGGGGCAACCTGACTTACCGCAAGACGGCGCGCAACTTCGGCCCCATCATGGCCATGGCCGCGAAAGTCAGCATTGCTTCCGTGCACGAGGTGCTTGACTTGGGCAGCATCGATCCCGAGCACGTCATCACGCCGGGCCTGTTCGTGCAGCGCATCGTGCAAGTGCCGCGCACGGCCACCGGCCCCGCCGGCTTCAAAGCAGCCTGAGGAGTATCAAGTGAATAAATGGAATCGAGACCAGATGGCGGCCCGTGTGGCGGCCGACATCCATGAAGGCAGTGTCGTCAACCTCGGTATCGGCTTGCCGACCCTGGTGGCGAACCACTTGCCGGCTGGCGCGGACATCATCCTGCACAGCGAAAACGGCGTGATCGGCATGGGTCCCGCACCGGCGCCCGGCGAGGAAGACTACGACCTGATCAACGCAGGCAAGCAGCCCGTCACATTGCTGCCCGGCGGCAGCTATTTCCACCATGCCGACAGCTTTGCCATGATGCGCGGCGGCCACCTGGACATCTGCGTGCTGGGCGCGTTTCAAGTGTCTGCCACGGGCGACCTGGCCAACTGGCACACGGGCGCGCCGGACGCCATTCCCGCCGTGGGCGGGGCCATGGATTTGGCCATCGGCGCGAAAAAAACCTGGGTCATGATGGAACTGCTGACCAAGACGGGTGAAAGCAAGCTGGTGCAGGCCTGCACCTATCCGCTTACGGGCATCGGGTGCGTCAGCCGCATCTACAGCGACCTGGCCGTGCTCGACCTGGGGCCAAATGGCGCCACAGTCGTCGAACTGGTCGATGGCTTGAGTTTTGAACAGCTGCAAGCGTTGACGGCCGTGCCGCTGACGGACGGACGTTAATTCAAATACCTTTCTTGGAGGAAAGAACATGACTCACGCTTATATCTGCGACGCCCAGCGCACGCCGTTTGGCCGCTATGGAGGAGGACTCGCCGGCGTGCGCGCCGACGACCTGGGCGCCGTGCCCATCCGTGCCTTGATGGCGCGCAATCCCGACGTGGACTGGACTTTTGTTACCGACGTGTTGTACGGCTGCGCCAACCAGGCGGGCGAGGACAACCGCAACGTGGCGCGCATGGCCGCCCTGCTGGGGGGCTTGCCCGACAGCGTGCCGGGCGCCACCCTGAACCGCCTGTGCGGCTCGGGCCTGGACGCCATCGGCAGCGCCGCCCGCTTCATCAAGAGCGGCGAAGCGGGATTGATGATCGCCGGCGGCGTGGAAAGCATGAGCCGCGCACCATTCGTCATGGGCAAGGCCGACAGCGCTTTTTCGCGCGGCATGAAAATGGAAGACACGACCATCGGCTGGCGCTTCATCAATCCGCTGATGAAAGCGCAGTACGGTGTCGATTCGATGCCGGAAACGGCGGAAAACGTGGCGTCCGACTTCGGCATCAGCCGCGCGGACCAGGATGCGTTCGCGCTGGCCAGCCAGGTCAAGGCGCTGGCGGCGCAGCAGGCGGGCGTGTTCGACAGTGAAATCTGCCCCGTCAGCATCGCGCAAAAGAAAGGCGAGCCCATCGTTGTCGCCCGCGACGAGCATCCGCGCGCCACCACCTTGGAGACCCTGGCCAAATTGAAACCTGTCGTGCGCGCGGACGGCACGATTACCGCCGGCAACGCATCGGGCGTCAACGATGGCGCGGCGGCCCTGCTGCTGGCCGACGAGGCGAACGCGGCCCGCTTTGGCCTGACGCCGCGCGCCAGGGTCGTGGCCATGGCCACGGCCGGCGTGGCGCCCCGCATCATGGGCATCGGTCCCGCGCCCGCCACCCTGAAAATGCTGGCCATGACGGGTTTGACCCTGGCCGACTTCGACGTCATCGAACTGAACGAAGCGTTTGCCGCGCAGGGCCTGGCCGTGCTGCGCCAGCTGGGTTTACCCGACGACGATGCGCGCGTGAATCCGAACGGCGGCGCCATTGCCCTCGGTCATCCGCTGGGCGCCTCGGGTGCTCGCCTGGCCATGACGGCCGTCAACCAGCTGCACCGCACGGGCGGGCGCTATGCGCTGTGCACCATGTGCATCGGCGTGGGGCAGGGCATTGCACTGGTGCTGGAACGGGTCTGATCCCGCGCGTCCCTTGGCGAAAAAAAGTTGCCGGCGCTACGTATTAACCCGTATGCCGGGCGGCTTTTTGACCCTGGTCAAGGGCGTATGATGCAAAACCAGCCTGGGCAACGGGGCTGGCGTTGGCTTTTTCACACGAACAAGAAGATTGATATGACATCCCACGATACTCCGCATGACGTTGCGCAGCTGACTTCCCAGCAGCGCATCAAGGCCATCATTGGCGCTTCCTCCGGTAACCTGGTCGAATGGTTCGACTTCTACATTTACTCGTTCTGCGCGCTGTACTTCTCGCACGCCTTCTTCCCTTCAGGTAACCCGACGACGCAGCTGCTGCAGACGGCCGGCATCTTTGCCGCCGGCTTCCTCATGCGTCCCGTGGGCGGCTGGCTGTTCGGCCGCATCGCCGACAAATACGGCCGCCGCCAGTCGATGATGATTTCCGTGCTGATGATGTGCGGCGGCTCGCTGATGATCGCCGTCATGCCGACCTATGACACCATCGGCGCCTTCGCGCCGTTCCTGCTGCTCGTGGCGCGTCTGTTCCAGGGCCTGTCCGTGGGCGGCGAATACGGCACCAGCGCCACCTACATGAGCGAAGTGTCGGAGTCGGGCAAGCGCGGCTTCTTCGCCTCGTTCCAGTACGTGACCCTGATCGGCGGCCAATTGCTGGCCTTGCTGGTGCTGGTGGTCCTGCAGCAACTGCTGACCCTGGAAGAGCTGCGTGCCTGGGGCTGGCGCATCCCGTTCGTGTTTGGCGCCCTGGCGGCTCTGGTGTCGCTGAACCTGCGTAAATCGCTGACGGAAACAACCACCGCCAGCGAACGCAAGGACAAGGATGCGGGCAGCCTGCGCGGCTTGCTCAAGCACAAGCGCGCCTTCATCACGGTACTGGGCTTTACGGCCGGCGGCTCGCTCGTGTTCTACACGTTTACCACCTACATGCAGAAATACCTGGTCAACACGGCCGGCATGGATACCAAGACGGCCAGCGCCGTCATGACCTGCGCTCTGCTCGTCTACATGATTTTGCAACCGGTGTTCGGCGCCTTGTCCGACCGCATCGGCCGCCGTACCTCGATGCTGTTCTTCGGCGGCCTGGCCACCCTGTGCGTGTTGCCCATCATGCATGCCTTGAAGGACATCACCAGCCCGTACGCGGCGTTCGGCCTGATCATCATCGCCCTGGCCATCATCAGTTTCTACACGTCGATCAGCGGCTTGATCAAGGCGGAAATGTTCCCCGTCGAAGTGCGCGCGCTGGGCGTTGGCCTGTCGTACGCGGTCGCCAACGCCATGTTCGGCGGTTCGGCCGAATACGTGGCGCTGCAGTTCAAGGCCTGGCACGTGGAAGAGTATTTCTACTGGTACGTGACCATCATGTGCCTGATTTCCTTCATCGTCGCCATCCGCATGCCGGACCCGAGCCGCTCGGGACTGCTGAAGTAACGTTGTCGTAAAATGAGGGACACTGCGGTGTCCCTTTTTCATCACCGCCTTTTTTGTCGTGCCGATCAGGAGTTTTCATGTCGTATGTCATTCCCGCACCGATCCAGCCCAGCGTTCCCGTCACGGGCAGCGCCGACAGCTTTCCCGTCCACCGCATCTATTGCGTGGGCCGCAACTACGTCGACCACGCCAAGGAAATGGGCCACACGGGCCGCGAGGCGCCGTTCTTCTTCATGAAACCAAATGACGCCGTGCTGCCCGTGCCCGTTGGCACGACGGGCGAACTGCCGTATCCCGCGCAGACGCAGGATTTCCAGCACGAGATGGAACTGGTGGTGGCCATCGGCAAGGGCGGCAGCGACATCGGCGTGGCCGACGCGCTGGGCCACGTGTGGGGCTATGCGATCGGCCTGGACATGACGCGCCGCGACGTGCAGGGCGCCGCGAAAAAACTGGGCCGTCCATGGGACACGGGCAAGGCCTTCGAACATTCGGCGCCCATCGGCCCCATCACCCCGGCCGCACAGGCGGGCGACGTCAACCATGCCGCCATCACCCTGCACGTGAACGGCGAGTTGCGCCAGGCGAGCACCATCGACATGCTGATCTGGAACGTGGCCGAAACCATCGCCGACCTGTCCACTTACTTTACCTTGCAGCCGGGCGACCTGATCTACACGGGCACGCCGGCCGGCGTGGCGGCCGTGCAGCGCGGCGACGAGCTGGTGGGCGCCATCGATGGCCTGGGCACTTTGCGCGTGAAAGTGGTCTAAGTTCTCAAGGAGACGCACATGATGAACGACACATATTCCGTAGCACAACCGGCGCGCGCCGAGATCGACGCCTTGACCGGGCCGGCCTTGCTGGAATTCGGCACGGGCTGGTGCGGTCACTGCCGCGCCACCCAGGCGCCGCTGGCTGCCGCCTTTGCGCAGCACCCCGGGGTGCCGCATATCCGCGTGGAAGACGGCCCCGGCCGCGCCCTGGGGCGTTCGTTCAAGGTGAAACTGTGGCCGACCCTGGTTTTCCTGAAAGATGGCCAGGAAGTGGCGCGCCTCGTGCGCCCGCTCGACAGCCGCGAGATCGAGCAGGCTTTTGCATTGATTGATGCCTAG
>NZ_LBCO01000024.1:569061-582076 GCF_000988085.1 Janthinobacterium sp. KBS0711 | reverse complement strand
TCGGACACTCCTTCTCTGCATCGAAAAAGTGTCAACTTATTCCAGGATGGGTCACGGGCAAAAAAAAAGCCCGCTGCGGGAGCGGGCTGAATCTAATTCCTTTGAGGAAGTAGAGGAGACAGATGCATGATGCCGCATCGCAGCATATTCATCCAATTCTATGTTGTGATGATAGAAATATGTTTTATCAATATCTAGCCTCCTCCTCGCGCAACGCCTGCTGCACGGCGGGACGCTCGCCGACGCGCTCGATCAAGCGCCGCACTTGCGGGAAGGCCGACAAGTCCACCTTGGTGTGCGCCGACCAGCCGAGGATGGTGTACAGATAGGCATCCGCGATGGAATAACGCTCGCCCAGCAGATACGGCCCGCCGGCCGCCAGTTGCCGCTCCACATAATCGAGGCGTGCGGCCAGGCGCGAGCGGGCCACGTCCTGCGCCTGCCTGCCGTATTCCGGGTGGAACAGCCAGGGGCTGAACACCTTGTGCAGCTCGGTGGCAATAAAACCCAGCCACGACTGCAGTTGCACGCGCGCCAGGGAGCCGGGCGGCGGCGCCAGACCACTGGCCGGCGCCAGATCGGCCAGGTATTGCACGATGGCCGTGCCTTCCAGCAAGATGGTACCGTCGTCCAGCGCCAGTGCCGGCACGTACAGATTCGGATTGATGCGCGCATAATCGGCGCCCGTTTCCGTGATGCGCGGAATCTTGCGAATATCAACTCTTTCCAGTTCCAGCGCGATGCCCGCCTCGATGGCCACGATGTGCGGCGACAAAGAACACGTTTCCGTTGCGTAATACAGTTTCATGATCACTCCTCGAAAAGTTACACGGACGCGGGATCCAGTTTTTCCACGTCGATGCCGTATTTGGCGATGGCTACACCAATCTTGCTGCGTGGCAGCTCGCCTCCATCCGCCAGCGCCGTCAGCGCTGCCAGTACGATGAAATGGCGGTCCACTTCAAAGAAGGTGCGCAAGGATTCGCGCGTATCGGAGCGGCCGAAGCCATCCGTACCCAGGGTGACGAAGCGCCGGTCGTGCACGAAGGGGCGCACCTGGTCGGCCACGATCTTCATGTAATCGGTGGCGATCACCACCGGGCCTTGCCGGCCAGCCAGGCATTGCTCGATGTAGGGCACGCGCGGCGCACTGTCCGGGTGCAGCATGTTCCAGCGCTGCACGGCCAGGCCGTCGCGCCGCACTTCCGTCAGGCTGGTGGCGCTCCACACGTCGGCCGCCACGCCGAAATCCTGCTGCAGCAGCACGCTGGCGGCCAGCACCTCGCGCAGGATGGACCCGCTGCCCATCAGCTGCACGCGCGGCGTGGTTGCCATGAGTGCTTCCGGACTTTCCTGCAGCAGATACAGGCCCTGCAAGATGCCCGCCTCGGCCCCTGCCGGCATGGCCGGGTGCGGATAGTTTTCGTTGAGTAAGGTGATGTAATAGAAAATATCCTCTTGCTCGGCAAACATGCGGCGCATGCCATCGTGGATGATGACGGCCAGCTCGTAGGCATAGGTGGGGTCGTACGAGATGCAGTTGGGAATCACGGACGACAGCACGTGGCTGTGGCCATCGTCGTGCTGGAGTCCCTCCCCCATCAGTGTCGTGCGGCCCGACGTGGCGCCCAGCAAAAAGCCGCGCGTGCGGGCATCGGCCGCCGCCCACGCCAGGTCGCCCACGCGCTGCAAGCCGAACATCGAATAGAAGATGTAGAACGGGATGGTGGCCAGGCCATGGTTGCTGTACGACGTGCCGGCGGCGATCCAGGAAGAAATGGCGCCCGATTCATTGATCCCCTCCTGCAATATCTGCCCATCCTTGGCTTCCTTGTAATAACTGAGCTGGCCCGCATCCTGCGGCGTGTACAGCTGGCCCAGGTAGGAATGGATGCCGATCTGGCGGAACAGGCCTTCCATGCCGAACGTGCGCGATTCGTCCGGCACGATGGGCACAATGATCTTGCTCAAGGCGGGATCTTTCAGCAGAGTACCTAGGATGCGCACAAAGGCCATGGTGGTGGACGCGCCCCGCTCGCCGCTATCGTTGAGCTGGGTGGCGAACGCGGACAGCGGCGGTATGGGCAAGGGCGCCACCTTGCCGATGCGGGCGGGAATGTAGCCGCCCAGCTGCGCCCGGCGCGCGGCAAAGTAGCGCCCTTCCTCGCTGTCCGGCGCCGGTTTCAGGTAGGGCATCTCTTCCAGCTGGGCATCGCTGACGGGCAGCGCAAAGCGGTCGCGGAACGCGCGCACGGCGTCGGCGCTCATCTTTTTCAGCTGATGGTTGATATTCTGCCCTTCTCCCGCCTCGCCCATGCCGAAACCCTTGACGGTCTTGGCCAGGATCACGGTGGGACGGCCCGGCGTGCGCATGGCCTCGGCATACGCGGCGTGCACTTTCTCCGGGTCGTGGCCGCCGCGCGTCAGCTTCCAGATGTCGTCGTCCGACATGTGCGCCACCAGCGCCAGCAGTTCCGGATACTTGCCAAAGAAATGCTCGCGCACATAAGCGCCATTCTGCGACTTGAAGGTCTGGTAATCGCCGTCCACGCATTCCATCATGCGCTGGCGCAACAAGCCGCTCGTATCGCGCGCCAGCAAGGCATCCCAGCCGCTGCCCCAGATGACCTTGATGACATGCCAGCCGGCCGCGCGGAACGTGCCTTCCAGTTCCTGGATGACCTTGCTGTTGCCGCGCACGGGACCGTCGAGGCGCTGCAGGTTGCAGTTGACGACAAAGATCAGGTTATCGAGGCGCTCGCGTCCGCCCAGCGAAATGGCGGCCAGGGATTCGGGCTGGTCCATCTCGCCATCGCCGAGGAAGGCCCACACCTTGCGGCCCTGGTGTTCCTTCAAGCCACGGTACTCGAGGTAGCGCATGAAACGGGCCTGGTAGGCGGCCGTCAGCGGGCCCAGTCCCATGGAGACGGTGGGAAATTGCCAGAAGTCGGGCATCAGCCGGGGATGCGGATACGACGACAAGCCCTCGCGCCCCGCTTCGCGGCGGTAATTGTCCAGCTGCGCTTCCGTGATGCGGCCTTCCAGATAGGCGCGGCCATAGATGCCGGGCGCGGAATGGCCCTGGATGTAAACCAGGTCGCCGGCGAACTGGTCCGTGCGGCCACGGAAGAAGTGGTCGAAACCCACGTCGTACAACACGGCCGCCGACTGGTAGGTGGCGATGTGGCCGCCCACGTTCGAATGCCTGGCCGCGCGCAAGACCATCACCATCGCATTCCAGCGGATGTACGCGTTCAGGCGGCGCTCGATGGCCAGGTCGCCCGGATACGCGCCCTGGCGTTCGGTGGCGATGCTGTTGGTATAGGCCGTGGTGACGCGGCCATGCATGCCGCCGTGCTGCGCGGAATCGGAATCGACGAGCTGGTCAAGCAAGTAATGGACGCGCGGACGCCCTTCCACCGCGACGACGGCCTGCATCGCCTCCAGCCATTCTTTGGTTTCCTGCGGGTCAATATCGGGCACAGCGAGGGATGTGGTCATGGCAGTCTCCTGGGTTGGGAAATTCGATACGCGAATAATTGCTGATGCAATCATTGCATTTGCAATTGTTACTATGGCCATTGTATAGCGCTATAATTGCATTTGCAACTGTGACCGATCTGGAGGAATACCAATGTCTGAAACTGCGCCTGAAACTGGCCCGGGCTCCGCGCCCGACCTGTGGTTCTCGTTCGTGCGCACGCACCGTTTGATGATCCGCGAAATCGAGCGCCGCCTCGCCGCGGCCGGCCTGCCCGTATATGCGTGGTATGACGTGCTGTGGGGACTCGAAAGCGGACAGGACGGTTCGCGCCGCATGCATGAACTGGCCGACGCTCTGGCCATCGAGCGCTACAACCTGACGCGCCTGGTGGACAAGCTGGAAACGGACCGGCTGGTGACGCGCACGCGCTCGATGGAAGACGGGCGCGCCGCCTTCGTTTCCATCACGGAAGATGGCAAGGTCTTGCGCAAGAAGATGTGGACCGTCTACCAGGCCACGGTGGCCGACCTGTTCCTCGCGCACTTTGACAGCGGCGAGCAGCAGGACTTCAGCGCCGCCCTCGCGCGCGCCGCCGAGGCGGCACGCAACGCAGGCCAGGGCAAGGTTCAGAGCAAGGCGTAGCGCCGCAGCGCGTAATCGACGAACTGCAGGGGCAGCGCGCCATCGTCGGCCAGGGCTTTCAAGGCCGTGACGGCCAGCCATGGCGCGCTGACCTCCATCATGGCGTCAGCGCCAACGGCGATGAAACGCCCGCGCACGTAACCGCCGATCTGCCCCGCGATGTGCTGCCCATAGCCTGTGACGGCGATGACGGGCGCGGCGCTGTCATCGAGGCAGCGCCGCACATGGGCCAACCTTGGGACGGCGCGCGGATGACGCAGGTTCCACTGCTCCGCCGCCTGTGCATCGCGCGCCAGGCGCGTATAGCTGGGGCAACTCCACACTTGCGTCGCGATATCCCAGTCGTCCTTGAGCAAGCGGGCCGCATCGGCAACGACGGCCAGCATCGTTCCCGCTCCGCACAGGCGCACCCGGCATGGCTCAGGGCTCAGCGGCGACACGCGGTACATGCCCAGGCTGGCCGCTGCCGCATCGGCGGCCGACAAGGGCGCCGCCACCGCATCCGCATCCCCACCTTCGTCCGCACCTTCGTCATGTATGGCCAGGTAGTAAAAGCCTGGCTGCTGTTCCACATACAGCGTTTCCAGTGCCGAGCGCAGGATGGCGCGCACTTCCTCGCCCGTGGCCGGGTCGAACGGCGTGCAATTGTGCTGCGCGGCCAGCCAGGCGGGCAGCGCGGGCTGCACGCCTTTCGGCCAGTGCGAGGCTTGCGTTTCCGCATCGCTGCAGACGATGCCACGCTCGCAAGCATCGACCAACACGCCACACAATGCCTGAACCGATGCTGGACGGCACAGATACAACAGCGGTTTGTCGGCGCCATAGCGCAGCGGCCAGGCACTGGCGGACGCCGTGACATTCCAGGCATCGTCAGGCCGCTGCATCACTTCCGCGCGCACGATGCGGATGGCGTTCACCGCACCGGGGCCCGTCTGCAAGCTGCCCGCCATGGCGCCCAGCGCCCGGCGTGGCGAAACCTGCCGCAACGGCAACGCCGGCGGTGCCGCCAGCGCGGCCAAGCAAGCTTGGACGGTGTCGCGCGCCACGTCCAATGGCGGTGGAGGAAGTAAAGGGGAAGAATGCATGCAGGCTCCTGTCGCAACAATGCTTGCGCAAGGCAGATATTGCCTATACGATTGCAAATGCAATTATTGTAGTTGCAATCCTTTGCGCGTACAAGTGCGCGAGCCAAGTGAAATCCTGTCTTCGAGGTGAAAAATGACGCTGAACAATCCTGAAACCGTGCGCATGGCCTATGCCGTAAAACTGACGAATGCGCAAGTCGAGGCGGCCAAGCGCCTGTATGCCGCGCATTTCGGCGGCACTGACAACCCGCAGGCGATGGCCGCCATCATCGCGGCGCTGGCGCGCAACTACAGTTCGGCCGTGGCGGCGAACGTGCTGTAGCGGACCACGTACGACGCGGGCAAAAAAAAGCCCGCTACGGAAGCGGGCTGAATCTAATTCCTGTGAGGAAGTAGAGGAGACAGGTGCATGATGCCGCATCGCAGCATCATTATCCAATTGCATGTAGTGATGACAGAAATACGATTGTTCTATATCTCAGCCACTCTCAGCCACGTTTCAGCCATAGCGGCCTCCCCTGCCCCTGCCATCCTTACGCCACGGTGTCGCCGCGCAAGGTTTTCGCTGCCGCCACCATGTTGGCCAGCGCAGGAATGACTTCTTTCCAGCCGCGCGTCTTCAGGCCGCAATCGGGATTGACCCACAGGCGCTGCGCGGGAATGCGCTCGGCCGCCTTGCGCATCAGCTTGACCATCTGTTCCTGGCCAGGAATGTTGGGCGAGTGGATGTCGTAGACGCCAGGGCCGATGTCGTTCGGGTAGTTGAAATCATCGAAGGCGTCCAGCAATTCCATGTCGGAGCGCGACGTTTCAATCGTGATGACGTCCGCATCCATGCCGGCGATCTGCGCGATGATGTCGTTGAATTCCGAATAGCACATGTGCGTGTGGATCTGCGTTTCATCGGCCACGCCATTGGCCGTGATGCGGAACGATTCCACGGCCCAGCGCAGGTACTCGGTCCATTGCGATTTGCGCAGCGGCAAGCCTTCGCGCAGCGCCGCCTCGTCGATCTGGATTACGCGGATGCCGGCCCGTTCCAGGTCCCGCACCTCTGCGCGGATGGCCAGCGCCAGCTGGTAGCACGACACGGAACGGGGCTGGTCATCGCGCACGAAAGACCAGTTCAGGATCGTGACGGGGCCCGTCAGCATGCCTTTCATCGGTTTGTCCGTCAGCGACTGGGCGTAGGTGCTCCACTCGACCGTCATGGCGCGCGGGCGGCTGATGTCGCCGAACAAAATGGGCGGTTTCACGCAGCGCGAACCGTACGATTGCACCCAGCCGAACTGGCTGAAGGTATAGCCGTCGAGCTGTTCGCCGAAATATTCCACCATGTCATTGCGTTCCGCCTCGCCGTGCACGAAGACGTCCAGGCCCAGCGCTTCCTGTTCCTGGACGCAATGGGCGATTTCCGCCTGCATCAATTTTTTATAGCTGGCTTCATCGAGCTGGCCGCTGCGGAACTGGCTGCGGGCCTGGCGGATTTCCGCCGTCTGCGGGAAGGAGCCGATGGTTGTCGTCGGGTACGCGGGCAGTTGCAACAGCGCAGCTTGCTTGGCGGCACGTTCGGCATAGCTGCCGGCGCGCTGGCCCAGGCTGGCGTCGATGCGGGCCACGGCCGCTTTCACTGCCGGATTGTGCACGCGCGGCGACTGGCGGCGCGCTTGCACGGCAGCATGATTGGCGTCCAGCGCCGCCTGGACGGAGGCGCGGCCCTGGTTTAGTGCGCCGGCAATCGTGTGCACTTCATCGAGCTTTTGACGGGCAAAGGCCAGCCACGATTGAATGTCCTGCTCGAGTTTTTGTTCACTGTCCAGGTCGACAGGAACGTGCAGCAAGGAGCATGACGGGGCGATCCACAGGCGCGATTGCAGGCTGGCGTGCACGGGTTCCAGCCACGCCAGCACGGCATTCAAATCCGTCTTCCAGATATTGCGGCCATTTACGACACCCAGCGACAGCACGCTCGTGGCGGGCAACCGGGCAATCACCTGTTCCACTTCCTCGCGGGCATTGACGGCATCGAGGTGCAAGCCTTGCACGGGCAGCTTGCACGCCAGTGCCAGGTTCTCTTGCAGCTTGCCGAAATACGTGGCCAGCAGCAATTTGACGTTGTTGGCCTTGCTCAAGGCATCGTAGGCCGTGACGAGCGCCTGCTGCCAGGCGCTGTCCAGTTCCGTGACGAGGATAGGTTCATCGATCTGCACCCACTCCACGCCTTGGGCGGCCAGTTCCTGCAGCAACTGCACGTAGACGGGCAGCAAGCCTTGCAGCAGCGCCAGCTTGTCAGAATCATCCTTGGCCTTGCCCAGCCATAAATAGGTGACAGGACCGATCAGCACGGGCTTGGCCTTGACGTTCAATTGGCGCGCTTGCGCCAGTTGCTGCAGCAAACGGCTGCTGTCGAGCTTGAATTGCGTTCCGGCCGAAAATTCCGGCACGATGTAGTGATAATTGGTGTCGAACCATTTCGTCATTTCGCCGGCATGGACGCAGCTGCAATCGCTGTCGCTGGCCGAGCGGCCACGGGCCACGCGAAAATAGTTATCAAGCGCCGCGCCTTCCAGGCCGCGCACGCGTTGCGGCAAGTTACCCAGGGTAAAACTCAGGTCCAGCACCTGGTCATAGAAGGAAAAGTCGCCCACGGGCGCCAAGTCCAGCACATTCTGGTCTTGCCAATGGCGCTGGCGCAATTCGGCGCCCTGGCTTTCCAGCGCGGCCAAGGTGATGTTGCCCTTCCAGTAGTCTTCCAGGGCAAATTTCAGTTCGCGTTTGGCGCCGATGCGCGGGTAGCCCAAATTGTGTGTCGTGACGGTCATGGTCGTGCCTCCTGATGAAGTATGGAATCATCATAAAGGCTTTCATCCATGAAAAATAATGGTAAAACTTCATATATCCATTAATAATATTCATAGGAAGGCAGGCGGGCACTGGCAAAAAAAAGCCCGCTACGGGAGCGGGCTGAATCTAATTCCTGTGAGGAAGTAGAGGAGACAGATGCATGATGCCGCATCGCAGCATATCAAGCCAATTGCATGTTGTGATGATAGAAATATGATTCATCAATATCTGCGGCAAGTACGGTATCTCAAGCGCTGGCCCGCGCGATCAGTTCGTAGGCCAGCGGCGCCAAGGCCGGTGGCGCGGCGCCCTCGTCCACTTCGCCCAGGCGCTGCAGGATTGCTTGCGCGGCCAGGCGGCCGATGTCATAGCGCGGTACGCGTATCGTCGTCAGCGCCGGCATGAGTTTTTCCGAGAACGGGAAGTCGCCGAAGCCCGCCACCGCGCATTGCTCGGGAATGCGGATGCCCAGGCGCGCCGCTTCATAGATAGCGCCGGCAGCCATGTTGTCGTTGGCAAAAAACAGGGCGTCGGGAGGCTCGGCGCGCGCCATTTGCTCGCTGAACACTTGCCCGCCCGCATCGAGCGGCGCCGTCACCGACGCTTGCACGATTTCCGGACGCAAGCCCAGCTGCCGCATGGTTTCCTCATACCCCTGGGCCCGCTTGCGCGCGCGGAAATCGCTGCCGATGCCGCTGTCGACGTAGACGATGCGCCGGTAGCCTCGCCCGTGCAGATACAAGGTCATGTCGCGCCCCGTGGCGATGTGGGAAAAACCGATCTGCGGATACGGCCGCTCGGGGCGGATATCCCACGTTTCGATGACGGGAATCTGCAAGCCCGCCAGCAAGGTTTCCGTGGCGGCGCTGTGGTCGGCGCCCGTCAGCACGAGCGCGCGCGGCGACCAGCCGAGAAAGGCGCGCACGACCTTTTCTTCCGTCTCGATCGAATAATCGTGGGTGGCCAGCAGCAACTGGTAATTGTGCTGCGACAAGGTGGTTGACAAGCCCTGGATGGTTTCCGCAAAGATGGAGTTCGACACGCTGGGCACGATGGCGCCCACGATGCGGCCCTGGGTCGAGGCCAGGCCGCCTGCCGCCTCGTTGCGGATATAGCCGAGCTGGTCGATGGCGCTCTTGATACGGTCGCGCGTTTCCTGCGACACGCGGTCCGGCTCCTTGAAATAGCGCGACACGGAAATGGCCGAGGTCTGTGCCAATTTGGCCACATCGAACACGGTGCTGCGGCCGAGGCCACGCCGCTTGCGTACTGGGTCGTTCATGGGTACTGCCTTCTCAAAAATCGGTGATCACCACGCATGATGCCATGGCCGGGCGCACGGGGGACGCCAGCGTATCGCCGGTGCTTTACGGCTCTTCGGCCGGGCCGCAGAAATTCCGCCCTGGAAATTAGCGTCAATGAAATCATGCCGATAGTGTAAGGGCTGCGCGCCTGCACCCTGCATTAAATCTGTTGACAGCCCCCCGCGATTCAAATTATATTTCGCTGTACTTGCAATGTTAGCGCTAACAAAGACGACAAGCAAGACCCGAGACAGCAGCACTGGAACGCCATACGCAGCGCGCCAGGCAACCAAAAAGGACACACATTGAGCTCCGCTACCTCCCGCCGCACGCTGGAATCCCTGCGCAGCCAGCGCTGGCTGGCCCCAGACGACATGCGCTCGTTCGCCCACCGCCAGCGCCTGCAGCAGATGGGCTTGCGCCGCGAGGAATTCCTCGACCGCCCCGTCATCGCCATCATCAATACCTGGAGCGACCTGTCGCCGTGCCACTCGCATCTGCGCGAACGGGCCGAAGCCGTCAAGCGCGGCATCCTGCTGGCCGGCGGCTTCCCCGTCGAACTGCCTGCCCTGTCCTTGGGCGAAGTGATGGTCAAGCCCACCACCATGATCTACCGCAACTTCCTCGCCATGGAAACGGAAGAACTGCTGCGCTCGCTGCCCATCGACGGCGCCGTGCTGCTGGGCGGCTGCGACAAGACGACGCCAGGCATGCTGATGGGCGCCATCAGCATGGACATTCCCGCCATCTTCTGCCCTGCCGGCCCCATGCTCAACGACCGCTACCGCGGCCAGAGCGTGGGCGCGGGCACGCACACCAAGAAATTCTGGGACGACTACGTGGCTGGCGACATCGCCAAGCCCGAGTGGATCAAGCTCGAAGCGAAGATGACGCGTTCGCCCGGCACCTGCAACACCATGGGCACGGCCTCGACCATGACATCCATCGTCGAAGCGATGGGCTTTACCTTGCCGGGCGCCACCAGCATTCCCGCCATGGACGCCAACCACGTGCGCATGGCCTCGCAATGCGGCGAGCGCATCGTCGGCATGGTATGGGAAGACTTGAAGCCGTCGCGCTTCTTCACCCGCGCCGCGCTGTCGAACGGCGTGGCCGCCTACATGGCGCTCGGCGGCTCGACCAATGCGGCCATCCACCTGGTCGCCATCGCCGGGCGCGCCGGCCTGGCCCTGTCGCTCGATGAAATGGATGCGATGGCGCAAAAAGTACCGGTCATCGCCAACCTCTTCCCGTCCGGCGACAAGCTGATGGAAGATTTCTTCTATGCGGGCGGCATGCCGGCCCTGCTCAAGGAAATCGCGCCGCAGCTGGACTTGACGGCCTTGACGGTCACGGGCCGCAGCCTGGGCGAGAACATCGCCGACGCCGTCTGCCTGGACGACAGCGTCATCCGCAAGGTGTCGCAGCCGGTGGCCGACGGCGCGGCGCTGGCCGTACTGCGCGGCAACCTGTGTCCTGGCGGCGCCGTCATCAAGCCGTCGGCCGCGAATCCGAAATTTGCCAAGCATCGCGGACGCGCCCTCGTGTTCGACTCGAACGCGGAGATGCTGGCGCAAATCCATGCGCCCGACCTCGACATCGATGAAAACACCGTGCTGATCCTGCGCAATGGCGGCCCCATCGGCGCGCCCGGCATGCCGGAATGAGGCAATCTGCCCGTGCCGAAAAAGCTGCTGCAGCAAGGCATACGCGACATGGTGCGCATCTCCGACGCGCGCATGAGCGGCACCCACTACGGCACCTGCGTGCTGCACGTGACGCCGGAAGCGGCCGTGGGCGGCCCGCTGGCTTTGGTGCGCAATGGCGACATGATCGAGCTGGACATCGCCGCGCGCACCCTGAACATGGACGTGACGGACGAGGAACTGGCGCGCCGCCGCGCCGAGTGGCAGGCGCCGGCGCAAAAATATGCGCGCGGCTACACCAAGCTGTACATGGAGCACGTGACGCAGGCCGACCAGGGCTGCGACCTGGACTTCTTGCTGGGCAACGCCGCCACGCCCGAGCCGCCGATCTTCTGACGCCGCCTTCCCTACATATATAGAGAGCACAAAGTAAATATGGATATCCTGGACAACCCTTTCCGCGCCTTGCTGGCGGACAAAGCAGTACCGCTGGGCAGCTGGCTGATGGCCGGCACGCCCGTGACGGCCGAAGCCATGGGCTGCGCCGGCTTCGACTGGTTGGTGCTGGACATGGAACACGTGCCCATCGACTACCAGGACGCCTACCAGATCCTGCAGGCAGTGGGCGGCACGCCGGCCTGCGCCGTCGTGCGCCTGGCCTGGAACGACCTCGTGCAAATCAAGCGCGCGCTCGACATCGGCGCGCAGACACTGATGTTCCCGTTCGTGGAAAACGCGGCAGAAGCGCGCAGCGCCGTGGCCGCCACCCGCTATCCGCAGCCGGGCCAGGCCATTGCTGGCACGCGCGGTTTTGCCGCCATGCATCGCGCCAGCCGCTATGGCACCGTGCCCGACTACGCCACCCGCGCCAACGGCGCCGTCTTCTCGATTATCCAGCTGGAAACGCCGGCCGCCCTGGCGCAGCTGGAAGAGATCGCCGCCGTCGAGGGCGTCGACGCCCTGTTCGTGGGACCCGGCGACCTGTCGGCCGCCATGGGCCACATCGGCAATATCGGCCATCCCGACGTGCAGGCGGCGATTGCCGACGCGGCCCGCCGCGCCCGCGCCATCGGCAAACCCATCGGCATTGTCGGCCCTTCGCCGGAAATGGTGCACACTTTCATTAGTTACGGCTATGACTACGTGGCCATCGCTTCGGACATGGGCATGATGATGCGCCAGGCCAATGCCTTTATCACGGCCCTGAAACCGTCGCTGGCGAAAGCCCTCGACACGGGCGCCTACTAATCTATTTCTGTTGCAACGCACGTAGCGCGCTCAGACGCGTCATTCGCATCTTTTGGAGACAAGCATGTCAGGTGTAAAACTGGAAAAGGTCGTCAAGAAGTACGACAACGGCGTCGAAGTCATTCATGGCATCGACCTGGAAATCAAGCAAGGCGAATTCGTCGTCTTCGTGGGCCCTTCGGGTTGTGGAAAATCCACCCTGATGCGCATGGTTGCGGGGCTCGAGTCCATCACGGGCGGCACCATCTCCATCGAGGGGCAGGTCGTCAACGACTTGCCGCCGCGCGAGCGCGACATCGCCATGGTCTTCCAGGACTATGCGCTGTATCCGCACAAGTCCGTGTTCGACAACCTGGGCTTTGGCTTGAAGCTGCGCAAGTTCCCCAAGGCGGAAATCGAACAGCGCGTGCGCGCCGCCGCCACCATCCTGAAAATCGACCACTTGCTCGACCGCAAGCCGCGCGCCCTGTCCGGCGGCCAGCGCCAGCGCGTGGCCATGGGCCGCGCCATCGTGCGCCAGGCCAAGCTGTTCCTGTTCGATGAACCGCTGTCGAACCTGGACGCCCTGCTGCGCTCGGAAATGCGCACGGAAATCAAGAAGCTGCACCAGCGCATCGGCGCCACCACGATCTACGTCACGCATGACCAGGTCGAAGCGATGACCCTGGCCGAGCGCATCGTCGTGCTGTCCGGCGGCAACATCATGCAGGTCGGCACACCGGACCAGATCTACAACGAACCCGTGTCGAAATTCGTCGCCGG
>NZ_LBCO01000024.1:473521-569010 GCF_000988085.1 Janthinobacterium sp. KBS0711 | reverse complement strand
GCCGCCGATGAACTTCCTCGGTGCCAAGGTGGCGCGCAATGCCGCCGGCCAAGCCGAGATTGTGCTGGGCGCGGCCCGCCTGGCCCTGCCGCTTGAGCGCCAGACCGCATGCGGCAAGCTCGACGGCCGCGCCGTGGAATTCGGCATCCGCCCGGAAGACATCACCCTGGAAGCGGTGGGCAACGCCAGTGCCGCACTGGCCGCCACCGTCGTGGTGGTCGAGCCGCTGGGCGCGGAAACCCTCGTCATCTTCCAATGCGAAGGCGGCGAATTGACGGCGCGCCTGCCGCCCACGTTTGCCCTGGCGCCAGGGCAACAAGTCACGGTACAGCTGGACATGGAGAAATTCCATCTGTTCGATCCCCAGGGCGGCGCGGTACTGCCATCCCGATAAGCCGCGCACAAGCGGCACACCCATTCCAAAAAACAGGAGACAAGCATCATGCGTATCAAATCCCTCGTCCTGGCGCTCGGCGCCACTTTCGTCCTTGCCACCGGCGCACAAGCGCAGACGGTCAAGGTTTTCGTCGGCGGCCAGGAGCGCCCCGAAGTCATGCGCGAACTGTTCGCCAAGTTCATGGCCGCCAATCCCGGCGTCAAGATCGACCTGGAAACGGGCGGCGCCACCTCGGAATTGCAGCAGAAATACCTGAACACCGTGCTGTCGGCCGGCGACACCACCCTGGACGTGTTCCTGATCGACATCATCCGCCCGGCCCAGTACGCGTCGGCCGGCTGGATCGAGAGCCTGGACAAATACCTGGGCGCCGATCGCGACAAGATCATGGGCCAGTACCTGCCGGCCTACAAGCAAGCGAATATGGTCGACAACAAGGTCGTGGCCCTGCCCGCCTTTGCCGACGCCATGTTCCTCTACTACCGCAAGGACTTGCTGGCCAAGTACAAGCTGGCGGCGCCAAAAACCTGGGATGAGCTGGCCACCGTGGCGCGCACCATCCAGGCCGGCGAAAAGAATCCGGAATTGCAAGGCATCAGCTTCCAGGGCAAGGCCATCGAAGGCGCCGTCTGCACCTTCCTGCTGCCGTACTGGAGCCAGGGCGGCGAACTGGTCACCAACGGCAAGCTGACCCTGGACAAGCCCAAGGCGGAAGCGGGCCTGGCCATGTGGCGCAAGCTGGTCGACCAGGGCGTGGCGAAAAAGAACATCGCCGAAGTGGCCACTGACGATACGCGCAAGGAATTCCAGGCCGGCAACGTCTTGTTTGCCGTCAACTGGGGTTATGCCTGGAATCACTTCCAGGATGGCGCCGACAGCAGCGTGAAAGATAAAGTCGGCGTCGTCAGCCTGCCGGCCATGGCGGGCGGCAAACCGGCCTCGTGCATCGGCGGCTGGCAGTGGGCCGTGTCCTCGTTCTCGAAGAACAAGGAAGCGTCGGCCAAGCTGGTGCGTTGGCTGTCGAGCCCGGAAGTGTCGAAGCAGCTGGCCATCAAGGCCTCCAACCTGCCCGTCTACCCGTCCGTCTACCAGGACAAGGAAGTGCTGGCCGTCAATGGCTGGTTCGCCGATGCCCTGCCGGTGGTGCAAAGCGCCCGTTCACGCCCCGTCACGCCCCGCTACAGCGAAGTGTCCGAAGCCGTGCGCGTGAACACGAATGCCGTGATGGCGGGCGTGAAAACGCCGGCGGCCGGCGTGGCCGAGATCGAAAACCGGGTCAAGCGCATCCTGCGCTAACCGGCATGCGCCCGTGCCGCCACGACGGCGGCCCGGGCGGCACACGCATACGCACACCGCAACAGACGAGGAAATCATGAGGCAACGCACCCTGAAAAGCCGCATCACGGACCCCAGCGAAACGACGCTGGCCTGGGTCCTGCTGACGCCGGCGATTCTGTTTTTACTGCTGATCGTGGCCTACCCGGTCAGCAAATTGATCTACAACAGCTTTTTCGACATCCGCCTGTCCGGCGGCAGCCTGCCCAGTTTCGTGGGCCTGGACAACTACAAGATGGCGCTGGAAGACAGCCTGTTCTGGAAGTCGCTGAAAAACACCGTCATCATCACCGTCGTCACCGTGCCGGGCGCGCTGGTGGCGGGCCTGGGCCTGGCCATGCTGGCCAACATGCCGTTCAAATACCGCTGGCCCGTGCGCCTGGCGCTGCTGCTGCCGTGGGCGCTGCCGCTGGCCTTCGTCGGCCTGATCTTCGCCTGGTTCTTCCACAGCGAATACGGCCTGGTAAACGACATCATCCGCCGCATCGACCTGCTGATCCCCGGCCTGGGCTGGGAGCCGCAAATCTGGTTCAATTCGCCCGCGCTGACGATGGCCGCCATCTGCATCACGACCATCTGGAAAACCTCGTCGTTCATGGCCCTGATTTTGCTGGCCGGCCTGCAAACGATCCCCGCCTCGCTGTATGAAGCGGCTGAAGTGGACGGCGCCAGCAAGTGGAAGCAATTTACGGAAGTGACCCTGCCGCTCTTGGTGCCATCGATGCTGGTGGCGCTGATCTTCCGCACCTTGACGGCCATCCAGTCCTTCGATATTCCGTACAACATGCCTGGCCCTGGCGACGAAACCAAGACCCTGGCCATGTACATCCAGTCCAATACGGTCGACTACCTTGACGTGGGCTACGGCTCGACCCTAGCGGTGTTCATGTTCCTGCTGTCGATGGCCACCACGTTCGTATATCTGAAATATGTAAGAGGAGACAAAGAATGAGCGGCCTGTTTTCATCGAAGCGCCTGCGCTGGTTCGCCGCCGCGATCGTCATCCTCAACGGCGTCTTCCCCGCCCTGTGGATTTTGTTTACCTCACTGAAAACCGAGAGCGAACTGACGCAAAAGCCGATCACCTACTGGCCGCACGAACCGACCATCGGCAATTTCATCTCGGCCTTCCAGGACCAGCCGCTGCTGACGTTCCTGACCAACAGCCTGATCGTGGCCGGCCTGTCGACCCTGCTCAGCCTGTTCATCAGCGCGCTGGCCGCGTATGCGATCGCCCGCTTGCGCCTGCGTTTCCGTGGCCTGATCCTCACCGCCATCATCGGCGTGTCGATGTTCCCGCTGGTGACCCTGATGGTGCCGCTGTTCGAGATCATGCGCAGCCTGGGCTTGCTGAACTCCTACTGGGCGCTCGTGCTGCCGTACACGGTGCTGAACCTGCCCATCTGCACCCTGATGATGGTGAGCTTTTTCCAGGATATCCCGCGCGATATCGAGAATGCGGCCATGCTTGACGGCTGCACCCGCCTGAGCGCCCTGTGGCGCATCGTGCTGCCGCTGGCCGCGCCTGGCGTGGCGACGGCCGCCATTCTCGCGTTCGTCAATTCCTGGGACGAGTTCCTGCTGGCGCTGTCGATGAATTCGGCCGTGGCTTACCGCACCCTGCCCGTCGGCATCCAGCTGTACCAGGGCGAGTTCGCCTTCCCGTGGCCGATCATTTCGGCGGCGCTGGTGGTGGCCATCGTGCCCATCGTCGTGCTGATCGTGATCTTCCAGGAAAAGGTCGTCAGCGGCCTGACCTCGGGCGGCTTGAAAGGCTGAGGCTGAAAATGGACCACCAGTCTCCCTTCACCCTCGCGCACGGCGACTGCCGCGCCGACGTCCACCCGGCCACGGGTGGCGCGCTGGCGGCGCTCCGCTGGCGCGGGCGCGACATCCTGCGCGCCGCGCCGGCCAACGCTGGTGTGCGGCAGATGGCGTGCTATCCGCTGGCGCCGTATTCTAACCGCATCGGCAACGCCGTGCTGCAGACCGATGGCCACACGCATGCGCTGCGCGCCAACTTCCCGCCCGAGCCGCACAGCATCCACGGCTTTGGCTGGCAGCGCGCCTGGCACGTGGCGGCGCGCACGGCCAACAGCGCCGAACTGCTGCTCGTGCATGGCGGCGACGCGGACTGGCCGTTCGCCTGCACCGTGCAGCAAACCGTGCTGCTCGACGAAGCCGGCCTGCGCCTGACTTTATCGGTGCGCAATGACGACACGCGCGCCATGCCGGCCGGCCTGGGTTTTCACCCCTACTTTCCGCTGGCCCCTGGCCTGCGCCTGCAGACCCAATGGGATGGTGTGTGGAGCATGGGCGACGACCGCTTGCCCGCCGGCCTGGCACCTGTGTTGCAAGCGTCGCCATTCGCCACGCCGCAGCCGGTGGCCGGCTGGCAGGCGGATAACTGCTACAGCGGCTGGACGGGCCGCGCCAGCCTCGATTACGGTAATTACAGCGTGCAGCTGTCGGCCAGCGACAATTGCGGCCACCTCGTCTGCTTCGCGCCCAACGACGAACGCAGCTTCATTGCGCTGGAACCCGTCACGCACGCGAATAACGCGTTTGCGCTGGCCGCGCGCGGCGCGCAAGGCACGGGCATGCGCTTGCTGGCGCCCGGCGAGAGCCTGCACATCGCCATGCGCCTGGCCATGGAAGACACTGCGGAGACCCAGCATGCGTGAATGGCAAGCCGAACTCGCGCTCGACGCGCGCGCCCAGCTGGGCGAATGCCCGCTGTGGAGCGTGGCCGAACAGTGTTTATATTGGATCGACATCGCCGGACGCCGTTTGCACCGCTACGATCCGGCGACAAACCTCGACCGCGTCTGGTGGGTGCCGTGCGAGCCTGGCTGCATCGCCCTGGCTGAAAAGGGCGGCCTGGTGGCGGCCCTGCGCGACGGCTTCTACCGTTTTTATCCGCAGGAAGGTTTGCTCGACAAGCTGGCCGATGCACCGTACGACAGCCGCGACATGCGCTTCAACGATGGCCGCTGCGACAGCGCCGGGCGTTTCTGGGCCGGCGCCATGTACGAACCGCGCACGGCGGAACTGGCCGCCATGTTTTGCCTGGAACGGGGCGCCACGCGCCTGGGCTGGGGACCGCAGCAGGATCTTGGCGTCAAAGTCAGCAACGGCCTGGCCTTCGCGGAAGATGGAGCATCCCTGTTCCAGTCCGACACGCCGAACCACGTGATCTACCGTTTCGCGTTTGACGCGGCCAGCGGCCAGGTGGGCGAGCGCCAGGTGTTTGCCCGCCTCCCCGTCAAAGGCGAAGAGGCCGTGTACGGCGGCCGCCCCGATGGCGCGGCCATCGACGCGGAAGGCTGCTACTGGAGCGCGCAGTACGAAGGCGGCCGGGTGCTGCGCTTTTCGCCGCAGGGCGAGATCATCGGCATCGTGCACGTGCCCGTCGTGCGCCCCACCATGATCGCCTTTGGCGGCGCCGACCTGCGCACCCTGTACATCACCAGCGCGCGCGAAGGCGCAAGCGACGACGAACTGGCGCGCCAGCCGCAGGCCGGCGGCCTCTTTGCCGTGCGCCTGGACGTGGCCGGCCGCGCCGAACCCCTTTACCGGGATTGATACCCCGATCTTCACCCTGAGGACAGCATGAACGCCAACATCACTCTTTACCCCAGCCTGCAGGACCGGGTGGTCTTCGTCTCCGGCGGCGGCTCCGGCATCGGCGCCGCGCTGGTCGAACACTTCGCCCTGCAAGGCGCGCAAGTGGCTTTTTGCGATATCGACCGCGACGCCAGCGACGCCCTGGCCGCGCGCCTGGCGCCCCTGTGCCGCCATGCGCCGCATTTCGTCTACAGCGACATCCGCGACATCGCCGCCTACCAGGCCAGCCTGGCCGACGTCGAAGCGCGCTTCGGCGCCATCCGCGTGCTGCTCAATAACGCGGGCCGCGACGACCGCCATTCGCTGGCCGAACTGACGCCCGAGTACTGGGACAACTGCCTGGCCCTGAACCTCAAGCACCACGTGTTCGCCATCCAGCAGGTGGCGCCCGGCATGGCGGCCGCCGGCGGCGGCTCCATCATCAACCTCGGCTCGATTTCATGGATGCGCGGGCGCCCCAACCTGGTCGGCTACACCACCTCCAAGGCCGGTATTGCGGGCCTGTCGCGCACCCTGGCGCGCGAGCTGGGCGAACAGAATATCCGCGTCAACGCCATCGCCCCAGGCGCCATCGCCACGGACCGCCAGGCCGCGCTGTGGCGCGATCCGGAAGAAGACCGGCGTTTCATCGAACTGCAATGCCTGAAATACCGGCTCGACGCGGGCCACGTGGCGCGCACGGCCCTGTTCCTGGCGGCCGACGATTCGGACGGCATCACAGGGCAGAACATCATCGTCGACGCCGGCCTCGCGCAGGTATCTGTAGCGGGTTAAGCCGCATCACCCATCCAAGGAGAACCCTCATGTTGAACCTGCAAGACGCAAGCCTGTTGAAACAGCAATGCCTGATCGACGGCGTCTGGTGCGACGCCGATGACGGCGCCACCATCGATGTCACCAACCCGGCCACGGGCGCAGTGATCGCCACCGTGCCGCGCATGGGCGCGGCCGAGACGCGGCGCGCCATCGCCGCCTCGCATGCGGCCTTCCGGCTGTGGCGCAAGCAGACCGTGAAAGCGCGCGCCACGGTGCTGCGCGCCTGGCATGCCTTGATCTTGCAGCACGCCGACGACCTGGCGCTGATCCTCACCAGCGAGCAAGGCAAATCGCTGGCGGAAGCCAAAGGCGAGATCGTCTCGAACGCGGCCTACCTGGAATGGTTTGCCGAGGAAGGCAAGCGCGCGTATGGCGACGTGATCGCGCCGCCGTCGAACGACAAGCGCATCGTCGTCATCAAGCAGCCGATCGGCGTGTGCGCGGCCATCACGCCGTGGAATTTCCCGAACGGCATGATCACGCGCAAGGCCGGCCCCGCCCTGGCGGCCGGCTGCGCCATGGTCCTGAAACCGGCGTCGCAAACGCCGCTGTCGGCCCTGGCCCTGGGCGAACTGGCGCTGCGCGCCGGCGTGCCGCCCGGCGTCTTCAATGTGGTGACGGGCGCCGCGCAAGCGATCGGCACGGAACTGTGCCACAACGACCTGGTACGCAAGATCACGTTTACGGGATCGACGGAAGTGGGCGCCTGGCTGTCGCGCGAGGCGGCCGGCACGATCAAGAAGCTGTCGCTGGAATTGGGCGGCAACGCGCCCTTCATCGTCTTCGACGACGCCGACATCGACGCGGCCGTCGAAGGCGTGCTGATGTCGAAATACCGCAACAGCGGCCAGACCTGCGTATGCGCCAACCGCATCTACGTGCAGGACAGCATCTACGACGACTTCGCCGCCCGCCTGGTGGCCAAGGTGGCCGAGCTGAAACTGGGCAATGGCCTGGACGCGGGCGTCACGCAAGGCCCGCTGATCGATGAAAACGCCGTGCGCAAGATCGAGCAGCATATCGCCGACGCGCTGTCCAAGGGCGGCAAGCTGGCCATCGGCGGCAAGCGCCACGCGCTGGGCGGCAGCTTCTTCGAACCCAGCGTGGTGCTGGAAGCGAACAGCGACATGCTGGTGGCCACCGAGGAAACCTTCGCCCCGCTGGCGCCCCTGTTCCGCTTTGGCAGCGAAGACGAAGTCGTCGCCATGGCCAATGCCACGCAATTCGGCCTGGCCGGCTATTTCTACAGCCGCGATCTGGGCAGGGTCTGGCGCGTGGCCGAAGAACTGGAAGTGGGCATGGTCGGCATCAACACGGGCATGATCGCCAATGAAATGGTGCCGTTCGGCGGCGTCAAGCATTCGGGCATGGGCCGCGAAGGCTCGCATTACGGCATGGACGACTTCCTCGATATCAAATATTTGTGCATGGGAGGGATTTGATTATTTAAGGTAGGCAAGGCAGGGATCAGCAACAATACACCTATAAAAACACAGGAGACAGGATCATGCAAACGACGTTACGCAAGACCACATTGGCCGCGGCCATCACCGGCGCCCTTTTCTCGGCATCATTTGTTAGCGCTAACGCGCGCGCCGACGAACTGAGCGACATGAAAGCCATGCTGGCTCAGCTGCAAGAAAGAGTGGCGCAGATGGAAGCGAAGGCGGCCCAGCCAGCGCCAGCGGCAGCGATGGCGGCCGCACCGGCATCATCGGCGGCGGCGCCGATAAAACCCGCCACCGGCTTCAACTGGAAGCTGTACGGCCGTGGCGACATCGGCTACACGGTCTCGCGCGGCAAGGATGCCAGCGGGCGCCAGCTGACGAACCACCGCCTGAACCAGGGCGAGATGGCCAGCCGCCTGGGGCTCACGGGCGCCTGGGTCTTCAGCGATGAATACAAGGCCATCTTCGGCGTCGAAACGGGCTTGAACCTGTTCAACGGCAATGCGGGCGGCGGCACGCAAAACAACACCACCTCGTCCGTGCTGTTCAACCGCGGCTCCACCGTGGGCTTTGCCTCGACCACCTGGGGCTCGATCGAAGGCGGCACCATGTACATGGCGCCGTTCTGGGTTTCGCTGGGGGCAGACCTGGCGTCGGCGCACAATTACGGCGCCAACGACTTCAGCGCCCTGTTCTCGCTCACGCGCCCCGAGTCACTGGGCCGCTACCTGAAAGACCCCGTGACGGGCAACGCCAGCAAGACGACGAGTTTGGCCGGCAACAACTCGGGCACGGCCCTGTTCTATGGCAACGCGCTGCGCTACCGCAGCCCCACCTGGAACAATATCTCGGCCGAGGTATCGTATTCGGCCGGACAGCAGGCGTCTTCCGCCACCGACCTGGAAAACGATGGCCGCAGCTGGGCCGCCAACGTGCTGTACAAGAAGGGCGATCTGTTCCTCGGCTATGCGCACATGGATTACCAGCAGAGCAACGACATCAGCACGGCCGGCACGCCGAACTTCGTCAAGCGCAACCAGGTCACGGACATCGTCGGCGCGCGCTACAAGTGGAACGACTTTACCTTGGGCGGCTCCTACACCTCCTACCGCGTGTCGAACGCGGGCGGCTATGCGGCCGACGCCTTCGGCGTGTCGGGCGCCTATGACCTTGGCAAGCACCGCATCGAAGGCAGCCTGGCGCACATCAGCTATGACGGCGCCAACGCCAAAGGCGCGTTCGGCGCGAACACGGGCGATGGCGTGGGCAAGCCGACGTCGACGGCCTACTCGCTGGGCTACCTGTACAACTTCCAGCCTACCCTGTCGTTCTATGCGTATGCCACGCGTATCGCCAACAACAGTCACGCCAAGCTGGGCGTATTGCAGTTCCGGGGGGACAATAACTACTTCGGCTACAGCCCCGTCGAGCTGACCGCCGGCATGTTCCTCGTCTTTTAAATTAGTGCTTAATTGTTGATGCACCGCCGGCCCGCCGCATGCCCCGCCATGCGGGCGCCGGTTTTCACAGGAGTTGATCGTCATGCAGTACACACTACACCAGGAAAATGACAGCGTCGCCCTGCGCTGCGCCGGCCGCTTGCTGCTGCGCCACAGCGCCGATGCGTCATGCGTGTTCGTCGGCCAGGGCCGCGAAAGCATGGAAATGTACCGCGGCAATTTCGAGATCGAGGATTACGTCGAGGAGCGCAGCGCCCTGCGCGCGCTGGCCGTCACGCAGGAGGGCGATGCCGCGACGCTGAGCTTTGCGCGCCATGCGGGCGACGCACCGCAACTGGTGCTGGCCGTGCAGGCGACGCCGCATGGCGTGCACCTGGTGGTGCGCTACGCGGCACCGGGCTGGAACCGGCTGTGGCTGCGCTTGCCCGCGGAACAGGACGAGCATGTGTGGGGCTGCGGCGAGCAGATGTCGTATTTCGACCTGCGCGGCCGCCACTTCCCCCTATGGACGTCGGAGCCGGGCGTGGGCCGCGACAAGTCGACGCATCTGACGTGGCAAGCGGACGTCACCTCCAAGTCGGGCGGCGACTACTATCACACGAATTATCCGCAACCGAGTTTCATCTCTTCGCAGCGCTACTGCCTGCATGCGGAAACGACGGCGTATGCGGACTTCGATTTCCGCCAGCCCGATTTCCACGAGCTGCAATTCTGGGCCATGCCAGAGCGCCTGGAATTCATGCTGGCCGACACCTTCGTCGACCTGGTCGGCGTCGTCTCGCAGCGCTTCGGCCGCCAACCGCAATTGCCTGCATGGCTGCAAAATGGCGCCATGCTGGGCCTGAAAGGCGGCGAGGAGCACGCGCGCGCCATCCTGGCGCAGGCGCAGGAACACGGCTTGCCCGTCAGCGCCCTGTGGTGCGAAGACTGGGTCGGCTTGCGCCAGACCTCGTTCGGCAAGCGCTTGTTCTGGGACTGGCGCTGGCAGCCGCAGCGCTACCCTGACCTGAAGAACTGGATCGCCGACCTGGCCAAACAGGACATCCGCTTCCTCGGCTACGTCAATCCCTACCTGTGCAACGACGGCACCTTGTACCAGGAAGCGCTGCAGCAGGGCTTTTTGGCGACAAGCATGGACGGCGGCGCCTATCTGGTCGACTTCGGCGAATTCGATTGCGGCGTCGTCGACTTCACCAATCCGGCCGCCGCGCTGTGGTTCGAGGAACGCATCCTGCGCCAGGAAATGCTCGATTTCGGCCTGTCCGGCTGGATGGCCGATTTCGGCGAATACCTGCCGATCGACCTGCGCCTGCACAATGGCGCGGACGCTCGCCTGATGCACAACGCGTGGCCGACCCTGTGGGCCGAAGTCAATGCGCGCGCCATCGAGCGGGCCGGCAAGACGGGCGACGCCACCTTCTTCATGCGCGCCGGCTACACGGGCGTGCAGGCGCACTGCCCGCTGCTGTGGGCGGGCGACCAGTCCGTCGACTTCAGCCGCCACGACGGCTTGCAGACAGTGATCTGCGGCGCCCTGTCGTCCGGCCTCCTGGGCAATGCCTACCACCACAGCGATATCGGCGGCTATACAAGCTTGTTCGGCAACCTGCGCACGGCGGAACTGTTCCAGCGCTGGACCGAGATGGCCGTGTTTACATCGATGATGCGCACGCACGAAGGCAACCGTCCCGACGAGAACTTCCAGTTCTACCAGGATGAAGAGGTGTTCCGCCACTTTGCCAGCATGACGCAGCTGCACGTGGCGCTGGCGCCCACCATCCGCGCCCTGGCCGAAGAGGCCGTGGCGCGCGGCCTGCCGCTGCAGCGCCCGCTGTTCCTGCACTATGAACACGACCGCGCCACCTACGCCATCCAGGACCAGTACCTGTTCGGCCCCGACCTGCTGGTGGCGCCCGTGCATGCGGCCGGTGCCGCGCGCTGGAGCGCCTACCTGCCGCAGGGCGACGCCTGGATACACCTGTGGAGCGGCGCCGCGTTCGACGGCGGCCAGCGCGTGGAAGTCGATGCGCCATTGGGCCAGCCGCCCGTCTTCGTGCGGCGCGGTTGCGCGCAGCAGGACTTCTTCCTGTCGCTGGCGAAATGAGCCTGGCATGAGCGTGGCGTCGCACCTGCTGTTCCTGGCCTGCGTGGCGCTGGCCAGCGTGGCGCAGAACCTGACGGGATTTGCCTTCGGCCTGATCCTGCTGGGCCTGACGGCCGTGCTGCACCTGGCCAGCCTGGGCGACGTCGCCAACGTGGTCAGCGTGCTGGTGCTGGTGAATGCGGCCATCACGTTTGGCCGCACGCGCCCGCAACTGGCCTGGCCCGTGTTCGGCCCATCGCTGGCCGTCAGCCAGCTGGGCGTGGGCGCGGGCGTGGCCCTGCTGGGCTGGTTCAGCGCGCAGCAAGTGAGCGTGCTGCGCTTCCTGCTCGGCTGCGCCATCGTCGTTTGCGCCTTCATGCTGGTGCTGCGCGCCAGCGCGCGTGCGCGGCAGTCAAGCCTGCCCGCCTTCCTGTTCTTCAGCGGCGTGTCCGGCGTGATGGGCGGCCTGTTCGCCAGCGCCGGCCCGCCCATGGTCTACCACCTGTACCGCCAGCCATGGCCGGCCGACATGATCCGCCACTCGCTGATCGTGCTGTTTGCCGCGAATGCCGTGCTGCGCCTGGCCCTCGTGCTGGCGCATGGCCAGTTCAGCATGACGGCCCTGTGGCTGACGCTCGAGGCCTTGCCGCTGGTGATGGGCCTGACGTGGCTGGCGCGCCGCCACCCTTCGCGCCTGCCCATCGAACACGTGCGCCGCGCCGTCTTCGTGCTGCTGCTGATCGCCGGCCTGGCCCTCGTGCTGCCGCCCGTGCTGTCGCTGCTCGCCTGATACGGCATTTAATTTTCTTTTACTTTTACTTTTACCAGACGAGTCTTCCATGTCCGCTTCCCGCTTTTCCTCCCTGCCCGCCGACTGCGACCTGCTGGTCGTCGGCGGCGGCATCAATGGCGCCGGCATCGCGCGCGACGCGGCCGGCCGCGGCTTGCGCGTGGTGCTGTGCGAACAGCACGACCTGGCGCAGCACACCTCGTCCGCGTCCACCAAGCTGATACACGGCGGCCTGCGCTACCTCGAATACTATGAATTCAAGCTGGTGCGCAAGGCGCTGCAGGAACGCGAAGTGCTGCTGCGCGCCGCGCCCCACATCATGTGGCCGATGCGCTTCGTCATGCCGCACGACGCCGCCCAGCGCCCCGCCTGGATGATACGCGCGGGCCTGTTCCTGTACGACCACCTGGCCAAGCGGGCCTTTTTGCCCGCCTCGCAAGGCATCGCGCTGGACACGCACGCGGCGGGCGCGCCGCTGAAGGCCGGCTACCGCAAGGGCTTCGTGTACTCCGACGGCTGGGTCGACGATGCGCGCCTGGTGGTGCTCAATGCGCTCGACGCGCAGGAACACGGCGCGCACATCCTCACGCGCACGGCCTGCGTCGATGCGCGCCGCGATGGCGGCGCCTGGCACGCCACCGTGCAAGCCGAAGATGGCCAGCGCAAGACGCTGCGCGCGCGTGCCATCGTCAACGCGGCGGGACCGTGGACGGCGCAATTCGCCGGTGCGGCCGGCGGCGGCAAAACGCAGGGGCTGCGGCTGATCAAGGGCAGCCATATCATCGTGCCGCGCCTGTTCGAGCATCCAAACGCCTACATCTTCCAGAACCCGGACCAGCGCATCATCTTCGCCATCCCCTACCAGGATGACTTTACCCTGATCGGCACCACGGACGAGGAATACAAGGGAGAGGTCAGCCAGGTCAAAATCAGCCAGATGGAAATCGATTACCTGTGCCAGGCTGCGAACCGCTATTTCAAGCGCGAGATTTCTCCCGCCGACGTCGTGTGGACGTATTCCGGCGTGCGCCCGCTGCTCGACGACAGCGCGCAAAACGCCTCTGCCGTCACGCGCGACTACCTGCTGGAAGTGGCGCGCGGCGAGGCGGCGACGGGCGCGCCGCTGCTCAATATCTGGGGCGGCAAGATCACCACCTACCGCAAGCTGGCCGAGGAAGCATTGGGCCTGCTGGCGCCCCTGCTGGACAATACCGCCGCGGCGTGGACGGCCGAGGCGCCCCTGCCCGGCGGCGACCTGCAGCAGCCGAACCGACTCGTGGACAGCCATGATTTCGACGGTTTTCTCGCCCGCTTCCAGCGCGACCACGCCTGGCTGCCGCCCGCGCTGGCGCGCCGCTATGCGCGCGCCTACGGCAGCCGCGCCACACGCCTGCTGACGGGCGCCGCCTCGATGGCCGACCTGGGCGCGCGGCTGGCGCCCGGCCTGTACGAAGCCGAAGCGTGCTATCTGATCGAGGTGGAATGGGCCAGGAGCAGCGACGACATCCTGTGGCGGCGCAGCAAGCTGGGATTGCGCTGCGCGCCGGCTGACGTGGAACGCGTGCAGCAGTGGCTGGCGGCCCATCTGGCGCAAGAGGTGGCGGCATGACGTATTTGCTGGCCCTCGACCAGGGAACTTCCAGCTCGCGCAGCATGGTGTTCGATGAATCAGGCGCCATCGTCGCCGTGGCGCAGCGCGAGTTTCGCCAGCTCTTCCCCCAGCCGGGCTGGATCGAGCACGACCCCATGGAAATCTGGCACAGCCAGATCGAGACGTGCCGCGAAGTGCTGGCCAAGACGGGTTTGCAGGCCGATGCGCTCGGTGCGCTGGGCATCACCAACCAGCGCGAAACGACGGTGGTCTGGGACCGCGCCACGGGCGAGCCCGTCTACAACGCCATCGTCTGGCAAGACCGCCGCACGGAAGCGCTGTGCGAAGACTTGCGCGCGCGCGGCCTGGCCGGCGCCATCCATGCCAAGACGGGCCTGGTGCTCGACCCGTATTTTTCCGGCACCAAGCTGCGCTGGATACTCGACGCCGTTCCCGGCGCCCGCGCGCGGGCCATGCGCGGCGAACTGGCCTTCGGCACCATCGATACGTGGCTGGCGTGGAAAATGACGGGCGGCCGCCTGCACGTGAGCGACGTCACCAATGCTTCGCGCACCATGCTGTGGAACCTGCATGAAGGCTGCTGGGATGCCCAGCTGCTCGACTGGCTGGGCATTCCCGCCAGCCTGCTGCCATCCGTCCACCCGTCGAGCCACGTGTATGGCGAAACGGATGCGGAATTGCTGGGCAGCCCCGTCATCATCGGCGGCATCGCCGGCGACCAGCAGGCGGCGCTGTTCGGCCAGACCTGCTTCAAGCCGGGCATGGCCAAGAATACCTATGGCACAGGCTGCTTCCTGCTGCTCAACACGGGAGACCAGTGTGCGCAATCGCAGCATGGCCTGATCAGCACGGCCGCCTGCCAGGTGGGCGCGCAGCCGGCGTATGCGCTCGAAGGCAGCGTCTTCATCGGTGGCGCCGTGGTGCAATGGCTGCGCGACGGCCTGGGCGCCATCGGCCACGCGGGCGAAGCGGAAGGCCTGGCCGCCTCCGTGCCCGATTCGGGCGGCGTGGTCTTCGTGCCCTCGTTTACGGGACTGGGTGCGCCCTACTGGGTGCCGTCGGCCAAGGGCGCCATCCTGGGCCTGAGCCGTGGCAGCACGGTGGGTCACATCGCCCGCGCGGCACTGGAAGCGATCGCCTTCCAGAGCGCCGCCCTGCTGGGCGCCATGACGCGCGACGCGCAAGCGCCGATCACGGAACTGCGCGTGGACGGCGGCGCCTGCGCCAACAACCTGCTGCTGCAATTTCAGGCCGACTTGCTGGGCATCCCCGTCGTGCGCCCGCAAGTGATCGAAACGACGGCGCTGGGCGCCGCCTATCTGGCGGGCCTGGCCATCGGCCTGTATCAAGGCACCGACGAGCTGGCGTCGCACTGGCGCGCCGACAGGACGTTCTTGCCCACCATCGGACGCGACCAGGCGGCCAGTCTGATGCAGCAGTGGGAGGTGGCGGTGCGGCGGTTTACGGGGAATGGGGAGGGATAGCGAACGCTTGCAGTAGCCAGCATGTCGACACGCCGCCTGCGAGCGGCGGCGACACCTGGCAAGCTGGGCAAATTAACGGGCAAGGAAGGTATTGAGTATCGACAAGGTAAGCAGAATCACGCCCGCGCCCATGCCGACAGCCGCCACCAGATTGCGGCTGCGCTCTTCATCTTGCAAGAATTGATGTACCAGTCGCGCCATGATCGAACTCCTTGTACTTAATTCCTTGTACTTCATGCTAGTCACCTTATCCCTGTGTTGTCAAGTGAATGTCCGAGTATAACCACCCGGCCGCAATTGTGAGAATCGCCGAGGCAAGCAGCACGCGGTAGTGGCGCAGCGTTTTCAAGCACACGCTGAAGCCGCACTTTTTCGTCGGGAAAACGGGCCCTGCCGCCGCTATCAGCGCGTGAAATATCAGCACGGCGACCACCAGCCAGAAGGTGTTCGTGCTCCACAGCTGCGACACCGTCTTGCCAGCCGCGGGATGCTGCAGTTCATACAGCCCATTGACGCACATGCCCAGCCCCGCCCACGATAGTTGGCCATCCTTGATGGCAACCAATGGATTGGCCCGCGCCTTTTCCGTTGTGGACAGGTCAAAAAGAAAGAAGGCGCTCAAAAACACGAGGGGCAACAGGGTTGGGACAAACAGATTCACCAGATGCCAGTCGTTCATGACGCCCCCCATGGACACGCTTGACGCGACAAGATGTGCAACTTGAAATGGTGGCAGTATCAGCGAAGTGGACTTTGATAAAAGTCATGCGGATACGGTCTTGGGAAAGAGAACGCACACAGGGCAAAAAAAAGCCCGCTGCGGGAGCGGGCTGAATCTATTTCCTTGGAGGAAGATAGAGGAGACAAATGCATGATGCCGCGTTGCAGCATATAAAACCACTTTATATTCGTGATGTCAGAAATACGCAATAGTGATATTAGGGGCAACGAAGCATTCCATGTGGCAACTTTTATGCTGCCGCTTCCGTTTTCCCGTCGCCAGAACGCAACATATTCTTGATGCCCCGCAGCGCCTGCCGCACGCGCGCTTCGTTTTCGATCAGGGCGAAGCGCACGTATTCATCGCCATACTCTCCGAAACCGATGCCGGGCGACACGCTGACCTTGGCTTTTTGCAGCAGCAGCTTGGCAAATTCCAGCGAGCCCAGGTGGCGATACGCTTCCGGGATATGCGCCCAGATATACATCGACGCCTTCGGTTTTTCCACCATCCAGCCAGCTTCATGCAAGCCTTTCACCAGCACGTCGCGGCGGCGCTGGTACTGGGCGCAGATGTCCGTCACGCAGCTTTGGTCGCCTTCCAGCGCGGCAATGGCCGCCACTTGCACGGGCGTAAAACTGCCATAGTCGTGGTAGCTCTTGATGCGCGCCAGGGCCGCCACCAGTTCCGCATTGCCCACCATGAAACCGATACGCCAGCCCGCCATGTTGTAGCTTTTTGACATGGTAAAAAACTCGACGGCCACGTCGCGCGCCCCCGGCACCTGCATGATGGACGGCGCCTTCCAGCCATCGAAGGTGATGTCGGCATACGCCAGGTCATGCACCACCAGAATATTGTGCTGCTTCGCCAGCGCGACGACGCGCTCGAAGAATTCCAGCTCCACGCATTGCGCCGTGGGGTTGGACGGGAAACCCAGCACCATCATCTTCGGTTTCGGATAGCTTTCGCGGATCGCCCGCTCCAGCTCGGCAAAGAAATCCACGCCCGGGCCCATGCGCACGGAGCGGATATCGGCGCCCGCGATCACGGCGCCCCAGATGTGGATCGGGTAGCTGGGGTTCGGCACCAGCACCGTGTCGCCACGGTCGAGTGTCGCCAGCATCAAGTGGGCCAGGCCCTCTTTCGAGCCGATGGTGACGATGGCTTCGCTGTCCGGGTCGATGTCGACCTCGTAGCGCTTTTTGTACCAGTGCGCAATGGCGCGGCGCAAGCGCGGAATGCCTTTTGACGCGGAATAGCCGTGCGTGTCGGGGCGTTTCACCGTCTCGACCAGCTTCTCCACGATGTGGGCCGGCGTGGCGCCATCGGGATTGCCCATCGACATGTCGATAATGTCCTCGCCACGGCGGCGCGCGGCCATCTTGAGTTCGGCGGTGATATTGAAAACGTAGGGGGGAAGGCGATTGATGCGCGAAAAGCTGCGCGGAGCTTGGCTGTCGGTCATGGTATCTCTATACGTAAGCGCCCGGATCCGTCCGAGCGACGTTGGCACAATGCGTGCGCCTGCAACGATATTAACCCGGCTTCGCAAGAACTGGCAAGTGTGTAGTCAAGCCGTTACAATGCAGGCTGATCGAAAATGAGCGCACCGGTTGGTAACCCGGTAAGTGCCCGGCACAGTCCGGCATGCTCCCGCCCACGCGGACCCACGGCGCTGACCTCTGACTGTTACACCAGCCGGGGAGGTGTTCTGGTTCGTGCATTTTCCCGCCGCGCCATCCCTCCCCTGTTTTTTTACTTTAGGAATTAGACGGATGGCAACTCACGACACCGCAGTAACTGGCATGACCCTGGACCGCGCCGGCATGGAACAGCAACTGGCCTTGCCGGTACGCTACTTCATCGATTGCGCCTTTGACGGCGAAGACTTGACGCGCCTCGATTTGCAAGGCTGCACTTTCGAACGCTGCACCTTTGCCGACACCAACTTGTTCGCCAGCAAACTGGCGCGCAGCACCTGGCGCCGCTGTCGCGCCGGCAGCGCCGATTTCGAATCCGTCGACGCCGTCGACGCCTGCTTCGAAGGCTGCGACCTGAACAACACGAAATGGCGTCGCGCCAAGCTGGCCTCGGCCACCTACCGCGGCTGCAAGCTGACGGGCGCGTCCTTCGAGGAAGCGGCCCACCTGGGCCTCACCTTCGAAGAGAGCCTGCTGGTGGGCGCCGACTTGCGCGGCTTCTCGTTCCGCAAGGCGACATTAAAACAGCTGGATTTTTCCGACGCCTACCTGGCCGGCTGCGACTTCCGCGACGCCGTCTTCGAAGGCGGCAGCCTTCGCAACGCCACGATCAAACTGGCGAAGTTCCAAGGCGCGGACTTGCGCGGCGCCGATATCGACGGTTTCAAATTGAGCGAAGCGGCCTTGCTGAAAGGCGCCGTCATCACGCATGCGCAGGCGGCCAACTTCATGCGCGCGCTCGACCTGGTGGTGATATAAGCCTCGCCCCACAGTCGTCCTGAACAGCAAGCTTGCGGTAAAAGCGGGTTGCCGCAACTAAAGGTTCTGGGCTGGTGGCATTGCTTGTTCCATGTCCATCGCCCATTCTGCGTCGCTCAGAAGTTTTTCAGACCCAGGCCACTCCATTCACCACAGTCCATGCCAAATAATGCGTGCTATATTCCACACGCAGCTTTCCATTTAAACATCCGCCGACGCTAGTGCCAAATTACGATGATGAAGATAATAAAGATAATCTTATTCATACTGCTGTGCATCCTGACATCCATCACCGTTCCGCCAGCGGGAATAATCTTCAGCTATATGGCGCTGCGTGAAAACAAGGAGTGCATCAGAAGATTTATCGTCAAGATATCTCCCGACACCGAAAAAATCATCCCTGCGCTGATCGAAAGATATAACGATCCCAAAACCATTATTTCACTTGTCATTTTTTCCATTACCACGATAGGCGGCTTGATCCTCCTGATATCGCACCTACATGTCCAGGAAACAGATGATTATGTAAATTACATCCTCGAACAGGTGGCGCTGACAGGCATTCTCGTCATTGGCGTGTCAGGCATTGCATGGGTACTATTTTCGCTGGATTCCGTTTTTGCAAGCCTGCTGGCAAAAGTGGCGGTTTCCCTGGCGGTGTCTGCCTGCGTGATTTTTTCGCGCCTGAGCGCAGTCGATTTTTTTGCGGCCAATTTTCCATTTCCGCCGTCCTACCTGCCCTTTTCTTTTGGCCTCGCCACCCTGATATTTGCCTTCTCGTTCAGCGCCTTTGCCTATGCTGTGCTGGCAATCATATTCGAGGTCATTTTCCTGTTGTTCTTGTTTATTTTCGATTTCAAGACCAATACAAAAACCACTTACTTCCTCTTTGCAATCTCCATTGCCGGCTTTATCGGAAGTTATTCGGCGGCCATGGCCATGATCCAGGGCATATCAAACAAGGGGCCACTTTTCATGATCAAGGCCGCGGAGCGCTATGACTTCACCACCAACCACATGTGCCAGACCCAGGACGGTGAAACCGTTGTCTTCATTGACAATGTAGCGGATCGCGCGATTGCAGCGACGTTTCCGCCGCCCCCACAAGGCGAAAAAATTTCCCCTCGAAATATCTCTGATGTCATCTTAAAAAGCTATCTGCCAACAAATTTTCGCACCGTTTATTGCAACCCGCTATCGGAACCCCGCAAGGAAGCTGGCTGGTGCGGCAATTCTCAGGGCTATGGCTTTTGCGACGCCGATCGCATGCCGCACAAGTAACAGGCAAAAAAAAGCCCGCTACGGAAGCGGGCTGAATCTATTTCCTTGGAGGAGATAGAGGAGACAAATGCATCTTGCGGCATTGCGGCATATCACGCCACTTTATCTTCATGATGACAGAAATACTCATCAGTGATAATGAGGCGCCATCAGGGTTTCAAGCCGTGCGGCGCGTGGCCTGCGGCAAAAATTCTCCCAGCCACACCAACAAGGCCAGGCCTGGAAACGCCATGCCGGTCAGCAAGGTCGCTTGCCAACCGTAGCTGGCATACACCCAGGCGCCGATGGCCGAGCCGGCCGCGCCGCCGGCGAAGAACAGCGCGAAATACAGGCCGTTCAGGCGGCCCCGCACTTCAGCGCCCAGGCTGAAGATGGCGCGCTGGCCCAGCACCAGATTGGCGGCAACACCCATGTCGAGCACGATGGAAGCGACCACCAGCAGCCCCAGCGCCACATGTTTCGATTCCGGCGCAAACATCGGCAAGGCAAAGGCGACGATGCCCAGCGCCAGCGCAACGGCCGTGGCCGGCAAGGTGTGGCCCGCGTCGGCCAGGCGGCCGGCGATGGGCGAAGCGACTGCACCGGCCATGCCCACCAGGGCGAAGATGGCGATGCCCGTTTGCGACAGGTCGAACGCGGGGCTGGACAGCACCAGCGGCGTGACGGTCCAGAACAGGCTGAAGGCGCCAAACAGACCGGCATGATAGGCGGCGCGGCGGCGCAGCACTGGCGTACCCAGCAGCAAATGCCACAGCGAGGCCATCAGGGCTGGATATTTCATGCTCGACACGGGCTGGCGCACGGGCAAGGCGCGGCGCAGCACGGCAGCCAGCGCCAGCATCAGTACTGCGGCGCCGCCAAACACCACGTGCCAGCTGGCGTGCGCAGCCACCAGCGAGGCCACGGGGCGGGCCAGCATGATGCCCAGCAACAAGCCGCTGACTACTTTGCCCACCGTCTGGCCCCGCGTCGCTTCCTGCGACAGGTGGGCGGCAAACGGCACGATCACTTGCGCCGCCACGGAACCCAGGCCGATGGCCAGCGCTGCGGCCAGGAACACGATGGCGCCCGTGGAGAGGGCCGCCACTACGAGAGCCGCGGCCGTCACCAGCAAGGCAGTGACGATCAGGCGGCGGTTTTCCAGCAAGTCGCCCAGGGGCACGACAAACAGCAATCCCAGTGTATAGCCGACTTGCGTCAGCGTGACGATCAGCCCGGCCGCCTTGGCCGACAGGCCCGTCGAAGCGCTGATGGGCCCGACGAGGGTTTGCGCGTAGTACAGATTGGCGACGATCAGGCCGGAAGCGATGGCCAGCAGCAGCACCATGGCGGGCGAAATGTCGTGGGGAGCAGACGGTGAGGCCTTGTTCATGTTGTTTCCTCGGTTCGATAGGGATGTTGCCATTCTAGGCAAAGCTGAGGCAAAGATAATTAGGGCATAATCCGCTTATACTTTTCACATAAGATGAACAATTAAACGGAAGCTCTCCCATGGACAAGATCAAGGCCATGCAAACCTTCGTGCGTATCGTCGAGGCCAACAGTTTTTCCAAGGCGGCCGAAACATTGAATTTGCCGCGCGCCGCGCTGACGGCCACGCTGCAAAAGCTGGAAGCCTATCTGGGCACGCAATTGCTGCAGCGAACCACGCGCCGCCTGTCGCTGACACCGGAAGGGGCCGAATACTTTCGCCACTGCATCGACATCCTGAAAGCCGTCGATACGGCGGAGCTGGCGTTTCGCGGCCCCGACGCGAAAAAGCCGCGCGGCTTGCTGCGCATCAACCTGCCCAATACCGTGGGCCGGCGCCTGATCATTCCCCATATCGCGCAATTCCACGCCGCCTGGCCGGACGTGCAACTGCAGCTGAGCCTGACGGACCGCCTGGTCGACCTGACACAGGAAGGCATCGATTGCGCCTTGCGCGTGGGCACCTTGCAAGATTCCGCCTTCATCGGCAAGCAGATCGGCCTGATGCGTTTCGTCACGTGCGCCTCGCCCGCCTACCTGGCGCAACATGGCACGCCGCACACCCTGGCCGATCTGGCAGTGCACCGGGGCATCATGCATTACTCGGGCCGCACGGGACGCGCCTTCGACTGGGATTTCCAACAAGGCAAGGAAGTCGTACGCGTGCAGATGGCCGGCCCCATCGCCGTCAACGACGCGGACGCCAGCGTTGATTGCGCACTGCAAGGGCTCGGTGTGGCGCAGGCGGCCATGTACCAGGTGCGCGCGCACCTCGACAGCGGCGCGCTGGTGGCCGTGCTGCCCGACCGTCCGCCGACGCCCATGCCGATGTCGCTGCTGACGCCGCAAGGCCGCCTGGCCACGCCAAAGCTGCAGGCGTTTGCCGGCTGGATCACGGCCTTGCTGGCTGCCCACCCCGACGTGCAACTGCCTATGCCAAGATTTGAGGCAAAAAAAAGCCCGCTACAGGAGCGGGCTGAATCTATTTTCTTGGAGGAGAATAGAGGAGACGAATGAATTATGCTGCATCGCGGCATATCAATCCAATTGATTGTTGGAATGATAGAAATACGCGAAACGAATAACTACTGTTTACCCCAAAGCAAAAGCTGGGGTCAGACCCGACGGGTCTGACCCCGCATTCATTACTTCGCTGTCGCCGCCACCGGCGTCGCCTTCACATCCGCGGCATACGGCAAGACCTTGGACGCCAGGCGGGTGTCGGCCTTGATCAGCGCCACTTCGTCGGCCAGGATGCGCGCCGCTTCGTTCAGCAGCACGTCCTTGGCGCTCTTGGCCGCCGTTTCGGCGTCCAGCTCGGCGCTCAGGGCCCGTTCGTCGCCCTGCAAGCCGTCGTCGGTGCGCAAGGCGCCTTTCACGGCGGCGATCTGCTTGGCCGTCTTGCTGGCCGCTTTCGCGCCCTTCAGCACGTCTTTCGGATCGGGAATCACCACCAGGTCGTCGGCAGGATTCGAAATCTGCGCGATCAGGCGTTTTTCACGGGCCTTGGCGCGCGCTTCCTGCGCATCGCGCTCCTTGCGGCGCACGGTTTCATTGAGCGAAATCTGGTTTTCCTTGCGCTGCTTGACGACGAGAGCGATGTCATCGAGCAAGTATTGGAAATCCTTGTCCTTGGCCACGCGCGCTTCATGCTTCTTGTCCAGCAGCGGCACGATATCCTTCAGGTCGCCCGTCGGCATGTACGGCGCCGGCTTGATGGCCACCCATGGCAGGGCATTGTCATAGCTCGATTCGCCGAAGTTTTCCGTATCCGACATGGCCGGCAGCTTGATGTCGGGAGTGACGCCGCGCAATTGCGTGGTGCCGCCATTGATGCGGAAGAACTGGGCGATGGTCATTTTCAGCTCGCCGAAGCGGGCTTTCTCGCTGCCGCCGAAACGGTCCAGGTTGAACAAGGTTTGTACGGTACCCTTGCCGAAGCTGCCTTCGCCGATGATGACGCCACGGCCGTAATCCTGCACGGCGGCGGCGAAAATTTCGGAAGCCGAGGCGGAACCGCGGTTGATCAGCACACCCATCGGACCATCCCAGGCCAGGCCCGTATTGGTATCGCTTTCCACGTCGACCTTGCCTTCGGCATTGCGCTGCATCACGACAGGCCCCTTGTCGATGAACAGGCCCGTCAGTTCGACGGCTTCGTTCAGCGAACCGCCGCCGTTATTGCGCAAGTCGATGAGGACGTTGTCGACCTTGTCCTTCTTCAACTCGGCCAGCAAACGGCTGACGTCGCGCGTGGCGCTTTTAAAGTCTTTGTCACCACGGCGGCGCGCTTCGAAATCCTGGTAGAACGTCGGCAGGGCAATGACGCCGATGCGGCGCTTGACGCCGTTGTCGCGCACTTCGATGATCGATTTCTTCGCCGCCTGCTCTTCCATGCTGATTTTCTTGCGCACCAGCGGCAAGACCACGTGCTTGGCGTCGGGGCCGGCATCGGCCGGCAGGATGTCGAGGCGCACGACGGAATCCTTGGCGCCGCGGATCAATTGGACCACGTCGTCGATGCGCATGCCCAGCACTTCGGTGATGGGGCCGCTTTCGCCCTGCCCCACGCCGACGATGCGGTCGCCCACTTTCAGCTTGCCCGACAAGCCGGCCGGACTGCCCGGCACGACTTCGCGCACGACCGTGTATTCGTCGCGCGTCTGCAGCACGGCGCCGATGCCTTCAAGCGACAACCGCATGGCGATGTCGAAGTTATCGGAAGCGCGCGGGCCCAGGTAATTGGTGTGCGGTTCGATCGACATGGCGTAGGCGTTCATGAAAATCTGGAACACGTCTTCGCTGTTGAGCTTGCGCGCACGGGTCGTGTAGCTTTCGTAGCGCTTGTCCAGGGTCTCGCGGATGGCCTTGTCTTCCTTGCCCGCCAGTTTCAGGCGCAGCCAGTCGTTCTTGACGCGCTTGCGCCACAGGTCGCGCACTTCCTCGTCATTCTTCGGCCAGGCGGCCTTTTCGCGGTCGATCTGGTAGCTCTCGTCGGCGGCAAAGTCGAACTTGGTTTTCAACAATTCACGGGCATACGCCATGCGCTCGTCGAAACGCTGCTGGTACAAGTTATAGATGGCAAACGGCGACGTCAGGTCTTCATTGATGATGGCGTCGTCGAGCTTGGTGCGCAGCGGGGCGAAACGGTCGATGTCGGCCTGCACGAAAAACAGTTTTTCCGCGTCCAGGGACTTGAAATAGCGGTCGAAGATTTTCTCCGACATGGCGTCGTCGAGCGGCATGGCCTTGTAATGGACGCGCGTCAATACGCGCGATGCCCACAAGGCGGCCTGCGTTTGCTGGGCCAGCGGCTTCATGGGCGGCGGAGGAGCGGCGCTCTTGTCCGTCTGGGCTGCGCCAGCGTTGGCTGACAGGGCAAGCACCAGGGTGACCAGCATCATTTGCTTCTTCATCGGCTTCTCCGAAAATTAGTTGAATCAATTCCAGGCGGCGCAGCTATTCATGCGCCAGCCAGCAAGACAGTAAGGGGAATACACGACTGGTCTGCATATTATTCTACAGGATACGGCCTGGCAGTCTCCCAAGGAATATCAGTTTCTTCCCGGAAGCTTAAACGCGGATTAAGGACGGCGCCTCATTCATTACAAAGTGAAACATTCGTGACAAAAATTGCATCGCCTTTCCGCAATGAGTACCAAAACTCATCATTGAAAGCAAAAAAGTCAATGAATCGCTTTTGCAATCCTTGATATGGATGATGTTTATACGCGAAATATTAATTCCTGCGGGAAACACTTAGTAACAAAAGGCAAGCAACATGCTATCATCGCTCCCTGAAATCCAGCTTGCCCGTGCGCGGCTCCCACAGCCGGCGCGCCTCCGTTTCACCAGTACCCCCACCAGATCCCCTCCCCGCGTGTCATGTCATGACCAGGAATGGCCGAGCTGATTACCCTTTGCCAGACTCAAACTATGCCTACAATTTCGTTCTCCCCCCGCCACTGGAGTGTCGGCGGCAAGATTACCGTGTTCACGTTTGCCCTCGTCAGCCTGATCCTCGCCAGCCTGACGACCTTGATCAGCATCCGCACCTCGACTGCCCTGGAACAGCGCGCCGAAGCGGCCGTCACCAGCGAGCTCAATAGCGTCATGACGACCACGCAAGTGTTCCATACAGCCATGGTCAACGAGGCGGCCAGCTTCGCGCGCCTGTTCGCGGCCGAATTTCCCGGCCCGTTCACGGTCGACACGGGTGCCATGGTGGCCGTCGCCGGCAAGGCCACGCCGGCGCTGGCCAACGGCGGCAAGGTGCTCAACCTCGACACAGCCCTGGTCGACCGCTACACGGCCCAGACGGGCGTGATCGCCACCATTTTTGCCGCCAATGGCGATGAATTCGTGCGCATCAGCACCTCGCTGAAAAAGCAGGATGGCGAACGGGCCATCGGCACTCAGCTCGACCACAACCACCCCAGCTATGCGCCGCTGCGCGCGGGCCAGCGCTTCGTTGGCATGGCCACCTTGTTTGGCAAGCAATATATTACGCAATACGATCCCGTGCGCGACGCGGGAGGCAAGGTGGTCGGCGTACTGTTCATCGGCCTGGACATCAGCAAGAATCTGGCCATGCTGAAAGAGAAGATTCGCCAGGTCAAGATCGGCCAGACGGGCTACATCTATATCGTCGACACGGCCCCCGGCGCCAATTACGGCCACCTGGTGCTGCATCCGAACAGCGAAGGCAAGAGCGCGCTCGAGTTCAAGGCCAGCGACGGCCGATTGTTCATCCAGGACATGCTGGCGCAAAAAGACGGCGCCATGCGCTACACGTGGACGGCGCCCGGTGAAACGGCTGCCAGCGCGCGCGAAAAGCAGCTGTACTACCGTCAATTCAAGGATTGGCAATGGATCATCGCGGGAGGCACGTTCACGGACGAGATCACGGCGGAAGCGCGCCAGTTGCGCAACCAGTTGGCCGTTTCCGGCTTCATCGCCCTGCTCGTCTTCGCCCTGCTGCTGTACTGGCTGGTGCGCACCCTCGTGTCGCGCCCGCTGGCCGCCGCCGAGACGGCCGCCGCGCACATCGCCGCCGGCGACCTGACGGTGCACCTCGATACGACCAGCCTGGACGAAATCGGCCGCCTGCTGCGCGCCATGAACCGCATCAGCGACAACCTGTCGCAAGTGGTCGGGAACGTGCGCGGCAGCGCCGGGCAAATCGCCACGGCGTCCGGTGAAATTGCCAGCGGCAACCTGGATCTGTCGAGCCGCACGGAACAGCAAGCCAGTTCGCTGGAAGAAACGGCCGCATCGATGGAGGAACTGAGTTCCACCGTGCGCCAGAACGTCGATCACGCACAGCAGGCAAGCCGGCTGGCGCACGACTCGTCCAGCCTGGCCGCGACAGGCGGCGCGGCCGTGGCGCAAGTGGCCAGCACCATGGACGCCATCCGCAGCTCGTCAAGCAAGATCGCCGACATCATCGGCGTCATTGACGGTATCGCCTTCCAGACGAATATCCTGGCCTTGAACGCGGCCGTGGAAGCGGCCAGGGCCGGCGAACAGGGACGCGGCTTTGCCGTCGTCGCCACCGAGGTGCGCACCCTGGCGCAGCGCTCGACGGCAGCGGCGAAAGACATCAAGGACCTGATCCAGGCGTCCGCCAGCACGGTGGACCTGGGCCACGCCCAGGTGAGCCAGGCCAGCGCCACCATGGATACCGTGGTAGCCAGCGTGCAGCAAGTGAGCACCATCATGGCCGAAATCGCGCAGGCCAGCGAAGAGCAGCGCAGCGGCATCGAGCAAGTCAACCAGGCCATCGCCCAGATGGACCAGGTGACCCAGCAGAATGCAGCCCTGGTGGAAGAAGCGGCCGCGGCCGCCGACGCCTTGCAGGAGCAGGCGCAGGAGCTGAACCAGGTGGTGAGCGTGTTCAAGCTGTAAAAGCGGGCGCGGTGCTAAGATGGCGCATACCACACAGCCAGGAGACACGATGCACGACGACTATGTTTTGATTGCCCGGCTGATGATCCCCACGGATGCGCACGTCATCCGCGGCTGCCTGGCGGCGGCCGGCATCGACGTGCTGCTGACGGACGACCAGCACATGCAGGCCGACATGCTGCTGGCGGCCGCCATCGGCGGCGCCCGCGTGATGGTGCGCGAGCACGACGTGGCGCGCGCCAATGAAATCCTCGCCGCCTTCGAGCGGGGCGACCTGGCGCTGTCGGACGATGCCGACGTGGGCGCGCCCGTCGCCGATTAATTTACGAGTAGAAACAGCGTCCGCAAGCCTGGCGGTAACTCTCGTTGCCGCCTATGCTGATCTGCTCGCCTTCCTTGATGCGGCGGCCCTGCTCATCCACGCGGATGTTCATCGTGGCCTTCTTGCCGCAAGTACAAATATTCTTCAATTCCTCGATATCGTCGGCCAGCGCCAGCAGGTAGGCCGAGCCGGGGAACGGTTCGCCCTTGAAATCCGTGCGCAAGCCGTAGCAGATGACGGGTACGCCCTTCACTTGCGCCAGCTGGTGCAGTTGCTGCACCTGGGCCGTGCTGAGAAATTGCGCCTCGTCCACCAGCAAACAAGCCACCTGGGGAATATCGTCGAGGAAATTCGTGTCGGCATGGAAGATATCGACCTGGCGCTGCGGGCCCAGGCGCGACGTGACACGTCCCACGCCGTAGCGGCTGTCGATGGCGGCCGTGTACAGGCGCACCTGCTGGCCCTGCTCTTCATAGTTGTGCGCGACCTGCAACAAGGCCGTCGACTTGCCCGCGTTCATCGCGGAATACCGGAAATAAAGTTTTGCCACTGCCGCCTGCCCTGTCTGAGTAATTTCAATACTATTTAGTATCTTTTCGAGGCGTGATTATAAATCGCAATGGCGGGCTTGCGGCAGCTTAATAGTCGCGCCATTGGCGCGGCAAGCGGGATAAAAACGGCGCATACTCGCATCGCGAACCTTGTCGCCGATATGCGAAGCGCGCATATACAAGCATATAAACATTCGTTCGCCGCACTCGTCCACCCGCCTACACTGCGCGGCACGGAAGGCGGCTCGGGACACAATCCGGAGCCGTTGTTTCTCTGACAGGAGCCACCATGAATGATCGAATGCCATCCCCATCCCAGCCGCCAGCGCTATACAAGCTGATCGGCAACACCCCGCTGGTCGAAGTCACCAGGCTCGACACGGGCCTGTGCCAGCTGTTCCTGAAACTGGAATCGCAAAATCCCGGCGGTTCCATCAAGGACCGCATCGGCCTGTCCATCATCGAAGCGGCCGAAGCGGACGGCCGCCTGCAGCCGGGCGGCACCATCGTCGAGGCGACGGCCGGCAATACGGGCATCGGCCTGGCCCTGGTCGGCCGCATCAAGGGCTACCGCGTGATTCTCGTCGTGCCCGACAAGATGTCGACGGAAAAAGTGCTGCACCTGAAAGCCCTGGGCGCGGAAGTGCACACCACGCGCTCGGACGTGGGCAAGGGCCATCCCGAGTACTACCAGGATTACGCGGCGCGCCTGGCGCGCGAACTGCCGGGCGCCTTCTTCGCCGACCAGTTCAACAATCCCGCCAATCCGCTGGCCCACGAAACGACGACGGCGCCCGAAATCTGGGAGCAAAGCGGCCATGACGTGGACGCCATCGTCGTCGGCGTCGGTTCGTCCGGCACCCTGACGGGCCTGACCCGCTACTTCCGCAAGGCGCAGCCCAAGCTCGAATTCATGCTGGCCGACCCGCAAGGCTCCATCCTCACCGAATACATCGACACGGGCAAGGTGTCGGACACGAGCGGCTCGTGGGCCGTGGAAGGCATCGGCGAAGATTTTATCCCCTCGATCGCCGACATGGACAGCGTCACCAAGGCCTACACCATCACGGACCAGGAAAGTTTTGATTCCGCGCGCGCCCTGCTGCGCGCTGAAGGTATTTTAGGCGGCTCGTCCACGGGCACCCTGCTGGCCGCAGCCCTCAAATACTGCCGCGAGCAGACGACGCCGAAGCGCGTCGTCACCTTCGTGTGCGACACGGGCACGCGCTACCTGTCGAAAGTCTATAACGATGGCTGGATGCGCGACCAGGGCCTGTTGCAGCGGGCCGTGTCGGGCGACTTGCGCGACCTGATCGGGCGCCGCTACGACGAGGGCGACGTCGTCAGCGTGGCGCCGGGCGACACCCTGCTCACGGCCTTCAACCGCATGCGCGCCAGCGACCTGGCGCAGCTGCCCGTCATCGACGGCGGCAAACTGGTTGGCATCATCGACGAATCGGACTTGCTGCTGCACGTCTCCGGCGACGCCGCCCATTTCGCCTCGCTGGTGGGCGCCACCATGACGACGCAGATCGAAACCCTGGCGCCGTCAAGCGGCTTGCCCGCCCTGCGCGCCACCCTGGACCGGGGCTTGACGGCCGTCGTTGCCGACGATACCGCCTTCTATGGCCTGATCACCCGCTTCGACCTTCTCAACCACTTACGCAGGACACTATCTTGAGCCAGGAAACCACCCGCAAGAGCCGCCTCGCCACGCGAGTCATCCACGCCGGCCAGTCGCCCGACCCGTCGACGGGCGCCATCATGCCGCCCATTTACGCCACCTCCACCTTCGTGCAGGACAGCCCCGGCGTGCACAAGGGCCTCGACTATGGCCGCTCGCACAATCCCACGCGCTGGGCGCTCGAGCGCTGCGTGGCCGACCTGGAAGGGGGCAGCGCGGCCTTCGCGTTCGCCTCGGGCCTGGCCGCCATCTCGTCCGTGCTGGAATTGCTGGACGCGGGCAGCCACATCGTCGCCGGCGACGACATGTATGGCGGCACCTACCGTTTATTCGAACGCGTGCGCCGGCGCTCGGCCGGCCACGAGTTCACGTATGTGGACCTGACGAATCCGGAAAACCTGCTGGCCGCGCTTCGCCCGGAAACGAAGATGGTGTGGGTCGAAACGCCCACCAACCCGATGCTGAAGCTGGCCGACTTGCGGGCCATTGCCGACATCTGCCGCGCACGGGGCATCATCGCCGTGGCCGACAATACCTTTGCCAGCCCGCTGGTGCAGCGCCCGCTGGAGCATGGCTTCGATATCGTCGTGCACTCGACCACCAAGTACTTGAACGGCCACTCGGACATCATCGGCGGCATCGCCATCGTCGGCGCGGAAGAGCGGCAGGCCGAATGGCGCGAGCAACTGGGCTTTTTGCAAAACTCGGTGGGCGCGATTGCCGGACCGTTCGACAGCTTTTTGGCGCTGCGCGGCGTGAAAACCCTGGCCATCCGCATGCAGCGCCATTGCGAAAGCGCGCTGGCGCTGGCGCAATGGCTGGAACAGCAAAAGGAAGTGAAGAAAGTCTTCTATCCGGGCCTGGCCTCGCACCCGCAGCACGCGCTGGCGCAGCGCCAGATGGATGGTTTCGGCGGCATCATCTCCATCGACCTCGATACGGATTTGGCAGGCGCGCGGCGCTTCCTGGAGCGCTGCGAAGTATTCGCCCTGGCCGAAAGCCTGGGCGGCGTGGAAAGCCTGATCGAGCACCCTGCCCTGATGACGCATGCCAGCATCCCGGCCGAACAGCGTGCCAAGCTGGGCATCGGCGATGGCTTGATCCGGCTGTCGGTGGGGATCGAGGATATCGAGGATTTGCGGCATGATCTGCGCACGGCGCTGGATGCGATTTGAGGGGGTGATTGTCGGATTACGCTGCGCTAATCCGACCTACGGTTACGAACTTGATGCGATTTAATGCGGTGCTTGTCGGATTACGCAACGCTAATCCGACCTACGGTATGCCGTGGCAGGTAGATACTGTTATCCCCGTCAAGCGGCGTGCAAGGTCGGATCAAATATTTTTCCTGACCTGAGCACGCCGAATGCCACGTGCACCAGCTTGCGCATCATGGCGCCGATGATCAGTTTCTTTGCCTTGCCAGCAGCACGGAGGCGCTGGCCAAAGCGCTTGCCCCAGTCCGTCCGATACACCGTCACCATGGCTGGCATGTACATGGCTTTGCGCAGGAAGCTGTGGCCGACCTTCGACATGCGTGGCTTGCCACGTACGCTGGAGCCAGACTCGTGCTGGCGCGGGTCGAGCCCCGCAAACGCCACGGCTTGCTTGACGCTGTCGAAGCGCTCGGGATTGGCATAGTAGGACAGCAGCACTGGAATCGTCCGCTCTCCCAAGCCAGGAATGGTGTCGAGCAGCTCACGCTTGCCGCGTAAATCCGGGTCGTCATCGATATGCCGTTTGATGGCTCGGATCAGTTCCTTGATCTGGCCATCAAGCCAGGTGATGTGATCGACAATGCCCTGGCGTACCGCTGCACGCGCCACATCGAGCCGGTTGCTTTCCTGCTGGCGCATGGCTTGCAAGGCTTCCAGGCGCAGTACCATGGCGCGTAGTGCCTGTTCGGCGGACGACGGCGCCAGCCATGGCTCGGGCTGGCGTTCATGGACGAAGTCGGCGATCAGCTGCGCGTCGACTTTGTCCGTTTTCGTGCGCACCAGGCGCGAGGCAGCGAAGGCCTTGATCTGCGCCGGATTGATGACACTGACCAGCATGCCCAGTCCCGCCAGATATTCGGCCACCCTTTCCCAATAGATGCCGGTTGCTTCCATGCATACGCGCGGGCTGTCGGCGTCGTGCTTGAGCAGCCATGCGTGCAGCTCGGCGTATCCTTTGTCATTGTTGTCTACTACCTTGTTACGATGCTTGCCATTGGGCAGGCGCAGCGCGCAATCGAGCTTGGCCTTGGCAACGTCGATTCCCAGATTAAACATGCTGTTGTCCTCTTGCGATCTACCTTGTGAATGCGGGCTAACCGGCATGCCGGTGCCAAAGATACTGTCCGATCTTGACATTGAGGATGGGTAACTGGTGCGAAATCTACGAAACTGGCTTGGAGCCTAAGGGCGGATACGGCATCCAGTTACCCGGTCTTGATATGCCTACCAAGATTTTGACAGCGGTCGATGCCGTTCGCAATATCACGAACGGCATGAAGGGAATAATACAAGGTCGGATTAGCCCGCGAGGGCGTAATCCGACACCTCACAAACTTCACTCCCCCGGCCGGTACCTGCGCTCCAGGTGCCTGCTTACGTCCTCGGGATAAAACAGCACCTCCTTGAACTCGCCGCTCGCATACATGGCCGCCTGGTCCTTGAAATGGGGCGACTTCGGGTCGCCGCTCTGGCCACCGGCGAGGATGCTTTTCGCCCTGATGCGCGGACCGAATTCCACGGCCGCGACAAAGCTGTTGCCACGTTCGCCGTAAATCCTGCGCGTGGTGCTCATGCTGCTTTGGCCATACGCGGCCAGCGCACCCCAGTTACCTGACGCGTAAGGCACGGGCAAGCTCGGTTGCGCATCGTCGAACGGCTGCACCACGTCGCCCGTCAGGCGCTGGAAGCGGTTGATCTCGCCCCACGGGGTTTGCCAGTTGCCGAAATCGCGCTGCAATTTGTCCGCCGCCGTCGCCAGGGCAGCAAGCCGCTGGGCCGCCGTGACCTTGTCCGTTGCCAGAAAATCGACCACGGGCACACCCTGCTCGCGCGCCTGTTTTCCCGTCAGTTCGGCCAGCTCCTGGCCCCAGAACACGGCCAAGGAAGTGGCCGTGGACGTCAGCGCATAGCGCCAGTCCCAGGCCCGCAGCAGAGCCACCTTGTCGGCCAGCGCCAGCTTTTGCGCGTCACCGGCCGGCAGCGCATCGTAGGCCGTGAACAGCGGCGGCAGCAGCGCTTCGAACGCCGTCAGTTCGCTGTCATACGAGGCGGCGATCAGCTTGTCGAGCGTGAAATCCTTCTTGTTCTGGAAAACCTTGACGGCATGCAGGCCGCGCGCATTTTCGCCATACACGGACATATAGGCGGGATAGTCTTGCTGGCGCGGGCTGTTGGCGCCGGCCGCCGAATACGGCCAATTGTTCGTGTTCTGTATCCAGCCATTTTTCGGATTGAACAGGGTGATGGTCTGCGCCACCGTATGCAAGCCTTTCCATTCCGTGGCCGGATCGCTGCCGTCGACGGGCTGCTTCCAGTTGAAGCGCGGGTCGCGCACGGGGATGAAATTGCCGTGAAAATAGGCGATATTGCCGTCCGCATCCGCGTACACGGTATTGTTCGAGGAATTCGTGCGCAGTTCCATGGTCTGGTAGAACGCCGCGTAATCGCGCGCCTTGGTGCGCGCATACGACTGCGTCAACGCCTTCAACGGTTCGTTCATCAGGCGCACGGCCACCCAGCGTCCATCCAGCGCGCGCACGACGGGGCCGTGATGGCTGTAATAGACGGTGATGGTTTTCGAGCCCATGCCGCCGTTCGCCAGTTTATATGGCAAGGTGATCGGCACGGCTTTCAAGGGGCGCAGGCCGCCGTCATAGCGGTAGAACCATGCGCCATCCTTGTCGACGATGCTTTCCAGGTATTCGTCGATGACGTCGCCGCCGCCCGAGGTATGCATCCAGCCGAGGCGGTCGTTAAAACCCTGGTAGACGAAAAACTGGCCCCAGGTGACGGCGCCATACGCATTCAGGCCTTCGCCGCTGGTGACCTGCACTTCGGGACGGAAGTAGAACGAGGTGTGCGGGTTGATCATCAGCAGTGCATGGCCATTTTTCGTGATGGCGGGCGCGATGGCGAAGCCGTTCGAGCCGTTCGGCTCCGGCTCCAGTCCTGACGCCAACCCGGTTTCCACGCTGGCCAGCGCCAGCGCCACCGATGCAGGCTTGGCCTGCTGGCCGTAAAACGCTTCAAGCTGCGCCAGGTTGACCGATTCGATATCGCCGCCGATGCTGCCCTCGCTGAAGCTCAAGGCCATCCACGGCTCGAAATGCGCGATCAGCCTGGGTTTGACGTGCGGATGCGTGGCCAGGTAAAAATTCAAGCCATCGGCAAACGCATCCATCAACTTGCGCAGCCAGGCCGGGCTGGCGCGGTACTGCGCCTGCAGCTCAAGCGGATCGATGAAGAGCTTCATGCGCAGGTCGCGATACAGCTCCCGTTCGCCCTCCACTTCCGCCAGGCGCCCCATGGCGTTGATGTAATTGAGTTCCACGCGCGGGAAATCGTCCTCGGCCTGCGCATACATCAGGCCAAAGACGGCATCCGCATCCGTCTTGCCCGTCACATGGGGCACGCCCCACGTGTCGCGCGCGATGCTGACATGGGCGGCCTGCGCCTGCCAGCGGGCCATGTCCGTGACAGAAACGACGGGCGCCGCCAGCACGGGAGGTACGGCAACGGTGCCGCAGGCGATGGCGGCAAACAAGGCACGGCGAGCTGGCATGCACTACTCCAATAATCAGGATGCGTCGATGAGGGTGGCAATCCGCTGGTTCAACTCGGTATTTTCCGCCTGCAGCTGCGCCACTCGCTGTTTCAAGCCGGCGATCTCGCCGCGCAGGCGCTCCGCTTCGGATGGCGCCTGGGCCGCGTTGTCCGCCCATGGCTCGTTGCCCGTCTCCGGCGTATCCTGCGACACGTGGGGCGCCTTCGGCTCGCGCGGCGTGCGCGTGGCGGCGCGCTGTTCGCGGATTTCCTTGGCCGCCTGGCGCAGCAATTTCTTGCCACCGGCGACAGCCGCCACCTGCTCTTCCGGCGGCAGGGATGCCACGGTGGCCGCCGCGTTGATGGAAATCGTGCCCGAACGGACGGCTTCCACCAGTTCCGGCGAAGCGGCCTTCTGGATCTTCTCGATCTGGCTGATCTGGTTGCTGCTCAATCTCGCCGCCTTGGCCACCTCTTCGCGCGTGCTCATGGGTGGCTTCGGCGCGTTTTCGCCTTCGGGCACATCAGCCGCGCTGACGGGCGCCGGGCTGCGCGCGGCGACGATTTCCTTCTTGCGCAGGGCCAGCACGCCGCGCTGGAAGTCCGACACGCTGCGGCGCGCCAAATGATTGTCGATCATCCACAGCATGACGTCGTCGAGCGAAGTAAAGCTGGTGTTCTGGATGGTCTTGAATTCGATGCCGTGCTGGCGGCAGATGGCGTAGCGGTTATGCCCGTCGATCAGCACGTCGTTCCACAGCACCAGCGCATCGCGGCAGCCTTCGGCCAGCAGGCTGCGCTCGAGCGCCGCGTACTCGCTGGCGGTGAGCGGGTCGATATACGACTGCAGCACCTGATTGATAGTGATATTCATGGTTGTCCTCAATATTGCGGCGCGATGGTCCGCGCCGGCACGAATGCTACACCATCCGCCATGCCTGGCCGGGTAAAATCACGGCGGCACAGCTCATACAAAAATACGGAACATGAAAAGAAAGTACGCCACCGCGATCATTTTTACCGTCGCCGCCATCGGCTTCACCTGGGTCAGCCCCTACATCGCCATGTACCGCATCAGCATCGCGGCCAAATCCGTGCGCCTGGAAACCCTGGCGCAGCAGGCCGACCTGCCGGCCGTGCGGGCCAGCGTGGCGCGCCAGTTGCGGGCGGCCGGCGAAACGGCCAGCGAAGACGATTTCAAGGAAATGCTCGACGCCATCGTCTCGCCGCCCGGCATCACGGTATTGATCCTGCACGGCAAGCAGGGAGCGGATGGCAAGCGCCACGACTTCGGCATGGCGTACCGCTCGTGGAATGAAGTGGTGCTGCGGCGCAGCGGCGCCGGTCCCGCCGCCAGCCAGTTCCTGCTGCGCCGCCATGGCATCTGGGATTGGAAACTGACGGACATTACCTTGCCGCCAGAATTACTCTGACGAAACTTGATCCAAAACAACACTTACCTAAACCGCCATATTGATTTTGAGAAATATTATGTAGAATGCCAACACTTCAGGCGCACCGGGTCGCCAGGCATCCAAGAGATTGCACGATGAAAAGAATGATGCTTCTCGCTGTAGCGGTACTGGTCGCGCTGGCCGGCGTCTTCTATGGCAGCCCGTATTTCACCATGGACAAGATCCACGCGGCGACCATGGACGAGGATAGCCAGGCCTTGGCTGCACAGATCGACCTGTCTCAGTTGCGCGGCAGCCTGGGGCAGCAACTGCATGCCCTGTTCTCGGCGCCGGAAGTGGCTGACGACATCAGTCCCGACGTCATCGATCCCTTGCTCGACACCATGCTGATGCCCGAAGGCATCGTCGCCTTGATGAAACTCAATGACCGCTATGAAAAACCCCTCGCCAAGGTCAGCGACATCAGCGGCCGCAAGCGCAACACCAAGCCCGACTACACACTGCGCTACACCTCCTGGAACAGCGTCGTGGTACAGCGCGCCCACAGCAAAAGTCATATCGGTGAATTGACCCTGACTCGCGATGGCCTGTGGAGCTGGAAACTCACGTCGGTGGCGCTGCCCAAGAATCTGCTGGCCGACGCTTGAAACGGCCGCGCACTGCTATCATCTGCCCAACTACATTTCTTTGGAGGCAGCATGTCAGACCTGGTACAACACGCCCTGGACCATGCGGGCAAACCGGCCACCACGCCATGGGTGGTGACCCTGGTCAGCGGTGAAAAGCTGACAGGCCCCATTTCACCGCTCAGCGACGGCTACTACGCCATCGGCCTGGGACTAATCAAGTACTTTTCCAGTGACAAGGTCGCCTGCATGAATGTATCGGGCGCGGGCGGGTTTCCCATCTGATGACAGGGCTGGAGCGGCCTAACGCCACGGATCTGGCGGCGCAGCTGCAGGCGCTGGAAGCGGCGCTGCAAAGCCATGCCGTGCGCGCCGACAGCGTCAGGCTGGCAATGCTGTTGGCCGACGAGTTTGTCGAATTCGGCAGCTCGGGCACGCTGTGGACGCGCGCGGCAACCCTGGCGGCCTTGCCAGGGGAAGACTTTTGCCCGCGCAGCATCAGCGATTTTCATGCCCGCTTGCTGGCGGACGATGTGGCCTTCGTTACCTATCACTCGCAGCGCCACGCCAGCGGCGCCCTGCCACCCAGCGCCAGCTTGCGCAGTTCGCTATGGAAATGGCGCGACGGCCGCTGGCAAATGACATTTCACCAAGGTACGCCGATACCCGCATGAACAAGTATTCCATGTCAAAAAGTTGTTTTTTGGCACGCAAAATCTCATTGATCTACTGAATTTTTTGTGTGAAAATGATTTTCATAAATAAAACAAATAAATTATTTAAATCAGTTTTCAAGTAACGCCATCCTCACACCACGAATCCGTGTTCTGGATAGAGAAGCACTGCGCAGGGTACGACCCGCTGCCAGGCAAGCGCCTGCCATCCGTCCCACGCACGCCCCCTTTCTAATCGTCACCACGTATTTTTGGGAGAGACATCATGGATAAATTCACCGTACGCACCCAGCTCACTCTGGCTTTTGGCCTGCTGGTCTTTTTACTCATCGGCATCTCGATCCTGTCCGTACGGAGTTTCTCCACCTTCAACGCCGGCTTTGACCAATATGTCAACGGCATCACGGCCCGCGCCAACACGGCGCACCGCGTGCGTGACGCGATCGACATGCGCGCCGTGGCGGCCAGGAACCTGGTGCTCGTCACCAAGCCGGAAGACCTGGAAATCGAACGCAAGCAAGTCTTGCAAGCGCATGCCAATGTCGTCAAGAACATGCAGCAACTGCTGCAGCTGGCACAGCAGCCGGGAGTATCGGACGAGGTGCGCGCCATCATCACCAAGATCGACAGCATCGAAAAACGCTATGCCCCCGTGGCACTGGGCATCGTGGACCTGGCGCTGCAAAAGAAAACCGAACTGGCCATCGTCAAGATGAACGAGGAGTGCCGCCCGCTGCTGGCCGCCCTCGTTGCCGCCAGCGATGAATATTTCGCCCTGACGGAGCAACGCTCCGCCGTCATTCTGCAAGAAGACAACGAGCGCTACATTCTCAACAGGAATATCCTCATCGGCGTCAGCTTGCTATCCATCGTGCTGGCGGCCCTGGCGGGCTGGCTCATCACGCGCAGCCTGCTCAAGGCGCTGGGCGCCGAACCGAAGCAGCTATGCGACGCCGTCAGCCTGCTTGCCGGTGGCGACCTGACGGGTAAACTCAGCGTCGCACCGAACGATAGCGTCAGCGTGCTGTCCGCGCTGCAGCGCATGCAGGAGTCGCTGACTTCGGTCGTGTCCTCCGTGCGCCAGGATTCCGACACGGTATCCCTCGCCGCCGAGGAAATTTCCACCGGCAATAGCGACCTGTCGCTGCGCACGGAACAACAAGCCAGTTCACTGGAAGAAACCGCTTCCTCGATGGAAGAACTCACCAGCACCGTGCGCAAGAATGCGGAAAATGCCCGCGAGGCCAATGTGCTTGCCACCACCGCTTCGGACGTCGCCAGCAAGGGCGGCGCCGTGGTGGGCCAGGTGATGGGCACCATGGAGCTGATCAGCGAATCGTCGCGCAAGATTGTCGACATCATCAGCGTCATCGACGGCATCGCCTTCCAGACCAACATCCTGGCCCTGAACGCGGCCGTGGAAGCGGCGCGTGCCGGCGAACAGGGCCGCGGCTTCGCCGTCGTCGCCACCGAAGTGCGCGGCCTGGCCCAGCGCAGCGCCAGCGCGGCCAAGGAAATCAAGGCGCTGATCGACGATTCCGTGAGCCGCGTCGATGCGGGCTCCAGGCTGGCGGCGCAGGCGGGCACGACGATGTCCGAGGTGGTCGCCAGCGTCGCCCGCGTCAGCAACATCATCGCTGAAATCACCGTGGCCAGCCAGGAACAGTCCACGGGGATCGAGCAGATCAATCAGGCGGTGACCCAGATGGACAGCGTCACGCAACAAAACGCATCGCTGGTGGAAGAAGCGGCGGCCGCGGCCGAATCCTTGCGCGACCAGGCCAGCCACCTGGTGCAAACCGTGAGCATCTTCAAGACGCACGACAGCCATGTGGCAGCATTCGCGCCAGCGCCAGCACGCGCCAGCCGCAAACCGCTGCGCCTGGTACCGGCGCCAGCCAGCAGCCCCGTCAAGCGCCAGGCCGCGCCGGTAAAACACCGTTCCGTACAAGCGGAAGCCGTGACGGCCGGCGATTGGGAAGAGTTTTAATTCAGCCAATATGGGCATGCGGCCTCGCACGCCCCGCGTCACACGCACAGGGGGATAGCCGCAGGGGGCGCCTCCCCTGTCGCGCAGCAACAACACGCCCCTCCCCAAAAAAATCCGCGGCAGCTGTTGTATTTCCAGTGTCCGCAAGCGGGTAGCACGGCAAAAAACATCGCTCTCTTTGCGTTCACGCAGGAAACCCCGTCGCCACGCCCCGCCGCTCTGCGCTCGTAGAAGCCTGCCGGCACTCCACTATGCACCCGCCAGATATTGACGACAAATACGATTTTATTCGTGTATTCAGTCGAAACGAATATGAATCGCCGTCACTGGAAAATGGCATGAATACCAAAACTTTCCGTGCTAGCATGACTTTTCGTCCAGCTGGCCAGCGCCAGCTTGCATGCCCCCAACAACCTTGACCGACAGGAGCCGTTTCATGATGACACCGCATGCCAGCACAGTACGCCACACCCTGATTGCCCTGGCAATCACTGCCGCCTTCCCCTTGCAGGCGATGGCGCAGGCACAGGACAGCATCCCGGCGCCAGCCGCCGACGCCCCTGCCGCTCCTGCGGCACAGGCCGGACCTGGCCAGCTGGAAACGGTGATCGTGACGGCACAACGGCGCGCGGAAAACATCAAGGACGTGCCCATGTCCATCGCCACCCTGAAGGGCGACAAGCTCGACACCCTGACGGCCGGCGGCGCCGACATCCGCTTTCTCAACAGCCGCTCGCCCAGCGTCTCCGTCGAATCGGACTACGGCCGCACCTTCCCCCGCTTCTACATTCGCGGCCTGGGCAATACCGACTTCGACCTGAACGCCTCGCAACCGGTGGGCCTGGTGATGGATGACGTGGTGCAGGAAAACGCCATGCTGAAAGGTTTTCCCGTGTTTGACGTCGACCAGGTCGAGGTGCTGCGCGGCCCGCAAGGCACCTTGTTCGGCCGCAACTCGCCGGCCGGCGTGATCAAGTTCGATTCTGCCAAACCCGTCTTCAAGACGGAAGGCTACCTGAGCGGCGGCTTCGGCAAGGATGGCATGAAAAACCTGGAAGGCGCCTTCAACGTGCCCGTCAGCGACACCGTGGCCCTGCGCTTTTCCGGCCAGACCCAACGCCGCGACGACCGCGTGCACAACCCGCGCCCCACCGGCACGCGTGACTTCGAAGGCTATGAAGACAGCGCCGCCCGCCTGCAGGTACTGGTCAAGCCCACGCGCGACTTCACGGCCCTGTTCAACGTGCACGCGCGCAACCTCGACGGCACGGCCACCTTGTTCCGCGCCAATATCCTCAAGCAGGGCACGAACGACCTGGTTGACGGCTTTGATTACGATAACTACCCGACCGACGGCATCAACCGCCAGCACCTGAAAACCAAGGGCGGCAGCATGCGCCTGAAATGGGACTTGCCCGGCGTCACCCTGCATTCGATCACCGGCTACGAAAAACTCGATTTCTTCAGCCGTGCCGACGTCGACGGCGGCTATGGCGCCGTGTACGCGCCGCCGATGGGCCCCGGCTTCATCCCCTTCGTCGTGGAAACGGCCGACGTGATTCCCAACCACAAGCAGATTTCGCAGGAGTTCCGCGCCGAATCGTCTGCCCGCGGCCCGCTGCAATGGATAGCCGGCCTGTTCTACTTCAAGGAAGATATCCAGATCGACAGCATCAGCTTTGACAGCCTGGCACCCGGCAATCCGCAAAACAGCGCCTACGCCACGCAAAACCAGAGCTCGAAGTCGTACGCGGCCTTCGGTTCGCTCAACTACACGGTCTCGGACGCCCTGAAACTGCGCGCCGGCCTGCGCTACACGACCGACAAGAAGGATTTTTCCGCCAAGCGCGTGGAAGCGACCACGGCCGGCCCCTTCAACCTGAACGACACCTCGCACAACGTCAGCTGGGACTTGAGCGGCACCTATGTGCTCACGCCGGAAACGAATGCCTACGCGCGCATCGCCACCGGCTACCGCGCGCCGTCGATGCAGGGGCGCCTGAACGGCCTGGCCGACCGCCCTTCGTTTGCGGGCGCCGAAAAAGCCCTGTCCGTCGAAGCAGGCATCAAGCAGGACCTGTTCGACAAACGCGCGCGCCTGAGCCTGGCCGTGTTCCAGTACCGGGTCAAGGACAAGCAGCTGACGGCCGGCAGCGGCGCCGTCAACATGAACCAGCTGATCAACGCCGACAAGGCCACTGGCCGTGGCGTGGAACTCGATTTCCAGGCTAACCTCAGCGATTCGCTCAGCATGACCCTGGGCGGCAGCTACAACCACACGGAAATCCAGGACAAGAAGCTGTTCGTGCAAAGCTGCGGCAACGCGCAAAACAACCCGGCCAGCGGCTGCACCGTCACCGACCCGCTGGGCCCGTTCAAGGGCACGGCCTACATCGACGGCAACCCGCTGCCGCGCGCGCCGGAATGGCAAACCAACTTCACCTTGAAATACAGCATTCCCTTGGCCAACGGCGAGTTCTACGCCTACACGGACTGGGCCTACCGCACCAGCTACAACTTCTTCCTGTATGAAGCGAAGGAATACAAGGCCAAGGAACTGCTCGAAGGCGGCTTGCGCGTCGGCTACAAATGGGACCGCTATGAACTCTCCGCATACGGGCGCAACATCACCAACCAGATCCAGTCGCTGGGCGCGATCGATTTCGACAACCTGACGGGCATCATCAACGAACCGCGCACATATGGGGTGCAGTTCAAGGCGACGTTCTGACGGCGCGCAGATAAAACCATGCTGTCCGGCGCAAACGGGACAGCATGGCTCAGGCACAAGATGGCGTGATGTACATCACCTGTGCTAGAATCTCGCCGCGCTGCCCGGATGGTGAAACTGGTAGACACTGGAGACTTAAAATCTCCCGCCTGTAAGGGCGTGCCGGTTCGATTCCGGCTCCGGGCACCAGCGCACATGCCATCTCCAGAGATAGTAATCACTATTTCTCTCCTCCCTGCCAGTTCCGCAAAACTGGTTTTGTTCCGCAAAAAGTCTCCAACGTACTGCAATATCGTCTCTCAGATTCTTCTGAATCGTCAGTTTCATGAGTCTGACTGCCAATTTTTTGGCTCAGCCTGAAATTGCGGAAGGCCTGCGCGGGCATTGGGAGCTCCCAATTGCCCAACTATGCGGGGTCGTCAATCATGCTCTCACATCATTCGTTCAGTTTATTCTGCATTGCGAAAGGAAGACAGTGGGATGGCAAAACGACCGATATCATCGGGATGCCTAGCTTCGCCGTCGCCGCCCGCTACGGGCTGCCTAAGTAACCCTCCATAAATTATTGTGATTTCTGACTTCCATACCCGGCTCTGCAAAGTGCAGCGACTAGCCTGCCCACTGCTAGCATTGGGCGCCTTGCATTGCATCCGGTTCTGTTTATCATAAATCTACAATACTTTTCCGAGGATTACTTAGGTGGAGTCCAGTAACAGCTACATCAGCGCCAGGAAAAATAGGCTTACAAATCACACCTGAACATACTGGATTAGCGTTTCGTCGACCAATTCGATCTCATTACCTCACAAAATTAGGCCCTTGCCCTTCAGTTATTGCCACTTCCGGCTCAAACAACGGACCACAACTACGGATTTGCATGTTGCCCTGGATCTTCCCAACAAGGATTGTGAACAGGCGATGCACAAGGCCCAAGCCTCCTTCTCAATAGTGAACAAGCCTTCGAGCGATACAAAATCGCCCATTGCCGCCTGATGATTTACGTCCCTGTATCGCTCTCGATTGGTAACCACAACCTGGCGAGTATTTGACCGCAAAAAAGTGGGGCATGGGGAAAGCCGTCTTCAAAAAATACAGGCAACGTGGCATAGTTGCCACCGGCGAAGTCGTTTTTGAATTGATTCCGCTCAATAGGATTATCCTACGCTCTGAAACGAGGAACACGCCTAGTCACTGTTGGCATGATGGCGAAGCGTGGTCGGAAGACAAGGGGCTGGTAAACATTATGGTTTTTCACAATAGCAAGCTGAGGAAAGTATGAATTTAGAAAAAGAAATGCCACCATCCGCCGATGGCAGCATTGCTCCTGCTGTAGATAGAGCATTTGTCAGAAACCTGGCTGTTAAAAACTTTGAGGCGCTACAAGCAGCCGCCATCGCGGGGAAGAATACTCATCAATTAGCCCTTGATCAAAGCGACGAAATAGAGACACTCATCAAAACTCTGCAGCCTGACGATAGACCAAAATTCTCCGCTCTCTACGAACAGGAGTTGAATGCAGCTACCCAAGCCTCGGTCGAAAAGACCATGGCGATGACTTCACAAACTGCCAATCAACTCTTAGATAACGTTACAAAAACCAATAACGTCTATAGATGGATCAGCCTTATTGCCTTTTTCATTGTCCTGATCGGCTTCATAAAGATGATGAAGAGCTAAATCGCTCCGCCACCGCGTGCATCCGCACGCGGATTTCGGCATCATGCATTGCACGAACGCCGGCCTGTCCGGCCAAGCCGTCACCCTGGCCGTGCCGGTACACAAGTAAGCGTCGCACGCACCCAGATCGACCTGGCTAGTTGCCGGCGCCCTGCGCGGTGGAAGTGCCGGACGTCAAAACCATCGCCACAGCGCGCAAGGAACATCTGGTCAGGCTGCGGGAAGCCCTGCACGCGGCCGTCGCAACCCAGCCGACTTTTATACAACACCGCCAATCGCACCACGTGCCTCGCGCTTACTCCAAGCCTTCCTGCTGATATAATACTTACAATCAAGTAACATTCCGAAATGTGCGCCTTCCGGCTCCCGCAACCGTCTGTGTACTGCTAAGCCCAGCCCATGCGCTCCCTTTTCGATCACGAGATCATCAAACAGCTGCATAGCGGTGCCCGCTCACGGGTTTATCGCGCCAAGGCCGCGGATGGCGCCGCGCTGATCGTCAAGAAACCCAATCAGCAGTTTCCCTCCTTTCAGCAACTGGCGCAATTCAAGCGCGAATATGCGATCGCGCGCCGCTGCCGTCATCCTGGCGTGGCGCATCCGCTGGCACTGCAGCTGCACGGCGGGTGCTGGACGATGGTCCTCGAAGATACTGGCGGCCAGGCGCTCGACCAGGTGTTGCGCGCGCAGGTGGCGGCGCGCAGGACGCCGTCGCTGCCTGCATTGGCGCTGGAGGACTTTTTCGACATCGCGCTGCAACTGTGCGTAGCGCTGGAAGAGGTCCATCATCAGGGCGTAATCCACAAGGACATCAATCCCTCCAACCTGGTATGGAATGGCGAGCGGCGCCTGTTGCAGCTGATCGATTTCGGCATCGCCTGTGAACTGCCGTACGAAAGCCACGGCATCGTCAATCTCCAGACACTGGAAGGCACGCTGCGCTACATGGCGCCGGAGCAGACCGGGCGCATGAACCGGAGGATCGATTGGCGCGCCGATTTCTATGCGCTCGGCGCCACCTTCTACGAACTGCTGGCCGGCCAGGCGCCGTTCGAGTCGCGCGACGAGATGGAACTCGTGCATTGCCACATTGCGCGCAGTCCCGACTGGTCGCACCCGGCGCTGGCAAACTTGCCTGGCCAACTGCTGCCGATCATCCAGCGGCTGCTGGAAAAAAATGCGGATCAACGCTACCAGAGCTTGCAGGGCTTGCGCAGCGACCTCGAAGCCTGCCGCGCGCAAAAGCCGGCGCAGGCGCTCAAGCTGTCCGACCACAACGGCCGCTTTCTCGTGCCGCAAACGCTGCACGGGCGCGAGGATGCCATCGCCGTACTGCTGGCGGCGTTTGAACGCAGCGCCGCGGGCACGTGCGAGATGCTGCTGGTGGCCGGCCATTCGGGCATCGGCAAGTCGGCCGTCGTCAACGAAGTGCAAAAGCCCATCACCGCCCGGCGCGGCTGCTTCCTGTCCGGCAAATTTGACCAGCACCAGCGCGACGTGCCGTATGCCTCGCTGATCCAGGCATTCCAGGGACTGGTGCGCCAGCTGCTCGGCCAGCCCGAGGAAACGCTGCGGCAGTGGTCCGCCAAACTGCACCAGGCCCTGGGCAGCGGCATCGGCATGCTGGTCGAGCTGATTCCCCAACTGGCGTTGATCGTCGGCCCCACGGACGCGGTGCCCGCGTCGGCGCCGGCACAGGCACAGGTGCGCCTGGACCGCCTCTTCCCCCGCTTCGTCGAAGTGTTCGCCTGCGCCGGGCATCCGCTGGTGCTGTTCCTCGACGACCTGCAATGGGCCGATGCGGCCACCTTGCGGATGATCGAACTGCTGATGGTCTCCTGCGACAAGAGCAGCTTGCTGTTCATCGGCGCATACCGCGACAACGAAGTGAGCGCCGCGCATCCGCTGATCGCGCTGCGCGACAAGCTGCTGGCCCGTGACGTACGCCTGTCGACGCTGTTACTGAGCGCATTGACCGAGCCGCAGGTGGCGCAGATGGTCTCGGCCACCGTGCGCGTGACGGCCCCCGACTGCGCGCCGCTGACCAGTATTTGCTACCGCAAGACGGCCGGCAATCCGTTTTTCCTCAACCAGTTCCTCGCTACGCTCAATGAGACGGGCCAGCTGCGCTACCGGGCCGCCGACGATTGCTGGGACTGGGACATGCCCGCGATAGAACAGGCCGGATATACCGACAACGTGGTCGAGGTACTGCTGGAAAAAATCCGCCGCCTGCCCACGGTGACGCAGCATCTGCTGCAAGTGGCCGCCTCCTGCGGCAACCGCTTCGCGCTCGACACGCTCGCGCTGGCAGTGGACCGCGCGCCCCGGAAGACGCAGCAAGATCTGTGGCCGGCGCTCAGGGCAGGCTTGATCCAGCCGCTCGACGAACGCTATAAATACGTCGACGGCGACACCGACGCAGCCAACAGCGGCGTCAGTTACCGCTTCCTGCACGACCGGGTGCAGCAGGCCGCCTACCTGATCGCCGACGACGATGCGCGCACGGCCAACCATCTTCTCATCGGCCGCTTGCTGCTGCGGCATACGGCGCCGGAGCGTCGGGACGAGACACTGTTCGAAATCGTCGAGCAGCTCAACGCCGGCCGCGCGCTGATCAACGATGCGGGCGAGCGCGTGCAACTGGCGATGCTCAATCTCCAGGCTGGCACCAAGGCACGGCGCTGCGCCGCGTTCCAGTCCACATTGGAGCACACGCGCATTGGTCTCAGCCTGCTGCCGGCGCAGGCATGGGACGCGCACGCTGACCTCTGGCTGGACCTGCAGCTGGGCGCGGCCGAAGCGGCCTACCTGTGCGGTCAGTTCGATGCCGCCGAGGCGATCTACCCGCTGGTGCGCGCCCGCACCTTGAGCCCCTTGCTGCAGGTTCGCTGCATTGCCATCCAGGCGCACCAGTATCAATTGCAGGGCCGCCTGCTCGACGCCATCGCCGTGCAACGCGATGGCCTGGCGCTGCTGCACATCGACATTCCGCACGACGTGGCGCAGATGAAGGCGCGCTTCGCCGACATCCTCGCCGACATCGGGAGGCAGCCTGGCGCGCAGGCGCCCGAGGCCTTGCTGGCGGCCGATGACATGTGCGAACCGGACGCGGTGGCCGCCATGCAGATGATGCAAGGCCTGTGGATGGCCAGCTACTACGCCGGCCAGCAGGATCTCAGCGCGCTGATGGTGGTGTCGATGACGCGGCTGTCCATACTGCGGGGGAACAGCGATTTCAGCGCCGTCGCCTATGTCGGCTACGCGATGATGGTCGCGCTGTACAGCGGCGACATCGCGCGCGGCTACGAATTCGGCGCGATGGCGATGGCGCTGGCCAGGCGCCGTGCCAACCTGCAGACGCGCACGCTCACGGGCCTGATGTTCGGCGCGCTCAGCAACCACTGGACGCAGCCGCTGCGCAGCTCCGACGCCCTGTACGAGGAGGCGTTTGGCTGGGCTCTGGAAATCGCCGATTTCGTGCAGGTCGGCGTGGTGGCGGCCGTGCGCGCCACCGACCGACTCATCCTCGGCGACTACCTGCCGCACCTGATGCACGACATCGAGCACGACCTGGCGCTGATGCGCGCCAACGGCCAGCAGGCGATGGCCGATTGCTGCGTCGCCGCCGCGGTCCAGCCCATCAAATGCCTGATGGGCCTCCTGCCCCGCCACGACAGCTACGATGATGGGGCCTTCAGCGAGGTGCGCTTCCTCGATCAATATGGCGACTCGCACCTGTACCGTGCCTACTTCTTGCAGGGGAAGATCCGCAACGCCTACCTGTTCGACGGCGCCGACGCCGAGCCGCTGGCCGGCCAGCTCGGCATCGTCACCCAGATCATGCGCGGCCAGGCCAAGGTTGCCGAGTGCAGTTTCTACGCCGCGCTGATCCTGATCCGCGCCTTGCGGCGCCATCCTGCGCGCCCCGATGCGGGCGATCTGCTGACCGTGATTGGCACACTGCAGGCGAGCCTCGCCAAGTGGGCCAAACAAGGCTCGGACAATAGCGGCGCCAAACACCTGCTGGTGCTGGCCGAGATGGCGCGCTACCGGGAAGACCTGCAACTGGCCACGCGCCATTACCAGCAGGCGATCGACGCGGCCGGCCTGGCCGGCTACGTCAACATGCAAGCGCTGGGCAATGAGCTGTGCGGCGAATGCTGGTTCGACCAGGGACATGCGCGCGTGGCCGGCGTCTTTATCCAGGACGCCATCGCGCATTACGGCCAGTGGGGTGCGCAGGGCAAGGTGGCGCAGCTGCAGGCACGCCACGGCGTACTGCTGTCAAGGATGGAAGGCCGCAACACGCAACGGCATTCTGTCTCCCACACGCACGGCAGTTCCGCGCTCGACCTGGTGTCGCTGCTGAAGGCGTCGCAGATCCTGTCGAACGAGGTGGGCCTGCGCAAGGTGCTGACGCGCCTCATTGCCATCGTGTGCGAAAACGCCGGCGCGCAGGTGGCGCGCCTGCTGCTGCTGTCAGAAGGCAGCTACCAGCTGGAGGCCAATATCGATGGCGATGGCGTCACTGTCCTGCAATCGCGCCAGCTCGACCTGAACGCCGCCAGCGACCCGCAGTTCCCGCTGTCGCTGCTGCGCTACGTCGTGCGCACCGGTGCCGAGGTGATCGAAGATTGCATCACGGGCGCCTCGCGCTTTGCCGCCGACCCGTACGTGCAGTTGCACCTGCCGCGCGCCGTCATGTGCCTGCCGATACGGCACGGCGGCCAGATCGGCGGCATCCTGTACTTCGAGAACCGGCTTGCAGAAGCCTCGTTTACGGAAGAACGCGTGGCGTTCCTGCGCATGCTCGGCGCACAGGCGATGATCTCGATCTCCAGCGCCAGGCTGCATGACAGCCTGGAACGGCGCGTTGCCGAACGCACGGAGCAGCTGGAAGACGCCAACCGCAAGCTGGCGACCTTGTCCATCACCGATGGCCTGACCGGCCTGGCGAACCGGCGCCATTTCGACGACGTGCTGCGCGCCGAATGTGCGCGTGCCACGCGCGTCGGCCAGCCGCTTGCTGTCATCATGCTCGATGTCGACTACTTCAAGCGCTTCAACGACCGGCATGGCCACCAGGCCGGCGACGCCTGCCTGACCCGGGTCGCGCAGGCGCTGGCGGCCGGCATGCGGCGCGCGGGAGACCTGACGGCGCGCTACGGCGGCGAAGAGTTTTCGATCGTGCTGCCGAACACCGGCGCGGATGAAGCGCGCCAGACCGGCGAAGCGCTGCGGCGCGCCATCGCAGATCTGGGCATCTTCCATGAAAGTGCGGATACGCAGCAGGTGACGATCAGCGTCGGCATCGCGGTCCAGTCGGCGCCGGGCGCAGCTGATCCGGACACCCTGCTGCGCCTGGCCGATGCCGCGCTGTACCTGGCCAAGGATGCAGGGCGCAATTGCGTGGTGCTGAGAATTCTGCCGCCTGGCTAATCAGCGTTCACGGCGCGGGGCGGGGCGGCTCCTCAATCGCTGCCATGACTGTTCTCGCGCGCCTGCTCCTGCGCCTTTTCCTGCGACGCCAATCCGTTGAAGAACAGATTGAGCAGCACGGCGACGATGGCGGCCAGCAGGATGCCGCTGTGCAGCAATGGCGACAAGGCTTTCGGCATGTGCTGCGCGTATTGCTCGGCCACCAGCGGCAGCATGCCGAAGCCGATAGCCAGGGCCACGATGAACAGGTTGTTGCGGTTGCTCTTGTAGTCGACCCCGGCCAGGATGCGGATGCCCGTGGCGGCGACCATGCCGAACATCACCAGCCCTGCCCCGCCCAGCACGAACGCCGGCACGGCTTCAGCCGTCTGCGCGATCTTCGGGATCACGCCCATGACGAGCAGGATAATGCCGGCCGCCACGCAGACCCAGCGGCTGCGTACGCCCGTCACGCCCACCAGGCCCACGTTCTGCGAGAACGAGGTGTATGGAAAAGTATTGAAAATGCCGCCGATCAGGGTACCGAGGCCATCGACACGCAAGCCGCGGCTGATGTCGGCCTGCGTGATGCGCTTGCCCGTCATTTCACCCAAGGCCAGGAACATGCCCAGTGATTCAATCATGACGACGATCATCACCAGACTCATGGTAACGATGGCAACCACGTCAAAAGTCGGCATGCCGAACTGGAATGGCGTGACGACGGCAAAAGCCTTGGCGCTGGCCACCTTGGCGAAATCGGCCTTGCCCAGCGCAAACGACAGGGCTGTGCCGGCGATGATGCCGATCAATACCGCGATATTCGACAGGAAACCGCGGCCATACTTGGCCACCAGCAAGATGACTGCCAGCACGAAGAAGGCGATGCCCATGTTGTCCAGCGCGCCATAGCCGGGGTTGGCGATCATGGGCACGGGACCGGCCGGCGCGGGCAGGCCGGCCGCCGTGGCGGCAGCGGCCATCTTGAGGAAAGCAGGATCGGCAATCTGCGCCATGGCCGGCGGCCCGCCCATGGCCCAGTTCACGCCCACGCGCATCAGCGACACGCCGATGACGGCAATGATGCTGCCCGTGACGACGGGCGGAAACAGCGCCAGCAGGCGGCTGATGAAGGGAGCGATCAGCATGGAAACGACGCCGGCGCCGATCACGGCGCCAAAGATGCCGGTGATGCCCAGGGCCGGGTTGTTCGCCATGGCCAGCATGGGACTGACGGCGGCAAAGGTGACGCCCATCATGACGGGCAGGCGGATGCCGAAATGCTTGCCTATCCCCAGGGACTGGATCAGGGTCACGAGGCCGCAGCAAAACAGGTCGGCACTGATCAGCGCCGCCACCTGCTCGGGCGGCAACTTGAGGGCGCGTCCGACGATCAACGGTACGGCGATGGCGCCCGCATACATGACGAGCACGTGCTGCAAGCCCAAGGTAAACAGTTTGCCAGCCGGCAGGATTTCATCGACAGGCGATGGCGCGGCAGGCGTCGTACCGGGCACGCTGCGATGGATGGATTTCAAACGGGGAGAGGCCATTTACGCTCCACTTCCTGGGTGACCGCGGCCAGGATGGGCGCAGGTGAAAGGGAAAAGCAAGACAGAAACGGGACAACAGGAACACACTAGCGGCCGATGATGCATGCGAAGCTCCTGGGATGGATGACCAAGGTAGCCATGCACGCATCGTGCCAGGTGGATGGTATACAGGAATTGTGCCGAAAATCGCTGGAGATCGGCCAATCTGGCGGTGGGTGCACCGTTTTCTTGCGTCCCGCCCCTGCGCATGCACCAGAAGGCGGCGTTGGCAGGCCGCTGGTGACTGCTGCTTAGCCGCCGGTGCAGGCATCGAGCAATATTTCCAGCTGGCGTACATGTGCGGCACGCAATTGCTCGCGCGCCAGCAAGGCTTGCACTTGCTCGAAGATGCCGTGGGCTGGCACGGCCGGCAAGACGGGCGCGGCAGGACGCTTGGCGATGCACGGCGCACTCACCGGCCAAGCTTCCACCTGCGATGCCGGCGCCCATGCCGCACAGCCGGTCAACAAGCTCGCCAGCAATAAGGTGGCTAAACTGCTGGCGAGGCCGCCTGCATGCCTTTCAGCACGTTCACGCGGCAGCCTCATGGCATTTCGCTGGCGATCAGCGCCTCGGCGGCACGGCAAGCATCACCTTCGGGCTGCAACGCCAGGATGCGCGCCGCAGCCGCTTGCGCATCTGCCTGTCCAGCCTGCGCGGTGGCCAGCGCCTGCCGTACCCGCGCCGACCGGCGCGCGTCCTCCTCTCGCATCGCATTCAGGGCCTGGTTCTGGCGCTGCAACACGGCTTGCAGCGCCAGCACTTGCGCCGCGCACGCGGCACGGCCCGTTTCGCGGCCCCAGCGCTGGGCGCAAAACACGGCTGCCCCCAGCAACAGCAGCATGGCCACCATGCTCAATGACGGCTTCATGCCAGCACCTTGCGCGCTGCCTGGTACAAGGCCAGGCGCTCGGCCAGGCCGTTCACGCCGCCGTTGATGCGGCGCGTCACCCGTTCCTGGTCGCCCGCGTCCGCCAGGCGATTCAAGCCGCGCGATTGCCAGAACCAGCCCGCCGAGCGGCACGCGCAAGTCGTTTGCTCCAGCAGTTGCGGCGCCGCCAGTAAATCCAGGCCTAGCCCCACGCCGCACGCCGCATAGTTGGTGCGCCCCGTCACCTGGAGCAAGCCGCGCCCCTTGAAGCGCACGCCATCGCCGGCGATGACATTGCCCAAGTCCGCGCGTCCTTCATAGGCCGCACCGCTGGCCAGCTCGCGCACATAGCGCAATTGTCCCGATTCGTGGCCCACCTGCGCCAGGAACGCCGCCTGGCGCAGCGGCGTATCGATGCTGAACTCGGCCATCGCCGCATTCAAGGGCGCCAGGAACAGCGTAGCGCGGCGGCCTGCCAGCGGCATGATCTGCATCAATTGGGCGCCTGTCACAGCATGCCCCGCACATCCTTGACGGCAGCGGCCGCATCGGCCGCCAGCTCGCCGATATCCTTGCCGCGCCGCTTGTCGAACCAGCGCACGCAAGCACCCAGCACCCACCAGGCGGGCAAACCGGCCGCCACCATTACCGGTGCGGCGATGAACAAAAACCCCGTGGACGGGTCGCTGCCATACAGGCCCGCCACCGTTTTCGCGCTGTCGAACAGGCTGGGCCACCACGACAGCACGGCGGCCACGAGCACGGGACCGAGAAAGGTGGAAATGATGATGCTGGAACAAAAACGAATAAATGCCTCCTTGGTGGACTGGGGCCACATGAACATGAAGCCCAGCGACGTGGCGGCGGCGCCGGCCAGCACGGGCACGCCAAACAGTTTGATCAATGCGCCGCCGGCGGCGGTGGTTTCGAGGGCCATGGTTGCCTTTCAGATGGTGGAAATGAAAAAACCCGCCGAAGCGGGTTTGGGTGTGGCAAGCACAATCTTTATGCCACCTTCACGATTACACGAGCACGGCCATCGTCTTCGACGGCGATGACCTTGCCGACTGCACGCGTGTATTGCTGGAACGTCATGTCCGTCTCATTGATGGCAATGCCCGCAATGCCTGCACCATCCTGCACCGGTACGATGAACTGGCCGGGAACTGCCCCCTGGATATTGCATGGCACCTGGCCGGCGAAGGCGATGCGGTCGACCGTCTGGCGCAGCGCTTCGAGTGCCGCATCGAAGGCAAGTCCGGGAGCCTGCCGAACAGCCCACTCTTCATCGGTATCGCCTGCCAGCGGCACCTCGCGGTACACGGCCGCCTTCGCAGGAATCGCTGGCGTGAGCAGGGTCAGGCCGTCGTAGATTGCTTCGACAGCCGGTTGCGCCTCGCTGGCAAGCATCGATTCGACGCGGTCAAGCGCACGCGTCACGGATGCCGGACGCTGACCAAGCTGCTGCGACCACTTGTCGCCGCCCACCATGCACGGATCGGTGGATTTCACGGCAAACGAGATGGCGTCAGCCCAGCGATCGGTGAGCTTGCCATCTGCGCCGATGCCGATCACCTGACCTGCCGCGACGACGCCACACGCCGGGGCCTTGAACATGTACTCGGCATAGTCGGCGCCACTGGCGTTGATCGTGCCGGCAGCATTAATGCTGCGGCCAGTCAAGGAGGTCTGTGTCACGCGCATGACGCATTCCGAACCGTTGCCGTAACCGGTAGCGCCCACGTTAAAAATTGCCGAGTTGACGATTTCCAGATTACGCGTTCCCTCGACCTGATTGGGATTCTGGATGACGCTGTAATACGTGTCATCATATTCTTCCGGCGTGCCGATGCGCACGTATTTCGGTATCGTCACATAGCCGTTTCCACGAACGATCAGCAAGCCTGGCGACAATTGTCCGCCTGGCGAGGTATCGAGCGCCCTTAAATAGAGGGAAAAGCCGTCCTTGACATAGCTACCTCCACGCCCAGCACGTGTAGCAAAAATGAATGCCCCTTCAAACGCCTTGCCCGCTATGCCCGTCACGCCAAGAGACATGGCTGGGTTAATTCTGTCCAGCGTGTTTCCTGTATTGTTTACAGGCGCATACAAACTGGTGTTCGTCAGACCGTCTACACTGCGCGCGTAGATGCTGTGGGTACTATAGATCTGGTATGTGTTGGCCAACGGGCCGCTCATCACGCCGCCTGTCAACGGTAAGGCGTTGTACGGTCCCGCCGCAAACGCCCGATCCATGTCATTCAACTTCTCGTTGACGTTGGGCATACCGTCATAAAATTTATCAGCCATTTAGATTCCTTCAATTTGTAGTGGTGCAGAATACGTTTCAAAGTACGGCGTGGTTACCGCGTCGCTATTGCTGGCCTTGCCATACAGCATGTAGTCCTGTTCCAGCAGCGGATCCGGGTTTTCCGGAAACAAACTGAACAGCATCGCCTTGCCCTTGCCGTTCTCGCGCAGGATGCGCATGAAGCGCGCACGGTCCATCGGTGTCAGGTGTGCCAGGTTAATGCTCAGCTTGTCGCTGGTCGTACCCAGCACGGTTTTCAGGTTGCCTGCACCCGTGCGGTAATTTTCACTGCTATCCTGCGTCTGCACCTGGGCGCCATACTCGGCGTTATATTGCGGTGACCAGTAGTTGCCGACCACCAGACGCGAGATCTCCAGGTAGCCTTCAGGGCTCTGCGGCGCAGACACGTCGATCACTATCTGGCGCACGCGCACAGGGGCGAACCATGTCACGCCGTCGGAGCCGCCGCCGCGCGGCCAGGTGTTCACGCCGCCCCACTGATAGGCGTTCCAGCCGAGCGGCAGCACGCCCCAGGGATAGGAACCATGCACAGCAGCCGGGCACGGGAAGATGCTGCCGGTGTCGAGTACCGGCACGGCGTCGCCCGGCTGGGCATAACCGCGCACACGCATGCGCGCGCTGCTGGTCATGTTGGTGAAGATCAGCGCCACGCAGGCGATGGGCTCCTGTGTCGGCCAGGTAGCGCTGATGGTCTGTGCAGTGCCGCTGGCGCGCAACACGGCATTCTTGCTATCGCGCTGCAGGTTGGCCGGACCCAGTTCGCCGGTTTGGCTCGATGCAGTCAGCACCGCGCGGTCAGCCGCGTTGTCATAGATGATGCGAAGATTGCTCATGGCAACAGTGCCCCTTTCAGGATGAGGTAAGTGGTTGGTGAAATAAACCCAGTGATAACGCCGATAGGCTCGGTACTGGATGTGCGGCGCCACATGCCCCAATAAACTCGGTGCGCCAGAGATTGGTGCCAGCGCTGGGCTCGTATGACGGGCCGGAGGTTGGGCAACCCATCACGACAGTCCGGATCAGCAGCTGGACCGTCATGACGGCCCTATTGGCTGCACCAGATGCGAGCGGGAACAGTGGGGCAGGATGGCTGAAGTCGCAGGCAAGAGCGCCATTGGCGTTGTAGAACGCAGCACGGATGCCACCGTCGTATAGCGTCGAAACGAAGACGTAGGCCCGCACTGCCAGGGACAACTGCACGGAATCGAACTGACTCGCGTCGCGCGACGAGCCGTAGTAGCAGATCACCTGCCACTACCCTGCTGCCACCTCGGCTGATGAAATGATGCCGATGTTGCTATCGAGTGGCATATTCAATGCCCATGTCACCGGACATCATGCGCAATCCGATACTTGAAATACCCCCAACGGCTAATTTGCTACACGGCCTTGACCATCACGTAGGCCCTGCCATCGGACTCGATCGATATCACGCGGCCGACGGCGTGCAGGTACTGCTTCATGCTGAGATCGTCCTCGTGCACGGCGATGCCCTTGATGCCAGCACCGTCCTGCACCGGCACGATGTAATCGCCCGGCTGGGCGCCCAGCACGTTGACCGGTACGCGGCCGGCGATGGCGATGCGGTCGACCTTTTGGCGCTCGGCTTCCAGGGCGGCGTCGAAGGCAGTCATGGCTTCGGCGTCCAGTTTTGTCGCCACCCTGTAAGCGGCCACGGCTGCGGCGTACTCCTCATGCTTGGCTGCCCATTCACTGTCCGTATCACCCGGCTGTGTCACTACGTCCGCGTATTGCATTGGCTGAGTGCCAGCGACTGGCTGCTGCGTGATCACATCCGCACGACGTTGCGGCTCTGACGGTTCCGCACCGGCAATGGGTTCAGGGCGCGCTCCCACTGCCAGCGCCCAAGTATCGCCGCCAACAAAGGACGGCGCAGTAGACTTGATCGCAAACAGAATGGCGGAGGTCCACTGGTCTGTAATTTCGTTGTTGTCGGTAATGCCAATTACCTGACCGGGTGCAATATCGCTACAGCCAGCACACTTGTGCACATACTCGGCATAGTCATTCCCCATGGTATTGACGGTGCCGGCGATATTGGCGCCCCGCGCAGTATTGCTATTTTTCCCAACGTATAAAACAGCGGGTGAGGCGGCCCATCCCCCTGTGCCATCAGAAGCGTTAACGCCGACGCACGGAGCAGAAAACCCCTCACGGCCAACATACAAAATCTCTGTGCCCATCGCGGTATAACGGCTAATGCTATGACGGAGGATTGATGTATCGGTACTGCCTGCTTTGAGAACCGGCATATATAACCGCCCATTGCCATAGGTAGCCATTAAATTTCCCGTCCAGGAATTGGAGTTATTGTCCCAAGCCCTGAGTGTTAATTTATAACCTTCCTTGTTGACGCTTCCATTGCCGCCGCCAACCATAAATCCAAACTGCCCGGGGTAAGCGAAACCGGGAATGCCGCCGAATCCCAAACGCAAACCCTCTTGCTCGTCCGTCTGGTTTTGCCTGGTTTGCCCTCTGGCTAAAAATGAATTCCCATAATCGAAGGTTGCCGCAGCGCCGACGCCGATGATATCGGTAAATAAGATACCGCGATTCGTGCCTTCATTACCGGTCATGGCCTGCCAGCGTGGGGCAATATAGCCCGGGCCACCTGGAATTTGCGCCGTATCAAAAACAATGATTCCTTCTGGCTGCGACGTAGTTTCGATGGGAGCTTGTATCGTCGCTGCGTCCATCCCCACTAAGTCAAAGGAGAGCGTGGAATAACAACCGGCCTGGAAATAGGCATAGACATCATATTTCCCGTCAGCACGTTTGTAGACAATGAAGCGTGACTGAGATGTACGCGCACCCTCCATATGCCAGTCGACATAAAATCCGCCTCGCACCCCTATCAGAATGGTCACCGGCGTAGTGGAAACAGCTCCCCAATTCTCATTGAGAATCCCCTTGATGAGCAAATTATCATGACCACCCAAGTTTTCCTCACGCAAGGTGGCAATCAAGAACCACTTTGGCGTTGGCGCCCCTTGTGCAAGGTAACTGTAGCCATATTTGGCAGTGGGGCCAGAGCAAAGCCTGGCGTTCATTTGGATTGGCATGTTCGGATCGATCCATGCCGGGTGCATATAGCCACTTGGGCCAGCAAGCGGCGACCGTCCCACGGCTGGCGCATACGACGCCACCACGGCGCCCCGTCCAGCCAGCTCATTCAAGCGCTGGATCGTATCCTTCTGGCCATAGTAAAAAAAGTCACCCATTACAATTCCTCGATTTCAATATTGGTGGCATACGCCTGAAAAGATGGTGTGGTGATGGCTGCCAGATTGGCAAGGCGCCCATACACCTGGTGCGTTTGCTCCAGCTCGACGTCGTCGCTGTCCGGATACAGGCTGATGAAAAGCGGGCGCGACAGGCCATTGCCGCGCACGATGCGCCACAACTCGGCCCGGTCCAACGGCGTCATGTGATCAAGCGCCAGCGACAGCTTGCGGTACATCACGCCCCGCTCGACCTTCTGTTCGCCAGCGCCATTGCGATACTGGCTGCTGGTATCGAGCGGCGTGATACCGGCGCCATATGAAGCGTTCTGCTCGGGGCTCCAATATGCCCCCGCCACCAGGCGCGCAGCCTCGATATAACCGGCAGGATTGTCAGGGTCGGCCAGGTCAATCACCAGTTTCCTGATGCTGCGCACCTGGAACCAGGCGCGGGCGTAGGTACCGCCGCCGTAACTGTAGGCATTCAAGCCCAGCGGCAATGCACCCCAATCCCACATGCCCAGCCGCGCATACTCGCAGGCTGGCATGACGCCAGTGTCGAATGCAGGCGCAGCACTGCCGGGCTCGATGTAGCCGCGTACGCGGATGGTTGCCCCTGGGGTCAGATTGCAAAACGGCAGGGCCACGCCGCCAACGATTTCCGGTGTCGGCCACGTTGCAGTGATGCTCAGCGCTGCGCCGATTGAGCGCAAGACAAGAGACTTTCCCTCGCGCTGCAGATTGGCAGGCCCCAACGTACCGGCCTGACTCGAAGCGCTCATGATCGCGCGATCGGCGGCGTTATCGTAAATGATGCGCAAGTTGCTCATGCGTCGCCCTGGACTGGCCAAACAATGGCATCAAGCGCTTCGAAGGATGTCGCAGCTGCGATCTGCTGGCGCAGGTGACTGCCGATAGCGAACGCTTCGGCTACATGCGCTCCCAGCGCGGCGCCGACGGCGATCATGCCGGACGCATCGAGCGTCAAATAGGTGTTATCCGACAAAGTCCAGTCGATGCTGTATGGCTGGCCGGCAGCCTGCGCCATCAAGGCCAGCTGCACGGCACCGATGATACGATCCTTGTCTGTCTGGTACATGACGCCACCGCATGCAAAATCCGCAGTCTCGGCAAGCGCACGCGCCTGCTTGATGCGCGCCCATGCCCGGGTCCGTGCCGTGTCGAGCGTGCCGCTGCGGTCCGCAACAATACTGCCGCCGACAAACGGACTGGCCGGGTCGGTGGTCAGCCAACGTTCAGCAAGGCTGCCCAGGTCGCCCTGTACTTGAAGCAATGGCATCTGTAGCGGCGTGTTCCAGGCCAAGCCGGAACCGGCCAGATAAGCTGCCTCGCAGGCATAGCTATGGACGGAAAGCTGGGCGGCATCAAACGGCGCATTGATTTCGATTCGTTTGAGCAAGTGAAAGCCGACCGCCACGCCGTTCGGCGTGGTGAAGTGTTTAAGAATCATCCGTTTTCCTAGTCGTAAAGAGATGCGTTCATGATGGGCATGCTCAGATCGGAGGCATTTCCGGAATGCGAGCTTGCATCCCGGTCATAGGCGGCACCGTTGAAATAGTAAGCGGCGACATTGGCCATGCAGGTGGAAAAAGTCGCCCCATTTCTACGCACTCCGCCCCGATCCTCGTAAAACTGGGTATTGCCCGACCCGGGATATTCCGGAGCATCGCCTACAGATACGTCGCTGATATGGTAGGTATCTGGAAGCAGGATGGCGGCATTGGATGCGGCAGGAATGACGTAATTACTTATTTGATAGCCGTAGGATATGGATAAAAATGACTCTATCTTCAGAGACAGATTGCCACTATCAAATATCAGCTTTCCCGTGCCATCCCATGAGCGCATGCCATAAGTATTGGCCGATGCAATGGCGCGGCCAATGGCAAAGCAATAGCCCACTGGCATGGTCGGCAGCACCCTGCCGTTGCGCCGGTAGATATTCATGCCCGGCACGCTTCCGTTGACCGGGGTGACCACGGACGACGTGGGATAAAACCAGATATCCTCTCCATTAGCATCCGGATAGCGCCAAAAAGTCATGATGTCCCGGCCGCCCGAATCAGGTAACCCGTTGACCTGATGAGAATTCGTATAGTAAGGAGTTATTCCTGTATTCCCGCTGTTAAACAGTCCGGAAATATAAGGTGAGGGATTCAAGGTCACCTTGCCAATAAACTCCGGCACCATGAATTCCTCATCAATGACCCGGCTTCCTTTTTCCGTATTAAAAAGTATTCCGCTCGTCATGATGCGAATACCAGCAAAATCAGATCGCCGCCATATGCATCCTTATATTCAAACGAAAAAGTAATCGTCGGGTTGCCATGCCCATCCTGGCCTACCACCCAGGCATATACGCCCCCCATTACCTGAAATACGCGCAAGGACATGCCGCGCAATCCGTAGTACACACGCATCGCAGGCTGATCGGGGCCTTGACGCCACGTCTCCACGTAGATGCCACCTGCGCCGTCGGGGGTAATCATGGCCGTACCATTGGATTTATAAGTCGTAATGCCGATGCTCATCGTGTCAGATCTCCTATCTGTACGCGCAACATGTTGTTGGCGTCGTACACCTTGATCACGTTGTCCCATATTTCCGTACGGGCACCTGAGGTGGCGGTGCGCAAGGTACCGATAACAGCCGACATGGCCGACAAAGAGGAAATGCTGGCTGTATTGATCAGCGCCAGGTCGATAGCCGCGCCTTGGATATACGTACCAATGCTGGCCCTGCTCATCTGCCCGCCAATATTGACGCCAAAGGTGGCGCCCGCTGTCGCATTCGAAGGGGGCTTGGCACCGATCACTTTGCTGTAATCAATGCCGCTGGCGCCTGTCGCAAGAATAACGCTATCATTCGCGCCATAGATCGTGACCGCCTTCATCACGGCCTGGCCTGCCGCATTGACGGACCAGTTTCCTGCCAAGTCACTGATGGTGCCAGTCACGAGCAACTTCCCTGTTTTAGTATTGACCGCTTCCAGGCTGTCGACACTCAAGGCCTTGGCCGCCACCGACCCATCCACGAGCAAGTTGCCGTTCAGCACCGTACCCAGCACCATCCAGGCGCCATCGACGTAATACTTCGTCACCGCATGCGTCGCGTCATACAAGGTCACCACGTCGCGGTTGATCGGCACGCCATAGCCGGCACGTTCCAGTTCGTACACAGCCGAGGCATCCGACCAGGCCGAATAGCCGGGCGCGGTCACCGTGACGGTGCCGCGCTGGCCGGTGGCGCCATCGGCGGCCAGGCGTGCTGCTGCCGCCCATTCGCCCGGGGCGATGTCGTCGGTCGCCGTGCGCGACGCGGCCGTGGCGCCGGATGTGAACAGATAGGCGCCGCCAGACGCCGGCACCTGGGTCGACCAGCCATTGTTCAGGCCCGTCAACGCACCCGTGGCAAAGGTGAATGTGCATGCCGCACTCGGTAATGCCGGCGCGATGTTGGTGGCGCCGCGCTGGTAGATGCGCACGGGCGCCACATTCACGCCGTCCAAGCCGTTCGTGCCGCTGGTGCCATCCTTGGCCAACTGCACCGCCCCCGCCCACTCATTGGCGGCAATATTGTCCGTCGCATTGCGCGAACTGGCGGCTGCCACGCGCACGTACAGCGGCGCCGTGCCGGCCGGGATGTTCTTCGACCAGCCATTGGCCAGGTCATTGCCGGCCGACGTCGTGATGGCGGCCGTGGAAAAGGTAAAAATCACATCGCCCGGCGAATCAGCTGGGACAGCGGCAGCGCGCTTGTAGGCAAAGGCCTGGCCCGTGTTCAAGCCGGCCAGGCCCGTCTCGCCGGCGACGCCGTCGAAGACCTTGCTGACCATGTAATTGGCAAGGTAATCGACGCCAAATTCACGGATGCTTGCCTGCACCAATGCCGTATCGGTAGTCATGCTGGCAAAATCGACCGTGGCCACGTTGCCGTTGACCCGCAAGGTCGTGCCGGCGGATACGGAAAACACAATATCGCCCACCACATTGACTGGCTTGGCGGTGATGACGATCGAGCCAGGCGCGCCGGCACCGGCACTGTTGACGCGAAAAACGGGCGTACTGGCGGACATCAGGATCGCCTTGCCATCGGCCGTCGTGCTGAAGCGCTCCGCCGTCGCCTGCAGCAGCGTATCGCGTGCCCCCATAATCGCGCTCATACCAGTACCCCCACCGTCACTCTGCCCGTCAGCCAGAAACGCGACAGCATCACCACCACGCCCGGCACGCCGTCCTGCAAGCCAAAGCGTTCAGCGCGCAGTCGTACGGGCTGCCCCAGTTCCAGCATCATCATCTCGGGTTCTCCGTCAAATTCGTAAATGGTGCGCGGCACCTTGTTCAAGGCCAGGCGCCGCAGCGCTTCCGCGCGGGCATCGGCCCGCGTCTTGAGGCATGTATCGATCTGCACCGGGTCGTCGGACAGGCGATAGCGTGCACGTACCTCCTCATCGACCACGGTTTCGGTCAGCCACTCGGTGGCATACAAATCCGCATGCGCGGGCGGGATGCTGGTCGTCAGGCCAGCCTGCAGCGTGTAGTTCCGGTCGAAGCCGATCTTCACGGCAGCCGCCACCGTCAGGCGCTGCGCCGGACGCAGCGAGCGTTCGCGCATCTGCTCCGGGCCGATCGCCAGCGGCACGCCGGCGGCAGGCAGCGCGATCTGCACCAGGCGCAATTGGCCGGTACGCGACATGATCGCCTGGGCGCCCACGCTGGCCGCCAGTTGCTGGATGGCCTGCGCCTGGTTCGTGCGGTCGGCAACATACAGCCCCACCGGCTGCGGGTGGGCCGCATCGAAGGCGGCCAGGTTGTCGAGGTCCATGTCAGCAAGGGTGAAACGGTCGGCTGCCTTGCCGTAGGCAGTAGCGATGCGCCGCACCAACGCGGCAATGCGCGGCGCATAACCGCCGCCTTTATCGCCCTGCACGCTGACCGTGATCGTGGTGGAAAATGGATCGGTGGTCAGGTTGAATCGGCCCGCCTGGTCATTCAAGGCGACCGCGATCGGCTTGCCATTGGTACGCACTTCGAACGTCGATTCGACAGCGCCGAGAAAACCATATTCCAAGGTGGCCGGATTGGTCAGCAAGGGCGCCACGTTATGGCACTCGCCGAACGGAATCGGCAGGATGGCGTCCTTGTTCGGCGTCGTGCCTCCCAGCTTGGCTTCGGAGATCGGCGTATTGAGGCGTTGCAGCTTGTCGCGCAGGACCAGGTTGACCGACTCGCGCCCGGCACTGGCTACGTCGGCGATTATGCCGTCGAAGACCAGCTGGAAGTCGGCACGCGGCCAGGAGGGATCGCCCGCCCAGGCCTTGATCGGCCGGTTCATCCACACGTCTCCCAGCCAGCCATCCAGAGCGCCATCGGCGTTATCGAGTTCGATATCGCCGCCCGACAGTCCCGCCTCGCCGGACAGGCTGACCTGTTCCGTGAAGGCCAGGCCGCCCTTGGCCAGCGGCTGGTATGCGGTATTCGCCGGTACCTCAAGCGGCCCGGTGACGTAGGGCCGCGAAGCGATATACCGCGTCACCTCGCTGCCGCCCACGTTCACCTGCGCCTCGATCAGCACCATGCGGATGGCCGAGGCGCTTTGCAGCCATTCCTGAAATTGCGCATCGGTCATGCGTATTCTCCTTTCACTGCATTGGCCCAGGCGGATGCCCGGGACGATTTGTCCACGCCATCGACCACCGTCCTGGCGGCGTTGGCGTTCGATTCAAAGGTGGCCTGGATGGTGGCACCCGTTTGCGCCCGCTGGTCGGCGCGCAAGCCTTCCAGCTCCACGCGCATGGCCTGGTTGTCTTCGCGCAGGCCGCGGATTTCGGCCACCAGCACCTCGGAGCCGACGTTCGCAGCCGACGAGTAGCGCACAGGGTCGAAGACGGCCGCTGTAACCGGGGAAGTCATCGCGGCCAGCGCGGCGACCACGGGAGGATTACCGAGCTGCACGCCCAGATCCGCCGCACCACCCATCGCAGCCCGCAGACCGGCAATGGCTTGCGTCACCGTCAGCACGCTGTCGTTGATTTTGATCAAGCCCGACACCTGGGCATTGAGCGCATCGAGGCTGGCCTGCTGCACGTCGACCTGCGCGGCCGCCCATTTCAACGCTTCCTTGTTCGCTTCCACCACGCGGGCATAGTCGGCCGCATAGCGGGCGTCGGAAGCGTTGACCACTTGCGAGGCCGTCAAAAATGCCTGTTCCGCGGCAGACAGCCCCGATTGCGCCGTCGTGTCGCCCGCATTCGCAGCCGCCAGGGTTTTCTCGAACTGTGCCCGCGCTTCGGCGTACTTCTGCTCCGGCGTCAGCGTCGATTGGGCGCCCAAAGCCATGCTGGAATTGAGCCCATTCAAGGTCGTCACCCACGATTTCGACTTCTCCAGCGCCGACTTGGCCGCCACGGATTCCGTCTCGTAGGCTTTGGCCAGCGCATCCTTCGCGCTGGTCACCGCCTTGACGGCCTGGATCTGGTCGAACAATCCGCGATTGACATCGGCGACGCCAGCGCGCTGGGCAGCCAGCAACTGCGCTTCGCTTTGCGTCAACTGGTTCAACTGTTGTTGCAGATCTTTGCGTTCGCTGGCGATGTCGCTGGCAGTCTTGTTCACTTCAGCCAGCTCGCCCGTGGTGCCGGCCAGGTCGGCCGCATAGTCGGCCGCCTTCTTGAACGGTTCGGCGATGGCAAGCAGCTGTACATACATGTTCTGGCCGGCGACCGTGTTCAAGTCCTGTGCCAGCACCAGCGCCTTGAATTGCTCGCTCGTCGTCACGCCGGACTGTCCCATCGCCGCCATGGCGCTGCGCACCGACTTGGTGACCGGGTCCATCTGCTCGGCCTCGTTCAGGAAATTCTGCACGAAGAAGCTGGTGCCACTGGTCAGGGTATCGAGGTCGCCCGCCGCCTGAATCAGGCTTTCGCTCAGCGCCACGGCGGAAAGGCCGGAGCTGTTGAAAGACTTGCCCAGCACGGCCAGCACGTCCGACACCTGCATGTAGTTGTTGGCCACACGCGCCAAGGTTTCCAGGTAGCCCTCACCCACGGCCTGGTATTTTTCCAGACCGCCCACGCCGAACTTCGCCATGTCGTCGCCCAGCTTGGAAAATGCCGCTTCCAGGGCCTTTTGCACTTCCTCGCCCTTCAAATCCTTCAGGCTGATCTTGCCAAGGCTGACGACAAAGGTATTCAAGCGCGCCGTGAAGGCGTCACCACCGACACCCAGCAAATCGGCCGCGGACACAATGCTCGTGCGCAGCCCCAGTACGATTTTTGTAAACTGATCGTTCGTCTCTGTCCCCAGAGCCGAAAGGTTCGTGGACTTCTTGTCGCTGGAAAACCAGCCGCCGGACTTCTTGATATCGACATAGGAATTCACGTTGAAACCGGATTTCTCCAGCGCGCCCAGGCTCGAAGAATTGGTCACGATGCCGATATCCTGCACCGTGGTCTTGCCGCCAAAGATGCTGCTGATGACATTGCCGATAACGCCGCCGCTGGAACTGCCTTTGGTGCCCAGCGCGGACGTCAGGATGCCCGAGCGCACAAGCAAACTGCCCAGGCCACCGATGCCCGAGACGATCTGCTTGAGCGAGACCACCATCGACGAGGAATACGCCAGGCCCAGGCCGGAGTTTTTCTCCATGATTTCCAGGCTGTTGGCGATCGACGCCGATTTCGCGGATGAATCACCGAGCACCGTGCCGGTGCCATTGGCGGCTTGGCGATCCTTGGCAGTCGTGTCGACGCCGCCACCGCCGCCGCTGAAGGCACCGCCCAGCACGGCGGCAATCGCCGCTGCTGCCGCCGCGTAGCCCCACGGTCCCATGGAACTCATGAAAGACATGAACACGCCGGGCACCTTGGCCGCATTCTGTGCGGTCTGGCCAGCCATCACCGCCCCCGTCTCTGTGGCCTGCCCGACGACCACGCCTGCGGCGGACGAGCCAGATACAAACAGGCTGGTGGCCAGTTTTTGCAATTGACCTGCCATTTCCACCGCACGAAACGCTTTTTCGGCCCCTTCCATCAACTTGTAACCCGTGCTGTTTTCCTTGAAGAAGCCCTTGGCCGCACCAGCCATGTCACGATAACCCTTGATCTGTGCCTTCGCGCCATCCTCGCGGGCCTTCGCTTCCGCAGCCTCTTTTTTGGGTTTGTCTTCTCCAGCGTCCGTGAGTCCTTCACTCAGGGTACGTTGAATGTCACGCTGGGCCTTCTGATAATCGGCAAAGGCCGTGCCCAACTTGCCGACCGCAGCTCCCGCCTTACCGAAAGCCTTTTCCAGCGCGTCACCCATGGCCTTGGCGCCATCGACAGTGTCTTTCCACGTTTTTTCATCCGCCGCCTTGGCATCGGCGCGGTTCTTGGTCTCCTTTGCCTTGGCCTCCTCGTCGCGCTTCTTCGCAGCCGCTTCCTTCTCCTGGCGCGCCGTTTCCTCCAGTTGCGCCAAGTCGGCATTGACTTGCTGTTGTACGCGCAGCTGTGCCGCGCCTGCTTCGGCGATCTTGTTGTCCCTTTCCTGCTGGCCTTGCGCCGTCTTCGCCTGAAAACCTTTTAATACGTCAGCTTGCTGCTGGTAAGCCGCCACCTCGGCAGCGCCACGCGCGCTAATGGCCATGCGACGGTTCGCAAAAAACTCATCCTCGCTCAAGGCGCCGCCTTTGCGGCGTGCTTCATCGAGCTTGGCCTGCTGGTCATAACCCTCGGTCTTGATGCGCAATGCGCTTTGAATCGCCTGCAACTCACCTGCCAGCACGGCATCGCGGGGGTCGGAACCTGCCGCTGGAGGGGCGGCAGTCCTGGCAGAAGCAGCGCCCTTGGCAGGCCCCGCAAACGAGGCTCGCACATTCTGCCGCAGCTCTTTCTCCTTTTCGGCAGAAAAGGGAACACCGCCGGCCCTGGCATTGGCCAGGGTTTCCTCAAATTTCTTGATTTCCGCTGTTTCGCGCTGCGCCTTGGTGACATAACGCTTCTGCATCTCGTCCAGGTCCTTGACCGCCTGCTTGCCATCGGCATTGCGTTTCGATTCGGCCTGGTCGGCCTTCGCCTTTGCCTCCAGCTGCGTCTGCTTGTTCATCGCCACTGCCAAGGCCTTGGCCTGCTCCTGCTCAAACTGTTCCATCTGGGCACCGGTCAGGCGCGCCGCCGGGTGCGTGCCGGGAACCAGCTGGCCAGTGCGGCGCACGTCGGCCGTGCGTTTTTTTATTTTTTCAATTTCATCCTCCGGTGTTTCTTCGCGTCCAATGGAACGCATGCCATCCATGAAGCTGGACCAGAGATTCTTGCTACCCTGCAGCAAGGTACCGATCATGCTGAGCTTTTCAGCCCGTTTTTGCAGGCCTGCATTGATCAAGTCACTCGCTATGACCATGGCCTCTTGCGTCTTGCCTTCCTTTTCCAGGGCGGAGATGTGCGCGTACTGGGCGCCCGTCAGGATGTTGTAACTTTTATCGTGCGTATCGACCCAGTTGGTGACGCCATCGGCCATCGTCGCAAAGTCGGCCGCCACAGCGCCAGCCGACTGGCCATTCATTTGCGCCATGGTGACGGCGGCCGCACCCACGGAATTAAGCGCTTCGCTGGTGAAGTGGCCAGTTTCCACCAGGGTCTGCAAGACCACGCGGGTATCGCCCAGGCCGCCCTGGCTGGCATCAGAAACCGACGCCACCATGGTGTTGAACTGGCCTTCCGTGATACCGGCGGCATTGCCGGTCAATTCCAGGGCACGGGAAAACTTGTCCGATTCCAGCTGGCCCTGCACGAAGGCATCGGCCACGAACGCCGCAACGTCGGCCGCCATCTTCAGCGCCAGTAACGGCCCCGCGCCCAGGCGCTTCATGGCCAGTTCCGTCAAGCCGGTGGCATTGGCCATCTCGCCCAGGCCGTCCTTGATTTGTCCGATGTCGGCGTTCAAGCTGCCTTCGCCAATCTTGGCCGAGGCTTTGGCAAAGCCATCAACCGCGGTCATACCCTTGAACATGGCGTCCGCAGCGGCGCTGCTTTCGTCGCCTAGTACTTTGGACGCGTCTGCCGCCGCGCGTGCCGCTTCGGCCTGCGCGCGTACCCGTGGTTCGAAGTTGCGAAACTTGCCGCTGGCTTCCTCGGCTTGATCGCCTGTCTGTTTACTGGCGGTAGCCAAGTCATTCACCGCCTGCGTCCCCGCCTTTATCTCTGCCGCATTAACGGCAATCTTTAACTCAGTTATCTCTGGCATGGTTGGCCCATAAAAAAGGCCGCGCATGGCGGCCGGGTTGGAAAATGCGGGTCAGCCCGCCGCGTTCTGGTGCGACAGGAACAGCGCGTCGAGCTGGTCGAGCAGCTGGTGCTCGAACGGCTCGATGACGATGGCGTGGCGCGCCTGCCAGGCGAGGATTTCCGTGCTGGCGATGGGGTTGACGGCCATGCCGTTCTGCCGCTTGCGGTTCAATTGCGCGAACCATTCCCACACGTGGGCCAGCTCAAACGGCATCGGCGGCGTCGCCTCTTCGGGCGGCGCGCGGTACAGCGGATGGCGCTGGGCGGCATCGATATGCTCGCCCTTGGCGTGGCCATCGGCCGCGCGCGCGCCGCGCTCGAACTGATGCCCGGCGTAGCGCAGCAGGCTGGCCGTCAGAGTTTCAAAAAATTCGACTCGTTTTCCAGCGCGGTGGTGACCTTTTCCTGCCAGGTCGGGTATTTTTCAAAGGCCGCTTCCAGCAGCGCCGGATCGAGCGGCACGGGTGCGCCGTTGCTGGTGAAGCCGTACCAGCCAGTGACCACGGCCAGCGCCAGGCGTTTCTGGTTGCCGTCGATGGCTTGCACCAGCAGTTCCGCACCTTCATCGGTGGAGGCGTCGATAGCCGTCTTGCGGCGTGCCGATTTTTTATAACCTTCGGCGCGCACGGCGTTGTTGGCGACGCGGTATTGCTCGCTGTTCTTGCCGACGATGGTCAGGCCAGCCACCGCTTCGCCATCCGCGTCGAAGATGACGGGCACGTCGAACGTGACGGAAGTGGCCGCCGCGTGGATATTGCCGATGTCGAAACCTGCCTGGATTTTTTGCGCGTTGTTCATGTGTGCTGCTTTCTGAATGAAGTAGAAAAATTAAAAAGGCCGCCATCACGGCGGCCCCGGTGCAGGCGCTAGCTTCTTACAGCGCGCTGTCCTGGATGGTCAGGGTGGTCGCTTCGTGCTGCGCATCGGCGCCCTTGTAGCGCAGGACGTCGAAGGCGCAGGTGACGATCTTGTTTTTCTCGCCGTCGTCGATCTTGGCCGAGGTGATCTTGATGCGGCCCATGGCCAGGGCCAGCACGTCGGCGGTCGGCGCCGTGCCCGACGCCATGGCGTAGGCCAGCGGGATTTCCGTCTCGGACTTGAAGTAGTCGAGGTAGGTGGCGTCCTGCAGCAGCACTGTGAACTGGCCCGAGCCCATCACCTTGCCGCGCGAGGCGGCCGTGGCGTACTTCGAGCCGATCACCGGGTCGACCTTGACCTGGCCGTCGAGCGAGACGGACATGCCGGTGCAGATCTGCGACGGGATGCCGTTTACGGACAGCATCGCCGTGGCGCCCGAAAACTTGCCGGTACCCGGCGCGGCCAGCGGCGTGGCGAAATGTGGCACGGCCGTGGTCGGGCCTTCCGACTTGCCCATCAGGGTGAAGTCCAGGCTGGTGATGCCGTTCGGCTGCACGGCGATATCCATCTTGCTGACCAGCTGGTCGACGAAACTGCGGTGTACGCCGATTTTCGGGTCCTGCACTTCGGCCGTGAACCAGTCGGTGGTATGGCCGCTCAACGGGGTGAAGCTGCGCTTGCCCACCGCCGCCACGCCGACCGAGTCGCCGGCCGCCTTGACGATCATGGCCGAACCGTCCATGAACTGGCCATTCAGGTTGGTGGCCGTCACCGACGTGACGAAGAAGTTCTTCGCGTTGTTGGCGGCGGCCGGCGCCGTCATGCCGGTGACGCGCACCACGCTGCCGGCGCGGAAGCCTTCACTCAGCCAGGAACCGGCGCTGCGCGTCAGGCCGGAGGCGGCAGCGGCGATGGTGGTTTGCGCGGCAGCCACGCCGCCTGCCGTGAAGTCGCGGCGCAGCAGCGCAGCCATCAGCGGCGCATACGTGCCGCACGCCGCTTCGGCCTTGATGGCGCCCGTGGTGCGGAAGTTGCCCAGGCGGGTATCGCCCTGCTGCTGGCTGGCGTCGATTTCGGCGCTTGCGTATTTGTCCGCTTCCGTGTCGAAGGTGGCCGTCACGCGGGGATAAATCTGGCCGCCGCCGGCGGCGGCCTTGCTGCCTTCGGCGCTTTGTTTGCTGATAACGATCAAGCTGTCGATGCCGTTTGCTGTCAGTGCCATAGTTGTAAAACCTTTCGTGGGATAAAAAAAGACCGCCAGGGGCGGTCTTGGGGAAGGAACTGCAAATAATCAGGAAGACAAATGAAAAAGCCCGCACGCGGTGAGGCGGCGGGCTGGCGTCCGGATGGCGCGGTGCCATGCCGGATGGAAGGTGGGCGAAGGGACCATGAAGGCCGTTCGCTGCGCTGATATCCCCTATCGGTGTCGCGCCGAAAGCGCGTCTATTACGAGTGGAGAAGCATGTGGTCTTGCTGTACTGCGGTATTGCCGGTGTTTCTGTTGCTGCGTGATCGAGACTCTATTGTAGGGGCGTTTTTTTCAGTGCCGGGCATATTGCAAAAAAAATTTCAGTGACCGAGGCGGCGCATGGCGCGGGCGCCGTGCGACTGGAAGATGCCTTCCAGTTCGCTGACCATGTCCTTGATGCGTTCGAGCTCGAAGCCGCCGGAGCAGCTGATGGCAGCTTCGCCTGCGCCGTGGCACGTCTTGCAAACGACAGGCGCGCCGGCTTGCATGGCAGCGACGACGCCCGTGCCGTGGCAGACCTTGCATTTGCTGTCGAGCCAATGCGCGAGTGACGCTTCGGCCACGCGGCGGTACAAGGTATTGGCCGCCTGCGCATCCCAGGCCGTCTGCGCCTTGACCCAGCGCCGCGCGCGGCCCTTCTGCGTCACGGCCGCCGTCCAGGCGCGCAGCAGCTGCGCCAGGTTGCCCGCATTGCCTTCGAACAGGCGGCTGACGGTGCCGTCCGCATACTTGACGCGGCACAGCAAGGCGCCCATGTCGCCCGCCAGCGCGGCGGCCGCGATCACGTCCAGGTCGTGGTGGACGGCATCGTCGCGCAGGTTCTGCGACGACAGCGATGCGATGAATTTTTCTGCAAATCCCATGATTTCTCCTCGTTCCTCGTTGATACTAATCGTTGTTACTTGCCGGGCCAAACAGCGCCGCCACCAGCGGATCGCGGCGCGCCGCACCGCGTGGCCAGCTGGCCGTGCGGCGCACCTGCGGCGGCAGTTCGGCCCAGCCGTCGACCTCGTCGTCCTGCTCGCCCAAGGCGTACAGGGCGGGCCGCTGGCGTCCCGGCTCCGTGCAATGGGGCTGCGCCAGGTGGATCTGCCCCATGCCGCACATGTGGCGCAAATAGCGGCTCATGGTGCCCGCATCGAGTCCCAGCAAGGCGGACAACTGCGCCGCGCTCGCCTGGCCCTGCTCGCGGATATACTGCCCGATGCGGGCGATATGCAGCTGCGACTTCTTGCTGCGTCCCTGTAACTGGCGCCCCTGCCGTGGCGCCGTCCTGCTTTCAACCAGTTGACTGCTGTTCAACATCTGCCTGACCTCCCGTGGTGTCGCCAACCGGCAGACGCTGTAGTGCGTTTGCGACAGGCAACAAGTGGACTTTATCAATCGCTAATGTTAAAGTCAAGCATTTGGTAATTTATCAAACGGTAAATTTCGGGTTTAATGTGGAGATGAATATGTATCAATACAGACGCGACCGCCTGCTGGCCCTGATCCGCGAGCACTACGACAACACGCGCAAGAAAATTTCCGACGTCAGCGGCTGGAGCGAGGCGCGCATCTCGCAAATCCTCTCGCCCACCTACCGCGAAGGGCGCGCCTTCAGCGAAAAGATCGCGCGCAAGCTGGAAGCGGACCTGCAGCTGGACAGCATGTATTTCGACCAGGGCGCGGCGCCCGACCAGGCGGCCATGGCCGCGCGCGCGCTGGCCGGCGCACAGCCCGTGGTCGTGGAAGATGGCGAGGATGAGCGCTTCTACCCGATCCGCAAGGTGAAACTGCGGCTGTCGGCCGGCATCACGGGCTTTGCCATCGAACCGGAAACCCACGACGGCAGCACCATCAGCGTGCCGCGCAGCTGGGTCGAGCGCAATGGCTACCACCCTGAAAAACTGGTGGCGATCAAGGTCAAGGGCGAGAGCATGGAGCCGGCGCTGTACGAGGACGACGTGGTGATCATCAATACGGCCGACAACCGGCCGGCTGACGGCATCGTGTTTGCCATCAATTACGAAGGCGAACCGGTGGTCAAGCGCATGGCGCGCGATATCGGCGAATGGTGGCTGACGTCGGACAACCCGGACCAGCGCAAATACCACCGCAAGCTGTGCCGCGGTAATGAATGCCTGATCGTGGGCAGGGTCGTGCGCAAGGAAAGCGACCGGATTTGAAAGCGAAGTTTATCGATCGATAAACTTCGCTCGCAGCATGGCGCTACGCCAGCGCCGCCTGAATCTGCTGCAGCGATGCCGGATCGTCCATCGACGTCAGGTCGCCCGGGCTGCGTCCTTCGCAGATGGCCTGGATGGAACGGCGCAGCAGCTTGCCCGAGCGCGTCTTCGGCAGCTGCGCCACGAACAGCACGCGTGCGGGCCGCGCCACGGCGCCCAGCTGGCGGTCGACGACGGCCATCACTTCGCGTTCCAGCACCGCTTTCGCTTCCACGCTGTCGAAGCCTTGCGGGTCCTTCAGGATCACGAAAGCCATCGCCACCTGGCCTTTGAGCTTGTCTTCCACGCCCACCACGGCCACTTCCGATACGTTCGGATGACTGGTGATGCTTTCCTCGATTTCTCGCGTGCCCAGGCGATGGCCGGCCACGTTGATCACGTCGTCCGTGCGGCCCAGGATGAAGTAATAACCGTCCGCATCGCGCACGCCCCAGTCGAACGTGGAATACACTTGCCGGTCGCTGAAGGTGGACCAGTAGGTATCGATGAAGCGCGCATCGTCGCCGTACACCGTCTGCATGCAGCCCGGTGGCAGCGGGCCTTCCAGCACCAGCACGCCCTTCTCGTTCGCGCCGCACTCCTCGCCCGTCGCTTCGTTGAGCAGCTTGACCTGGTAGCCGTACATGGCCAGGCCCGGGCTGCCCAGGCGCGTCGGCGTGTCGGCCACGCCTTTCGCCACCGAGAGGATAGGCCAGCCCGTCTCCGTCTGCCAGTAATTGTCGATGATGTCCACCTTCAGTTCATCGGCGATCCACTGCGACGTGGTTTCATCGAGCGGCTCGCCCGCCAGGTACAGCGCCTTCAGCGAGGACAGGTCGTATTTGCGCATCAGTTCCACCGGGTGCTTGCGCAGCACGCGGATGGCCGTCGGCGCCGAGAACATGCGCGTGACCTTGTATTTTTCGACGATGCTCCACCAGATGCCCGCATCGGGGCAGATGGGCAAACCCTCGTACAGGATGGTGGCCATGCCGGCGATCAGCGGGCCATACACGATGTAGGAATGGCCCACCACCCAGCCGATATCCGAGGTGGCAAAGAAGGTTTCGCCGGGCTTGCCGCAAAACGTGTACTGCATCGACGACGCCAGCGCCACCGCATAGCCGCCCACGTCGCGCTGCACGCCCTTCGGTTTCCCCGTCGTGCCCGAGGTGTACAGCACATACGACGGTTCGTTCGATTCGAGCCAGGCAACGGGCACCTGCGCGTCCATGTGCTGTTCGCGCAGAGCCGCGTAATCGACGTCGCGGCCCGCCGTCAGTTCCATCGGCACGAGATGGCGGTCGACCAGCAGCACCTGTTGCGGCTTGTGCGCGGCGATGCGGATGGCTTCGTCGAGCAGCGGCTTGTAGGCAACTGCCTTGCCATTGCGCGAACCGGCATCGGCGGAAAATACCAACTTGGGCCGTGCATCGTCGATGCGGCTGGCCAGGCTGTTGGCGGCAAAACCGCCGAAGACCACGGAATGCACGGCGCCGATGCGCGCGCAAGCGAGCATGGCAAACGCCGCCTCGGCGATCATCGGCATGTAGATCAATACGCGGTCGCCCTTGACCACGCCCAGCGCCAGCAAGATGGCGGCGCAGCGCTCCACTTCGCGCTGCAGCTCGCGAAAGCTGTAGCTGCGCTCCGTGTTCGTTTCCGTGGAAATGGCGATCAGCGCGGCGGCATCGCCCTGGCTGTCGACCCAGCGGTCGACGGCGTTGTGGCACAAATTGGTGGTGCCGCCGACGAACCATTTGGCAAACGGCGGGCGGGAATAATCGAGCACTTGCGAAAACGGCGTATGCCAATCGATCTTTTCCGCTTCTTCGCGCCAAAAAGCATCAGGCGTGTCAATCGAGCGTTGATAAAATGCTGCGAAATTCATGTCTCCTCCGGTATGCGTGCAATCCGTATCGGGCTTGGGCGAACTGGCCTGGCCGCTGCTTTATGTGCACCACCTGTGTGCCATCTTGCTGCGTATTTCTTATTAAAACGCGTCGCCGGGAACGCGCACCGTTCCTTCCATCAGCACGCGCGCGCTGCGGCTCATGATGGCCTTGGTGACGCTCCAGACGCCATCGGCCAGCACCGCTTCCGCGCCCACCGTCAGGGTGCCGGACGGGTGGCCGAAACGCACCGAGTTGCGGGGACCGCCGCCGGCCGCCAGGTTGACCCGGGTGCCGGAAATGGCCGCCGCCGTGCCGATGGCGACAGCGGCCGTGCCCATCATGGCGTGGTGCAGCTTGCCCATGGACAGGGCGCGCACCAGCAGGTCGATATCGCCCGCTTCCACCGTTTTCCCGCTGGACGAAACGTAGCTGGCCGGCCTGGCGACAAATGCCACCTTCGGCGTGTGCTGGCGCTTCGCCGCTTCATCGAGGTGGGAAATCAAACCCATGCGCAGCGCGCCATGCGCGCGGATGGTCTCGAAGCGGGCCAGCGCGGCCGGATCGCCATTGATGGCGTCCTGCAGCTCCGTGCCCGTGTAGCCGATGGCGTCCGCGTCGACAAAAATCGTCGGGATGCCGGCGTTGATCATCGTGACTTTCAACACGCCGATGCCGGGCACGTCGAGGTCATCGACGAGGTTACCGGTAGGGAACATCGCGCCACCGCCCCCCTCTTCCTCCGCGGCCGGGTCGAGAAATTCCAGCTTCACTTCGGCGGCCGGGAAGGTCACGCCATCGAGTTCGAAGTCGCCCGTTTCCTGTACTTCGCCATTTGTCATGGGGACGTGGGCGATGATGGTCTTGCCGATATTGGCTTGCCAGATGCGCACCGTGGCGATGCCGTTTGCCGGCACGCGGGCGGCGTCCACCAGCCCGCTGGCAATGGCGAACGAGCCGACGGCGGCCGACAGGTTGCCGCAGTTGCCGCTCCAGTCGACAAACGGCTTGTCGATGGAAACCTGGCCGAACAGGTAATCGACGTCGTGTTCCGGCTTCGTGCTTTTCGCCAGGATCACCGTCTTGCTGGTGCTCGACGTGGCGCCGCCCATGCCGTCGATCTGCTTGCCGTAGGGGTCGGGGCTGCCGATCACGCGCAGCAGCAGCGCATCGCGCGCCGCACCGGGCACTTGCGCGCTGGCGGGCAAATCCTGCAGACGGAAGAACACGCCCTTGCTGGTGCCGCCGCGCATGTAGGTGGCGGGGATTTTGATTTGGGGGGTGTGGGTCATGTCACTCCTGAAAAGTGGTAGGTCGGATTAGCGGGGCATCGCCACGCGTAATCCGACACATTGTTGGCGGGTTTTTCACACATAACGTCGGATTACGCTGCGCTAATCCGACCTACCCGTCAGGCTGCCTTGGACGACTCGAGGAAATCCTGCGCAAACCGTTGCAGCACGCCGCCGGCCTCATAGATCGACACCTCTTCCGCCGTATCGAGGCGGCAGGTGACGGACACTTCGACCGTTTCGCCGTTCTTGCGGTGGATGACGAGAGTCAGAGTGGAGCGCGGCGTGCGCTCGCCGACGACGTCATAGGTTTCGCTGCCGTCCAGGCCCAGGGTCTTGCGGTTCACGCCAGCCAGGAACTCCAGCGGCAAGACGCCCATGCCCACCAGGTTGGTGCGGTGGATGCGCTCGAAGCCTTCGGCCACGATGGCTTCCACGCCGGCCAGGCGCACGCCCTTGGCGGCCCAGTCGCGCGAGGAACCCTGGCCATAGTCGGCGCCGGCGATGATGATCAATGGCTGCTTGCGCTCCATGTACACCTCGATGGCTTCCCACATGCGCGAGATGGTGCCTTCCGGTTCAATGCGCGTGAGCGAACCCGCCTTCACTTTACCGTCCTCGATGACCATCTCGTTTTTCAGGGTCGGGTTGGCAAACGTGGCGCGCTGCGCCGTCAAATGGTCGCCCCGGTGCGTGGCGTAGGAATTGAAGTCTTCCTCGGGCAAGCCCATTTTTGCCAGGTATTCGCCTGCCGCGCTATCGAGCATGATGGCGTTCGATGGCGACAGATGGTCGGTCGTGATGTTGTCGCCCAGCACAGCCAGCGGACGCATGCCTTTCAATGGGCGCGCGCCAGCGAGCGCGCCTTCCCAGTATGGTGGACGGCGGATATACGTCGTCTGCGGACGCCAGTCGTACAGGGGGCTGACCTTGATGCCGTCGTCCGCCTGCGCGGCAAACATCGGAATGTACACCTTGCGGAACTGCTCCGGCTTGACGCTGGACGCGACGATGGCGTCGATTTCCTCGTCCGATGGCCAGATATCCTTGAGCAAAATCGGCTTGCCGTCCGCATCAATCCCCAGCACATCCTTCTCGATATCGAAGCGGATGGTGCCGGCAATCGCATACGCCACCACCAGCGGCGGCGAGGCGAGGAAAGCCTGTTTCGCGTACGGGTGGATGCGGCCATCGAAGTTGCGGTTGCCCGACAAAACGGCCGTGGCGTATAGGTCGCGCGACACCACTTCATCCTGGATCACGGGGTCGAGCGCGCCCGACATGCCATTGCACGAGGTGCAGGCGAACGCCACGACGCCAAAGCCCAATGTTTCGAGCTCCGGCATCAGGCCCGCCTCCTGCAGATACAGTTCCACGGTCTTCGAGCCTGGCGCCAGCGACGATTTCACCCAAGGTTTACGCGTGAGGCCCAGGCGGTTCGCATTGCGCGCGATCAGCCCGGCCGCGATCATGTTGCGCGGATTGTTCGTATTGGTGCAGCTGGTAATGGCCGCGATGATGACGGCGCCGTCCGGCATCTTGCCCGGCTCGTTTTCCACCACGCCGGAAATGCCGCGCGCGGCCAGTTCCGACGTCGGCACTCTGTTGTGCGGGTTCGACGGCCCGGCGATATTGCGCACGACGGACGACAGGTCGAAGCTCAGGACGCGCTCGTACTGGGCGTCGACCAGGCTGTCGGCCCACAGGCCGGTCTCTTTGGCGTACAGCTCCACCAGTTTTACCAGTTCGTCGTCGCGGCCCGTCAGTTTCAGATACTTGATGGTTTGCGCGTCGATGTAGAACATCGCGGCCGTGGCGCCAAATTCCGGCGCCATGTTGGAAATCGTGGCGCGGTCGCCCAGGGTCAGGTGCGAGGCGCCTTCACCAAAAAATTCCAGGTAGGACGAGACGACCTTCTGCTTGCGCAAAAACTCCGTCAGCGCCAGCACGGTGTCCGTGGCCGTGATGCCCGGCTGCGGTTTACCCGTCAGCTTGACGCCGATGATGTCGGGCAAACGCATCCACGAGGCACGGCCCAGCATCACGCTTTCCGCTTCCAGGCCGCCTACGCCGATGGCGATCACGCCCAGCGCGTCAACCATCGGCGTATGCGAATCCGTGCCGACCAGGGTGTCGGGATAGGCCACGCCGTCCTGCACCTGGATCACGGGCGACATGCGCTCGAGGTTGATCTGATGCAGGATGCCATTGCCCGGCGGGATCACGTCGACGTTTTTAAACGCCTTCTTGGTCCAGTCGATGAAGTCGAAACGGTCTTCGTTGCGGCGGTCTTCGATGGCGCGGTTCTTGGCGAAGGCGTCGGGATCGAAACCGCCGCATTCGACGGCCAGCGAATGGTCGACTACCAGCTGCGTGGGCACCACGGGGTTGACCAGGGCCGGGTCGCCGCCCTGGGCCGCGATGGCGTCGCGCAAGCCGGCCAGGTCGACCAGGGCCGTCTGGCCCAGGATGTCATGGCAGACGACGCGCGCGGGGAACCACGGGAAATCGAGGTCGCGGCGGCGTTCAATGAACTGGCTCAGCGAGGCGTTCAGGGTGGCCGGGTCGCAGCGGCGCACGAGGTTTTCGGCCAGCACGCGCGAGGTGTAGGGCAAGGTGGCGTAGGCGCCTGGCTGGATCGCATCGACGGCGGCACGCGTGTCGAAGTAGTCTAGCTGGGTGCCCGGCAAGCGCTTGCGGTGCAGGGTATTCATCGGCGTAGTCATTGCAGTGCTCATTATTTGCGGTCCTTGATCGGCACGAATTCCAGGTCTTCCGGGCCGACATAGTTGGCGCTCGGGCGGATGATCTTGTTGTCGATGCGCTGTTCGATGATGTGGGCGGCCCAGCCCGAGGTGCGCGAGATGACGAACAGCGGCGTAAACATCGCCGTCGGCACGCCCATCATGTGGTAGGACACGGCCGAGAACCAGTCCAGATTCGGGAACATGTTCTTGATTTCCCACATGACCGATTCCAGGCGCTCTGCGATGTCGAACATTTTCGTGGAACCGGCTTCCAGCGACAGATTGCGCGCCACTTCCTTGATGACCACGTTGCGCGGATCGGAAATCGTGTAGACGGGGTGGCCGAAGCCGATCACTACTTCCTTGTTGGCCACGCGCTCGCGGATGTCCGCTTCCGCTTCGTCGGGGTTGTCGTAGCGTTTCTGGATCTCCAGCGCCACTTCATTCGCGCCGCCGTGTTTCGGGCCGCGCAGCGCGCCGATGGCGCCCGTGATGGCCGAGTGGATGTCCGACCCCGTGCCGGCGATCACGCGGCTGGTGAAGGTCGAGGCATTGAATTCGTGTTCCGCGTACAGGATCAGCGACGTATGCATGGCTTTTTCCCACGACGCCGACGGTTTTTCGCCATGCAGCAGGTGCAGGAAGTGGCCGCCGATCGAGTCGTCGTCCGTTTCCACTTCGATGCGCTTGCCGTTATGGCTGTAGTGGTACCAGTACAGCAGCATGGAGCCGAACGACGCCATCAGGCGGTCGGCGATGTCGCGCGCGCCCGGCGCATTATGGTCGTCTTTTTCCGGCAGGGTGCAGCCCAGCACGGACACGCCCGTGCGCATCACGTCCATCGGGTGGGCGGCGGCCGGCAGCGCTTCCAGCGCCAGTTTCACGGCCGACGGCAAGCCGCGCAAGGATTTCAACTTGGCCTTGTAGCCTTTCAATTCCGCGGAAGTGGGCAGCTTGCCGTGCACCAGCAGGTAGGCGATTTCCTCGAACTCGCAGCTGTCGGCCACGTCCAGGATGTCATAGCCGCGGTAGTGCAAATCGTTGCCGGTCTTGCCGACCGAGCACAGCGCCGTGTTGCCGGCGGTGACGCCGGACAGGGCGACGGATTTTTTAGGCTTGAAAGTGGCGGCTTGCGGTGCGGTCATTGTGTTCTCCAAAAATTGACTAGTCTCGGTTGCATCACTGCGGGGCCGGCATGCGGCCCCTGCTTCTGTTTATTTCTTTTGCGCGGCGAACAGCGCGTCAAGTTTCTGTTCAAAGTCGTGGTAATTAATCGATTCATACAGCTCCATGCGCGTCTGCATGGTGTCGAGCACATTCTTTTGCGTGCCGTCGCGGCGCAGCGCCTGGTACACGTTTTCCGCCGCCTTGTTCATGGCGCGGAAGGCCGACAACGGGTACAGCGCCAGGCCCACGTGGGCGCTGCGCAATTCGTCCAGGGTGAACAGCGGCGTGGAACCGAATTCCGTGATGTTGGCCAAAATCGGCACATTGACGGCCTTGGCGAAGGTAGCGTACATATCCAGGTCCGTGATGGCTTCCGGGAAGATCATGTCGGCGCCCGCCTCGACGCAGGCGATGGCGCGCTCGAGCGCCGATTCCAGGCCATCGACGGCCAGCGCATCGGTGCGCGCCATGATGACGAAGTTCGGGTCCGTGCGCGCATCGACGGCCGCCTTGATGCGGTCGACCATCTCTTCCTTGCTCACGATTTCCTTGCCCGGACGGTGGCCGCAGCGCTTGGCGCCCACCTGGTCTTCGATGTGCAGGCCGGCCGCGCCGAACTTGATCATCGATTTCACCGTGCGCGCCACGTTGAAGGCGGATGCACCGAAGCCCGTGTCGGCGTCGACCAGCAGCGGCAGGTCGCACACGTCGGTGATGCGGCGGATGTCGGTCAGCACGTCGTCCAGGCTGGAAATGCCCAGGTCGGGCAAGCCCAGCGAGCCGGCCGCGACACCGCCGCCGGACAGGTAGATGGCCTTGTAACCGGCGCGCTTGGCCAGCAAGGCGTGGTTGGCGTTGATGGCGCCGACGACTTGCAATGGGGATTCTTCCTGGACGGCCTTGCGGAATGCGGCACCTGCGGAGTATTGAGTCATGTGTTCACCTTATGGGTTTCGGATGGTCCCGAATGTTTCACGGAGTGGCTATGAGCATCGGCATTGCAAATGCCGTGCCAGGACCCTTCAGGCTGTGCGAAAACCGTCAGATGCAGAGTGAAAAGGCAGGCAAACGGCCACGAGGCCACGCACCGTGCGCTGTGGTGCAGCGGAACAGCGATGTCACGTTTGACGTCAAAAACGTTTCACCATTGTTTCATATAATTCATTTTGAAACATTGAATGAAACATGCAACACACAGGAAGGCAGCCGAGATGAAAGCCAAGGTTGGCAAGACGCGCAATAAAAACAGCCGGCGGGCGCCGGCTGAGCTGAGTTATGCAACTGATACAACTGATGCTGCAAGGGCAAACTAGGCCAGCCGCACCAGCGGATTGGCGATGATGTTGTCGATCTGGCGCACGGCTTCTTCGCAGGCGGCGGCAATGGCGCCCTCCTCGTCGTCGCGCACGAACTGCATGGTCGAGCCTTCGAACACTTCCAGGCCTTCCGCCGTGGCGCGTTCGATGTCGCAGCTGGCCGACCATTTGCCGTCGGTGGTGGGCACGGCCAGGGGAACGATTTCCCAGCCTTTATAGTGAATTTTAGAACTGCTATTCATGGGGTGCCTCCTTGGTGACTGACTCAATACTGGAAATCGTAGCATGAAGCGAGACTGGCAGCGACGTGTTTCACGCGCCGGCCGCAGCCAGGCGCACTTTCGGGCTAAACGATTTACGCTGGCTCAAGGGCGCAACAGATTATCCACTTCCGTCCTGGCCACTTCCAGGCCCGCCGTGCAAGCCGTCTCGGGCGCCGCGTAGCCGCCCAGGGTGCGGCTGCGCGTGATCGCCTGTGCGTCCGGCTCGCCTTCGCGCTGCAGACGGTAGGTAAAATCCCATAAGTCGTCGTTATCCTTTTGCGGGGTCACGGAAATCGTAAAACCGCGGTACTGTTCGCTGCGTGCAGTGATATCGTTCATGAATTCCTCCTTGGAAGAATGAGGTTAGCACGCGGCAAGACACAGGGTGCGCACGGTAGTCGCGCGCCTGGCTCGTTCGCTTATCTGTTTTTCGCATGTTAAATGTTAATTTTCAACATTTTTTGAACGAACTCTGGCGATATAATGTTATTCCCTGCCCGTCCACTGCCGCCGTGATGACCCCACAAATCCAAGCTTTCTTCGACCCCGCCACCGCCACCGTCACCTATGTCGTGTATGAGGCCGATGGCCGCGACTGCGCCATCATCGATTCCGTACTCGACTACGATCCGAAGGCGGCCCGCACTTCGACCGCTTCGGCCGACAAGGTGATCGCCTTCGTGCGCGAACACGGCTTGCAATGCCGCTGGCTGCTGGAAACCCACGCGCACGCCGACCACCTGTCCGCCGCGCCCTATTTGCAGCAGCAGCTGGGCGGCGACGTGGCCATCGGCGCCGCCATCCAGACGGTGCAGCAGGCGTTCGCGGCCGTCTACCACCAGGATGGCGCCAGGGCCGACGGCTCGCAGTTCGACCAGCTGTTCGCGCCCGACCAGGTATTTCATATCGGCAAGCTGGAAGTGCGCGCCCTGCACGTGCCCGGCCACACGCCGGCCGACCTGGCGTACCAGATCGGCGACGCCGTATTTGTCGGCGACACCCTGTTCATGCCGGACGTGGGCTCGGCCCGCTGCGATTTTCCCGGCGGCTCCGCCGCCCTGCTGTACCGCTCCGCGCAGCGCTTGCTGTCGCTGCCGCCGCAGACGCGGCTGTTCATGTGCCACGACTACCCGCCCAACGGCCGCGAGGCGCGCTGGGAAGTGACGGTGGCAGAACAGCGCGCCAGAAATATCCACCTGCGCGACGGCATCACGGAAGCACAATTCGTGGCCATGCGCACCAGCCGCGACGCCACCCTCGACATGCCGACCCTGATCCTGCCCGCCATCCAGGTCAACATCAACGCGGGCAAGCTGCCCGAGCCGGAAGACAACGGCGTGCGCTACCTCAAAATACCGCTCAATGCGATCTAGCCTGGCGATGTAGTTTCTTTCAGTTCACATGGCGTCAGACGCAACAGCACAATGCACATGCGGCGTCTTCCGCCATGCCATATCCCTCAGTACCATGTGGTGACCCTATTCGAGGATCCGCCACGCCATGCATACACCGTCAACATCCGCACCACCCGAGCAGCAGGCCATCACGCGACCCGTGCGCGGCGCGCTTGCCAGCCTGTCGCTGGCCATGCTGCTGCCAGCGCTGGGCACCAGCATCGCCAACGCGGGCTTGCCCGACATGGCCAGGGCTCTGCATGCACCGTTCCAGGACGTGCAATGGATCGTGCTGGCCTACCTGCTGGCCATCACGGCCCTGATCGTCAGCGTGGGCCGCCTCGGCGACATGGTCGGCCGGCGCCGCCTGCTGCTGGCCGGCATCGCACTGTTTGCCGTCGCCTCCATCCTGTGCGCGCTGGCGCCCACCTTGTGGCTGCTGGTCGCCGCGCGCGCCCTGCAGGGCCTGGGCGCTTCCGTCATGATGGCGCTGACCATGGCCTTTGTCGGCAGCACCGTGCCCAAGGCCAGGACGGGCAGCGCCATGGGGCTGCTCGGCACCATGTCCGCCGTCGGCACCACGCTGGGCCCCGCGCTGGGCGGCCTGCTGATCGCGCGCTTCGGCTGGCAAGCCATTTTCCTCGTCAACGTGCCGCTGGCCGGCGTGGCACTGCTGCTGGCCTGGCGCTACCTGCCGGCGGACCAGCGCGGCGCCAATGCCAAACGGCCTGTGTTCGACCACCGCGGCACCGTGCTGCTGGCGCTGACCCTGGTCGCCTATGCGCTGGCCATGACGCTGGGCCGCGGCGATTTCGGCGCGCGCAACGTGGGGCTGCTGCTGGCCGCCTGCGTGGGCGCCATCCTGTTCGTCCGCGTTGAACTGAAGGCGCCGGCGCCGCTGATACGCTTGGCCATGCTGCGCGCGCCCGTGCTCGGCGCGGGCCTGGCGACCAGCATGCTGGTCTCGACGGTCATGATGTCCACCCTGGTGGTCGGTCCCTTCTATCTGGCGCGCGGCCTGGGCCTGGGCACGGCCGCCACCGGCATGGTGCTGGCGGCCGGGCCGCTGGTGGCGGCGTTCTGCGGCGTGCCATCCGGCTGGCTGGTGGACCGCTATGGCCCGCAGCGCATGGGCGGCGCGGGCCTGTGCGGCGCGGCCGTCGCCTGCCTGGCGCTGGCCCTCTTGCCCGCCAGCCTGGGCATTCCCGGCTACGTCGCCCCGATCATGCTGCTGACGGCCAGCTACGCGCTGTTCCAGGCAGCCAACAATACGGCCGTGATGGTCGATATCGCTCCCGAGCAGCGCGGCGTCATCTCCGGCATGCTCAATCTGTCGCGCAATCTGGGGCTCGTCACGGGCGCCTCCGTGATGGGCGCCGTCTTCGCTGCCGGCGCCAGCGATATCGCCAGCGCCCGGCCAGCCGCCATGATCGTCGGCATGCACGCCACCTTTGGCGTGGCCAGCGCACTGATACTCGCCGCGCTGGCGATTTTCGTGCTCGGCCGCGCCATGAACAAGGCTGGAAAGCCCGCATGATGCCGCGGCGGCATCAACCCCCGTTGATCTGGCCCGCGCAGGCGTCGACCACGCAGCCGCGCAGCCAGCGGTGGGCGGGGTCGGCATCCATGCGCGGATGCCACATCAGCGAGACAGTCAGCTCGGGCATGCGCAGCGGCAGCGCAAAGGTGAACATGCCGGCGCGCAGATTGCCCGTATGCCGTTCCGGCACGGTGGCGATCAGGTCGGAGCCGGCGGCCAGCGCCAACGCAGCCGTAAAGCCGCCGACGATGCTGGCGATCGTGCGCTGCAATCCCAGCGCGGCCAGCGCGTCGTCCATCAGCCCCGTATCCTGGTCGCGCCGCGCCACCAGCACGTGCTGACCGGCCGCATAGCGCTCGGCGCTGATCTCGCCTTGCGCCAGCGGATGGCCGCTGCGCACGACGCCCACGAAACGGTCGCCGAACAGCCTGCGCGTGCGCACTTCCGGGCTGGTGAGACTGCCGATGACGCCCGTTTCCAGGTCGATGCTGCCCTCGCGCAGCTGCACGCTTTCGCGGTCGGGCTTTTGCACGAAACGCAGACGCACGCCAGGCGCCTGCGCGCCGATATGCGCGAGCAGCGCAGGACCGAAATTTTCCACGAAGCCGTCGCTCGAACGCAGCGTGAACGTTTGCGCCAGCTGGCGCGGGTCCAATGCCTGCGCCGGTCCCAGCACGGCCAGCACCTCGCCCAACAGGGGCCCCACTCGTTCGCGCAACTCCAGCGCGCGCGGCGTGGGCACCAGCTCACGCCCGGCGCGCACCAGCAGCGGATCGCCCGTCGTCTCGCGCAGCCGCGCCAGGGCGCGGCTCATGGCCGATGGACTCAAACGCAAGCGCCGCGCCGCGCGCGTGACGCTGCCTTCGGCCAGCAGGACATCGAGCGTGATCAACAGGTTCAGGTCGGGTAGCGACATTGGCGCTTACTCGCCCTGCTCCGGCGCGCGGCCGATCTCGCCGTCGATATTGGCCAGGAACCAGGCCAGCGACGACATCAGCGCCACGTTGCGCTTGAGGTTTTCCGGGTCGACCTTGTCCAGGGTGTCGGCCGGCGTATGGTGGTAGTGGAAGTAGCTGTGGCTGTCGACCAGCGGCTCGAAGCTGGGCACACCGCCCGTTTCCAGGCGGTGCAAATCGCCCGTGCCCAGCGCGTCGCGGCGCGTGAACGCGTGCGCGCCCATCGGCTGCAGGGCGGCCAGCAAAGGCGTAAACAGTTTTTCCGCCTTCGCTCCCACGCTGGCCTTGATGCCGAACGGGCGGCCCGCGCCGCTATCCATCTCGATGGCCGCATATTGCTTGCCGAGCGCCTGCTTGTGGGCTTCGAAATAGGCCTGGCCGCCACGCCCGCCGTTTTCCTCGTTCATCCAGGCGATCACGCGGATGGTGCGGCGCGGGCGGTAATCAAGCTTTTTCAGGGTTTCCACCACGCCCATGGCCGCCACCACGCCGGCGCCGTCGTCGTGCGCGCCCGTCGCCAGGTCCCAGGAATCGAGGTGGCCCGAGACCACCACCACTTCGTCGGCCTTGTCCGTGCCCGGCCAGTCGGCGATCACATTGTAGCTGTCCGCTTCCGGCAGGGTTTGCGGCGTCAGGGTCAGGTGCATTTTCAAGGGGCCGCGCGCGGCCAGGCGAGCGATCAGCAAGGCGTCTTCCACGGTGACGGCGGCGGCCGGTATGCGTTTATTCTCATCGAGACCCGTGGCGCCCGCATGCGGGATGCGGAAGTTCGCGCCGCCAACCGAGCGCACCAGCGCGGCGGCGGCGCCCAGGTCGGCCGCCGCCTTCGGCCCGAGGAAACGCGAGCGCGAACCCTGGCCATAGGTGACGCCCGCCAAGCCACGCTCGGCCATCTCCTGGTCGAACGGTGTGTCGATCAGCACGATGGCTCCCTTCACTTCCGGCGCGCGCGCCTTGAGTTCTTCCAGACTCTTGACGATGATCACGGGCGCCGTCAGGCCGGCGGCCGGCGTCGCGCCCGAGCCGCCCAGGGCTGTGAGCACCACACGCTGCGACACGCCCTGCGGACGGCCGGCATAGTCGACGATTTCCGCCGTTTCCACGCCGCGCACCCAATGCGGCACTTTCACGGGCTGCAGGGTGACCTTGGCGCCCAGCTGGCGCATGGTGTCGGCCACCTGCTGCACGGCGGCGGCCGCGCCAGCGGAACCGGACAGGCGCGGGCCGATCAGATCCGTCATGTCGGCCAGGCGGGCGTAGGCCCAGTCGCTTTGCAGCGCCGTGTCGCGCACCTGCGCCAGCGCTTGCGGCGTATTGCCCGGCGCGGCAGCAAAGGCGCCGGCGCTGACGATGCAGCCAAGGGCAAGGGATAAAGCGGAACGGCGCAGTGGCGCGCCAGCCAGGATGCTATGCATGTATTCAAATCCAGTCAACGAGGTCGAAGCGGGTACGCCGTGGCCATGGGCAAGGCGCGACTTTTTCTACGATAGCGTATTTATTCTGTCATTGCAGCAACTTTTACGGGATCGATTGCCTGTTTCCCCCGGAGTCGATTACCATCAAGATCGTGATCGCTACCGGAAACCGACATGCTCAAGGGAACCCTCTGTACCGTCCGGCATTTGCAGGCCGCCGACCTGAATACCTATATCTCCCTCGTCAACGACCTGCCATCGCGCGGCGAGTTTTTCTCGATGCAATTCAAGTCGCCCGAAGCCATGCGGCGCGACTTCCTGCAATCGGGCTTCGTCACCGAGGACAGCGAATTGTTCCTCATCGAAGATCACTCACAGCACATCATCGGCACGATCACGCACTTCAAGAGCCGCACGCCAGCCTCGCGCGAAATCGGCTACCGCCTGTTCGACCGGCAGCGGGACGGGCGCGGCTACATCAGCGAAGCGACGCGCCTGGTGGTCGACTACCTGTTCAGCGCCTATCCGTATCACCGGCTGGAGCTGCTGATGGACCCGCTGAACATCGGCTCCGAGCGCATCGCGCAAAAGAACGGCTTTACCCAGGAAGGCTTGATACGCCAGGCCTTTTTTATCAATGGCGTGATGCGCGATGCCAAAATGTACAGCTTGCTACGCCCCGAATGGCAGGCGCGCCGGCGCTGACTTGTTACGGCCGGGGCAGGATTGTAATAAGTTGTATTAGACGTGGAACAAGCTTGCGGCAGCAGATATAGTCCATTTCATGCAGATCATTGTGATCTCGCCGGAATGGAAGGAAATGCCATGTTGAACAAGAAACTCCTGGGTGCGGTAATGGTAGCGGCAGTGGCTGTGTCTTCGGCCGCAGTTGCCGGTGACCGCGACTTCAATACCGTTGCAGGCGCCGTTGTCGGAGCGGCCATTGGCAACAGCACCGGCGGGCGCAATGGCGCGATCGTCGGTGGCGTGCTGGGCGCCGCCGTCGGCAACAGCATCAGCACGAATGACCGCTATTACGACCGTGGCGGCTATCGCGGCGGCTACCGCGAAACTTATTACGCGCCTGCGCCGCAACCGGTGTACTACGCCCCGGCGCCGCAGCCCGTGTATTACGCGCCGCCACCGCGCTACTACGGCCCGCCGGCTGTCGTCTACGTGCAACCGGGCCGCGGCTACTACCGTGATTATGACCGTCGCGACTACTATGACCGTGGCCACGGTCATGGCCACGGTCACGGCTGGGGCCATCGCCGTTAAGCACCGCCCTGCACTGCACCATGAAAAACCTGCGCCAGCCTGCTGCCGCAGGTTTTTTTGCGAAATAGGCAAGGTATCGCTCCCGCATGATTTCGGCTAAGCTGTGTCCTATGATCAACATTGCTGGCCGCCTGGACCGCAACAACCGATGCATTTAATCAAAGACGGGCTCGACTTCGGCCCCTGGCTCGACGCCGCCGCCGGCACCAGCGTGGGCGCCGGCCCCATGCCGCGCCGCGAGAACCAGGACAATTTCCTGCTGATCGATGCCAGCGGCCACGCCGTCTGCCTGTCGCAGCAGGCGCCATTCCACTGCCAGGTGCCTGGCTGGCCGCGCGGCCATGTGCGCGCCGCCGTGCTCGACGGCATGGGCGGCCACGGCCATGGACGCGAAGCGGCGGAAGCAGCCGTGCAAGGCTTGCTGGCCATGCCCGCCTGCCTCGACACGGCCAGCCTGGCAGCCAGGCTCGACCAGTTGCACACGCGCTTGCAAGACAGTTTCGCGGGGGCCGAGCCAGCCCAGGCGCGACCGCCCGGCACCACCCTGACCTTGCTGGAAGTGCCGCCCGGCGAAGCGCCGCTGCTGTATCACGTGGGCGATTCGCGCCTGTATGAAATTGCCAACGGGGTGGCCAGCATCCTCACCGTCGACCACGTGCCGGCCACCGTGTACGCCATGCGCGGCGCGCTCGACGAGACGCGCTGGCGGGCCGCCGTGCATGGCGAACATCATCCGCAAATCTCGCAGGCCTTTATTTTAGGCAACGCCATCAGCGACAGCTTGCAGCTCGACAAGCCCCTGCGCGGCCTCGATGCGGCCACCTTGCCGCCCTTCCTCGCGCACCTGGGCGACCGCCGCGTGCTGCGCGTGCGGCCCGGCGCCCACTATCTGCTGGCCAGCGACGGCTTCTGGGCGTGCGACGATCCGCTCGCCCTCACGGCCCGCTGGCCCGCCCTGTGCGCCGGCAAGACTGCGGCGCAGGCCGTCAGCGCCGTGTTCGACGACTTCCTCTACCAGCCGCCAAAAGGCTTGCATAGCGACAACATTACCATGCTGGCGCTGCGCTTCGATGCGGAGTTCACCGTCCCAGGCGGCTAGCGGCCAGGTAGCCGGCCGTTGCCGACATGGCCGACAGCACGGCGCCCCAGGCCATGTCGATCGCCGTCAAGGCCAGCGGCCAGTCGCGCAAGGTCGCATAGTTACTCAAATCATAAGTGCCATAGGCGAGCAGCCCGAGCAGCGCACCCAGCGCCGCCGCCGTGCGCCCGCGGCGCGCCCGCAAGCCGGGCAAGATGGCGAACACCACCAGCCCCGCCACGTACAGCAGGTAAAACAGCACGGCCGGCGCCCAGCGTGGCGTGTCCGCCAGCAACGGCCCCAGCGCCGCGGCGTACACGGGTTTCATCAGCACAGCCAGCCACAGGGCGTCGATGACGAGAAATACGCACAGGGTGGCGCCATAGGCAATGGCAAGCTGGAGCGGGCGTTGCACGGGCATGGTCATCTTTCGGCGTCAGGCGGCATGTGGGGGATAACAGTTGCGCCAGCATAATGCAAAACCCCGCCACGCTCACGACGGCCGGTATAAATCGAACCATGCCCACTCGCTGGTGGTGCCGGGCGAATACCTGGAAGTCATCGTCAGCAAACGGCGCGGCTGAACGCAGCCGCATATCGATAGCAAAATAACATATCCAGAAAGATATAAAATGTTTTTTTGAGCAATAGTTTCCGTAACATGTATGGCAAGATGTGACCAAGGGCATGAATTTGGGCAAAAAGAGCGCATTCCGGTGTCGCGAAAGTTGCCAAGCAGGCGCAAAAGCGCGTAAGCTCTCATGTATAACAGAGGGCAGAATGTCCCCGCTCGATTCGAGTCAGAATGTCATGAAAAAATGCAGCAACCCGGAGCACCCGCACTGTACGTTCTGGGTCTTGCCTGGGGAAACAGTCTGCGCGGGCAACCACCCGCAAGCAACGACTGCCTCCAGCAGCTACGACCTGTTGACCGCACTGCGCAGCGCCCGTTCCGAGCCATCGGCAACGGCGCTTCCGCACGCCCCTGCACATGATTCTGATATGCGCGATGCTGTTATTCGTGATGCCGTTATTCGCGATGCCGCCATTCAAACGGTAAGCCGCTCTGTACCCGCCTCCGCCGCCACCCCGGCCTTCACGCCAGCGCCCGTTGCGCCGCCAACGGTACCGCCCGCTTACCAGCCCGTGCAAGCCCACCTGCACATCAGCGGCTTCGATCCGCGCGCGGCAGGCGGACGGCAAACCCTGAAGATGGAGTTGCGCGGCATGAGCGCCGCCTGCGCGCCGCAGCTGACCTTGCGCCTGCGCTCGGACCTGATCCCCCGCGGGCACGTGCAGCATGATTTCGTGCGCACCACGCGCGGCGACTGGCGTCCCGTGTTTGTCGAGTTTTCCTCGCGCAACAAGGAACACGGGCAATACCAGATCGAAGTGGAAGTGCACAGCCACGTCGATGGCGCCGTGGCGCAGAAATGGGTGTGCACGTTTGTCATCCTCGTGCCGCGCCGCGACGCCACCCTGACGGAAATCCACCAGATCTTCCTCAGCACGCACAAGAACGTGCGCGTGATGGCCGACGACGCTTCGATCGCCCGCGTGACGGGCGGCGACGGCTGCAACCTCGACGTCACGGCGCGCAATGCCGGCATCGCCCACGTGGATCTGTCTGCGCCGCAAGGCAAGATCGACATGGGATTTACCACGATTGCCTGGGACGAGGAGTTGATCGAAGTCGACCTGCCCGCCGCCAGCCACTGCCATCCGCACCCAAGCCAGGCCGCCTGTCTCGTCAATGCGGCGCCGGAAGCGGGCGAACAGCGCCAGATCCGCCTGTTCGCGCTGGAGGAATGCATGCTGGGCCGCTTCGAACTGGTGGACCCGGAAGCCGATGTCTTGCTCAGCCATTTCAGCCCCGACGGCCAGGACAACAATGGCTTGACGCGCCGCCTGTCGGGCCGCCACGCCATCATCCGGCGCAGCCAGCAAGGTTTTGAAATCGAGGACGTGTCGCGCTATGGCCTGCTGCTCGACGGCGTGTGGCCAGGCAAGCACAAGCCCGTGCCCCTGCGCCTGGGCATGCGCATCGAATTGTCTGCCAGCATCAAGGGCATCGTCGTGCTCAGCGTCACGGCCCTGCTCGCGCATGGCGTGATCCTGCACCGCATCGATCACGGCGCCCGCGCCGAATGCTTTTATTTACTGCTGCCCGACACCCAGCCCACGCCGGCAAGCCACCTTGCCACGCCGCAAGCCAGCTGCCTTCCCGTACTCTTCCACCGCAACGGCGGTTTCTGGCACCTGGACACGGCCAGCGGCAAGGAAACCGCACTGGCCCCCGCCACCGCGCTCGACAAGCTCAGCGGCTTCGCGCGGCACAACCGCTTCGCCAGCGAACCGTATCCGGAATGCTGGATCATCCGCACCGAAGGCGCGGCGCTGTGCGACAGCACAACCATGCAAACTGCCTGATACAGCACCTCCTGACACCTGACCGCTAGCGCGGTACCAGCACCAGGAAAATCAGCGACAAGCCAATAATGAACACCGCTTCAAGCGAAAACACGAGGGCGGGAATCTGCAATTCGCGCGGGATTTTCATGATGACACCTCTTCAAAACGTCAAACTGCTTTCAGCATAGCGCGCCCTGCGCCAATTACATTATCAGTCGCACAACATAATTGACCCACCGGCATGCGTTGCCGAGTCCGCTGGCCACGCCCTCCCGACACACAATTTAACAAATTATCAGCAGATATTCTGCAAATAGCACCCCTCTACGCCCTTGCATACTGTATATTCATCCAGTTAATATCCCCTGCATTTCACACAACGCCACGCATGGCGTTTTACATTTTCTATGGCTTCCAACAAAGCGCATCATGCGACCGGTTGGGCTGCCGGCGTGATCGCCGCGGCCCTGGTCGCGCACGCTGGCGCCGGTGGTCCCTACCAAGTGCTGAGCCTGCTCGCCTTTGTCATGGGCGCGCTGGGCGGCACGGCGCCGGACTGGCTGGAAGTGGCCTGGTGGGCGCGCACGCACAAGCTGTGGATCACGCACCGCACATGGACGCACTGGGGCCTGGCCTGGATCGCCCTGCTCGTCTACACGTATCTGCAATTGCCGCACCACCTGTGGGCGCCGCCCCTGTTCGGCTTTGCCGCCGGCGGCATCATGCATCTGCTGGCGGACTGGCCCAATCCGCTGGGCGTGCCGTGGATTTTCCGCCGCCACTCGCTGCGCTGGTGGAAAAGCGGGCGCCACGACATCATTGTCATCATCGCGGCCTGGCTGGCCGCCACCATCGTGGCCGACCACGTGTTTTTTGACGGCATCCACTGGCAGCGAAGCGTGCTGGCGCTGGACAGCCTGCTGCACTGGTCCGCCACTGCCCTGCAGCAAGCCTGGGCGGATCTGCAACAGTGGCAGGAGCGCTGGCGCCTCGGTGGCTGACGCCGATTGACGGAGGCCGCATGGCAATGTGATAATGAGTATCATTCTCAAACAGCCCAGCCAGCCGGCACCCCCGCGTTCCGTCAGCCCAGCTCTTCCCTTGCCTGGAGAACGCAGTGATTACCGTCAGTCCCACCCATGCCAATCACCTGAGCACCCTGTACAGCGAGCATCACGGCTGGCTGTATGGCTGGCTGCGCGGCAAGCTGGGCAACCGCGCCGAGGCGGCCGACCTGGCACAGGACACGTTCCTGCGCCTGCTGGGCAAGCGCGAGGTGACGCCGCTGGCGCCCCTGCGCGAACCGCGCGGCTACCTGGCGACCATCGCGCGCGGCTTGCTGATCGACCGCTACCGCCGCCAGGCGCTGGAACACGCCTACCTGGAAGCGCTGGCGCAGCAAGCCGAACCGGCGTCAATCTGCGCCGAAACGCATGCCATCATCATCGAAACCCTGCTGGCCATCGATCGCCTGCTCGACCGCCTGGGCGCACGCACGCGGGCCATCTTCCTGCTGGCGCAGATCGAAGAGCTCAGCTATGTGGAGATCAGCCGGCGCCTGGGCGTATCCTTGCCCACCGTGAAAAAACACCTGGTGCGCGCCTACACGGAATGCCTGATGCTGGCGGCCGCATGATGTTCGGCACATCGTCGTCCAATCCTATCGCCCGCAGCATCCTGGCCGCCGCCGCCCACTGGCACGTGGAACTCCGGTGCGGCAGCGCCGATCCGGCCGCCCTGCAGGCATGGCGCGACGCCAGCGCCGAACATGAACGGGCCTGGGACCTGCTGCAACGCATGGACGGCCAGCTGGGCGCGATACCGGCAGCGCTGGCGATTCCTGCCCTGCGGGCGGCGCAGCAGCGCCGGCGCGCCGCCGCGAAAGTGCTGGCCCTGCTGGTGGCGGCCGGCGGCGGCATCGCGCTGGGCCAGGCGGGCCTGCAATCCGCCCCATGGCAAGCCCTGACGGCGTCCTTGCGCACGGCGCCGGGCCAGCGCCGCCACGTAACCCTGGCCGATGGCGGGCGCATGGAAATGAATACGGATAGCGCCGTGGATGTCGCTTACAGCGCCACGCACCGCCGCATCCGCCTGCACCATGGCGAAATCATGATCACGACGGCGTCCGATGCCCGCCCCTTCCTCGTCGACACGCCGCACGGCGTGATCCGCGCGCTCGGTACGCGCTTCGGCGTGCGCTGCGATGCCGACGGCAGCACGGTCAGCGTCTTCGAACACGCCGTGGAAGTGCGCTGCGCTGCGCGTCCGGACGCCGTGCGCCGCCTGGAAGCGGGACAGCAGCTGCGTTTCAGCGACACTGGCGCGGATGACGTGCTGGCCATGCCGGCGCACCAGGACAGCTGGCTGCGCGGCATGCTGGTGGCAGCCGACTGGCCCCTGCAAAAACTGGTCACGGAACTGGCGCGCTACCGGCGCGGGCGCCTCGCGTGCGACGCGTCCGTGGCGCGGCGCCCCGTCACGGGCACGTATCGGCTCGACGATATCGACGCCGTGCTGGAAAGCCTGTGCGCCTCGCACGGGCTGCAAGTGACGTACTTCACGCGCTACTGGGCCACGGTGTCGGCCCGGCCTGCATAATTATTTTCAGTTTTTTTGCGCCAGGGGTTGGTGTTTCGCTGCGCTGCTTCGGCTTCCTAGTTAAGTAGTCAATTAAGTAGCCAATCACGTAGCCGATTCATACGCCAATTCTTATCCCTTAGAGCAGAAAGACCGAGCATGCAGCTGACCACCCCCGTCCTCCATCCCGCCGCGCGCGCCATCCGCCTGGCCGTCATCGCCATGGCTTGCGCCGCCCCCGCCGCCTTTGTCGCCGCACCCGCGCTGGCGCAAGGCCAGGCCGCCACTGCCCCGCAAGCCTACGCCGTACCGGCCGGTCCGCTGGCCACCGCCTTGAATGACTTTGCCGTCGCCGCCGGCGTCAGCCTGTCGACCGACCCGGCACAGACGCGGGGATTACGCTCGCCCGGCGTGCGCGGCAGCTTTGGCGTAGCCCAGGGCTTTGCCCAGGTGCTGGCCGGCAGCGGCCTGGAAGCCGTGCAACTGCCGAACGGCGCCTACGTGCTGCGCCAGGCGGCGCCATCGTCCGCAGCGGCGGCCGGCGTGGAAAAGACCATGGCGCCCGTGACGGTCAGCGCCAGCATGGAGCGCGACCCCGTCAGTGAGCACAGCAACTCGTATGCGGCGCGCGCCGTCACCGTCGGCAAGGGCGTGCAAACCCTGCGCGAGATTCCGCTATCCGTCAGCGTCGTCACGCGCCAGAAAATGGACGACCAGAACCTCAACACCATCGACGCCGTGCTGGCCAATACCACCGGCATCACCATGTACGACAGCCCCATGGGCGGGCGTTATGTGTATTCGCGCGGCTTCATGGTCGACACTTACCAGTTCGACGGCGTGAACCGCGCCATGTACTACCCGCAGGCGAACAGCTTTACCAGCAATACGGCCGTGCTGGATCGGGTGGAAATCGTGCGCGGCGCCACGGGCCTGCTGCAGGGCACGGGTTCGCCGGGCGCCGCCATCAACATGGTGCGCAAGCGCCCGCTGGCGGAAAAGCAGGTACAGTTGGCGCTGAGCGCCGGCCGCTGGAACGACGTGCGCGGCGAAGTCGACGTCACCGGTCCGCTGAACGAGTCGGGCAGCATCCGCGGCCGCGCCGTCGCCGCGCACGAGCAGCGCGATTATTTCTATGACGTGGCCGACAGCCGCACCGACGTGCTGTATGGCGTGCTGGAATTCGACCTGGCGCCGGGCAGCAAGCTGACGACGGGCGCCAGCTACGAAAAGCTGCATTCGACGCCCTTCTTTTCCGGCATGGCCCGCTACCGCGATGGCAGTGATCCGAAGCTGCCGCGCGAAACCTTCCTCGGCGCCGACTGGAACCGCTGGAACAGCAAGCAGACGGCCGTCTTCGCCGAATTCGAGCACCGCTTCGACGCCGATTGGCTGTTCAAGGCCAGCGCCAACTACACGCGCGAGCGGCATGACGTGAAATACATGTTCAGTCAGGGCGCGATCAATCCCGCCACCATGGCCGGCATGATGATGTATGGCGGCGTGTTCGACTACGGCAGCACCAACAAGGGCCTCGACCTGTCGCTCGACGGCAAATTCAACGCCTTCGGCCGCCGCCACGGCTTCAGCGCCGGCATCAACACGAACCGCCTGGAAAGCGACAGCGATTTCAGCCTGGCCTTGCTGCAGCAGCCGAACAATCCGCTGCGACCGAATCACGGCGTGGCCGAACCGAGCGACGCCTGGTTCCGCGAAAACAGCTACCGGGGCGATCCCAGCTTGACGAAAATGACGCAGACGGGCGCCTATGGGGTGGCCCGCTTCAGCGTCAGCGATCCGCTCACCGTGGTGGCGGGCGCGCGCGTATCGAACTACAAATGGAGCAGCGTGTACCGCGACACGGGCGAGGTGTACATCGATCCCTACCGCGAAAACGGCGTCGTCACGCCGTATGGCGGCGTGATCTATGCGTTTGACAAGCGCTGGTCCGGCTACGCCAGCGTTTCCGACATCTTCCAGCCGCAAAACCAGCGCACGGCCGAAGGCGCCCTGCTCGACCCGCTCAAGGGCCGCAACCTGGAATTGGGCGTGAAAGGTGAACTCTTCGACGGCAAGGTGAACACCTCGCTGGCGCTGTTCCGCATCGAGCAGCGCAACCGCGCCGAACTCGACCTGGTCAATACCTGCTCCAGCGGCACGGAATGCTATTTCTCGGCGGGCAAGGTGCGCAGCGAAGGCGTCGATGCGGAAATCAGCGGCGAAGTGGCGCCGGGCTGGCAGCTGTTCGCCGGCTACACACTGAACAATTTTAAATATCTGGAGCAGACGTCGAATGCGGGCGTGATGTTCGCCAGCACCTACTCGCCGCGCCACATGCTGCGCGCGTGGAGCGACTACCGCCTGCCCGGCGCCCTGCAAAAGTGGAGCGTGGGCGGCGGCGTGAACTTCCAGACGGAGAGTTCGCGCGTGACGCAGAACATCACGGTGGCGCAAGGCGCGTATGCCTTGTGGAGCGCGCGCGGCGCCTACCAGATCGACCGCAACTGGACGGCGTCGCTGTCCGTGACGAACTTGCTCGACAAGCGCTACTACCAGACGGTGGGTGCGCCGGCCTGGGGCAATTTCTATGGCGAGCCGCGCAAGGCGCAACTGACCTTGCGCGCGCGGTTCTAATCCAGCTTATGCCGAAGGACGCAATGGCGCCTTCGGCAGCGGAATGAATTCCGTCTCGCCAGGCACGCTCCCCATGCGCTGGGCGGTCCAGTCGTCGGCCGCCTGCGACAATCGCTCCTTGCTCGACGAGACGAAGTTCCAGAACAGGAAACGG
>NZ_LBCO01000024.1:425962-473464 GCF_000988085.1 Janthinobacterium sp. KBS0711 | reverse complement strand
GCTCGCCGCCGATGACGACAAACTGCACCGGGCCACTGCCTGCCGTTACGACAGGCACCGTGCCTGCTTCCAGCAAGGCCATGGTGTGCGGCACGAGCGCCACGCCATCGACCAGCACGTCCCCGCTGATCGGATAGATCGCCGCTTCCGGCGGCAAGCCTTCCAGGCGCAACTCGCGCCCCGCCTGCAGCGCCACGTCCAGGTACACCGTCTGCATATACGTGCGCACGGGCGAGGTCTGACCAAAGGCTGTGCCGATCAACACCTTCACCACCGCGCCATCGAGCGGCACGACGGGAATGTCGGCTTGCGGCGTGTGCGTGAAACTCGGTTCGTCTTCCTCGTGCGCCTTGGGCAGCGCGGCCCACAGCTGCAAGCCGTGCGTGCGGTGCGGCTGGCCGGCCAGGTCGTGCGGCGTGCGTTCCGAATGCACGATGCCGCGCCCGGCCGTCATCCAGTTGATGGCGCCCGGTTCGATGCGCTGGTACGAGCCGATGCTGTCGCGGTGGTCGATCGCTCCCTCGAACAGATAGGTGACGGTGGCCAAGCCGATGTGCGGATGGGGGCGCACGTCGTGGTTGGCGTCGGGCGCCACGTCGATGGGGCCGAAATGGTCGAAGAAGATGAAGGGGCCGACGGCCTGTTTTGCAGCGGAAGGCAGCAAGCGCCGCACGACGAAGCCGCCGCCCAGGTCCTTTTCGTGGCTTTTCAGGATGGCCGCGCTCATGCCAGCACCGTCGTGATTTCCGTGGTGACGGCCGTCATCAGCTTGTGGATCGGGCATTTGCCGGCCACTGCCAGCAATTCCTGGCGCTGCGCATCCGTCAGCTCGCCCGTCAGGTGCAGGGTGGCGGCCAGGCGGTACACGCCCTTGCGCTCTTCGCTGGCATCGCGCTCGGTCGACACTTCCACGTGTTCCAGCGGGATGCCCTTGTGCCGGGCGTACCAGACGACGGTGAGCGCCTTGCAGGCCGACAGGGCCGCGTCGTACAGGTCGTGCGGCGAAGGGCCGGCGTCGCCGCCGCCCTCCTCCACCGAGGCGTCGGCGGAAATGATGTGATCGCGCACGTGCACGATGTGGCGCATGGGTTGCGACTGGTCGCGGATGGCTTTGATGGTCATGGCGTTCCTTGGTGCGTTTGCAAAGCCACAATTTACACCGTTTGGCCGCTTGGCGCAGCCCGCTGCCCTGCTACCTGGTCATTTGATACGGAACACGGCATCGACCGTCTGCCCCATCTTGAGGACGGTGACCATCAGCATGTCGTCGGGATTTTGCCGCTGGCGGCTGTTGGCGCGCTGGTAGCGGTCGGACGGCACCAGGCCCACCGCATTGCCCAGGTTTTTCAGCTGGTCCGACGAGATGCCAGCCACTGCGCCCACGCGCTTGCCCAAGCCGCGCGCCATGGCGTCGGCCTTGCGCTGCGCATCCTTGACGGCCTCGCCCACCAGCTCCTCTTCCAGGCGGATGCGCTGCGTGGCGCCGAAGGTGACGGCAAACGCATCGAGGTTGGGCATGGCCAGCAGCGGGCCCATGACGGCGGGCCATTTCGACAAATCGGCCACGTTGATATGCACGCTGGCCTTGATCTGGTACTGCGGATTGGCCGTGTCCTGCTCCGCGCCCTTGCGGATTTCCTTGCGCACGTCGCGCACCTCGATGCCGGCCGCCGCTTCCGGCAAACCCTGCTCCACCAGCAGCGCCTTGATTTCCGTGATGCGCGTCTTCACCAGCGCGGTGGCCACGTCAGGCGCCGGGTCGAAGGCGCTGACATCGAAGTCGATCTCGCCCAGGTCCGGCGTGACGAAGCTGTAGGCCGTGCCCGTCGCGTGGATGAAGGGATAGGAAGGCAAATCGCCGGCCAGGGCGGAGATGGGCAGGCAGGCGAACACGAGGGACAGCAGGCGGCGTTTGAACACGGACACTCCAGCACGGTTAAGGTGCATGAAGTATCCGTCAAGATGGCCAATATGACAATGGATTAGTCGAGCGTGCGCGCCACGCGGAAGCCCACGATATCGTTCGACAGCACGGTGGAAAAGCCGTTGCGCAGGGCCGAGCGCAGGTAGCGCGGATGATACAGCCAGGAGCCGCCGCGCAGGATGCGCCGGCTGCTGTCGCTGCCCTCTTCCCAGGCGCTGCCATCGACGGGCGCGCCTTCGTAATTGTCGTGCACCACGTCCTGCACCCATTCCCACACATTGCCATGCATGTCGAACAGGCCCCAGGAATTCGGCGCGAAAGTGCCCAGCGGCGTGGTGCCGCCCCGGTACACGCCGCGCGGGCCGCCGTTGTAGACGTACAGGCCGTCGTAGTTGGCTTGCTCGGTGCTGATCGTGTCGCCCACGTTGAAGGCCGTGCGCGTGCCGGCGCGGCAGGCGTATTCCCACTCCGCTTCGCTGGGCAGGCGGTAGTGCCGGCCCGTGCGCTCGCTCATCCACGCCAGGTACAGCTGCGCGTCATTCCAGCTCACGCCCACCACCGGGTGCTGGTCGTTCTGCACGAAGCCGGGATTGTCCCAGTCCGTTTCCGAGCCGCCCGCCCAGCCGGTCGCCTTGACGAAGGCGCGCCATTCGCCCACGCTGACGGGGTGGCGCGCCAGCGCGAACGGGCGCTCGATGCCAACCCAGTGCTGCGGCGTTTCACGTTCCAGCCACGTCTGCTGCGAGCCGGCCTGGATGGCGGCCTTGTGTTCCGTCTCGTGCGCGCCCATCTGGAAGCGGCCGCTGGGAATGAGCACCAGTTCCGGCCCCTGGCCCGAACCATCGAGAAAATCGTCGCGCAAGACGCCTTCCGCATTGGGCACCGGTTCCACGTGCTCCGGTTCCGGCGCCGCCGCGGATGCCGGCGCAGGGACGGCTGCTGCTGCGGCGGCGCGGCTGGCCTGCTCCTTGCGCGCGCGTTCCTGCTCGGCGCGGTAGGCCGCTTCCGCCTTGGCGACGATGGCCTTGCGCTGCAATTCCTGGTGTTCCTGCAAGGCGGTGGCCGCATCGGCTTCGCGGCGCGCGCGCAGCTGGCCGCGCAGCGCTTCCTTGCGCAGCTTGCGCGCCTCTTCCGCTTCGAAATGCCGCTGCGCCTCCTGTTCCCGGCGCAGTTTGTCTTGCCGCTGCTTTTCCAGCGCGGCCGCCTGGATCTCGGCCTTGCGGCGCTGGTCCAGTTCTTCCTGGCGCGCCCGCGCCTCCTTGACCGCCGCCTCGCGGGCCTGTTCGGCCGCCAGCGCCGCTTCCTTTTGTTGCTGCGCCGCGCGCGCCTGCTGCTGGCGCGCCTGTTCCGCCAGTTCTTCAGGCGACGGCCCGGCCGCGCGCTCCAGGTTTTCCAGCAAGGCTTGCACGGATTGGGGCCGCAGTTCCGGCGTCAGCGAAAAACCGTTCTGCAGCACTTGCCACTGCTGCGCATTGAGCGCTTGCGGCGCGGACGGCAAATGGCTGGCGCTGCGCGCGTCGTCGAACGGCATGCGCCCTTCGAGCATCTGATAGATCATCACGGCCACAGCGTACACGTCCAGGCGCGGGCTGGGCTGGCGCTGGTTGACGCCGGCCTCGGGCGCCCGGTAGCCATGCGTGCCCGCATTCGGCATGTCCAGCGCCAGGCTGCTGTCCGCATTGCGCACGCGCGAAGCGATGCCGTAATCGAGCAGCTTGACGTCGCCCTTGGCCGTCAGGAAGACATTGCCCGGCTTGATGTCGCGGTGCACCAGCTTGTGCTTTTCCCACGCATACGACAGGGCTTCGGCCACCGGCTGCAGCAGTTCCTGCACCGTGGACAGGGGCAGCGCGCCCTCGCGCGCCAGATAGTGCTCGAGGTCTTCGCCATCGAGGCATTCCATGATGATGAAATAGCTGGCCGTGGCCGGGTCCTGCGCCCACTCGTAGACGCGCACGATGTTTTCATGCGCGAGCTTCCTCGCCTGCGTCGCCTCCTCGATCAGCAGCTTGGCGTGCGTGGCGCTTTGCGTCAGCTGCGGCGGCAAGATCTTCAGCGCCACCATTTCGCTGCTGCCCAGCTCCGCGTGCGTGGCCAGGTCGGTCGCTTGCCACACCTGCCCCATGCCGCCCGTGCCGATCAGCCGTTCAAGCCGGTAGCGGCGGTTTTGCGGGCCGATTTCCTGGCCCGTCATGAAGCCCAGCTCCGTGCCCTGGCGTACGGGCAGCGGCGCCGGCACAGGCGCAGCGCCGGGCGGCGCGTACTCGGCGTCGAGGATGGCGTTCTTGCGGCGTTCAAATTCCTGCTCGCTGAGCAGCCCGTCGTCGTGGAGGGCGCGCAGTTCCCGCAGTTTGTCTCGTGCTTTTTGCATCATCTGGGGTAAAACGCTTCCATCAAGGCTGCAAGGCGACGCCGCAGGCGGCGCAGAATTTATCTTCCGGATGGCCCGCGCGCTGCGCGTGACCGTTCTTGCAGCGGGCCGGCGCTGCGGTAGCGGCGCCCGGCTGCAGCGCCTGCGCCACGGCCACGCCCAGCTGCGCCTGCGCCGACAGGCCATGCGCGTGCGCCGCGTTCTGCAGGTTGATCAGGTCGAGCTGCTGGCGCCGTTCGCGTTCCGCCTGGCCTTCCAGGTAGTTGCGCTCCTGCGCCACGCTGTCCTGCGCCATGCGCATGGCGTCCAGCGGCGCGATGCTGTTCTCGGCCGCCGCCAGCGCCGCCAGCGCGTGGATTTGCTCGGCGCTCATGCCCGCCTGCAGCTGCGTTTTCAGCACTTGCGCCAGCACGGCCGCATTCTGCCCGGCGGCCATGGCCACCTTGCCCGTGTCGCTCAGCGAGCCGATTTTCTCGATGCGATCGATATCGATGCGCGCCAGTTCGGCCGCATGCGCCTGCTGCGCCAGCAAGGCCTCATACTCCCCCTTCCAGCGCGCGTAATCGCTTTCGCGCTGCTGCGCCATGGCCAGCAAGTCGCGCTGCCATTGCGCTTCCTGTTCCAGCTGGCGCAGCTGCTGGCGCTGTTCCTCGATGGCCAGCGCGTCGAGCTGCGCCAGCTGCGTTTGCTGCTGCAGCTGGCGCGCGTGCACGCCGTCGGCCTCGATGGTACGCAGCAGTTTTTCCTGCTGCGCGACGGCGTCTTCGCGCGCGCCGCCGCGCCGCAGCGCCGCCACCTTTTCCGCGATTTCCGCCGCCTGCACCTGGGCCGCTTCATCCTTGTGCGCCTCGGCGCGCAGCAATTCGCGCTGGCGCGCCAGCTGCATCTGGTCTTCCCACTCCTGCACGCGCTCGGCTTCGCGCTTGCGCGCCGCATTCGCCAGCATCAGCCCCTGCCAGGCGGCCTGGTGCTGCTCCGCCTCCAGTTGCGCCTCGCGCTGGGCCGCGTCCGCTTCCGCCTGGCGCAGGCGCGCCAGCTGGGTGCGGCGGCCCGTCTCGTCGTCGATCAGCAGCGCGCTTTCCACCTGCTGCGCGATCGATTGCAAATGGACCTGATGCGTAAAGCGCTGCTGCGCCAGCTGGATCTGTTCGCGACCGTGCAGCTGCGACAGTTCCAGCTCGCTGCGCATCTTGATGGCGGCCAGCGCCCGCACGTGTTCCCAGTTGGCCGCTTCATCGGCGCGCTGCGCGCCCTTTTGCGCCAGCTCCTGTTCCAGCTCGCCCAGCGCCAGCGCGGCGCCATGGTCGAGCGCCTGGCGCCGCGATTTCGCTTCCAGGATGCGGCCGTACAGGTCGATCTGGCGCCCGCGCAGCGCTTGCAGGCGCTCCGCTTCCTGGTGATTCAGCTCCGCCTTTTCCACCACCGCATCCTGCCGCAGTTCGGCGCGGCGGTGCGCGTGGCGCGCCGCCAGTTCCTCGCGGCGGATGCGCTGCCACTCTTCGTCGTCATACAGCTGGTCGAGCTGCTTCATGCGTTCCAGGCTGTGCTGCTCCAGTTCCTGCGCCGGCAAGCCGCCCAGCCACAGGGTGCCGATGGCCGCATCGCCGTCGCCCGCGCGCTTGTCGTGCCGCAGGCTGAGCGTTTCCACGCGGGCCACGGCCAGGCCGCTGGGCGCCAGGCGCTGCGTCAGGGCCGATTGCAGGCGTTCGTTCAATTCGGGCCGCAAGTCGGCATTCGCGTCCATCTCGCGCAGCGCGCGGCTGCCGATGAATTCCAGCGCAATCTGGCGCACGGATGGCAGCAGCAAGGCGTGCAGGTGGGCGCGCGTGACGGCGCCCGGCGCGCGCATGAACTGGCGCGCGAACGCATCGGGCTGGCCCAGCGCGATGTCTACGCGCAGCGATGCGGCCACGTTCAGCAGTTCCGTGCTGGCCAGGGCCGGCAGGTCGAATTCCAGGCTGACGGCGTCGGCGCGCGCGATCAGCACTTCGGCCGGACGCGCCGGCAGCAGCGCGGGCAGGCGCGCAAAGAAGGCGGCGCTGTCGTAGTCGCCAGCCGGTATCAAGGTGAAAGCGTCCGATTGCACGATCCAGGCGCGCGACTCGGCCGGCACCTGCAGGCGCCGCGCGGCGCTGCCGAACAGCGAGGACAGTTCGCGCACGCCAAAGAACAGGGCCAGTTGCCCGTCAGCAAGATGCCATTCATTGGCATGCAGCACCGCATCGCTGTCGGGAGTCCCCAGCGACAAGCCGCATTGCGCGCAATAGCCGGCGGCGGCGCCGTTCTTGTGCTCGCAGCGCGGGCAGCGGGCGCCGCCAAAACCAAACAATTGGAACATGTGTGACTCCTGATGAGAATAATGGTGTGCGCAACACGGCTGCCATGCCGATTCTAGCAGGATAGCCGGGCCTTACTCGCCGCGCACGGCATGGGCATGGCACTGCGCAGCATCAGATAATGCCATAGGGCAATTGCATTCATATCCGCGGATACAGGGCTAATTAGGCCTCAATTCAAGCCGTCGCCCGCCAACGCCGTGCGCAGGCATTTCAGCGCCGTTTTTTTGCAGGCCATCCCGCCAAAACCACGGCTGGTCGCATGCGCATGGCGCGCCGGCCCGCGCCTGGCTACAGTGCATGCATACCCACCCGCCACCCGAAAGGAACGATCATGAAAACCCTGAAAAACATGGAAGCCATTTTTACCGTCGCCGTCGCCATCGCCTGCGGCGCCAGCTATGCCAGCTTCAGCCAGCCATCGGCAGCCAGGACAGCCGATGTGGCACAGGCGAACGCCATCCCCGTCGTGGTGGTCAGCGCAAAGCGCCTGACGGAACAGGAAAAGAAAATCTCGCTGATCGAGGAGCGGCAAGCCTTGCTGGGCAACGCCACCGCCAGCACCCTGTGAGCCACCGATGCTGACACCACGCCGCCTGGCGCCCGATTGAATACCGCCGCGCCAGGCCGCCATTTGTATCCGCCACAGATACACGGACACACAGCATTGTGTCAATTGTAATAAGTTGAATCAAAGGCGAAAAACCGCCAGCAAGCGCCTATAGTCCATTTCACGCAATCACCGAAATGGAGCACATCATGAAACCCATCACACTCTACGCGGCAGCCATGCTTGCTATCAGCACCGCGGCCTTCCTGCCTGCGCAAGCGATGGCACAGAATCAGCTCGGCGTCAGCATTGTCATCGGCGACGCCCCGCCTCCGCCACGGTTTGAAAGCGCCCCGGCACCGCGTGCCGGCTATGTCTGGGCGCCCGGCTACTGGAACTGGGATGGCCAGCGCCATGTCTGGACCAACGGCGAATGGCTGCGCGAACGGGGCGGCAACCAGTACCGCCGCGCCGCCTGGATACAAGAGAACAACCGCTGGCGCCTGGACCGTGGCGGCTGGGTCGCCGCGCAAGTGCAGCCCGTGCGCTATGACGAGATCCGCATCGCCCCGCCGCCACCGCGCCGCGAAGCCATCCCGCGCGCCCGCCATGGCTACACCTGGGCGCCCGGCCACTGGGAATGGCGCGGCCAGCGCTACGCGTGGACGCCAGGCGTATGGATCGCCGAGCGCCCCGGCTATGTGTATGCGCCGCCCGCCTGGAACCAGCGCGATGGCCGCTGGCAGATGGAGCAAGGCCGCTGGTCGCCACGCGGCCCGAACGGCGACCGCGACCGCGACGGCATCCCCAACCGCTATGACCGCGACAATGGCAACCGCCACGACCGCGATGGCGACGGGGTTCCGAACCGCGACGACCGCCGCCCCGATAATCCGCATCGCAACTAAATAGCGAACACCAAGGCCACCCCTCGCGGTGGCCTTGTCATTTTCCCGACACATCCGTGTATTAACATCGCGCGACGATCAATCACACTGCGCGAGAAAGATTCACGATGGCGATGGAAACTGCCGGTTTTACCTACGGCTCGGACACCTCGGGCCTGGTCTGGGGCTTCCTGTTTGGCCGCGATGGGCAGCCGCTGGCGCTCGACTCGACGGCGGCGCTGGCCTGGCTGGCCGATGGCGCGGCGCGCCCGGCGCAGGAATTCGTCTGGCTGCATTTCAATTTGTCGCATGCGGCCAGCGAAAAATGGCTGATGACGCACACGCAGCTGGCCGACGAATTCTATGAAACCCTGCACCAGGGTTCCCGCTCGACGCGCATCGAACAGGCGGAAAACACCCTGATCGCCGTGGTCAACGATGTGGTGCACAACTTCTCGTTCGAAGCGTCCGACATTTCCACCATGTGGGCCAGCGTGGCGCAAAACCTCGTCATCACGGCGCGCCGCGCGCCGCTGCAGTCGATCGAGCGCCTGCGCCAGGCAGTCATCAAGAACCACGAGCCGATACGCTCGTCGGTGGAACTGCTGATCCATCTGCTGCGCGACCAGGCCGACGTGCTCGTCAACATCGTGCGCGACGCCGTGGCGCGGGTCGACGATATCGAGGATCACTTGCTGGCCGGGCGCCTGGTGCCGAAACGCGAAGACCTGGGCGCCATGCGGCGCGTGCTGGTGCGGCTGCAGCGCCTGCTGGCGCCGGAGCCGGCCGCCCTGTTCCGCCTGCTGCAACGCCCGCCTGCATGGGTGTCGGAGCTGGACAGCCTGGAACTGCGCCAGTCGACGGAGGAATTTTCCGTCGTGCTCAGCGATATGTCTTCGCTACAGGAACGCATCAAGCTGCTGCAGGAAGAAATCGCCGCCAGCGTCAACGAGGAAAACAGCCGCAGCCTGTTCGTACTGACCATCGTCACCGTGCTGGCCTTGCCGATCAATATCATCGCCGGCATGCTGGGCATGAACGTGGGGGGCATTCCGCTGGCCCAGCATCCGCAGGGCTTCTGGATCATCGTCGCCATCATCGTCACGTTTACGGTCGTGGCGGGATGGCTGGTGGTGCGCGTGCAACGCAATAGTTAACTATCGGAAAGCACGGCCTTGCAGGCGAACGGCAGGCGCCGCCCGCCGTCACTGCTTGCCGCGCTTAGCGGTGGTATTCGCCAGCCCGTTCAGGCTGGTAGACGATTTCCTCGATCTTCACCTTCACCACGCCGCCCGGCATGGGCCAGGCGATGCTGTCGCCCACGGACAGGCCCAGCAGCGCGCTGCCGACGGGTGCCAGCACGGAAATGCGGTCGGCCTGGCCTTCCACATCCTTCGGATACACGAGCGTCAGGCAGAATTCCTCCTTGTTTTCCACCGTGAAGCGCACGGTGGAATTCATCGTCACGACGGTCGGGGGAATCTCTTGCGGCTCGAGCACCTCGGCGCGGCCCAGCTCATCGAGCAAGGCGGCCTTGTCCGGCGACAGATTATTACCCAAGGCATACAACAACGCTTCCAGTCGTTCCAGGTCTTGTGACGACAAAATAATTTTTGGTTTTTTTTCCAAGATATCCTCACTATTGATCATTAGGGCGACGTCCGGTTTTACTGGCGGCAGCTGACTTGGCCGCGGCAGACAAAACAAACAGCATCAGAACGTCCATCATCAGCGGATTATGGACGAACTCGCGGAGCAAGGCCATAGCGTTCTCGCATTCTTCATTAAAATTTATTAAAATCAATGACTTGCAATGGCTGATGCAGTCAAAAAGTTAATCCGTGCCGGGATGACTGCAAGCATGGAAGTTATTCTTGGTAGTATTTTGTTTACCATCAGCATGTTTTTAGAGAAAAAAAACGGCGGGCAAAAAAAGGATTAAAATTCAGCATGAATTATTATTAGAAAGACACGTCCTCCTTTTCCGCCTGTCTTGTCGCCTTGCCTGCCGCCACCGGTGTACGGCATGGGCACTAAATTGCCGCGCACCCTGTACTTTCACGCTGCAAAATGACAATATGTCGGCCTTAGCAACACGTTGAGAGTTCCGGCTCACTTCGGTTTTCATCAGACTGGAACGTAAAGTATGGCAGGGCGAGGCGCGATCACACGGGGCGGCGGCAAGCGGGGCCGGCAGGAGGAAGCGTCATGATGGCGCCATTGATGCTGCCGTCGTCGCAATTGCGCGGCGACCGCATAGCCCGGCTGAACTTGCTGGCCGCGGCAGCCATGCTGGCCATGGCCAGCCTGTTGCTGATCCTCTTCCAATTGTTTTCACTTCAAGCATCCTTGCAGCGCAACCTGCACATCCAGGCCGACATGCTGGCCCCCGCCGCCGCGCAAGCCATGCGCCAGGACAATCGCCTTGCGGCCCAACAACTCCTCGCTCCCCTCGCCGCCGCGCCGCATGTCCGGCAAGCCCTGCTCTACAGTCCCTATGGCACGCCGTTTGCCCGCTACGCGCGCAGCAGCAACGATGCCGTGCCGGCGGCGCCGCGCAACGGCATGCACATCGATTACCTGGACGGCAGCGCCGCGATATTGAAGGCCTTGCCCGGCGGCGGCGCGCTGTACCTGCGCGCCAGCCTGGCGCCGCTGTACGCCAGCCTGGCGCAATTTGCCGCCTTCACCCTGCTCGTCTGCCTGTGCGCGTTCGGCCTGACGTTCCTGATGGTGCGCCGCACGCGCACCGCCGCCCAGCATGCGGAAAACCATTTGCACTACCTGGCCCACGTCGACTCCGTCACGCAGCTGCCGAACCGCCATGAATTCAACGATGCCCTGGCCTACGCGCTGGCGCGCGCCGACCGCCAGGACAGCAGCGTGGGCCTGCTGCTGCTGGACCTGGACAACTTCAAGGTGGTCAACGATACGCTGGGCCACCACTGCGGCGACCAGCTGCTCAAGCTCGTCGCCGAGCGACTGGTGGCCATCCTGCGCGGCACCGACATCATCTGCCGCATCGGCGGCGACGAATTCGTCGTCATCGTCGAACCGGCCGACGACGCCTCGGAAATGGCCAGCGTGGCGCGCAAGATCCTCGCCGTGCTGGCCCCGCCGTTCGACCTCGAAGGCCACCAGCTGTATGTCAGCGCCAGCATCGGCGTGAGCCTGTATCCGTTCGACGCGCAGGACGTGGCCACGCTGACGCGCAATGCCGATACGGCCATGTACCACGCCAAGCACCAGGGCAAGAACCGCTACGCCGTGTTCAAGGCTGAAATGGAACTGCGCGCCCAGCGCCGCCTGCGCATGGAAGCGAACCTGCGCCGCGCGCTGCAAAACGAGGAACTGTATCTGCACTACCAGCCGCAGATCGACTTGCGCAGCGGGCGCATCGTCGGCGTGGAAGCACTGGTCCGCTGGAATTGCCGCGAGATGGGCCAGCTGAGCCCCGCCGAATTTATCCCCGTGGCCGAGGAAAGCGGCATCATCGTCGACCTGGGACGCTGGGTGCTGCAAAGCGCCTGCCGCCAGGCGGCCCTCTGGTGCAAGGCGGGCCTGCTCGATTCGCTCGAGCACGTGGCCGTCAACCTGTCGGCCTGCCAGGCGCGCGATCCAGGCCTGATGGACGACATCCGCGCCATCCTGCACGAAACGCAGCTGCCGCATGGCTTGCTGGAGCTGGAAATCACGGAAGGGGTCCTGATGGACAATATCCACGCCAACGTGGAATTGATGCGGCGCCTGCAGGAGACGGGCATCCACCTGTCGATCGACGATTTCGGCACCGGTTATTCCTCGATGTCCTACCTGAAGCGCCTGCCGATCGACCAGCTGAAAATCGACCGCAGCTTCGTGCACGACCTGCCCGGCGAAGGCGAAGCCATCGTCACGGCCATCATCGCCATGGCGCACAGCCTGCATCTGAAAGTGGTGGCCGAAGGGGTGGAAACCTTGCGGCAGGTGGAGTTTTTGCGAACAGCCGGCTGCGACAACGTGCAGGGCTTCTTCTTCGCGCGCCCGATGACGGCGGCGCAGCTGACGGCATTGCTGCTGGAACGGCGCGACTGGAGTACGCGCACGATCTTGCCGGCTTGAGTGACCGCCAACGATGGTTGTCGGATGAGGCCGTTGGCCTAATCCGACCTGCGCCATGAACAGGTAGGTCGGCGTAGGTCGGGTTAGCGCAAAGCGCGTAACCCGACACCACTACGCTACATCAAGCCAATTTGGCCGAATGCTCGCGGGTCGCATGGAACGTCAGCTTCGGCCAGCGCTCTTCCGTCAAACGCAGGTTGACGCCCGACGTGGCCAGGTAGGCCATGTTGCCGGCCGCATCGTAGGCCACGTTGTGGCCGAGCGCGTTTTCAAAGTCCTGCAGGATGCGCTTGTCGTCGCAGCTGACCCAGCGCGCGCTGCTGATGCTCGTGCCTTCGAACACGGCATCGACGCCATACTCGTTGAGCAGACGGCTGGCCACCACTTCGAACTGCAGCACGCCGACGGCGCCCAGTACCAGTTCGCCGCCCTGCACCGGTTTGAAGACCTGTACCGCACCCTCTTCGCCCAGCTGCTGCAAGCCCTTGTGCAGCTGCTTGATCTTCAGCGGATTACGGATGCGCACGGAGCGGAAAAAGTCCGGCGCAAAATACGGGATACCCGTAAAGGTCAGCATCTCGCCTTCGGAAAAACTGTCGCCGATCTGCATGTTGCCGTGGTTCGGCAAGCCGATGATGTCGCCCGCGTACGCCTCTTCCACCTGTTCGCGCGAGGATGCCATGAAGGTCACCACGTTCGACACCTTGATCTCGCGCCCCAGGCGCAAGTGCTTGACCTTCATGCCGCGCTCGAAACGTCCCGAGCACACGCGCAAGAAGGCGATCCGGTCGCGGTGGGCCGGGTCCATGTTGGCCTGGATCTTGAAAACAAAACCGGTAAACGGCTGCTCGGACGGGGCCACCGAACGCACGGTCGCATCGCGCTCGCGCGGCGCCGGCGCCCAGTCGACCAGCGCGGACAGAATCTCGCGCACGCCGAAGTTGTTGATGGCAGAACCGAAGAACACGGGCGTCTGCACGCCGGAGAGGAATTCCTCCAGGTTGAACGGGTTCGACGCGCCGTGCACCAGTTCCACTTCCATGCGCAATTGATCCATCTCGAGCGGGAACATCTCCTGCAGGCGCGGGTTGTCGATACCCTTGATGATTTCAAAGGCGCCGTCGGCCTTCTCCTCACCGGCCTTGAACAGCATGATCTCGTCGTTCAGCAAGTGGTACACGCCGCGGAAGTTCTTGCCCATGCCGATAGGCCAGGTGACGGGCGCGCACTGGATCTTCAGCACGGATTCGAGTTCGTCGAGCAGGTCCAGCGGATCGCGCGTCTCGCGGTCCATCTTGTTCATGAAGGTGACGATCGGCGTATTGCGCATGCGGCACACGGCCAGCAGCTTGATCGTCTGTGCTTCCACGCCCTTGGCCGCATCGATCACCATCAGCGCCGAGTCGACCGCCGTCAGCACGCGGTAGGTATCTTCCGAGAAGTCCTGGTGGCCCGGGGTGTCGAGCAGGTTGACGACGTGGTCGCGGAATTCGAACTGCATCACCGAGGACGCGACGGAAATGCCGCGCTGCTTCTCGATCTCCATCCAGTCCGACGTCGCGTGGCGGCCCGATTTACGGGCCTTGACGGTACCGGCCATCTGGATCGCGCCCGAGAACAGCAGCAGTTTTTCCGTCAGGGTGGTCTTGCCCGCATCCGGGTGGGAAATGATGCCGAAGGTGCGGCGGCGCTGCACTTCGCGCGCGATCACGGCCGGCGCCTTGCTGCTCGCTGGCGCTGCTGCGCTGTCCGCGTTGTCGCTGGAATCGGGGGTGTTGATGTCGTTCTCGTTGGCCATATTGGTGACCATAATATGGCCCTCGCAAAAAACCCTCGATTTTACAGAAGGATCGCCCTTCCGTGTGAACTGCTTCACTCTGGCGAACGGCAAAATTGGCCACTTCATCAAGGGGTCACAATCGGCAGGCAACATTGCACTGCAGAAATGTTGTCACCCTACCCTGGAAACCCGATGAAAATCCTCCTCACGCCCGCCATCCGACTCATGCAGCGCTTGCGCCTGCTGCCCAAATTCATGCTTGTCTGCCTGGTCTTCCTGCTGCCTTTGGCGCTGGCGACCACCCTGCTGATTTCGGAGCTGGGCAAATCGCTGGCCCAGGCGCAGGATGCGCAGCGGGGTGTGGCCTATGTGCGCCAGCTGCAGGAAGGCATGCGCCTGCTGCAGCAACGGCGCGGCCTCGAGCACTTGCGCCTGAGCGGGAAGGCGGGCATGGACAACACGGCATTGAACGCACGCATCACGCCCGCGCTGGCGGCCCTGACGCGCTTGCCGGCCGGCGCCGGGCTGCCGCAGGCGGCCGAGCTGATGAAACAGTGGCAAGCCCTGCTGGGCCGCCAGACGGGCCTCGCGGCGCGCGACAGCTATGCGGCGCATACGGCGCTGCTGCGTCAGGCGGCCAAACTGGGCCAGCTGGTGGCCGACCGCTCGCACCTGAGCCTGGACCCGGACGCGGGCGCCAACCACCTGAGCGCCGTCTTCACCGCCACCCTGCCCGACTTGGCCGAGAGCCTGTCCGACATCGCCGGGCGCGGCGCCGCCTACATCGACACGGGCTTGTTCGAAGCGAATGAAGATCAACTCGTCAACGCCAACACCCTGATCGCGCGCCATGAACTGGAACGCCTGCCGGCCCGTTTCGACGAAATCCTCGCCGCCAGGCCGGAACTGCGCGCCAGCCTGCAAGCGTCCCTGAAAGCCGTGCCGGCCGCGCTGGCCTTCCTCGAACGCACGAAAAACGAAGTGACGAATTCCTACGACCAGACGTCTGGCGCGCAATTCCACGCGGCCGGCATGCAGGCGATCGACACCCTGCAGGCGCTGTCCGGCGCTTCCGCCGGCGCCCTGGACGATTTGCTGGCGCAACGCATCGCCCGCGACGAGGCGCGCCGCGCCCTGATCCTGGCCGCCATGCTGCTGGTGCTGCTGGCCGCCGCTTACCTGTGCGCAGGCTTCTATGCCGCATTCGCGCGCGACGTGAAGCAATTGCGCGTGGCCGTCGGCGCGGCGGCGGCGGGCGACCTGTCGCAGCGCATCACCTCGCAAGCGCACGACGAGATCGGCGACCTGGTGCGCGACTTCGGCGCCATGACGCACGGCCTGGCCACCCTGGTGCAGGAAATCCGCGGCGGCGCGGCCGTCATCGCGGCGGCCGGCGCCGATATCGCCCAGGGCAACGCCGCCCTGTCCGGCCACACGGCCACGCAAGCGGACGCGCTGGGCGCCACCGTGGACTCGATGCGCGAACTGACGGCCACCGTGGGCCGCAACGAAGCGCACGTAGGACAGGGGCGCACCCTGGTGGCGACGGCGGCCGATGTGGCCCTGCGCGGCGGCCAGACCGTGGGCGCCGTGGTCGACACCATGGCGTCGATCAAGGCCAGCTCGCACAAGATCGTCGACATCATCGGCGTCATCAACGGCATCGCCTTCCAGACGAATATCCTGGCCTTGAATGCAGCCGTCGAGGCGGCTAGAGCCGGCGAGCAAGGGCGCGGCTTTGCCGTCGTTGCCTCGGAAGTGCGCAGCCTGGCGCAGCGCTCGAACGACGCGGCGCTGGAAATCAAGCGCCTGATCGGCGATTCCGTCGCCACCGTGGACGCGGGCGGCGACCTCGTCAACGCCGCCGGCAACACCATGCGGCAAGTGGTCGACGCGGTACAGCAGGTGGCCGTGGTGATCGGACGCATCAGCAGCGCCGGCGCCGAGCAGAATGGCGAGATCGCCCGCATCAACGAGGCGCTGGCGCAAATCGACGACATGACGCGCCAGAACGCGGGCCTGGTCGACGAGGCGCGCGCCGGTTCGCAGCGTCTGCACCAGGAAGGCGAGGCGCTGACGCAGGCCGTCAGCCGCTTCCGCCTGGGGGAGCACGACACGCCAAACCCGCGCCAGGCGCCCGCCGCAGCCGTGCGCGACGGCTTGCCCAGCGTGCGTCCGGCCGGCCTGTGGAGCGCCAACAAGCCGCGCGTCATATCACAAAATCGCGCAGAACGGCGCAAGGCTAGCTAGTCAAAAGTGTGCACGTAGGACAAGGACTACAATTCCGCCTCAAAAGAGACTACAAAGTGGCGACTGCTAATCTTATGTTCGCCACTTACATAAGCTTTTAAAGTAACTACATCGCGATCTGCACCGCGCGGTCGAACAAAACGCCGTTACCAAATGGATATGGCAACTTTTTTTGACCAGCAACGCGGCAGTCGCACTCCGATGTAAAAAGCCTGTGAGGAATACTATGAACCAAACTCAACTTAGCACCCCGGTCCAGAAGAACCAGTTGCTGCCGCGCGCCATGCCGGCGGCCGGACGGGAAATCAAGCTTGCGTCGCGGGTTAGCCTCAGCAGTGCCCAACAGAATGAATTGCTGGCCGCCCTGCCGCGCGCCGCGCTTGAATCGCTGTTCGAAGACCTGGAACTGGTGGAACTGCCTTTCGGCAAGGAATTGTATGCTTACGGTAACAACATGGAATACAGCTACTTCCCCACCACCGCCATCATTTCGCTGCTGTACGTGATGGAAGATGGCGCCACGACGGAAATCGCCGTCGTCGGCCATGAAGGCGTGGCCGGTGCCTCGCTGCTGGCAGGCGAGCGCGCCATGTGCACGGCTGTCGTGCAAAGCGCCGGCTATGGCTACCGCCTGAAGACGCAAAGCTTGCGTGATGCCTTCAATCAAGGCGGTGCCCTGCCCCAGCTGCTGATGCGCTACACCAACGCCCTGTTTGCGCAAATGGCGCAGAACGCCGTCGGCGGCCGCCACAGTTCGATCGAGCAAAAGCTGTGCCGCTGGCTGCTGGACCGCCTGGACCGTTCGCCATCGAATGAATTGAAAGTGACGCAAGAGTTGATCTCGATCATGCTGGGCGTGCGCCGCGAAAGCATCACGGCCGCTGCCGGCAAGCTGCAGGAAGAAGGCTTGATCCACTATCGCCGCGGCAATATCACGGTGCTGGACCGCGCCGGCCTGGAATGCTATGCGGGCGAGTGCTACAAGGTCGCCAAGACGGAATACGACCGTTTGCTGCGCGACGTGTCACGCTGCTGATCCGCTGCTGATCATGCAAGATAGCTAAAAAAATGGCCGGGCTGCATGCCCGGCCATTTTTTATCTCAAAGAAAATTACGCTTCGATATCCGCATCGATGTCTTCCAGCTCCGGCGTCAGCGGCAGGGGAATCACGGCTTCCACGCACGTTCCCTTGCCTTCCGGCCCCTGGCGCACGGTGAGCGTGCCGCCCAGCAACAAAGCCCGTTCGCGCATGCCCAGCAAGCCGTGCGACATGGGTTTTTGCAGCGCAGCTTCCGTAATGCCGATACCGTCGTCGATCACGCGCAGCACCAGGCCGTGCTCGTTGCGTTTCAAGGTCACGCTGACCATGCCGGCGCGCGCATATTTCATGATATTCGTCAGCGATTCCTGCACGATACGGAACAGGGCAATCGTCAGGGTCGCTTCGCGGTTGTCGATATTGATGGCCACGTCCGTTTCGCAGCGTACCGAGCTCATGCGTGCAAAATCCTCGCAATAGCTTTCGATGGCCGCGCACAGGCCCAAGTTGTCCAGCAGGCTGGGGCGTAAATCCTCGACGATGCGGCGCTTGAGCTCCACCGTTTCCAGCAAAGTGGCCTTGGCGCGGCGCAATTGCGCGGCCAGTTCCGGCTGCGTGTGCGCCAGTTGCTGCGTGACGGCGCCCAGGTCCATGCTGATCGACGTCAAGTTGGCGCCCAGCTCATCGTGCAGCTCGCGCGCCAAGCGTGCTTTTTCCACTTCGTTGACGCTGATCAAATGGCGCGACAGCACGGATAGCTGCTCGGTACGCTTGCTGACCGTCGATTCCAGAGTATCGTTAGCATTTTGCAATGCATACTCGACGGCCGCGCGGTTCTGGAAGCTGCGCCGCACCAGCTGGTAAAACATGATCAGCACGAGGATGGCCAGGGCATTGATGCCGATGCCGAGCAACACGGCTTTCTGGTACTCATGATAAAAGGCTGCGCTGCCGGTCGACAGCGCTTCATTCTGCTCGCGCGTCATGATCACCACCTGCAGGCGGATTTCGTCCATGGTGGCGCGGTCATCGGTCACGCGGGAAATGTTGACGATCTCGGCCAGCCCGCCCTGCTTGTAGACGTCGATCGATTGTTGCAACATCGACATCTTGCGACGGATCAGGCTTTTCAGCTGGCCCAGGTTCTTCAGCTGGGTGGGACTACCCGCGAGCAAGGTTTGCAGCTCGTTGAATTCGTTTTCGATTTCCGTGGTGGCCGTCTTCGACGGTCCCAGATACGTCTCCGAGCCGGAAATGAAATAGCCGCGCAAGCTGCTTTCCGCATCGAGCACGAGCACGTTCAAATACTGCAGGCGGTCGGCCACGCGGGCGCTCTGGCTGAGCAAGGCATTCGTGCCCTTCAGCGACTGCAGGTTGTGATAGAGACTGAAACCATTGAGGACAAGCAGCAGGGCGCACGTCACGCACAGGATCGTCTTGTACAGGGGCAGGCGGTGATTCGGGGCCGGTTCAGCGGTGAAATACATCCTGATGTGCATCCTTAGCAAGGTTCGGCGCGGGAAAGAGCGCCGGCGCCGGCCAATTATAGTCCTCGCCACAAACTGCTGCACTGCACAAGTCGTGCTGGCTAGCGGGCTGAGCGATCATGTTTCCATGATCGCACCGCAACGCTAGTCAAGCAAATTGTTTTTCATTGCGTAATAGGTCAAGTCGCTGTTCGATTGCAAGCCCATTTTTTCCATGATGCGCGTACGGTAGGTACTCACCGTCTTGATGCTCAACGACAAGGCCACGCCGATGTCGGACACGGTGGCGCCACGCGCCAGACGCAGGAAGACCTGGAACTCGCGGTCCGACAATTCCGTATGCAGGGCGGCATTCGTGTCGCGGTCGAACGACTGCGCCAGCAATTCGCCCACGGTGGAGCTGACATAACGGCGCCCCTGGAACACGGTGCGCACGGCCGTCATCAGTTCGTCGGCTTCGCATTCCTTGTTCAGATAGCCATTCGCGCCCATCTTGAACAGGTTCAGCGCGTATTGCTGCGCGGGATAGCCGCTGAGGATCAGCACGGGCAATTCCGGCTGGCCCTGGCGGATCGTGCGCAAGGTATCGATGCCGCTTTGATCGGGCATGGCGATATCGAGCAGCAATACATCGCAAATTTCGCGGCGGGCGATATCGAGCGCTTCGCGCCCGGTACCGGCTTCCGCCACCACACTGAAATCGCTTGACGACGAAAAAATCTGTTTGAATCCAGCTCGTACTATTTGGTGATCATCACAAATGGCAACGCGTATCATTGTTTCCCCTTAAATTTTCCTGGCCTGGGAAAGACTACCGGAACCTGAACGCTGCTCCGGTTCAGCGTCACTAACAAAAACGCAACATTAACATTATATTCAAAATATGGCGCGCCGTACGGTAGCGTCAACGCCAAGGCGGAGCATCCATGCAGTATAGTCAACTTGGTCAACTGCTACCGGACAACCACCTATATTGGTACAAATCTTATTTTAGCAAGTTTAAAATCGCAATTAATTCATTGCGTATCCACACGCGGTCCAGCGGCGCTTCCTGCGGCACGGCAGGCATGGCCGGCAGCACTGGCAGCTCGTCGGCGATGCCATGCGATGCGCCACGGCTGTCGAGCTTGTTGCGCGCACCGCTGATGGTAAAACCCTGCTCGTACAGCAATTCGCGGATGCGGCGTATCAGCAGCACCTCATGGTGCTGATAATAACGGCGGTTGCCACGTCGTTTGACCGGCTTGAGCTGGGAAAACTCCTGCTCCCAGTAGCGCAGCACGTGCGGTTTGACGCCGCACAACTCGCTCACTTCACCGATCGTGAAATAGCGTTTCGCCGGAATGGGCGGCAAGGCGATCAACTCGGTTTTACTGATGCGCTCGTTCATCGCCACTCACTCAGGCAGCACGTGCCAGCGGACTGGTCTCTTCGACCATGCTTTTCAGCTTCTGGCTCGCATGAAAGGTCACGACACGGCGCGCCGTGATGGGAATCTCTTCGCCCGTCTTCGGATTGCGGCCCGGCCGCTGCGGCTTGTCGCGCAACTGGAAATTGCCGAAACCGGACAACTTGACGGCCTCGCCACGCTCGAGCGCATTGCGGATTTCATCGAAAAAGGTCTCGACCATATCCTTCGCTTCGCGCTTGTTCAGGCCCACTTGCTCGAACAACAGTTCGGCCAGTTCCGCCTTGGTCAAGGTGGGTAAATCTTTTTCCGCTTCCTGGCGCACTTTGGCAACCAGCATGGCCCGATGCAAATCGGCGGCCAGTGCGGATTGCAGTACGGCGGAATCAACGTCGCTGTTATTAATTTTCCTGCCCTGCCTTTTCTGTGCGCCCGAGCTCGCCACATGGCAAGCTCGTCTACGGTTGACGACGGAAAGGCCGTCACGCAAGGCGACGGCCGGTCCGGTAATTACGAACGCAGTTTCGCGTCGTGGCCCTGCTTGGCCGCATCGATCAGGACAGCCATCAGGCCATCGACGACATCGTCTTGCAGGGTGTTTTGAGTATCTTGCAAGCTAATCCGGAAAGCAAGGCTTTTTTCATCCGCTTCCAGCCCTTTTCCACGATATTCATCAAATAAAACAATGGCTTGCACGATACGCGCTGCCGGGCTTGCCTTGGCGGCGGCATGGAAACTGTCGAGCAGATCCTGCACGGCAACCGATTGCTTGACGACCACGGCCAAGTCGCGGCTGGCGCCAGGGAATTTCGAGATTTCCTGGTACACGGGCACGACTCGTTGCGTCAAGGCAGCGGCATCGACTTCGAACAGCACGGGCGCCAGCGGCAAGTCGTACTTTTGCATCCAGCGCGGGTGCAATTCGCCGATGAAACCGATGACCTTGCCATCAAGCTCCACGTTGGCCGAACGGCCAGGATGCAGGGCCGGATGTTCCGCCTTGGTGAAACGCAAGACCAGCGGCGCGAACAGCGCTTCCAGGTCCGCCTTCACGTCGAAGAAGTCGACCGTGCGCGAGGCCTGGCCCCACTGCTCGTCGGCAACCGCGCCGTAAGCCATGGCGGCCACGCGCTTCGGCTGGGCATAGCCAGCCACCGACAAGGGGCCGTTCTCCACGCTGTCGTCGCGTTGATAGATGGCGCCCACTTCGAAGATGCGCACGCGGTTCGTCTTGCGGTTCAGGTTATAGCGCACGTTCGCGATCAGGCTGCCGATCAGCGAGGAACGCATCACGCTCATCTGGCTGGCGATCGGATTCTGCAATTTGATCGGGTTCGTGTTGCCCGAGAAATCGCGCTCCCATGCCGTATCGACAAAGCTCATGTTAACCACTTCCTGGAAGCCCAGGTCAGCCAGCTCATGACGTACCGCAAACAGCGAGCGGGTATTTTCCGGCGCGATCTGCATCACGTTCGCGGCCACGGGCGGCAAGGTCGGGATGTTTTCAAAGCCGTACACGCGCGCCACTTCCTCGATCAGGTCTTCCTCGATCTCGATGTCGAAGCGGTAGCTGGGCGACGTCACGGAAAACACGCCGTCCGCCAGGGTGTATGGCAGGGCCAGGCGCGTGAAGATATCGGCGATCAGCTCATCGTTGAGCGGCACGCCGATGACTTTTTGCGCGCGCGCCGTGCGCATCGATACGGGCTGGCGCTGTGGCAAGTTCACCACTTGGTCGTCGACGGGGCCGACGGTCGTCGCTGGCGTGCCGCAGATTTCCACGATCAGCGCCGTGATGCGCTCGATGTGTTCGACGGTGGTGGCGAAATCGACGCCGCGCTCGAAGCGGTGCGCCGCATCGGTCGAGAAATTCAGGCGGCGCGCGCGGCCTTGAATGGCGTTCGGCCACCAGAATGCCGCTTCCAGGTAGATGCTGTCCGTATCGTCCGACACGGAGCTGGCGTCGCCACCCATGATGCCGGCCAGCGATTCGATTTCTTTATCATCAGCAATGACGCCGATCCACTCGTCGACGGCGATGGTGTTGCCGTTCAACAGCTTGACGGATTCGCCCGCCTTGCCCCAACGCACGTCGAGGCTGCCGTGGATCTTCGCCAGGTCAAACACGTGGCTAGGACGGCCCAGTTCGAGCATGACATAGTTCGAGATATCGACCAGGGCCGACAGCGGACGCTGGCCGCTGCGCTCGAGGCGCTGCTTCATCCAGTCCGGCGTGGCCGCCTTGGCGTTCAAGCCGCGGATGACACGGCCAGTGAAACGGCCGCACAGGTCCGGCGCAGTGACTTTCACGGGCAGGATTTCATCGCTGGAAACAGGCACGGTGCGGAACTGCGGCGCATTCAGGGGCACGCCCGTCAAGGCCGACACTTCGCGCGCCACGCCTAGCACGGACAGGCAGTCCGCCTTATTCGGCGTCAACTTGATGGTGAATTTCAAGTCGTTGAGCGCAAAGTAATCGCGGAAATTCTGGCCGATCGGCGCGTCATCCGGCAATTCCATCAAGCCGGCGTTTTCTTCCGACAATTTCAATTCGCGCGCGGAGCACAGCATGCCTTGCGACTCGACGCCGCGCAGCTGGCCCACCTTGATTTCAAACGGCTTGCCATCGGCGCCAGGCGGCAGCACGGCGCCGGCCATCGCGCAGACGACTTTCAAGCCCGGGCGCACGTTCGGCGCGCCGCAAACGATGTTGAGCATGGTGCCCGTGCCGACGTCGACCTGGCACACATTCAGGCGGTCCGCGTTCGGATGTTTTTCCATCTCCAGGACCAGGCCCACCACCACGTTCGAGAACGGGGGCGCGACAGGATCGACGTCCTCGACTTCGAGACCGGACATGGTCAGCAGATGGGCCAGTTCGTCCGAAGTCATCTTCGGATCGACCATGGTACGGAGCCAGTTTTCGGAAAATTGCATAATCAAGCCTTCAAAGGGTCAAAGCTCACAGCGCGAGCGCACAGGCGCTCAAGCGCCATGAATCAAACGGAACAATGCTTAGTTGAATTGCTTCAAGAAACGCAAGTCGCCTTCATAGAACAGGCGCAGGTCGTTGATGCCGTAACGCAGCATCGTCAAGCGTTCCAGGCCGGAGCCGAAAGCGAAACCGATGAATTTCTCGGGATCGAGGCCGAAGTTCTTCACGACGGTCGGATGCACCTGGCCGGCGCCCGACACTTCCAGCCAGCGGCCCTTCAACGGGCCCGAGCCAAAGGCGATGTCGATCTCGGCCGACGGTTCCGTGAACGGGAAGTACGACGGACGGAAACGCACCTGCAGGTCGTCCGTTTCAAAGAAGGCCTTGACGAAATTCAGGTACACGCCCTTCAGGTCGGCAAAGCTGATGTCTTCGGCGATCCACAGGCCTTCGACCTGGTGGAACATCGGCGAATGGGTGGCGTCGCTGTCGACGCGGTAGGTGCGGCCTGGCGCGATGACCTTGATCGGCGGCGTATGCGTGCGCGCATAACGCACCTGCATCGGGCTCGTGTGGGTGCGCAGCAGCAAAGGCTTGCCATCGGTGTCGTTGCCATCGATGTAGAACGTGTCTTGCATGGAACGGGCTGGATGGTTTTCCGGGCTGTTGAGCGCCGTGAAGTTGGTCCAGTCGTTTTCGATTTCGGGGCCGTCGGCCACGTCGAAACCGATGGAGCGGAAGATTTCCTCGACCCGCTCCCACGTGCGCATCACGGGATGGATGCCGCCAGGCATGCGGCCACGGCCTGGCAAGGTCACGTCGATCGCTTCGGCGTTCAAACGGCCTTGCATCTGGGCATCGGCCAGCGCATCACGGCGCGCCGTCAGCGCGTCTTCGATCTGCACTTTGACGGCGTTGATCAGGGCGCCCTGCGCCTTGCGCGCGTCCGGGTCCAGCTTGCCCAGGCCCTTCATCATTTCGGTAATCTGGCCAGTCTTGCCCAGGTAGCGGGCTTTGGCGTTTTCAAGTGCGGCAGCGTCTGCGGCGGCGATAAAGTCAGCCTGGGCCGAGACGACGAGTTCTTCTAGGGGGTTCATGCGGCATTTCCTGTTTTGGACATCAATTCTGGACTTGCTTATCAAAAGTCCAACAATCAAAAACGGAAACGGGGCATAAGGTTCACACCCCTGCCCCGCTCTTTATGACGTCACCCTACGGATGACGTTGTGCAATAACCGATGCTTACGCAGCGATTTTTGCTTTAACTGCGTTGACAATCGCAGCGAATGCTGGCTTGTCCATCACAGCCATATCGGCCAGGACTTTACGGTCCAGTTCGATATTTGCTTTTTTCAAGCCGTTCATGAATACGCTGTACGTTACGCCATGCTCACGGGAAGCGGCGTTGATACGGGCGATCCACAGGCGGCGGAAAACACGCTTCTTGTTGCGGCGATCGCGGTAAGCGTATTGGCCAGCGCGCATAACTGCTTGCTTGGCAACACGGTATACACGGCTGCGGCGACCACGGTAGCCTTTAGCTTGAACAAGAATCTTCTTATGACGGGCACGAGCTGTAACCCCACGTTTTACTCTAGGCATAGTAACTCCTTAAATTGAGTGTGAGATTAAGCAGTCGGCATCATGCGCATGACGGATGTGACATCCGATGCGTTGATGTTACGGGTACCGCGCAACTGACGTTTGTTTTTGGTGGTTTTCTTGGTCAGGATGTGGCGTTTGAACGCGTGACCCGACTTGACTGTTCCACCTGGACGCACGCGAAAACGTTTTTTCGCGGAGCTTTTGGTCTTCATTTTAGGCATAGCAATCTGTCCTCTTACGGACAGCTCCATTTATAACAGGATTGCAGGTGGCAACACGACGCTGCGCTTAGATGCCTGCTTTCACATGTTGTGCAGCGGATGCGAGTCCGCTACAGTTCACGCGGCCCGCACATTGCTGAGCGGGCCGCGCAAATTCTGCCTGGAATCTGGTGTCGCGCCCATGCAGGCACAAACCACGTCGATCCACAGTAAAACGCTATTGTAGCTTACTTCTTCTTCTTAGGCGAAAGAACCATGATCATTTGGCGGCCTTCCATCTTCGGGAACTGCTCGACCTGGCCGTACGGCTCCAGATCGGCTTTCAGACGTTCCAGCATGCGGAAGCCAATATCCTGATGCGCCATCTCACGACCGCGGAAACGCAAGGTGATCTTGGTTTTATCGCCATCTTCAAGGAACTTGATGAGATTACGCAACTTGATATTGTAGTCACCATCATCAGTCCCCGGACGGAATTTGACTTCCTTCACGAGGATGATCTTTTGCTTCAATTTGGCTTCGTGAGCTTTCTTTTGCTCCGAATACTTAAATTTGCCGTAGTCCATCAAACGGCACACCGGTGGCTGCGCGGTAGGCGCAATTTCCACCAGATCGACGTTTGCCTCTTCCGCCAGGCGGAAGGCTTCAGCCAAACTTACGATACCGAGTGGCTCGTTATCGACCCCGCTTAAACGCATTTCAGGGGCAGTGATTTCGCCATTGATGCGATGTGACTTGTCAGTAGCTATTGTAATTTCCTTTAAAAATCTTGTAAGACGGTCGTGCAGCGAGTTTCCTCGTCAGGCCTTGGTGTCGACTTCATGTTTGAGTCGCTCAATCAGGGCATCGACGGACATGACGCCCAGATCGACATTGCCCCGCGCCCGCACGGCCACTGTATTCGCATCCCGCTCTTTGTCGCCAATCACTAAGATGTAAGGCAATTTTTGTACGGAATGTTCACGTATTTTATAGGTAATCTTCTCGTTACGCAAATCAGCCTGTACGCGCAGCCCCGCTTTGCGCAGTTTTGTTGTTACTTCTTGTACATAATCAGCTTGAGCGTCGGAAATATTCAACACCGACACTTGCACCGGCGACAACCACAGCGGCATGGCGCCCGCATAGTGTTCGATCAGGATGCCGATGAAACGTTCCAGCGAACCGACGATCGCGCGGTGCAGCATGATCGGTACCTGGCGCGTGTTGTCCACGGCCACATATTCGGCGCCCAGGCGGCCCGGCATCGACGGGTCGATCTGCACGGTGCCCACTTGCCATGCGCGGCCCAGGCTATCCTTCAGGTGATATTCGATCTTCGGACCATAGAACGCGCCCTCGCCCGGCAATTCCGTCCATTCCACGCCGCAGGCGCGCAGGGCCGAACGCAGGGATTCCTCGGCGAAATCCCACGACTCTTCCGTGCCGATGCGGTTATCAGGACGCAAAGCCAGTTTCACATCGATATTCGTGAAGCCGAAAGCCGTGTACACATCCATCGCCTGCTGGTGGAAGGCCGTCACTTCGCCGGCGATCTGCTCTTCCAGGCAGAAGATGTGACCATCATCCTGCGTAAAGCCGCGTACGCGCATCATGCCGTGCAAGGCGCCCGACGGCTCGTTGCGGTGGCATTGGCCGAATTCGCCGTAGCGCAATGGCAAGTCGCGGTAGCTGCGCATGCCATTGTTGAAAATCTGGATATGGCCAGGGCAATTCATCGGCTTCAGCGCATAGGCGCGGTTTTCCGATTCCGTGATGAACATGTTTTCACGGTAATTGTCCCAGTGACCGGTTTTTTCCCACAGGCCGCGGTCGAGAATTTGCGGCGCCTTGACTTCCTGATAGCCATTGACCTGGTACACATTGCGCATGTATTGCTCGACTTGCTGCCAGATCGACCAGCCTTTCGGGTGCCAGAAGATCAGGCCTGGCGCTTCTTCCTGGAAATGGAAGAAATCGAGCTGCTTGCCCAGCTTGCGGTGGTCGCGCTTTTCCGCCTCTTCCAGATTGTGCAGGTACAGCTCCTGGTCTTCCTTCTTGGCCCAAGCCGTGCCATAGATACGCTGCAGCATCTCGTTTTTCGAGTCGCCGCGCCAGTAGGCGCCGGCCAGCTTCATCAGCTTGAACACTTTCAGCTTGCCCGTCGACGGCACGTGGGGGCCGCGGCACAAGTCCGTGAACTTGCCTTCGGAATACAGCGACACTTCCTGGTCGGCCGGAATCGAACCGATCAGTTCAGCCTTGTACGCTTCGCCGATGCCCTTGAAGTACTCGATGGCGTCGTCGCGCGCGACAACCTTGCGCGTGACTTGCTCATCCTTTTTGGCCAGTTCCGCCATTTTCTTTTCGATCGCGATCAGATCTTCCGGCGTGAACGGACGCTTGTAGGCGAAGTCATAGTAAAAGCCGTTGTCGATCACGGGACCGATGGTCACTTGTGCATCGGGGAACAATTCCTTGACGGCATACGCCAGCAAGTGGGCCGTCGAGTGGCGGATCACTTCCAGGCCATCGGCGTCCTTGTCCGTCACAATCGCCAGTTCCGCGTCTTGCTCGATCAGATAGGAGGTATCGACCAGCTTGCCGTCGACCTTGCCGGCCAAGGCAGCCTTGGCCAGGCCAGTACCAATATTGGCCGCAACCTGGGCCACGGTGACCGGGCCGTCGAATTGACGGGCGGAACCATCGGGAAGTCGGATTGTAAGCATATTGATCTCCATATCGGCGCTGGCGCCAGGTAAAACTGCAATGTGATGGGTAAAATAACTGAAAGGAAAACGCAGACGCAAAAAAACGCGGACTAGCCGCGTTTTTCACTTTCTTGAGACAAAGGAAACCCGTTCGACTAGCGTCACTCCCAAAGCTTGGTAGTAGTTCGCGGTGTCATAACCGGTTTACCCTTTCTCTCTAACTGCATTCTGGTGGGCGGTGAGGAATTCGAATCCCCGACCCCTTGGATGTCGACCAAGTATTCTAACCAGCTGAACTAACCGCCCGTAAAACTTTTTTATCGATCACTGCATCAGCAATCGTCTTTAAAACCATCTACTGCTAAATTCTGGTGGGCGGTGAGGAATTCGAATCCCCGACCCCTTGGATGTCGACCAAGTATTCTAACCAGCTGAACTAACCGCCCCGAAGACCAGCATTATAGAGAGGCTTTCCCAGAATGACAAGGGCTGTTTTACAGGAAACTTTAATCATTTCTCCGGGCGTCAGCCTCCTTTATATGGAGAGGACCCGAGGCGCCTTGAATGCCGCTAGAATCGGGGCATGAACTCCACCCTATTAGCCTGGCTGAAAACCCTGAGCCGCATCTGCGGTTTTGAAACGGCCGACTCCTTCCCGCCCAATCACCCCTACGCGCGCACGCGCTGGGAAGCCGCGTATTTCGATATCGCTTCCGACGTGAAACCTGACGAGATCGAACGGCGCATCTGCGCGGCCATCGCCAACACGCCGAGCGTCTTCGCCTACATCACCAATCCCACGCCGCGCATGCAGCGCGCGCTGCTGAACGTGATCCACGACCGGCTGCGGCGCCAGCCCGGCGCGGGCGCCACGGACCTGGTCCTGTTATTGATCAATGCCTACGCCAGCGACCACATCACGGAAGCAGTACCCGGCCTGCGCAACCTGATCGTCAACACGGAACATGAAGACACGAACCTGCGCGTGCATGCCATCCTGGAACTGCTGGTCGGTACGCCGCGCGGACTCGACGTCATCGATATGTAAATCAGGCGTGGTTGGCGGGAACGTAGCGCGCCCGCAAGCGCATGAACGGCGTTTCCACCAATGCATATAAAAGCCAGCCCGTGGCGATGCTCAGAATAATCATCACCAGGATCGCCGGCACACTGTCCGGCCCGTAACCGATATCCTGCAAGATCGGGCGCAGCAAGATGCACAGCTGCTTGTGCAGCAGGTAAATCGCATACGACCACAGGGCCAGGCTGGCCGCGCCCGGCACGCGCAGTCGATACAAGGCGCTGGCGGGACTGAGCGCCGCGATCAGCAGCAAGGTAAAACTGGCGGCCAGGGCCGGATAGCCGAACACCGTCACCGAATAACCATAGTGATCAGTGAGAAACACATAAAACATCAGCGCCGTGCCCGTGATTCCCGCCAGCAAGGTGCGGTTGCCATACGAGGTCAGGCGTGCCCAGGCGGCCGGATGGTAATTCTTCAGCAGCGCCAGCGCCACACCCGCCACCAGCTCGTCGAAGCGGCACCACGACGCGTAATAAATATACCTGTAATAGCCGAGCCCGCCGCGCGGCACTTGCACGTACTCATCCCACAAGTAGGCGCGCACCAGCATGCCCACGATAAAGCTGGCGGCCACGGCCAGCCACGCCCACAGCAGGGACTTGCGGCAGGCGGCGATCAACAGCGCCACGGCCGGCAGCAGTACGTAGAACTGCTCTTCCACACAAAGCGACCACGCATGGGAAAACGCCGTGCCCGGCGTCAAATTGATGTTCTGCGTAAAGGTCAGGAATTTCCACAACGGTAATAACGCACTATCGCCGCGAAACGCGGGCCATAAATAATACAAGGCCAGCACGGCGTAGAAACTGGGCAAGGTGCGCAGGAAGCGCCGCGCATAGAAATGGGGCAAGGAAAAACCGTGCTCGCTGCGCAAGGCCGCAAAGATCTGATTGCCGATCAAGTAGCCACTGAGGGCAAAGAACAGGTCCACGCCCGTCCAGCCGATTTCGCCCCAGAAACCGAACGCCCCGCCCTCGCTGACGAACAGCAAATAATGATTCATGAAAACGAGCACGATGGCCAGCGCGCGCAAGGTATCGAGGCCGTACAGGCGAGAAGGATGGGAGGTGCTAAACATGGAATCGGCAAGGAAAAACAACGGTGGCGCCGATCATGCCATGCCGGGCCCGGCCATGCGCACATTTTTACGGGAGCCCATGGCAAATCCCGCTAAAATATGCCGACCCCGCTTTCCCTTTCCGCAACAGCATAGGATATGTCCAGCATGAGCAGCGCACTCCACTTCAAGTCCATCAACTACACGGGCCAGGGCAGTGGCCCGCGCCTGATCGTCACCGGCGCCGTACACGGCAATGAAACCTGCGGCACCAAGGGCATCCACCGCGTGATGGCTGAACTCGACAGCGGCGCCCTCTCCATCGTGGCCGGCAGCGTCACGTTCGTGCCCATCACCAACCCGCTCGCCTATGCCAAGGGCGTGCGCAGCGGCGACCGCAACCTGAACCGCAACCTGTTCCCGAACGACAATCCGCAGGATTTCGAAGACCGCATCGCCAACTGGCTGTGCCCTCTGCTGGGCCAGCACGACGTGCTGCTCGACTTGCACTCGTTCAATGCCGACAGCCAGCCCTTCGTCATGGTGGGTCCGCGCAACAACGATGGCCCGCTGCAGCCGTTCAAGCACGAAGACAAGGAACGCGCGCTCGCGCGCCGCCTGGGCGTGCGCCGCTTCGTCGACGGCTGGCTGCAAACGTATGGCGCCGGCGTACAACGCCGCCTGGGCAGCAGCGACCAGGTGGGCATGGTCTTGCGCTACGGCGTGGGCACCACGGAATACATGCGCTCGACGGGCGGCTATGCGCTGACCCTGGAATGCGGCCAGCACGCGGACCCGGCCGCGCCGGACGTTGCCTACCGCGCCATCATGAACACCTTGGCTTTTTTGGGCTTCATCGACGCGCCGCAGCCGGAAGCCATCGCCGACGCCGACATGGAAGCGCTGAATATGGTCGTCGTGCACGACAAGCTCGATGCAGGCGACCGTTTCATCAAGACCTGGTCCAGCTTTGACAAGGTGAAACAGGGCGAGCAGATCGGCGTGCGCGCGGACGGCACGCCCGTGACGGCCGAATTCGACGCCTACATCCTGTTCCCGGACGTCAATGCGCAAGCCAATGCGGAGTGGTATTACCTGGCAAGAGTCGCTGCCAGCTTCTGATCAGTGACCGACGGATTTTGAAAACAGGTTAATCACGAGCACGCCGGCAATGATCAGCCCCAGGCCGATCAAGGCCGGCGTATCGAGGCTTTGCTTGAACCAGAACCAGCCGACGGCGGAAATGAGCACGATGCCCACGCCCGACCAGATCGCATACACGATTCCGGTAGGAATGACCTTCAAGGTCAGGGACAGGCACCAGAAGGCGATACTGTAGCCAACCACGGTGATGACGCTGGGCCACAAGCGGCTGAAGCCCTCGGACGCCTTCAAGGCGCTGGTGGCGATCACTTCGGCGACGATGGCGATGGCCAGGTAGAAATACGTCATGGCGAGGCTCATGCTGGCATCCTTTATTGTGGGCTGAGCAGTTTCAAGCCCAGGATGCCCGACACGATCAGGGCGATGCAGGCGATACGCGCGGCGCTGGCCGGTTCGCCCAGCACCATGATGCCGAAGATGGCCGTGCCGACGGTGCCGATGCCTGTCCAGATGGCGTACGCCGTGCCCAGCGGCAAGGTGCGCAAGGCCAGGCCCAGCATCACCACGCTGCCGACCATGGAAACAGCCGTCAGCACGGAGGGCACGAGGCGCGTAAAGCCGGCGCTGTATTTGAGGCCGATGGCCCAGCCGATTTCCAGCAAACCCGCCAATACCAGAATGATCCACGCCATACTTTTCTCCCGAGGCGGCAGGGTCGTCCCCGCCATACAGCCCCCACATCGAGCGGGGTCGTCCCCACAGGAGCAAAGGGAAAAGTATACCATCGGGTGAAAACTCTTGCCGCAAGCACACTATTCGCTAGTATCACGGCTCTAATCGAAAGTTGCCAAAAAACATGCACTTGGCAGCATAATTGCCGCATCCACTCACTTTCAGGAACAACAATGCTGCTACTGGCCCAAATCCTTACCGCCCTCATCCTGCTGCTGCACGTGTATATCGTGCTGCTGGAAACCGTGCTGTTCGATGCGCGCGGACGCAAGGTGTTTGGCCTGTCCAAGGAAAAGGCGGAGATCGTGCGTCCCGCCATGTCGAACCAGGGCTGCTACAACGGCTTTCTCGTCGCCGCGCTGGCACTGGGCTTTTTTCACCCGGACGCGGCCATCGCTTATGCCTTCACCGTGTTCGGCCTGGCGTGCATCGCCGTGGCCGGCGTGTGGGGCGCAGCCACCGTCATGACGCGCATTCTCTACCTGCAAACAGTGCCTGCCGTCATCGCCTTGCTGCTGTTCCACTTCGCCTGATGCCTGCCGGGGCGGCCAGCCGGCCGCCCTTCCCCGCTCCGTGCTGCCTGCGCATACCCCATATGGGTGATGTTTCCAAAAAACATGCCCGATATAATTCCTTGTAGCAATAAAAAAGATACCACCAGATACATGGTGGCACGTCACAGTCCACAGGGGAAATCATGCAAGCACATCCAACCACCTTTGCCGTCACTTTACTCGGCTGCCTCATGCTGTCGGCCTGCGGTGGCGGCGGCAGCGACGACACCAGCTCGGGCAGCGGTTCCACCAGCGCCGGCGGCACCAGCGGCACCTCGGCAAACTGCCAGTACAGCAATCTGATCAGCGACGCGGAACGCAAGCAGGCCAGCGCCTGCGGCATCCAGGTATCGGGCAACTATGCACAGGCCGATTCTGGCTACGACAGCGTGATCGCCGCCTGCAAGCTGGGAGAAAAAGCCAAGGCCGATGCCTACTACAGCGGCACGTACCAGAAAATGGTCGACTACGCGCGCAGCGTGAGCAAGGAACTTGGCTGCGGGCAAAACAATGGCACCACCTTGCCCAACAACAGCACGGCAAGCAACTACAATTTCTGTGTCAAAAGCACCACCGTCAATGGTAAGCTCAGCTATGAAGGCGCTTGCTACGGCCCCGTCAAATCGGGCGAAGGCGGCTGCGGCAGCGGCTATAACTACGTGAGCCAGTACAGCAGCCTCAGCACGTGCACGTCCGGCGGCAAAAGCTGGCTGGAATCGCGCTAAGGAGGGGGCGGCCTTTTGTTCCGACCGCCCCTTCCGTTTGTCTTGCCCATTGCTTGCCGCCATGAGGATCGCCAATGACGCCGTCGCTCGCCGTCGCCAGCCAGGCACTGATTACCCTGATCTACGAAGCGGCCACGCAACATGGTGCCTGGTCGCAATTCCTGGCCGCCCTGGCGCAACAGCTGAAGTCGCACGCGGGCCTGATCTGGGCCAATGATTTCAGCAACCGCTCGGTCGACGTCCTGCTGCCGGGCAGTGGCCTGGCCGCCACGTATGGCTTCGAATCGGACGCCATGGCCAGCTTTGCCTGCTATTACGGGGCGCGCAATGTGTGGCTGGAAGACGCTTCCCTGCACCGCGAAGGCGCGGTCGTCACGGGCTCCATGCTGTTTCCCGACCATTGCCTGAAGAAAACCGAATACTGGACGGACTGGCTGCGCCCGCAAGACATCTTTTATACGGCGGCGGCCATCGTCGAACTGCGCGCCGAACGCTCCACCAACGTCACCGTGGTGCGCCGCGAACAGGCGGGCGCCTACGACGCGGGCGAGCTGGCGCTGATCCGCAACCTGATGCCGCATCTGCAAACGGCGTTTGCCCTGCAACGCAAGCTGCGCCGACTGGAAGTGCTGTCCCAGAGTTCCACCCAGGTGCTGGAATTGCTGCCGTTTGGCGTGCTGTTGCTCGACGCCACGTCGCAATTGCTGTACGCCAATGAGCGGGCGCTGGCCATGACGGCTTCGGCACGGCTGCTGCAACTGCGCGAAGGCGCACCCCTGTATTGCCCGCGCGAAGCGGACAACGGCGCGCTGCGGCGCATGCTGCATGAGGCCGCGCAAACGGGCACGACGGCGGCAGGCGGCCCCGGCGGCGTGCTCAATCTGAACGGACTGACGGGCGAACAGCTGCGTCTGCGCGTCACGCCCCTGCCCTCCTGGCACAGCCCGTTCGGTTCGGCCAGTGCCATCGCCGTTTTCCTCAGCGATAGCAGCGACTTGATCACCTCCCTGGCGGCCACCCTGCGCAATTTCTATGGCATGACAGTGGCCGAGGCGCGCCTGACGGAAGCGCTCGTCAATGGCTATTCCTTGCAGGAATACGCCGAGCGCCAGCGCATCTCCATTCACACGGCGCGCACGCAGATCAAGAGCGCCACCGCCAAGGCCGGCGCCCAGCGCCAGGTCGACCTGGTGCGCATCGTGCTGACAGGTCCTGCCGTGCTGCAGCGCAATCCCCTTCCCGCCTGAACCCTGCCAGAACGAAGAGGGCGCCAGCACGCTTTTCATTTATATCGTAAGATAGCCATATCGTAAAACAGCGATATTAGAATTGAACAATCACGATATATACATCGCTGGAAAGCGAATTGTATATTCAGGAGAAACAATATGGATATCGACGCCATCCACAAGGCGCTGGCCAATCCAGTGCGCCGGCAGATTTTGCAATGGCTCAAGGAACCGGAGCAGCATTTCTGTGAACAGGATCACCCGCTGCACCTGGGCGTGTGCGCCGGACTGATCGACCGCCGCCTGAACCTGTCGCAATCGACGGTGTCGGCGCACCTGGCCAGCTTGCAGAAGGCGGGCCTGATTTCCACCAAAAAAGTGGGCCAATGGAGTTTCTTCAGCCGCAATGAAGCCACCATCCAGGCCTTTCTCGATCACATGCAGCAAGGTTTGTAACAGCAACCCCATCCACATCGCCGCACGCGGCACTCTCGACAGGAAAGACAACCACCATGGCAACCTTATTCGACCCCATCACCATTGGCAGCCTGCAACTGAAAAACCGCATCATCATGGCGCCGCTGACGCGTTCGCGCGCCGGCAATCCGGGCCGCGTGCCCAACGCCCTGATGGCCGAGTACTACACGCAGCGCGCTTCGGCCGGCATGATCATCTCGGAAGCGACGGCCGTCACGCCGCAGGGCGTAGGCTACGCCGACACGCCAGGCATCTGGTCCGAGGAACAGGTGGAAGGCTGGAAACACATCACCAAGGCCGTGCATGACGCGGGCGGCTTGATCGTGCTGCAGCTGTGGCACGTGGGCCGCATTTCCGCACCGCTCTTCCTCGACGGCGACCTGCCCGTGGCGCCCAGCGCCGTCAAGCCGGCCGGCCACGTGAGCCTGGTGCGCCCGCAACAGGAATTCGTCACGCCGCGCGCGCTCGATACGGAAGAGATTCCCGGCATCGTGGCAGCCTACCGCCTGGGCGCGGAAAATGCGAAAAAAGCGGGCTTCGACGGCGTGGAAATCCACGGCGCCAATGGCTATCTGCTCGACCAGTTCCTGCAAGACAGCACCAACTTACGCACCGACAACTACGGCGGCTCGATTGAAAACCGCGCCCGATTGATGCTGGAAGTGACGGACGCATGTATCGAAGTATGGGGCGCGGACAAGGTCGGCATGCACCTGGCGCCGCGCCGCGATGCGCACGACATGGGCGATTCCGACCCGCGCGCCACCTTCGGTTATGTGGCGCGCGAACTGGGCAAGCGCGGCATCGCCTTTATCTGCGCGCGCGAAGCGCTGGGCGACGACCGTCTGGGCCCGTACCTGAAGCTGGAATTCGGCGGCGTGTACATCGCCAACGAGAAAATGGACAAGGCGGCGGCCGAAGCCCTGCTGGCCAAGGGTGAAGCCGATGCCGTGGCCTTTGGCCTGTGGTTCATCGCCAACCCCGACCTGCCCATCCGCCTGCACAGCGACGCGCCACTGAACCCGCTGAACCCGGCCACCCTGTACGCACCGGACGCGGCCGGCTACACGGACTATCCGGCGCTGGCGGCCCACGGCTGAACGGCACCCTGAGCAGCAATGAGCTGCTCCTCCCCCTGGCGGCGGGCGCAACGATACCAACGCAACGGATTGCGTGACGGTCGCGGCGCCCGCCGTTTTTTCTGCCCTTCAGCGCCATCGGCGCCGTGCCGGCCGGGCCGGACGGCGCGCCTGCACGCTGCTGAAGACGCGGCGTATCACCTCGGCCGGCACCGCGTGCTCGCGCAGGTAGGCCGTCGCCACCGTTCGCCCCAGCGCATGATGAAACGCCACGCCCCGCTCGACGAGCTCGGCCATCACTTTGTCCGTTCGGATTTGCTGCCCATGTCCATCATCGATATTGTTTTTCATGCCATGGCTCCCTATCGGGTGGATCAACCTTGCATCAAGTTTTGACCACATTGTGCGCATTTAGTGCCCGACACCGTGGCAAAGCATCGTTAAAATAGGGGCAGCAACGGCCGCGGCACCGCATGAATAGCGGCCTCGGCTGCTTGTCGCCACCGCCAGCCCCGTATAGAATGCCTGCGCAGAATTTTTGCTTCAAGGAAAATGGCCACCAGCGCCATCCCATTAAGAACAGTGTCACTGAAGGGTATCAATGGACGATTTATTTGTACAAGCGGGCGACTTGCCGACCTGGCACCAGCGCTGCGCGCTGCGCGTGCTGCACCTGTTTGGCTGGCGCATGCGCTTTCGCCCCTTGCCGGGGCCGCGCGGCATCGCCGTCGTCTACCCGCACACGTCCAACTGGGATTTCATCGTCGGCCTGTTCGGCAAATGGGCATTGTCGCTGCCCTTCCGCTGGCTGGCCAAGGATTCGCTGTTCCGCGGTCCGATGGGCAAGGTGCTGCGCTACCTGGGCGGCGAACCCGTCGACCGCAGCACCACCAGCGGCACGATACAGCGCCAGGCCGAACGCATGCTGGCCGCCGACTGGTACTGGCTGGCCATCACGCCGGAAGCGACGCGCAGCTACCGCCCGAACTGGAAAAGCGGCTTTTATCACCTGGCCGTCGCAGCCAAGGTGCCCTTGCTGCTGGTCTACATCGACTACCCGAACAAGGTGCTGGGTGTCGTCGACCATTTGTATTTGACGGGCGACAAGGACGCCGACATGGCGGCGATTGCCGCCGTGTATGCGGGCCACCAGGGCTTGCATCCTGAAAAAGCGGCGCCCATCGTGCTGTCGGAACGCCGTCCCGGCGCCTAAGCAACTCCCATCAACACCACGCCGGCGGCCGTCAAGGCCACGCCGGCCACACGCAGCATGCGCTCGGCCAGCACCTGGCCGGTGAAACGCCCCGCACCCAGCAGGACAGCCGAGGCCAGCATGAAGCCGCAGGCGGCCGAGGCTGCCGGCAATTCCTGGCCGTGGGCATTGCCATGCGCCAAGGCGAACAGACCCACCAATCCCATGCCGAGCCAGTTCGGCAAGGCCAGCGCCAGTGCGATGGCCAGCCCTACGAGCGCCACCGTGGCGGCGATGCCCGTTTCCAGCCCGGGCATCGTCAAGCCCGCCATGCCGGCCAGGGCGCCGAGCAGCATCATGCCGAGAAACGTGGTGGGCTGCGCCAGGCCGCGGCGCTGCTGGCCGCCCCAGATGCCCACGCCCAGCATGGCCAGCAAATGGTCGATGCCCGTGAACGGATGGGCGAAACCGGCCAGGAAGCCCACGCTTTCGCCGTGGCCGGGGTGGGCCATGGCGGGCATGGCCAGCAGGCACAGGGCCGCCACGGCGGCTGTTTTTCTCATCAGTCTTGCAGTCATTGCAGCTCCTTGCCTGGTTGATCGAGCAAACCTTGCTCGCGGATAAAATCGATGACCACCTGCACGCCATCGCCGCTGCGCAAGTTGGTAAATACGAAGGGGCGCTCGCCGCGCATGCGCTTGGCATCCTGCGCCATGATGTCCAGGTTGGCGCCCACGTACGGCGCCAGGTCCGTCTTGTTGATGATCAGCAAATCGGAACGGGTGATGCCGGGCCCGCCCTTGCGCGGGATTTTTTCGCCGCCGGCCACGTCGATCACGTAAATCGTCAGGTCCGACAATTCCGGACTGAAAGTGGCGGCCAGATTGTCTCCGCCCGATTCGACGAGGATCAAATCAAGGTTGGGAAAATCTGCCTGCATGCGCGCGATCGCTTCCAGATTGATCGATGCGTCTTCGCGGATGGCCGTGTGCGGGCAGCCGCCCGTTTCCACGCCCATCAGGCGCTCGGCCGGCAAGGCGTCCGCGCGCAGCAGGATTTCCATGTCTTCCTTCGTATAGATGTCATTCGTGATGACGGCCATGTCGTAGCGCTCGCGCATGCCCTTGCACAGCATTTCGCACAGGGCCGTCTTGCCCGAGCCGACGGGCCCGCCGATGCCCACGCGCAGCGGATTGGAGGTGATCGAAGTCATGTTTACTCTCTCATAAAATGGTTCAGGAACGGTACAGGCGGCTGTACTGCACTTCGTGGCGCATCGACAGCAGCGACAGGCCGGGCGCCCAGTTGCCCATCTCGTCGTCTTGTAAATTTTGCGCCGTCAGCGCCGCCGCTTCCAGATCGGGCCGCAACGACAGCAGCAAACGCTGGCCCGCCACCTGTCCCAGCGGCACGGATTTCACACACACCAGCACCTGGTTTTCCGCCCAGGCGAACAGCATGGCCAGCAGCGCCTCTTCGCGGGGAATGGCCAGCGCCGCCACGGCGCAGGCATAGGCCGTCGGCAGGGCCACTTCCGCCTGTCCCTGCAGCATGTCGATCAGCACGCCGTCGGCCACGCCCAACTCGGCCAGCAATTTGGTCAAGGAATAGCCCATCTGGATGGTCTCGGCACGAAATTCCGCCGTGTCGCGCGACGCGATGAAACGCTCGCTCCAGCGCTGCACGGCGCGCAAATCCTGCGCTTCAAACGCCTGCATCAGCCGCCAGCACAGGGGCGCTTCCCAGCGCGCCACCACCTGCGCCAGATGCTCGGCGATCCACGCGCGCGCCGTGGCCGCGTCGTGCACCAGGCCAGATTCGAGCGCCGCTTCCAGCCCCTGCGAATAGCTGTAGGCGCCGATCGGCAAGGCCGGGCTGGCGAACTGCAGCAAATGCAGCAGGGCCGCGGCCTGCATCACGCAACGCCTGGCACATCGCCGGGACGGTGAATCTTCTGCCGCAGCGGCACGGGCGCCAGCAAGTGCTGGCCGTGGCCGTCGTGATGACCATGGCCGCCGCCATACGCGCCCGCCTCCGGCTCGAACGGCGCGCTTTCTTCCGTCACCGTCGCCTGCAATCCTTCGAGCATCTCCTTCAGCACGACGTCCTTGCGGATGCGCAGAAAACCATCGCCCACCTGCGCCTGCGTGTGGCGGTTGCCCAGGTGAAAAGCGCAGCGCAGCAAGGTATGGGCATCGGCGCACCGCACCAGATAGGTCGGTTCGCGCGCGGCGACGATCTGCACCACCTGCCCTTCCGGTCCCGTCATGCGCTCGCCGTCGCGCAGCACCGTGCCGCGCACGGTGAACACGGCCACGTCGTCGCCATTCGACAGCACGGCGCGCAGCCGGCATTTTTCGCGCTGGTCGTAGGGCAGAACCAGTTGCGCGGTGGGTGCCCGCTCATCGTCGGGACCTAATTTGGTATGCAAAGTCAGCATGCTTGTCTCCTGCTTAAAATAGAAAATAGCGCTGCGCCATCGGCAGCACGGCGGCCGCCTCGCACACGAGCAGCTGGCCGTCGGCGCGCACGGCGTAGGTTTCCGGGTCCACCTCCATGTGCGGCGTGGCGCTGTTGTGGATCATGTCGTGCTTGCGCAAGCCGCGCATATTCTTCACGGCGATGACGGATTTGCTCAGTTTCAGCTGGTGCCCGATATCGAGGTCGTAGGCCGCCTGCGAGACAAACGTAAACGACTTTTTCAGGCCGCCGCCAAAGGCGCCGAACATCATGCGGTAGTGCACGGGCTGCGGCGTGGGGATCGACGCGTTCGGGTCGCCCATCTGCGCGGCCGCGATCATGCCGCCTTTTAAAATCATCGACGGCTTGACGCCGAAAAAGGCCGGTTTCCACAACACGATATCGGCGATCTTGCCCGCCTCGATGGAGCCCACCACGTGCGAAATCCCGTGCGTGATGGCCGGGTTGATCGTGTACTTGGCGATGTAGCGCTTGGCGCGGAAGTTGTCGCTGCGGGCAGTGTCGGGCGCCAGCGCGCCCCGCTGCACCTTCATCTTGTGCGCCGTCTGCCAGGTGCGCATGATCACTTCGCCCACGCGGCCCATCGCTTGTGAGTCGGACGACATCATCGAGATGGCGCCGATATCGTGCAGGATGTCTTCAGCGGCGATGGTTTCGCGGCGGATGCGCGACTCGGCAAAGGCCACGTCTTCGGCAATGGCCGGGTCCAGGTGGTGGCACACCATCAGCATGTCCAGGTGCTCGTCGAGCGTGTTGACGGTAAATGGGCGCGTCGGGTTGGTCGACGAGGGCAGCACGTTGGATTGCCCCACGGCGGCGATGATGTCGGGCGCATGGCCGCCGCCCGCCCCTTCCGTGTGGAACGTGTGGATGGTGCGGTCCTTGAAGGCGGCCAGCGTGTGCTCGAGGAAGCCGCCCTCGTTGAGGGTATCGCTGTGCAGCGCCACCTGGATATCCATACGGTCCGCAACGGACAGGCAATTGTCGATGGCGGCCGGCGTGCTGCCCCAGTCTTCGTGCAGTTTCAGGCCGATGGCGCCCGCGCGCACCTGTTCTTCCAGCGGCAGCGGCAAACTCACATTGCCTTTGCCCATGAAGCCCAGGTTCATGGGGAAGGCATCGGCCGCCGCCAGCATCGCGTGCAAATGCCACGGCCCCGGCGTGCAGGTGGTGGCGGCCGTACCGACGGCAGGTCCCGTGCCGCCGCCCAGCATGGTGGTCACGCCGCTCATCAAGGCTTCCTCGATCTGCTGCGGGCAAATGAAGTGGATATGCGTGTCGACGCCGCCGGCCGTGACGATCATGCCTTCGCCGGCGATGATCTCGGTGGCGCCGCCGATGGGCAAGGTCACGCCGGGCTGGATGTCGGGGTTGCCCGCCTTGCCGATGCCGAAGATCAGGCCATTTTTCAAGCCGATATCGGCCTTCACGATGCCCCAGTGGTCGAGGATGACGGCATTCGTGATGACGGTATCCATCACCTCGGCCGCGCAGCGCTGCGACTGGCCCATGCCGTCGCGGATCACCTTGCCGCCGCCGAATTTCACCTCTTCGCCGTAGATCGCATAGTCATGCTCGATCTCGATGAACAATTCCGTGTCGGCCAGGCGGATACGGTCGCCCTTGGTGGGGCCGAACATTTCGGCATACGCGCTGCGGGGAATACTGGCCATCTCAATCCTTTCCCGGTGGAGTGTCTTGCAGTTCGCCCATCACTTCGCCATTGAAGCCGTACACCTTGCGCTCGCCCGCCAGCGCCACCAGTTCCACGGTGCGCTGCTGGCCCGGTTCGAAGCGCACGGCGGTGCCGGCCGTGATGTTCAGGCGCATGCCGTAGGCGCGCCAGCGCTCGAACGCCAATGCCGGGTTGACTTCAAAAAAGTGGAAGTGCGAGCCGACCTGGATCGGCCGGTCGCCCCGGTTGGCCACCACCACGGTGGCCGTGGCGCGCCCGGCATTCAAGCTGATTTCGCCTTCTTCCAATTGGTATTCGCCTGGGGTCATGACGGACTCCTTCTCAAAAAAAACTACGGTATCGGGTGGTGCACGGTCACCAGCTTGCTGCCATCGGGGAAGGTCGCTTCCACCTGGATGTCGGGGATCATCTCGGCGATGCCGTCCATGACGTCGGCGCGCGAGAGGATCTTGGTACCGTCCGACATCAGCTGCGCCACCGACTTTCCATCACGCGCGCCTTCCATGATGGCGGCGCTGATCAGGGCCACCGCTTCCGGATAATTCAATTTCAAACCGCGCGCCAGGCGCCGTTCGGCCAGCAGCGCGGCCGTAAAAATGAGCAGCTTGTCTTTTTCTCGGGGAGTCAGGTCCATGGTTTTCCTTGCGCTTCTTTCCTGATTAAGTGTTCCAGATGCGGGGCACGACGGCGTCGCGCCCCAGCATGGCGGGGCGCAGCAGCTGCCAGGCGGTCAGCATGATGCGGCGCGCCGCCTCGCTGTCGCCGCACAGCAGGCGCACCACCACCAGCGATTTCATGTGCGTGGCGCCAAACGCGGCGCCGGCCGGCACGCCGATCTCGCGCACGGCAGCCAGCACGGCAGGCGTAACTTGTGTGCCGACGGCGATCAGGGTGGCGCACACGGTGTGGCCCCCCAATCCCAGCGGGCTGGCCATCAGTGCGCCGCCGGCCGCTAGCACGCCCTGCTCCCACCACAGCAGCTTGCCGCCGCGGCGGATCTGCACCTGCTGGCTGATGCTGCCCGTGTTGAAAACTTCGCCCGAGGCGCTGCGGCCCAGGCAGACGATGTCGCAGCCGATGTAGCTGGCGTCCGGCGCCAGTTCCACTTCGTGGCGCAGGCGCACGCACGCCTGGTCGAAGAAAATGCTTTCCTGCGGCAGCCACTCGATGGCCGCGCCGCTACCGGCGCGCAGCACGATGTGCTGGCCCGAGACGTGGCCGTTGGCGCGGTACCACTTGGCGGCGCCCGGCGACGTGAGCAAGGCGTGCGCGCCCTCGCCCACCGTGGCGTCGACGGCCAGCTGGTCGCCGCCCACGACGCCGCCGGGCGGATGGATGATGATGGCGTGGCAGACGGCGTCGCCTTCCGGGTACAGGGGCTTTTGCACGCGCAGGGGGCCGCTGTGCGTGCGCTCGACGAGGCGGCTGACGCCATCGTGCAGCGCAAAGCCCAGGCGCAGGTGCGCCTGCCAGGCGCCGTGGGCGCTGGCTGGTAAAGGCGTGGCTGGATGGGGACTGTCTGGCATGCGGGGCAATCGCGTAAATAAGCGATTACCTAAGCAGGATATGTGCCAGCGTCAGGGGAAGGAAAAGTGAGAATCGCGCACCGCGCTGCAGCGGACGCACCGGCATGGTGCATCGGCCGCACCGCAGTGCTTACCTCTTACGCTACGGCCAGGGTGCGCCGTTCACGCAGCAAGGCCGTGAAGGCGTCCGCGGCCAGGGGGCGGCTGAAAAAATAGCCCTGCATTTCATCGCAGCCGTGTTCCGTCAGGAAGTCGACCTGTGCGCGCGTTTCCACGCCTTCGGCGATGACGCGCATGTCGAGGTTGTGCGCCAGCGAGATGACGGAACGGGCGATGGCCGCGTCGCTGCTGCTGGTGGTGACGTCGTCGACGAAGGATTTGTCGATCTTCAGCACGTCGATGGGAAAACGTTTCAGGTAGCCGAGGCTGGAATAGCCGGTGCCGAAGTCGTCGAGCGAAATGCCCACGCCGATATCCTTCAGGCGCGTCAGGGCCGCCACGGCCTTATCCGGGTCCCCCATCACCGTGCTTTCCGTGATCTCGATGCCCAGGCAGGCGGGCGCGATGCCGTATTTGCGCAAGGCCGCCTCGACGAACGGCACCGTGCGATCCTGCGCGAACTGTTTTCCGGACAGGTTGACGGCCACCTTGATGCTGCCCAGGCCCGCATCGTGCCAGGCGCGGATTTGCGCGCACACGCTTTCGAGCACCCATTCGCCGATGGCCGTGATCAAGCCGTATTCCTCGGCCAGCGCGATGAACAGGCCGGGAGGCACCTTGCCCAGCACCGGATTATCCCAGCGCAGCAGGGCTTCCGCGCCCAGCAAGGCGCCCGTGCGCAAGCACATCTGCGGCTGGTAGTGCACTTCGAATTCATCGCGGCAGATGGCGCCGCGCAGCTGCTGCTGCATCGCCAGGCGGGCGCGGATATCGCTGCCCATGCGCTCCGTGAAGAAGGCGTAATGGTCGCGCCCCATTTCCTTGGCGCGCACCAGGGCCGTGTCGGCATGGCGCAGCACGTCGTCGAGGCTGTCGCCATCGGCCGGGCACATGGCGATGCCGATGCTGGTCGTCAGCGCCAGGCGTTCGCCGTCGACGCTGAGTTCCTCGCGCAAGCCGGCCAGGATGGTTTGCGCCAGCCCCAGGGTACGCCCCAGCAGGGCATCGTCCTGCAGCAGAATCTGGAATTCGTCGCCGCCCTGGCGCACCACCGTGTCGCCCTCCTGCACGCAGCCGGACAGGAAACGCGCCACCACCTGCAGCGCCTTGTCGCCCACGGCCTGGCCGTGCGAATCGTTAATGTTCTTGAAGCGGTCCAGGTCGAGGCACATCAGCACCACCTGCTGGCCGTCGCGCAGAGCGTTCGCGCGCGTCTGTTCGAAGCGCTCGCGCAGCAGCACGCGGTTCGGCAAGCCCGTCAGCGCGTCGTGGTAGGAGAGGAAATCGATCAGGTGCTGCTCGGCCTTGCGTTCGCTGATGTCGAGGAAGACACCGATATAGTTGACGACGGCGCCATCGGGCCCGTGCACGGTGGAGGCGCTGAGCAGGCAGGGATAGGTGTCGCCGCTCTTGCGCCGCGTCTGCACCTCGCCCGACCAGCAGCCGCTGCTGCGCAAGCCCTGACGCATGGCCTGCAGCACCGCTTCGCCCGTGTGTTCCGCATGCAGGCGCAGGATGTCCGTGCCCACCACTTCCGGCGCCGCGTAGCCGGTGATGCGTGTAAAAGCGGGATTGGCCGTGACGATGACGCCGGCCGCATCCGTGATCAGGATGGCGTCCTGGGTCGCTTCGAAGACCTGGCCCGACAGGCGCAGCAATTCTTCATTGGCGCGGCGGATCTGCACTTCGCGCGCCAGGGTGCTGGCCACCTGCTCCAGTTCGGCCGTGCGTTCGGCCACCCTCCGTTCCAGGTTGGCGCGTTCCTGCGCCAGCTGCAGCTGCGCCCGCGCCAGGCGCACGTGGGCGTCGGTACGGGCCAGAATTTCCTCGGCCTGGAAGGGCTTGGCGATGAAATCGACGGCACCCAGCGCAAAGCCGCGCACCTTGTCGTCCGTATCGTATTGGGCCGACAGGAAGATCACCGGCACCTGGCGCAGGGACGGTATCTCCTTCAGGCGGCGGCACACTTCAAAGCCGTCGAGGCCGGGCATGCGCACGTCGAGCAGGATCAGCTCGGGCGGGCGCGCCTGGGCCGTCCACAGGGCCAGTTCACCGTTCGGCGCCTGGCGCACGGCATAGCCGGCGCCGCCCAGCAAATCGCTCAACAGCTTCAGCGAAGCCGGCGTATCTTCAACGATCAGTACTTCGCCCTTCGAGTTCACTTCCGAAAAATCGCGGTGCATGTAGCAGTTCTCTCAGCTTTGGATGAGGCGCGGCGATCGGTTGCCGCGCTGGACAAGACATTTCTTTGCGATGAACTACGTACTATCATCATAATCTTTATTGCAATTTAGCACCATCCATCGGCGCTACTTAGTCCTTCTTTTCAGCGAATCCGATGTTGTCAGCCCACACTTTCAAACGTGCGCCAGCGCCCCCTCATTCTCCAGCAAGTCGCATAACTGGCGGTACTGATGCTGGTCGAGCATGGCCTGCAGCGGCGCCAGCAAGGGCGCAGCCGCCGCGGGCAAGGCCGCCAGCAGCTGTGCCACCCTCGCCAGGTTCAATTCGCGCAGCGCCACCAGCAAGGCGGCGCGTTCTTCCCCGGCCAGCAGCAGCAAGTCTTGCGCGCGCAGTGCCGGCAACACCTCGGGCGCCGGCGCCACGGGCTGCGGCACGGGTACCGGCACGGGCGCTTCGGCCGCCTGCGCGGGTATGCTGAAACGGAAGGTGGCGCCCTGCCCCGGCGTCGATTCCACCGTCAGCTCGCCTTTCATCAGCTGCACGAATTCGCGCGAGATGGCCAGGCCCAGGCCCGTGCCATCCTTCGGTCCCGCGCTGTCGGCCTGCACAAAGGGCTCGAAGATGCGCTGCTGGTCTTCCTGGGCGATGCCGATGCCCGTATCGCTGACGGCGAACGACAAACGCCAGGTGGCGTCATCGCGCAGCTCGCCGCGCACGCGCAAGGTGACTTCGCCGCCGCCAGCGAACTTGACGGCGTTCGACATCAGGTTCAGCAGCACCTGGCGCAAGCGCATCGCGTCGAGCAGCACGGCCGCCGGCAGGCCCGCGCAATCGAGGCGCAGGGCCAGCCCCTGCTGCTCGGCGCGCATGCCCAGCATGTCCATCACTTCCTGCAGCAGGGGCGCCAGCGCCACTACGGCCGTCTGCGCCTGCAGGCGCCCCGCCTCGCCCTTCGACAGTTCGAGGATTTCATTGATCAGGGTGAGCAAATGATTGCCGGAACGGTGGATGATGGCCAGGTTGCGCTTTTCATCGTCGTGCATATTGGGCGAGGCGGCCATCAGGCGCGAAAAGCCGATCACGGAATTCAAGGGCGTGCGCAGTTCATGGCTCATGTTCGCCAGGAAGGTGCTCTTGGCGCGGTTCGCCGCCTGCGCCTGGCTGACGGCCACCGACAGGGCGCTCGTGCGCTCGGCCACCAGTTCTTCCAAATGATGGCGGTGGCGCAGCAGTTCCAGTTCGGCCTCGCGGTGCGCCGTGATGTCATAGTTCGAGCCCACCAGGCGCATGGGCAGGCCTTGCCCGTCGCGGAAGATCACGGCATCGACCTTGATGTAGCGGATGGCGCCATCGGGCCACAGGATGCGGTACTCGTGCGTAAACGCCTGGCCGGCGCCCAGCGCGGCGCGCAAGGCTTCCTTGGCGGCCGGCACGTCGTCGGGCATCAGCGCCGCGCGCCAGATCGCCGCCGGCGCCGTGCCGTTGTCGGCATCGGCCTTGAACTGCGCGTACATCTGCTCGTCCCATTGCAAGGCGCCGCTGCGCACGTTCCAGTCCCAGATGCCGATGCTGGCCGCGCCGGTGGCCATCTGCACGCGTTCCTCGCTGCGCTGCAAGGCGCGATAGCGACTGTCGAGCAGCGCCACCATGTCGCGGATGGAGCGGTACAAGGTGCGCAGCTCGCCCAGGAACCACGCTTTCGGCGGCGTGCCGAACGCTTCGCCCTGCCCCGCCTGAATGCCGGCCGCATACTGGCCGATCGCCTTCAGGGGCTTGAGCATCAGGCACCACATGAGCAGCCAGATGCTGGCCACGAGGATCACGTCGAGCGCCACGATCATGGCGCCGATGCCCAGCGCACGCTGCCGCAACTGCGCGTGCAGCAGGGCCGGCGTCGCATACACGGCAACGCTGCCGATGACCTGCCCGCCCATCGTCACGGGGCGCCGCTGCACCAGCCAGTCTGGTTCCGCGGACAGCGAGGAAAAGCTGCCGATGGCACCGTCCGCGGTGCGGCGCAGGACCAGCGCCTCCTTGCCGATGCCCGGCGTCAGCGAGCTGGCCACGAGGTCGCGCTTGCCCAGCATGCTGCGCATGATGGCCTGCATCTGCTTCTCATCGAGATTCCACAAGGGCAGTTCGATGGCCACGGCCAGCTGGTCCGCGCTCACGGACAGGCTGCGCTGCAGCTGCTGCCAGCGCTGCTCGCGTTCGGACTGGTAAAACAGCACGGCAAACACCAGCAGCAGCGCCGTGACGACAAACGTCAGCGCCACGCTGACGGCCAGCACGATGGACACGCCGCCCAGGCGCGCGCCCTTGGATGCGTGAAGCGTCATGCGTCTTCGCCCTGCGGCTCGCTGGCCAGCTGCGCCAGCAAGGCGCACAGCGGCTGATATTGATGCTGTTCCAGCATGGCGGCGATGTGCGCGGCCAGCTGCGGCAGGCTGGTCGCCACGCCTGACAACACGATGGCGCTGCGGCGCAAATCGAGGGCTTGCACGGATTCGAGCAGCGCCTGACGCTCGGCCGCGCCCAGCTGGCCCAGCGACTGCTGCAAGTCGAAGGCGGCCGCCGGCACGCGCGGCGGCATGGCGCCGGTGCGCTGGAAGCGCACGCCCAGTTGCTGCTCCAGCAT
>NZ_LBCO01000024.1:416937-425919 GCF_000988085.1 Janthinobacterium sp. KBS0711 | reverse complement strand
GGCTTGCGCAGGAAGCCGTCGGCGCCAGCCGCCAGCGCCTCCTGCTTTTCTTCCTCGAAGGCGGAAGCGGTCATGATCACCAGGCGCGGTTGCACCAGCGCCGGCTGCGCGCGCAGCCAGCGGGTCAGCGCCAGGCCGTCCATGTCCGGCATGCGCCAGTCGCTGAGCACGATGTCGTAGCGCTGCGCCGCCAGCATGGCTTGCGCCTGCACGCCGCCCGCAGCCTCGTGCAGCTGGAAGCCCAGCGGCGCCAGCAAGCCGGCCAGCAGCTTGCGGCAGTTGTCGTCATCGTCGACCAGCAGCACCATGCGCCCGCGCTGGGTCGGCGGCAGGCGCGCCACGCGGCCCGGCGCCAGCGCTGCGATGGCCGGCTGCTGCAGCACCGGCGCACGCAGTTCGAAACTGAAGCGGGAGCCGGCGCCCAAGGTCGATTCGACGCGCAGCTCGCCGCCCATCAGGCGCACAAACTCGCGCGAAATGGTCAGCCCCAGTCCCGTGCCGGCCTGCGCCACGGCGCTGTCGGCCTGCACGAACGGTTCAAAGATGCGTTCCAGATCCTCTTCCGCGATGCCGCTGCCCGTATCGCGCACAGCGAACGCCAGCGCCACCTGCCCATCGCCGCCCGTCTCGCAGGCCAGCGACAGGGTCACGCTGCCCTGCTCGATGAACTTGAGCGCGTTCGACAGCAAATTGAGCAGCACCTGGCGCAGCTTGGCGCCATCGAGACGCACCAGCGGCGGCACGCCGGCACGTTCGAGCCGCAGCGCGATGCCCTGGTCGCCGGAGCGCATGCGCACCATCTCGAGCACTTCGTCGAGCAAACCGTTCAAGTCGACGGGTCCCGCTTGCAGCTGCATGCGGCCCGCCTCGATTTTCGACAATTCCAGGATATCGTTGATCAAGGTGAGCAAATGATGGCCGGCGCGGTTGATGATGGCCAGGTTATGTTTTTCTTCCTCGAACATGCTGCTCGAATCGGCCATCATCTGCGAAAAGCCGATCACGGAATTCAAGGGCGTGCGCAATTCGTGGCTCATGTTGGCCAGGAAGACGCTTTTCGCGCGGTTCGCCGATTCGGCCTCGGTGACGGCCACCGACAGGGCGGCCGTGCGCTGCTGCACCAGCTCTTCCAGATGGTCGCGGTAGCCGAGCAATTCCTGCTCGCTTTGCTTGCGCTCGGAAATGTCGACGATGCCGCTGCGCACCAGGCGCCTCCCTTCCATCGGCAAGCGCACCAGCCGCACTTCGCAAGGGAAGATGCTGCCGTCGGCGCGCCGCACATTGCGCTCGACCAGGATGGGTTCGCCCAGCATGGCGCGGCGCAGATGCTCTTCCATCATCAGGCCCAAAGGCATGCCGTCGGGCTGCTCCATGCTGTACAGGTCGAACGGTCCACGCGCCAGCAGCGCTTCGCGCGACATGCCCAGCATGCGCTGCGCACTGCTGTTGGCGTCGATGAAGCGGTCCTGGTCCAGGTCATACACGACGATGGCTTCGGGCGCATGCTCGACGAGGATGCGGAAGCGCTGCTCGCTCTCGCGCGCCTCGCTCTCGGCGCGGCGCAAACGCCGCCGCTGCAGCAGCAAGGCGCTCAGCAAGCCGGCCATCACGATGAAGACGCCGGCCGCCAGCAGCACGGCGGCGCGGTGTTCGTGCCACAGCTGCGGCGGACGGTTGAAGAACAGGGTGTCTGGCGGCAGCTGGCTGATGTCGGCATCCCAGCGCTGCAGCTGCTCCCAGTCGTACATGGGCACCGGGCGGATCGGCGGCAGCAAGGCGCCCGGCGCGGCAGGCGCCTTGCCGGCCAACACGGCCAGCGACATCTGCGCCACCTGCTGCGCGGCCCCTTCGATGTGCAGGATGGAGCCGCCCAGGATGCCCTTGCCCACATTCGTGTTGTACATGCCGAAGGCAGGCACGTTCGCCAGCCGCGCCAGCTCGCCGGCAAACTGCACGGGCGTGGCGATGGCGCCGGCCACGTCGCGGTTGACGTTGCCCGCCAGCAGCAGCGTATCGGCGGGCAGGTGCGCCACCTTCACGCGCATCTGCGCCAGGGTCAGGCCGTCGAGATACTCCATATAAACCCTGCCCTGCCACGCCTGCGCCGCCTGCTGCATGTTGCGCTTCAGGGCCTGGTCGGCCTCGCTCGCGCCGACGGCCATGACGATGGTTTTGGTTTCCGGGAACAGCGCCATCGCTTGCGCCAGGGTGCCGGGAAAATCGACGTTCGCCTTTTGCTGCCAGATGGCCAGCGGGCTGCCGGCCGGCAAGGCATTGCCCGAGGTGTTAATCGCCAGCACGGGCACGCCGCGCGCCAGCGGCGCCAGGTCGGACAGCAAAAAATCGAGCGCCGGCTGCTGCATGGCGATGATCAGGTCAGCCTTGCGCCCCATCATCTGGGTGTATCTTAAAAGCAACAAATCACGCATCTCGTTGCGCAGCGCCGGGTCACCCTGGGTATTGAGGTTCAGGTGCTCGACCATGATATCTTCGCTGGCCAGGCCCGCGGCGGCCATGGCGGCCACATAGGTGCGCGTGTACGATTCCACGCCGGCGCGGCCGTAATCGTAGGCGTTGAGGAACAGCACGCGCTGGCCCCGGTGCGGCGGCGCGGCGCTTGCAGCCAGCGCAGGCGCAGCCACAGCGGCGCATAGCATCAACAGCAATGCGCGGCCGCAGCGGCGCACCGCTGCCCTGCCCATCCCGCCGCCAGGCCGCAAGTCACCCGGCACATCACGCATCATTCGCCATGCCCATGCTCACTCCCGCTGTCACCATGTTTCACCATTGCGCCGACTGCTCAGCCACCGACACTTACAAAAACATGATAACGTCAACTGCCGGGACAAGTCTATTCCTTAGGGCAATCTTTTGACAAGACAAGCACCCGCCACGCCAACTATCGTTATGCGGCGGTGACGCTGATGCCGAACAATTCCAGCTTCAGCCCTTTTATGCCAGACGGCACATAAATCGCAATCGCCTGTGCCTTGATCATGCTGTCATAGATACTGCCCTTGTTATCGATCGAAAAGTAATATGTATTGGGCCGCACGGGTACTTCAGCAGGAACCTGGGCCATATGCCGCAGCTCGGCACCCGGCAATGCCCGGCCCAGTAATAGTTCGATATTGTCCGGAGAGGATATCTTGAACTGCAACGGCACCGTGGCAACCAGTTCCAGCGCCGGCATATCGGCGTTGACCGCAAGACAAAGTTCAGTCTGCCGGTCAATCCGCTTGGCATCGAGCAAACCGTGATAGTGGGTGTTTTGTTGCGTGTCGTTGGACAATGGAATCGGGAAGTAACGCGACAGGAGCACCGTATCGATCAGGTCACGGATGATGCCATCGAGCTTGCCGAAACCGGAAGCCGGGTCATCGTGACAATACGCCGGCAAGTCGCTCAGCGTGTATTTTTTTGAAAACGTCATCAAGCCGCCGGCCAATGCCATCAATTTTTCAAACAGATATACAGGATGGTGGCGCCGATAACTGGCGCAATGACTGAGCGTGGCGCTGGCCGTGCTCAAGGTATTGAGCATCCAGAACGAGGAAACATCCCCGCCATGGAATTCAACCGTATTGTTACCGGGTTGACGGTGGCGGCTGTACAGCGCCTCAATTTTCGCGCCCATGCGGTCGATCAGCGAATCGAGCATTTTCTGCAGCGAAGACTCGGCGCTGATGGTCAGGCCAGGCGGAATGAAGGAGGCATCGATTTCAAAGCTGCCATTGCCGGCGCGGTACAAGCGTATCACCGGGATGGCAAGGTAATCATGCAGGGGGTCCAGTTGCGACAGCAGATACACGCGCTTCTGCAGGTAAGCCACATCGACGCTGACTGCCTCGCTGTACAGATCCGGAGTTTCTATATCCGCCTGGACATACCGCGCGCCGGCAGCACTCACATTGCCGCCATGTGCCCGCAGCGTGGGCAACGCGGCATAAAAAGTAAAACTATGTTCGCTGGAAGGCAGCTTGGACAGGTCTACTGCACTGGGCAATACATCGCCAAGCGGCGCTTCAAAGAACTCTCCATCCTGAAAGACGAGCGACATGGCGTCCGCCCGCAGGCTATTGTTGGCCAGTGCATCCGCATTCCAGCTGACGCCGTGCACACCCCATAAATGTGGATTGATGAGTGAAGCCAGACGCTGCAGGCGCGCTTCGTGGTAGCGGTCCAGCTGCTGGAATTGCTGGGGGCCGATGGCCAGGCCCTCGGACCAAAGTAATTTGGATGGCAATGTCATTGCGTTCTCCATGTTGACCGTTGGAATCATGTTGCCTTGCCAGTCTGATGTTGCCAGCTTGGAAGTCCTTGATATTGCACAGCAACCCTGTTCAATTATTGCGCAAACGCAATTTGCCTCTGAGCAAACACTCGGATACTGACCACTCCGCCGCGAAGACACAGGAAAAGAGAGATGGAGGACTTGCTGCCGTATTTCGAACGCGAGCTGGTGATGCTGCGACGGCATTGCCGTGAGTTCTCCGAACGCTATCCGAGAATTGCCGGCAAATTGCACATGTCCGGCGAGTCTTGCGAAGATCCGCACGTCGAACACTTGATCGAATCGGTGGCGATGCTGGCGGCCCGCATCTCGAAACGGCTCGATGACGACTATCCGCAATTTACCGAAGCCTTGTTCGAAGCCCTGTTTCCACATTATCTGCGCCCTTTTCCATCCTGCACCATCGTGCACCAGTCCGCCCCAGCGGCTGAAGCGGGCGTAGTACACCTGCCGGCCGGCAGCGAAATGGACGCAACGCCTGTGCGCGGCGTGCGCTGCCGCTTCAAGACGGTCTACGGCATAACGACCGGAACATCGCTACTGGAAAGCGCGGCTTTCGATGCGATGATCAAGCCGCCGCCAGGCGTACGCCTGCCAGCATCAGCCAGTTCCGCCCTGAACATCGGCATCCGGCATCTCGATGCGGCGCCAGCATCACTGCGCGTTTTCATCGATGGCGAAGCCTCTTTTTCCGCCGCCTTGCGCGATGCCCTGTTCCTGCATGCAGTCTGCGCTTTTGTGTCCATCGACGCGGTGCAGTGGATAGCCTTGCCCGCCTTGCCCTTGACGCCCGTCGGCTTCACCGAGGCGGATGCCTTGATACCTTTCGGTGCCCGTTCGCAGCCGGCCTACCGCATCCTGAGCGAGTATTTTGCGTATCCCGAAAAATTCAATTTCTTCGACATCGATATCGCGGCGCTGAGTGCTGCCCTGCCGCCTGGTTGCCAGCGCTTTACCCTGCATCTGTGCATGACCGGTTTGCGACCCGATTCCGCCGCGGCGCGCATGTTGTCCAGTATTTCCAGCGACAACTTAAGGCTGGGCTGCAGTCCGGCGGTCAACCTCTTCCGCCAGGAAGGCGTGCCGATCGCCATCACCCGGCAGAAAACCGACTATTCCGTGCTGGCCCATGCGACCCATGCCCATGGTTACGAAGTCGTCACCGTTGATGCGGTGCGTTTGCTGCGCCAACGCGGAGGGGAAAGCACGCTGACCGAATTTCGCCCGCTGTACAGCCTGCGCCATGGCGAGGGCGCGGCGCAACAAGGTCATTACTGGGTCATGCGCCACGACACGACGCTTGCCCTCAAAAGCCCTGGCCATGAAAAGAAAATCACGCTGGTCGATAGCGACTTCCATCCCTTGATCAATGAAAAAGCCAGCTTGTCGCTGTCGCTGACATGCAGTAACCGCGATCTTCCACTGTCACTCAAATACGGCCAGCCGCAAGGAGACTTGCAACCGTGCGGCGGCGGACCTGCACTGCACATGCTGCGACGCCCCAGCCAGCCCCGACGTTTCCCACCGGGCGCGGGCCTGCACTGGCGCCTGATTTCACACCTGGCGCTGAATCATCACGCGCTGGTCCAGGAGGGCCTGCCGGCGCTGCGCGAAATGCTGACGCTATATGACCAGTCCCAATCGGCAAGCTCGCAGCGCCAGATCGGCGGCATCGTCGCGCTGGCGCACTCGCCGACCACGACATGGCTGCGGCACAAGCGCGGCACCTCGCTGGCGCATGGCGTGGAGGTACGCCTCACGCTGGACGAGGAAGCGTTCGTCGGCAGCGGCATGCACCTGTTTGTACAGGTAATCGATCACTTCCTTGGGCTATATGTGCAAATCAACAGTTTCATCGAACTGGTGGTGCTGTCAGGGCAAAGCGGAAAGGAGCTGATCCGATGCAAACCAAGAAGCGGACTGCAGAATCTGGTGTAATCCAACACTTGCTGGCCGAGCCATACCGCTACCAGTTTGTGCAGGCGGTGCGTATTCTGCTGTGCTGGCTGCGTCAGCAGAACGTGTCCCATGCGCAAGCCTTCGGCCACGTGCTGCGCTTCAAGAACAGCTTGTCCTTGAGTTTTCCCGCCAGTGAAATCGAACTGCTCTCGCTCGACGACAATGAGCAGCTGACCCTGACACCCACATTCATGCGTTTTCTCGGCGTCGGAGGCACCTTGCCCTTGCACCATTCGGAACGCATCGCCGGCCACCGTTTGTCGAGCAAAGACGCTGGCGTCTCGGCCTTCCTCGATATCTTTTCACACCGCATGCTCACGCTGTATTACCAGGCGTGGGAAAAGTATCGGCTGGAATCCACGCTGCAGACCCAGGCAAGGGATGTACAACTGCCTTTGCTGACGGCACTGGCCGGCGTGCGGCGCGCCGCGCTGCCGTCGAGCGGCGAACCGGATGCCGTGACGCAGGACGTCGCGGCCTGGTACGCGGGCCTGCTGCGCTGCCGCCCCGTCTCCGCGCAAGCGATTGGTCCCGTGCTGGCCGAGTACTGCGGCGTCCCCGTCACCGTGCAGCAATTTGTCGGTGGCTGGGACTATCTGGAAAAAAACCGCCGCAGCCTGCTGGGCAGTGTCAACTTTACCCTGGCGCGCGGCGCAACGCTTGGCCAGCGGCTTTGGCGCCAGGACATGTGCGTCTGCCTGCATATCGGCCCTCTGGATCCTGCTGGCCTGCAACGCTTCCTGCCGCGCAGCACGGGCGCCGCGGCCCTGGCAAAAATGCTGATGCTGTTTGGCGTACCAGACTTGCAATATGAAGTGCGGCTGATATTGAGTCCGCCATGTATTACTCCCCTGCTCCTGAGTTCCAACCCTCCAGCAAGACGGCGCCTGGGCTGGACGACGTTCTTGCAGACAGCACAAGGCAAGGTACGCGGCGCCGAAGTGCGTTATCTGCTGCAACTGACCTGAGCAGCCCATCACTGGAAAGCGAGGCAAGCATGAAACATGCGGGACGCGGCGTCATCCGGCTCGGGGACGCAACCGATCACGGCGGCAAGGTCACCAGCGCCTCATCCGGCAGCACCGTGATGGGGAAGACGGCGGCACTGGCCGATGACACTACCTTCTGCCCCAAGTGCAAGGGCAATTTCCCCATCACGCCAGACGGCGCCGGCGCAAAACACATGGGCAAGCCGTACGCCTATGACGGCGATGTCACCGCCTGCGGCGCCCACCTGATCACATCCCTGTAAAGGAGGCGGACCATGCATGCAAGCATCCAGGCGGCACTGTCGGCCTTTGACCTCGCCGCGCAAGAACGGCGCCTGCTGAAGATCGATTTCCCCCATGAAGATGGGCCAGCCGGCGCCATCCTGCTGGTCAATTCGCTGACCGCCAGGGAAGAAGTGTCGCGCGACTTCCGTTTCGAGGCCGAATTGCTGTCCGATGACGCGCATATTGCGCTCAAGGCCATGATGGGCCGTATGGCGACCATTTCCATGGTGCGTGACGATGGTACGCTGCGCTACTTTAACGGCTATGTGGGCGAATTTTGCCTGCTGCGCGCCGATGGCGGCTTTGCGTGGTACCGGATGGTGCTGCAGCCATGGCTGGCCTTTGCCCGGCTGCGCCAGGACAGTGTGTCCTTCCATGGCCAAAGCGTAATGCAGCTGACCGAAACGACCTTTGCGCACTACGAGCAGCGCGACTGGAAAACCAGCATCCATGGCGACGATCCGCAAATCACCTGCGCCAACCAGCACAATGAAACCGACTATAACCACCTGCACCGGCGCTGGGAGGCGCTGGGCTGGCATTACTGGTACGAGCACCGCGCCGATGGCCATACGCTATGGCTCGCGGACAATACCACCCTGGCTGACATGATCGCCACGGCGGCCGGCGACGGCGCCATGCGTTTTCACTCCGAATCGGGCTCCATGGAAGACGATGGCCTGCAACAGTGGCAAGCCGTGCGCCGGATCGGCTCCGGGCAACTGACCTTGGCCAGTTTCGACTATAAAAATCCGCAGCCACGCCTTGCCAGCGGCTACTCCCTGAATCGCCAGGGTGATGTATTTGCCCACGAACTATATGAAAACACGGGCGCCTATGGCTATAAGGATGTCGATGCCGGGGAAGCTCTGGCCCAACGCCGCATGGAGGAAAGCGACCACCTGCGCCAGTATTTCGAGGCGGCCGGCAATCACCGTGGCGCACAGCCCGGCTTTTGCCTCCGGCTCGATGGCCATTTCAGCGCCGAGGAAAAACGCTATCAGCCTGGCGAGGAGCGCCCGGACAGTATCGCCGAACGCGAATATCTGATCCTGTCAGTCGAGCATAGCGCCAGCAATAATTATCAGGTCGGCCTGAACGCACAGTCCCACTATGTCAACAATATGCTGTGCGTGCGCCGGGACATCCGTTGGCGCCCGGGCCGCGGCTACAACAGCACGCCATGCATCGTTGCCGGTGTACAGACGGCGCTGGTCGTCGGACCGGCCGGGGAGGAAATCCATACCGATGCCCTGGGACGCATCCGCCTGCAATTTCACTGGGACCGCCTGGGTGAATTCGATGAGCGCAGCTCGCCATGGATACGGGTCATGATGCCGATGGCGGGCCCGCAGATGGGACAAATCGCCTTGCCGCGCGTGGGCCAGGAAGTCGTCGTGCAATTCCAGGACGGCAATATCGATCATCCCATCGTCATCGGCGTGGTCTACAACA
>NZ_LBCO01000024.1:375394-416896 GCF_000988085.1 Janthinobacterium sp. KBS0711 | reverse complement strand
GGCGTGGTCTACAACAGCGCCAACCCGCCGCCGTGGCAGCTGCCGCAGCAACGCGCCCTGTCCGGCTTGCGCAGCCGCGAACTGGGCGCCCGCAGCGCCAACCATCTCGTGCTCGACGATACCAAGGGCGCGATCCAGGCGCAGCTGCGCAGCGAGCACCAGGATAGCCGTCTTTCATTGGGCAGCATCACCCGCATCGACGACAACGCCGGCCGCAAGGAAGCGCGCGGTGTGGGCTTTGAATTGGCCAGCAACGCCTGGGGTGCCCTGCGCGCAGCCAAAGGCATGCTGATCACCACCGAAACGCCGGCAGGCGGCTCCGTGAAGCAACTCGACGAAACGCAGGCCCGCCTGGCACAAGCACGCCAACTGCAGCAGGGCTTGGCCGGCATGGCCATCGACGCCGGTGCGCAAGACAGCGCAGCACAACAGGGCGCCGTCGCCGAGTCCATCCAGCGGCAAAACGCCGCGATCAAAGGCGCCGGCGGCGATTTCCCGGAGCTGTCCGAACCGCATTTGCTGCTGGCCAGTCCAGCTGGCATCGAGCTGAGCACGGCCCAGTCCGTGCACGTGGCCGCCAGCGGACATGTGGCGCTCACCAGCAGCAAGCATATTTCACTTGTCAGCGGCGACAGCATGTTTGCCAGCATCGCCAAAACCTTCAGCCTGTTCGTGCACAAGGCCGGCATGAAACTGATCGCCGCCAGCGGCAAGGTGACCATCGAGGCCCACAGCGACGAGGTGGAAATCCTCGCCCAGAAGGTCTTGTCGCTGATCAGCGAAGCGGACTGGGTCAACATCAAGGGCAAGAAAGGCATACGCCTGCACGGCGCCAACCACATGCTGGAAATCAGCGACAAGGTGCAGTTCTTCACCTCTTCCCCCGTGCTCTTCAACGGCAACCTGGAAACCCTGGCGCCGAAGAGCGTGTCGCAGGAATTTAATGAGAGGCCAGTAACCCGTTTTGATCAGGCCGTACGCTTGCTGGAAGTGGACGGGAAACCGGCGCCCGATATCGCATTTGAACTCATACGTGACGACGGCCACAAAATTAGCGAAAAGAGTGGCGCCGACGGGCTGACGCCATTACAAAAAGGAGATGGCATGGACAGCTATACGATACGTTACAAGGGAAAACTACCATGAGTGACGATAACGATTTGAATGAACATGGCAATTACCAAGGCGAGTTTAGGCAAACTGTCGGTGGGTGGGCTGAATACACCGTTCATATGACGGAAATAGAAGATACGATTCGTCATGACGTCACGATCCCACCCAGAAAAATCATACCGATTATATTTTTACCAGGCGTTATGGGTAGCAATTTAAGAATGACAAAACAACGTCAAGACGATCTGAAGCGACCGGATAACAGATCATGGAGGCCAGATGACATGGTCGACAAATCTGGTAATTTGGCGGTTGCAACCGGTAGTGGTTTAGGTGGTTGGTTTAGGGGAGCATCCCCCAGAGATCGACAATTGGTCTTTGATCCAAATGAAACTGAAGTTGAGTACTATCAATATTCTATCGAAAATGAGCGCTTCTTCCCTGATGGAGACGTAACCAAAGGATCTGACGCCCGTCATAACAATGTACCTGACGATTTTCCTGGTGTTCCTCCATTGATTTCTGTTAGTCCTAAAAAGAATGCTCAGGTAGATGCAATTCAGAAACCTGGTGTAGCGGGAAAATTCATTCCCCGTGAAATACGTGAAACTCCAGCGCATATTGCACGGTGGCGTGGATGGAGCGAAGTTCTTTTCGCCGGCGCCTATGGCGAAATGCTTAAAAAAACAGAATTCTTCATGAATAATATAATAAAAAGAGGAGAAGTTTTACCTCATTGGAAAATTGATTCTTCCGATCAAGTTACTGGACGATATTCATTTGGCCAACAAGCCTATCCGCCTATTGCGAAGCTCCTAATACAAAATCCGAAAGACTTTGGTGGTTCGTCCGGAGCACCAATTAACACTTCCGACATGCTAAAAATTTCCCCATGCTGGTATCCGGTTCATGCGTTGGGATACAACTTCCTGCAAAGCAATGCCATTACCGCTATTATTATTACCAAACGCATACGAGGCATAGTAATAGGCTATCAAAAATGCGGCTTCAAATGCAGTGAGGTCATTCTCGTCACACATAGCATGGGAGGACTGCTCGCCAGAGCCTTAATGCATCCTAGATATGGAAATATGCTTAATGATAAAAGTGTAAAAATACTTGGGATATATCATAATGTGATGCCTACCTTAGGGGCCGCCAGTGCATACAAACGCATGCGTTTCGGCTTTAAGGAAAAGAGTGGCCCAATTAATACTCTCGAAGCCCAAATTCTTGGCATTGATGGTGAGCATGCCACCGCAATTCTCGCAAATGCACCTGCGCCATTAGAAATGTTGCCAAGCATGGCATATGGTCAAGAATGGATCAAGGTTGTTGATGCAACAGATAAATTACTTTGGAGCTGGCCACGAGGTAAGGATAGTGCGCTGGAAAGTATCTACTTACAACCTGAAAATGCGTGGTGGAGGATGACAAATCCTTCCTGGGTGAACCCTGCAAATATTCCATCAAAAAAAGGGGGAGGCATCAACAATGTCATGCGACGATTGAAAGATGCATCAGAATTATTAAAAGAAATAGAACAAATATTTCATCCAAATACATATGCAAGCTATTGTGCATCAAAAGAATTCTTAAGCTATGGAGAAATCACTTTCAAAGTTACCGAGGGTTTGGAAATTAAAAATTCATCCGATCCAGAAAAAATTATACCATCACCAAATAAGTGGCAGTTATTGACTGACGATGCAAAAGGCAACCTTACTGTACAAGCAGGAACACGTGTTTTGAAACTAAAATTACAACCACCAAATTCTACTGGCGATGAAACTGTCCCATCGGATCGCTCAGCAAAACACATACCTGGGGAAAAATTTTCCCATGGTGCTAAATCTGAAAATGGATATGAACATCAAAATAGCTACTCTCATCCACATGTCCTGGCATCTATGCTCTATTCAATTGTGCAGATTGCCAAAAAAGCAGAATGGAAATGAGCATGTTAAATTATAAAAAAATTCTCATTATTTCAATTATTGCAATTAATTCACTAGCATCAAAAACAATGGCAAATGAAACAATGTCAAGCAAAAATCATGAGGAAAATAAAATGCACATGCACGCAACACCAAAAATAGAAAATTTATTTCAAAAGACAAAAAAACTTTGCTTTGGAAGATATTTATTAAATCTACCAAACGAGGCAGAGTTAATAATTGGAAATTCTGAAGTTGAACTTTTTAAAGGAGGACCTGAATCCTTAAAACACCAAGCAGAAATTGACTTAAAAAAAATACGATCTTTGAATATTTCCCCTGAAATTATTTATAATGGAAATGGCCCAATAGAAAATAGTTGGCAACTTCGATACTACAATAGCAAATCAGCCAAAGAAGACAATTTCATAATTTATAGAACCTTAATCAACAAAGGGAATTTCATATTTGCCATAGGCGACGCAGTAGATAATGGCGACACCGAAAGAGCAACAGCGGAAAGACAATTCCTTCAAGCAAAAAGTCTGTATTTGCGTGCTACTGAAGAAATTCCTGTCACGCCAGGCATTTGCGTAGAGCACGGATTCATAAGTGAAAATCAGTATAAATATCAAGAAATAGATGACGTAGGTATTTATCTACCCAGCTTGCCAGATGTTACTTTCTCCATCAGTTCAAATAAGGATGCATACGGTGACTACCCGCCGACAGAATTTGAATCAAGGTTGCGTGGAGAATTATCACTACTCAATCGCATACAAGACGCAAAAAAAATGCAAGGCAATAACTATCCCAAGCGCACCTTGCTGCGCGAAGGCAAGCGCACCATCCAACACTGGAAAGGCGAAGAATCGCTGATACGACGCACCGATGGCGTCCATGATTTTGAATGGGCATTGGTAGGCAAACCGAAAGACATCGCAAATCCGTCTGTGTTGGAAGTCAAGATGTACACCAAAGTCGCCCACAACATGGTCGGCGCCGCCGAAGCATCGTCGCTGACCGACGAAGAGGCGATTGCCTTGTGGGACAAGCTGTTGTCCGGCCTGAAGTTCCGGGTGAAGGTGCCGGGTGCGCCGCCGGGTTCGTATTACTTCGATCCGGACAAGCCAGCGCAGTGACAGCTGAATAAGCTCATGCTGGCGCCATGCAAGCCATTGCGCTAGCATGATCCTTTTGCCCGGAAAGCTTCCATGCCCATCGCCCTGCGCCCCGCCCTGCCCCTTGATATCGACGCCCTGTGGGCCCTGCGCACGGTGGCCGTGCGCGTCAGTTGCGCGACGCATTATGCGCCGGAGCAAATTGCTGTGTGGACGGCCTCGCCCGTGCCGGACTTTTATCCCGCCATGCTGGCCGCAGGTGACGGCATCGTGGCGATGCAGGGCGAGACCATTGCCGGTTACGCCATGCTGGACGCCGTGAAACACGAAGTCGATGCCGTGTTTGTCGATCCTGCGCGCGCAGGACTCGGTATCGGCAAGCGGCTGCTGGCGGCGCTGGAGCAATTGGCGCGCGAGCGCGGCATTGCGCGCCTGCACCTGTCTGCGTCGTTGAACGCGGTGCCGTTTTACCAGGCCGCCGGCTTTGTCGCCTTGCGCGAGGAAGCGTATGCGCATGCGAGCGGCATCAGCCTGGCCAGCGTGACGATGGAAAAGGAGTTGACGGCCGCCTGAACCTTCAGTCTTTGCCAGCAGCCGCTTCGGAATCGGCCAGGCATTGCTGCAGCTTCGCGATCAGGGTGCGCACTTCGTCGTCGCCCAAGTCCAGCGGGTCGCCCTGCGCGTCGAGGCGTTCTTCTTGATTATTCATATTGTCTGGTTTCATCTCGCAGGTCGGCAAGCAAGTCAGCAGGCGCCGCGATGCTGGCGCTGCCTTGCGGCACGGGGAATACGGAAGCCAGCTGGCCATTGCTCGCCATGCCGGGCAGCCATTTGTTCAGGAAATCGCCGAGCGCGATGGCGCACGGCTGGAAATCCGCCCAGTCGCCGCTGGCGCACGCTTGCGCGTATGCGGCTTCCGGCCAGAACGGGATGGCGACGTGGCCATGGGCTTGCGCCGTGGCCCAGCCAGCATGGTACAAGCCCCACACTTCTTGTGTATCGGTGACCTTGCGCACGCAATAGTCGTAGCGCTGCTGCGCCGGCAACTGCATCACCTGTTTGATTTTTTCAGGATGCACGGTTTCCCCCTACCCCGTCCCAGACCCGTAACTCCGGCCCGCACCAGCCCGTCACCATGTCGAGGGCGTCCAGTATCGCGTCTTCCAGCGGCCCCTCTTGTGTGGCGAGACGCAGTTCCTGCAGCAAACTGGCCACTTGCGCCGCCGTCACGCCGCTGGCGTGGTAGCGCAGCAGGATGGTGCGCAGCGTCAATAAACCTGCCCTGACGGCCAGCGCGGCCAGCAAATCCCTGTCGATGTCGGCAATGATGGTTTGCGGCATCAATCCGCTTCCCACGCGATGGCGTCCGGCCGCGCGCCGCCTGTCTTGAAAAACGCGACAAAGGCGCGCTGGCATTGTTCCACATCCACGCACCATGCTTCCGGATACACATCCACCTGGCCATTGGCCAGCAGGTAGCTGCATTCGCCCGTTTCCTCCTCGTCACCCAAGGAGTGAAAACTCAGGTCATCCTGTCCCGACAGATACATCAGCCAGGCATTGCCGCCATTGCGCAGCATGCACAGGGCCGGGCCCTGCTCCGCATCCGTGGCCATGGTCAGCCACAGCTCGCACTGGGCCAGCGCACGCGCTTCCAGCAACGCCTGTTCCAGCGCAGCGACGGTGTCAACAACACGCGCTTCGCCATGCAGATTCAATTCCATCGTCATGCTTTTTCTCCGCTCAGGTCATCCATGGCCAGCGCCGTGCTCAGGTACAGCTTGCCGCTCAGGTCGTGCAGCAGGCTGCTCTGGCGCAAGCGGTCCATCACGGGGCCCTTCACTTCGGCCAGGTTCAGGCTGATGCCGCGCTTGGCCAGCGTGCTGTTGAGTTCGATCAAACCCAGCAAGGCCGTGCTGTCGATCTGGTTGACGGCCGACAGTACCAGCACCAGGTGACGCGCCGTCGGGTGGCCCCGCAACTCGTCCTCCACGCGCTCCGTGACGGCTTCGACGTTGCCGAAGAACAGGCCCGCATCGATGCGCAGCAGCAAGACATCGGGCAGGGTTTGCGCTTCATAGCGCTCCACGTTGCGGAAGTGCTCGCTGTTCGGGATGCGACCCAGCACGGCGATGTGCGGGCGGCTGGCGCGCCAGATCAGGGTGCCCATCGACAGCAGCACGCCGATCACGACGCCCGCCTCCACGCCCAGCACCAGCACGCCGGCCGTCGTCGCCAGCAGGGCCAGCGCATCGCTGCGGTCGTAGCGCCACGACAGTTTCAAGGTGTCCCAGTCCAGCAGGCTGCTGACGGCAAAGATGATGGTGGCCGCCAAGACCGGCAACGGCAGCAGCGCCAGCCAGCCCGTGGGCGCCACCAGCGCCAGCGCGAGCAGTCCCGCCGTGATGATACTGGCCAGCGGCGTGTTGGCGCCCGCCTGGAAATTGACGGCCGAGCGCGAAATCGAGCCAGTGACGGGGAAGCCGCCCGACAGCGCGCTGGCCACGTTGGCCGCGCCCAGGCCCAGCAGTTCGCGGTTGGTATGCAGCTTTTCACCGCGTTTTTGCGCCAGGGTCTGGGCGGCGGACATGCTCATCAAAAAGATGATGAAGGCGATCAAGAGCGCCGGCGACAGCAAGGTGCGCCAATGGGCGCTCGATGTGGCCAGGTTCAGGCCGGGCAAGCCGCTGGGCACATGGCCGGTCGTCTGCACACCCATCGCTTCCAGGCCGCCATAAGAGACGAGCGCGATGCCGGCCAGCACCAGCGCCATCGGCGCCAGGCGCGCGCCCACATCGGCCGCCACCTTGTTCAAGCCGCAGCGTTGCAGCAGGCGCGACAGATAGCGCTTGGCCAGCCACAGGAACAGCAGGCCGGACAGTCCCAGCACGAGGCTGGGCGTATGCCAGTGGGGCCAGGTGGCGCCCAGAAGCGGCGTGATTTGCCCCCAGATGATCAAGATCGCGGCGCCATTGCTGAAACCGCTGATCACGGGGCGCGATAAAAAGCTGGCCATGAAACCCAGGCGCAGCACGCCGCACAGCAGCAGGACGAGGCCGCTGATAAAGGCCAGCTGAGCGGCCAGGACGATGTACAGGGAGGAACCGGGATCGGCCAGCGGTGCCAGGGCGGCGGCCGTCATCAGGGAAACGATGGCCATGGGCCCCACCGATTGCGTCATGCTGCTGCCGAACAAAGCGTACAGCACGGGCGGCAGGATGCTGGCGTAGATGCCCACCACGGGCGGCAAGCCGGCCACCAAGGCGTAGGCCATGCCTTGCGGCACCATCATCATGGCGACAACGATACCGGCAGTGATGTCCCCGGCCAACAGAGGACGCCGGTATTGCCTGAGCCAAAGCAGCATGATGAGATCCCAAAATCTGAAAACCGAAGCCTATCATGCGACGAGGCCGGCTGACAGGGGGACGTGCTTACGCTTGCAGCAATTGCGCCTTCACGGCGTCGAGGATTTCCGCCGATAACACCTCGTCATCGACGCAGCGCGCCAGCACCATGGCGCCCACCATGGCGGCAAATGTGGCGATCGCCTGCTGGCGCCGTTCTTCCGGCGCGCCTTCAGGCAGCAAGCCTTCCAGCAGCGCGAACTGCTGCTGCGTTGCCTTGGTAAACACGGGACGCGCGCCGGGCGACATGCGCGCCGCATCGACGCCCATGGCCGCCGCCGGGCAACCGCCGCCAGGCTGGTCGCGGTGCCGGATGGTCAGGTAGTTGTCGATAATCGCCGGCAGCGCCCGCTGCCGGTCGCTGGCGACTTTCGCCTGCCAGCCTTCCAGCGATTTCTCCAGGGCATGCTGGCACGCCTCGATCATCAAGTCTTCCTTGGACGCGAAATGGCCATAGAAGCCGCCATGCGTGAGGCCCGCGTTCTTCATCAGGTCCGCCACGCCGATGCCGTCATAGCCCTTTTCGCGGAACAATCTGGCTGCCACCTCCACGATGCGCTCGCGGTTCAGCGCCGCCTGCTCCCTGCTTACTTTCATGCTGCCCTCCTACATTTATGTCAACCATCATATAACTTTGCGCCCGTTTGCGCCACTCTGTTAGCAAGCGCACCGTTTGATGCGCATGCCGCGCCGATACTGGACCTTCGTTTACAAGGAGGCCAGCATGAACGAGAACAAGGACCAGTCCGCCGGCAATTTGCAGCGCAGCATTCAACAGGAACAGGATCAGGACGATAAGCAGCGCGATGCCGCCAAATCCGGCAAGGAAAGCAAGCAGCCCGTGCAGACGGGCCACGGCAGCCAGCCTGTCCCGCCCCTGCCCGCCCAGCATCTGGACAAGCCGGGCATCGAAGGACAGATGCAGCTCAAACCCCGCTTCCTGGCGCCCGACTACTGCGGCAGCGGCAAGCTGGCCGGCATGGTGGCCGTCATCACGGGCGGCGATTCGGGCATCGGCCGCGCCGTGGCCGTGCTGTACGCGCGCGAAGGGGCCGATGTCGCCATCATTTACCTGAACGAGCATGAAGACGCCCACGAAACGAAGCGCTACGTGGAAGCGGAGGGCCAGAGCTGCCTCTTGATTCCCGGCGACGTGCGCGACCACGGGTTTTGCCAGCAAGCCGTCAGCCAGGTGATGGCCAAGTTCACACGCATCGACGTGCTGGTGAACAACGCCGCCTTCCAGGAACATGCGGAATCGCTGCTCGACCTGAGCGAGGAACGCTTCGACCTCACCATGAAAACCAATGTCTACGGTTACTTTCACATGGCCAAGGCCGTGCTGCCCCACTTGCAGCGCGGCGCCTCCATCATCAACACGGGTTCCGTGACAGGCTTGCAAGGCTCGAAGCACTTGCTCGACTATTCCACCACCAAGGGCGCCATCCATGCATTTACCATGGCGCTGGCCGGCAATTTGCTCGACAAGGGCATCCGCGTCAACGCCATCGCGCCCGGGCCCGTCTGGACGCCGCTCAATCCGGCCGACAAATCGCCCGAGGACATCCAGAAATTCGGCCAGGACACGGACATGCGCCGCCCTGCCCAGCCGGAAGAACTGTCGCCCGCCTACGTCTTCCTGGCTTCGCCCGCCTGTTCCAGCTACATCAGCGGCATCGTCCTGCCCATCACCGGCAGCGTGGGGGAATAAGCGATGGCGCGCGCACTGTGGAAAGGCGCCATCAGCTTCGGCCTCGTGCACATCCCCGTCGAGCTGATTTCAGCCAGTCTCGATCATGAACTGGACTTGTCCATGCTGGACCGGCGCGACTTCGCGCCCATCGGCTACAAGCGCTACAACAAGAAGACGGGCAAGGAAGTCGAATGGGACGACATCATCAAGGGCTATGAATACAAGACGGATGAGTACGTGGTGCTGTCCGAGGAGGATTTACGGCAAGCCAATGTGAAGGCCACGCAAACCATCGACATATTGACCTTTGTCGATGCGCTTGAGGTGCCGCTGACCTTTTACGAGCACCCGTATTATTTGCTGCCTGCCAAGGGCGGCGAGAACGTCTATGCCCTGCTGCGCGAAACCTTGCGCAAGGCCAATAAAGTGGGCATCGCCAGCGTGGTCATGCGCACCAAGCAGCATTTGTGCGCACTCGTGTGCGTGGGCGACGCCATCGTGCTCAACACCCTGCGCTACGCCGATGAAATCCGCCCCACGGACGACCTTGATTTGCCCGGCAGCACCCTGAAAGCGGCGGGTATTTCCGACAAGGAACTCAAGATGGCCCTGTCGCTGGTCGAAGGCATGAGCGAAGCTTGGGAACCCGGGCAATACCACGACAGCTACCGCGAAGACGTGCTGGCGCTGGTGAAGAAGAAAATCAAGGCCAAACAGACCAAGACCATCACGCCGCCCGCGCCCGAGCCGGAAGAAGAGCACGGCAGCAATGTGATCGACCTGGTGGCACTGCTGCAGCAAAGCCTGGGCAAGAAAGCGCCGGCCGCGCCGGCCCGCAAGCGCGCGGCCTCGTCCGCTACCCGCAAACCGCCGCCTTCCAGGCGCAAGGCGGCCTGAAACACACCTCGCAGCCAGGAGAATCTTCAATAATATAAATGCATTGACTTTGATCAGGCTTCTCGCTACGTTATGCACTGGCCTGCCACCCGGCAAGCCTTGTCATGCGTGCGGGAAAAAATGGATGCCGAGTTAGATCAGCTTATCCTCAACGGCGCCCCTGGCGGCGTTGTCATCACGAACGAAGAGCATGTCGTCGTGCGCTGGACGGCCGGGGCGCAGCGCATTTTCGGCTATGCCAGCGACGAAGCGCTGGGCCGCACGCTGTGGGAGCTGATTTCCTTGCCGGGACAGGCCGAAGCATCCCCGCTGATCGACGAGCAGCTGGCCCTGCACGGCAGCTACGACCGCGAATCGCTGCGGCGGCGCAAGGATGGTGAGCTCATCTACGTCGACGTCGCGTGCCAGACGGCACAGGCCGGTGCGGACGCCACCCGCTACCTGATTTCCACCATGAAGGACACGACCTTGCTGAAGGCGGCGCGCGACGCCCAGTTCGTCGACGTGCGCTACCGCGTGCTGTTCGAGTCGACGCCGGACAGCGTCATCATGGTCAATGCCACGGGCGCCATCGTGCTGGCCAACCAGCAGGCGCAGCGCCTGTTCGGCTACGCGGAAGGCGAATTGAACGGCAGGCAAATCGATAGCCTGCTGCCGCAACGCCTGCGCCATTCGCACGTGACGCACCGTTCGCGCTATTTCGACCAGCCGCGTACGCGCACCATGGGCGCCGACCTGGAATTGCTGGGCTTGCGCAAGGACAACATCGAGTTCCCTGTGGAAATCAGCCTGTCGCCGATCCAGACGGAGATCGGTACCTTCGTCATCAGCGCCATCCGCGACGTCAGCGACCGCCGCCGGGCCGAGCAGAAATTTCGCGGCTTGCTCGAATCGGCGCCGGACGCCATCGTCATCGTCAACGGCGATGGCGAGATCGTGCTCGTCAATTCGCAGACGGAACGCCTGTTCGGCTATTCGCGCGCAGAGCTGCTCGGGCGCAACGTGGAAGTACTGATCCCGGCCCGCTACGCACACGATCATCCGCGCCACCGCCAGAGCTTTTCCACGGCGCCGCGCGCCCGCTCCATGGGTGCGGGGCTGGAACTGTACGGCTTGCGCCGCGATGGCACCGAGTTTCCAGTCGAAATCAGCCTGTCGCCGCTGGAAACGGACGAGGGCGTGCTGGTCTCGTCGGCCATCCGCGACATCACCGAGCGCAAGCGCATCGAACGCACGCTCAACGAACAGAAAATCGAACTCGAGCGGGCCAGCCAGGCGAAGGACCGCTTTCTCACCAGCATGTCGCACGAGCTGCGCACGCCGCTGAACGCCATCCTCGGCTTTGCCCAGCTGCTGGCCAACGAAGCCTTGCCCGCCACCGTGCCGCAAAAGCGCGCCTTCGTGCAAAACATCGTCACCTCGGGACGCCACCTGCTTACCCTGATCAATGAAATCCTCGACCTGGCAAAGATCGAATCGGGCAGCCTGAGCCTGTCGATGGAAGCGGTGACGCTGCCCGCGCTGATCGAGGAAGTGCGCGTGATGGTGGAAGAGCAGGCGCAGCAGCGCCAGATCCACCTGGTTGTTCCCGCTTGCGCGCCGCTGACGCTCAGGGCCGACCATACGCGCCTCAAGCAAGTGCTGCTGAACCTGCTGTCGAACGCCATCAAATACAACCGCCCGGACGGCAAGGTGGAACTGGAAATTTCTCAGCCCGATGCGCAGCGCGTGCGCATCGCCATCCGCGACACGGGCAAGGGCCTGGACGAGGCGCAGATGGCCGAACTGTTCCAGCCGTTTAACCGCCTGGGACAGGAGGCGGGCAGCGAGGAAGGCACGGGCATCGGCCTGGTCGTCACCAAGCGCCTGGTCGAACTGATGGGCGGCAGCATGGGCGTGCACAGCTGCGTCGGCGTGGGCAGCGTGTTCTGGATCGAACTGGGCACCACGGCGGCGCCGCCCGCCAGCCGGCTAGCGGACACGGAATACCTGCCCGAACCCGCCTGCGACACCGGGGACGATGACGGCGGACAGGCGCTGCTGCTGTACGTGGAAGACAATCCGGCCAGTTTGCGCCTGGTGGAAGACATCGTCAGTTTCCTGCCCCACCTGCGCATGATCTCGGCCACCGACGCGCGCCAGGGCATCGCGCTGGCGCTGGAGCGCCGCCCCGATGTCATCCTGATGGATATCAACCTGCCCGGCATGAATGGCAACCAGGCGCAGCGCATCCTGCGCAACGATACGCGCACGGCGCACATCCCCGTCATCGCCCTGACGGCCAACGCCATGAAGGGCGATATCCGGCATGGCCTGGCCGCGGGCTTTTTCCGCTACCTGACCAAGCCTGTCGAGATCACCCTGCTCAACGCGGCCATCGAGGAAGCACTGCAACTGGCCCGCAGCGCCCTGCCGCTCAAGCCGGGGGAGTAAACGCCAGCTTTTTCATGGCAGCATCGAGACCTTTCGCGCTGCGCGCATAGCCGTCCCACGGCGTGTTGCCCACGTCGAGGCGGCTGTGCACATTGCCCACATTCCACTGGTCGCCCGCCGTCAGCTCGTCGAGCTCGTCCCAGGCCAGCGGTACCGAAATGCCCAGCCCGGAACGCGTGCGGGCCGACCACGCGCACACGGTGGTGGCGCCCCTGCCATTGCGTAAATAATCGATGAAGATTTTGCCGACGCGGTTGGCGGGGCCGCTCTTGAGGACAAACCGCGCCGGGATGTGCTGCGCCATGTGCGCCACGATGGCTTGCGAGAACGCCTTTACCGTGTCCCAGTCATGCTTGGGCCGGATCGGCACGACCACGTGCAAGCCCTTGCCGCCGCTGGTTTTCAGCCAGGCGGGCAAGCCCAGCTCCGTCAAAAAGGCGCGCAGCAGCACGGCCGCCTCGCGGATGGCGGGCCAGGCCACGCCCTTGCCCGGGTCCAGGTCGAACACCAGGCGATTCGGCGTGTCGTAGGCACTGGCCAGCGCGTTTTGCGTGTGAAATTCCACCACATTCCACTGCGCCGCCGACAATAGCCCCTGCAGGCTGGCCACTTCCAGCATGGGCGGGTGTTCCGGGTCCAGCCTTGCATCGAGCTGTTTGACACCGGGCATCTTCGACGTCTCCACATGCTTCTGAAAGAACAGCTCGCCACCGACGCCCGATGGCGCGCGCACCAGCGACACGGGCCTGCCCCGCAAATGCATGAGCATCAGCTTGCCCACCAGTGCGTAATAGCACACCAGGTCGATCTTCCTGGCGCCGCTGTCCCTGTCGATCACGCGGTCCGCATGGCTGACCTTGAAACTGGACGGCAAGACGCAGTCCGGCGTGGATTTACTCTCCATTGTCTTCTCCCTGTCGAGTCGCCGCGCCCGCTCGCGCACGATGGCGGCCGGCTTTTTATCCTCGCGCAAGCCGTGAAACACGGCATGGCGCACGGCGCCGCCACTCGTCCATTGCGCAAAACCGACCTCGGCCACCAATTGCGGCTGGACCCAGATGGGCTGGCGCACGCCGCCAGCCTTGCCTTCAAACGGACTCGTCTCGATAGCCAGCGCATCGAGCCGGCGCCGCAAGTCGCGCAGGCTGGCATCGTCAAAGCCGCTGCCCACATTGCCCGCATAGCGCAGCTTGCCTTGCGCATCATGCACGCCCAGCAACAGCGAACCGATCCCTTCGCGCGCGCCCTGCGGCGCCGTATAGCCGCCGATGACGAATTCCTGGCGCAGCCCGCATTTGAGCTTGATCCAGTCGCCGGAACGCCGCGTGACATAGGGCGAGCCGCGCCGCTTGCCGATCACCCCTTCCAGCCCCAGGCGGCAGGCGTGGGCCAGCAGTTGCTGCGGCGTAGCATCGAGCGCGTCGCTGAAGCGCACCAGCGGCGACGCGGGCAAGCTCTGCAGCAGTTGTTGCAGCAACGCCCTGCGCGCCTCGACGGGCTGTCCCCGCAGATCGTGGCCATCGAAATACGGCACGTCGAACAGGTAATACACGATGTCGCTGGTCGTTTCCGCATCGAACGCGCGCTGCAAGGCGCCAAAATCCGGGTGGCCGCTGGCGTCGTTGACGACGATTTCACCGTCATACCAGCCTGGCGGCAAGCCCAGTTTTTCCAGCGATCGCCGCAGCTTCGGCAGTTTTGCCGTCCAGTCGTTGCCATTGCGCGTCATCAAGCTGACCTGCTCCCCATCGCAACGCGCGAGGATGCGGTAACCGTCGAATTTCACCTCGAAAATCCAGTCTTGCGCATCTGGCGGAGGCGTATCGACCAGGGTGGCCAGCTGCGGCGACAAGGTAGCGGGCAGATCGGCATCGGGCGCTGCGGAGCGGTCCGCCCTCTTCTTGCGCTTGGGCAGGGCCTTGTTCTTGACGCTGTCGGGGAACTCCTCCACGACAGAAAACTCCGCTGCCGGCCGTGCGTAGTCGTCTTTTTCCTTGATCAGCAGCCAGGCAGGCTGCTTTTCGCTGCGTTTGTCTCCCTTTCCTTTCATGCGCACGAGCACCCACTTGCCATGCATCTTGTGACCATGCAGGGTGAATTTCAGCTCGCCGGCCGCCAGCGCCTTGCGCGCATCGGGCGTGGCGGGCTGGGGCTGCCACGTTCCTTTATCCCAAATGATGACCTTGCCAGCGCCATACTGTTTTTCGGGGATCGTGCCTTCAAAACTCGCGTACGCAATCGGATGGTCTTCCACCTGCACGGCCATGCGCTTGTCGCGCGGGTCGTAGCTGGGTCCTTTCGGCACGGCCCAGCTTTTCATCGTGCCATCGAGTTCCAGCCGGAAGTCATAGTGCAAACGGCTGGCCCAGTGCTTCTGGATGACGAAGGTGAGCACGTCGTTCGCATCCTCGTCGCCTCCGGCAGGCTCGGGCGTAACGGCGAAATTGCGCTTGGCTTGATAGGTTTTCAAGGCGGCTTTCATGGCGGCCCCATGCGGTGATGATGGCTTCGAGTCTAGGCTGCGACAGGCTCGGGCGCGGTACGCCAGCTAACAGAGTGCCTGCCCCGGCAAATGTAAGTGTTTGTAATTCGCAAAAAACGTGTCAACGCTATTGCCACACGGCGCGTTTTTGCCTCAGTGACAGGGGATTGATCTCCTGAACTACAACCCCACTTCTCGAGGAACTGCATCATGAAAAAACGCATTTTCAACTTGTCCGCTACTCTGATCGCCGGCTTGTTCGCTACCGCAGCCTTTGCTCAAACGCCAGCCGCGCCTGTCAAGGCCGAAGCCAAGCACACCAAGGAAGTGGCCAAAGCGGAAGCCAAGGAAACCAAGGCCGTAGTCAAAGCCGATGCCAAGGAAGCGGCCGTCGTCGCCGATGCGAAAGCCGATGTCGCCAGCGCCAAGGCCGACGCCAAAGTCACCAAGGCCAAAGCCCATCACAAAGCGAAAAAAGCCAAGGCCAAGGCTGACGAAGCCAAAACTGAAGCGACCGCAGCAGCAGCCAAATAATTCACGCAGCGCGTTTTTTGCGCCATGCAAAAAGACAGCTTCGGCTGTCTTTTTGCATTTTCACGCCGTCTTTTTCAATTAACGCCACTTAAATCACCCGATTGTAAGAAAGTGTAAACAAGGTCAACGATAACCTTCCGGGCCGCGTTTTATGCTCAGTGACACGGAAATCATTCCGGCACCAACAGACATACCAGACAAACCACCACTGAGGACTGCACCATGAAAAAAGCAATTGTTACCCTGATCGCCGGCTTGTTCGCAACCGCAGCCTTCGCCCAAACCCCGGCAGCACCTGCGGCCGCTCCGGCAGCCTCGGTACCAGCGAAAGTGGAAGCGGCCCACACCAAGGCGGTCGTGAAAGCGGACGCCAAGGAAGCGCAAGCCGTTGTCAAAGCGGATGCCAAGGAAGCAAAAGCAGTCGTTGCCGCGAAAACGGACGTCGCCAGCGCCAAGGCGGAAGCGGCCACCACGAAAGCCAAGGCGCACCATAAGGCCAAGAAAACCAAGGCCAAGGCTGACGAAAAGCTGGCATCGGCCACCGCCGAAGCCGCACCAGCCGCAGCCAAGTAATCCCCCCTACCATCGCTTACCACTCGCCAGGAAAATACAATGAAAAAAGTTATCGCCACCCTCATCGCCGGCCTGTTCGCAACCGCAGCCTTCGCCCAAACCCCTGCCGCTCCTGCAGCATCGGTTCCGGCCAAGGCGGAAGCGGCCCACACGAAAGCCGTGGTCAAGGCTGAAGCCAAGGAAACCAAGGCCATCGTGAAAGCCGATGCGAAAGAAGCAGCCGTCGTCGCCGATGCGAAAGCCGATGTCGCCAGCGCCAAGGCCGACGCCAAAGCCACCAAGGCCAAGGCCCATCACAAGGCCAGCAAAGCCAAAGTAAAGGCGGATGCGGCGAAAGCGACGGAAACCGCTCCAGCAGCACCGGCAACGCCAGCGAAGTAAGCGCGAACGACGTCACGCGAGCGCGTCCGCCGGGTCTGCGCTTGCTTGACCACTTCGCCCGCAGTACCAGGGACAGCTTCGGCTGTCCTTTTTGCATGGCGCAGCTTCCACCGCATCTTCATGCAAACTTCATCGAACCAGGCACCTTGCGCGCGACAAAGCGGCGCAGATGGGGGACACTGGCACTCCGACCATCGCCGCGAAGCCTATCCCATGCGCCACCTGCTGCTGCTTACCGCCCTGTCCCTGCCTTGCGCCGCCAATGCGCAAACCGCCCCCGCCACCCTGGAGCAAGTCCTGCAAGCCCAGGACCGCGACAGCCATGGCGACTTGCGCGCCGTCGTCGTGCTGCGCGACGGCGCCATCGTGGCCGAACGCTATTACAACGGCGAGACGGCCGACACCCTGCACGACATCCGCTCGGCCGGCAAGAGCATCACCGCCCTGCTGGCGGGCGCGGCCGTGGCGCGCGGCCAGCTGGCGACGACAAAAACGGTGGGAGATTACTGGCCCGAAGTCGCTGGCAGCCCGGCAGGCAAGGTGCTCATCGACGACCTGCTGACCATGCGTTCGGGCCTGGCCGCCTTCGATGAAGACGAACAGTCGCCGGGCAATGAAGACAAGCTCGATGCGGCGCCCGACCCTGCCGCCTTCGTGCGCGGCGTGCCCGCTGCCACGGCGCCGGGCAGCGCCTACCGCTACAACTCGCTGGGGGCGTATGTCGCGGGCAGAGTGGTGGAAAGCGCCAGCGGCGCCGACCTGGAAGATGTCGCCGCCAAGGTGCTGTTCTCGCCACTGGGCATCACCCGCTGGAGCTGGGGCCGCGACGTGGCCAACCATCCGAAGGGCCAAGGTAATCTGTCGCTGCGCGCGCGCGACACGGCAAAAATCGGCCAGATGGTGCTCGACGACGGCGTAGTTGACGGCAAGAGGGTGATCGATACGAGCTGGCTGCAAGCGGCGCTGGCGCCACGCGTGGCCACCGGCGCCGTCGACCGCTACGCCGACAGCTACGGCTATTTCTGGTATGCGAAGACACAGGACATCGGGGGACAAAAGATCGCCGTGCATTTCGCCTCGGGCAATGGCGGCAACAAGATCTACGTGATACCCGCGCGGCGCATGGTGGTGAGCATCGCGTCCGGCGCGTACGGCAAGCCTTATGGACAGCGCCGTTCGGAAGACATCCTGAAGGCCATCCTGAAGGCGGATACAACGCAGATGTAAGCGTTTGTAATGACCGTCAACGCAAGCGATCGGGGGCGCGTTTTATGCTCAGTGACACGGGAATCATCCCGGCACCAACAGACATACCAGACAAACCACCACTGAGGACTGCACCATGAAAAAAGCAATTGTTACCCTGATCGCCGGCTTGTTCGCAACCGCAGCCTTCGCCCAAACCCCGGCAGCACCTGCGGCCGCTCCGGCAGCCTCGGTACCAGCAAAAGTGGAAGCGGCCCACACCAAGGCTGTCGTGAAAGCGGACGCCAAGGAAGCGCAAGCCGTCGTCAAAGCGGATGCCAAAGAAGCGAAAGCAGTCGTCGCAGCGAAAACGGACGTCGCCAGCGCCAAGGCGGAAGCGGCCACCACGAAAGCCAAGGCACACCACAAGGCCAAGAAAACCAAGGCCAAAGCTGACGAAAAACTGGCATCGGCCACCGCTGAAGCGGCACCTGCAGCAGCCAAGTAATTCATTCTCACTGCATCAACCCGAAAAAACACCAAGGATCTCATCATGAAAAAAGTTATCGCCACCCTGATCGCCAGCCTGTTCGCCACCGCCGCTTTCGCCCAGACGCCAGCCGTTGCGCCAGTCGCTCCAGTGGCACCGATTCCTGTCGTCGCCCCTGTCGTCAAGGCCGAAGCGCCGGCAGCCGCCGTCAAGCCAGCGGCGCACAAGAAAGCCAAGCATCACAAGGCGAAGAAAGCCGCTCCAGCCGACAAGGCAGCACCTGCGGAACCAGCGGTGCCGGCAACGCCAGCAGCGCCAGCCAAGTAATCACGGCGGCATAAATGAAAAAGACAGGGTTTTCCCTGTCTTTTTTTTCGTCCGCTTTTTCGTTCGCTTATTTAGGCATCAGCACCGAGTCGATGACATTGATCACGCCATTCGACTGGTACACGTCATAGGTGCTGATGTTGGCGCTATTGCCGCTTTCATCCATCACCACGATGTTGTGCATGCCGTTCATGGCGAACATCAGCTTGCCGCCGCTGGCCGTGGGCAAGGTGGCTTTTCCATCGTGCATCTTGATTTCCTTGGCCAGCGCCTTGAAGTCGTATTTGCCGGGCACCACGTGGTAGGTGAGGATTTTCGTCAGGGTCGCCTTGCTTTCCGGCTTCACCAGGGTCTCGACGGTGCCGGCCGGCAGCTTGCCGAAGGCCGCATTCGTGGGCGCAAACACGGTAAATGGGCCCTTGCCTTTCAGTGTGTCGACCAGGCCGGCCGCCTTGACGGCGGCGACCAGGGTCGTGTGGTCGGCCGAATTGACGGCATTGTCGACGATGTCCTTGGACGGATACATGCTCTGGCCACCGACCATGATCGTCATGTCGGCGGCAAACGGGGCGCTGGCGGCCAGCATGGATGTAAAGAACAGTGCTGCGGGAACGAAGGTGCGCATGATGGTATCTCCTGGATGACGGCGTTTGCATGATTGCAGGAGTATTTACGTGGTCGGACGGGGATTGGATTCAATTTATTTTACGCCGCGGGAAATGTCGGATTACGCGCTACGCGCTAAGCCGACCTACACAAGCCCCCCATAAAAAAAACGGCGCCGTGCAAAGCACGACGCCGTTCTTGAGAGGCTTATCGCCGCGGACCGGAAACTAGTTGGCAGCTACTTGCGGCTCCGTCTCGCCCCAGCCGCCGCCCAGGGAGCGGATCAGCGCCACCGTGGTGACGGCGCGGTTGCCGCGCAATTGCACGGCGTTGCGCTCGATGGCCGCCAGGTTGCGCTGCGCGTCGAGCAGATCGAGGTAGCTGGAACGGCCAGCGTCGTACAGCTTTTGCGCCAGGTCGGCCGAACGACGCGCCGAGACGACGGCTTCGTCGATCTGCTGCGTCTGGCCCGACAGGATGCGCAGGCCGGCCAGGTTGTCTTCCACCTCGGCGAAGGCCACCAGCACGCTCTGGCGATACGTCGCCACCGACTCTTCCAGCTGCGCTTCGCTGCGGCTCACGGCCGCCTTGTTGCGGCCACCGTCGATGATCGGCATCGACATCAGGGCGCCCAGCAGCCAGGAGCGGCTGCTCCACTTGAAGATGTCCGAGAAGGTATCGGACGCGCCGCCGCCGGAGGCGTTCAGGCTCAAGGCCGGGAACATGGCCGATTTCGCCACGCCGATGCGCGCATTCGACGCTTCCATGGTGCGCTGCGCCGACGCGATGTCGGGACGGCGCTCCAGCAAGGACGACGGCATGCCGGCCGGGATCACGGGCAGGAAGCCGCTATCTTGCAGCGGGTTGACGGTCGCCGTGAAACTGGCGGCAGGTTTACCCAGCAGGACAGCCAGCGCATGCTCGCTGGTGGCGCGCTGGCGCTGCAGGCCGATGGCTTCGGCGCGCACGGTCGACAGCTCCGTGCGGGCACGCGACAGATCGAACTCGCCGATGTCGCCCAGGTCATAGCGGCGCTGGTTCACATGCACGCTTTCCTCGCGCAGGCGCACAGTCTGTTCCAGGGTCGCCAGTTCGGCGTCCGTGGCGCGCAGCTGGAAGTAGGTCTGCGCCACGTCGGCCTGCAAGGACAGCAGCACCGAGCGGTAAGTCGCTTCCACGGCCAGCGCATCGCTGCGCGAGGCGCTGACGTTGGACGCCACGCGGCCGAACAGATCGACTTCGTAGCTGGCCGTCAGGTTGGCCTGGTAGACATTCGTGGCCGCCACCGGCGCGCCGTTCGGCAAGCCGAGCGACACGGCGGAAGCGCGGTTGCGCTGGCCGCCCACGTTCACGCCCACTTGCGGGATGCGGTCCGCTTCGGCGATGCCGGCAATCGCCCTCGCCTGCTTGACGCGGGCGGCGGCGACGGCCAGGTTGGCATTCGCTTGCGTGGCTTCGTTGATCAGGCTCGTGAGGGCCGGATCATTGAAGGCCAGCCACCACTCGCCGCGCGCCTGGCGCTCGGCAGGTACGCCCTGTTTCCAGCGCGTGCCGTCGGCCGCCGTCTGCACGGCGGGCAAGGTTTGCGCTTCCTTGAACGCGGCCGGCGTTTCGATCTGCGGCTGCTTGAACTCCGGCGCCGCGCAGGCGGCCAGCAGCACGGCTGCGGCCATGGCGGTCAGCACGGGCTTGACGCGCCAGATGATTTCCTTGGTTTTCAATATATATCTCCTTCCAGGTCCAGCGCTGGCGCGGCGACAGGCTTGGCGGCAGCGGTGGCTGGTTTTTTCTCAAAACGCTGCGCCAGGGTGCGCAGCAGTACGTAGAACACGGGCGTCAGGAACAGGCCGAAGAAGGTCACGCCCAGCATGCCGGCGAAGACCGCCACGCCCATGGCATGGCGCATTTCCGAACCGGCGCCGTTCGAGAACACCAGGGGCACCACGCCCATGATGAAGGCGATCGACGTCATCAGGATCGGACGCAGACGCAGACGGCACGCTTCCAGCGCCGCTTGCACGACGGTACGGCCATGCTCTTCCAGTTCGCGGGCAAATTCCACGATCAGAATCGCATTCTTCGACGCCAGCCCCACCAGCACGAACAGCGCGATCTGGGTAAACACGTTGTTGTCGCCGCCGGTCAGTTTCACGCCCAGCAAAGCACAGAGGATCGACATCGGCACGATCAGGATCACGGCCAGCGGCAATGTCCAGCTTTCGTACTGGGCGGCCAGCACCAGGAACACCAGCAGCACGCACAGCGGGAACACATAGATCATCGTATTGCCGGACAAGATGTCCTGGTAGGTCAGCTCCGTCCATTCATACGAAATCCCCTGCGGCAGCACTTCCTTGGCGATGCGTTCCAGCGCCGCTTGCGCCTGGCCGCTCGATACGCCAGGGGCTGCACCGCCATTGAAGTCGGCTGCGGCATACGCGTTGTAGCGCTGCACGCGGTCCGGGCCATAGCTGTCCTTGACGCGCATCAGCGAAGACAGCGGGATCATCTCGCCCTTGTCGTTGCGTACCTTCAGTTGCGCGATATCCTGCGCATGCGAACGGAACGCCGCATCGGCCTGCACGCGCACCTGGTAGGTACGGCCAAACTGGTTGAAGTCATTCACGTACAGCGAACCGAGGTTGATCTGCAAGGTCTGATAAATCGTTTGCAGCTGCACGCCCATCTGCTTGGCTTTCACGCGGTCGACGTCGGCGAACAGCTGCGGCACGTTGATCTGGTAGCCCGAGAACACGCCCGCCAGTTCCGGCGTCTGGTACGCTTTCGCGGCCAGTGCCTGGGTGGCGTTGTACAGCGCGTCGTAACCGAGGTTGCCGCGGTCTTCGATCATCATCTTGAAGCCGCCGATGGTGCCGAGGCCGTTGACCGGCGGTGGCGGGAAGACCATGATGAAGGCGTCCTGGATACCGCCCAGGCGCTTGTTGATCTCGGCCGCGATGGCGCCGCCCGACAATTCCTTGCTGGTACGCTCGTCGAACGGCTTCAGGGTGGCGAACACGATACCGGCATTCGGCGCATTGGTGAAGTCGTTGATCGACAGGCCGGGGAAGGCGATGGTCGATTCGACGCCAGGCACCGACTTGATGACGTCGGACATGCGGCGCACGACATCTTCCGTGCGGTCCAGCGAAGCGGCGTCAGGCAATTGCGCAAAGCCCACCAGGTATTGCTTGTCCTGTGCTGGCACGAAGCCGGCCGGCACGGACTTGAAGGTGAAGATGGCGGCAACGACCAGCAGCGCATACACGCCCAGCGAGGCGCTCTTGCGGCCCAACACGCCTTTTACGCCCGCTTCATAGCGGTGCGAAGCGCGGCCGAAGAAGCGGTTGAACCAGGCGAAGAAGCGGCCGAAGACCATGTCCATGCCGCGCGTCAGCGCGTCTTTCGGCGCATCGTGCGGTTTGAGCAGCGCGGCCGACAGGGCTGGCGCCAGGGTCAGCGAGCTGAAAGCGGAGATCACGGTCGAAATGGCGATGGTCAGCGCGAACTGGCGATAGAACTCGCCGGACAAACCTGGCACGAAGGCGATCGGCACGAACACGGCGCACAGCACCAGGGCGATGGCGACGATAGGACCGCTCACCTCTTTCATGGCCTGGATAGTGGCGTCGCGCGGCGACAAGCCTTCCTCGATATTGCGCTCGACGTTTTCCACCACCACGATGGCGTCATCGACGACGATACCGATGGCCAGCACGAGGCCGAACAGCGACAGCGTGTTGATCGAGAAGCCAAAGCCCAGCATCACGGCAAAGGTGCCGACGATGGAGACGGGAACGGCCAGCAGCGGGATGATCGATGCGCGCCAGGTTTGCAGGAAGATGATCACCACCAGCACCACCAGGGCAATGGCTTCCAGCAGGGTATGGATCACGGCTTCGATGGACGAACGCACAAACTGCGTCGGGTCGTACTCGATGCGGTATTCCACGCCTTGCGGGAAGTCTTTTTTCAGTTCGTCCATCTTGGAACGCACGTCGGAAGACAGTTGCAGCGCGTTGGCGTTCGGCGCTTCGAAAATACCCATGCCGACGGCCGGATTATTGTTCAGCAGCGAACGCAGCGAGTAGCTGTTGGCGCCCATTTCCACGCGCGCCACGTCCTTCAGGTGCGTCACGGCGCCGTCGGCATTCGTGCGCACGATGATGGCGCCAAACTCCTCGGGCGTCTGCAGACGGCCCTGGGTGTTGACGGTCAGCTGGAAGTCCGAGTTCTTCGCTGGCGAGGCGCCGATCACACCGGCGGCCACCTGCACGTTCTGCTCGCGAATCGCGTCGACGACGTCATTGGCCGTCATGCCGCGCGCCGCCACCTTTTGCGGGTCGAGCCAGATGCGCATGGCGTAGTCGCCGGCGCCGAAGATCTGGATGTCGCCCATGCCGGGCAAACGGGCCAGTTGATCCTTGACGTTCAGCACCGCGTAGTTACGCAGATACATATCGTCATAGCGCTTGTTTGGCGAAACCAGGTGCACCACCATGGTCAGGTTGGGCGAGGACTTGACGGTCGTCACGCCGATCTGGCGCACTTCCTCGGGCAGGCGCGGCAAGGCGCGCTGCACGCGGTTCTGCACCTGCGTCTCGGCTTGCTCGACGTTGGTGCCGATCTTGAAGGTCACGGTCAGCATCATCGCGCCATCGGACGTGTTTTGCGAGGACATGTAGAGCATGTTCTCGACACCGTTGATCTGCTCTTCGAGCGGCGCGGCCACGGTTTCGGCGATCACTTTCGGGTTGGCGCCCGGGTACTGCGCGCGCACCACCACGGATGGCGGCACGACGTCAGGATATTCGGAGATGGGCAGGCCGAAAATCGACAGCAGCCCGGCCACGAATATGACGATCGACAGCACCGCCGCGAAAATCGGCTTGTCGATGAAAAAGCGGGAAAAGTTCATGTTTATTCCTTGGAAGTCGATGCTGCTTTCGCGGCGATCTTGGCATCTTTTGCTTCAGGTTTTGCAGGAGCGGCAGGCGCGGTCGGATCGAAATCCATGGCCACTATCTGCGGCGTCACCGGGGCGCCCGGGCGCACGCGCTGCAAGCCGTTGACGACGATTTTCTCGCCCGCCTTCAAGCCTTCGCGCACCACGCGCAAGCCGTCCGAAGTCGGGCCCAGCTTGACGGCGCGGTATTCGGCCTTGTTGTCGGCACCCACCACGTAGACGTATTTGCGGCTTTGATCCGTGCCGACGGCGCGGTCGCTGATCAACAGGGCCGTGCTTTGCGCCTGCGGGCCGTTGCCGCCGTCGAGCTGGATGCGCGCGAACAGGCCAGGCACCAGCTGGCGCTCGGCGTTGGCGAAGGTGGCGCGCATGCGCACGCTGCCCGTGGCCGGATCGAGCTGGTTGTCGACGAATTCCAGCTTACCTTCATGCGGGAAGCCCGTTTCGTTGGCTAGGCCGACCTTGACGGTGACGGGCGTGCCCTTTTGCGCCGTGCCGGCCACGCGCAGGTAGGTATCTTCATCGCCGTCGAAGCTGGCGTAGATGCGGTCCGTCGACACCACCGAGGTGAGGATGGCGGAAGCGTCGATCAGGTTGCCGACGGTGATTTCCGCCTTGCTGACGCGGCCGCTGATCGGCGCCTGCACCTGCGTGTACGACAGGTTCAGTTTCGCCGCTTCATACGCGGCTTGCGCCGAACGGACATTCGCGTCCAGCTCTTTCAGGCCCGACGCTTTTTCATCGAATTCGCGCTGGGCGATGGCTTTTTCGGCCAGCAGCTTTTCAGCGCGCGACAATTCCAGCTTGGCCAGTTCCGCCTTGGCGCGGGCCGAGGCGGCAGTGCCTTCGGCGCGCGACACTTCGGCCTGGAATGGGCGCGGATCGATGACGAACAGCACATCGCCCTTTTTCACTTCGCTGCCCGGCTTGAAATTGACGGCCGTGATGAAACCGCTGACTCTCGAGCGGATTTCCACGCGCTCGATCGCTTCCAGGCGGCCCGAGAATTCCTGCGTTTCCGTGATCTGTTTTTCAACGACGGCGGCGGCCGAGATGGGCGGGCCGCCGGCCGCTGGCGCGTCGGGCACCTTGCTATTGGCCGAATCGCAGCCGGCCAGGCTCACGGCCACCAGTCCCGCCAGCGCGAGCGAGGCAGCCAGGGGCTTCAGCAGAGTGGAAAATTGTTGAACGTTTTTCATTTTATTTCCCTGTTTTATGAAAATTTCTAATGGTATGGGCGGCAGGAAGCAACCCAACTGAAAAAGTGAATGGTGGTGCCATGGCGCCCGACGGCGCTCGATCAAAGGTAAACAGGCCGCCAGCTGTTTAAAAGCGGACGGGGACGACAAAGCTGGCTGTGCGAGCGCACAACTCAGGCAAGATGGGAACTACACTCCGTAGTGTAACAACCGAAACTCAAAAAGTAAACTGATTAGTGTAAGTTTTTTTGCGGTGCATCAGATGGCGGCGTCATGACTCGGGCTCCTGCCCCAGTCCAGCGACAAAGCTGGCAATCTCGTTCAAGGCATGCACCTTGCAAGCGCACTCATTACGCGCGCCTGCATCCTGCAGCGGCGCGGCGGGCATGCGCCGCACCGTGGTCTTGATGCCGCAGGCGATCAGCTTGCTGCCGTATTGTTCAGCCTCGTCGCGCAATGGGTCGTCTTCGCCGGACAGGATGAGCGCCGGCGGCAGGTTCTTCAGGCGGCTCGACTGCAATGGCGACGCATACGGATGGGTACGGTCAGCGGCATTCGGCAGGTAGCCACGGTAGGCGGCGGCGCATTGATCAGCCACTTCCGCCAGATCTGGGCACGTCGGCAAGTTGCGCATCGAACAGGTCGACAGGCCGGGGTCGAGCATCGGCATGATCAGCACCTGGCCCGCGAGGGGCGGTCCGCCCCGGTCGCGCGACATCATGGCGCACACGGCAGCCAGATTGGCGCCCGCTTCGATGCCCGACACCACCATCTGCTTGCCCGTCCAGCCCAGCTTGGACTTGTTCTTTTTTGCCCACAGCAGCACGGCGTGCGCGTCTTCCACGGCGGCGGGGAATGGCCGCACCTTCGCCAACGTATAGTTCGCGGCCAGCACCACGTGGTCGGGATTGCTCAGCACGAGGCAGCGCAGGAAGTCGTCCGCGTCGTCCAGGTCGCCGTCGACAAAGCCGCCGCCATGGAAGAAGACGATCAGGCTCGACTGCTTGGCGCCCGGCACGCCGGCCGTGTAGACGCGCGCGGCGAGCGCATCCTGCGCGCCCTGCACCTGGATATCGCGTATCTTCAGCGCCTGGCCAGGAGCCAGTTCAGCCACGGTGCCGGCAACGCTCATTGCGCCACCACCGGCTGCACCGCAGCATCGAGTACCGTGTCGTTCAGGCACAACAGGGCGATGCCGCCCACTTCATGGGTCAGGGCGCTGTAAGCACTGGCTTCGCTTTGCGCCGCCAGTGAATACGCATCCGTCGATACCATCGCGGCCAGAGCGAGCGAGCTCATAGCGAGAGCGAGCACTGCAAAGATTCCATTCCGATAAGCCATGATGTTTCTCCTGTTGTACTGCCTGCGGCATCACATTTATGCTGCAGTACAACAACTATAGACTTGATCTACAATCTGATAAAGAGTGCAATGACGAATTGATTGTTCAGGATTCTGAATAATCACGGATAAAGTGACAGGAATTCAAGTGAACAAGCTGCAAGCAATGGAAGTTTTCATCCAAGTCGTCGATGCGGGCGGCTTTACGCGCGCGGCGGAAAACATGCAGCTGCCGAAAGCCACCGTGTCAACCCTGATCCAGTCGCTGGAAGCGAGCCTGTCGGTCAAGTTGCTCAACCGCACCACGCGCCACGTCAGCATCACGTCCGACGGGGCCGCCTATTACGAACGCTGTGTGCGCATCCTGTCCGACGTGCGCGAGGCCGAGGAGTCGCTGTCGCGCACGCGATTGAGCCCCAGCGGACGGCTGCGCGTGGATGCGCCCACGGCCCTGGCCAGCGAACTGATCATCCCCGCCCTGCCCGATTTCTTTGCCCGCTACCCGGACATCTCGCTGGAACTCGGTTGCAGCGACCGCCCCGTCGACCTGATCGAGGAAGGCGTCGACTGCGCCGTGCGCGGCGGCGAACTGGGCGACCTGAACCTGATCGCGCGCCGGGTCGGCGTGCTGCACTTCATGACGTGCGCCTCGCCCGGCTACCTGGCGCACCACGGCACGCCGCTGCATCCAAACGACCTGCCGCGCCACCGGGGCGTGAATTTTTTCTCCGCCAAGACGGGCAAAACGTTTGACTGGGATTTCACGCGCGCCGGCGAACGCATCCAGATCGCCATGCCCAGCCATATCGCCCTGAACGACTCGAATGCCTACTCGGCCGCGGGCCTGGCCGGCCTGGGCATCGTGCAAATGACGCATTTCATGCTTGCGCCGCTGATAGAACAGGGCAAAATGGTGGAATTGCTCAGTGAGTGGGAATCCGACCCGCTGCCCATCCACGTGATCTATCCGCCCAACCGCCATCTGTCCGCCAAGGTGCGCGTGTTTGTCGAATGGGTCGCCGACATGTTTACCAACCACCCGGCCACGCAGCTCAAGGGCAAGAACGCCAGCCCGAGCCCGCGCGCCACCCTGACCGAGGCCCAGCCATGACCGCAGCAAGCACATCGCCCCACCGCATCGTCTTCCTCGACCGCGACAGCCTGATCGCCACCGTGCGCCCGCCCGCCTTCGCGCACAGCTGGGAAGAGCATGCGCACACCAGGGGCAGCGAACAGACGGTGGATCGCCTGCAAGGCGCCAGCATCGCCATCACGAACAAGGTGCCGCTGCGCGCGGCCGAGCTGGCACAGCTGCCGGACCTGAAAATGATCGCCGTGGCCGCTACCGGCACGGATATTCTCGACCTGGCCGCCTGCCGCGAGCGGGGCATCGTCGTGGCGAATATCCGCGACTATGCGCGCGCCACCGTGCCGGAACATACCTTGGCACTGATGCTGGCCCTGCGCCGCCAGCTGCTTGCCTACCGCGCCGACGTGGAAGCGGGCCTGTGGCAGGCATCGGACCGCTTCTGCCTGTTCGGCCACCCGATCCGCGACCTGGCCGGCAGCCGTTTGGGTTTGCTCGGCTACGGTGCGCTGGGCAAGTCCGTGGCGCAGCTGGGGCGCGCCTTCGGCATGCAGGTGCAAGTCCACAACCGCTCCCCCATCGATGAGAACGGCGTGACGCAAGTGAGCTTCGATGAATTGCTGGCCACGTCCGACGTGCTGAGCCTGCACCTGCCGCTGACGGACAAGACGCGCAACATCATCGGCGCGCAAGAACTGGCGCGCATGCAGCCGACGTCGCTGTTGATCAACACGGCGCGGGGCGGCCTTGTCGATGAAGCGGCGCTGGCCCAGGCATTGAAAAACGGCGTGATCGCCGGCGCCGGTTTCGACGTGTTATCGAAGGAGCCGCCGCTGCCCGACAACCCGCTGTTGAATTTGCGCCTGCCCAACTTCATCCTCACGCCGCACACGGCCTGGGCCAGTGGCGAAGCCATGCAAAAGCTGGCGGACATCCTGATCGGCAACGTGGAAGCGTTCGAACGGGGCACGCCCACGAACGTGGTGGCATGAGCGTATTGCACGAACTCGATGAACTGCTGTGCGGCGACGACGAGGAATACGACCGCCTCGACCTGTTTCACGAAGCGGACGAGCTGATCGGGCAACTGCGGGTGGCCGACGTGCCCGCACTGCTGGCCCTGTGGCAAGCGCGCAGCCTGTGCTGGCAGCAACGCTACACGCAAGCGAGCGGCTCCATCGACGGCGCCGTGCTGCGCGCCCTGCTGGCCGGTTTGCTGCAGGTCAAGGAGGCCCCACACGGCGTGTTCGAACTGATGAACCGCCTGCCTGCGACAGCCGACGCCTCCCCGCTCAGCGACGCCCTGCTCGATTACGCCGAGCAAGCCTGGCATGCGAACCCGGCACGGCACCGGCAAATCCAGATCAGCTGCTGGAGCTGCGGACTGTCGGGCCGGCTGCTGAAACGGCTGGGGTTTTCCGCCTGGAAGGAAGCGGGACTGTAGTTCTTACGATGCGGCCGGCGTCTCGAAGGAAAATCCCGGCGCATACGCGTGATAGCCGTCGAAATCGCCCTTGCCGATGCTGGCTCCCTGGCTGCGGGCAATCGCATACGCCATGCTGAAGTGAAAATAGAAATTCGGCAGAATGTACAGGTTCAAGAATTCATCGGCCGGCAGCGCGATGTCGGCAAAGCCGGCGCGGTCGCGGCAGATGCGTTCGGGCGGCCCGTCAAAACGTTCGGCAGGAATATCCTTGAGGTAGCGCGTGGTCTGTGCGATCTGCTCCTGCAGGCTGGCGGCGGCGCTGAAATCGGCCACCTCCAGCCCCGCCAGCGGGCAGCAGCCGCGCAGGGAAAAGCTCACAGCCGCGCGCACCTGCTGGGCAAACGGCAACATGTCCGGATGCAAGCGCGCCGCCAGCATCTGCGGCGCGGTGCCGGTCTTGTCGAGCATGGCGGAAAGCTGCGCAAGCGAGCGGCAAAATACGGTGACGGGATGGCTGTTCATACGTGCCTTTGCAAGACTCAAGATGGTGGTAGTAAAGGCTTGTTTGCGTTAAAGGCCTACTTAATAATTCGCCTTAGACATTTTCGCACTAATATTCGCTTAAAAATTCTTCAATGATTTGTATTTTCTTTGCAAAAGCCACGTTTGACACTTTACGTACATTTCCTCGGCGTGATCCCACAAATCATCGAAAAACAAGACTTCACGAAAGGCATCAAAGATAGTACCCAACAATCGAATATCTCGATTTATATTTTCACATTTAGCAATGAAACAATGGCAAAACAAATATATATATATATATATATTTAAAGACTAAAATAAATATACCAATAATGAAATTAATTCACATACTTCATTTCGTAAATATCACAAAAACCAAATTCAACAAGGGCGAAACTTACCAGTCCCACCCTTGACATAGTTAATCTAATTATGCCTACTGTCAGGTGTTGTGAATTTTATAGAAAACGTCTTCTTAATTAGGTCCTTCAGGCAAATTACGCGAACTGTATTTTTATACACTGCTCCATCTTCACTTTCAATATCAGAAATAATCCACTCAAAGTCATTTTTTGCAGATTTCTTCACATCCCCAAAACACGTATAACTATCATATATTTTGCATTCATTTTTTAAACTAACATCCCATGCAACAATAAAATCGACTACCGCCAATGCATGATTAAATGGCCCTGAATTATTAAAGTCATATTTATATTCAACAGTAACAACATTGGACTCCTTTAATGGATTAGGACTAGCCTCATCAATAATTCCCAGACTATCAATGCCTTGAGTGGAAAAAGTAACAATTTTTTTCCAGTAATCACTATATGGAGAATTTTGAGGCAACATATTTGCCAAAGTCGCATAAAGCACACCGACCAAATACTCCTCACCGGGCAAAGGCGATAAAAATAAATGCTCTTTTCCTGTTGTGTTTATTCTAAATCTCTCTCTTTTCTTGAGCCTATTTCTTGCAGTCTCCAATATCTCCATCTGTTCATTTAATTTATTTTCCGTACTTTCTTTTTTCAACCTGGAAATCAATTCACTAAACACACTATCTGTTTTTTTCTGCACATCAAGAAACTTCTTGAACTCCTTCAAAAACTCGGGATCAGTTAACGTGTCAAATGCTTTCTTGCTTAGTGAATTCCTATTGGTTACCAAATCAAATTCACCATCAATTATTATACAGAAATGACTTGAGCTTTCCGCATCCGCAAGTACGCCATATTCATCAATATTCTCAAGAAGCTCAAGATATTTACATATTTTAATACCATTTACAGATATAAATAAACCACGTTGGTCACCAAGGCGTACACCTGATCTAGTTTTCCCCTTGCGATCAAGGTTTTGATATTCTTCATGCGCACGTCGATTCCCATCAATAGCCAAAATCAAAGAATATGTTTTACCACCAATTTGAATAGCTTTTGCCGCACGGCTAAAAAATCGACCATCGCGCAAGCGAGAAACCGCAGCTGGTGATTTTGCATCTTCAACATTGGGCCGTTCCAAGTATGGAAAACCATGTGGAATCAGCGATCTTTTTTTATTTGAAAAGCAGCTCAATTCTGCCTCACCAATTTTATTGGCAATTTGCGTAATTTGATTCTGTGTAAAACCATGCATTTTATCAAGTCTGCGCACATCTCCATGCCGAGTAAAGAATCGAATGTAATTAAATACGTAAGATTCCTCTATGATTTTATTTAAAGTAAAATATTTTGCATAATTTTCAGTATCAAGCCCATCAATAAAAATTAAAGTTCCCGTCTTAAAATCTGATGCGTACTCTACCAAATCCAAAATTGCAGCATCTGTATCACTGGATGGATCGGGCAAAAACTTTCTTATTATTGTTTCCAGACCCATTTCCTGCTTATCGGGTGAAATATCAAAACTGACATCCAAATTACTTCTTGGATTATCAATTATCTTAAATACCCAATCAGACTTTGCAGATGTCTTGGTCGCAACAAGTATTCTTGAGCAAGCAAAGCAAAGTTTTGTGCCTTGGCACTTATATCCAATAGCACTCCCTTTCTTTTTTGTCGACCTACCAATTGAAAAAAAAGCTTCCCACGGAGTTATTCCATTAATTTTTTTTGAGATAGACAAACCACTCCCATCATCAAGAAATGCAAATCCCCTCTCTGTATTTAATGGAGCATAATAAATCTTACTAGAATTGGCGTCATATGAATTAGATACCAATTCACGTAATACTTCGCATGGATCATGCCTATTAACAGACAACTCGCCTAGCACATGCTTAAATTCAATTTGCGGTTTCAAAAAATCTCCCAATTTTAAACGTAAAAATTAAATTCCATACTGATATCAATTTACCATATGAAACCTTTTGTAGCATAGTCCCCATCTAAAATTAGCTGTGAGATATTAGTTCCCTTTCCTCCGCAGCTGTATTTTTAACACTATTGCATCGGCAAATGGCACTGATTCAAGCCACCATTCTGCGCTTCCCTTTCTCTCCGCAACAGGACGCTCTTCTACCAGCAATATGCTCAAGGGCAAGCGATTCATGGAGTGCCAGCAATGCGCGCATACAGCCAGAAATTGCCGGACCTACCGCGAATTTGCCGGTAGCAGCGCAGATAGCCTTCGCGCTCGAAACCGCAGCGCTCGAGTACGCGGATCGAACGTTCATTGCTCTCCAGCACAGTTGCCTGGATGCGCAGGAAGCCCAGGCGCTGGAAGCCCCAGTCCATGACCGACGCGGCGATGGACGTGGCCACGCCCTGCCCCCATACGGCAGGAGACAGATCGTAGGCGATTTCGGCCGTGCGGTGCTGCGGGGAAATCGCATTGAAGCCGATCGTGCCCACCAGCTGGCCGCCCTCGCGCAGCACGATGGCCAGGCGGATGGACGACGCTGGCTGGGCCGAGGCGTAATCATCGAAATTGGCCTGCAGATCGTCGGCGCAACGCAAGTCCCAGCTCGTGTGTTCCACGACAACAGGATCGGCCAGGTACGCATACCAGGCGGGCGCGTCACTGCGTTCCAGCTGGCGCAACGTCACCAGTGGATGGGCTGAAACGGGTAAATCGGCAGCTTTCATTGCTTGGCATCCTCCTCAATCCAGCGGGCAATCAGCGGCCAGCCAGGACATGAAATCATCGGCAGCCAGTTCGAAATCGTCGCGCTGCATCGATCCATGCCCCACCAGATACACGGCGCGGTCGCCATCATCGAGCGCCAGCATGACGGCGCGCCCGCCGCTGTCGTCGCCGATGGTGATGTGGCCGGGGCAGGATTGCAGCGTGTCATATGTTTCGTTACGCTCCACCAAACTTTCTGCGCCATACAGCAATACCTGTTCGCCACGGAGACCTTCCTGCCAGTCCTGGAGAAAGCGCAGGTAGTACGCCGGCAAGGCGCGGCCCAGCCAGCGCTCGAGCGCTTCGGTTTCCTGCTGGCTCACGCGGCGCCTTTGCGCCGTGCCTCCCACGTACGCCGCAGCAAGCCGTATAGGGCCGTATCGCTGACGTGGCCTCCGACGATCCAGCGTTCGGGCAAGAAACCTTCCTTGCTGAAACCCTGGCGTTCCAGGGCGCTGGCCGAAGCCGTATTGAGCGGATCGATATCGGCTTCCAGGCGGTTCAGGTCGCGCTCGATGAACGCGTATTCCAGCAGCGCCGACAAGGCTTCCTGCATATAGCCCTTGCCCCAATGCGGTCGCGCCAGCGCATAGCCGATTTCGGCACGGCGGTTCTGGCGGTGTTCGGAAAACAGGCTGCAACTGCCCATATATTCGCCCGTCGCCTTCAGCGTGACGGCGAAACGGAAGAATTCCTCGCTCTCGAAAGCGGCGATGTCCTCGGCAAGCTTGCGCGCGGCGATGCTGGCATCCTGCCATGGCGGCTCGCTGAAATAGCGCATCACTTCGGGATCGGCATGCATGGCGAAGAAGTCCGCTTCATCCGACGGTTGCGGCTTGCGAAGGATCAGGCGTTCAGTGGTGATGGTTTTCGTGTAGGCCATGCGACTCCAATCAAAGGTTCAAAGGGGCAACGCTTATTATTCCATGCAACTATAACGATGTGGCAACTTTGTGATCTTGCTTTTTAATGTAGTATGGCAATGTTTCACCATATCATAGATGCAACTTCATGATCCGCCTATGCACGCAGTAAAAGAAGCAGCACCTACCCACACCGTCCCGGCGCAGCCCGAGGTCTTGAGCAAGCACAAGCGGCCAGTGATCATCTGGGCCAGCATCGCCTTCTTTTGCATGTGCGCCATGCTGCTTGGCATGACCATCTGGATCATCTGGTCTTCGCGCGAAGTGCGCTTGCACGAGGCGAGGGCGACGACGGAACACATGGCGCGCACCCTTGCGACCCAAGCGTACATGGAGCTGGAAGTCGCCGATGTGATGCTGGAAGATATCGTCGAGCACATCCGCAACGAAGGCAATAATGACGCGACCGGCGAGCGGCTGCAATCGCATCTGCAGCAGCTGTCGAAGAATATCGTGGAAATTGCCGGCGTCTTCATTTTTGACAGCCGCGGAGACTGGCTGGCCAGCTCGTCCGGCGCCGGGCAGGACGGCAACAATGCGGACCGCGACTACTTTACTTATCACAAGACGCATGCGCAGCTGGGCAGCCGCATCAGCGCGCCCGTACGCAGCAAATCCAGCGGGCAATGGGTCTTGCCCGTGTCGCGCCGGGTGGAATTGGCGGACGGTTCCTTTGCGGGCGTGGTGCTGGTCACCCTCGGGCTCGCCTCCTTCGAACGCATCTACGATAGCCTCAACCTTGGCAATACGGGCACGGCCTTCTTTGCCCTCGACGACGGCACCTTGATCTACCGCCGGCCATTCCAGCCCGGCGTCATCGGCATGGATATTTCGTCGGGTGCAGTCCTGCGCGCCTACCGCGAAAAAGGGCCTGTCGGCACGGCCATGATGACGGCGAAGGTGGATGAAATCGAACGGCTGTACAGCTATCGCCACCTGCAGCGCTTTCCCGTCATCGTCGCGGCGGGGCTATCGGAGGAAGATATTTTCGCCGAATGGCAGCGCTTGAGCATGCAAATCGTGCTGGCGTCGCTGGCGGCAGGCGCGGCGCTGATCTACTTGTTCCGCAAGCTGATGCGACAGATTGCCGTACGCGACCATATCGAAGCCAGCCTGCGCGTGGCCACGACGGAGCTGCGGCACGCCAATGCGGACCTGGCGGCGCGGGCCTCGCAGGATGGCTTGACGGGGCTGGCCAACCGCCGCTGTTTCGACGAGACCTTGGCGCATGAACTCAAGCGCGCCCAGCGCAGCGGGCATGAAGTGTCGCTGATCATGCTGGACGTGGATTTCTTCAAGAAATTCAACGACCAGTATGGCCACGTGGCAGGCGACGAGTGCCTGCAGGCAGTTGCTGGCGCCGTGACGCGCAGCGTCGGCCGGGCCGAAGACCTGGCGGCCCGCTATGGCGGTGAAGAGTTCGCCGTCATCATGCCAGGCACCGGCGCGGCTGGCGCACTGGAAGTTGGCGAAGCCATCCGGGCGGCCGTAGAAGGCTTGCAGATTCCCCACGCGGCCAGCGCGAACGCAGTCGTGACCGTCAGCCTGGGCGCGGCCACGCTCCAGCCCGGCCAAGACCGCCCCACGGACAGCAGCGAGCTGATACGCGAGGCCGACGCCTTGCTGTACCAGTCGAAAAACACGGGCCGCAACCGCGTCAGCGGCGGCGCACCAATAGCATGAGGCCGCTTATGTCCGGAAAAAGAATTGCCCTCACCATGCCGCTGTCCCTCATCGCACTGGCCGTCTGGCTGGGCTTGAGCATGGGCGGCCGCTGGCTGGAAGCCGCCGGCTACGCCTTGCCGGGCGCAGCCGTCACGGGCCGTATCGGCCTGTCGTGGGCGCTGGCCGCAGTGTTCGCGCTGGCGCTGCTGCTGGCGTCAAGCCGGCCCCGCGGAGCGGGCCTGGGTGCGCCGCAGCCCTGGAAATCGCTGTGGCTCGTCTGCCCTCCCCTGCTGTATGCGCTGCTGATGCTGTTGCTGGCCTGGGCCGGCGGCTGGCCGCAGCCGCGCGTGCTGCTGATCGTGGCGTGCAATGCGGCGCTGGTGGCCATCTCGGAAGAACTGATGTTCCGCGCCATCTTGTTGCAGGGCATGCTGGACCGCTACGCCGTCTGGCCGGCCGTGCTGATTTCCTCGGCGCTGTTCGGCTTGGCCCACACGGCCAACGGCTTGGCCACGGACGACGTCAGCGGCGCCTTGTGGCAAGCCGTGGCCGCCGCCTTGCAGGGCGTCGGCTATGCGGCCATCCGCCTGCGCACCCGCTCCATCTGGCCGATGGTGCTCGTGCATGGCCTGTGGGACTACGCGCTGGTGACGGCCACCTTGCCCAACCCGGCCGAAGACGGCGCGTCCATCTTGCCGTACATCGCCCTGCTGGCCGTGCTGCCCCTGTGCCTGTACGGCGTCTACCTGCTGCGCCCCAGCCAGCGCGCGGCCATCTTGCAAGCATAAGGAATTCGCATGGCGTTTTTTTCACGTGACTACGACGTATTCCCGCTGCTGGCCGCGCCCGGTGCGGCGCCGCTGTGGCAGGCGGCGCAATGGACGCGCATTGAACTGACGCCACACCTATCCTGATTGGACTCCCATGCGACACCTGCTTTGCGCCACCCTGCTCTGCTTCAGCAACCACGCGGATGCCTTTGAACTGAGCGGCACCATCCGCAGCAACGGCGCGCCGCTGCCGCAAGCCATCAGCATCGTTGCCGAGCGCATGCACGGCGAGCCGCAGATACATGGCACGGTCGAGAATGGCCGTTACCGCATTGACGTGCCGGAAGGCACCTTGCTGGCGCTGGTCGCGCGGGCGCCGCAATGGGAAGCGGAACCGAGGCTCATCCACGACGCCGCCACGGCGGGCGCGCCGGATATCCTGCTGTATCGGACGGCGGTGCCGGAACCGGCGCTGGCGCAGGAATTGCTGGCCATGGAAAAGGAAGACGTGGCCGCACGCACGGATTGGCCGGCAACAGGTGCCGACCTGCAGGCACGGCAGCGCATGCGCGAGACGGATGCGAGGAACGAAGCGCGGCTGCGCCACATCATCGCCAGCAAGGGATGGCCCACGCAAACAATGGTCGGTTACAAGGCGGCGGCCAGCGCCTGGCTGATCGCCCAGCACGGCTCGGACGCCTTCCTCAAAAGCAGCCTGGCGCTGATGCGCGCGGCGGCCGCGCAAGGCGAAATCACGCCGTCCAGGCTGGCACTGGCGATCGACCGCGACTTGACCAATGACAAACTGCCACAGCTGTACGGCAGCCAGTTCCAGACGGGCAGCGACGGCAAGAGCGTCGCTTTCCCCATCGCCGATCCGCAGCATCTGGAGCAGCGCCGCGCCAGCGTGGGATTGGCGCCGTATGCGCAATACAGGCAAGCCTTCGAGTGAACTATTGACAAGGCTGCCGATCGCATGGCATCGTTACGCCATGCAATCGCCATTCCCTCCCCTGCCCTCCATTATTGCCGCCATTCCAACGATGGTGGCTTAGCAGCAGTGTGATTGCCAAAGCCGCCTGAGGGGCGGCTTTGATGTGCAGTCACTGGTCAAACCGTCTCGCAGGCTTCATTTCTTTTTTAGCGAGCGACCATGACCCCGACTTCCAGCACCAACGCTTCCCCCACCCTGCACCTCGTCTGTGGCAAGATAGCCTCCGGAAAATCCACTTTGACCAGCCGGCTTGCGCAAGCGCCGCACACGGTGCGCATCAGCGAAGACACTTTATTGGCGCAGCTGTATCCGGGCCAGATCGCCAGCCTGGCCGACTACGTGGCGTGCGCGGCACGGCTGCGCGCGGCCATCGCCCCCTTGGCCCTGCAGATGCTGCGGGCGGGCGTGTCCGTCGTGCTCGATTTTCCCGCGAATACGCCGGCCAGCCGCGCCTGGATGCGCGAACTGTTCCAGCAGGCAGGCACGCCGCACGTACTGCATTACCTGGACGTGCCGGACGAAGAATGCAAGGCGCGCTTGCGCCAGCGCAATGAAAGCGGGCTGCACCCGTTCTCCACCAGCGACGCGCAATTTGATGAAATCACGCGCCACTTCGTGCCGCCCGACTCTTCGGAAGGCTTTGATATCGTGCGGATTGCCGCTTAAAACGTGCCCGGCAGCAGGATCTTTTTATCCACCTGCTGCAAGTCGCGCAAGCCGCAAAAGGCCATCGTCAAGTCGAGCTCGTTGCGGATGATGTCCAGGCATTTGGTCACGCCCGGCCCGCCCATGGCGCCCAGGCCGTATAAAAACGGACGGCCGATGTACACGCCTTTCGCGCCCAAGGCCACGGCCTTGATCACGTCCTGGCCCGAGCGGATGCCGCCGTCCATGTGCACTTCGATCTGGCTGCCGACGGCGTCGACGATGGCGGGCAAGGCTTCGATCGACGATTGCGCGCCATCGAGCTGGCGCCCGCCGTGGTTCGAAACGATCAGCGCGTCAGCGCCGCTTGCCACGGCCAGGCGCGCGTCTTCCGGGTCCATGATACCTTTGATGATCAGTTTGCCGCCCCAGCGCTGCTTGATCCATTCCACGTCCGCCCACGACAGGCTGAGGTCGAACTGCTGCTGCGTCCAGGCCGACAACGACGACATGTCGGACACGGACGTGGCGTGGCCGACAATGTTGCCAAAACCGCGGCGTTTCGTGCCCAGCATGCCCGCCACCCAGCGCGGCTTGGTGGCCATGTTGAGGATATTCGGAATCGTCAATTTCGGCGGCGCCGACAGGCCGTTGCGCAAGTCCTTGTGGCGCTGGCCCAGCACCTGCAAGTCCAGGGTCAACACGAGCGCGCCGCATTTCGCCGCCTTGGCGCGGTCGATCAGGCGGTTGATGAATTCGCGGTCCTTCATCACGTACAGCTGGAACCAGAACGGTTTCGTCGTGTTCGCCGCCACGTCCTCGATCGAGCAGATGCTCATGGTCGACAGGGTGAACGGCACGCCGAAGCGCTCGGCCGCCTGGGCCGCGAGGATTTCGCCATCCGCATGCTGCATGCCCGTCAGGCCCGTGGGCGACAGGGCCACCGGCATCGCCACGTGCTGGCCCACCATGGTCGAAGCCAGGCTGCGGTTTTCCAGGTTGACGGCCACGCGCTGGCGGAATTTGATCTTGGCGAAATCGCTGTTGTTGGCGCGGTACGTCGATTCCGTCCAGGAGCCGGAATCGGCGTAGTCGTAAAACATGCGCGGCACCCGTTTCTGGGCCAGCACGCGCAAGTCTTCGATGCTGGTGATGATACTCATGCGTTTCCTCGGTCGATGGCAAGTCGAACCATGATCGTGCATTTGCCTGCAATTGTCTATCCGCCAGGCAATGCCAGCGACGCTGGCGCCACGCTTACCAGTCGCGCGCGCCGAGAATTTTCTCGCCCAGTTCAGTCAACTGTGCCTGCGGATAGCGCCGGCTTTCCTTTTCCTCGGGGTCGCCGGGAAACGCATAGCCTTGCGGCGCACTGCGCTCGCGCCAGCTTTGCACCCGCCAGTCGCGCAGGGACTGATTGTCTTCCTGCGCTGGCGTAAAGGAAATGTATTGCGCCAGGCGCACCTGGTCCGTCGACGTGTTCGGGCGGATGCCGTGCGCCAGCAGGCTGTTAAAGATCAACAACTCGCCTTTCTTCATGGCGATGAATTCCATCGGGTACGGCACCGTTGCCAGGTCCGGCTGCCACGGGTTGCGGTCCGCCGGCACCGTCTTGCGCCACGCCAGCAAGTTGTTGAACAGTTCCGGATAGCATTGAAAACCGCCGCTCTCGGGCGACGTATCGGACAGGGCCAGCACGCCTTGCACGTTGACGGGCAGCGGGTCGAGCGTGGTATCGGCATCCCAGTGGATGAAGCCGCCAAACTTGCGCTTGCCATTGTTCGGCGTGTTCAAGTTGGCGCGGTCGATCGTCACCCACAGGTCCTCGCGATCCCATATGTCGACAAAGGCGTCATAGACGCGCCGGGTCTGGCGGTTATCCCACAGGGTCTGGTTGTGGTAGGCCTCGACCATGCCGGAACCATTGAGTTCTTTCATCGCGTGGTCGCGCAACTGGTCCCGGTTCCAGGTGGCGGGATCGTTCTCGTTGAGCCCCTGGAATTCCCACAGGAAATCTGTCGTACGGCGCACCTGCTCTGGCGAGACGGCATCCTTGACGATGACGTAGCCGTAGGTTTGCCAGTGCAAGAAGTCGCTGTCGGACAGCACGCGCAGCGGCAGCTGTTTCTGGATGTCGCGCAACTGGGTTTGTTCCGTGTAGGCCACGGACGGGTTGCCGGGACGGTCTTCGCCGTATTGGTATCGATCTTCTTGCATCGCTGTCTCCTGTGTTGGTGTGAGACGGATTGTGCTACGCCGGTGCCGCGCAAAATGCGTGCGCAGAAACCAATACTGATACTATCCTGACTATCCATATCCTCAGAACGTCACGATGACGCCTTTATTTGAACAAGTCACGATCCCGACGGGCCACTCCTGGGGCTTGCTGTGGCGCGAACTCGACGCCATTCCCTTCATCTGGCATTACCACCCGCAATTCGAACTGACCCTGACGGTCAATGCGCGCGGGCAACGCTACATCGGCGACCATCTGGGCGACTTCGAACCGGGCGACCTGGTGCTGCTGGGGCCGAATTTGCCGCACACGTGGTCGGCCAGCGAACGCATCGACAGCACGCAACCCATGCTGGCCGTCGTCGTGTGGTTTTCGCTCGAGTGGGTGGAGCAGCTGGCCGCCTGCTTTCCGGAGTTGCACAGCGTGCGGCAACTGGCCGCCCGCGCCGGCCCGGCCCTGCATTTTTCAGTGGATGCGAGCGCGCGCTGCGCCCATCAACTGCTGCAACTGAACGCCCTGCCCGTGCCGCAGCGCCTGCCGCTGCTGCTCGACGTGCTGCTGGACCTGGCCGGCGATGGCGCCGCGCGGCCGCTGGCCTCGACGGCGCAGGCGCCGGTGCATGCCGATGGACAGCAAAAGCGCATGGCAATCGTGTTTGACTTCATGCACGCGCATTTTCGGGAAGAGATCGCACTGGAAACACTGGCGCAGCGGGCCGCCCTGTCGCTGGGCGCGTTTCACCGCTGTTTCAAGCGCCACGCGCATTGCACGCCGGGCGAGTATCTGGCGCGGCTGCGCATCGGGCGCGCCTGCCAACAGCTAATCGAAAGCAATCTGGCCATCGCCGTCATCGCGCAAGAGGCGGGCTACCGCAACCTCGCACATTTCAACCGCCAGTTCCGTGCCGCCAAACATGTCACGCCGCGCGCGTTTCGCCTGCAATACCGGCGCGGCGCCAACGACCTGTCGTAAATCCGTTCGGAAACGAAAAAGGGGATCAGATTTTACAATCTGACCCCCAATATTCTGGTGCGGCTGGCAGGAATTGAACCCACGACCCCTTGGTTCGTAGCCAAGTACTCTATCCAGCTGAGCTACAGCCGCCTAAGACAAGATTATAGCAGGGCTTTGCAGAATGGCAAAGGGCGTCGTGCGGATATTTCACAATTGCCCAGGCTGCCAGCGTGGTCGCTGCCAAGGCACCGTGATGACGAAAAAAAACCCGGAAAGCGAACTTTCCGGGTTTTTTCACTACTGCTAATACTGGTGCGGCTGGCAGGAATTGAACCCACGACCCCTTGGTTCGTAGCCAAGTACTCTATCCAGCTGAGCTACAGCCGCAAACTCTGACACACTTCGCCGGACGGCGCGAAGCTTGAAACTTTCATCAAAACGAAGCGAACTTCATCTTGGC
>NZ_LBCO01000024.1:253967-375384 GCF_000988085.1 Janthinobacterium sp. KBS0711 | reverse complement strand
ACGACCCCTTGGTTCGTAGCCAAGTACTCTATCCAGCTGAGCTACAGCCGCAAAACTTCTACAACATCCCATTAACAACATGGAGGTGAAACTTGTTACAACAAAACCAGGCAAAGTCTGATTTTCAGTATTCTGGTGCGGCTGGCAGGAATTGAACCCACGACCCCTTGGTTCGTAGCCAAGTACTCTATCCAGCTGAGCTACAGCCGCGCAGGCAAACATTATAGCGTATTCATTTCGCTTTGAAAAGTTCGATTTTTCAATCGCTTAGCTGATTTTGCAGAATACCGCCCCGCATGATCGACTACCTTTTCACTGCCAAAAAGCGCACGCCTTTTTATCGATGGACGCTTCTGCTTTCACAGTGGCACCCAGCGAATCGAGAAGTTGCTGTCTCGAAAGAAGCGGGATTATAGGGACTGCTTTCCAGCCTGTCCAGTGCTATCTGCAGGCGGCGCGCAAGCGTGCGGTGGCGGCGCGCCGCTTGGGGCTACAATACCAGCCAGACAGGGGCGTTTGCGCCTCCCCTAATGCATGACGGCGGGCATTGAGCATCATGACCTATTTAACTGAGCTTAGCGGCGGCGGCCCGGCGGGGCAAGAGCCCGTGCGGCAGACTCACTGTTGCAGGATTTCCGATGGCCAAGCATGACCGCGAGCAAGACCTGCTTCCCCCATCAGCGCCGCTGAGCCTCTCTGACGAGCGCCTGTCCAACTTGCTGGAAGGTATTACCGACGGCTTTTGCCTGCTCGACCGCGACTGGACCATCCGCTACCTCAACACGCGCGGCGCCGCCATGCTGGCGCCGCAGCACGCGCCTGGCGCCAGCCTGACGGGCAAGAACCTGTGGCAAGCCTGCCCCGACCTGCATGGCACGGAACTGGAAACGCAGTACCGGCGCGCCATGGCGCAGCAGCACAGCTGCAGCTTCGAGCTGCTGTATCCGCCGCTGGGGCGCTGGCTGGAAGTGCGAATCTTCCCTTCCAGCGACGGCCTGACCACGTATATCCAGGACATCAGCCAGCGCAAGGCGGCCGAGGAAAGCTTGCGCCACAGCGAGGAAGACTTGCGCGCACTGGCCAATTCCATCCCGCAACTGGCCTGGATCGCCAGCTTCGACGGCACCATTGCCTGGTACAACCAGCGCTGGCACGACTACACGGGCACGACTGCCGAACAGATGGCGGGCGACGGCTGGAGCATCGCCTACGACGCGCAGCACCTGCCGCCCATGCTGCACGCGTGGAAGGCCGCCTTGCGTGATGGCACGCCCTTCGAAATGGAGTTCCCCATCCGTGGCGCCGACGGCCAGTACCGCTGGTTCCTGACGCGCGCCAATCCCGTGCGCGACCGGGGCGGCCAGCTGCTGCGCTGGTTTGGCACGAGCACCGACGTCGACCAGGTCAAGCGCGCGCAGGAAGCCTTGCGCGACGAAACGCGCGTGCTCGAGTTGCTCAACAATACGGGCGCGGCCCTGGCCAGCACCCTCGACTTGCCGGCCCTGCTGCAGGAAACCGTCGATGCGGCCACGCGCATCAGCGGCGCGCGCTTCGGCGCCTTTTATTATGACGATGCGGGCGAGGTCCACGAGAGCGCCGCTCCCCTGCCATCGGCGCGCGCCGTCAACGGCATCAGCCTGCGCCAGGCCGACGTCGTCGCCACGGAACTGCGCCAGGGACCGGCCATGCGCCAGAACGACTTGCTGGCCGCGCCCGACGCCAGCGCCGGTGGCGCGCCGCCGCTGCGCAGCTGCCTGAGCCTGCCTGTCAGTTCGCGCTCGGGCCTGTTGCTGGGCCGCTTGCTGCTCGGCCATCCGCAGGCGGGCATGTTCAGCGCGCGCAGCGAACGCATCGTCTCTGCCATCGCGGCCCAGGCCGCCGTCGCGCTCGACAATACGCGCCTGTACGCGGCCGCCACGCGCGCTGCCGAAGAGCGCAAGGTGCTGCTCGACAGCGAACGCGAGGCGCGCGCCGAAGCCGAGCGCACGAATCAGCTGAAAGACGATTTCCTCACCACCCTGTCGCACGAATTGCGCACGCCGCTGTCGGCCATCCTGGGCTGGGCGCAAGTGCTGCGGCGCGGCACGCGCGACCAGGCCGACCTGCACCGGGGCCTGCAAAGCATCGAACGCAATGCGCGCGCGCAGGCGCAACTGATCGAAGACTTGCTCGACATGAGCCGTATCACTTCCGACAAGGTGTTGCTGGACCTGCAAACGGTCGTGCCCGCCAGCATCATCGCCTCGGCCATCGAAACCCTGCGTCCGGCGGCCGACGCCAAGCACATCGCCATCCACAGCAACATCGCCAGCGATGCGGGCACCATCACGGGCGACCCCAGCCGTATCCAGCAAGTGATCTGGAACCTGCTGTCGAATGCCCTCAAATTCACGCCGCAAGGGGGGCGGGTCGAGATCGACGTGCGCCGCGAGGCGAGCCGCCTGGCCATCACGGTGGCCGACAACGGCGTCGGCATCAAGAAAGACTTCCTGCCCCACGTGTTCGACCGCTTCCGCCAGGCCGACGCCTCCACCACGCGCCGCCATGGCGGCCTGGGGCTGGGGCTGGCGATCGTCAAGCACCTGGTGGAGCAGCATGGCGGCACGGTCACCGTCAGCAGCGCCGGCGACATGCAGGGCGCCAGCTTCACCGTGCGCCTGCCCCTGGGGACGCGGGCCGCGCCGGCGCGCCCAAGGGGCGGCGACCTGTCCGCCAGCCCTGACTTGCGCGGCGTCACGGTGCTGCTGGTCGATGACGAGGCCGATGCGCGCGAACTGACGGCGCGCATCCTGCGCGACAGCCACGCCGAAGTGCATGGCGCCGGCAGCGTGGCGCAAGCGCTGCAACTGCTGGGCCAGGTGCATCCGCATGTACTGGTCAGCGACATCGGCATGCCCGACGCGGACGGTTTCGACTTGCTGGCGCAAATCCGCGCGCACCCCTCCCCCGATGCGGCCGGTCTGCCCGCGCTGGCGCTGACGGCGTTCGCGCAACCGCAGGACCGCCAGCGGGCGCTGGCCAGCGGCTTCCAGGCCTGGGTCTCGAAACCGCTCGACCCGGCAGAGCTTCTGGCGGCCGTGGCGCAGCTGGCCGCGTCGCGCGTCAGCACCGACGTCCGTGAACAGGGGCGCAATATACGGCCCTAAAAAGATGATGTAAAGAAATACATAGTGCAGTACAAAATGACTATTTTCATGGGTTAGCCTTCCTACTTGCAGACGCGGCCCTGTCCTACAAGCAACTAAGCCAAAGTTTGCTACACTGAAATGCAGAAGCACACCTGCACGGCAGGCTGGAGACGGTGGCCTTGGCCGGCTAGAATGGCAAAAGCGAGCTCAAGCGCTGTTGTGCGCCCTATCTTGTTGCAAGGCGCTACTATCTTTCCACTGCCGTCAACCTATCATTTGCGGTAGAAGCCAGCGTTGCATAGACCGTATAACCGAGACCTTACATGCCCAGCCAAGATGAGATTTTGAAAGCCAAAATTTTGGTCGTCGACGATTCACCCGACAATGTTGACCTGATGCTGGAAATCCTGCGCGATGCCGGCTATACCAATGTGACGGCCACCATGCGTCCGGCCCAGGTTTGCCCCCTGCACCGGGAGCATTGCTACGACCTGATCTTGCTGGATCTGCAAATGCCGGAACTCAATGGTTTCCAGGTCATGAAAGGCTTGAAGGAAATCGAGCATGGCGGCTACCTGCCAGTGCTGGCCCTGACGGCACAGCCGAGTTTCAAGATCGCCGCCCTGGAAGCGGGCGCGCGCGACTTCATCAGCAAGCCCTTCGACCTGATGGAAGTGCACAAACGCATCCACAACATGCTGGAAGTGCGCCTGCTGTACAAGGAGCTGGCGCAATACAGCAAGCAGCAGCAGGAACTGGCGCTGCACGATCCGCTGACGGGCTTGCCGAACCGGCGCCTGCTGGAAGACCGCATCGAACATACCCTGCAGCAATCGGCGCGCAGCCGCGGCAAGTCGGCCATCCTGTACCTGGACCTGGACGGCTTCAAGGCCATCAACGACAGTTACGGCCACGGCTATGGCGATGAAATCCTGAAAATGGTGGCGGCGCGCCTGGTGGGCGCCTCGCGCAAGGAAGACACGGTAGCGCGCATCGGCGGCGACGAGTTCGTCATCGTGCTGGGCAACCTGGCCGGCAAAGGCGACGCGCGCGAACCGGCAGCCAAGCTGATCGAAGTCATTTCCGAACCCTATTTCATCAACGACCTGACATTGCGCCTGTCGACCAGCATCGGCATCGCCATCTACCCGGACGACGCGAGCACCGTTGAATCGCTGCTGGGCGCGGCCGACACGGCCCTGTACGAAGCCAAACGCGCCGGCAAGAACCGCTTTTGCTGCATCCCGCACGAGGTAATCGCCGCGCAGGTCAACATGCAGAAAAGCAGCATCCCGTCGATCGCCTGAGTTTTTACGCCACGCGGCACGCAAAAAAAACCGGCAAGCCTTACGGCCAGCCGGTTTTTTCATGGGCAGAAGGCTTTATTTTTTGCCAGCGGCTGCTTCATGCTGGCCCGCATGCTGGTGGTCCGTTTGCGCATCGACCGTTTCCGGCGGCACTTCGATGCGCGTGATGCCGGCATCGACGGAAATCGGGTCGCTGGCGGGGAAGGTCATTTCCACAGCGTCGTCGAGCAATTCTTCCTTGGCCCGCTCTTCGCCGCTCATGCCTTCTTCATCGGCCAGGATGGCCAGTGCACTGGCCCATTTGACGAAATTGAGATTGGCCAGTTCGCGCACGGTGTGCACGCCAAACGCTTGCTGCAAGGCCTTGGCGTCCTTCGGGCTGACGCCGCGCAGGGCGCTGATGGGCGCATTGACAATGTCGCGGAAGCTTTTGTCGGCGTATTCCTGGTCGACGATGGTATCGATATTCATGGCATGTCCTTTCGTTTCGGTAAGCGGGCCTGTGCTGCATGGAGAAAATGCATGACACCACTATGGCAGCGTGCGGCGCCCCGGTATGTGCGCAGCCGTACGTAACGGCGGGAACGGCATCTGCTGGCGCAAACGATAATATTGCCTGGCATATAAAAATGATGGAAGGAGATCAAAATTGCCGAAAAGACAGAAATTTTCCATCCATGCGCCCCGCGATGAAATCCTCATGTATGATCCACAACTTGAATTTGGTCCACCTTTCACCATTCACGGGGCGCTATGTCCGCACAAACAGATCCGAACAAGGAAACGGCCCAGGCCGATGCGGAACGCGCCGCCGATCTCAGCGAGTTGCTCGGTCATGTCAACACCAGCTGGGACAATGAACGGCGCGCCCTGTCGCGCCAGCTGCACGACAGCCTCGGCTCGTCGCTGACGGCGCTGACCATGCACTTGTCGCTGCTGACGCAAAAGATGCCGCAGGAAGCGGCCCTGCTCGACCGCGCGGCGACCATGAAGCAATTGCTGCTGAATGTGATCGAGACCAACCGCCAGATGCAGATGAAGCTGTGGAACGACAAGCTCGAGTTTCTGGGCGTGAATGTGGCGCTGGGCGAGCTGGCCGCACAATTTGCCGAACAGCACAAGATCACCGTGCGCTGCAGCCTGCCCGAAGATGAACTGATTTGCCCGCGCAACGTGGGCGTGGCCCTGCTGCGCACCCTGGAAGAAGCGCTCGGCAACATCGCCGCGCACGCCAATGCCACGCAGGTGGACATCATCATCGACGACAATGACGAAGCGTTGATGATGACCGTCAAGGATGACGGCGTGGGACTGCCAGCGAGCGAACCCGTCGAAATGAGCAAGCACGGCCTGCGTTCCGTGCGCGAGCGCGTGCATTACCTGGGAGGCACCCTGAGCCTGGCAACCAATCCACAAGGCGGCACGGCCCTGACCGTCGTCTTGCCGCGCATTACGCCAAAAGAATAGTGTTTGCCAGGCCGCATCAGGCCAGAACACTGCCGGAACGCCCGAACCGCAGAACGATTCGACGACAGGAGACCGCATGCAAGGACTGATCCCCACCCTGCTGGCAGCGCTGCTGGCCATGGGCGCCGCCCAGGCCGCCGACAACACCGTGCCGCCGCCGGAAACCGTCGACAAGCTGGCCTGGCTGGCTGGCTGCTGGAACGTCGACGGCGCCGAACCCGGTTCCGGAGAACAATGGAGCACGGCTGCGGGCGGCACCATCCTCGGCACCAGCCGCACCGTCAAGGGCGGCAAGACGACGGCCTTTGAATTCGTGCAGATCCGCCTCACCGAGCCGGGCCAGCTGGCCTACATCGTGCAGCCGTCGGGGGAGCCGCCCGTGATCTTCAATCTGCTGCGCCAGGACAAGCCGAATGAATTCATCTTCGCCAACCTGGACAATGACTTCCCGAGCCGCATCATCTATCGCCACGACAGCGAGCGCATCTTGCACGCCAGCATTACCGGCACCTTGAAGGGCAAGCTCACCACCATCGCCTTCCCCATGACGCGGGGCCGCTGCGAAGCGGCGCCAATTCCGCGCAGCAAATAAAAAGGGGCCTCGCGGCCCCTTTCTGCTCTGATATCAGCTGGCTTAATGCAGCTTGACCTGCGGCGTGCTGCGCTTGATCAGGAAGCGGCCCATGGCCATGACGGCCGTGCGCACGCTGCCCAGCACGGCATTGTGGTGCATCAGGTGCAGGCTGACATACATCATGCGGGCGACAAAGCCTTCGACGAACCAGCTCAGGCCCTTCAGCGAACCCATCAGCGTACCCACCGAGGTGGTGCGGCCAAACGACACGAGCGAACCGTAGTCCAGGTATTCGTACGGCTTGGTTTGCGGCGGCTTGCCCTTCGCTTGCAGCAGGAACGTTTTCAGCAGGTAATCGGCTTGCTGGTGGGCAGCCTGGGCGCGCGGCGGCACCAGCTTGCCATCGGCCCCCGTGCAGGCGGCGCAGTCGCCCAGCGCGAAAATATTCGCATGGCCCTGCACATTGAGCATGCCCGTCACTTCCAGCTGGCCGGAACGGTTGGTCGGCAAGCCCAGGGTAGCGAGGAATTCCGGCGCGCGAATGCCTGCGGCCCACACGCAGATGTCGGCTGCGTAACTGGTGCCGCTGGCCACCGTCACCTTGTCCGCTTCGATCGTGGTGACGCGCGTATCGGTCACCACCGTGATGCCATGCTGGTGCAGCAGTTTCCAGGCGGCAATCGAGACGCGCTCGGGCAGCGGCGCCAGAATGCGCGGCGCCCCTTCGAGCAGGGTGATGCGCACATCCTTGATGGCGTTGAGATTCTGGAAACCATACGCGGCATACACGCCGCTCGCTTCGCGCAATTCGGCCGCCAGCTCGACGCCCGTGGCGCCGCCGCCGATGATGACGATGTCGACGCCGGGATGGCCCGCGTCCCCTTGGCGCTGCTCGGCCATGGCCAGCAGTTTCAGCAGGGTCAGGCGGAAACGTTCGGCGTCTTCCGTGGCATTCAGGGAAATCGTGTTTTCCTTGGCGCCGGGCACGCCGAAGTAATTCGACGTGCTGCCCACGGCCAGCACCAGCTGGTCGTAGCTGACTTGGCGCTGCGGCAAGAGCTGCTCGTCCTTGTCGGTGGCGATGGCGCCCACGGTGAGGCTGTTCGACGCGGCGTCGAGCGCGATCAATGGACCATAGACATAGGTAAAACCATTGTCATGCGCCAGCATCTGGTACGACAGGCCCTCTTGATGAATGTCCAGGGTGCCGGCCGCCACCTCATGCAGCGACGGCTTCCAGATATGGTACAGGCGGCTGTCGACCAGGGTGACATGGCCTGGGCCGAGCTTACGGCTGAGTTTGCAGGCCAGCTCCAGGCCGCCTGCACCTCCCCCTACGATAACGATTTTACTGTGCAAAGATCCTCCTGCTTGTTAATCCCTGTGCCCGTTGCCGTTGCCATTCCCGCGGCCATTGCCGTTGCCATGGCCTTTGCCCGGATGGTCATCATGCTTGTCGCGCTTGCCTTCATGCTTGTCATAATGCTTGTCGTAATGCTTGTCATGCTTGTCGTCGTGACGGCCGCGGTCGCCGTAATCGGGACGGCCATGGTCGCCATGCTGCTGGCGGTAACGGGGCACATATTGGTTGTTATACCAACTATCTTGGACGAAATATACCTCTTGGTTGCAGGCATTATACTTGCGGCAGTGCTTGGACCAGTGTTTGGCATGGCCGGGCGGCACGCGCAGGTAGATCGGACGGGCCGAATAGTATTGCGGACGCTGCACGATGACGGGCTGGGCATAGATCAGTTGCGGCGCGGGATAGTCGCCGATGTCGAGGCGTCCGTAAAAGCCTGGCTGGCCGACGGTAACGGAGACGCCGACCTGGGCGACGGCGGCGGTGCCTGCCGACAGCAAGACAGCAGCAAGAATCAGGGTTTTCATGGTGACACTCCTTTTAGTTATGCCATCATTGTAGACCTTGTGTGACCAACTGTTTGTTCGCAAGGACACATAAGGATTGCCGTGGCAATCTCACCACAGCTTGCCCAAGGGCACGACCAGGCCGCTGAACAGGGACCAGTCCGGCGACGCCGCCGTCAAGCCGCGTGCCATGCCGATGTCGATGGCCAGCCGTGGCGTGGGACTGTAGGTGGCGGCCAGCAGCAGCTGCGCCGTGGCCGGCGCGCCGCGCAAGCGCGTGCCCGACACTTCGGCCGTCGCGCCCCAGCGCTCGCTGACGGGCGTGGAAAAGGACGTCGCCCAGCCCGTTTGCACCCTGCCGGTATTCGGGTCGGATGCCCCCAGACGCGTGGCGTTCAGGTTGGCGTCCACGTGCACGGCGCCCAGGTCGCGGCTGACGATGCCGTTCAGCGACACGTCGCTCTTGCCGCTGCCGATGCTGTCCTTGGCCGTCGGCAATTTCCACCCCAGTTCCAGGCCCAGCGCCGTGGCGCTGTCGAGCAAGAATGCGCGCTTGAGCACGACCGTCGTGTCGCCCACGCCCGTTTCGCGCCGCCCCGTGTCGTCGCGCGCACGCACGAATCCCTCGCCTTCGAGCAGCACGCCCCACTCGGGCGTGAACGCCAGCTTGAACGTGTACGGCAGGCTGGCGCGGCGCGTGTCGTCCGTTTTCGACAGCAGACCGCCGGCCTCGAATTCCAGCTGGCCCGGCACGGGCAGCTGGGCGGGGCTGGCCACCGAGGGCCGGTAAGGCAGGACGGGATCGCCCTGCTGCGCCTGCGCCAGGGGCGCCAGGGAGACCAGCAACAAGGAGAAACATAACAGCGGCAAGGAAGGAGACGGCATGGAAAACCCGGAAGTGGCAAACGCGCAATAGCGACAGCCTACCACCGCCGCGCCAATTGCGCCGGCGCCCGCCGTTGTCAGGCCAGGCGCCGCACGTCCTGCCTGGCGGCCTGCACCGACCGGCGCAGCGGCGTGACGTTGCTCGCTGCCGGCATGGCCATCTGTTGCGCTTGGGCGTGCAGGCGGAATACGCCCACCAGTTCCGTCAGGGTCTGTGCCTGGTCCTGCAGCGATTCGGCGGCCGCCGCCGCCTCTTCCACGAGGGCCGCGTTTTGCTGCGTCACCTGGTCCATCTGCAGCACGGCCTGGTTGACTTGCTCGATGCCGGCGCTTTGCTCGGCACTGGCGGCCGTGATTTCCTGCATGATGTCGGCCACCTGGCGCACGCTGGCCACGACTTCATCCATCGTCTTGCCCGCGTCATGCACGAGCTTGGAGCCGATCTCCACCTGCTCGACGGAGTCGCCGATCAGCGTCTTGATTTCCTTGGCGGCACTGGCCGAGCGTTGCGCCAGGTTGCGCACTTCGGACGCCACGACGGCGAATCCGCGCCCCTCTTCGCCCGCCCTGGCAGCTTCCACGGCCGCGTTCAAGGCCAGGATGTTCGTCTGGAAAGCGATGCTGTCGATGACGCTGATGATATCGACGATCTTGCGCGACGATGCATTGATCGATTCCATCGTCTGCACCACCTGCCCCACCACGGCGCCGCCCTTGCCGGCCACGTCGGACGCGGCGCCCGCCAGCGCATTGGCCTGGCGCGCATTGTCCGCGTTCTGCCGCACGGCCGACGTCAGTTGCTCCATCGACGACGCCGTTTCTTCCAGCGAACTGGCCTGCTCTTCCGTGCGTGACGACAAGTCGAGGTTGCCCTGCGCGATTTCGCCCGAAGCCGTGTTGATGGTGTCCGTGCCCGAGCGCACCTGGCTGACGATGCCCACAAGCTTGTCGCGCATGGTCTTCATGGCAAACAGCAGGCTGGCGCTGTCGTGGCTGGCAGTGCGGATATCGACAGTAAGGTCGCCCTCGGCGATGGCGCCGGCGATCCTGACGGCATACGCCGGTTCGCCGCCCAGCTGGCGCGTCAGGCCGCGCGTGATCAGCGCCCCCAGCGCCAGGCCGGCCGCCACACTGCCCAGCACCAGCGCGATCATGAAACTGCGGCTGGCCTGGTACACCCCGGACGCCTGCTCGGCCGCCGCCTTGGCCCGTTCTTCTTTCTGCAATGACAATTTATCGAGCACGCCGTCCAGCTCGTCGGCATGCTGGCGCGTCTTGGCCAGCAGCGCCGTCAGCTGCGCGCTGCGCTGCGCCAGCGGTTCGGCCGCCGCCAGCGCCAGCGACTGCTGCAAGGCGCTCACATATTCGGCCTCAACGGTGGCGAAGCGGGCAAACAGCTCCTTGGCGGCCGGCGTGACGAACAGCGGCTGGGCCTTGGCCAAGTTGCTCTTGTTCTGTTCCAGGTATTTGGCGATATCGGCCTGGCGCCCCGCGCGCTCTTCGCTGGTGGTGGCCAGCAGGAAATTGCTGCGCGCCCGGCCCACCTTGATGAGGGCGATATTGGCTTCCTTGATATATGACAGCCCCAGCAGCTCATGGTTGTACATCTGCCCCGCCATGGTGTCGATCTTGCCCATGTTGAAGATGCCGATGCCGGCCACGATGGCCCCCATCAGCGCCACGCAAAAGAAGGCCGCGAGCAGGCGCGTCCCCACTTTCATTTGATTCAACATGTTTCCTCCTGGACAAGACGGTAGCCAATAATTTAAGCGTATGACTTGAATATAAGGAAAAAACAGGCACTAAAATGCTCGGATTGTCACTAAGCAATAATTCCTTGATCTAAAGCAACATGTCCTGGGGCTTGCCGTGCTAGCAAGCCCCGGGTGAACGTCAATGCCCGCTGTGTCCGCCCGGCTTGCGCACCGTCATCTCCACGCCACCTTTCACCACCTGCTTGCCCGCGCCCTGCCCGCGCACCGGTTCCGGCAAGGCGCCCGTCCATTCATAGGCCACGCTGCCGGCCGGATGCTTGTACCAGCCTGGGTCGCGGTAGTCGCCCCGTTTCTGGTCCTTGCGCACCTTGACCGTGGTAAACATGCCGCCCATGCCGATGGCGCCGAACGGGCCGTCGCCGGCCATCATCGGCAAGGTGTTGTCGGGGATGGGCATCTGCATCTCGCCCATGTCGGCCATGCCCCGTTCGCCCATCACCATATAGCCGGGCACGAGCTGGTTGATCTTCGCCGCCACGCCCTGGTGGTCGACGCCGATCATGGTCGGCACGTCATGCCCCATGGCATTCATCGTGTGGTGCGACTTGTGGCAGTGGAACGCCCAGTCGCCCAGGTCCGTGGCGGTAAACTCCACGGCGCGCATCTGGCCTACGGCCACGTCCGTGGTGACTTCGGGCCAGCGCGATTCGGGGCGCGTCCAGCCGCCATCCGTGCCCGTCACCTCGAATTCATGGCCATGCATGTGGATCGGGTGGTTCGTCATGGTCAGATTGCCCACGCGCACGCGCACCTTGTCGCCCTGGCGCACGACCATGGGGTCGATGCCCGGGAAGACGCGGCTGTTGAAGGTGAACAGATTAAAATCTGTCATGGTCATGATCTTCGGCGTGTAGCTGCCGGGATCGATGTCATAGTTGCTGAGCAAGAAGACGAAATCGCGGTCCACCTTCATGAAGTTCGGGTCTTTCGGGTGCGTGACCCAGAAACCCATCATGCCCATGGCCATCTGCGTCATTTCATCGGCATGCGGGTGGTACATGAAGGTGCCGGGCCGCTTGGCGACGAATTCATAGACGAAGGTTTTACCGGGGGCGATGCCCGGCTGGGTCAGGCCCGTGACGCCATCCATGCCGTTGGGCAAACGCTGACCATGCCAGTGCACGCTTGTGTGTTCCGGCAATTTGTTGGTGACAAAGATGCGCACGCGGTCGCCCTCCACCACTTCGATGGTCGGGCCTGGCGACTGGCCGTTGTAGCCCCACAGGTTGGCCATCATGCCGGGCGCCAGTTCGCGCACGACGGGTTCGGCCACCAGATGAAATTCCTTGACGTTGTTGTTCATGCGCCAGGGCAAGGACCAGCCGTTGAGGGTGACGACGGGGTTGTACGGACGCCCGTTCGGCGGCGGTGGCGGCGCCTTGGTGTCGGCGCCAGCCATGCTGACGGCTTCCGGCAACGACGCCGCGCCGACTCGGCTGACGGCTGCGGCACTGAGGGCGACGGCGCCCGCGTTCATGAAAAAGTTTCTACGTGTAATCATTATTATTCCTTGTTGGCTGGGCCGCTGCCATTGATGGCGCCTTGCAGTTCAGTTTGCGCGATCCAGAAGTCGCGCTGGGTTTCGATGGCGCTGTTGACACTGGCGACCTGTTCGCGCGCGTCGGCCAGCAACTCGAAGACGCTGGCCAGCATGCCGTTGTAGCGCAGCAGCACCTCGTGCGAGATCGTCTTGCGCAGCGGCACGACTTCATCGCGGTAGTGACGCGCCAGGTCGTAGGCCGTGCGGTAGCTCGAATACGCCTCGCGCACTTCCGAGCGGGCTTTGACAGCCGTGCCCGCCGTGCGCTGCAGCGACTGCTCGTACAAGGCTTGCGCCTTGGCATTGCGCGCCGAGCCCCAGTCGAACAACGGCAGTTCCAGCGACACTGCATAGCCGTTTTCGCGCGGCGCCTCGCTGCTGCTCTTGTTGGTGTAGCCCACGTCGAGCACGTTGACGAAGCCCGTCACCTTGGACAAGCCCAGCGCATCGGCCGTCGCATGCGCATCAAGTTTGCTCATCTGCACGTCGAGGCGCTGCTCCATCGCCTGCGCCTCGATATTGCCGGCGTCCACCGCCTGGGCCGGCAAGTCGGGCAAGCGCGACGGTAAAGTAAAACTAGTCTGCTTGCCCCACAGGCCCAGCAAGCGCGTCAGGTGCTCGCGCGTCACCAATGCCTGGTGGCGCGCGCGCGCCAGGTCGCCGACGGCGTCCGCGTAAAACACTTGCTGGCGCGCCTGGTCGAGGCGGCTCCAGTTGCCCGCCTGCTGCAAGCGCGTGGCCAGTTCGGCGCCCGCCTCGGCCGACAACAGCGCACGCTGCATGAACGCTTCCGTCTGCACGGCGGCCACGGCGTTGAAATAGGCGCGGCGCGTATCAAGCGCCAGTTGCACGGCGCTGCTGGCGGCCTGCACCTTGGCTTGCTCGAAACGGCCCCGCTCGATGTTCACGCGCATCGGCATGGTCAGCAAGCCGGCCAGGTCAAAGCTGACGCCGCGGTCGATTTCATTGCCGTGGCTGCCGTGCGAGCGGCCGAACGACAGGCCGGGATTGCGCAAGCGCCCCGCTTGCACGAGGTCCGCTTCGGACGCACCCAGTTCGGCCAGCGCCACTTTCATGCCGTGATTGTTCATCAGGGCGATGCGCACGGCGCTGTCGGCGTCCAAGGGCTGGGCCAGCAGGCTGGCCAACTTTTCCTCGCCGCCCTTGTCCGCCAGCGCTGCGGGGGCGCCAGTGCGGGCGTCGGCCAGCGCGGACACCGTCTGCATGCCGCCATCCTGGCTGAAGCTGGCGCAGCCGCTGAGCAGCAGGACGGCCGCCAGGGCCAGCGGCGTGAGGCCGTACGAGTTCTTGAAACGCGCCATGTCAGTGTCCTTCATGCTGGTGGTGCTGATGTTGCGGGGCAGGCTTGGCATCCGGCTTGGGGCTGGGCTGAGCCATCGGCATCTTGTGTCCTTCCATTTTGTGGCCATCCATCTTGTGGCCATCCATTTTCATCATGCCCATGTGGCCGCCGGCCTTGCCGACTTTGTCGTTGACGGCGCGCCAGGTCTGGTCGGGCGTAGCCTCGTCCTCGGTGGCGGGACGGTAGCCGGCAAAGGCGGAGCGGTAAGTGGTGGCCGGCACGGATGCTTGCGCCTCTTGCGGGGAGGACGGGGACGGCGACGGGGATTGCGCTGCGGCGGCCAGCGGCAGCACGGCCAGCGCAAGGCTGAACAGGTATTTCATGGTATTCCTTGAATGACAGGGTATGACGCGGCGGGCGCGACTGGAACGCTGGCGCGGCCGGTGCAACGCGCAGGGACGTGCGACGGCGGCACCGCCAGGTTCAACGGGCGGTCAGGCGGAGCGCGTGCTTCTCGGGGGACGTTCGGGACCAGGCGGGATATGCCCGGCGAACAGGGACTCGGGCGCCAGCGCCGGAGGCGGCGCGCGCAGGGTCAAGGCGTGCAAGGCGGACATGCCTGGCGGCGCCGTGGCGCCCACGGTACACGCGCCGTGGTTGCTGCAATCGTGGCCGTGGTGCGTGGCGCCACTATCGTCCATGGCCATTTTCATCGGCTGATCCTGCATGTGCATGCCGGCCATGTCGCCCATGTCGTGGCACTGGGGCGCCTGCATTGCCTCGACGGCGACCGTGACCGTGATCGCCAGCTCATCCACGCAGCAGCTGCGCATGGCCGACGCAAAGCCCTGCAAGGGCAGCGTGACGGCTAGCAGCCAGAGCAGCGAGCGGGCGAGAAAGCGGGAAAAGGCACGGTTCATGGCACAACTATAAACCTTCCCACATGAGGAAGGTCAAGCCCCTATTTACGGACGTAGCCGTGCGTCAGCCAGATGACGTAGGTGCCGTAGTAGCCCTGCCCTTCGAATATGACCTGACCATCGGCAAAGGAGACTGTCTCCACTTCATTGACGATGAAATACGCGCGGTTGTCCGCCGCCTCCACGTCGCCCCAGTAGCGTGGAACCTGACTCCGATAGCCGCTGGCTCGCCCGATCGCGTCCATTAAATCGCTGATCATGAAGTCGTACAGCATGTCGGCCAGCAGCTGCCGGTGGCCCGCCAGCATGGCCGTGATGTCGGGGTAGCCCGCTTCCTTCAGCGCGGGCAAGTCGCTTTCCTCGTCCTGCAGGTCGTCTTCGCGGCAAGTCTGGATAAAACTGTTGAACGGTTCGTCGAGCAGTCCCGCCAGCGCCGCTTCCGGCACGCTCAGGCGGAACGGATGCAGCGGCAGCACGCTGTGCTGGCCATAGTTGAGTCCGCGGCAGCCGAGGAAGGCCAGCGGGTGCGGCTGTCCAGCGACTTCGCAGCGGATGCCAGGTGCTTGCTCAAACGTCATCAATATCCATCCCTGCCATCCCCTTGTCCTCGTTGTAGCTGATCAGGGTCACATGGTAAGCGCTGGCGGGCAAAGCGGACAGGCTCAGATGCAACAGAAAACAGCGGATCAGTTTATCAAGCAGGCTCCGTGATGCCCACGCAATTGCGCCCGTTTTCCTTGGCTACGTACAGGGCCGCATCGGCGGCCAGCAGCACGGCGTCCGTGGCGCCCGCCTCCTGTTCCGACGACACGACGCCCAGCGAGACCGTGATGGGCCCCGCGCCGGGAATCACGGCGGCAGCCACCCTGGCGCGCAAGCGCTCGGCTACCTGCAGGGCCGCGTCCAGGTCGGCGTCGGGCAGCAGCATGATGAATTCATCGCCGCCATTGCGACACAGCACGTCGGCATCGCGCGAACAGGCGCGCATCAGCTGCGCCAGGCGCAGGATGACGTCGTCGCCCACGGCATGGCCCCACTGGTCGTTGACTTGCTTGAAATGGTCGATGTCGATGGCGATGACGGAAAACGGCCGCGCCTGCGCCTGCCAGACATCGAGCGCCGCCGCCATGCCGCGCCGGTTCGACAGGCCCGTCAGCGGGTCCGTCTGCACGTCGGTCTTCAATTTGCCGATCTTGTTCTGCAATAACATCAACCCCTTCAGCAGGGCTTTCTTGATCTGCGCCGCCTCCACATACCAGGCGCGGATGGCGGCGATGTGCTCGGTCGTGCCGGGCGCATCCATGCGCCGCGCGCCGTCGGCCAGCTGCATCAGGGGGCGTGAAATCAGGCTGGCCAGCCACCAGATGAATGGCAGGCTCAGCAAGGCGATCGGCAGCGAATGCCATACCGTGTCGGCCATCAGCTGGTTCAGCGGGGCCAGAGTCATGGCCGTGGGACGCTGCGCCACGATGCCCCAGCCCGTCGACGGCATGACGGCGTAGCCGGCCAGCATGTCCACGCCCAGGCTGTTGTGCATGCGCCGGTTGCCGCCGCCCTGCTGCGCGATGATGTTGTCGATGACGTCATTCTTGCCGGCCAGGTCGCCCAGGCGCTCGGGGTCCGGGTGGTACAGCAGGCGCCGGTTCTGGTCCACCACGTACAGGTAGGAGCCGTCGCGGTAGTAATGCTGGCCCAGCATGGTGTACAGGATGTTTTTCTGTTTCAGGTAGATGCTGCCGCCCACATAGCCGAGGTAGCGGCCATCCTTGCCAAGGATGGGATGCGAAATGAAGATCACCAGGTTGCCGGCCGAGGAGACGTACGGCTGCGTCACCAGCGGTCGCCGCTCGCGTAGCGCCTGGATGGCACCGGCCGAATCGAGCGTGCGGTTTTTCAGGGCCAGGGTTTCCGGCGACACGCCCAGCACCTTGCCGTCCGCATTGACGATGAGCACGGAATTGAAGCTGTTCGTTTGCAAACGCAGCCGTTGCGCCTCGTCCGTCAGCCAGGCGTCGTCCCCCATGCGCGATGCCAGGCTGCCGGCGCTGTAGGCCAGTTGCTGGCGCGCCGACTGCAGGAAATCCTCGGCCGTGCTGGCCAGCTTGCTCGCATACGCGTGGTTCGCTTCCAGGGTGGTGTCGATCAGCAACTGGCGCTGGACGCTGTAGCTGGCATAGAAGGTATTGGCGAGGGACACCAGGGCGCTGGCAAAGGCCACGAGCACGATCAAACGGCGCAAATTCATGCGCAGAACAGGTTTAGTCCACATGGAGTCGGCAAGATTTGGAAAGTATTGCGCTAAAGAAAGAGCGCATTATACCGAGACACCCGTGCCAATATTGAAATATTGGCATCCATGGTCAAAGAAAATGTACTAGCGGCAACGCAGAACGCTGCCGCTTTGACCTGCATCAAGCGTGGATCGCGTGCTTGCGGACCCAGTCCACATAGCGCTGCATCCAGCCCTGGAAGAAACCGAGGCTGGCCGGGCCGATGCCGCCATGCTCGTCAAACAGGCCGTCCTTGGCCTGAATAAACATCTCGGGCTGTGCCAGCAGCGGCACGTCAAGGTAAGCGAGTACATTGCGCAAATGCTGCTGCGCCAGGGCCGTCCCCGTTGCGCCCACGGACACGCCGAGCACGGCGCCCGGCTTGCCGCCCCATACGCTCTGGCCATACGGACGCGAACCGTGGTCGAGGGCATTTTTCAGCACGCCGGGGATAGAGCGGTTGTATTCGGGGGTGAGGAAGAGCAAGGCTTGCGAAGCGGAAATGTCGGATTTGAGGCGCAGCACCTGCTCGGCCTGCGCGCCATCGTCATCCTGGTTATACAGCGGCAAATCGCCGATTTCGATGTGTTTGAAGGAAAATTCGGGCGGCGCCAGCTTGATGATGGCGTCAGCCAGCTTGCGGTTGAAGGAATCCTTGCGCAGGCTGCCGACGATGATAGCAACGTTATATTGACTCATATAAATCCCCGATCTTGGTAAAAGAATAGCCCTGGAGTGAAGCTCACTACAGGGCTATCTTGCCACACAATCATGGGTTTCGCGCTGTTTAGCGTGCGCCGGCCAATCCCCGATATTCGCGATAGTAGCGTCCGCCCAAATTGGTCAACACCTCGTAGCCGATGGTATTGGCCATGGCCGCCACGGCGTCGACCGGGTGTTCGGCGCAGATCAGGTCGACCAGGCTGCCCGGTGCCACGCGCTCCTCGGCGATGGCGCTCACGTCGAGCGTGATGGAATCCATCGAGATGGCGCCGATCTGCGGCACTTTCACGCCGTCGACGATGGCCAGGCCCTGGTTGCTCATGCTGCGCAGCCAGCCATCGGCATAACCGACGGAAACAGTCGCCACCTGGCGCGGCTCGCTGGCCGTATAGCGGCGGCTGTAGCCCACGTGGTCGCCGGCGGCGATCGTGCGCGTCTGTAGCACCTTGCCTTGCAGGCGCACTACCGAGCGCAGGGGATTCGGTTCGCCGCCCTGCGGCCCGATGCCGTACAGGGCCGCACCGGGGCGCACCAGGTCGAAGTGATAATCGGGCGACAAAAAGATGCCCGAGGAATTGGCCAGGCTGGCGCGGTATTGCGGCAAACGGGCGCGGATGGCGAGGAAGCGGGCCAGCTGCTCGCTATTCATCGGGTTGCTGCGTTCGTCGGCGCAAGCCAGATGGCTCATGAGGTAGCGCACTTTGATGCCATCAAGGAAGTGTTCGTCCAGCAGCCAGGCGTCGATTTCCTGCGGCGACAAGCCCATGCGCGACATGCCCGTGTCGACCTGCACATTCGCTTCCAAGGTTTTGCCCAGCGCCTTCGCATGCGCGCGCCAGCCAGCCACCTGCGGCTCGCTGTTGAGCACGGGAATCAGGCCATGGGCCGTGAATTCGCCTTCCGTGCCGACGGGCGGACCGTGCAGCACGAAGATGTCGGCGTCCTGCGCCATGTGCGGGCGCAGGCTGATGCCCTCTTCCAGGTGCGCCACAAAAAAGTGGCGGCAGCCTTCTTCGTACAGGGCCGCGCCCACTTGCGCGGCGCCCAGGCCATACGCGTCGGACTTGACGACGGCCGAGCAGGCGGCCGGGTGCGCCTTGTCGCGCAGCAAGCGGTAGTTGGCGCGCACGGCGTCCAGATCCACCGTCAGGATGGCGCCGCTACGTTCCTTTGGAGGCATGCTGGCCGCCATCTCAGGCCGCCGCGTGTTGCAGTTTGCCATGGCCCTGCGCGCCGCTGTAGCGGCTGACGGACAGGTCGTCGGCCAGGATGGCCGGCTTTTTCGACGACATCAGGTCGGCCAGCAATTGCGCCGAGCCGCAGGACATGGTCCAGCCCAGGGTGCCGTGACCCGTGTTGAGGAACAGGTTGCGCATCGGCGTGCGGCCGACGATAGGCGTGCCGTCCGGCGTCATCGGGCGCAAGCCCGTCCAGAATGTCGCTTCGGCCGTGTTGCCGCCGCCGGGGAACAGGTCGTTGACGACCATTTCCAGGGTTTCGCGGCGGCGCGGGTTCAGGTTCAGGTTGTAGCCGGCGATTTCCGCCATACCGCCCACGCGGATGCGGTCGTCGAAACGGGTGACGGCAATTTTATAAGTTTCATCGAGGATGGTCGACACGGGCGCCTTGGCCGCGTTGACGATAGGCACGGTGATCGAATAGCCCTTCAATGGATACACGGGAATGTCCAGCAGCGGCTTCATGAAGCCCGTCGAATAGGAACCGAGTGCCACCACGTAGGAGTCGGCCTTGACGATTTCCGCGCCGCATTGCACGCCGGCGATTTCATCGCCCTGCGTCAGCAGCGCGTCGATGGACACGCCGTAGCGGAACTTCACGCCCAGCGCCACGGCCATCTCGGACAGGCGCGTGGTAAACAGCTGGCAATCGCCCGTTTCATCGTTGGGCAGGCGCAAGCCGCCGAACAGTTTATCCTTGACCGCTTCCAGGGCCGGTTCGGCGCGCGACAGTTCGTTTCGCTGCAGTACTTCGTACGGCACGCCAGCGTCTTTCAACACTTCGATATCCTTGGCGGCGTCGTTGTATTGCTTTTCGGTGCGGAACAATTGCATCGTGCCTTGCTGGCGGCCTTCGTAGGTGATGCCCGCCTCGGCGCGCAGCACCTTGAAGCAGTCGCGGCTGTATTCGGCCAGGCGCACCATGCGTTCCTTGTTCACGGCATACGCTTCCGGTGTGCAATTACGCAACATCTGCCACATCCATTTCAGCTGGGCGGCGCTGCCGTCGAGCGAGATGGCCAGGGGCGCGTGGCGCTGCATCATCCACTTCACGGCTTTCAGGGGAATACCGGGCGCAGCCCATGGCGAAGCGTAGCCGGGCGAGATTTGCCCCGCATTCGCGAAGCTGGTTTCCAGTGCAGGGCCCGGCTGGCGGTCGATGACGGTCACCTCATGTCCTGCCTTGGCCAGATAGTAAGCACTGGTGACGCCGATGACGCCGCTACCCAGAATCACGATACGCATAGTTTCCTCATTATATTTTTTTAGGCTGACGCCAGATTAACCGCTATCATATTGGGAAAGAGCCAGTATTTGTTCACGTATAAATCGAGATATTCAGCAATAAATCATGAGAATCCTTAAAGAATCGGCACGTGGCCTCGACAAGCTGGATCGCCACATCCTGCGCATCCTGCAACAGGATGGCCGCATCTCGATGAAAGACCTCGGTGAACAGGTGGGCCTGTCCATCACGCCCTGCATCGAGCGGGTCAAGCGCATGGAGCGCGACGGCGTCATCACGGGCTACCATGCGAAGGTGAACCCGGCCGCGCTAGGGGCCAAGCTGCTCGTCTTTGTAGAGATTACGCTCAATCAAAAATCCGCGTCCGCCTTCGAGCAGTTCCGCCGCGAAGTGCTGCAGATTCCCGAGGTGCAGGAATGCCACCTGGTGTCGGGCGACTTCGATTACCTGATCAAGGCGCGCATCCATGAAATGGCCGAGTACCGCAAATTGCTGGGCGACATGCTGCTGCAGCTGCCCGGCGCCGCGCAATCGAAAAGCTATGTGGTGATGGAAGAAATCAAGGAAACGCTAGCGCTGTCGACCGACGTATTGCAGAGCCGGTAAAAGTACCGGCTGCCGGCACCAAAGGCATCGTTTTGTGCACCTTTGTATAATCTTGTAGCACATTGCCTGGTTCGCAAGCACACTCCTCTCCTGACATCACGCCCGTCCCCTCTGAGATTGGAAGCAGTGATGCACACTGGGAGTCCGTATGAACACATTGATAAAACTGGCAGCTTCCTGCCTCGCGGGCCTGGCCGTGGCCATGTGCACCGCCAGTGAATACAAGGTCAACCGCGCGCCGGACAATGGCGCCATCTATCAGAACATCAAGGTGGGCAAGACCACCCGCCTCGACCTCGACGCAGCCCTGGGCAACGCCACCGTCGTCAGCTTCGATCCCGGCTATGAAGTCTGGGTCTACAAGAACCAGCTGCAAGCGCCCAAGGTGACGCGGCTGATCCCCCTGCTGGGCGAAAAAGGCACGCGCGAAGTGGCCGTCATGTTCGACCAGGCTGGTATCGTCAGGAAATTCCGGATACACGAGCCGCGCAAGTAGGCCGCGCAAGCAAGCCATGGGGACGCGCCCGCCGCGTCCTCTTGTTTTACACTGGCGTTTTATCCTCCGGTGCCTCCATGCAATTACCCGCAAGCCTCGCCCACATCTCGGCGGAACCAGACTGGCAACACACGACAGCGTATCCACCGCTCGGTTTTATTCCCTTCTCTGAAGGCGCACTGGGCAATGGCGACACCTTCGGCCTGTACTGGCCCATCGGCCGCGAAGCGAGCGAGCCTATCGTCGTCGAGACGTGGCACGACGAGTGGCGCATCCAGCCGCACTTTTCCAGCCTGGCGGCGTTTCTGCAAGCCCACGCGGCCGCGGAAGACGAGTATGTCGGTACGCCAACGCTGGCCGACGACACCGCCTCGCCGCGCGCCGCCTTCCTGGAAGCCAAGGAACAGATCGCGCAGCGCAACCCAGAGGCGGCCATCGCCCTGCTGGAAGCGGCGCTCGCCATCGTTCCCGAATATACGGATGCCCTGGCCTTGCTGCACGGCCAGTATGTGCGCGCGGGAAGAACCGATGACGCCGTCAGGGTGGCCATCCAGGCCATCATCTCGCCGCCCTCATTTGGCGGCCCGCCCCTGAAAGCCTTGCAATGGCTGCGCACGCAGCCGGTGCCGGACGGAGAACCTGATCCCATCTGGCGCGCCTGCGGGCAGTTATCGTTCAACTTTGGCGGCAGCAAGGAAAATGCCGATTACCCCGTGCTGCTGGCCGCCATCGGCGACTACCTGGCCCAAGGCGACTCGATACGCGCCTCGACCCTGATGCAAACCTACGCCGAACTGATGAGCGCGGAAACCGTCTCGTTCCAGGAGCGCTACGCCTTCGAGCCGGCCGCCTTCATCGCGCGGCAAATCGCCGTCAGCGCGGGGCTGCCGCAGGGCAGCCGGGACCCGGTGGCGCTATGGTCCAACGACCTGGCCTAGCTGCTGCCGGAACAGCTTGCGATACGCCGAAGGCGACGTCTGCAAGTTCGCGCGGAAATGCTGGCGCAGCGACAGGGCCGTGCCAAAGCCGGCCTCTTGCGCCACGACGTCGATCGAAGCCGCGCTCTTTTCCAGCAAGCCTTGCGCATGCGCCAGGCGCTGGTTCAGCAGCCACTGCTTGAACGACGTGCCCATGGCCTGGCGGAAGTGGCGCGTGAAATTGCGCCGGCTCATGGCGGCCTGTTCGGCCAGCGCATCGATGCTGTGCGCCTGGCCCAGGCTGGCCGTCACGCCAGCGAGCACGTCGGCAAAGCGCCCTTCGCTGCCGGACACGGGCAGCGGGCGCTCGATGAATTGCGCCTGCCCGCCTTGGCGGTGCGGTGCCACGAGCAGTCGGCGCGCCACCCGGTTCGCCACTTCGGCGCCCGCCAGCTGGCGCAGCAGATACAGGCAGCAATCGAGGCCTGCCGCCACGCCGGCCGACGTCAGCACGGCGCCATCGTCCACGTACAGCACTTCCCGGTCCACCCTGACCTTGGGATAACGGGCCGCCAACCGGTCCGCCATGCCCCAGTGCGTGGCCGCGCTCTTGCCATCCAACAAGCCCGCCTGCGCCAAAGGAAATGCGCCCAGGCACAGGCCCACCATGCGCGCGCCGCGCCGGCTCGCCATCTGCAGCGCAGCGACCAAGGGCAGCGGCGCATCGCGGCAATCGTCGTGCCAGGCCGGCATGATGACGATATCGGCCCCGTCCAGTCCTTCCAGGCCGAACTCGGGCGTGATGCCGAAACCGGCCGCCGTGCGCAAGGGCACGGGATCGGCGGCGCACACGCGCACGTGGAAAGGCGGCAGATCGGCCTCGTCGGTCTGGGCGCCAAATACGAGGCAAGGCACGGACAAGTGAAACGGCGTCATGCCGTCGAAGGCGATCACGGCCACCGTCAACGGAGCGGGCAAGGCAAGAGAAGTAGTCATGGCCCGATTTTATCGCAGATAGTCCTTCGGGCCACTTTTTATTTGCGGCCCGCAGCCTGAAAATAGCTGTATCGAGGAGCTGTTTCCTCTTTCAACCACTCAAGGAGAACCCATGTCCAGCACCCCACGCCGTGCCCTGCTCGTCATCGACGTACAAAATGAATACTTCACGGGCGACATGCCCATCGAATATCCATCCGTCGACATTTCCCTGCCGAACATCGTCCAGGCCATGGCCGCCGCCCGCGCCGCCAGCGTGCCCGTGATCGTCGTCCAGCACGATGCGCCGGAAGCTTCCCCCATCTTCGCCAAGGGCAGCGACGGCTGGCAGCTGCATCCGCAAGTGGCAGCGTTTGCCGCCGACCACCGTATCAACAAGACCATGGGCAGCGCGTTTGCGGGCACGGACTTGCGCGCATGGCTGGCCGGCCACGGCATCGACACCCTGAGCGTGATCGGCTACATGACGCACAACTGCGACGCGGCCACCATTTACCAGGCCGCGCACGACGGCCTGCAAGTCGAGTTCCTGCAGGACGCCACTGGTACCCTGCCCTACGCCAATGCGGGCGGAACGGCCAGCGCCGAGGAAATCCACCGCGTCTTCAGCGCCGTATTCCACTCGAATTTCGCCGCCGTGGCCAGCACGCAAGACTGGCTCGATGCCGTGCGCGAAGGCAAGCCGCTGGAAATCGACAATATTTATCTGTCGAACCAGCGCGCGCGCAAGGCGCAGTCGAACTGACGCCGGCGGGAATGGACGGGTATCATGCGTCCATTCCCAACTTAATGATGAACGATGCGAAAAATAATTGTGCTCGGTTCAAGCGCTGTCGGTGTTTTCCTGCTGGCCACCGCCGCCCTGGTGCTGGCGGGCCTGAACGACAAACTTACCCCCGCCGACGTGATCGTCGTGCCCGGCAACACAATCCTGCCCGACGGCACGCCCAGCCCCCGCCTGCAGGCGCGGCTCGACGTGGCGCTGAAACAGTTCCAGGAACAGCGCGCGCCGCACATTCTCGTCAGCGGGGCAACGGGCAAGGAAGGTTTTGACGAGGCTGCTTCGATGGCCCGCTACCTGCAGTCGCGCGGCGTGCCGGCTGGCGCCATCATTGAAGATAATCAGGGCTGGACGACGGACGCCACGGCCCGCAACGCGGCGCAACTCATGCGCGCGCATGGCTGGAAGACGGCCATGGTTGCCACGCAATATTTTCACGTGCCCCGCTTCCGGCTGGCGCTGGAGCGCAGCGGCATCGCCGTCAGCGGCAACGTGCATGCGCCTTATTTTGAGATGCGCGACCTGTATTCCGTGCCCCGCGAAACGGTAGGTTATGCCGTGTATTTCATGCGCCACTGAGCACGAGCTTTCACTCGCTCCAGTCGCGCGAGCGTTCCACTGCCCGCTGCCACTTGTGCAGCCGCGTCAAGCGTTCATCGGCCGCCATGGCCGGCTCGAAACGGCGTCCCACCTGCCACTGAGCCGCGATTTCTTCCTGCGACTCCCAGTAGCCCACGGCCAGGCCCGCCAGGTAGGCGGCGCCCAGGGCCGTCGTTTCCGTCACCACGGGGCGCACCACGGGCACATTCAATATGTCGGCCTGGAACTGCATCAGCATGTCGTTGCGGGCAGCGCCGCCATCGACGCGCAGCTCGCTCAAAGCGATGCCCGCGTCGTCCTGCATGGCGGACAATACATCCACGTTCTGGTAAGCCACACCCTCCAGCGCCGCGCGCGCGATGTGGGCCTTGCCCGTGCCGCGCGTGATGCCGATCAGGGTGCCGCGCGCATACGGGTCCCAGTACGGCGCGCCCAGGCCCGCGAACGCGGGCACGAAGACCAGGCCGCCCGAATCGGGCACGCTGGTGGCCAGCGCTTCCACTTCGGACGAATCGCGGATGATGCCGATGCCGTCGCGCATCCATTGCACGGCAGCGCCCGCGATGAAGGCGCTGCCTTCGAGCAAGTAATCGGTCTTGTCGCTGCCGGCGCCCAGGCTCCAGCCTACCGTCGTCAACAGCCGGTTTTTCGATGGCAAGGGACGCTTGCCCACGTTCATCAGCATGAAGCAACCCGTACCGTAGGTATTCTTGGCCATGCCCGGCTTCAAACAGGCCTGGCCGAACGTCGCCGCCTGCTGGTCCCCCGCGATGCCGGCGATCGGTACGGAGATGCCCAGCAGATCAACGTGCGTGTGTGCGGCCACGCCACTCGAGGGCACGACGTCGGGCAGCAGCGAGGCGGGAATGCCGAGCAGCGCCAGCAGGTCCGTGTCCCATTGCAAAGTGTGAATGTTGAACAGCATGGTGCGCGACGCGTTGCTCGTGTCCGTCAAGTGGGCGCCGCTCATCTTGTAAATCAGCCAGCTGTCGACGGTGCCGAAGGCCAGCTCGCCCCGTTCGGCGCGCGCGCGGGCACCGGCAACGTTGTCGAGCAGCCATTTGAGTTTGGTGGCGGAAAAATAGGCGTCCAGCACGAGACCCGTCTTTTGCTGGATCATGTCCGCCTTGCCCTGCTCGACCAGTTGCTCGCAGTAAGCGGCGTTTCTGCGGTCTTGCCAGACGATGGCGTTGGCGACGGGTTCGCCCGTGGCGCGGTCCCACAGCACCGTCGTTTCACGCTGGTTGGTGACGCCGATGGCGGCCACGTCGGAAGCGGCCACGCCGCTGTCGCGCAGCACCTGCTGCAGCACGCCTTCTTGCGAAGCCCAGATTTCGTTCGCGTCATGCTCGACCCAGCCAGGCTGGGGGAAAATCTGGCGAAATTCGCGCTGCGCGCTGGCGTGCGGCCGGCCCGCATGGTCGAACAGGATGGCGCGCGAACTGGTGGTGCCCTGATCTAAAGCAAGTATGTATTTGGTCATTGTCTGGTGGTGCGAATCGGGTAAAAACAGGCACGGAGCCATCAAGCTCCGTGCCCTCAGCACTGCGGCGGCAGTTTACCTTACCTTGCCTTCTTTCCAGGCTTGCAGCAGCTTGTCGTAGGCTATCGTTTCACCCTTCGGCTTTTCATTCGCCAGCTTTTTCCATGGGGCGTGCTGGTCCGACAGATACTGGTTCGGATCGACCTTGGGATTGAGCTTCGGCGCGCACGCCTTCATGCCGGCACGCTGCAAACGCGCCATGACCTGGTCCATTTCCTCGGCCAGGTTATCCATGGCGGCCTGTGGCGTTTTTTCCGCCGTGATGGCCGTGGCCACGTTTTTCCACCACAGCTGCGCCAGCTTCGGATAATCGGGCACGTTGTTGCCCGTCGGCGTCCACGCCACGCGGGCGGGGCTGCGGTAGAACTCGATCAAGCCGCCGTATTCGTTCGCGTGTTTCGTGAAGTAATCGTGGCGGATGTCGGAATCGCGGATAAACGTCAGGCCGACGATCGATTTCTTCAGCGACACGGTTTTCGACGTGACGAACTGCGCGTACAGCCAGGCGGCCGCCTTGCGGTCGTCCGGCGTGGACTTGAACAGGAACCAGGAACCGACGTCCTGGTAGCCGTTCTGCATGCCCTCTTTCCAGTACGGGCCGTGCGGCGACGGCGCCATGCGCCATTTTGGCGTGCCGTCCTTGTTGACCACTGGCAAGCCCGGTTTCGTCATGCCGGCCGTAAATGCCGTGTACCAGAAGATTTGCTGGGCGATTTCGCCCTGCGCCGGCACGGGGCCCGATTCCGAGAAATTCATGCCGTTCGCCTGCGGCGGCGCGTATTTCTTCATCCAGTCGATGTATTTCGTCAGCGCAAAGACGGCCGCCGGCGAATTGGTGGCGCCGCCGCGCGACATCGAGGCGCCCACGGGCGTGCACTTGTCGGCCGCGACCTTGATGCCCCACTCATCGACAGGCATGCCGTTCGGAATGCCCTTGTCGGCCGCGCCAGCCATCGACAGCCACGCATCGGTGAAGCGCCAGCCCAGGGACGGATCTTTCTTGCCGTAATCCATGTGGCCATAGACTTTCTTGCCGTCCAGTTCCTTCACGTCATTCGTGAAAAAGTCGGCGATGTCTTCATAGGCGGACCAGTTTTGCGGCACGCCCAGCTCGTAGCCATATTTGGCCTTGAACTTGGCTTGCAAATCCTTGCGCGCGAACCAGTCTGCACGGAACCAGTACAGGTTGGCGAATTGCTGATCGGGCAACTGGTAGACCTTGCCGTCCGGCGCCGTCGTAAAGCTGATGCCGATGAAATCTTTCAGGTCCAGGCCGGGATTGGTAAATTCCTTGCCCTTGGCGGCCATGTAGTCGGACAGCGGTTCGACGGCGCCGTAGCGGTAGTGGGTGCCGATCAGGTCGGAATCGGAAATCCAGCCGTCATAGATGCTCTTGCCGGACTGCATCGACGTTTGCAGCTTTTCCACCACGTCGCCTTCCTGGATGATGTCGTGGCGCACCTTGATGCCCGTGATTTCCTCGAAGGCCTTGGCCAGGGTCTTCGATTCGTAGACGTGGGTGTCGATGGTTTCCGAGACCACGGAAATTTCCTTGATACCCTTGGCTTTCAGCTTGGCCGCCGCATCAATGAACCATTTCATTTCAGCAAGCTGCTGCTCCTTGCTCAGGCTGGATGGCTGGAATTCCTTGTCGATCCAGGTTTGCGCCTGCTTGGCGTCGGCCAGGGCCGCATTCGACACGAGCATGGCCGCAGCCGCGAAGACCGTGAACTTCAATTTCATCGTGAATCTCCTTTTATAGTTTTTACCGGCCGCCTGCTGGCGGTACGGCATCCATCAACACCGGCAAGCCGGTTATCCCCAACGCATGACAATCAACAACAACACAAAACTGATGGCAGCCCCTATCGCCTGCTGCATTTCCGTAAACCCCGCCCACGCCAAGTTCACATAGGCCGCCGTGAGCAAGCCGATGAACAGTCTGTCGCCACGCGTCGTCGGCATGGGCAAGAAACCCTTGCGTTCGATGCTGGGCGAACGGATTTGCCACACCGTCATGCCGGCCAGCATCAAGCCGATGCAAATGAAGAAGATGGCCACTTCCGGCGTCCACGCCATCCAGCCGAACAGGCTGGCTGTGCTATCGGTATTTTCCATGTCACACCCTCCCCATCGCGAAACCCTTGGCAATGTAATGCCGCACGAACCAGATCACCAGCGCGCCGGGCACGATGGTCAGCACGCCCGCGGCCGCCAGCACGCCCCAGTCCATGCCGGCCGCCGACACCGTGCGCGTCATGGTGGCGGCAATCGGCTTGGCATTGACGGAGGTCAAGGTGCGCGCCAGCAGCAATTCCACCCAGCTGAACATGAAGCAGAAGAAGGCCGTCACGCCCACGCCCGACTTAATCATCGGCAAGAAGATGCGGATGAAGAAGCGGGGAAAGCTGTAGCCGTCGATATATGCCGTCTCGTCAATTTCCTTCGGCACGCCGGACATGAAACCTTCCAGTATCCACACGGCCAGCGGCACGTTGAAGACCATGTGCGCCAGCGCCACGGCCAGGTGCGTATCCATCAGGCCGACCGTCGAATACAGCTGGAAGAAGGGCACGAGGAAGACGGCGGGCGGCGTCATGCGGTTGGTCAGCAGCCAGAAGAACAGGTGTTTATCGCCGACGAAGTTGTAGCGCGAGAAAGCATACGCGGCCGGCAAGGCCACCGTGACCGACATCACCATGTTCAAGGCCACGTAAATCATGGAATTGATGTAGCCGCTGTACCAGGACCGGTCGGTAAAAATCGTGTGGTAGTTGGCGAACGTCAGTTGCTGTGGCCAAAGGCTCAGCACGCCCACGATTTCCTCGTTGGTCTTGAGCGACATGTTGAGCATCCAGTAGATGGGCAACAGGGACGCGAGCAAGAAGACCACGAGGATGGTGCTGCTCATTTTCTTGTGCATCATTTCTGGTCTCCCGTGCCAACGCGCTGCATCCACGTGTACAGCACAAAGCAGAACAGCAGGATGATGAGGAAATAGATCAGGGAAAACGCGGATGCCGGTCCCAAGTCGAACTGGCCCACGGCCTTTTGCGTCAGGTATTGCGACAAAAAGGTGGTGGCATTGCCGGGACCGCCGCCCGTCAGCACGAACGGTTCCGTGTAGATCATGAAACTGTCCATGAAGCGCAGCAAGACAGCGATCATCAGCACATTGCGCAGTTTCGGCAGCTGGATGTAGCGGAACACGGCCAGGCGCGAGGCGCCATCGATGCGCGCCGCCTGGTAATACGCGTCGGGAATGGCGCGCAAACCCGCATAGCACAGCAGCACGACGAGCGGCGTCCAGTGCCAGATATCCATCACCATCACCGTCAGCCACGCGTCGAGCGAATTGCCGTTGTAGTTGTAGTCAAAGCCCAGCTGGTTCAGGGTATAGCCCATCAGGCCGATGTCGCCGCGGCCAAAGATTTGCCAGATGGTGCCCACCACGTTCCAGGGTATCAAGAGGGGCAGCGCGATCAGCACCAAGGCGAGGGACGCCTTCCAGCCATCGGCCGGCATGCACAGGGCAATCAAAATGCCCAGCGGAATCTGGATGGCCAGCACGGAGCCGGAAAACAGCAGTTGGCGCAGCAAGGCGCTGTGCAAGTCGCCGTCCAGCATGACCATGCGGAACCACTCCGTGCCCACGAACACCTTTTGCGTGGGACTCAGAATATCCTGCACGGAATAGTTCACCACCGTCATCAGGGGCAGGATGGCGGAAAAGGCCACGCACAGCAACACGGGCAGGATCAATAGCCAGGCGCGGCGGTTGTTATCGGTTTTACCGTTATGTATCATCAGGCCACCCGCTTATCGTTGACATAGTAAAGGGTGCGTTGCGGCGGAAAGCGCAGCCGCACAGCATTCCCGGCGACGGCATCGATGGTACGCAGCTTGGCCGCCACCGTCGCGCCGCCCAGCTGGAATTCCGCCAGGTAATGCGTGCCCATGTTGCGCACGGCCGTGACCGTCGCGTCCAGGCAATGGTCGCCACCTTCGCCGCCCTCGCCCGCCTGCACGCATTCGACGAATTCCGGCCGCACGCCCACCGTGATCTTCCCTTGCGCGCCAGACAGCGCCGCACGGGCGTCAGCGGACACGGCCAGTAGCTGTCCCGCCACGCGCACGCCGCCGTCGTCCAGGGTGCAATCGAGCAAGTTCATGCCCGGGTTGCCGATGAAATAGCCGACAAACGTGTGTTCGGGCTCCTCGAACAGCGCTTGCGCGCTGCCCGTCTGCACCACTTCGCCCTGCGTCATGACGACCACCTGGTCGGCAAAGGTCAAGGCTTCCACCTGGTCGTGCGTGACGTAGATCAATGACAATTTCAGTTCGTGGTGGATTTCCTTCAACTTTCTGCGCAACAGCCATTTCAGATGCGGGTCGATCACCGTCAGCGGTTCGTCGAACAGCACGGCCGCCACGTCGGGGCGCACGAGGCCGCGTCCCAGCGAAATCTTTTGCTTGGCGTCCACGGACAAGCCACTGGCGCGCAGCTTCAAGTCGCCCGTCAATTCCAGCATCTGCGCCACTTGCTGCACGCGCTTTTTCACCTCGATCTCTTTCCAGCCGCGATTACGCAGCGGAAACGCCAGGTTGTCGTGCACGGTCATGGTGTCGTAGATGACGGGAAACTGGAACACTTGCGCGATATTGCGCGCCTCGGTCGGCAGCTGCGTGACGTCCTTGCCGTCGAACAGCACCTTGCCATGCGACGGCTTTACCAGGCCGGAAATAATGTTGAGCAAGGTCGTCTTGCCGCAGCCGGACGGCCCCAGCAAGGCGTAGGCGCCGCCGTCATGCCACGCCATGCTCATCGGCCGCAGCGCATAGTCGGCGGGGGCCGTCGGGTTCGGTTTGTAGGCGTGGGCCAGGTCGACCAGTTCGATGCGCGCCATATCATGCCCCTCCTTGCGCAGGAGCGAACAGCAGGCCGCCGTCTTGTGCGAAGATCAGCAAGGCATGCGGCTGGCAATACACGGTGCAGGCGCTGCCGATCTCCAGGTTGTGCACGCCGCCCAGCTGCGCCACCAGGGCCAGGTCGCCCCGGCGCGCATGCACATAGGTTTCCGAGCCGCTGATTTCCGCCAGATCCACCGTAGCTGCGATGGCCACGTCGCCATCGGACTGCGGTGACAAATGCAGGCTGTGCGCGCGCACGCCGAGGATCACGTCGTGATTGCCGCCCAGGCGGGCGCGCTGCGCGCCGCTCAGGCGGATCGACAGGCCATCGGCCGCCTGCGCCACACCGGCAGCATCCACGCGGGCGGGGATCAGGTTGATGGGCGGATCGCTGAAGGTGCGCGCCACGTCGATGGAGTTGGGGGCGTTGAAGACGTCCAGGGTCGGCCCCTGCTGCAGCAAGCGTCCCTCGTGCAGCACGGCCACGTGGCCGCCCAGCTGCAGCGCTTCCAGCGGTTCCGTGGTGGCGTACACAACCGTCGTGCTGCCGCTGGAAAACAGTTCCGTCAATTCGCGGCGCAATTCCTCGCGCAGCTTGTAGTCGAGATTGACGAGTGGTTCGTCGAGCAGCAGCAAGGATGCATCCTTGATCAGCGCGCGCCCCAGCGCCGTGCGCTGCTGCTGGCCGCCGGACAATTCGCCCGGCGTGCGCTGCAGGTAGGGCGTGATGTGCAGGCGCTCGGCCAGCGCCAGCACTTTCGTGCGTATCTGCTCCTCTGGCTCCTTGCGCAAGCGCAAGGGCGAGGCGATATTGTCATAGACGGTGAAAGCCGGATAATTGATGAATTGCTGGTACACCATGGCCAGGTTGCGTTTACTGACGGGCACGCCCGTCACGTCGACGCCATCGGCCGTCACGGTGCCCCCGCTGGGCTTGTCCAGGCCCGCCATCACGCGCATCAGGGTCGTCTTGCCGGCACGCGTGGTGCCCAGCAAAACGTTGATGGCGCCCGGCACCAAGGCCAGCGACATCGGATATAAAAAGTCGTCAGCCCCCTGCTTCCTGCTGATCTTGTCCAGTACCAGTTGCACGCGCTTCTCCTCCAGTGATGGTTTCTTATTCTTCGCCGCACCCTCTGCGGGGAGCGGTCGCCAACGTTTTGTGCTTACGGCAAAGGGTGCTGCAACAGCCAGGCGTCGAGCGTGTCCGCCGTCTCGCGCGGCAGGTGCAAGCCCAGCTTGGAGCGCCGCCACAGGATGTCGGCCGCGCCGACGGCCCATTCATGGCGCCGCAAATAGTCCACTTCCGCCGCGTACAGGCCGGCGGCAATTTCCTCGCCCATGGCCGCCACGTCCGCCCTGCCATCGAGCAGCACATGGATGCGCGTGCCGTAGGCGCGTGCATAGCGCGCTACCAGCGCCGCCGGCAGCCACGCATATTCGCGCTGCAAGCCTTGCACGAACTGGCCGAACTCGCGCACGGACCGGTTCTGCGGCACGGCGCCATACACGTCGCCGCCGGGCAGGCAAGCCTGCTGCGTCCAGGCCGGACGCGCGTTGCCCAGCAAGGGCGCCAGCATGTCCATCGCTTCCTCGGCCAGCTTGCGGAAAGTCGTGATCTTGCCGCCGAAAATGCTCAGCAGCGGCGCACCTTCCCGGTCCAGCTCGAAACGATAATCGCGCGTGACGGCCTTGGCGTCGGCCGCCGCGTCTTCCACCAGCGGGCGCACGCCCGCATACGTCCAGACCACATCGGCCGGCACGATTGGCTTGCTGAAATAGTAACTGGAAAGCTCGCACAAGTAACGAATTTCCTCATCATCGATTTCCACCTTGCCACGGTCGCCTTGGTAGTCAAGGTCGGTGGTGCCGATCAGGGTGAAATCGTGCTGATACGGAATGGCAAACACGATGCGCCCGTCCGGATGCTGGAAGATATACGCGTGATCATGCTCGAACAGGCGCTTGACGACGATATGGCTGCCCTTGATCAGACGCAAATGCCGGCCCTGGCCGCCCGGCGCCGCCTGCTGCAGGAACTCGGCCGTCCACGGCCCGGCCGCATTGACGACGCTGCGCGCACGCACGGTCGTCTGCCTGCCGCTGGCGTGCTGCAAGGTGGCCAGCCAAGAAGCGCCCTCCCCCTCGCCTTCGCGCGCCAGCATCGTGCAGCGCGTGCGCGTCAGCACGTGCGCCCCGTTGTCGGCCGCGTCGATGGCGTTCAGCACCACCAGGCGCGCATCGTCGACCCAACCGTCGGAATACACGAAACCGCGCTTGAATTCGGGTTTCAAGGGTTTGCCGGCCGCATGGCGCGTCAGGTCGATGCCGCTGGAGGCCGGCAGGATTTCCCGCTTCGCCAGCATGTCGTAGAGGAACAGGCCGGCGCGTATCAGCCAGGCCGGGCGCTGGCCCTTGGCGTGCGGCATGACGAAGCGCAGCGGCCACATGATGTGCGGCGCCGAGCGCAGCAGCACTTCGCGCTCGATCAGCGCCTTGCGCACGAGGCCGAATTCATAGTATTCGAGGTAGCGCAGGCCGCCATGTATCAGCTTGGTGGAAGCGGACGAGGTGTGGGAAGCCAGGTCGTCCTTTTCGCACAGCACCACGGACAAGCCCCGTCCCGCCGCGTCGCGCGCGATGCCGGCGCCATTGATGCCGCCGCCGACCACCAGCACGTCGCATTTGATCGCTGTCTCCACACCCTGTTGTGCTGCGGCCATCGGGACTCCATGTCTGTCGGGGACACGCCGGCGCGGAAAGACTAGGCATCGCCGGCGACTGTCGTTAAGATCACCATTTCGTAATACGCATGCAATATGAATAAGGTTACGCCAGAATACGAACCCATAGCAACATATTTTTAGTACTATTTGTTCGTTTCTGTTCGTTTTGTGATTTTTAAAGAGAGCACCATGATCTTGAATCCCCGCCAGCGCCGCCTGCTCGAAGTGGTGCGCCAGAAGGTCACCATGTCCGTCGAAGAGCTGGCCCAGCAGCTGGACGTGACGCCGCAAACCGTGCGCCGCGACGTCAAGCAGATGGAAGAAGCGCGCCTGCTGGCCCGCTACCACGGCGGCGTGGGCTTGCCCTCGTCCGTGGAAAACATCGATTACAGCCAGCGGCAAGTGTTCAACAGCGACGCCAAGCGGCGCATCGCGGCCGCCGTCGCCGCGCAAGTGCCGCACGGCTGTTCGTTGCTGATCAATATCGGCACGACGACCGAGGAAGTGGCCCGCGCGCTGGGCCGGCACACGGGCTTGCACGTGGTGACGAACAACCTGAACGTGGCCGCCATCCTGGCCGACAACGCGGCCTGCGAAGTCATCGTGGCCGGCGGCGTGGTGCGCGGGCGCGACCGCGGCATCGTGGGCGAAGCCACCATCGACTTCATCCGCCAGTTCAAGGTCGACATCGGCATCATCGGCATTTCCAGCATCGACGAGGACGGCAGCCTGCGCGACTTCGACGCGCGCGAAGTGAAAGTGGCGCAAGCCATCATCGAACAGTCGCGCGAAGTGTGGCTGGTGGCCGACCAGCATAAATTCGGCCGCAAGGCACTCGTGCGCCTGGCCGACCTGGCGCAAGTCGACATCTTGTTTACGGATGCGCCACCGCCGCCCCGCTTTGCCGAAGTGCTGCGCGAAGCGGGCGTGAAAGTGGTGCTGGGCTGAGCGGGCTGCATTTCTGCGGGAAAACCTCGCCCTGTCGCGTGGGCAATACGTCTTGTGTGGGCCAGCATACAGAATGATATGAAATGTTTATCAATTCGGCAAAAATGCTGTTACCATTGATGCAACATGAGTTATTTTTTTAATCTTCCTCTCTAGCAATACGATTATTTGCTTGATATTGCTTTTTATGCACCTAGAGCAAGAAAAAAGGAAAAACTCTTTGCCGCTGAGTGTTTTCCTGTGAAAACAGTGTTAAAAATACCTCAAGTACGATGATTGTTCCCAAACAAACCACTCGACAGCAAGCGTGAAGGCCTTAACCATGCCGGCAACGCCGCCCAGTGAAGGAAGAGAAATGAGCCATAATTTTGAATCGGCCGCCATGCCGCAAGCCGCCCATCCCAACAGCGTCCCCGTCAGCGAGCTGGAAGCCCACCTCGGTTACTGGCTGCGTTTCGTTTCCAACCACGTTTCCCACAGCTTCCAGAAGAAGGCCGAAGCCAATGGCGTGACCGTGTCCGAATGGGTGGTGCTGCGCGAAATGTTCCGCCTGGGCTGCACCTCGCCCACGGTGCTGGCGCAAGTGTCCGGCATGAGCAAGGGCGCCGTCTCGAAACTGATCGACCGCCTGGAAAGCAAGGGCATGGTCAGCAAATCGATCCTGCTGGCCGACCGCCGCCAGCACTCGATCGAACTGACGACGGAAGGCGAAGCGCTGGTACCTGTGCTGGCCGAGATGGCCGACCAGAACGACGAGGAATTCTTCGGCAAGCTGCCGCGCCAGCTGCGCGACGACCTGCTCGAAGCGATGAAGGAAGTGGCGCGCACGCACCAGCTCAAGAGCGCCCCGCTGAACTGACAGCAGTAACACATACGGCAAGGGTGACGCGGCGGCGCGCGCGCTTCGGCTATGATGCTGGCCTGACTGTTTACCAGGAACACGCATGGCCCTGCACATCGAAACTCCCTTGCTCAACTCGCGCGCGCTGAGCCTGCACAGCGAACGCGCCATCTGGCTCAAGCTCGAAGCCTTGCAGCCGCCCGGCTCCTTCAAGATCCGCGGCATCGGCCTGGCCTGCGAAGAATACGCGCGGCGCGGCGCCAGCCGTTTCATCTCCTCTTCCGGCGGCAATGCCGGCATCGCCGTCGCCTATGCGGGACGCCAGCTGGGCATTCCCGTCATCGTCGTCGTACCGGAAACGACCAGCGAACGGGCCAAGGCCCTGATCGCGCAGGAGGGCGCCGAAGTCATCGTGCACGGCGCCGCCTGGCAGGAAGCGAACGCGCTGGCCCAATCGATGCTCACACCGCAGGACGCCTTTTTGCATCCGTTCGACGACCCGCTGCTGTGGCAGGGCCATGCCGGCATGATCGATGAAGTGGCCAGCGCGGGCCTGAAACCGGACGCGGTGGTGCTGTCGGTGGGCGGCGGCGGCCTGCTGGCGGGCGTGGCCGAAGGCTTGCAGCGCAACGGCTGGGATGACGTGGCCATCGTGGCCGTGGAAACGCAAGGCGCCGCCTCGCTGGCGGCGGCCGTGGCCGCGCGCGAACACGTGGCCCTGCCCGCCGTGAGCAGCATCGCCACGTCGCTGGCCGCGCGCCAGGTGTGCGCGCAGGCATACGCCATCAGCCAGACGCGCCGGCTGCACAGCGTGGTGGTGTCGGACCGGGCCGCCGTCGACGCCTGCCAGCGTTTTATCAGCGACCAGCGCCTGGTGGTGGAGCCGGCCTGCGGCGCGGCCCTGGCGGCCGTCTACGGCAAGGCGCCGGAGCTGGCGCCCTACCGCAATGTACTCGTCATCGTGTGCGGCGGCGTGACGGCCACCACGCAGCAGCTCGACCACTGGACTGCCACCCTGTAGTCGCTACGGCGCCGCCTCGAGCAGCGCCACGCCATCGCGGCCCTGTCCCTTGGCGGCGTACAGGGCCTGGTCGGCCAGGTCCAGCAACTGCGCCGCCGTCAGCCCGCCTTCGCGGAAGATGGCGATGCCGATGCTGGTCGTCACCGGCAGCGGGCCGCTGGCCAGCTCGAAGGGCTGGCGGATGGCGTCGATGATCTTGGCGCCAACCTGGCGCACTTCGGCCGCGCCGTTCACGCCTTCGAGAATGATCACGAATTCATCGCCTGCCAGGCGCGCCACCAGGTCGCTGGCGCGCACGCTGCGCACCAGGCGCGCGGCGAATTCTTTCAGCACCTCGTCGCCCGCCTTGTGTCCCAGGCTGTCATTGATGGCCTTGAAACGGTCGATATCGAGATAGGCCAGCGCCATCGGCGCGCGCGCGGTCCGCGTGCGCTGCATGCTTTGCGCCAGCTGCTCGTCGAAGCGGCGGCGGTTGGCGATGCCCGTCAGGGTGTCGGTGGCGGCGGCAAACTGCAGCGCCGTGTGCATCGCCTTGGTCTTCGTGATTTCGTGAATCAGGCCATACACGCCTTCCACTGCGCCGCTCTCGCCCACGTCGGGCACGTAACTGGTCTGGAAGGCGCGCCGGCCGGCGTCCCCCTCGCCATCGATGGTAAATTCATACTCGACCTCCTCGCCCGCGAAGGCGCGCAGCAGGTATTGCTCGCGCAGCTGGTAGGCTTCCTCGCCCAGCACCTCGCGCATCGACTGCATCAGGCTTTCCTGCTGCGACGTGCCGAACCATTTTTCAAACGTCGCGTTGATGAACTGGTAGCGGTGCTCGCGGTCGATGTAGACGATCACCACGGGCACGTGGTCCGTCAGCAGCTTCAGGCGCCGCTCGCTGTCGCGCGTCTGCGCCTCGGCCATTTCGCGCTCGGCCACCAGTGAGTAAAAATCGCGGCTCAAGTCGCCGATCTCGTCGCGCCGCTCGATTTGCAGCACGTCGATACCCAGGCGATGGCGGCGGATCTCATGCACCTGGTGGCGCAAGCGCGCCAACGGCTGCAACAGGCGCAGCACCACGCGCCAGCCGGCCAGGCCCGCCAGCGCGGCCAGCAGCACGGCGGCCAGCAGGATCTTGCTGCGGATGGCGTGCAGCGGCGCGAAGGCTTCGCTCATCGGATACACGGACGCCAGTATCCAGCCCGTCGAGGCGATGCGATGGTAGGCGAACAGGGCATCGATGCCTTGCGTGGTGGTGCCCGTCATCCAGCCCTCGTAGCCCTGCATGGCGCGCCGCGTGGGCACGCTGACGGGGCCATGGGCTTCGATATGCTGCATGATGCGCGACTTGTCGGGGTGCTCGACGATGACGCCCTCGCTGGTCATGATGTACAGGTAGCCGCCCGGGCCAGGCTTGAGCGAACCGAGACGGCCGAGGAAATCGGGCTGGCGCAGGTTGACGCTGGCCGCCAGCACATAGCGCACGCCGCCCTGCGCGTCGAACACGGGCTGCGTCACCACCACGATGGGCATGCCGGAAATACTGCCGTTGAGCGGCGCGGAGATCACGGAGCGCCGCGTCGCCAGCGTCTGTTCAAAGTAGGGACGCCCCTTCACGTTCAACCCCGCCTGCGGCTTGAAGGGACTCACGCTGGCCAGCACAAAACCGTCGACACCGACCACGCCGGCCGAATAGAACTCCTTGCTCAGCACTGTTTGCGCGGCCAGGAAGCGCTGCAGGCTGGCGCCGTCGTGCGCGCCGCCGGCCGCCAGGCTGTCCGCCATCGCGCGTAGCACATTGCGCTTCGCGCCGAGTTCCTCGTCGATGAAGACGGCGGCGCTGGCCAGGGACACGTACTGCTGGCGCCCCATCACGTCGCGCATGCCGCGCTCGGCCACGGCCAGGGTGGCCAGCGCCAGCGAAGCGACCGCGCCCAGCACGAGCAGGAAGACGACCATGCTCATGCGCGCTTTCAGGCTGGCTGGCAGGCGCCGGCGCAGCCATTTACGCAATGTATCCCTTGTCGCCGTCATGCCGTCACATCCGCCGCTGCAAATGCCGGCACAGGCGCTCGACCGATTCGTCCAGCACCAGGACGCCTGTGTCCAGGGTCAGTGCGGCCGCCAGCGGCGCTTCGTAAGGCGAGGAAACGCCCGTGAATTGCGCGAGCTGCCCCGCGCGCGCCTTTGCATACAGGCCCTTGGGGTCGCGCGCCTCGCATGTGGCCAGCGGCGTGCTGACGTGGACTTCAATGAAATGCGCCGCGCCGATGATGGCGGCGGCCATGGCACGGTCGACGCGGTACGGGGAAATGAAGGCGGCGATGACGGTCAGGCCCGCGCCGTTCATCAGGCGCGCCACTTCGGCCGCGCGGCGGATGTTTTCATGCCGGTCTTCCGGCGTAAAACCGAGGTCGCGGTTCAAGCCGTGGCGCAGCTGGTCGCCGTCGAGCACCGCCACGGCGCGGCCCTGCGCCTTGAGCCGGCGCGCCAGCGCGTCGGCGATGCTGGACTTGCCGGCGCCGCTCAAGCCCGTCAGCCAGACCGTGTCGTGTTGTCCTGCTGTCATCACACTGTCTCTCTCCTTGTAGAGCTGGCAATATAACAAAGCCGCGCAGGAAAGGACAGATGATCAGGCAGCGCTGCGCGCCTCAAGCAGCAACTGTCGTATCTCCGGCACGCAGGAGCCGCAATTGCCGCCCGCCTTGACGCAGGCCGTCACCTGCGCCGTCGTCGTCAATTTTTGTTCCCGGATGGCGGCGCAAATGGTGTTGCGCCCCACGCCAAAGCACGAGCACACGGTAGGACCGGCGTCCACGCCCTTGCCGATGGGCTGGCCCAGCAGCACGCCGGCGCGGTCCGCCGCATCCATTTGCGCATGCGCAAACAGGCCCGCCAGCCAGCTGCGCGACGGCAGGTCTGGCCGCGGCGAGACATACACGCATTGCACGATGCGTCCCTCGTCCAGGTGCACGGCGCGGTACACGCCGGCGCTGGCGTCCGCGTAATCGAGCCAGTCCGCGTTGTCGTCCGAGACGCCGAGCAGCGCGCGCGCCCAGGCGCCCAGGTCTTCGATGCGCTGGCGGCCGGCCAGCTCGTAGCGCAAGAACTGCTCGCCCTGGATGCGCGTCCAATGCGCCACGCCGTCCAGGTTCAAGGGCGTGCGGCTCAACACGAACGCATGCCAGTGTACGCGGAACTGCTCGATGCGCACGGGCGTATGCTTGAATTCGGGTTCGCCCGAGACGGGGTCGACGACGGGATTGACGACGGCGCCCACGCGCGCGTCCGATGCATTCGCGTCGCTCCAGTGGATCGGCACGAAGACTTGGCCGCGCGCGATGCCGCCGCCATGCACGACCCTGGCCACCATCGCGCCCCAGGCGCTGGACACGCGCGCCAGCTCGCCTTCGCGCACGCTGTACAGCAGCGCATCCTGCGGGTGGATATCGATGAACGCTTCGGCGACGTGGCCCGACAGTTTCGCCGCCTTGCCCGTGCGCGTCATCGTATGCCACTGGTCGCGCACCCGGCCCGTATTCAGGATAAGCGGGTAGTCCTCGTCGGGCACGTTGCGCGGCGCGCGCGGCGCCGTCGGCACGAAGCGCGCGCGGCCGTCCGCATGTGCGAAGCGGCCGTCGCCGAACAGGCGCGCCTGGTCCTGCGGCCACTGCTGCGGCACCAGGGCATCGTAACGCGCCGCATCCAGGCCGGTCAGGTGGCCCAGGTTGAACAGGCGCTTTGTGGCACCTTCGTTGCGGAAGGCGGACAGGCGCGCGTGTTCGTCGAAGATGGCTTGCGGCGCCGTGAAATCGAAGCCGGGATAACCCATGCGGCGCGCCACGTCGCACAGTACGTCCCAGTCGGCGCGCGCTTCGCCGGGCGCCGGCAAAAAGGCCCGCTGGCGCGAGATGCGGCGCTCGGAATTGGTCACCGTGCCATCCTTTTCACTCCAGCCCAGGGCCGGCAGCAGCACGTCGGCATGGGCATTCGTGTCCGAGCCGGCGCTGATGTCCGACACCACCACCAGCTCGCACTTGGCCAGCGCGCGGCGCACCTGGTCGGCGTCCGGCATGCTGACCAGCGGATTGGTGGCGATGATCCACACGGCCTTGACCTTGCCCGCCTCGATGGCGTGGAACAGCTCCACCGCCTTCAGGCCAGGCTTGTCGGCCATGCGCGGAGAGTCCCAGAAGGTTTGCACGGTCTCGCGGTGCGCCGGCTTGTCGAGATCCAGGTGCGCCGCCAGCATGTTGGCCAGGCCGCCCACTTCGCGCCCGCCCATGGCGTTCGGCTGGCCCGTGAGGGAAAACGGTCCCATGCCGGGCTGGCCGATGCGCCCCGTCGCCAGGTGGCAGTTGATGATGCTGTTGACCTTGTCCGTGCCGGAAGACGACTGATTCACGCCCTGCGAAAAGGCCGTGACGACCTTGCGCGTGGCGGCAAACGCCTGGTAGAACGCCAGCAAGGCTTGCGGGTCGACCTTGCAGATTTTCGCCACCTGCAAGGGATCGGAGCAGTCGACATGGGCGGCTGCCAGCGCGTCATCGAGGCCGCTGCTGTGGCGCGTGACGAAAGCATCGTCGATCACGCCTTCCTTCGCCAGATAGCACAATAGCCCGTTGAACAACCACACGTCGGTGCCCGGTTTCACGGGCAGGTGCAGGTCGGCCAGGTCGCAGGTGGCCGTGCGGCGCGGGTCGATCACCACCAGTTTCATCTCCGGCCGGGTTTCGCGGATGCGGGCGATGCGCTGGAACAGGATCGGGTGGCACCACGCCGTGTTCGAGCCCACCAGCACCACCATGTCAGCCAGTTCCAGGTCTTCATAGCAGCCCGGCACGATATCCTCGCCGAACGCGCGCTTGTGGCCGGCCACGGCCGACGACATGCACAGGCGCGAATTGGTGTCGATATTCGCGCTGCCCACATAACCCTTCATGAATTTGTTGGCGATGTAATAGTCTTCCGTCAGCAGCTGGCCCGAGACGTACAGGGCGACGGCGTCGGGGCCGTGCTTGTCGATGGTGGCGCGCAAGCCGCCGGCCACCTGGTTCAGCGCGGCATCCCAGGAGGACGGCTGCAAGACGCCATCGACGCGTACCTGCGGCTGCAGCAAACGCTTGTCGAGGTCCAGCGTGTCGCCGAGGGCCGAGCCTTTCACGCACAGCTTGCCCAGGTTGGCAGGGTGAGTGGCATCGCCGGCAATGCGGATGGCGCCGTCGGGCAGGCGTGTCGCTTCCACGCCGCAGCCGACGCCGCAATACGGGCAAGTGGTTTTCACGGGCGTGCAGCTTGTCATGGGCGTATCCTGTTGGTCGCTGTCAGGCGGCCTGGGCGCACAGCGCCTGGCCAAACAATAAATGGGCGCGCAGCTTGCTGATGTCGCGGCGCTGCTGAATCAGGTCGAAATACCAGGGACCGTCCTGCACGTCGCCATACAGCACGGCGCCGGCCAGGCGGCTGCCCTGCACCACCAGGCGCTTGTAGACGCCGCGGCGCGGATCGCGCAGCACCAGGTCTTCGCTGCCCTCGCCGCCAATGATGTCGCCGGCCGAATACAGGTCGATGCCCGTCACTTTCAATTTGGTGGCGCTGGCCTGCTGCACGTAGCGGCGGTGCCCCGCGCCGGCCAGGTGCGCGCCGCACACGCGCGCCTGCTCCCAGATGGGCGCAACGAGGCCGAAGGTGGCGCGCCGGTGCTGCACGCATTCGCCCACGGCGTACACGCGCGGGTCGTAGCTTTGCAGGCAGTCGTCGACGACGATGGCCCGTTCGCAATGCAGGCCGGCCGCTTGCGCCAGCGCGATATTCGGGCGCACGCCGGCCGTCATCACCACCAGGTCGGCGGGGATGCTGCTGCCGTCCGCAAACTGCACGCCTTCCACGCGGGTGCTGCCGATGACGGCGGACGTTTGCGCGTGCATCAGGAAACGCAGGCCGCGCGCTTCCAGCGCCGTTTTCAGCAGCATCGATGCGGGTGCGTCCAGCTGCTGGTTCATCAGGGCGCCGCTCATGTGCACGACGGTGACGTCCATGCCCTGGCGCTGCAAGCCGTTGGCCGCTTCCAGTCCCAGCAAGCCGCCGCCGATGACCACCGCATGGCGGTGCGTGCGCGCCGCCTGCAGCATGGTGTCGACGTCGCTGATATCGCGAAAACCGATCACGCCCGGCAGATCATGCCCGGGCACGGGCACGATGAAGGGCGTGGAACCGGTGGCCAGCAGCAGGCGGTCATAGGCCACCGTGATGCCCGACAGCGCCTCTACCTTGCGCGCCTTGCGGTCGATGCGCACGACGGGGTCGCCCGCGTGCAGGGTGATGCCGTGCTGCGCATACCAGTCGCGCGTGTGCAGCATGATGTCGTCCACCGACTTTTCGCCTGCCAGCACGGGAGACAGCAGGATGCGGTTGTAATTGCCGTGCGGTTCGGCGCCGAACACGGTGATGTCGTACAGGTCCGGCGCCAGTTTCAAGAGTTCCTCGACCGTGCGCATGCCGGCCATGCCGTTGCCGACCACCACGAGCGAGGGACGCGCAGTGGCCTTGACTGGCGGATTCACAGGGCCACCCACACCATGTCGGCAAACACGCGCGCCGGCCATGCGGCAACCGAATGCTCGGGCGCTTCGATGCACTCGCCGCTGGCCAGGTCGAAGTGCTGTTTGTAGATCGGCGAGGCGACGACGACGCGCTCGCCGATGCTGCCGACCAGGCCCCGCGACAGCACGGAGGCACCCGCATTCGGGTCGATATTGTCGATGGCGTACACGCGCGGCGCCGCATCGCCGACGCGGAACACGGCCACGTGGCGGCCACCCAGCAACGCGCACACGCCCGTGTCGGGCACGATATCGGTCAAGGGACAGATGGCCACCCAGTTGTCGGCGGTGGCGCCGGAAAGTTCATTCATCGCATTCATGGCTCACGCCTCCACGGCAAGGATGGGGATCACGGTGCTGCGGCGTTCCATCTCGGTGGCGGGCCGGATCTGGCCCCGCTCTTCGACGAACACCACGTTTTCATCGCTCTTCTCGCTGTTGACGAAATGGCGGAAGCGCTGGCGCACGGCGGGATTGGAAACGGCTTCCTTCCACTCGCAGGCGTAGGTGTCGACCACGTGCTGCATGTCCGCTTCCAGCTCGTGGGCGATGCCCAGGCTGTCGTCGATGATGACGTGCTTGAGGTAATCGAGACCCCCTTCCAGGTTGTCGCGCCACACGCTGGTGCGCTGCAGGCGGTCGGCCGTGCGCACGTAAAACATCAGGAAGCGGTCGACATAGCGCACCAGCGTGGCTTCATCGAGATCGGAGGCGATCAGTTCCGCATGGCGCGGCTTCATGCCGCCATTGCCGCACACGTACAAGTTCCAGCCCTTTTCCGTGGCGATCAAGCCAATGTCCTTGCCCTGCGCCTCGGCGCATTCGCGCGTGCAGCCGGAGACGCCGAACTTGATCTTGTGCGGCGTGCGCAAGCCCTTGTAGCGGTTTTCCAGCTGGATCGCAAAGCCCACGCTGTCGGCCACGCCATAGCGGCACCACGTGGAGCCGACACACGATTTCACCGTACGCAGCGACTTGCCGTAGGCGTGGCCCGACTCGAAACCGGCCGCGATCAGTTCTTCCCAGATGGCCGGCAATTGATCGACGCGCGCGCCGAACAGGTCGACCCGCTGGCCGCCCGTGATCTTCGTATAGAGACCATATTTTTTCGCCACCATGCCCACGGCGATCAAGCCATCGGCCGTCACTTCGCCGCCCGGCATGCGCGGCACCACGGAATACGTGCCATCCTTCTGGATATTGCCGAGGAAATAATCATTACTGTCCTGCAGGCTGGCGTGTACGGGAGACAGCACGAAATCGTTCCAGCACGAGGCGAGGATATTTGCCGCCACAGGCTTGCACACGTCGCAACCGAGACCCTGGCCATGCGCGCCCAGGAGTTCGCCGAAGCTGCGGATTTTGCCCACGCGCACCAGGTGGTGCAATTCCTGGCGCGAGTACGCAAAGTGTTCGCACACGTGGTTGTTCACTGTCAGGCCCTGCTTCTGCATTTCCGCCTTCATGATCTGCGTGACCAGCGGCACGCAGCCGCCGCACGCGGTGCCCGCCTTGGTGCAGCTTTTCAGGGCGCCGATAGTCGTCGCACCTTCGGCGACGGCCGCGCACAGCGCGCCTTTCGACACATCGTTGCACGAGCAGATTTGCGCCGCCTCGGGCAAGGCGTCCACGCCCAGGCCCACCTTTTGCTGGCCATCGGCCTGCGGCAGGATCAGGAATTCGGGGGATGCCGGCAGCTCGATCTTATTGAGCATCATCTGCAGCAAGGTGCCGTACTCGCTGGCGTCGCCCACCATCACGCCGCCCAGCAGGTATTTTCCGCAATCGGAGACGACGATTTTCTTGTAGATCTGCTTGCGTTCATCCATGAACTGGTAGGACCGGCTGCCCGGCGCATTGCCGTGCGGGTCGCCCAGGCTGGCCACATCCACGCCCATCAGTTTGAGCTTGGTGCTCATGTCGGCGCCCTTGAACGAGGCTTCGCCCTCTTCCTGCAGCACATGGCGCGCCGCGATGCGGGCCATTTCGTAGCCGGGCGCCACCAGCCCGAACACCAGGCCGCCCCACAGCGCGCATTCGCCGATCGCGTAAATGTCCGGATCGGACGTGACGCAGCTGTCGTCGATGGCGATGCCGCCGCGCGGTCCCACGTCCAGGCCGCAGGCGCGCGCCACTTCATCGCGCGGGCGGATGCCGGCCGAAAAGACGATCATGTCCGCTTCCAGATGGCTGCCGTCGGCGAACTGCATGCGGTGCGTGGCCGATTCGCCGTCGACGATGGCCAGGGTGTTCTTTTGCGTGTGCACGGTCACGCCCAGTTCCTCGATCTTGCGGCGCAGGACGCGCGCGCCGCCCTCGTCGACTTGGACGGCCATCAGGCGCGGCGCGAATTCCACCACGTGGGTGTCCAGCTTCAAATCGCGCAAGGCTTTCGCGCATTCGAGGCCCAACAGTCCGCCGCCGATCACCACGCCCGTTTTTGACTTTCCGCCCCAGGCCAGCATGGCTTCCAGGTCTTCGATGGTGCGGTAGACGAAGCAGCCGTCGCGCTCCTTGCCCGGCAGCGGCGGCACGAATGGCGTCGAGCCGGTGGCGAACACCAGCTTGTCGTAGGCCAGCACTTCGCCCGTGCTGGCCGTGACGGTTTTCGCCGCGCGGTCGATGGAGACGGCGCGCGCATTGAGTTTCAGGACAACGTTGCCCTTGTCGAAAAAGCCGGGCGCCACCAGAGACAGGTCGTCGGCCGATTTGCCGCTGAAAAATTCGGACAGGTGCACCCTGTCGTAGGCGGGGCGCGGCTCTTCGCACAAGACCGTCACTGACAGGTGCGGCGCGTTTTCCAATGCCAGGCGTTCAAGGAATTTATGCCCGACCATGCCATGGCCAAGGACGACGATGTTCAAAGGGTGAGTCATTACTGTCTCCTCAGGCCGCGGCCATGTTCGGTTCGGCCGCTTCTCGGGTAAAACGCACGGCGATGGCGCACAGGGCCGAGATCACCACCAGCGCGCTCAGGATGATCAGAGTCTGGCGGATGTCGCCCGTGCCCTTCATCAGGAATCCGGCCGCCACGGCGCCCACGTTGCCGCCGGCGCCGATGATGCCGGCCACGCCGCCCAGTGCCTTGCTGTCGATGAAAGGCACCAGCGCGTAGGTGGCGCCGCACGCCATGTGGGTGAACAGGCCGAAGACCAGCATGGCGATGACGGCCCAGGTGACGCTGTCGACCTTGGCAAACCACAGCAGGCCAACGCCTTCGCCGATCATCAGCATGAACAGCAGGGTCACGCGGCTATTCAGGTTGCCGCGCAAGGCCAGCTTGTCGGACATCCAGCCGCCCAGGGCGCGGGCAAACAGGGCCAGCAAGCCGAAGCTGCCGGCGGCCAGGCCCGCCGATTTCAAGGACAGGCCGAAATGGTCGACGTAGTACACGGCAGCGATGTTGTGAATGAAAATCTCGATGCCGAAGCAGGCGCCGTAGGTGACGAACAGCAGCCACACGCGGTAGTTGGAGCTGGCCGCCTTGAAGCTGTCCCAGCCACCCTTCTTGCCACCTTCGATGGCCACGCCGGCGGCGCGCAAGTCCGAGTAATTGCCTTCAGGGCAATCCTGCGTATAGCGCCAGTAGAGAACGGCCATCACCAGCATCAGCACGCCCGGCACCAGCAGGGCCACGCGCCAGCCCAGCGATTCGGACACGCCCAGCATGACTACGGCACCGAGCAGCAGTGGCATCAGCGCCTGCGCTGCGCCGCCGCCCGCATTGCCCCAGCCGGCGGCGGCGGCATTCGCCGTCCCCACGACGCGGGGAGCGAACATCACGGAGGTGTGATATTGCGTGATGACAAAGCTGGCGCCGACGGCGCCGATGCCCAGGCGGAAGAACAGAAAGCTTTCATAGCTTTGCGACGCGGCCACGCCCAGCACGGGAATGGCGCCCAGCAACAGCAAGCCCGTGTAGGTCTTGCGCGGGCCGTAGCGGTCGCACAAGGGACCCACGATCAGGCGCACGAGGATGGTGATGGCGACGGCCGCGATATTGATGTTCGCCACTTGCGCCAGGGACAGGCCGAACTCGCCCTTGATGACGGGCATCAGTGGGGCGCAGGCGAACCAGGCGAAGAAACACACGAAAAATGCCATCCACGTCAGGTGGAATGCACGCATGGGCGGCGTGGCGAGGGAGAAGAGCGCGATGCGCGTTGCTTTTTGGCTGGCCATGATAGGTTCCCGAAGTATCCCGTTATAAAACAAAACGGCGCCCGCCCCCGCCGATGAAAAATCAGCCTGGGCGGACGCCGTTGTCCATGTGGTCCGTCGTTGGACCGTTGTGCGTTTATTCAGGGGATCGCCGTTGATCCGTATCTCCTTTGTAGCAAACGCCGTGCCAGCTTGCCGCAGGGGTAAATGTCCTTGTCGATACGAGGTTTGCGCCAGATCATGGCCAATCACGGTGCAAGCACGCCACTTGCTGGTGCATGCGGGAACCAGCAAGTGGCAACTCTTGTCTAACTACCATCTGAAGCAGTAGCGGGAGGCCACGATGGTCAAGACACTGCGGCGTCGCTTGCGACCGCCATGGCTGGCATGTGCGTGCGCCGGACTGTTGCTGATGGCATGGAGCAACACTGCGGCCGCGCAAGAGACTAAGGAGCACAGCGAGCTCGATGCCACCGTTGTCGCACCCTTCCGCGCCGCGCGCGGCGAGCGGGTCACGCAGGCGCGCACCTTTCTTGTTCGCCTTACCTATCCCGACGAAGGGCGCGCGCATGCCGTGCGCTGGACCTTGACCTTGTCCGGCCCCGGCCCGCAAGGCCCCGTGCTGCGGCGCTGGTCGGGCACGGAACAGGTGGGGGTCAACGGCAAGAACGTGAACTTGCATTGGGATGGCCGCGCCGATGCCGATGCCCGCGAACGGCGCGTGCTGGCGCCGGACGGCTTGTACGAACTGCGCTTGCTGGCCGTGGCCGATGCGGGCTCGCCGCAGGAAGCGCAGGTGGAACAGCAGTGGCCCATCCAGGTGCAGCGGGGCGCAAGCACGGCGCCCACGGTACCCGCCTTCCAGGCCGGCCTGCGACAGCTGACCAGCCTGGAAGGCCAGCCCGGCTACCGCGTCGTCTACGCCAACCTGCACAGCCAGACGCGCCACAGCGACGGCGGCGCCCCGCTCGACGCCTGCCATGGCGCGCAAGACCCGCAAACAGGGGCCTACGGCCCCATCGATGCCTATAAATATGCGCAAGACCACGGACTCGACGCCCTGCTGACGTCCGAGCACAACCATATGTATGACGGCTCCGACGGCACCAACAGTGCGGCGGTCGCAGCGGAAGCCAAAGCGCTGTACCAGACGGGACTGGCCGAAGCGGCTGCGTATTCGGCCGCCCATCCCGGTTTCCTGGCCCTGTACGGCATGGAATGGGGCGTCATCAACAAGGGCGGCCACCTGAATATCTTCAATAGCGAACAGTTGCTGGGCTGGGAAAAAAATGCCCAGGGTGAATTGCTGGCCGATATCGAGACGCCGAAGGGCGATTACGCGGCCCTGTACGCGCTGATGCGCGAGCGGGGCTGGATAGGCCAGTTCAACCATCCTGCCTATGCGGGCCAGTTCCTCGTCAACGGCCAGCCGCTCGGCTACACGGCGGACGGCGACGCGGCCATGGTGCTGTGCGAAGTGATGAATACGTCCGCCTTTTCCACGAACGACGAGGAAACGGAAACCCGGCGCAGCAATTACGAGGCGGCATGCAACCGGGCCCTGGCGGCCGGCTACCACGTGGCTTTCAGCAGCAACCAGGACAACCACTGCGCCAACTGGGGCGCCTCGTATGGCAACCGCACGGCCGTGCTGGTGACAAACAAGGCTGCCGATACATCATTGTCGCGCGACAGCTTGCTCGAAGCGCTGCGCGCGCGCCGCGTGTTTGCCACCATGGACAAGCATGCGCAACTGCTGTTCACGGCCAACGGCAAGCTGATGGGCGAGCGTTTCGACAACCACGGTCCCTTGCACCTGGCCACCAGTTTCAGCAACGGCGCCGGGCGGCAGGCGGCCGCCGTCGCCATCTTCCACGGCGTGCCGGGCGGCAATGGCTCCGTGACACCCATCACGGACCAGGCCGATGTCACCGTCACACCCGCACCCGGCCCCCATTTCTATTACGCGCGGCTGACGCAGGACGATGGCAATATCGTCTGGTCGGCACCCTTGTGGGTCAATCAACTGCCGTGACGGCGACTGGGTGGGAGGAATGCCGGGCCATCAATTCGACCACCCAATCGATAAAGACGCGCAGTTTCTTGCTGACATGGCGGTTTGGCGGATAGGCAAGATAGAGCGGCATGGGATCGACCGTCCATGTTTCGAACAGCGGCAGCAGCTCGCCCCTGGCCACGTGCGGCCGCGCCATGTAATCGGGCAGCCACAGCACGCCCAGCCCCGCTACCCCGGCCGCCAGGTAGGCGTTGCCGTCGTCGATCGACAGCACGTACTGGCCATGGATCTTGACGCTCTGGCCCTCGCGGTGCATCACATACGGAAAGCCGTTGCCGCTGCTGGCCCAGCGAAAGCGCACGATGCGGTGCGCGCTGTCCTGCAAGTCCAGCGGATGCAAGGGCGTGCCCACCCTTTGCAGGTAGGCCGGCGCCGCATACACGCCCAGTGGCAGGTCGGCCAGCTTACGCGCCATCAGCGACTGGTCGGTGATGTCACCGCCGCGTATCACGCAATCGACATTGTCGGCGATCACGTCGACCATGCGGTCGCTGGCGCCCATGTCGAGCACGATATCGGGATACAGCGCATGAAACGTGGGCAGCGCTGGCACCAGCAGCAAAGCGGCAAGCGGACTGGGCACGTCCACCCGCAACTGGCCCCGCGGCAAGGCGGCGGCATGCGGCAAGCTCGTTTCGATTTCTTCCAGTGTATCGAGCACCTGCACGATGCGCTCGTAATAGGCCGCGCCATCGGCCGTCACATTGACCTTGCGCGTGGTGCGGTTCAGCAGTTTCAGGCGCAGGCGCGTTTCGAGCTGCTGCACCAGTTGCGTCACCGTGGTGCGGCTCATGTGCAAGGTCGCGGCCGCCCGCGTAAAACTGCCCGTCTCGACCACCCGCACGAACGCCTTCATCGCATCAAACCTGTCCATCCACGCCTCCGCCATTCGATTGTTTGGATTATACAAATAGTCCAGTCCGATCTGGCCGCTTTATCCGCAGGTTGGTAGCAGATAAAGTGTTCTCCAGGCAGCAACTTCGCTGCATCAACAAAGGAAAGCTGATGAAACGCGACGTCGTATTCCCTCCGGGCCGCCAGGCCCTGTATGAACAGAACCGCTATTCCCCTGCCGTCCGTGCCAACGGCCTGCTGTTTGTGTCGGGGCAGGTCGGCAGCCGCGAAGACGGCACGCCCGAACCCGGGCTCGAAGCCCAGGTCCGGCGCGCCTTCGACAACCTGAACGCCATCTTGCAAGCCGCCGGCTGTACCTTCGACGATGTGCAGGACGTAACCATCTTTATCGTCGATCCACAATCGCACTTCCAGCGCATCTGGGATATCGTGCAGGCAGAGTATTGGGGCCAGGCGCCGCACCCGACGGTCACGGCCGTTGGCGTGACGTGGCTGTATGGTTTCCAGTTCGAAATCAAGGTGGTGGCCAAGCTGCCGGGCTAGGACACGGCGTCCGGAAGCGTGCAGGGAAGTGGCAACAGGCTTTCCCTCGCACGATTGCCCGCCGCAAGGTGCGTTGACACTGATCTATGGCAACATTGCGCAACCGACCCATGCCAGGAAACGGAATGAAACCAAAAGCGCTGATCATCGCCAATATTGAAGCGTACTTGCTGGAACCGCTGAGCGCAGCGGGCTTCAAGTTCTCGCCTAGCCAGCTGACTTTCAAGCGCACGCAGAACGAATTTGTCCAGGCCATCCATTTCCAGGCCAACCGCCATAACGAAGAGGATGTCTGCGTGGCATTCTGGAGCCACTATCAAGTCTCGTCCAGATCCTATGCAACATGGCACACGGCGCGCTACGGCTGTGAACCGGGCAACAATGTCGTTGGCGGCGTGGCGGACTGGAATATCAGAAACTGGCAATTCCCTGTCATCGATGGCAAGCAGGACAAAGAACACCAGCTCGCCGACCCATCCCATCGGGCAACGGTCATGGCCTGCCTGCGGGACAATCTGCTGGAGTTGGCCGTCCCCTGGCTTGAGCGCCTTTCCAATTGGGAAAATGCAGCCCTGGCTCTCGTCGAAGCGCAAGAATCGCATGCCAGGGCCTGCGATTTTTATCTGATGGCGGGCAAGCAGGAAAGAGCCCTGTGGGCACTGAACGAGGGCCTTGCCTATTGGCAGAAAAATCCCGCAGCCTCTTTTCCGGAGGAAAAAGAAGAGATCGCTTTGCGGATGGAGAAATACGCCTATGCTTGACATCACTTGCCCCTACGATGGCGACTGCGGACGCCACTTCGACAGCAGCGCAATGGATGCCTCGGATGGCGCGTTCTTGAAAACGGCCATCGGCAAAAGTATGACCTTCATGTTCCTGCACTGCCCCGCATGTGCAAGGATGTTCCAGTTTAATCCAGTCGCCTGGACAGCGCAGGCGTGCGAAGCCGTCGCGCCCAAGGCCGCCCGGCCAGCGAAGAAAAGCGGCAAGCAGCTGGAAAAATTGCTGACCAGGGAAAAAGTGGCCCTGCCCCAGGCCTATCTCGCTCACCTCCGCAGCGCAAAGCCACGTCCCGACATGGCGATTTTCACCGATGAAGCCCCCTTCACGCTGTACAGCCTGGACGCGCTGTGCAAAGACGTCGAGGTGGATGGAACAAGCTATCTGGCAGTCAGGCAACTGGCTGGCTTTGCGCAGGCGCTGGCACAAGCGGCGGGAACGGGGTCGAAGCAGGCTGCACCGTTCAGTCCTGCCGAGCTGGCGGAGTGCCTGGCCATCGGCGAGGAAAACACGCGCATCCTGTTCATCGACAGCCGCGACAACGATGCCTTATGGATTTATCACTGCGACGGCGGCGATGTCGAAAAGACGGGGCTCACCGTGACCTCGCTGATGGGGCCTGGCGCCCCCTGAAGAGCCAACACGCCGCAGATTCTGCGGCCAGCTTCCATTCCAGCAAACAATATTGGAAAAATAATTATTTTTTAAGTAGCCGTCCATAGACACTGGTTCCTCATGGCAATCCATGGCACCATGGCTGCGCCGTTTTGCCTGCAACGCGGCCTCCATCGGACCAACCAGGAACCCTCTATGTCGTCATATCGCATTCTCGCCGGCAGCATGCTGCTCGGCCTGGCCACCGCGGGCATCGCCCATGCGCAAGCCCCCGCCCCTGCCGCCGCCAACACCGATCCCCATTTGTGGCTGGAAGAAGTCCTCGGCGACAAGCCGCTGGCCTGGGTCAAGCAGCACAATGACGTCACCACCAGGGAACTGGAAGCCCAGCCCGGCTTCCCCGTCCTGCAGGCGCGCCTGAAAACCATCCTCAACTCGAAGGAACGCATTCCCTACGTGAGCAAGGAAGGCGAGTTTTACTACAATTTCTGGCGCGACGCCCAGCACGTGCGCGGCATCTGGCGCCGCACTACCCTGGCGCAATACCAGTTGGCCGAACCCGTCTGGGAAACCGTGATCGACCTCGACCAGCTGGCCGCCGGCGAGAGTGAAAACTGGGTCTGGGGCGGCGCCTCCTGCCTGTATCCGAAGGGTGAACGCTGCCTCATTTCCCTGTCACGCGGCGGCGGCGACGCCAAGGTGGTGCGCGAATACGACGTGGCCAAGCGCGCCTTCGTCGAAGGCGGCTTCACCCTGCCCGAAGCGAAGGGCAGCGCCAGCTGGATCGACCAGGATACCCTGTTCGTCTCCACCGATTTCGGCCCCGGCTCGATGACCAGCTCGGGCTACCCGCGCATCATCAAGCAGTGGCAGCGCGGCACGCCGCTGGCGCAGGCGCAAACCTTGTACGAAGCCAAGCCCGACGACCTGAGCGCCGGCGCCTACAAGGATTTCACGCCCGGCCATGAACACCAGTTCATCGAGCGGCAGATCGATTTTTACAGCGGCGAGATGTTCCTGCGCGACGGCGCCGAGTTGAAGAAAGTACCGAAGCCGGACGACGCTACGGCCTTCACCGTGCGCGACCAGCTGGTCATCACCTTGCGCTCGGACTGGAAAGTCAACGGCAAGACCTACCTGCAAGGCTCCTTGCTGGCCACCGATTTCAAGGCCTTCATGCAGGGCAAGCAGGAGCTGGAAGTGCTATACGCGCCGACGGCCACGTCGTCGCTGGACAATGTCACGGCAACCAAGTCCGCCATCCTCGTCACCACCCTGGACAAGGTCAAGAACCGCCTGACGGAACTGCGCCACGTGAACGGCAAGTGGCAGCGCCGCGCCGTCGATGCGCCGAAGCTGGGCACCCTGGCCGTCAGCGCGCTCGATTCCGTCGACTCGGACCAGTACTTCCTGACGGTGACCGACTTCCTTAACCCGACCACCCTGTACCTGGCCACGGCGCAAAGCGACAAGCGCACGAAAATCAAGTCGCTGCCCGCCTACTACGACGCCACACCGTACAAAGTGGAGCAGTTCGAATCGACGTCGAAGGATGGCACCAAGGTGCCGTATTTCGCCATCATGGGCAAGCAGACGAAGTTCGACGGCAGCAACCCCACCGTGCTGTATGGCTATGGCGGCTTTGAAGTGTCGCTGAAACCCAGCTACAGCGGCACCACCGGCGTGGCGTGGCTGGAAAAAGGCGGCGTGTATGTGCTGGCAAATATCCGCGGCGGCGGCGAATTCGGTCCCCGCTGGCACCAGGCGGCGCTGAAGGAAAACCGCCAGCGCGCGTATGACGATTTCATCTCGGTGGCGCAAGACCTGATCAAGCGCAAGATCACCAGCCCGCGCCACCTGGGCATCATGGGCGGAAGCAATGGCGGCCTGCTGACGGGCGCCGTGCTGGTGCAGCGTCCCGATTTGTTCAACGCCGTCGTCAGCCAGGTGCCGCTGCTCGACATGCGCCGCTATAACAAGATGCTGGCGGGCGCCTCGTGGATGGGAGAGTACGGCGACCCGGACGTGCCGGAACAATGGGCGTACATCAGCAAGTACTCGCCGTACCAGAACGTCTTCAAGGACAAGAAATATCCGCGCGTGCTGTTTACCACCTCGACACGCGACGACCGGGTCCACCCCGGCCATGCGCGCAAGATGGTGGCAAAGATGGAAGAGCAAGGCCACGACGTGCTGTACTGGGAAAACACGGAAGGCGGCCATGCGGGCGCGGCCAACAACGACCAGCAGGCGCTGATGTGGGCGCTGACCTACACCTTCCTGTGGGAGCAGCTGAAGTAAAGTGGTGGTGTCGGATTACGCGCTCACGCGCCTCGGCGGCCCCGCTAATCCGACCTACCCAACCTGCCCGGCCTACCCGGCTACTTGGCCTGTGCGCTGGGGCGTTCCGCGATGCGGTCGCGGTAGGCCTGCAAGTTCTGCAACCCTTCCGCGCCGGGCCGGTACTTCATCAGGCCGCGCACGAATTCCAGCGCGCAGAAGGCCGTGATGTCGGCAATCGTGAAGCGGTCGCCGGCGATGTATGGCTGGTGGGCCAGCACCTGGTCCAGCCATTGCGCCGTCTCGCGCAGCTTGCCCGCCTGCGCCGTGGCGAAGTCGGGAAACTGCGGATTTTCCAGCGCCACCAGGGCCGGATGGCCGTGGCGCACCCAGTTGGCGGCGGCGCTGAACAAATGCAGTTCCACGCGGCGGTCGGCCATCTCGATAAACGCGCGCTCCTCGTACCCCTCGCCCATCAGGTTCGGCTGCGGCTGCAAGCCTTCCAGGTAAGTGCAGATGGCGCGCGTCTCGGTCAGCACGCGCCCATCGTCGAGCTCCAGCACGGGCACGCGGCCCAGCGGGTTTTTCGCCAGGAAGGCGGGATCGCGGTGATGGCCCGCCATCAGGTCGAGCGCCACTTCCTCGATGCCGGTGATGCCCTTCTCGGCGATGAACATGGTGACGCGGCGTGGATTGGGCGTGCGGGGGCTGATAATCAGTTTCATGTGCTTGGGTCTCGTCTCGTTATGGGGGGACAATCCGCTGCGGGGCTGGCCTGCGGCAGTACGGTCACGCGTCCATCATACCAGCGCACCGTCATGGTGCGGCGCCCCTGGCGCGTTGACTTTGCCCCGGTTTCGCCTTAGATTGCTGTAGGGGAACGCTGGCCGCCAGTTCCAGCATGTCCCCCACACGTCATCAACGCCCGCAGCCTATCCGGCTGGCGGGCGTTTTATCCATGAAACTAGGGCATACCATGCATCGCACACCGACTCCGCGCTTCCGCCGCAGCCAACTGGCCGCCGCCGTCCTGGCACTGGCTTCCATCACGGCCGCCCATGCGGGCCACGCAGCTCCCGCCGCAGCACCCAAATACGCCTCGGCCAGCCACGCCATTGGCACCACCACGCAGCTGCCGCGCGGCGTCACGCCCTTGCACTACATCCTGTCGATCACGCCGGACGCCGCCGCCCCCACCTTCAAGGGCACAGCCGCCATCAAGGTGGCCGTCGACAAGCCAACGGCGAGCATCACCTTCAACGCCTTGAACCTGACGTTTGCGGCCGCCGCCATCGAAGGCCCGGGCGGCAGCAAGCAGGTGACGCGCAAGATCGATTTCGACGCGGACAAGCAGACGGCCACCGTGCATTTTGCCCAGCCGCTGGCCAAGGGCGAGTACCTGCTGCGCATCGACTACAGCGGCAAGATCGGCACGCAGGCCACGGGCCTGTTTTCGCTCGATTACGACACGCCGCAAGGGCGCCAGCGCGCGCTGTACACGCAGTTCGAAAATTCGGATGCGCGCAGCATGCTGCCGTCGTGGGATGAGCCGGACTACAAGGCCACCTTCGCGCTGGACGTGGTCGTGCCGAGCAGCCAGATGGCCGTCGGTAACATGCCGATCGTCCGCAGCGAGGAACTGGGCAATGGCATGAAGCATGTGTATTTCGCCACCACGCCGCGCATGTCGACGTATCTGCTGTTCTTCGGCCTGGGCGACTTCGAACGGGCCACGGCCATGAGCGAGGGCACGGAAATAGGCGTCATCACGAAGCGGGGCGCGCTGGCGCAAAGCCGCTTCGCGCTCGACGAGTCGGCCGCCCTGCTGCGCGAATACAACGATTATTTCGGCGTGCGCTACCCGCTGCCCAAGCTCGACAACATTGCCGCGCCGGGCCGCAGCCAGTTCTTTGGCGCCATGGAAAACTGGGGCGCCGTGTTCACCTTCGAGTACGGCCTGCTGCTCGATCCGGCCATCTCGACGCAGGCCGACAAGGAAAACATCTACACCACGCTGTCGCATGAAATGGCGCACCAGTGGTTCGGCGACCTGGTCACCATGCGCTGGTGGGACGACCTGTGGCTCAACGAAGGTTTCGCCTCGTGGATGGAAGGCCGCACCACGGAGCGTTTGCACCCGGAATGGAACACGGCCCTGTCCAGCGTCGGCGGACGCGAGTCGGCCATGAGCCAGGATGCGCTGCGCACCACGCACCCGGTGGTGCAGCGCATCGCCACCGTGGAGCAGGCCAGCCAGGCTTTCGACGGCATCACCTACCAAAAAGGCGAAGCGGTGATCCGCATGCTCGAAGCGTATGTGGGCGCCGATACGTGGCGCACGGCCGTGCGCAACTACATGCGCAAGCATGCGTATGGCAATACCGTGTCCGACGACCTGTGGCGCGAAGTCGATGCGGCCGCCGGCAAGCCTGTCAGCGCCATCGCCCATGATTTCACCCTGCAGCCGGGCGTGCCGATGATCAAGGTGGGCGACGCCGTGTGCAGAAACGGCAATACGCGCGTGCGCCTGACGCAGACGGAATTTTCCAAGGACCAGCCAAATAAAAAACCGCTGTCGTGGAAAGTGCCGGTGATCGCCGCGACGGTGGGCAACGGCAAGCTGGCCACGGTGCTGGTCAAGAATGGCAAGGCGACCCTGAACGTGCCCGGCTGCGGCGCCCTGCTCGTGAACGCGGGCCAGAGCGGCTACTACCGCACCATGTACGCGCCGGCCAACACGCGCGCGCTGGCGGGCAGCTTTGCGCGCCTGGCGCCGATCGACCAGCTGGGCTTGCTGGCGGACAGCCAGTCGCTGGGCCTGGCCGGTGCGCAAAACCTGGCCGATTTCCTGGAACTGGTGCAAGCGACGCCGCTGTCGGCCGATCCGCAGGTGCTGGGCAAGGTGGCCGGCTCCCTGGGCAGCCTGTACCAACAGTATGCTGGCGACGCCGTACGCCAGCAGGCTTTCGGCCGCTTTGCCGTGGCGCGCCTGGCGCCGATGATGGCGCAGACGGGCTGGGAAGCGCGCGCGGGCGAAGCGTCCAGCGTGGCGACCCTGCGCGGACAACTGATCGCCATCCTCGGCGACATGGGCGAACCGGGCGTGATCGCCGAGGCACGCCGCCGTTACGCGGCCAGTGAGCAAGATCCCGCCGCCATGCCGGCGCCGCTGCGCCGCACCATCCTGGGCGTGGTGGCGCAGCATGCGGACGCGACCACCTGGGAGCAGCTGCATGCCAAGGCGCGACAGGAACAGACGCCGCTGGTCAAGAACCAGCTGTACGACCTGCTGGCCTCAAGCGACGATCCCGCCCTGGCGCAGCGCGCATTGGCCCTGGCGCTGACGGACGAGCCGGGCGTGACCAACAGCCCCGCCATGATCTCGCGCGTGTCGCGCACGCATCCGGAACTGGCTTTCGACTTCGCGCTGGCGCACCTGGAACAAGTCAATGCGCGCATCGACGCCAGCTCGCGCAGCCGCTACTTCCCGCGCCTGGCCGCCGGCTCGGCGCAGGCGGACATGATCGCCAAGCTGGAAGCGTACGCGCAAGCGCATCTGCCGGCCAGCGCGCGCGGCGACGCCGACAGTTCCGTGGCCGGCATCAAGTACCGCATCAAGCTGCGCGCCGAACGGCTGCCGGCCGTCGATGCGTGGCTGGCGAAACAGGCGGGCTAAGAGGGGAACAAACAAGCCTCCCGGCGCCTGGCGCCGGGAGCAAGAAAACGCAGGCAAAAAAAACCGGCTTCGCAAGGTGCGGTAGCCGGTTGAAACGCTGTTTCAGAGCGCAGGGATAAAACGGGAAACACATGAAAAAGTGGAAATCGTGCCGGTCATTGAGGTGTCCGGCAACCTTGCGCCCGGGGTTTCCGTGCGCCATGTGTCCACTATGCCAGCCCTTCATGAAGACAGGCTTAGGACTTCATTAAATCCCCGCCCGATTCCCGTTTTTCCCCTGCCCCACCCTGCAATCATTACTACAAAACAAATTTTACGTGTCTGGTGCCGATGGTTGAGCTCACCGGCTAAGCTGTTGAGTCATGCCTGCATCCTATCGCTCCCGGAGCGTAGTGATCTGCGCATCGCATGCTGTGTGCCAACAAAAGCATCATAACAGCGCGATATGACCGCTTTATGACGCAGGCTAAACATTGGCGTGGTCACGCGGCATGAAACTGGTGCCGCTGGCCCGCGCCGCGCACCGCATCGACGAGCGCCAGCACGGCAGGCGTCTTGTTGCGAGGAAACGCGTAAAAGCGGGCATCGGGCAGCACCGGCAGACCTTCCGCCGCACCCAGGATGCGCAAGCCGTCGCGCATCTGGCTGCGGGCCACCGGCGTCACGGCAAAACCGGCCAGCGCCGCCGCCAAGCAGCCGGCCATGCTGGCGCTGTCAAACGCCAGCCGCCAGGGATGCTCCGCTTGCGCCAGCGCGGTGATGGCCGCCTCGCGGTAGACGCAGGGCGCGGGAAACAGCGCCAGCGGCAAGGCCTGGCCTGCGTCGGGCAGGCGGCCAGCCGCGTACGCCCACACCAGCGGCTCAGCCCACAACAATTCACCGATCCCTTCCGTACGGCTGCATTGCTTGCCGAAGACGACATCGATCTGCTCGTGCGCCTGGCGCCGCAGCAATTCGGCCGTAATGCCCACCTTCAATTCGATCGACGCTTGCGGATGCCAGCGCTGGAAGGTGTGCAGCACCTGCGGCAGCCACGTGCCGGCGAAATCTTCCGACGCGCCCAGGACCAGTCGGCCCTGCATGGATGCGCCGCTGAGCCTGGCACGCGCCTCGCGTTCCAGGTCGACGATATTGCGCGCATACATATACAGCAGTTCGCCGGCCGCCGTCAGCTCCAGGCTGCGCGTCGTGCGCGCCAGCAATTGCTTGCCGGCGCTGTGTTCGAGACGCTTGATATGGCCGCTGACGGCCGATGGCGTCAAGGCCAGGTTTTGCGCGGCCAGCGCGAAACCGCCCGCGTCCACCACTTCAAGCAGGCTGCGCAGCAGGACGATATCGAGTGTCAGCGCGGCGGAATCAGGCATGTGCCCTCCCATTCATCAAGATACAAACATAATATCGTCGAATTACTCACGAATCAAATTGATTGCTGGCGCTACGATAGACACTTCTCCCTCACCTTCGTCAGGAAATGCCATGCAAGACTATCAACACATCGCCACGCCCTTGCTGGACGTGGCTTACCTGGAATGGAATCCGGCCGGCCAGCGCTGCGCCGTGCTCGTGCACGGCTGGCCCGACAGTCCCGAAAGCTGGGCCGGCACGGCCGCGGTGCTGGCCGCCGCCGGCTACCGCGTGCTGGCGCCGGCCCTGCGCGGCTTCGCACCCACGCGTTTTCGCCATGCGGACACGCCGCGCAGCGGCCAGCTGGCCGCGCTGGGACGCGATTTGCTCGATTTTATCGACGCCATGCAACTGGATAAGCCTTTGCTGGTGGGCCATGACTGGGGCGCGCGCGCCGTGGCGAACGCCAGCGGCTTGCGCCACGATGCGGCGTGCGGCCTGGTCATGCTGTCGGTCGGCTATGGCACGAATGACCCGCAGCAAGAATTGTCGTATCAGCAAGCGCGCAATTACTGGTACCATTGGTTCATGGCCACGCCCCGGGGCCGGCATGCCCTCGAACATGACCGCCATGCGTTCGCCCGCATGATGTGGGATAGCTGGTCGCCGGCCGGCTGGTATGGCGAGGCCGATTTCGCACAGGCGCGCCGCGCCTTCGATGGTCCCGACTGGGCCGAGGTGGTGCTGCATTCCTACCGCCACCGCTGGGCCTTTGCCGAAGGCGACCCCGCATATGCGGCCGACGAAGCGCTGCTCCAGTCGGCGCCCGTGCTGCACCTGCCGACCTTGGTGCTGCACGGCGCGGCCGACACATGCAACCACCCGGACAGCTCGGCCGGACGCGAACACCATTTCAGCGGCGCGTACCAGCGCGTGCTGTTAGAGGGCGTTGGGCACTTCCCGCAGCGCGAAGCGCCCCAAGTAATCGCCAGCGCCATCCTGATGTTTGTCGACGGTAATCCACAATAACGCCAGTCCGCGCGGCGCACGGGAGGTTCCCCTAGCAGGCCGGATCGCTTACTATGGCCGTATCGCGCCTTGCGCCCATACAAGCTCCGACCATGCTCCGCCAAGAATGCTCACCGATCCCTCCCATGCGCCGCCGCGCGCTGCTGGCCTGCACCTGCGCCTTGCTGGCCGCCTGTTCGCCATTCTCCGCGCCGCCCGCCATCCAGCTCCCCGGCCCACCCGCGCCGGCCGGCAGTCCCGCCATGGCTATTCCCGCCTGGCAGCGGCAGGGCATGCAGCTGCTGCAGATCGCGCCCGACGAATCCCTGCTGACCATCACCGTGCGCCGCGGCGGCGCGCTGGCGCGGCTCGGGCATGACCACGTGGTGGCCAGCCATACCCTGCAGGGCGTCGTGGCGCCCGCAGTGGGACGCGCGCAGTTCCGCTTCCGGCTCGACGAGATGAGTGTGGATGAAGAAAGCCTGCGCCAGACGGCCGGCTTGACGACGACGCCGTCGGCCGACGCCATCGCCGGCACGCGCCACAACATGCTGGTGCGCGTGCTCGAGGCGGAACGCTATCCGTGGGTCAGCATCGCCGCGCGCCGCACGGGGAACAAGCAGGTGTTTGATGCCGACATCACCCTGCATGGCGTGACGCGCACGGTGCAGCTGCCGGTGCGCATCGAGGAAGCGGCCGATGGGCGCCGCCTGCAGGCCAGCGGCAGCCTGCTATTGAAACAGAGCGACTTCGGCATCGTGCCGTTCGCCGTCCTGGGCGGCGCCATGGCCGTGCAGGATCAGATGGAATTGGCGTTTCGCATTACCGCCCGGCAAGAACTCAGCGTGCCAGGATCAGGCGCAAACCCAGACCGATGAAGATGGTGCCGGCCACCCGGTCCAGCCACAGGCCGGCGCGCGGGCGGCGGTTTAGCCACAGGCCGACGGCGCCGGAAAAATAGCCGAGCAGGCCGAACAGCACGCACGCCTGCGCCGTGAAGACGAGGCCCAGCTGCGCCGTCTGCCAGCTGGCATTGCCCTGGCCCGCGACGATGAACTGCGGCAGGAACGAGAGGAAGAACAGCACGACTTTCGGATTGATACTGTTGGCAAACAAACCCTTGCCGAACAGGCGCAGCAAGGATTCGTCGGGCAAGGCCGCCGCGCCATCGACTCTGGCGCCGCCACGGCTGCGCAAGGCGCCGATGCCCAGCCACACGAGATACAGCCCGCCGGCCACTTTCAGCATGGTAAATGCCGTGGGCGAGGCGGCCAGCAGGGCCGACACGCCGATGGTCGCCAGCACGGTGTGCGTGAGGCAGCCAAGGGCGCAGCCCAGGCCGAACGCCATGCCCTGGCGGCGCCCGCGTGACATGCCCACGCCCAGCACCATCAGGTTGTCGGGGCCGGGACTGGCGGTAATCAACACGGCGGCGGCCAGGAAGGCCAGGAACTGGTCGGGACTGAGCATGAATATCTCGCGGGCAAAGGCGCCATGATACCGGAGCGGGCGCCAGGCGGGCAGGACATGAAATTGCCCGTGTGTCACCGAGAGTCGATTAAAATGGGCATTCAATAGCAAACGGCGTTGCCGCCCATTCCCGCGCGATCATCACCAAGCCCATCGATGCCAGCCCACCCGCCCCCATTCCGCCACCGCGCTTCCAGCTCCCGCGTCAGCGCCTGGCTATGCGGCTGGCTGCTCCTGCTCGGCTTGCTGTTCGGCTTGCTGGGCCTGGCGGGCGCGGCGCAGGCGGTTCCCCTTCCCCTGAGCAAGCAAGGCATCCAGCACCTGGGCGATGGCGGGCAACTGTTTCTATCTGACAATGAAGCCGCGCCCGCCGATGCCACCGCCCTGTCCGCCTGGCTGGCGCGCCAGCGCCCTGCCGGCAAGGTCGACCTGTTCGGCGGCGCCTATTGGCTGCATGCGCAGGTGCGCAACGACAGCGCCGAAAGCGCCTGGGTCATCGACCCGAACGACACCCTGATCGACCTGGTCGACGTGTACGTGTATGGCCCCGGGCCGCACACGGCGCCGCAAACCTTGCTGACCGGCTACCAGCGTCCGCACGAGTATTTGCTGCACTACGGCGGGAACGTGCAGCTGGCGCCGGGCGCCACCTACGATATCCTGATCCGCTTTTCCAGCCCGTATTACGCGCGCGCGCCGATGTTCGGCGTCAAGACGCAGCAGGATTACCGCAAGCTGGTGGGCAAGGAAAACTTCCTGATGGTGGCGTCCATCGGCGCCCTGCTGGCGCTGGGCCTGTTCAATTTCTTCATCTTTTCCATCACTCTGGAAAAAGCTTCGGCCTATTACGCGCTGTACGTGCTGACGTACGGCCTGGCGTGGGCCATGACTTTCCACGTCTTTGCCGACCTGTTCGACTGGCACATGCTGCAGCTGCACTACGTGCCGTTTTTCCTGCTGCCCGTCTTCAGCACCCTGTTCTACATGCATTTCCTGCGCCTGCGCGACTACTCGCCCCGGCTGCACAGCATCAGCAAGGTCAACCTGGTGCTGCCCTTGCTGCTGCTGCCGAGCTGCTTCTTCGCCCTGTCGTATGCGCATACCCTGGCCACCATCGCCATCAGCATCTGGATGCTGATGGCGCTCATCTGCGGCATCGTCGTCTGGCGCCGCGGCTACCAGCCGGCGCGCTTCTTCGTGCTGGCCTTCGTCGCCCTGATGCTGCCCGGCTTTCTGATCCTGCCTGCCAACCTGGGCCTGATGCCGGCCATGGTGGCCAACGCCCAGCTGGTGACCTTGTTGGGCGGCACCTTCGACGGCTTGCTGCTGGCCTTTGCCCTGGCCGACCAGATCCGTTTGCTGCGCAACAACCTGGAACAGCGGGTGCAGGAACGCACCCTGGCGCTCACCCTCAGCAACGACGCCCTGCTGAAGGCCAAGGAACACGCGGAAGTCGTCAGCCGCCACCGCATCGATTTCCTGTCCGCCATGAGCCACGACATCCGCACGCCGCTGGCCGGCGTGATCGGCATGCTGAAATTCGCCCTGCGCGACCAGTCCGTACGCGGCCGCACGCAGGAATACCTGCGCATCGGCCTGCACAACGGCGTATCGCTCTTGACCATCCTTAACGACATCCTCGATTTCTCGAAGATCGACGCGGGCAAGCTGACCCTGGAAACCGTGGACTTCGACTTGCTGGCGCTGATCGGAGACGCGGCCGGCATCGTGCAGGGCCAGGCCGACGCCAAAAGCCTGCTGCTGCGCCGCGAACTGGCGCTGGACTTGCCGCGCTACGTGCGCGCCGACCCCACGCGGCTGCGGCAAATCCTCATCAACCTGCTGGGGAATGCGCTGAAATTCACGGCCAATGGCGAAGTGCTGCTGGAAGTGCGGCGCGCCCGCACGCCGCCGCGCCAGGACGGCCGCAGCGCCATCGAATTCATCATCAGCGATACGGGGCCCGGCATCGACGCGGATACCTTGCCGCGTTTGTTCCAGAAATTCGAGCAGGCCGACCATTCCACCACGCGCCGCTACGGCGGCACGGGCCTGGGCCTGGCCATCTGCAAGGAGCTGGTCGAACTGATGAAAGGCACGATCGGCGTGGAAAGCCGGGTCGGCATCGGTTCGCGCTTCCATTTCACCTTGCCGCTGGAAGACGGCAGCGCTCCCGCGGCCGATGCGCGCCGGCCCGCACGCCACGCGCGCCACGCCTGCCGCCTGCGCATCCTGTGCGCCGAAGACGTGCGCACCAACCAGATCATCATCGGCACCCTGCTCGAAGGCATGGGGCATGAGGTCACCATCGTGGAAAACGGCGAACAGGCGCTGCGCGCGCTGGGCTCCGGCTCCTACGATTGCGTGCTGATGGATGGCCGCATGCCGGAGATGGATGGCGAACAGGCCGCGCGCCTGATTCGCGCAGGGGGCAACGCGCAATTCCCCATTGCCGACGCGCAGATTCCCATCCTTGCGCTGACGGCCAACGCCAGCGAACATGACCGGCAGCGCTACCTGGCGGCCGGCATGGACGACTTCCTCAGCAAACCCGTCGACGAAGCGCTGCTGTTCGAGAAAATCGACGCCATCATCGACCTGCTGCTGGCGCGCGGCCACGCGCTGCCGCCTGCCGTTCCCACCGAAGACGATACCCTGGCGCGCCAGTTCGGCCTGGACGGCGCCGACGAGCCATCCGCGCCGGCCGATCCCATGACGGCGCCCGTACACATCCTGCCGCTGGCAGGCCTGTCGCCGCAGCACTTGCAGCGCATCGCGCAAGCGTTTCTGACGGAAGCGCCACGGCGCCTGGACCTGGCTTGCCACGCCGTGCGCGATGGCAACGCCAGCGCCGCGGCAGCAGCCTTCCACGCCTTGAAAGGCAGCGCCGGCTACCTGAGCCGCCCCACCCTGCACGGCCTGTGCCACCAGATGGAAACCCTGGCCTCGAACGGCCAGCTCGATAACGTGGAACAGTTCCTGCCGCAGCTGCAAGAGGCGCTCGATGCGGCGCGGCGGGATCTGGAAGCTCAGCCCGCAGGCTGAGGCATCCAGCCATGCGCTTGCAGCCACGCCAGCAACAGCCGTGGCCACGCGGCCGGTTCGCTGCCCGGCTTGCCCAATCCCCATCCATGTCCTCCGCTCTGGAACTGGTGCAGTTCGACGGGCACGCCCGCGCGGCGCAGGGCGGCCGCCATCAATGTACTGTTTTCGGGCGGTGAAATCGGGTCGTCGAGGGCCTGCGCGATGAAGGCGGGCGGCGTGCGCGCATCGACGTGCAATTCCACCGACAGCGCATCGCGCGCCGCCTGCGCGGGGTGGGCGCCCAGCAGCTCTTTCTTCGCATGCGTCGTGTCAAATAGCCGCTGCATGGTCAGCACGGGGTACAGCAGCACGACGACATCGGGCCGCGCGGAGACGCCATCCATCGCATCGACGGGCGCATAGCGGGCGGCGTCCGGCTGGACGGCCGTCATGCCGGCCAGGTGCGCGCCGGCGGAAAACCCCAGCATGCCGATGCGCGCCGGGTCGATGCCCCATTCGGCCGCGTGCGCGCGGATCACGCGCATGGCGCGCTGGCCATCCTGGAATGGCGCGGCCACCCCGCCGCCTTCCTGCGGCAAGCGGTACACGAGTTCAAACGCCGTGACGCCCTGCGTTTGCAGCCAGCTGGCGGCGGGGCCGCTCTCCTTGCCCGCCTCGATATGCGCATAGCCGCCGCCGCTGACCAGGAGAATGGCGATACCGTTCGGCTGCGCCGGGCGGTGCGCGATCAGATACGGTTGTTCGACCTGCGTGATGGAGCCCTTGGCGCCGTCGCGCTGGGGACCCGGCGCCGCGCCACCGGGCGGCGCGCCGGGCCACAGCATAATCGCGCCGGGCGGCGCCGCGCCCGCGTGCAGGTGGAACAGGACCAGACACGACAGCATCAGGCGTCGCATGCCTAGAAATCCTTCTCGCCCTGGATCACGGCCGGATAGCCCGTCATGGCGCGCGACGTTTGCATGCCGGCCATCACGGCCGCCTCGACGCAGCCCGCGTTCAAGCCCGTCCTGATCCAGTCGCCCGTGAGGAACAGGTTGCTGAACCCTGACTGGTCGGTGGCCAGCCGGTACTGCGTGCTGCCCACCACCGACATCACGTAGCGCTCGGACGGGTCGACGTTGGCGCGCCAGTACTGGCTGTCGAAGCGCGCCGGTCCCGCAGCTTCCTTCGCATCGACCAGCCATTGCCACGGAAACGCGCCCGGCGCGCCCGCCTCGGACCACAGCGCGCCGATCTCGCGCTCGAGCTGGTGCAGCGCGCCCTGCTTCGCCCTGGCCGCGCAGCGGGCGGGGAAATCCGTGTCGGTGACGGGCGGGTAGCTGTCGACGGGGAAGGCGCTGCAAAAGTACGAGACGTTTTTCGGCTCCAGTCCCGCCGGCCAGTCTTCGTGCGCCAGGAGTTGGTCCATCGGCGCCCACGTGTCGTACGGCTCAGTAAAAGCCGACAGCACCGGCTGCTGGCCTTTCGGCTGCGTGGTCCAGCCCATCTGCGCCAGGTTCTTGTTGAGCCACACCTGGTAAGCCTGCGTGGCCACGGTTTTCACCTTGTCGGCCGCCAGCTGCAGGGCCGGGCTTTGCGCCAGCAACTGCGGGCACAAAGCCTGCAGCGAGCCGATGGAAATGCCGAACACCACCTTGTCGAAGTCGACGCCCTTCTTCAATACCGTGGCGGGCAGCGCGCGGCCGAACGCTTGTCGGTATTGCTGCGGCCAGGCGCTCCAGTACGATTCCAGGTTGACTTCCTGCGCCTGCAGCAGCGCCGCCTGGGCCGGTTCGATCTGCGCGTAGTCGGGCGCGCTGGGCCAGCAGGCGAGGCCCTTGACGTCCACCAGCGGCGCGTAGCCGGCGGCGGGGTCCTTCAATTGCACCTGCTGCGTGATGCGGATGCTGTCGATATCGCCCGCGCCCGGCACCAGTTCTTCGACACGCTGGAAGAATTTGAATTCCACACCCCTTTTCTTCAGCACTTCGTACATCGGCGTGAAAATCGTGTCGCCCATGCCGGCCTGCATCTTGAACATGATGCCGCCCTTGTAGGCCAGGCCGATGCGCGCCATCGAGCGCAAGAGCGTCCCCGCCTCGATGTTCGGCCTGGAAAAATCGCCGCCTTCGTAGGCAAACACCAGGTCGTAAAAGCCGCGCACGGGCGCCGAGTTGACGCTGAACTGCTCGTCCCCGCCATGCTTGCGCAGCCAGGCGCGGAAATCGATGTCGTTGATGACGTCAAAGCCGTTCTTGAACACGCCATCCTCGAACATGCCCTTCATGACCGTGATACCCAGGTCCAGGCAAGTGAACAGGCGGCGCAATTCATCGTCGCCATCGATCAGGGCCCGGTAGCGCAGGCGCAGCCACGCGCGGATGCCGTTCAGGGTGCTGGCCAGCAACTGATGGCGGGCCTTGTCGTGGCGCGTGGAGTCGGGCGCCAGGTCGGCCACCAGCGCCACCAGCGCGCCGACGGACAAGCCCACGTCCAGCCCCAGTTCATCGGCCTGCCCCACTACTTCGTCGGCCAGGCGGCGCAGCCAGCCCGGCCACACGCCCTCTCCCTGCGATGCGCTGGCGCGCACGATGCGCGCGTCGGCATCGGCCACTTGCCGGATCTGGCGTATCCACTGCTCGATCCAGCCCACCATGGCGATGGCCATCTGCCACAGGGTGATGTCTTCACCGCCCTCGCCCGGCTCGCCCGGCAAGGTGGGAAAGACGATGGACCAGTTGCGCCACTCTCCCTTGACGTCTTCCGACAGGGCCACGTAATCGTGCTGCTTGAAGGCGTCGCGCCAGGTGGCCAGCGGCGCGCCGGGCGGGCGCTCCAGGCTCGCATACGCCTCCTTGATCATCTTGAAGGCGTTCGCATAAAAGCCGAACCAGATGTGCAAGCCGTGTTCCTCGATGCGCTGGCCCGCTTGCGCATTGCGCCCGCTGGCGCCCTTGCCGCCCAGGCGCCAGCCCAGCTGGTAGACGGTGATCGTGTGCCGGTTTTGCCAGCCCGGCTGGTTCGTCAAATAATACGCGGTGGTCATGGCCGCCACCCCGCCGCCGAGAATGGCGATCTTTTCCGGCGCGATGCGGGAATTGTCGACCAGCTCCTCGCCCGGCATGGCCGTGAAATCGAAGTTCACATTGAAGGGCAAGATGGCCGTTTGCGGTCCCAGCTGCAAGCCCAGGGTCTGGTCCAGCGGGAAACTGTCAAATGCATGCACCGTGCACTCGTAATCATAGCCCAGCAGGCGCGCACTGTGCAGGCGGTTGATCTCGGCCGGCGCGGCCACCAGGGCCTGGTACACGGCTTTCACGCCCGCGCTGTCGGGGAATTGCTTGAGGAAAATCTGGTCGATGCGGGGATTGCGCAGCAAGGACAGAATATCGGCCCAGCCGGCCTGGTCCATGTCGAAGAAATCGGGAATGGAGAGGAAAATCTGGAACGCCTGCTCGATAAGTTCCAGGAAACTGTTGACGGGCTTGTGCGGCCCCGTCTGGACGGTGGCGTTGACTTCCAGCAGCGGGTGCAGGGCCAGTTTCGTTTCCGGCGAAAAATGCTGGAAGCCCTTGGCGGCGACGGAGCAGCGCAGCGGCTCGCTGCCGGCGGCAGGAATCTCGTAGTCGCACAGGTATTTCGGATAGCCGAACAGTTCGCGCCCGTTGATCAGGGCCATCGCGTCATCGACGAAAATATGGCACGGGTACCAATAGATATGCGCGAGCTTGCCCGCCGCATCCATCTGCCCCACCATGATCCAGGTGACGATGTCGACTTCCGTGATCCAGCCCTTGGCCTGGTCGACGGGGTTGGCGGAGTCCGCATGGTTGACGCGCGTAAACGTCAGCATCACATACGGCGACAGGGCTTTCAGGGTCATCTTGCTGCCCGCCACCTGGTTCAAGGTGGTATTCACGGTGGCCTGCAGCTTGGCCAGGTCGCCCTTGACGAAATAGCCGTACATTTCCGACTGTTTCAATTGCAGCGGCGAGTGCATCATCACCGAACCGCCCTGATAGATATACGAAGGTCTTGCCGAAGGTTGCGCCGTCATTGCCCTGCCCCTGTGAAGTTTCAGAAAAACAAGATTGCTACAGTGTATTTTAGAAACAGCAATGAATGATATGAAATAAATTAAAGGATTTACCAAGATGCATAGCGTAGGCTTGCGCACGGCAGCCGGGGCAAGCCCATGCCATCGGGTGTAGGATGAAACATCTTGAGCGTTCCGAGCACCATGCCATGGCAATGATTACCACCGACTACGTTTCCACTTATTCAGGCAACCGTTTTTATCCTTTGCGCCCGCATATCGACAAGGTCGCCATCGAGGACATCGCCCACGGCCTCGCTTACCAGTGCCGCTTCAATGGACAGACGCAAGTGTTTTACTCGGTTGCCCAGCACAGCCTGATCGTCGCCGAACTGGTGCCGCCCCATTTGCGCCTGGCCGCCCTGCTGCACGACGCGGCGGAAGCCTACCTGGGCGACATGGTAAAACCCTTGAAAGTGTTGCTGCCGGAATTTGCCGTGCTGGAAGACAAGGTCAGCGCCATCATCGCCACCACGTATGGGTTGGATTTTTCCGATTACGCACCCATCAAGCGGGCCGACCTGATCGCGCTGGCGACGGAAAAGCGCGACCTGATGCCGCACTCGGCCGAACGCTGGGCTTACCTTGACGGCATCGCCCCCTTGCCCGGTATAATCGAAGCCATGGGCCCGGCCGAAGCCAAGCAGCGCTTCCTGCATGCCTTTGCCCAGCTGAGCGGACTTGGACTTGCCGCATGAATGCTACGACCTTGCCTCACCAACGGGCGCTAAGCCCCGGTTTTTGCACGGCTTTTTTAGATATCCACAGCAACTGTGGATAAAGTTGTTGATAAGCCCCTCTTGACAAGCCGCAACACCAGTATTGATGCGGGTTTCAACAATTTGCTGATTTCACAGGCAATTTTTTACCCCAATGAAATCAATGACTTGCAATCATGAATTTGCGCTAGAGCAAAGTTACTTCACCACCATGAAAATATATTTTGCTGTGCATAAGCGCTCCTGGCGCCAGGCAGCCTTGTCTGAACAGCATTGTTTTGACAAACCCCGCAGACTGGCATAGTGTGGAATGGCGCGCACGATCAATGGTGGATAAACGCATGAACATGGATAGCGACAGCGCCGCCAAGGGGGCGGACGAACCGGACTGGCTGGTCGACGAACCGCTGGAACGGACAGACGCGGCGGCAGAGCCTGCCACCGCGACGCCATGGCGCGTGCTGATCGTCGATGACGACGTCGACGTGCACGTGGTGACCAAGTTCGCCCTCAGCCAGGCCAGCTTCCAGGGCCGCAGGCTGAGCTTTTTGCACGCGTATTCGGGCGCCGAGGCGCTGGCCTTGCTGCGCAGCACAACCGATATCGCCGTCGTGCTGCTCGATGTGATCATGGAGACCCAGGATGCCGGGCTGCAAGTGGCGCGCCAGATCCGCGAAGATCTGCACAATACCGCCGTGCGCATCATCCTGCGCACGGGCCAGCCCGGCCAGGCGCTGGAGCACCGCATCATCATCGACTACGACATCAACGATTTCTGGTGCAAGACGGACCTTACCACGCGCAAGTTGTTTACCACCGTGATCGCCTCGCTGCGCACCTACGCCACCTTGCGCGAAGCGGAGCAACAAGTCGCCGAGCTCGCCGCAGCCCTGGCCCAGTGCGGCAACACGCCGGCGGCGCCGGCCGGCGGCACCCCCTGAACCCGGCCGCTACTTTCAGTCATAAAAACAAGAGCACTGGATAAGCATACAGGCTTGTGGAATGCCCCATTTTGGCCCATTTTGCCGGCCCATCGCATGTGCCGAGCAGCCCCAATTTCCTAAGTGGCGGATTGTTAAGCCCTTTTTCAGATATCCACACGGACTGTGGATATCTTTGTGGATAAGGCCCTATTGACAGCCCTCAAAGCCACAGCCCGTGCGGCTTTCAATAAACTGCTCAATCAAACAGCAAAAATAAAATCCATTAAAATCAAGCACTTGGAAACTCACACATAATCACAAGAAAATTATTTCGCCAATTTCGTTAACCCATCATTTGTGCATAACTGAGCCGTAATGATCAATCCGACAACACCGGGCTCACGCTGCCGGCAACACAGTTGCCGTGCGGATACTCAATGCACGGTCTGGCGGCGCTGCTCCGGATGCAGCAGAACGCGCTCGATCAGTTCGGGGGCGACATTGTATGACTTCAGGTATTCGAGCGCGCACAAGGTGCTGAAGGCTGCCTGCACGGCGATGCCCAGGTTGACGATATCGCACATCTTCTGGTCCACGCGAGCATGGCGCACCACAGGTATGACGGGCATGTGCAAGGTTTCTTGGGAATTAGGCATGATGAATGACTCCTGCGGAAGGTAGACATGGCGGGAAGCGGCAGCGGAGAGCGGAGCCGGGATGGCAGCGTGGAAGAGTAACAGCGAAAGTATTGCCGAAAAACGCGCGATGTCAATGCCAGCCAGTTATTCCAATGCAGTTTTTTTCTGATACACAAGGCCGCACGTCTAAGGCAGATCAAACGCAGCGCCTGTCGCCAGCCTAGTATGGACTTGCTGCCAACACGCGGCGTTCGCACTGCATGGACGAGGAGACACGACATGAATACAACACCCGAGCCGGCCAAAAATCCCGGCGACATCGCCCCTTCCGGCACCCCCGGCACCGGTGAAAACGTCTGCACGCATTGCCAGGGCCGGGGCACCAGGGCGGATGGCCAGCCCTGTCCCATGTGCGGGGGCACGGGCGTGGTTATCGCCGGCATCGGCGGGGGCTGAGCCATGCCTGGACAAGGGCATGGGAAAGAAGTACGGACATAAGCATGGACAAGGCGAAGCAGGCACGGCGATAATCAGCCATGTCCGCACCTTCCACCCTTCCTCCCGACCTGCCCCGCCCGCAACCGGCTTCGCTTGCCGACCTGTTCTTCTCGTTCACCTGGCTGGCCCTGCAAGGCTTTGGCGGCGTGCTGGCCGTGATCCAGCGTGAGATGGTCGAGCGCAAGCGCTGGCTGACGCAGGAAGAATTCCTGGAAGACTGGGCCGTGGCGCAAATCATGCCCGGGCCGAATGTCGTCAACCTGTCACTGATGGTGGGCGGGCGCTATTTCGGCTTGAAGGGCGCGCTGACGGCGCTGGCCGGCATGCTGGCCGCGCCCCTCGTCATCGTGCTCGTGCTGGGCGTGCTGTACACGCGCTTTGGCGACAATCCACAGATGGCGGGCGCCCTGCGCGGCATGGCGGCCGTCTCGGCCGGCATGATCGCCGCCACGGGCGTGAAACTGGCGACCGCGCTGACCAAGCATCCGCTGCCCTTGTGGCTGACCTTGTCCATCACCGTGCTGGGCGTGCTGATGGTGGCGATCTTCCGCTGGCCCCTGCTGTACATCCTGCTGGGCCTGGGCGGCATCGGCTGCCTGCTCACCTATCGAAAGCTGTCCACATGAATCCGCCCTTGCAACTGGTGTTGAGCACGGGCGACTGGCTGAACCTGTTCGGCCACTACTTGATGCTGTCGCTGATGTCGATCGGCGGCGCCATTTCCACCACCTCCGAAATGCACCGTTTCCTCGTCGAGCAGCACGGCTGGCTGACGCAGGCGCAATTCAATGAATCGATCGCCATCGCCCAGGCCGCGCCCGGCCCGAACGTGCTGTTCGTTGCCCTGATGGGCTGGAACGTGGGCATGAACGCGGGCAGCTACACGGCCGCCTACCTGGGCGTGTTCATCACCATGGTCGGCATCATGCTGCCCAGCACCACCCTTACCTACGTGGCGGCCCAGTGGGGCTACCGCAACCGCGACCTGCTCCCCGTGCGCGCCTTCAAGCAAGGCATGGCGCCCATCGTCGTCGCCCTCCTGATTTCCACGGGCATGATTTTGGGCGGCGCCAACCATGACATCCGCACCGACTGGCCCCTGTGGAGCTTGTCCATCGTGGCCGGCCTGATCATCTGGCGCACGAAGATCCATTTATTGTGGCTGCTGGCGGCAGGGGCCGTGCTGGGCTGGTTCCAGCTCGTCTGACCTCACACGGCCAGGTGCCGCTTCACGTCCTCGCCAGCCATCTGTTCCGCATTGCCGCTGGCGACGACACTGCCGCGCGACAGGACGATGAATTCGTCGGCCAGTTCGCGGGCAAAATCGAAATACTGTTCGCACAGCACGATGGCCATGTCGCCCCGCTGTTTCAACAGGCTGATCACCCTGCCGATATCCTTGATGACGGAGGGCTGGATGCCTTCCGTCGGCTCATCGAAGATGATCAGCTGCGGCTCGGCCAGCAGGGCGCGGGCGATGGCCAGTTGCTGCTGTTGCCCACCGGACAAATCGCCGCCACGCCGCTGCAGCATCTCCTTTAATACCGGAAACAGTTCATACACGTGGGGATCGATGCGCGAAGCCTGCCTGCCCCGCTTGCTCGCCATACCCATCAGCAGGTTTTCCTCGACCGTCAGGCGCGCAAAGATGTCGCGCCCCTGCGGCACGTAGGCGATGCCCAGCTTGGCGCGCGCATGCGGCGTCAGTCGCGTGATGTCGCGGCCCTGGAACAGCACCTTGCCCTGGGCCACGGGCAGCACGCCCATCAGGCATTTCAACAGGGTCGTCTTGCCCACGCCATTGCGTCCCAGCAAGGCCAGGCATTCGCCCTTGCGCGCCGACAAACTGATGCCGCGCAAGGTGTGCGAGGAACCATAGTATTGATTCAATTGTTCGACTTCCAGCATGGTTACCTTCCCAGATAAACTTCGATGACGCGCTCGTCGGCCTGCACTTCGTCCATGCGGCCCTGCGCCAGCACGGACCCTTCATGCAGCACGGTGACGATGCCTTGCTGGGCAATTTCCGTGACAAAACCCATGTCGTGCTCGACCACCATGATCGAATGTTTGCCGCGCAATTCATTGAGCAATTCCGCCGTGCGCGCCGTTTCCGCATCCGACATGCCGGCCACCGGTTCGTCCAATAGAATCAGCTGCGGCTCCTGCATCAGCAGCATGCCGATTTCCAGCCACTGCTTTTGCCCGTGCGACAGCAAACCGGCCGGCCGCGCCTCGTGGCCATTGAGGCGGATCAGGTGCAATATCGCTTCGATCTTGCCTGCCTGCTCCGAGCTTAAACGCGCAAACAGGGTGGGCGCCACGCGCTTGTCCATCTTCATCGCCAGTTCCAAGTTGTCGAACACCGTGTGCTGCTCGAACACGGTGGGGCGCTGGAACTTGCGCCCGATACCCGCGTGGGCGATTTGCGCTTCCGTCATCGTCGCCAGATTCATGGTCTGGCCAAACCAGGCCGTGCCGGACGTGGGCCGCGTCTTGCCGGTGATCACGTCCATCATCGTCGTCTTGCCCGCGCCATTCGGACCGATGATGCAGCGCAACTCGCCCACAGAAATATCGAGACTGAGCTTGTTGATGGCCTTGAAACCGTCGAAGGACACGCTGATGTCTTCCAGGTACAAAATCGCGCCATGCGTCGTGTCGACACCCTCGCCTTTGACGCGCGAATAGCTGGCGCCCGTTTCCGTGCCTGCCATGCCGGGCAACATGCGGATACTCATGCGGCCTCCTCTGCCACGACGGCCGCTTTCTTGCGTCTGAGCTTGCTCAACACGCCGAGCATGCCTTGCTGCATGAACAGGGTGACGACGATGAACAGCAAGCCCAGCGCGAACAGCCACAGTTCCGGCAAGGCGGCCGTGAACCAGCTTTTCAAGCCGTTGACGGTGAAGGCGCCCAGGATGGGACCGATCAAGGTGCCCCGCCCACCGACAGCCACCCACACGACCATCTCGATGGAATTCGCCGGTGACATTTCGGACGGGTTGATGATGCCCACTTGCGGCACGTACAAGGCGCCGGCGATGCCGCACAGCACGGCCGACAAGGTCCAGACGAACAGCTTGAACCACAGCGGGTTGTAGCCGAGGAACATCAAGCGCGCCTCGCTGTCGCGCACGCCCTGCAGCACCCTGCCCAGTTTCGAGCGGACGATGGCGCGCGCGCCGACCAAGGCCGCCAGCAGGAAGGCCAGGGTCAGCAGGAACAGCACGGCCCGGGTGGCGGGCGCCGTGATGCTGTGGCCGAGGATGGTCTTGAAATCCGTGAAACCATTGTTGCCGCCAAAGCCGGTGTCATTACGGAAGAACAAGAGCATGAAGGCATACGTCATCGCCTGCGTGATGATGGAAAAATACACGCCCTTGATGCGCGAGCGAAACGCAAAGTAACCGAAGACAAAAGCCAGCACGCCCGGCACCAGCACGACGAGGGCCATGCAGTACCAGAAGTGTTCCGTGAAGGCCCAGTACCACGGGTAGGTTTTCCAGTCGAGAAAGACCATGAAGTCGGGCAAGCTGCTGTGGTACTGGCCCTGCTCGCCGATGGCGCGCATCAGATACATGCCGTGGGCATACGCGCCCAGCGCAAAGAACACGCCGTGTCCCAGCGACAGGATGCCCGTGTAGCCCCAGACGAGGTCCAGCGCCAGCGCGGCCAGCGCGTAGCACATGAACTTGCCCACCAGCGCCACCGTGTAGGCGGACACGTGCAAGGCATGACCTTCGGCAAACGCCAGGTTAAAGATCGGCAACATTGCCGCCAGCAGCGTGCAGGCGGCAATGACCAGCCAGACGGGCCGCGTGAACAGGCCCTGCTTTATCGGATAGGAGGTAGTCATTCGACGCTGCGTCCCTTCATGGCAAACAGGCCTTGCGGCCGGCGCTGGATGAAAATGATGATGAACACGAGAATGGCGATCTTCGCCAGCACGGCGCCCGCCACCGGTTCGAGGAATTTGTTCACTTCGCCCAGGCCCAGCGCGGCGATCACGGTGCCGGCCAGCTGGCCTACGCCACCGAGCACCACCACCATGAAGGAATCGACGATGTAGCTTTGGCCCAGGTCCGGTCCCACGTTGCCCAGCTGCGACAGGGCCACGCCGCCCAGCCCGGCGATGCCGGAACCGAGGCCGAAAGTGAGCATGTCGACCTTGCCCGTGGCCACACCCACGCAATCGGCCATGCGGCGGTTTTGCGTGACGGCCCGCACGAACAGGCCCAGCCGTGTCTTGTTGAGAATCAGCCACACGGCCATCACGACAAGGACAGCGAAGACGATGATGGCCAGGCGGTTGTACGGCAGCACGAGGCCGCCCAGCACGGTGACGCCGCCCGACATCCACGCGGGATTGGCCACTTCCACGTTTTGCGCGCCGAAGATCGTGCGCACCGTCTGCATGAGGATCAGGCTGATGCCCCAGGTGGCCAGCAGGGTTTCCAGCGGCCGCCCGTACAGCCAGCGGATGACCGTGCGCTCAAGCGCCACGCCCACCAGTCCCGCGACGAGAAAGGCGGCCGGCAAGGCGGCCAGCAGATACGCCTCCTGCAGGTCAGGCAAATAGGTGCGGAAAAACAGCTGGCACAGATACGTCGTGTAAGCGCCTATCATCAGCAATTCGCCATGCGCCATGTTGATGATGCCCATCAAGCCGAAGGTGATGGCCAGCCCCAAGGCGGCCAGCAGCAGCACGCTGCCCAGCGAAATGCCGTAAAACACATTGCCGGCGAATTCCATGCGCGCTACTCGTCCCTTGATCTGGCCCATGGTGTCGATGGCGGCCAGCTGCACGGCCTCGTCCGGCTCGCCTCCCTTGTCCACCATGGCTTGCAGCACGGGCAGCAAGCGCGCATCGCTGCTACCCGCCAGGTCCTGCACGGCCTGCTTGCGCGTGACGGCGTCTGGCGCATGCAGGTTGGCGCTGGCGATCAGCACTTGCAATATCTGCTGGATCTCGGCATCGCTCTCTTGCGCCAGCGCCTTGTGGATCAGGGGCAGCTGCGCCGGATCGACGGATTGCTGCAGCGCCCGCGCGGCAGCCAGGCGCGTGGAGCGCTCGGGCGCCAGCAGTTTCAGCCCCGACAGAGCGCCCGCCACGACCGAGCGCAAGCGGTTGTTGACCATGACGCCATCGATGCCGTCCGGCAGCGGCACGCTCTTGCTGGTCGACGGGTCATACGCCTGCTCGCCGTCGACGATATAGACCTTGCCGTCGGGCGCGGCATATAACTGATCATCCTGCAAGGCTTGCAGCACACGGGCGGCCTCGGGTGTGGCCAGGGCGGCGATCTGGGCGACTGCCGCGACCCTGGTGTCGGGGTCGTCGCCGGATAGGGGCTTGAGCAGGTCGGGAGGGATGGCGGCCTGCGCAGACAGCGGCAACAGGCAAAGTAATAGCAAAATACGACGTAGCAGACGCATGCGGAAAGACCTCTCATCGTTATTTCAGCCCGAGCGAAAATCTGGGGTCAGACAGGGACACCAAGTCCCGTCGGGGGAATTCGTCCCAATGGGACGAATTCCGATCGCGAAGCGACTGACCCCGGCCTTTTGGCCGCTAACTCATAACTTCTGCTTGCCCTCATTCCCCTTGATAAACGGGCTCCACGGCTGGGCACGTATCGGTTCCTTGGTTTTCCACACGACATTGAATTGCCCATCGGCCTTGATCTCGCCGATCATCACGGGCTTGTGCAAATGGTGATTGGTGGCGTCCATGGTCAGGGTGAAGCCCGATGGCGCTTTCACGCTCTGGCCGGCCATGGCGGCGATCACCCTGTCCGTGTCCGTCGACTTGGCTTTTTCCACGGCTTGCGCCCACATGTGGATGCCGACATAGGTCGCTTCCATCGGGTCGTTCGTCACCACCGAACCCGCGTTCGGCAGCTTTTGCGCCACGGCATAGGCTTTCCACTGTTTGATGAAAGCCGTATTCACGGGATTCTTGACGGACTCGAAATAATTCCACGCCGCCAGGTGGCCAAGCAAGGGCTTGGTATCGATGCCGCGCAGCTCTTCCTCGCCCACGGAAAACGCGACGACGGGTACGTCCGTGGCTTTCAAGCCGGCATTGCCCAGTTCCTTGTAGAACGGCACGTTCGAATCGCCATTGATGGTGGAAATGACGGCCGTCTTGCCGCCCGTGGAAAACTTCTTGATGTTGGCAACGATGGTTTGATAGTCGGCATGGCCGAACGGCGTGTAGACCTCGCTGATATCGCTATCCTTGACACCCTTGCTTTTCAGAAAGGCGCGCAGGATCTTGTTGGTGGTGCGCGGATACACGTAATCCGTGCCCAGCAGCACGAAGCGCTTGGCACCGCCGCCATCCTTGCTCATCAGGTATTCGACGGCGGGAATGGCCTGCTGATTCGGTGCGGCGCCCGTATAAAACACGTTCTTTTCCAGTTCCTCGCCCTCGTATTGCACCGGATAAAACAGCAGGCTGTTGAGTTCCTTGAACACAGGCAAAACCGATTTACGGGACACGGACGTCCAGCAGCCGAACACGACGGCAACCTTATCCTGCGCCACCAGCTGGCGCGCTTTTTCCGCAAACAAAGGCCAGTTCGACGCCGGGTCGACGACGACGGCTTCCAGCTTCTTGCCCAGCACGCCACCCTTGGCATTGATCTCGGCGATCGTCATCAAGGCCACGTCTTTCAGCGACGTTTCGGAAATGGCCATGGTGCCTGACAGGGAATGCAAAATGCCCACCTTGATCGTATCGGCGGCCAAGGCTGCCTGCATGGTGATGGACGTGGCCAGGGCCAGTGCGCCGGCGGCGGCCGCTTTCAGGATGATGCGTCGTGACATGGGGACTCCTGTGATGGGTTCGTGGGGGTCGAGCTGGGTCTGCGATGTTGTTAAAGCAGAATGCATGCCAGGCACATTGCCCTGGAGTGGCGGGGACGGGGCGACAGGGCGGCGCGCGGCCCACCGTTTTGGTGCAGCAGCGCCACTTCCTGGGGAATCCGGAATTATCTAAAAACTAATTGAGCTTTCTTGATAAGCGCACTAAGATATGACTCTCTTGCGCCGCATTGCCTGGCGGCGTAAGTAAACATGAAATCAGCGTGGTACTTGCTTCTTTCCCTTTACTTCACTTACTTAGGTAGTTCACTCATGAAAAATATGATCGCGGGCGTATGCGCCCTGTTGCTGTTGAGCGCATGCGCCGCACCTACGGCCCCGGCGGGTGGCGTCAGCACGAGCCAGGTCAAGGTCGACGATGAAGGCAGTACCGGCAGCAATATCAAGAAACGTCCGAAAAAAGCGGCCGAAGTCGTGTCTGCCAACACGGCGAACCATCACGCTTGATCAAGTTGCGGCAAGCATGTAACGCCGCTCCAGGGCCTGCCGCGCGCAGGCCCTGTTCACGTCTGCGGCGCGTGCCTAGCGCTTGATGCCGCGCAAACGACGCCAGCCCTTGCGGCCCAGCGGGAACAACAGCACGAAAGCGATCAGCCACGGCAGGATGTACGCCATGGCCGTGATGGCGTTGGCCACGCCTTCCGACAGGTTGTCCGTAAAATTGCCCAGCGACCGCTTGACGGGCGTCCAGAACGATTGCTTGCCTTCGGCGCTGATGGCCACGTTCAGCAAGTCCGTATCGATGCGCTGCATCAACAGCGCGTTGGCCGCCGTCGCCTGCTCCAGTTCCACTTGCACGGTGGCCAACTCCTTGGTCACCTTGATGAGGGCGTCGACGTTCGCACCCGAGCGTTTTTCCAGATCCTGCAATTGCGCCTGGTACTGTTTGAGCATCTCCAGACGCTTCTTGCTGTCGAGCACAGGTCGGCCCAGGTCTTCCACCTTGGTGCCCTGGCTGGTGACGTCGCCTTCGGCCGCGACCAGCGCGACGAGCTTCCTGATGCCGGCCGGCTTGGCACGCATGCTGATGCGTGCGTGCACGTAGCGGCCACTATCGAGGCTGGAATCGAGCAGCAAACAGCCGTTTTCCGTATCGGCCTTGCAGGCGGCGACCACTTTTTCATACAGGGGCCGCACTTGCGCCTCGTGCGTATCGACGCTGACGCTATGCTCATAGGCAAGAAACTCGCTGCCCTTTTCCTTGCCATCGAGGCGCGCGGCGCTCGATTGCCCGCCGCTCTCGCCCTTGCCGCCGCAACCGGCCAGCAGCATCAGGCCGATCAAACCCACATACACTTTTTTCATGATTTCTTTCCTGGATTATTTTTGCAGCGGCAGCAATGTGATATCAGGCAAGTTCGCCGCCACGTCCTGTACGGTCGCATGGCCGGTCAGGGACGCCACCACCTGCGGCAGCGGTTCCGCCCAGATTTCCGGCAAGTCGCGCTCCTCGGGCGCCAGCACGGGAAAGGCCAGCTGCTCGCGTGGCGGCGTGAATGCGGCATCGACGCCGGGCTTGTTGCCGCGCGCATCGATGCGGTACCAGCCAAAGTCCTGCAGATACACGGCGTTCAAGCCATGCAGGCAAAACGGCGGCCCCACTTCGCCGACGGCCAGGCGCTGGTAGCACAGGCCGGCAGGAATGCCGTTGGCGCGCAGCAGCGCGGCCAGCAGATGGCTCTTCGCATAACAATATCCCGTGCCATGCTGCAAGACGTCGGAAGCGCGGCAGGTGACGGGATTGCGCCGGTAATCCCAGCTGTGGGCCACCTCGTCGCGCACGAAGGCAAAGCAGCGGGCCGCGATGGCGGCGTCGCCCACCGCGCCTGCCGCCAGTGCGGCCGCCTTGGCGCGCACGGCCGGATGGTCGCTGTCGATATACAGGCTGCTGCCTAGATAGGGGGAAAAGTCGGTAGACATGGCATAAAGGCAATGCGAAAAGATAATGCGCGATTTTAGTCGAAGCGGCGCAACATTCACCGTTTCTTTGCGCAGGAACAAAGAAAATCCACGCATCAGGCTGGCTGCGCGGGGGGCGGCGACTTTGGCGCCGGCCCGGTAGCTGGTATCATGCGGGCAAACGCAGCCGGCCCTATAGGCCCGGCACAGGCACTACCCTGCGAAGCGGCCCCGCCATCGGGCGCGCCGCCGACGCCTCCCTACAGATCAGAGAAACGAGTTCCCTATGAACACATCATCGTCCCACCCATCGTTCTGGCGCAGAGTCCCGCTGGCTTTCGGCGCCTTCTTCAGCACCCTGTCGGACGCCGCTTATGCGGCCCGCGTGGAAAAGCTGTCCTTGCCCGAGGCTGCTCCCGTTGCGCCAGTGGTCCCGGCGCCAGCCCCCGTGCCGACGCCGGCCGCCGCGCCCGTCATTTTGAAGGAAGCCACGCCGGACGCGGCCCTGCAATTGCTGGCCCTGCTGCAACGCGAAGCGCGATTGATCGACTTCACCCAGGAAAACCTGGGCAGCCATGCCGACGCCGACATCGGCGCGGCCGCCCGCGTCGTGCATGAAGGCTGCGCCAAAGTCATGCGCGAATATTTCACCATCGACGCCGTGCGCCAGGAAGCCGAAGGCAGCCGCATCGTGCTGCAGGAAGGTTTTGACAGCGCCCAGGTGCGCCTGACGGGCAACGTGGTCGGTTCCGCGCCATTCACGGGCACCCTCAGCCACCGCGGCTGGCGCGCCTCCAGCGTGCGCCTGCCGAAACTGAGCGAGCAGCACGACGCCGCCATCCTGGCACCGGCCGAGGTGGAACTGTGAACGACGCAAGGAACGCCACCCCGAACACCCCGCGCTACGCCATCGGCATCGACCTGGGCACCACCCACAGCGCCCTGTCGTATGTGAACCTGGTCGAGAGCGACGGCGAGCAATCCAGCCACGGCGTGCTGAAAGTGCCGCAACTGTCGGCGCCGGGCACCGTCGAAGAACTCTCCTTGCTGCCATCGTTCGTCTACCTGCCGCACGCCGATGAAGTGGCGGCGGGCGACCTGGCCCTGCCGTGGGTTACCGAAGAAGCGGAAGCGCCGTTCGTCGTCGGCGAAATGGCCCGCAGCCGCGGCGCCACCACGCCTATCCGTCTGGTGTCGAGCGCGAAAAGCTGGCTGTGCCACCCGGGCGTGGACCGCCGCGCGGCCATCCTCCCAAATGACGCGCCGGCGGAAGTGGCGCGCATCTCGCCCATCACGGCCGCCACGCGCTACCTGACGCATTTGCGCCAGGCCTGGGACAACGCCCACCCGCAAGCGCCGTTCGCCGAGCAGGAAATCACCGTCACGATTCCCGCTTCGTTCGATCCGGCCGCGCGCGAGCTGACGATGGAAGCGGCACAGGCGGCTGGCTATTCCTCATTGACCTTGCTGGAAGAGCCGCAGGCGGCCCTGTACAGCTGGATCCAGACGAGCGAAGGACGCTGGCGCAAGGAAGTCAAGCCGGGCGACATCATTTTGGTGGTCGACGTGGGCGGCGGCACCAGCGACTTTTCGCTGATCGCCGTGCTCGAACGCGACGGCGTGCTGGAACCGCACCGCGTGGCAGTCGGTGAACACATCCTGCTGGGTGGCGACAATATGGACCTGGCCCTGGCCCACCTGGTGGCGCGCAAGCTGGCCGCCAACGGCACCCAGCTCGACGCCTGGCAAATGCGCGCGCTCACGTATGGCTGCCGCAGCGCCAAGGAAAGCCTGCTGGCCGACAGCGGCCTCGATGTAGCACCGATCGTCGTGCCAAGCCGCGGCTCGAAACTGATCGGCGGCTCCATCCGCACAGAACTGACGCGCGCGGAAGTGTCCACCTTCATCCTCGACGGCTTCTTCCCGCAAGTGGAAGCGTCGAGCCGCCCTGCCGTGCGCACACGCGCCGGCCTGACGCAACTGGGCTTGCCGTATGCGCAGGACGCGGCCATCACGCGCCACCTGGCCGCCTTCCTGGGCCGGCAAGTGGCGGCGACGAGCGAACTGGAAGGCTTTGCCGGCCGCCAGGCGGACGGCGCCAGCTTCTTGCATCCGACGGCCGTGCTGTTCAACGGCGGCGTCTTCAAGTCCGACTTGCTGGTCCAGCGCATCATGGCCACCGTCAACGACTGGCTGTACATGGAAGGCGCGGAACCGGCGCGCATGCTGGCCGGGGCCGACCTGGACCTGGCCGTGGCCCGTGGCGCGGCCTACTACAGCTACGTGCGGCGCGGCCATGGCGTGCGCATCCGCGGTGGCACGGCCAGTTCCTTCTATGTCGCCATCGAATCGGCCATGCCCGCCATCCCCGGCATGGAACCGCCGATCCAGGCCCTGTGCGTGGCGCCGTTCGGCATGGAAGAAGGCAGCGAACTGGAATTGCCGGGCCAGCAATTCGGCCTCGTCGTGGGCGAACCCGTGCACTTCCGCTTCTTCGCCTCGTCCACGCGCCGCAACGACCAGATCGGCGACTTGCTCGACTTCTGGGGCCCCGATGAATTGCAGGAACTGAGCGAAATCCAGGCGACCTTATCCGCCGAAGGCCGATCGGCCGGCGACGTGGTACAGGTCAAACTGCACGCGCGCGTGACGGAAGCGGGCACCCTGGAACTGCTGGCCGTTTCCCCTGACGGCGCCGAGCGCTGGAAAGTGGAATTCGACGTGCGCGGCACGCCGCAGCAATAAGCATGCGTGGCGCTGCGGGCAAGCCGGCCTTCCTGGTCGGCATCGACCTGGGCACCACCAACACGGTGGTCGCCTATGCCGATGCCAACGATGCGCAGGCGGGCATACAGCTGTTCGCCATCGAGCAGCTGGTCGCTCCCGGCGAAGTGGGCGCACGCCCCCTGCTGCCCTCGCTGCGCTACCACCCTGCCGCCGGTGAACTGGCGGCGGGCGACTTGCAGCTGCCGTGGCCGCAGCAGGACGTCGCAGGCGTGGAATCTGCCGTGCTGGGGGCGCTCGCGCGCCAGCTCGGCGCGCAGGTGCCGGGCCGGCTCGTTTCCAGCGCGAAGAGCTGGCTGTCGCATGCGAATGTGGACCGCCAGGCGCCCATCCTGCCGTGGGGCGCCGATAGCGACGTGGCCAAGGTGTCGCCCGTGGCGGCCAGCGCCAGTTACCTCGCGTATGTGCGCGCCGCGTGGAATCACCGCTTCCCGGGCTCTCCCCTGGAAGATCAGGAACTGGTGCTGACCATCCCCGCCTCGTTCGACGAGGGTGCGCGCGCACTCACATTGGCATCGGCGCGCATGGCGGGCTTGCCCACCTTGCGACTGGTGGAAGAACCGCAGGCCGCTTTTTATGATTACCTGCAGCGCCGGCGCGCCACCCTGCGCGCGGACCTGGCCGACACGCGCCGAATTCTGGTGTGCGACGTGGGCGGCGGCACCACCGATTTCAGCCTGATCGACGTGGGCTTCGATGACGACGGCGAACCGCAGCTCACGCGCAGCAGCGTGGGCAACCATTTGATACTGGGCGGCGACAATATGGACCTGGCGCTGGCCCACCTCGTGGAAACGCGCATGGCCGCTGGCAACGAAGGCGGCATGAAACTCTCGGCCGCGCGATTGTCGCAGCTGATGGAACGCTGCCGCGCCGCCAAGGAACTGCTGCTGTCGCACGACGCACCCGAGAGCGCCACCGTCACCCTGCTGGGCGCGGGATCGCGTTTGATCGGCGGCAGCCGTTCCGCCGACGTCACGCGCGAGGAAGTGGCGGCCATGGTGGTCGACGGCTTCTTCCCGAAGGTGGAACTCACCGAGACAGCGAAAAAAGGCCGCGCCGGCATCGTCGAATTCGGCCTGCCGTATGCGCAGGACGCGGCCATCACGCGCCACCTGGCCAGCTTTCTGCAACAGCACCAAGGGGCACTGCCCGACACCCTGCTGCTGAATGGCGGCGTGTTCCGCGCCGACGCGCTGGCGCGCCGCCTGGCCGAGACTCTGGCGCACTGGCGCGGTGCTCCACTCACCATCCTGCATAACGATAATCCCGACGTGGCCGTGGCCCGTGGCGCCGTCGCCTACGCGCTGGCCCGCCGTGGCCAGGCGCCGCGCATCGGCGGCGGCTCGCCGCGCAGTTATTTCCTCGTGCTGGGCGAAGCGGGCAAGGACAACCGCGCCGTCTGCATCCTGCCCCGTGGCAGCGCCAGCGGCGAAGAAATCCGCTTGACGGAGCGGCTGTTCGCGCTGCGCCTGGGCCGGCCAGTGCGCTTCCACTTGGCCACCTCCCTCGCGGAAGCGGGCACGCCGCCGCAGCTGGGCGAGATCGTCGACCTGGACGCCGGAGAATACTTGCGCCTGCCGCCGCTGGCCAGCGTGCTGCAAGCGGAAAGCGGCGACAAGCGAGAAATCACCGTGCAGCTGGCAACCGTCATGACGGAAGTCGGGACTTTGGAAGTGCATTGCGTGGCTGAAGCCGACGCCAGCCAGCGCTGGCTGCTGGAATTCCAGTTGCGGGCTGGTAAGGAAGAGCAAGGCGATGACGAGGCTCAAGCCGTTTCGCCACGCATCAAGGAAGCGGTCGAAAAGATCGAGCGCATCTTCGGCGGCAAGGCGCAAAAGGTCGAGATCAAGGAAGTGCGCCAGTTGCGCCAGCACCTGGAACGGGGGCTGGGTGGGCGTGAAAGCTGGGAGACTCCCCTGTTGCGCCAGCTGTTCGACGCCCTGATGCTGCGCGCGCGCGGCCGGCGCCGCTCCGCCGAGCATGAGCGGGTGTGGCTGAACCTGGCCGGCTACTGCCTGCGTCCCGGCTATGGCGATGCGCTTGATCCATGGCGCATGGAGCAGCTGTGGGCCATGTTCGACGCGGGCGCGCAGCATCACAAGGTCAACCAGGTGTGCGCCGAATGGTGGACTTTGTGGCGCAGGGTGACGGGCGGATTGAATTCGGAGCAGCAATTGCGCCTGCTCGACGACTTCGCCTTCAACCTGCAAGCGGACGCGGCCCAGCGCGGCAGCCGCCCCGTCACCCTCGTGGGCGGCAGCGACGACGACATGCTGCGCCTGGGCGCGTCGCTCGAGCGCATCCCCGGCGCCTACAAGGCCGAAGTGGGTGCCTGGCTGCTGCAACGCCTGGACAAGGCCAATAAAAAGGGCGAAGCGGCAGACACGAATACCCTGTGGGCGCTGGCCAGGGTCGGCGCGCGCCAACCCTTCCACGGCAGCGCGCACGAAGTGGTCGACAGCGCCACCGTGGCCGACTGGCTGGCCGTGCTGCTGGCGTTGGACTGGAAAAAAACGGAACCGGCGGCGTTTGCCGCCGCCCACCTGGCACGCATGACGGGCGACCGCTCGCGCGACATCGGCGACGAGCTGCGCGCCAATGTGCTGACCCGCCTGAAAGCCGTGGGCGCCCCGGTACTGTGGCAGGCCATGGTCAGCGAAGTGACGCAGCTGGACGAAGCTGTTACCCGCCGCATGCTGGGCGAGGCGCTGCCGCCGGGGTTGAAGCTGATCGGGTAAATTACCCCTCGCTACGCGCCCCACGATACCGCGGCAAGCCATCGGCCAATTTCACCCACTCCAGTTGCGTGTCCGTATAAATATGGCTGTGCGGCGGCAGTTGTTCCGGGTTGTCCAGGCTGCCGGTGGTCAAGCCGACCTCATCCGGGTCGCGCTCATCCTCGAACGTCAGCTGGGTGCCGCAGCGGGGGCAAAAACTGCGCGTGCAGTGTTCGCTGGATGCATAGGGCGTGGCCTCGCCCTGCAGCCAGCGAAAGTTCGCCCTCGGCACGCTGAACCAGGCGACAAACGGCGCGCCCGACGCGCGGCGGCACATCGAGCAATGGCAGGCCGTTTCATGAAAAGCACCCGTGCCCGCTTCGTAGCGCACGTCGCCGCATAAACATCCTCCGCTCAGCATGGCATTCTCCTGCAATTGAAAAAGGCGCCCAGTGTAGCGCCGCTGCGGCGCCACGGTTTGCGCTAGATCAGGGCGACGATCAACAGCAGCACCGCCAGCGGCGCCTGCACCAGCACGATGCCCGGATGCGTGCGGCGCAGCTGGGCCCACACGGACAGGCCCGGCACTTCCTCGTGCGGGTGATGGGCTTCGTCGCGCAACGACATCGCGTGCAGGAACATGCCGGCGATCAGGGGACCTGGATTGACCCACCAGCCCTGCTCGAGCAGGCCGCGCGACAAATAGATGGCCAGCGCGCCGATGGCAAACGGCGAAGCCCATACCAGCACCAGCATCAAACGGATGCCATAGAATTCCGCCAGGGTGCCCATGCGGTGCAAACGGCTGAAATCGTGGTCTTCCATGCGCCGGTCGATGGCCAGTTCGGCGCGGCCGTACAGGGTCCACAGGCCGCCGAACAGACAGCCCAGCAGCACGCCGATGACGATGTCGGCCACGAACACCGCATATTTATTGACGTCGGCCGTGCCGATGCCCAGCGACGTGTGGGCGGCCGCGTGCAGGTGCAGGCCGGCCTGCTCGCCTTCGGCCGTCGTATAGCGGTCGCGCACATCATACGTGCTGCCGATATACACGACGTTCTTGCGCAACGCCCCGGCATCCACGCCGGCCTGGCCGTCGATCAGTTTGACGCGCGTGCGCGTGGGGTTCAGGAATGCCGGCGCCACGGCGGCCGGGTGAAACGGCGCGGTGACGGCGTTCTGTTCGGCCGCCGCCTTGGCGTCGCCATGGATGACGGGCTCGAATGCCCAGCGCGCCAGCTCCTTTTCACTGCCCGTGCGCCGCGCCAGCTGGCACACGCGGCCGGCCAGCGCCACGACTTCCTTTTGCTCGGACAGGGCGGCCGGCATGGGCTGCTTCTGCTCCTGCTCGTCGGCGCCATGCGCCAGCTCGAAGGCCACGGCCGCCAGCACGGGACTTTTCAGCTCGATACGCGTGACGGCGCCCATGCGTTCGCGGATACGCGGGCTGGCAAAGTGGATGCCGGCCGCGCAGCGCGCGCGTATCCACGGCAGGTTCGCGTTCTGGTCCGATTGCTCGGGCAGGATCAGCACCAGTTGCCGGCCATGCGCGGCCAGCTGGTCCAGCAAGTGGTCCAGCGGCCGCTCGCCGTCCTTGTGCTGTTCATATACTGCTGGCGCCAGGTCCAGGTCGATGGCCAGCACCTTGCTGCCGCGCGCGGCGGCGCTGGCGATCACTTGCTCCAGGCGCGTACGCTCCAGCGGTTCTCGCTCGTCGAAGACCTGTTCGAAGGCTGGCTGGTCGATTTCGATGATGCCGGGCCGGTAGGCAGCACCCGGGTCCTTGCCCCGGTCCAGCAACTGCTCCTGCGCCGCGCTGGCACGCAGCATGGCCGCATCGAGCCATTCGAGCACGTGAAAACCTTCCAGCGCCAGCATCAGCGCGGCGATCAGGCTGGCGCCGATCACGTGATGCAGCAGATGTGTGCCCGTCAGCTTGAAGGCCGAGCCAAGCTGGGCGGCTGGCCACAGCAGGCGCCGCCAGAGTGGCGGGCGCGGTTGATCCGGCTGGCTGGTTTCCACGGTGCGTTCCCCTTGCGTGCGATGCCTGAATGTCATTCAAGCAACAAATAATGACAAAAGGATAGTGTATTGCAGTTGTGCCCGTTTCGCCGCACAACTGGCACGGGTCAACCCGGCAGCCTACTGCGGCTTGGCCAGCAGCAGCTTGCCCAGCGCTTCGAAGGCCGGCGTGGTGGTCGGATCGTTGGCCGCGTTGGCCGCCGTCGGCGTCGAGGCGAAACGCACGATCACCATTTCCGCTTTCGGGTCGACATAGATACGCTGGCCGTACACGCCGCGCGCCATGTAGGCGCCATGGTCGTTATGCGTGACCCACCACATGTCGCGGTAGCTCCAGCCCTTGAGCAAATCGTAGCCGCCCTTGGCGAACAGCTGCTTGTCGCCGCCACGGCGGATATTGTCGACGGCTGCCCGCGGGATGATTTGCTGGCCGTTGTAGCGGCCATCGTTGCGCAGCATCTCGCCGAAGCGGGCCAGGTCGCGCAAGCCCGCGCTCAAGCCGCCGCCGGCAAACGGCGTGCCCGTCGAATCGACCGACATGTAGGCATCCTGCTCGGCGCCCAGCTTTTGCCACACATGCTCGGACAGGTACTCATTGACGTTCTGCCCCGTGACCTTCGCGATGATCCAGCCCAGCACGTCGGAATTGACCGTGCGATAGCCGAAGCCCTCGCCATGTTTTCCCTCATGCCGCACCGTTTGCAGATACTCGAAATAACTGCGCGGTCCCGTGTAATCCTTCGGTTTGGGCAGCGGATTGCCGGCCGCCGCGTGCTGCCACACTTCCGCGTTCGGGTCGGCGTAATCCTCGCTGAATTTCAGGCCCGTGGTCATGTCGAGCACCTGGCGCACGGTGGCGTCGCCAAATGCAGATTTGCCCAGTTCCGGCACGTAATCGGCCACCTTCTTGCCCGGATCGAGCTTGCCTTCGGCCACCAGGGCCGCGCCGATGGTGCCCATCACGGACTTCGTCACCGACATGGCGCCATGCTGGCCGCCCTCCTTCAATACGCCAAAATAGCGCTCATACACGATGCGGCCCCGGTGCAGCACGACGATGCCGTCCGTGTAATTGGCGCCCAGCGACTGCTCCCACGTCATCGTTTCCTTCGCGCCCAATGGCGTGAAGCGCAGGCTGTCGATATCCTTGCGCAGCGCGCGCGGCAAGGGCACGGGCGCTTTCAAGCCGCGCGCCACCGCCACCGTCGGCATCAACTGGCGGAAGTGCGACACGCTCCAGCGCAGCTGCGGGAAATTGAAATAACTGCCATCGTCGAAGCGGATGATTTTATCGGCCGGCGGCGGCGCGCCCACCATCCATTGCAATGCGGCCGGATCGCTGGCGGCGGCCGACAGAGGTTTGGCAGCCACCTTGGTCGTCTCCGCCGCATGGGCGCCGGCGGCCAGCGCCAGGCAGGCGGCGGCCAAGGCCAGGCCGCGGGTTGGTGGCAGTGTCGTCATGCATTTCTCCTGTCATGGCTGGCGCCGGCGGCGGCGCTCGCTTCATGCGATACATGCTAACAGAGAAACTTTTTTATCTTGTTCTACGGCATCCTATTGTGCGGGCCACGCGCTGAGACAAACGTCTCACGTGCGTGCCATGCTGCAGCGCAGGATGTAAGGCCCCGCGCTTCGTGCTAAAAACGGAGACAACAAGCAAAACACCATAAAAACAGACACGAGACACTGGAGAGCGCCATGCCCTACGTCCGCCAGACCAGCCATATCGACCGCGTGCGCGACCTGATCGCCGGCCGCATCGTCAACCCAGGGGCCGATACGGCCAGGCTGGCGTCGTCATACCGGCGCTCGCTGGACGATTACCGGCTCGACCCAGCCTCCACCACGGGACCGCGTATCCTGACGGGCGCCGAACTGCGCGCCATCCAGCAATCCGAGGAAGATTTTCTGCGCTCCACGGGCCAGTGTTTGCCGCGCCTGCACGCCATGGTGCGCGAAGCGGGTTACTGCGTCATCCTCGCCAATGCGCGCGGCGTGACGATCGACTACGTGGTCGACACGGACCAGCGCAAGGATTTCAAGAAGGCGGGCCTGTACCCTGGTTCCTGCTGGTCGGAAGAGGAAGAAGGCACGTGCGGCATCGCCTCCGTTCTGCTCGACCACGAAGCCATCACCGTGCACAAGACTGACCATTTTCGCGCCGCGTTCACGGGCCTGACCTGCAGCGCGGCGCCGATCTTTTCGCCGCACGGCGACTTGATCGGCGTGCTCGATGCGTCGGCCCTGCGTTCTCCCGACGCGCGCGACAGCCAGCGCCTCGTCAAGCAGCTGGTGCGGCAAGGCGCGACCCTGATCGAGGACGGCTTTTTTCTCAAGTCCTACAGCCATTGCTGCATCCTGCTGGCGCACCGCAACCGCCACTTCGTGGAAGTGCAGCCGGAAATGCTGCTTGCCATCGATGAACATGGCGACATCGTCGCCGCCAACCGCTGCGCGCGCGACGTCATCGGGGGCCTGGACACCCTGCCGCGCCCCGTCGCCGAGGTGCTGGAAGTGGGCGTCGAACGGCTGTTCGATGCGCGCGCGGGACGCAGTCTGCTGTCCTTGCGCCTGGCCGGCGGCAGCACCTGGCTGCACGCCCGCGTGCGCGCGCCGCTGCGCCCGGCCAAGGCGCGTCCCCGCGCGATGCGCGAGGCCACCGCCGCGCAAGACGTGGTGGCCTACACGGCGCTGGAACTGGCCGAACGCACGCGCATCGTCCACGCCATGAACGCCGCCAAATGGCGCCCGCTGCAGGCGGCCGCCATGCTGGGCATCTCGCGCGCCACCCTGTACCGGCGCCTCAAGCAGCTGCACATCGTGGCGCCGCACCGGCAATGATGCGACAAACGCGCTGAGACTTCCGTCTCAATCGCTGCCATGCTGCGCTGCGCAATGCGGCGCCGGAACGCCAGTGTTACAACATCGTCAGCGGCAACACAGCCGCATACCATCATAAAGTCAGCAGACTTGGAGGAGACACGATGCAAACCGATATCAACCCGCACGACCTGGCCGTGGCCGGCATCCTGGAGCAGCTCGAAGGCTTTCTCCGCGCAAGCGACGGCACGGGCGCCGCGCAACTGTTCGAACAGGATGGCTACTGGCGCGACCTGGTGCTGTTTACCTGGAACCTGAAAACCCTGGAAGGCCGCGAGCAGATCGCCGCCATGCTGGCCGCCCAACTGGGCGCCGTGCAGCCGGTCTCCATCCGCATCGCCGATGGCGAGCATGCGGTGGAAGCCGGCGGCGTGCTGCAAAGCTGGATCACGGTGGAAACGAACGTGGCGCACGGCGTGGGCTTCATCCGCATCCGCGACGGCAAGATCTGGACCCTGCTCACCACCATGAGCGAATTGAAGGGTTTTGAGGAAGCCAAGGGCGGCCGGCGGCCCATGGGCGCCGAACATGGCGCGCGTACGAATCGCAGCAGCTGGCTGGAACAGCGCGAGCAGGATGCAAAGGAACTGGGCTACGCGCGCCAGCCCTACTGCGTCATCATCGGCGGCGGCCAAGGCGGCATCGCGCTCGGCGCGCGGCTGCGCCAGCTGAACGTCCCCACCATCATCATCGAGAAAAGCGCCCGTCCCGGCGACAGCTGGCGCAAGCGCTACAAGTCCTTGTGCCTGCACGACCCCGTCTGGTACGACCACATGCCGTACATCCCCTTCCCCGACAACTGGCCCGTCTTCACGCCGAAGGACAAGGTCGGCGACTGGCTGGAAATGTACACCAAGGTGATGGAACTCAATTACTGGGGCTCGACGTCCTGCGAATCGGCCAGCTTCGACGAGACCACGGGCGAATGGACGGTGCAGGTGCTGCGCGATGGCCAGCCCGTCACCCTGAAACCAAAACAGCTGGTGCTGGCCACGGGCATGTCGGGCAAGGCGAACATGCCGAAGTTCAAGGGCATGGACGTGTTCCAGGGCGAGCAGCAGCACTCGTCGCAGCATCCGGGGCCGGACGCCTATGTGGGCAAGAAGGTGGTCGTCATCGGCGCGAACAATTCCGCGCACGATATCTGCGCCGCCCTGTGGGAAGCGGGCGTGGACGTGACCATGGTGCAGCGCTCGTCGACGCACATCGTCAAGTCCGATTCCCTGATGGACCTGGCCTTGGGCGACCTGTATTCGGAACGGGCGCTGGCGGCCGGCATGACGACGGCCAAGGCCGACCTGACGTTCGCCTCGATCCCGTACAAAATCCTGGCCGACTTCCAGAAGCCCGTCTTCAAGGCCATCCGCGAGCGCGATGCGGACTTTTACGCGCGCCTGGAAGAACGGGGCTTCATGCTCGATTTCGGCGACGACGATTCCGGCCTGTTCATGAAATACCTGCGCCGCGGCTCCGGCTACTACATCGACGTGGGCGCCTCCGAGCTGGTCGCCGAAGGCAAGATCAAGCTGAAAAGCGGCGTCGGCGTGCAGGAATTGAAAGCCCATTCCATCGTGCTGTCGGACGGCACGGAACTGCCGGCCGACCTGGTGGTGTACGCCACCGGCTACGGCTCCATGAATGGCTGGGCGGCGGACCTGATCTCGCCCGAGGTGGCGAACAAGGTGGGCAAGGTGTGGGGACTCGGGTCAAGCACGACCAAGGATCCTGGCCCGTGGGAAGGCGAGCAGCGCAATATGTGGAAACCCACGCAGCAGCAGGCGCTGTGGTTCCACGGCGGTAACCTGCACCAGTCGCGCCACTATTCCCAATACCTGTCGCTGCAGCTGAAGGCGCGCATGGAAGGCTTGAACACGCCCATATATGGGCAGCAGGAGGTGCATCACCTGGCGTGATCGTCTTGCATGCCTGGCGCATGTCGGCTTATGTCGGATTACGCGCGGCGTTGCCGCGCTAATCCGACCTACTGTCGAAAAAGCGGTGGTTTTGGGCCCGCCGCTTCTTGCGGCACCTGCAAAACCACGTAGGTCGGATTAGCGCGCAAGCGCGTAATCCGACACAATGTTGGCGCATGCCGGAATACACACGAAAAAATGGCGGCGGACCGAAGTCCGCCGCCATTTTTTTCGTCATGCATCCGACAATTACTGCTTGATCGCTTCGATAGCAAACGTCAACGTCACGTCATCGCTGACAGCTGGCGCATATTTGCCGGCGTTGAATTCCGAGCGCTTGATCTTGGCCGTGGCGTTGGCGCCGCAAGCGTCTTTCTTCAGCATCGGGTGCGGTGCGCAGGTGAACGAGGTGACGGTCAGGGTCACTGGCTTGGTCACGCCTTTCAGGGTCAGGTTGCCGTCGACGGAGGCCAGCTTGTCGCCGTCGAAATTGAACTTGGTCGACTTGTAGGTGGCGACCGGGAACTTGGCCGTGTCGAGGAAATCTTCGCCCTGGATGTGCGAGTTGAACAGGGTCGAACCCGTGTCGACGGACTTGGTGTCGATCAGCACTTCGACGGCGCCCGTCTTGGCGGCGCGGTCCAGGGTGACCTTGCCGGTGGTGTTATTGAAACGGCTTTGCTGCGTCGAGAAGCCCATGTGGGTGTACTCGAAACGGGGGAAAGTGTGGCTGCCATCGATGACATAGACTTCTGGAGCGGCAAAAGCGGACAGCGAGAAGCCGGCGGCGGCGATAAAAGCGAGCAGTTTTTTCATGATGGATTCCTGATAGGAGTGGAGGATGTCAAAACCGCAAGCAGCTGCAGGCGGGAAGCGCTGCGGCTGATTGTCTGGCTTCAGTTGCAACAGATTATGCATGGCATGAAGATCGATGTAAAACGGAAAATATACCTAGTTAGCATCGAAAAAATCGATAGTAACGGTAATGGTGTCCATGACAGCGTCTTCTGCTGCCGATTATTGTCTGCATTGCCAAAAATATCCAGCGTTATCAGCTCATCAAATGAGAATGATTCTTGTTATTATCCTGTGAAATGGTTATCATCGCGGCCCTGGCCAGCATGCAGCGCCGCCTTGATTCATCCATAATAGAGCAGAACACAGCACAGAAAAAACATGACGGCCACCCGCCACGATACGAATACTTTGAACGCTCAGCTCACCAATTGCCCGCCATCCAGCCAGGGCCTGACCGCCGGCGCCCTCGCCTGATGCGGGAGCCGCACGCCCAGGTGCCACTGTGCGAAGCGCACGGCGTACGCCTGCGCCGCTGGGCCTGGACGGCTGCCGGTGCCCTGATGGTGCTGCTGGGGATCATCGGCGCCATGCTGCCCGTCATGCCGACGACGATTTTCCTGATCCTTGCCCTGGCCTGCTTCAGCCGCGCCTCGCCGCGCCTCGAGCACTGGCTGCTGCATCATCCCCGCTTCGGCCCGTCGCTACGCCAGTGGCGCGAACACCGCGCCGTCTCGCGGCGCGGCAAGGCCATGGCTTGCCTGGGCATGGCCATCGGCTTTGTCGCCATGTGCCTGGGCCACCCGCCGTGGTGGGTCATCGCCATGGTGGGTGCCATGGAAATCGCCGTCCTCGTCTACCTGTTGCGGCGTCCCGAAGGCCCTGCCGCCAGCGGGGCAGAATCTGCCCCAGAAGAGGGCAATGACGGGCAGTAAACCGCCGCACCCGCATCCAGAAAACGGCAAGTGAGCTGAACTGCACATAAAAGCACCGCGATGCGTCCGCAGGGCACGGCGAACTTTTCACCAAGATGCGGCTCCTTCGCGCCCGTCCACGTGATTAAATTCGGCAAGAACGCCGCTTTCCCGCTTTTTCAACCAACAAACAGGCGCATAGACATTATTTGCATATTCAAAGCAAGATTCTGTCGTAGGAGTAATAACACGATCGGAGGTATACTACGCAACCGACGTAACAGGCTGGGCGATTTGGCCCCTGCAAGCGCGCCTGTCACGGTCCAATAAAAAAGGAAACACTGCATGACCACATCACACCGCACGCCGGTGATTCGCATCGATGGCGCGAACAAGACTTTTGCGCTGCCCAAAGGCGAACAATTCCACGCGGTCAAATCGGTCACGCTGGAAGTCTATCCCGGTGATATTTTCGGCCTGATCGGCAAGAGCGGCGCCGGCAAATCGACCCTGCTGCGCCTGATTAACCTGCTCGAGCGTCCCGACAGCGGCACCATTACCGTGGCCGGGCGCGAACTGACCCGCCTGGGCAAGAGCGAATTGCGCGACGCGCGCCAGAATATCGGCATGATTTTCCAGCAATTCAATCTGCTGCAGAATGCCAGCGTCTTCGACAACGTCGCCTTCCCCCTGAAAATCCATGGCACGACCAAGCGCGAGCAGATCGCCGCCAGAGTCGAGGAATGCCTGGCGCTGGTCGGCCTGTCCGACAAGCTGCACAGCTATCCGGCGCAATTATCCGGCGGGCAGAAGCAGCGCGTGGCCATCGCCCGCGCCTTGGCCAGCCACCCCGACGTGCTGCTGTGCGACGAGCCGACGTCCGCGCTGGACGCGGAAACGACGCGCGCCCTGCTCGACACCCTGCGCGACATCAATGCGCGCCTGGGTGTGACCATCGTCATCGTCAGCCATGAGCTGTCGGTGCTGGGCGCCATCTGCAACCGCGTGGCCGTCGTGGAAAACGGCGCCATCGCCGAACAATTCGATCTGAGCGACACGGCCACCCCGCGCAAGACGGCGCTGGGACGCGAGCTGGCTTATTACGGCACCGAGGCGTTTGAAGCCACCGCATGGAAGGATGCAACACATGTTTGAAGAATCGATCAATAACGTCATCAACCTGCTGCCGGAAATCTGGGTGGCGCTGGGCCAGACCATGACCATGCTGGGCATTGGTCTCACGGCCGCCATCCTGATCGGCGGCCCGCTGGGCATCCTGCTGTTCCTCGTCTCGGAAGGCCAGTCGCTGGAAAACCGTCCGCTGTCGACGATCCTCGGCTGGCTGGTGAATACCGTGCGCAGCTTCCCCTTCATCATTTTGCTGGTCGCCCTGACGCCGTTTACGCGCATCATCGCAGGCACGTCGATCGGCCCGCTGGCGGCCAGCGTGCCGCTGTCGTTCGCCGCTATCCCCTACCTGGCGCGCCTGGTGGAACAGAACCTGCGCGAAGTGCCGCGCGGCGTGATCGAGGCGGCGCACGCCATGGGCGCGTCGGAAATGCAGATCATCTTCCGCGTGCTGCTGGTCGAAGCGCGTTCCGGCCTCGTGCTGGCCCTGACCGTGCTGTCGATCAGCTTCCTGTCGTATTCGGCCGTGGCCGGCGTGGTGGGCGGCGGCGGCATCGGCGACCTGGCCATCCGCTACGGCTACTACCGCTTCGAGACGGACATCATGGTCGCCACCGTGGCCATCCTGATCGTGCTGGTGCAAACCATCCAGTTCGCCGGCACGCGCATCGCCAAGCGCCTCGACAAACGTTAATTCATCTTCAGTATTTCAGTACAAGGAAAAGCATGAACCACATTCGCCGCACCCTGCTCCTGGCCGCAACCAGCCTGGCCTTCGCCACCGCCGCCCACGCCAAGGACCCAAAAGAACTCGTCATCGGCACCAGCTCCGGCCCGTATTCGGACCAGCTGAAGCTGGGCATCAAGCCTATCCTGGAAAAACAGGGCTACAAGGTCAAGATCGTGGAATTCAACGACTACGTGCAGCCGAACTACGCGCTGGCCGAAGGCTCGCTGGACGCCAACGTGTTCCAGCACATCGTGTATCTGACCAAGTTCGCCACCGATAACAAGCTGCCATTGAGCCCCCTGATCACCGTGCCGACCATGCCGATCGGCCTGTACGGCGGCAAGCAGAAAACGCTGGCCGACGTGAAGAACGGCGCCACCATCACCATGCCGAACGACCCGACCAACCAGGCGCGCGCGCTGGTGATGCTGGCCAAAATGGGCTGGATCAAGCTCAAACCGAACGTCGATCCGCTGCGCGCGTCCGAACGCGACGTGCTGGAAAACCCGAAGAAGCTGAAACTGGTGCCGCTGGAAGCGGCGCAGCTGCCACGTTCGCTGGCGGACGCCGATTACGCTTTCGTCAACGGCAACTTCGCCCTGGCCGCCGGCATGAAGCTGACCTCGGCCCTCGCCGTGGAAAAGATCTCGGACAGCTACATCAACCTGGTCGCCATCCGCACGGCCGACAAGGCCAAGCCATGGGTCAAGGATCTGGAAGCGGCCTACCGCTCGCGCGCATTCCTCGACGCGACGAACAAATACCTGGCCGGCTATGAAAAAACGGATTACCAGCTGGCGCTGGAAAAAACGCTGAAAAAATAAACGGTACGCTTGAAACGTAAAAAGGACGGCTGTTGCCGTCCTTTTTTTTCGCCCGCGCTACGCGGACATGCCAACACTTAGAAGCGGTAGCCGACGCCGACGCCGATCAGGATAGGATCGACCTTGACTTCGCTGGCCTTGGCGCCACCGATGAAGACGTCGCTGCGGATCTGTACTTTCTTGATGTCCAAGTTCAAGGACCAATTTTTATCCAGCTTGTAGTCGACACCGGCTTGCAGCGAGTAACCCCAGCTGTCGTGCTCCAGGCGGCCGGCGCCGTTCAGCAATTTCACGTCCGAGATATTCGTGTAGTTGATGCCGGCACCCACGTATGGGCTGAACTGTTTTTCCGGCATGAAGTGGTATTGCAACGACAGGGTCGGCGGCAAGTGCTTGAAGGTACCGATATTGTTGCCGTCGAGCTTGACGTCATGCTTTTGCGGGTAGGTCAGGATCAGCTCGGCGGCGATATTGGGGGTGAAGAAGTACGAAATATCGATTTCAGGAATCGTCTTGCTGCTGACCGTCAAACGGTCGGATGCGCCGACGCCACCAACAGGAGCAGATTTATCGGCCGGATCGATGTGCACGGCGCGCGCACGGACCAGCCATGGGCCTTCCTGTGCCATTGCGTTGCTGGCGAATGCGCCGATGGCGGCCAGGACGATTGCTGCTGTAGTTGCGGACTTTTTCATTCTAGTTCCCTCTTTTTGTCGTTAAGTAACGCTGCGAAGTCTAAGAGTGCAGTGCAACAAAAACTTTGATCCACATCAAATAGTGCTAGATGGCATCAATAGAGGGATTTTTTCCTTTGCCCAGGTCAAGAAAATGCGGCAGCGCGTCAATTCGCTTCGGCAAACAGGCCGGCGACCCAGTCGGCAAACACGCGCACGCGCGGCGACAGTTGCCGGTGATGGGGATACAGCACGGACACGGGCAGCGGGTCGGGACGCAAGTCCCGCAGCACTTCCACCAGCTCGCCCGCGTCCAGGGCCCGCTCAAGGTGATAACGGGGCGCCTGGATCAGGCCCATGCCCGCGCGGCAGCAGGCGTGGTACGCATCCGCGTTATTGACGGACACCGTGCCCGGCAAGGCCACGCTGTGCCGCTGGCCATCTACCTTGAAATCGAAGGGCCAGACCTTGCCCGTCTGGGCGGAAAAGAAATTGACGGCGCGGTGGCCATCGAGCTGCGCCAGATTTTCCGGCGTGCCGTGCGCGGCCAGGTAGGCGGGACTGGCGCAGGTAAGCTGTTCGAGCAGCGCCACCCGGCGCGCCACCATCGACGAATCACTCAATTCGCCCACGCGCAGCACGCAATCGACGCCTTCGCGCACCAGGTCGACGAGGCGGTCGCCCATGCCGATTTCCAGCTCGATCAAGGGATAACGGGTGCAGAACTGGTCCAGCACGGGCATGACGAAATGCATGGCCAGGGTCGCATGCAAGTCGATGCGCAGCTTGCCGGCCGGCTGCTGCGCCACTGAGGAAAACACGGCTTCCGTTTCTTCCAGGTCCGCCAGCAGGCGCACGCAGCGCTGGTAATACGCCTCGCCATCGGGCGTGGGCGTCACTTGCCGCGTGGTCCTCTGCAGCAAGCGCACGCGCAGCCGCGCTTCGAGTTGCTTGATCGCATGCGTGACGGTGGCCTTCGGATAGCCGAGGTCATGCGCCGCCTGCGTGAAACTGCGCAACTCGACGATGCGCGTAAAGATGCGCATCGCATCAAATCGGTCCATGCCCTGCCCCATTGTTATTGCTTGCTGCACAGTGTAGCGATATCGCTCTTGATTTTGCAATACCGACGGAAGATGCGTGCAACGCAATCGGACCTTGCACCGATGTCACTGGATTGCAGGCCAGCTGGCCAGCATACTATTTCCAGTTCACACGATACAAGTGAGAATAGTAATGATTATCATTTGCGATATAATGAATGACCTCGCTAGGCGACTACAAAAAGGAATGGGAGACATGGATATATTGAGGGAACTGCGTGAATCGGGATTGAAAGTCACCATCCCCCGCTTGCGGATTCTGCAGCTGTTTCAAGAAGGCACGATCAAGCACCTGAGTGCGGACGATGTCTACAAACTCTTGCTGGCCGAAAAAATCGACGTGGGCCTGGCCACCATCTACCGCGTGCTGATGCAGTTTGCCGAAGCGGGCATTCTGTTTCGCCGCCACTTCGAATCGGGCCACGCCGTCTTCGAATTGAACGAAGGCCAGCACCACGACCACCTGGTCTGCACGGGTTGCGGCAAGGTCGATGAATTCGTCGACGAAGGCATCGAACTGCGCCAGAACGAGATCGCCGCCGAGCGGGGCTTCGTGCTGCACGAGCACGCGCTGTCGCTGTACGGCACCTGCGCCGAATGTACGGCCAAGAAAGTCCCGCCGCGCAAAGCGTCCTGAGGCAGCGCGCAATCTAGCGCCAGGCGGCCCGCCTGCGCTACACTGCGTGCGCAGCAGTTCTCGACAAAGGAAAGCCATGTACATCGGAGAAATCGCCCGCCTGGCGGGCACCTCGCCCAAGGCCTTGCGCCACTATGAAGCGCTGGGCTTGTTGGGTGACGTGCGCCGCTCGGGCGCCTACAGAGTCTACACGCAGCAAGACCTGGCGCAAGTCAAGCTGATACGCCAGGCGCAGGTCCTGGGCTTCCGCCTGGCCGAACTGCTGCCCGTCCTGGCCGGCGACGATACCGACTGGGCCGCCCTGTCGCAGCACATCGCCGCCAAGCGCGCACAGGTGCAGCAGGATATCGCCCGCCTGCGCCAGCTCGACGCGCAGCTGGCCGACATCGACACGGAAATCGGCGACTGCCTGGCGCGCCAGCGTCTGCAAGAGGCCGCTTGACTCTGCCACTAGGGACAGGCTTTAGCATGCAAGCTCTTCTTTAACGGACAGCCTGCATCATGACCAAGACGACACCCAAGCGCATTTTGATTATTCTCGGCCACCCGTCCAGCGACAGCTATTGCGCCGCCCTGGCCGAAGCCTACGCCGCCACGGCCCGCAGCGAAGGCCACACCGTGCGCGAGCTGCGCCTGGGCCAGCTGGACTTCGACCAGAACCTGCATGAAGGCTACCGCCAGGTGCAACCGCTGGAAGCGGACTTGCTGGCGGCGCAGGAAGCCATCACCTGGGCCGAACACCTGGTGTTCGCCTACCCGATCTGGTGGGGCGGCGCACCGGCCCTGCTGAAAGGCTTTGTCGACCGCGTCTTCCTGCCCGGCTTTGCCTTCAAGTATCGCCCGGGCAAGGCCTTCCCTGCCCAGCTGCTGAAGGGCCGTACGGCCCAGCTGCTGGTATCGATGGATACGCCGCCCTGGTATTTCCGCTGGATCTACCACATGCCCGGCATCCACCAGCTGCGCAAGACGACCCTGGAATTTTGCGGCGTCAAGCCCGTCAGCGTGGCCAGCTTCGGTCCCATTTTGAACTCCACCGAAGCGCAGCGCGAGCGCTGGCTGGAACAGGCGCGGGCGCTGGCCCGGCGCCTGTAAGTTGCTTGCCATGCAGCCATCTTGCATACGGTTTTGACAAGCTCGTAATCAAGCCGTCACATTCAAAGGCTACCATGATGATATTGCCTGTTTGTCAGTCGCCTTGCTCTCGCGACAACAAGGGTCCGATCGTCATCTAAAGGTAGCCGCTGTGGAGTTCAACGCTTCTCGATTGCATCTTCCCCGTTATCGCACGTCCGTGGCGTCCGACCTGTGCATCCCCACGGAATCCGTGCAGGCCGACGCCAGCAATTTCGCCGTGCTGGAACTGTTCACGGAGCGGCGCGACATGATGAGCCTGCCCGTCACGGAGCAGCAGCGCCCTATCGGCTTAATCAGCCGCAACATCTTCATGTCGCAAATGTCCAAGCCCTTCTATCACGAGGTGTACGGCAAGAAGAGCTGCATCGCCTTCATGGACAAGGAACCGCTGATCGTCGATGGCGCCATGAGCATCGAAGACCTCACCTTCCGCGCCGTGGAAGCGGGCGAGAAGGCGCTGGCCGACGGCTTCATCATCACCGAGGCTGGCGCGCTGGCCGGCGTGGGTTTCGGCTTGCAGCTGATGAACGTGGTGGCCACCATGCAGGCCGAAAAGAACCGGCAAATCATGCACAGCATCGATTACGCCAGCGTGATCCAGCGCGCCCTGCTGCGCACTTCCGATGCGGAATTGCGCGCCACCCTGCCCGATGCGCACCTGGAATGGCAGCCGCGCGACGTCGTCGGCGGCGACTTCTACTTTTTCGAACGCCACGCGGGCGGCTGGTTCGCCGCCATCGCCGACTGCACCGGCCACGGCGTGCCGGGCGCCTTCATGACCCTGATCGCCTCGTCGGCCCTGAGCCAGGCCCTGCGCGAGCTGGGGCCGCACGATCCGGCCGCCCTGATCGGCGCAGTCAGCCGCGCCATCAAGACCCTGCTGGGCCAGGATGGCGCCAGCAGCAGCGAGGCCACAGGCCACGCCGGCTCGAACGACGGCATGGATTGCGCCTTTTTGTGCTACGACACGGCCAGCGCCAGCCTGCGTTTCGCGGGGGCGAAACTGGCGCTGCACGTGGTGGCGCCGGGCGACGAGAGCGTGCGCGCCATCGACGGCGCGCGCATGGGCGTGGGTTATGTCGACACGCCGGCCGGCTACTGCTGGCACAACGAGACGCTGGCCATCCCTCCCGGCAGCCTGCTGTTCCTCACCACCGACGGCTTGCTCGACCAGATCGGCGGCGCGCGCGACATCGCCTACGGCAAGCGGCGCATGCGCGAGCTGCTGCTGGCGCGGCGCGATGCTCCCGCCGGCGACGTGGCGGCGGCCCTGCTGCAGGACAGCGCCGCCTGGCAGGGAGCGCAGCCGCGCCGCGATGACTTGACCTTTTTCTGTTTCCGCCTGTAGTTTTGGCGCCATCGAGCCACCTTATCAACAAGAAACCGGGTCACCGGCTAGCCAGGAGCACGGACGTGCTGTACGAAGAATTCAACGAGTTTTGGGATGTGGCGCGCAAGCGCAACATCATCTTTTTTTACGTGGGCTATTTCTCGCAGCACGTGGTGAACGCCATTTCCGAAACCATCAAGGCGCGCCTCGATACGGCCGGCGCGGCCGGGCCCACGCGGCGGCGCATCTTTTCCTCGTTCATCGAGATGTCGCAAAACATCATGCACTATTCCGCCGACAGCCTGACGCCCGATGCGCAGCTGGACCAGCAGATGCGGCGCGGCTCGTTTTGCATCGGCACGCGCGGCGACAGCTTTTTCCTGCTGTGCGCCAATCCCGTCTCGACGGACAACGTGGCGCAGATCCGCGCCCGCCTGGAACCGCTGCACACCATGACGATGGAAGAAATCCGCCTCGCGTATAAAAAGGCCCTGCGCGAGGAAGCGCCGGCCGACAGCAAGGGCGCGGGCCTGGGTTTTCTCACCATGGCGCGCGACGCCAGCGAGCCGCTGGAATTCGAATTCGTCCAGGATCCCCAGGAGCCGGGCCACACCATCTTCTGCATCAAAGCCATCATTTGAAAGAGCCGACTCAGGAAAGTATATGCAATTACCGTCACCACTGTTCATCGCCGCGACCCCGAGTTCGCCCGAAATCGACTTCCGTTTCGAGCAGCACACCCTGTCGATCAAGGGCGAATCGTATCCGGAAAACGCAGCCGCCTTCTATGGCCCGCTGATCGCCGCCGTGCGCGCCTACCTGGAAGGCTGCCGCGAAGCGGCCATCACCGTCAACGTCTCGCTGGCCTACTTCAACAGTTCGAGCACGAAGATGCTGTTTACCCTGTTCGACACCCTGAACCAGGCTGCCGTGGACGGCAACCAGGTGCGCCTGAACTGGTACCACGACGAAGACGACGACACCATCCTGGAATTCGGCGAGGAGCTGCAGCAGGACTTCACGGCGCTCGATTTCCACGACCATCCCGTGCAAGGCAACTAGGGCATGCGCGCCGCCCTCTCCGAGTCCGGCCTGGAGCCCGACCTGTTCACCGTGGAAGCGGCGGCGCTGGCCGCCGCGCGCCGCATGCACGCCGACGCCAACGCCTCGGGCGCGGAACAGCGGCGCGTGCTCGGTGAACTGATCATCCACTACGAGCGGCTGATGCGCGAGACGCGGCGCCTGATCGGCCGCAGCGACCGCGCCGAGCGCGACATGCATCTGCTGAACCGCCAATTGCAGACCCTGGCCGGCCAGCTCGAATACCGCGCCACGCACGACCCGCTGACGGGCGCCCTGAACCGCGGCGCCGTGATCGACCACGCGTCGCGCTGCCTGGCGCAGGGCGACATGGCGCTGATCGTGCTCGATATCGATTTATTCAAGCAGGTCAACGACGACTTCGGCCACCCGGCCGGCGACGGCGTGATCCAGGCCGTGGTGGACTGCCTGAAAGGCTTGCTGGGCCAGGAGACGGCCATCGGCCGGGTCGGCGGCGAAGAATTTTCCGTCGTCTGGCCCACCTCCTCGCGCGACGACGCGGCGCAAGTGGCGCAGCGCATCTGCGAGACCGTCGGCCGCCAGCGCCATGCGGCGCCCATCACGCGCGCCATCACCGTCAGCGTGGGCCTGAGCTGGAACCGCGCCGGCACGCCGTTCGAGACGGCCTACAGCCATGCGGACCAGGCCCTGTACCAGGCCAAGCGCGAAGGACGCAACTGCGTGCGCCAGTGGCTGGAGAGCTGAATCAGTGCACTGAATCAGCGCAGCTGCTCGCGCGCCATGCTGCCGTCGCGGCGCATGGCCGCCGCCGCCCGCTGCATGGCCGCCACCTGCGCCTCGGGCAGTTGCTTGTTGCAGGCGAGGTAAGTCTGCACGCGATTAAAAGTCAGCAACGGCACCACCTTGCCCGCCCACTCCTTGCCCACAAACGGCTTGCTGCCCACGGCCATGCCCACGGCCCACAGGTCGATGCGCCCCAGCAGCAGTTTTTGCGGATTGAGCCACTCCTGCGTCACGGGCGCCACGTTCATGCCGCGCTGGCGCAGGTAGTCGTCGCGCGCGTCGCCGAGCACCGTGCCAATCACCAGGCCGCGCGCATCGTCGAGCGTGCGCAGCGCCAGATGCCGCTCGGCCAGGCCATAGAGTATCCATTCCGCTTCGTTGAGGGGGCCGATCCAGCGAAATTGCGCTTCGCGCTCCTGCGTGCGGCTGGTGGAAAAGATACAGGTGTCGGCTTCGCGCAGCGCCTGCGCGTACGCGCGCTTCCACGGCAGCAGTTCGATACTGTAGGCAATTCCGGCGCGCGCCATGATGTCGCGCACCTTGAGCGTTTCACGTCCCACGACGACATTGCCTTCCATCATGCTCGATGGCGGCAAATGCTCGCCGACGATGCGCAGGCCGGCCGCCGCGGCCAGCGCCGGCATCAGCAGCGCCACCGCCAGCAGCCGTGCCATGCTTCCTTGTTTCATGCTTGCTTTCATCTGCTACAGGGGATTCAAGCCGATGTTACCATTGGCTCCCCCACGGCATCGCCGCATATTGCCAGTTCAATCAACTATTTTCGGCAGCGTGGCAACAAGCCAACGCCAGCAGAACGCCATGCGCGAGGGGATGAGATGAAAAGTAACTGGCGGAAAACAGTAGGAGTCGAACCTACGGGAGAACGTCTGACGCCCTCCACCGGGTTTGAAGCCCGGCCACATCACCGGATGAGTGTGCTTTCCGCGGTGCCTGAGCTAGCTGTTGGGCGAGGCTGCCGTATAGGACCAGAGCGCCTGCGGGCGCAATAGATGCCCATTGCCAACACGACGAGTATAACCGACGCGGTCGAAGAATTCCAAGACCTGGATCGCCCGCTTGCGGCCCAGGCCGCTGGCGTCGCGGAAGGTGGCCGCGCCCACGGCGCCGGAACCGGGCGCCAGATTCTCGTCCAGTTCCGCTTTTTCGGTCAGGGTGCGCACCAGTTGCGCCAGCTCGGCCAGCGCCGCCTGGTGATAGAACAGGTCGTGCACCACCTGGCTGATCTGGCCTGCCTTGGCAAGTTTGCGCAGCAGCCTGCGCGTCTCATCCTCGGCCAGGCCGAAGCCCCGCGCCAAGTCGCGCGTCCACGGCGGATCGGCTCGCCCCTGCTCCAGCGCGGCCAGCAAGGGCTCGGCCACCGATTGCTCCTGCGGCGTCAGTTCCACGCTGTGCGTCGGCAAGTGCAGGCTGGCGCCGCGCGCGAGGAGCTCGCCACGCGCCAGCAAGCCTTCGACCAGGTGGCTCCACAAGGCGTCTTCCATCTCCGCGTCGACGATGCGTTTCAGGCGCCACAGTTCCGGCCCCGCCTCGTCGGGGGCGCGCGCGTGGAAGATTGCCAGAGCTTCCAGCACCCGCTCCTGCAGCGCCAGCAAGGCCGGTGGCGCCACCAGCAGGGCGTCGCCGCCGCGCAGGGCGATGCGCCGCGTGTCGGGCGGCAGCGCGATGGCCGCCGCCGGCAGCAGGGACAGGCGCACCAGCAGCGACTCGCGCAGCCCCAGCGGGCTTTGCGCCAGCAGGTCCGCATAGTCGCCGTGCGCGATGAACGCGGCCAGCGCATCGAGCCATGCCAGCCTGGCCGGGCTGCGCCGCTTGCGCGCAGGGCCGAAGGGATCGAGCACCATGCCGCCGCCCACGGTCTGCGTCGCTTGCGCGTTGCGCACGACGAAGCGGTCGCCCGGCACGCCGTGCATGGGGGCGTCGAACACCAGTTGCGCTCTTCCAGTCTGCCCCGGCGACAGGGTCTCGCCATCGAGCATGACGGCGCGCGCCAGCTGGTGCGCCGCGCCCAGGTGCACGTGCAGCGGCGACCAGGCTTTCAGCTGCACGCCCGCGTCGGGCAAGAGCGTCAGTTCCACGTCGAGGCGCTCGGAACACTGCGCCAGCTCGGGCGCGACGATCCAGTTGCCCCGCTCGATACGCTCGCGGTCGATGCCGGCCAGGTTCAGCGCCAGGCGCTGGCCCGCCATGCCCGTTTCGGCCGCGCGGTTCTGCGCATGGATGCTGCGCACACGCGCCTGCGCGCCGCCGGGCGCCAGTTGCAGCATGTCGGCCACCTGCGCGCGGCCCGCCAGCGCCGTGCCGGTAACGATGGTGCCCTGCCCCGACAAGGTGAACACGCGGTCCACGCCCAGGCGGAACAAACGCCGCTCGTCGCGCTGCGGCAGACTGCGCGCCACTTGCGTCAGGTGCGCCAGCAAGGCGGCCACGCCGGCATCGTTGTCAAGATTGGCGGCGGTGGGAAAAATCGGGCTGCCCGCCAGCGGCGCGCCGGCCAGCAGCGCTTCGATGTCCGCCTCCACCTGCGCCACGCGGGCGCTGTCGGCGCGGTCGATCTTGGTCAGCGCCACGGCGCCGCGCGTCACGCCGAGCAGCTGCAAGATGGCCAGGTGTTCGTGCGTCTGCAGCATGATACCGTCGTCGGCGGCCACCACGAGCAAGGCGAAGTCGATGCCCGTCACGCCCGAAGCCATGGTGCGGATGAATTTTTCGTGGCCAGGCACGTCGATCACGCCCAGCACCGTGCCATCCGCCAGCGGCAGGTAGGCGTAGCCGAGTTCTATCGAAATGCCGCGCGCCTGCTCTTCCTTCAGGCGGTCCGTGTGCACGCCCGTCAATGCGCGCGTGAGGGTCGTCTTGCCATGGTCGATATGGCCTGCGGTGCCGACGATCATGCGGACAACTCGCCGAGCTGCGCGATGAAGGCCGTCTGGTGCGCCGCTTCCAGGCAGCGCAAATCGAGCCACAAGGTGTCTTGCCCGATGCGCCCGATCACGGGGCACGGCAAGGCGCGCAAACGCTGTTCCAGCACACCCAGGGGATTGCTCAGGCGCGAGCCGGGCGCGCTGCGAATGGCCAGGCCAAAGCTGGGCAGCTGGTCGACGGGCAAGGCGCCGCTGCCGATCTGGCTTTTCATGGCTTCCGCCGTCACCACGTACTGCAAACCCAGCGCGCCTTGCAGCAGCGGCAGCAGGGTTTCCGCCTGCGCGCGCATGGCGGCGGCGGGACGCGTCAACAGGCGCAAGGTGGTCAGCCGTTCGGCCAGCAAGTCCGGCGCGCGGTACAGCTGCAGCACGGGAGCCAATGCGGCCAGGGTCAGCTTGCCGACCCGCAGTGCGCGTTTCAATGGGTTGCGCTTGATCTTCGCGATCAGATCGGCGCGCCCGACGATGACGCCGCATTGCGGGCCACCGAGCAATTTGTCGCCGCTGAAGGTTACCAGGTCGGCGCCCGCTTCGATGGTTTCGCGCACCGTCGTTTCATGCGGCAGACCGTACTGCGCCAGGTCGACCAGGGTGCCGCTGCCCAGATCCACGGCCGTCGGCACGCCGTGTTTTACGGCCAGCGGCACCAGTTCGTCGAGCTCCACGCTTTTCGTGAAACCGGTGATCGCGTAATTGCTGCAATGGACCTTCATCAGCAAGGCAGTGTTCTCGTTCACGCCATTTGCGTAGTCGGCCAGGTGCGTGCGATTCGTGCTGCCCACTTCACGCAGCACGGCGCCCGCGCGCGTCATGACGTCGGGGATGCGGAAGGCGCCGCCGATTTCCACCAGTTCGCCGCGCGAGACGACGACCTCCTTGTTCTGCGCCAGGGTGTTCAGCATCAGCAGCACGGCGGCCGCATTGTTGTTGACGATGGTGGCCGCTTCGGCCCCCGTCAGTTCGCGCAGCAGTTCCTCGACCAGGTCGTCGCGGTCGCCGCGCTTGCCCGTTTCCAGATCGAATTCCAGGTTCATCGGCCACTGCAGCGCTTCCACCACGGCCTGCACGGCCGCGTCGGGCAGCAGCGCGCGGCCCAGATTCGTGTGCAGCACGGTGCCCGTCAGGTTGAAGACGGCGCGCAGCTGCGTGCACGCTTGCGCTTGCAGCCGTTCGTCCATTTGCGCGACGATGGCGGCGATCGATGCGCCCTCCTCGCACACTGCGCCGGCCAGCATGGCCGTGCGCAGTTCGGCCAGCACGGCGCGCGCGCAGGCCAGGGTCTGCGCGCGGCCGTAATGCGCAATCAGGTCCAGGCAAGCCGCGTCGCCCAGGATGCGGTCGACCGACGGCAGGCGCACGGTTTGCCCCGTCGTCATGACGGCTGGCCTTCGCTGCTTTTGCCCAGCCACAGCAGCGGATTGCCGCTGGCGCGCTGGTAGCCCGCTTCGCCCACCAGCAGGTCGAGCATCAGGCTGGCCAGGTCGTCGGCCAGCGGTTCGACGTTGTAATCGTGTTCCTGATTGAAGACTTTTCGATACGTATGGCAGTCGTCGCAGGTTTCCGCGCGCGCCACCTTCTTCGGATCATTCGCCTTGTTCGGCAATTTGTCGTCCTTCGCCGTCACGGGGTCGAACGGCTTGGCATCGGCCGCGTCCAGGCCCTGGTAGGCGATCTTGCCATTCTGTTCGCAGGTCGAGCACTTGACGCGCACCATATGCCATTCGCTTTCGCAAATGCCGCAATGCAGGTAGCGGTAACCCTGCGACTGGCCGCCGATGCGGATCACGCTGGCGACGGGGTGCGAACCGCAGACGGGACACAAGGTGCCCGTTTCCAGGTCCGGCACGCGCGCGGCGCGCAATTCGCTGGCCGATACCGACCACAGGATTTGCAGGGCGGCCGCGACGAACGGCGCATGCATGGGATTGAGGTTGTCGCCGTTTTCATCGAGCACGGCATCGGCGCAGGCGTCCAGCGCTGGCGCATCGAGTGCGCGCAGCTGGGCCAGCACCTGGGTCAGGCCGCCGGACAGTGACGGCTGGCTTGCAGCCGTGGCGGCCAGTTCATCGAGCAGGCTGGCGAAAATGTCGCGCCAAACGGGCGGACGGGCGCCGCTGACGGGCAGCACCGGCATGCGGTGCTGGATGGCGCGGCGCAGCGCGTCCGGGTCGGCGGCAGGCACGGCGCCGGGCGCCAGTTTTCCCACCACAGCGGCCTGCGCATCGGCCAGCGCGGCCATCAGCACCAGGTAGCCCTGCATGCCCGCGTCGACGGGGATGCCCTTGATGTTACCTTGCGCCAGTTCGCGCAGGCGCAAGGCGCGCGCCTTGAACAGACTGTCAGGCTGCGGCAGCAGCAGGCGCGGAATCGCGTTGTGGTCCAGGCCTTCGATTTCGCCTGGCTGGAGTATGCGTTGTACCAATGGAGTTTTCCCATCAAAAAAGGCAAGGCAGAGCCAGCGGATTTGGCTGTGCTGTAAAAGTATTTTAATCGATAAAAAGAAAGGGGCCAGTCCTGGGGGACTGGCCCTGGCATACGAAAACGCCGGCGGCGGAGCATGTCGGCTTACGCGAAGCTAAGCCGACCTACCCTGCTGCCTACTTTCTCGTATTACGCACCACCGATTCAAACCACTTCGGATGGTGCTTGCGCGCCCAGCCATAGGTGACGGTGCCGCGCACCATGGCGCCGATCGAGCCCTTGACCCAGAGGGCCGCATAGATGTGCACGATGATCGAGCAGATGATGCCGAACGCGCACACGGCGTGCAGCAAGGCGGCCGCGCGGATGACGGGGATCGGAAAATAGAACGCGAAATACGCGCGCCAGATCACGATGCCCGACAGCAGCAAGCCCACCATGCAAGCGAGCAGCACGAAGAACAGGATCTTCTGGCCGGCATTGTATTTGCCGATCTTCGGAAGCTTTTCTTCGCGGTTGTTGAGCACGTCATCCATCTGTTTCAGCCACTGCTTGTCGCCGTCCTCGAACTTGTTGTGGTGCCAGAAGCGCACCACTAAAATCGCGAACGAGACGAACATCACCAGGCCGGCAAACGGATGCAAAATGCGCGTCCATTGCCCGCCGCCGAACAGGTTCGCCAGCCACGCCATCGACGGATGGAACATGGCCAGGCCGGACAGCGCCAGCATGACGAAGGTGATGGCCGTGACCCAGTGATTCGTGCGCTCGTTGGGGTTGTAGCGTTCGATCAAGGGATTGCCATCCTTGTCGCGCAGCTTTCCATCATGCAGATCACTGTGGCTCATGGTCTTCCTCCCGTATGCGCTTGGCCTCTTCCAGCGCTTCGTGCTCCTCTTCCCTGCTCACTTCGTTCGGACCGACACGCGTGTAATGGAAGAAGCCAGCCAGGGCCGTGGCGGCCATGCCGGCCACCGCCAGCGGCTTGGACCAGCCCTTCCAGAAGCCCACCATCGGGCTGATGCGCGGGCGTTCCGGCAAGTTCGAATACAGCTTCGGCTTGTCGGCATGGTGCAGCACGTACATCACGTGCGTGCCGCCCACGCCCAGCGGATCGTACAGGCCCGCGTTCTCGAAACCGCGCGACTTCAGGTCGACGATACGCTCTTCCGCATGCACCTTCATGTCTTCCTTGGTGCCGAACACGATGGCGCCCGTCGGGCAGGTTTTCACGCAGGCCGGTTCCTGGCCCACAGCGACGCGGTCCGAGCACAAGGTGCACTTGTAGGCGCGGTCGTCCTTTTTCGAAATGCGGGGCACGTCGAAAGGACAGCCGGCCACGCAGTAGCCGCAGCCGATGCAGTTTTCCTGATGGAAGTCCACGATGCCGTTCGTGTACTGCACGATGGCGCCCGGCGCCGGACAGGCCTTCAGACAGCCCGGGTCCTCGCAGTGCATGCAGCCATCCTTGCGGATCAGCCACTCGAGGTTGCCGTCGTTGTTTTCGTGTTCGGCAAAACGCATCACCGTCCACGATTGCGGCGTCAGGTCCGTCGGATTGTCATAGGTGCCATGGTTTTCGCCGACTTCGTCACGCAAGTCGTTCCATTCCATGCACGCCGTCTGGCAAGCCTTGCAGCCGATGCATTTCGACACATCGATCAGCTTGGCCACGGTGCCCGTCACCGGGCTGCGTGCTTGCGACGGGGTCACCGTGGTAGCCGACAGGCGCCGGATATCTAAGGATTGCAGTGCCATTATTGAGCTCCCATCATGCTTTTTCCACCTTCACGAGGAAGGACTTGAATTCCGGCGTTTGCGAATTCGCATCCCCCACGCCCGGCGTCAGGGTATTGATCAGATACCCCGGCTTGGCCACGCCCGTAAAGCCCCAGTGCAGCGGCAGGCCCACGGTATGCACCGGCTTGCCCTCGATCATCAAAGCCTTGATGCGCTTGGTGACGACGGCCTTGGCGATGATGTGGCCCCGCTTGGAACTGACGCGCACTTCTCCGCCGGCAACGACGCCGATGCTCTTGGCCAGCTCTTCGCCGATTTCAACGAATTGCTGCGGCTGGATGATGGCATTCAGGCGCGCATGCTTGGTCCAGTAATGGAAATGCTCGGTCAGGCGGTAGCTGGTGGCCACATGCGGATATTCCTCATGCGTGCCGAACATTTTCCGGTCATCGGCGAACACGCGCGCGGCCGGATTGCTGGTCGCTTGCGGGTTTTTCGGATGCATGGGGTTGTAGCCCAGCGGATTTTCAAACGGCTCGTAATGCTCGGGGAACGGACCTTCGGCCATGGCGCCACGCGCAAAGAAGCGCGCCACGCCCTCGCCCAGCATGATGAACGGCCCCATGCCATTTTCCGGCGGTTCGTCGACCTTGAAGTCGGGAATATCGGCCCCGCTCCAGTTCGTCCCATTCCACTCGATGAGTTTACGGGTCGGGTCGAAAGGCTTGCCCTTCAAGTCGCACGAAGCGCGGTTGTACAGCACACGGCGGTTCGCCGGCCATGCCCAGGCCCAGCCCAACGTCTGGCCGATGCCGGTCGGGTCGCTATTGTCGCGCCGTCCCATCTGGTTGCCCGCCTGCGTCCAGCTGCCGGCGAAAATCCAGCAACCGCTGGTGGTCGTGCCATCGTCGCGCAATTGCGCAAACGAGGCCAGCTGCTCGCCCTTCTTCACCAGCAGCTTGGTCGGATCTTTCGGATCGTACAAGTCGGCCAGCGCCTTGCCGTTGAATTCACGGGCGATTTCTTCCGGCTGCGGGTTATGCGGCTGCGCATAATTCCACGTCAGGTTGAGAATCGGATCGGGGAACTTGCCGCCCTCTTTCTGGTACATGCTGCGCATGCGCAGGAACAGGCCCGACATGATCTCGAGGTCGCTGCGCGCCTGGCCCGGCGGTTCGGCCGCCTGCCAGTGCCACTGCAGCACGCGCGAGGAGCTCACCAGCGAACCGCGTTCCTCGGCGAAGCAGCTGGTCGGCAGGCGGAACACTTCCGTCATGATCTTGGTGGGATCGACTTCGTGGTACTGCCCGTGCGCCTTCCAGAATTCGCCCGTTTCCACGGCCAGCGGATCCATGATGACGAGGAACTTCAGCTTAGCCAGCGCTTCCGTGACCTTCTGCTTGTTCGGCGCGGACGCCAGCACGTTGAAGCCCTGGCAGATATAGCCCGTCATCTTGCCTTGGTGCATGTTCTCGATCGCTTGCATCAAGTCATACGGCTTGTCGAGCTTCGGCAGGTAGTCGAAGGCGTAGTTATTTTCCGCGGTGGCAAAGTCGCCCCACCACGTCTTCATGAAGCTGACGTGGAATTTGCGGTAATTGCTCCAGTAGCTGAGCTGGTTCGGCCGCAGCGGCTTGGTGGCGCGCGCGGCGATATAGCCGTCGAAATCCTGCTCGGCCTCGTTCGGCAAGGTCATATAACCCGGCAACAGATTCGACATCAGGCCCAGATCGGTCAAGCCCTGGATGTTCGAGTGGCCGCGCAAGGCGTTCATGCCGCCGCCGGCGATGCCCATATTGCCCAGCAACAGCTGCACCATGGCGCCCGTGCGGATGGTTTGCGCACCCGTCGAGTGGTGCGTCCAGCCCAGCGCGTACAGGATGGTACCGGCGCGTCCCGGCACGGCGGTCGAAGCCAGGGCTTCCGCCACCTTGTGGAACTTGTCGGCCGACACGCCGCACGTACGTTCGACCATCTCGGTCGTGTAGCGCGAGTAGTGCTTCTTCATCATCTGGTAGACGCAGCGCGGGTGTTCCAGGGTCGGGTCGACCTTGGCATAGCCATCGTCGCCGATCTCGTAATCCCAGGTGGCCTTGTCGGTGTACTTGCCTTTTTCCTTGTCGAAACCCGAGAACAGGCCGTCCTCGAACGCATAATCTTCGCGCACGATGAAGGGCATGTCCGTGTAGTTGCGCACGTACTCATGCTGGATCTTGTCGTTCGTCAGCAGATAATTGATGATCGCGCCGAGGAAGACGATGTCCGTGCCGGTACGCGTGGCGCAGTAGTAATCTGCCACGGATGCGGTACGGGTAAAACGCGGATCGACAACGATCAGCTTGGCCTTGTTATGCGCCTTCGCTTCCGTTACCCATTTGAATCCGCAAGGATGTGCTTCTGCTGCATTGCCGCCCATGACCAGGATCACGTCGGCATTCTTGATATCGACCCAATGATTCGTCATCGCGCCACGGCCAAACGTCGGGGCAAGACCTGCCACCGTCGGTCCGTGTCATACACGCGCCTGATTATCAAAGGTCAGCATCCCCATGCTGCGCACTGTCTTGTGAGTCAGATACCCGACCTCGTTGCTGCCGGCGGACGCGGCCAGCATGCCGGTGGAGAGCCAGCGGTTGACGGTCTTGCCGTCGGCATTCTTTTCGATCAGGTTGGCGTCGCGGTCATCCTTCATCAGGCGCGCGATCTTGTCGAGCGCCACATCCCAGGAGATCGGTTGCCATTCCGTGCCGCCCGGTGCGCGGTACTCGGGCACTTTCAGGCGGTTCGGGCTGTGGATGAAGTCGACCAGGCTGGCGCCTTTCGGGCACAGGGTGCCGCGGTTCACCGGGTGATCGGCATCGCCTTCCACGTGGATGATGCTGGAGACGGCATTTTTCGCGCCGTCGCCCAGCCCATACAGCAGGACGCCGCATCCTACCGAACAGTAGGGACAGGTATTGCGTGTCTCGGTCGTGCGAGACAGCTTGTATTGCCGCACTTCCGCCATCGCCTGGCCCGGTGCGAAACCGAGCAGGGCGAGGCTGGAACCAGCAATGGTCGCGCCAGTTACCCGAAGGAACTGGCGCCTGGACATCTGAACCATATTCAGGCCTCTATGATGTGAGTAAATAAAAGTCATACGGCGTCGTGGTCGTGTCATATCATCAAGATATAAGCACCATGCCTGTGCCGTATGACAGCATTTTACCCCCCAATCCCGATCAAGGCTCAGTTCGCCGGAGAAGGTTTCCTTTAGTCAACGTTAATTTGGCGATACCGAACGTTCCCTCTAAACCATGCCAGCCTGCCCCGCGCGCTTGCACATCGCTACCCACCCATGCAAAAAACCCGCTCGCAAGCGGGTTTTCGGGGGCAGAAAAAGTTACAGGCTGTAGCGCAAGGTCAGCGCCACATTGCGCGGCGCGCCTGGCAAGCTCAGGTTCGGGCTGGAACCGTGACCCGACACGATGTAGCGCGTATCGCCGATATTGTTGACGTTCAGCTGCACTTCATAGCGGCCCGTGCGGTACGCGGCCATGACGTCGGCCGTCACGTAGCCTGGCAGCACCACCGTGTTCCCCTGATTGGCGAAGCGGCTGCCGACGGCATTCGCGCCACCGCCCACCGTGAAGCCGTGGCCCAGGTCTTTCGTCAGCCACAGGTTGGCCGTGTTGCGCGCCGTCAGGGTGGCGCGCTTGCCCTTGATGGCGACGGCGCTGGCCGTCGTCGTGCCAGGCGCATTCACGCTGCGGTCGACGGCGATGGAGTCCGTGATGGTGGCGTCCAAGTAGGCGTAGCCGGCCATCATTTTCCAGCCATCGTGCAAGTCCGCGTTGAAGGTCAGTTCCAGGCCATCCGTGCGCTGCGTGCCGACCGGCACGATGCGGTTCGTGATCGGGTCGCTGGTCTTGATATTGTCGCGCTCCAGGCGGAACAACGACACGGTGGCGTTGGCGCGGCCGCCCCACAGGTCGTACTTGGCGCCCACTTCCGTATTGCGCGTGGTTTCCGGCGCCAGGTCGGCATTGTTGGCGGCCAGGGCGAAGTTTTCCCCGCTCGGCTGGAACGAGCGGCTCCACGACGCGTAGTACGATTGCACGGCGCTCGGTTGCCAGACGAGGCCGGCGCGGGGGCTGTAGGCCGAATCCGTGCGCGACAGGTCAGCCGTCGTCACGCCAAGCGCATTGGCCAGGCGCGACTGCTGCTTGTAGCGGTCGTAGCGCAGGCCGGCCAGCGCCTTCCACTCGTCGCTGATGCTGATGGCGTCCTGCACGTAGGCGGCCGCCGTGTCGTAGGTGCCGAAGGTATCGCCGCGCGCGCCCAGCTTGCTGCGGTTAACCTGCGGCAAAACGGGATTGAAGATCGACACATTCGTCGCCACCACGGTCGAGGCCCAGCTAGACGCATCCTTGTTTTGCTTACCGAACTCGGCGCCGTACAGCACTTCGTGGCGCAGGCTGCCCGTGACCAGCTTTTGCGTCAGTTCCGTCTGGTTGAACCAGCCGCTTTCGTCGCGGTTCAGCTTGGCGTGGCCCAGGCTCATCGTGCCCTTGACTTCGTTGACGTTGCCGGAAATATTCGTGTTGTTGCGGTCCAGGTGGTAATCGTAGTAGCGGAAGGCATTGCGCAGCGACAAGCTATCGCTGAACTTGTGTGTCAGGGTGGCGGCCGTGGACACTACGCGCGACTGGCTGAAGTCCGCATCGCGGGCATTCTCGGCGCCAAAATAGGTGCGCGCATCGACGGCGACAGGACGGCCCTGATAGGACGGGATGCCGAAGTCCGTCAGGCGGCGGTCTTCCAGGTAATCGCCCTGCAGCAGCAATTTGGTGGCGCCGGAGAGGCGGATGGCCACGGAGGGCGACAGCGCCGTGCGGTTGATGAATTGCTGGTCGCGATAGCTGTCCGACAATTCGCGCGCACCCGTGAAGCGCCAGTCCACCGTCTCGCCGACGCGGCCTACGTCGACTTCGCCGCGGCGTCCTTTTGTATTCGTCAGGCTCAGGGCCACGTCCGTGATATCGATACCTGGCTTCTTCGTGATGCGGTTCACCAGCCCGCCCGAGGAACCGCGGCCGTACAGCACGGCGGCCGGCCCCTTGATCACTTCCAGGCGCTCCACGTTCGACAGGTCGCGGAAGTACAGCGCGTCATCGCGGAAGCCGTCGACGAACTGGTCGCCGATGGCCGTGAAGCCGCGGATGAACACCTGGTCGCGCTGGCCGTCGCCCGTGGACAAGCCCACGCCGGGGATGTTCTTCATGATGTCCTGGATCGACATGGCGTTCTGGTCGCGGATGACGGCGGCCGGCACCACGTTGATCGTCTGCGGCACGTCGCGCAGGGCCATTTCCGTCTTGGTGCCGCTGGCCGAGGTGGCGGCGACATAGCCATCCTTGTCCTTCGACGCCGTGACGGTAACGGCGGGCAAGCTTTCCTGCGCCCAGGCCGCCAATGGCGTGGCGCCCAAGGTCAAGGCGCCCAATACGGCGATGGTGATCGGTTTACATCCTGGCGTGCGACGTTGCTGCATACAATTCCCTGGTCGATGTTTTAATACGAATGATTATCATTAGTATTTTATCAGGCAAGCCTGCATAAAGTAAGCACTTCTGTAAGTGATAGTACCTATGGACTAGGTACTTGATGTAAAAACACAACAGGAAATCAATATCAAAAAATAATTAAAATTGCTTTGAAAAACTATTTCTCTGCGTCAATGCTATACTTGCGGCTTGCTGGGCAGCGGTCAGCCTGACCGACAAGCCCCTTGCTTCACCTCCAACGCCACGCTCAGCGCGGCGCGCCGCACAGCCATCCGCGGCACCCGAAGACCCCGATCCCCTGCGCCTTGCGGCGCCTGTCCGCCCCTGCTGGCGGCGGCGATCATGACTATTAAACTGTTAGGAATTACATGAAAAACCTGAACATCGGCAGCCGCCTTGGCGTCGGCTTTGCTGTCGTATTGCTGTTGCTTGCCGCCTTGACCATCACCGCCCTCGTGCGCATGCAAACGGCCAGCGACCTGACTTACCGCCTCATCAATACCAGCATCAAGAACCAGCGCATGGTGGCCGAATGGTCGAAGATCATTGAACTCAACAGCGTGCGCGGCGTCGCCTCGTTCGAGATCACCGATCCTGTCGTGCGCGCCAAGATCGAGGAAGACTTGAAAGTCGATGCGGAGCGTTCCAGCAAGCTGCAGGACGACATCGTCGCCTCCCTGCTCAACCCGGCCGTGATCGAGCAATTCAAGGTCGTGCGCAAGGTGCGCACCGACTACGTGACGACGCGCGCACGCGCCTTCAAGATGAAGGCCGACGGCGACATGGCGGGCGCCAAGGTCGTGTTCGACAAGGAAGTCGCACCGATCACCGTGGCTTACCTGGCCGAAGTCAAACGCTTTGCCGGCATGCAGATCAAGGCGGCCGACGGCGTCGGCAACAGCATCATCGAAGCCTACAGCGGCACCCGCATTTTCCTGATCACCATGGGCGTGCTGGCCGTGCTGATGGGCATCGGCTTCGCGTGGTGGATCACGCGCTCGATTACCGGCCCCATCCGCGCCGCCGTGAAAGTGGCGGAAACCGTGGCAGCGGGCGATCTGACCAGCACCATCATTGCGCAAGGCCGCGATGAAACGGGCCAGCTGATGCACGCCCTGAAAACCATGAACGACAGCCTCGTCGGCATCGTGGGCCAGGTGCGCAGCGGCACCGACACCATCGCCACGGCATCGGCCGAAATCGCCGCCGGCAACCAGGACTTGTCGTCGCGCACGGAGCAGCAAGCCAGTTCGCTGGAAGAAACGGCCTCGTCGATGGAAGAACTGACCTCGACAGTAAAACAGAACGCCGACAATGCGCGCCAGGCGAATAAACTGGCCGGCGACGCAGCCGGCATCGCCAGCCGCGGCGGCGCCGTGGTGGCCGAAGTGGTCGCCACCATGAGCGAGATCAATACCTCGTCGAAGAAGATCGTCGACATCATTTCCGTCATCGACGGCATCGCCTTCCAGACCAACATCCTGGCCTTGAACGCGGCCGTGGAAGCGGCGCGCGCCGGCGAACAGGGCCGCGGCTTTGCCGTCGTGGCCACCGAGGTGCGCAACCTGGCGCAGCGCTCGGCGGCGGCGGCAAAAGAGATCAAGGGCTTGATCGACGACTCCGTGCAAAAAGTCGACGTGGGCACGGACCTGGTCGACAAGGCCGGCAAGACAATGGAAGAAATCGTGCAAAGCATCGGCTTCGTCACGTCCATCATGAGCGAGATCAGCAACGCCAGCGAAGAGCAGAGCGCGGGCATCGAGCAAGTCAACCAGGCCATTTCCGAAATGGACCAGGTGACCCAGCAAAATGCGGCACTGGTGGAAGAAGCGTCGGCAGCAGCCGAAGCGATGCAGGAACAGGCGAGCGAACTGGCGCAGGTAGTCAGCGTCTTCCGCCTGGACGCCAACGCCGCGGCGACCGACCGTTTCAGCGTGAAAGCTACGCAGCGCAGCGTGCCGGCAGCGCCAGTCGCACCAGCCCGCAAGGCCTCGGCCCCTGCCCTGCGCCTGCCGGTGATGCGCACCAGCAGCAAGGCAACGGCGCCGGCCGAAGGCGAGTGGGAAGAGTTTTAAATTTTCTTCAGCAAGCCCTGCGGCATCAAGCCGCGCGGGCTTGCGCCTGGGCGATCAGTGCCGCCAGTTCGCGCGGCACGGATTGCCCCAGAAATTCCAGCGCCAGCGCCTCCGGATCGATGGCGGCGTCCGCCGGCAAGCCATGCTCGAAGCCGCCCACCATGGTGCGGCAAAAATGCGGCGATTCCGCCCGCGTTTCCACATACCAGCAGCCCGCATGACCCTGCACGAAGTATTCGCCGATAAAGTAGCCGAGCATGGTTTTCACCCATTGCCAGCTTTCGTCGCGGATGACGATGGTGCGCATGGCCGCATCGATGTACGGCAGGTATTCGGCCGCATTCGTCAACACTTCGTGCGCGGGCTGGATGCCCAGGCGCTCGACAAAGTTCACCAGCGACGCGCCCAGCGCGTCATAGTAGGCATCAAAAGCCGTTTGGCTTTGCTGCAATAATTGCTCTTGTTCGTACGACAGCATTCACACTCCACAGACATTCAACAATCGCCTATTTTACGCCACGCTCACATCCACGCCCGCGCGCTGCAGCAAGACCTGGTTGCGGGGAGACAGATGCGTCACCTGCAGGTGCTTGCCCGCCTTTTCATAACGCTCATACAAGGCTTCGATGGCGGCGATGGCCGAGTGATCGGCCATGTGCAGGTGCCGGCAGTCGAGGATGACGCGGGCCGGGTCGGTCGCCGCCTGGAACAGTTCCAGGAAATGCGTGGTCGAGGCGAAAAACAGGGTACCGTGCGGCAGGTAGACGCGCACGCCTTGTGCACCATCATCGATGTCGGCACGCATGTCGCGCGCATGTTGCCAGGCGAAATTCAAGGCCGCAATCACGATGCCGCACAGCACGGCCAGCGCCAGGTCCGTCAACACCGTGATCACCGTCACGGCGACGATCACCAGCGCATCCTGCAGCGGCACCTTGCCCAGCACGCGCAGCGATCCCCAGGCAAACGTCTGCTGCGCCACGACGAACATCACGCCGACCAGGGCGGCCAGCGGGATGCGTTCGATCAGCGGCGACAGGAACAGGATGAACAATAAAATCATCACGCCGGCCGTCACTCCCGACAGGCGCGAGCGCCCGCCCGAACTCAGGTTGATCATGGTCTGCCCGATCATGGCGCAACCGCCCATGCCGCCAAACAGGCCCGAGACGACGTTCGATGCGCCGAGGGCGATGCATTCGCGGTTCGGCTGGCCCCGCGTTTCAGTCATCTCATCAGTGAGATTAAAAGTGAGCAAGGTTTCCAGCAAGCCCACCATGGCCATCAGTGCAGCATACGGAAAGATGATGTGCAAGGTCGCCATGTCCAGCGGCACGGTAGGCCAATGCAGGGCCGGCAAGCCGCCGGCGATATGCGCGAGGTCGCCCAGGGTGCGCGTGGGCAGCTGCAAGAAATGGCTGAGCACGCCCACGCCCAGGATGGCCACCAGCGCCGGCGGCACGGCTTTTGTCAGGCGCGGCAGCACGTAGACGATGGCCATGGTGAGCAGCACCAGCGCGCTCATCACGTACAAGGGCGCGCCTTGCAGCCAGGTTTCGCCTTGCGGCGTGGCCTGGCGGAAGTGTTCCAGCTGGGCCATGGCGATGACGATGGCCAGGCCATTCACAAAGCCCAGCATCACCGGGTAGGGCACCATGCGGATCAGCTTACCGAGGCGCAAGATGCCGAACAGCGCCATGATGATGCCGCTCAGCACCACGGTGGCCAGCAGATATTGCACGCCATGCTGGGCCACCAGCGCCACGATGACAACGGCCATGGAACCTGCCGCGCCCGAAATCATGCCGGGGCGCCCGCCAAAGATGGCCGTGAATGCGCAAATGATGAAGGCGCCATAAAGGCCCATCAGGGGATTCAGTTGCGCCACGAGGGCAAAGGCGATGCATTCAGGCACCAGCGCGAATGAGGTGGTCAGCCCCGCCAGAACGTTTTTTTGTATGTTCGAGAACCACTCATCCCGAAAAGTTGCGTTGATCATTGATGCGTATCCAAAGTCGGAACAGAGAAAATGCCGTCCTGATGGACAATCATCAGGCGCAGCCATGCCAGCGAGCGTCACAGAAAAGCCGCGCTGCGGTTGAACGGAGCAGGAAAGTCGTCAGTGACTACATCGGTATGGCGGAAAGGGAAGTTTCATCAAGGCGCCAGGCGGCGCGGCTGAGCTCGTTGGCATTATACAAGATGCGCAGACGACAAAAACATGGGCAAAAAAATAGCCCACTCGAAAGTGGGCTATTTTTTTTCATCTGGAGGCGAGGACGGGAATCGAACCCGTCTAAACGGCTTTGCAGGCCGCTGCATAACCTCTTTGCTACCTCGCCAGAGGAACTGCTTTGATGCGCCTTGCGGCCCACCTTGAAAACTGGAGCGGGAGAAGAGTCTCGAACTCTCGACCTCAACCTTGGCAAGGTTGCGCTCTACCAACTGAGCTACTCCCGCATTGGAGCTTGGTTACCGCCTAATCGCGCCGCGTACCGCGGCGGATAAAAAAAGGAAGCCAGCTTAGCTTCCCTTTAGAATT
>NZ_LBCO01000024.1:199577-253957 GCF_000988085.1 Janthinobacterium sp. KBS0711 | reverse complement strand
TCTCGACCTCAACCTTGGCAAGGTTGCGCTCTACCAACTGAGCTACTCCCGCATACGAACCGCTATTTTACTGCTTTTTACTACCGTTTACCAGTGCTGCTTTACTGCTGATCCAGTATTCACTGGAGCGGGAGAAGAGTCTCGAACTCTCGACCTCAACCTTGGCAAGGTTGCGCTCTACCAACTGAGCTACTCCCGCATTGGAGCTTCTATTTTCTGCTACTGCCATCTTGCTGTACTGCTTCAGCTTTCGCTGGAGCGGGAGAAGAGTCTCGAACTCTCGACCTCAACCTTGGCAAGGTTGCGCTCTACCAACTGAGCTACTCCCGCAGTGGACAACATTGTATCAGAAGCTCTACTACATCGCCAGTACTACTTTTTACTGCATTCGCTGTTTTTACCTATGACACGATCCAGGAAACTGGAGCGGGAGAAGAGTCTCGAACTCTCGACCTCAACCTTGGCAAGGTTGCGCTCTACCAACTGAGCTACTCCCGCGTCATCAACAACAGGCCAGCATTATAGAGGGATTACAGGGGCTGTCAACGGGCAATATCTGGTCTTTTGCAAAATATTCCGCCGAAAATAGCCGCCTGCTTATTCCTGGTGCAAATTTCCCGCTTTTTCCTTGATGAGTGGCCATGCCAGGCGCAAGTAATAGAACATCGACCACACCGTCAGCACGCAGGCGATCCACAGCAGCTTCTCGCCCCACACGTGGGTATCGATCGCGCCAAAGATCACTTCGTGGTACAGCAGCAAGGGAATGGCCGTCATTTGCGCGGCCGTCTTGATCTTGCCGATCGAGCTGACGGCCACCGATTTCGAGGCGCCGATCTGCGCCATCCATTCACGCAGCGCGGAAATCGTGATTTCGCGGCCGATGATGATGAAGGCCAGCACGGCATTGACACGGTCCAGCTGCACCAGCACCAGCAAGGCGCCCGCCACCATCAGCTTGTCGGCGACCGGGTCGAGGAAGGCGCCGAAGGCCGACGTCTGGTTCCAGCGCCGCGCGAGGAAACCATCGAACCAGTCGGTCACGGCCGCAACGATGAAGACCAGGGTGGCAACCAGGTTCTGGTCGCCGTGCAGCAGCATCGACGGCGGCAGGTAAAACACGCCGACGACGAGCGGTATCAGGGCCACGCGCAGCCAGGTCAAAAGGATGGGAATATTAAAAGGCATAAGAGAGCAATCGGCCGACGGGTAAATTGAACATGAAGAAAGCGTGAAGAAAGCGCCACTAGTCTACATGGCCCCAGGGTATTAGCCTAGTCCGGTTGCCGCAGCGCCGGACCAGGCACTATCCATCAATGCAACTGCCTGTAGATTTCTTCCGCCAGTTGCGTGGAAATCCCCTCCACCGACATCAGGTCCTCGACGCTGGCGTCGACCACGCCGCGCAAGCCGCCAAAGCGCGACAGCAGTTTTTGCCTGCGCTTGGCGCCGATGCCCTCGATCTCTTCCAGGCGCGACGTCTGGCGCGTCTTGGCCCGCTTGGCGCGCATGCCGGTAATGGCGAAGCGGTGCGCCTCGTCGCGGATTTGCGCGATCAGCATCAGGGCCGCCGATTCCTTGCCCAGTTCCTGCGCCGCGCGGCCATCGACGAACAGCAAGGTTTCCAGGCCCACCCTGCGCCCTTCCCCCTTGGCCACGCCGACAATCAAGCTGATATCGAGTCCCAGCTCGGCAAACACCTGGCGTGCCATCTCGATCTGGCCCTTGCCGCCGTCGATCAAGACCACGTCGGGCATCACGCCATCGCCATTCGCCACCTTTTCATAACGGCGCATGAGGACCTGGCGCATGGCCGCGTAATCGTCGCCGGGCGTGATGTCGTTGATGTTGTAGCGCCGGTATTCACCGTTCTGCATGGCGTGGTGGTGGAACACCACGCACGACGCCTGTGTCGCCTCGCCCTGCGTATGGCTGATGTCGAAACATTCCACGCGCAGGCTGTCGAGGTCTTCCGTTTCCAGGCGCAGCGCTTCGGCCAGCGCGCGCGTGCGCGACTGCTGCGAACCCTGCTCGGACAACAAGCGCGCCAGCGAAATCTCGGCACCCTTCTGCGCCATTTCCAGCCACTGGCGGCGCTGTCCCTGCGGCTGGAAGATCAGGTTGATGCGGTGGCCGCACTGCTCCATCAGGGCCACCATCAGGGCCGGCTGGTCGAATTCGATATTCAGGATCAGGGTGCCGGGAATGAATTTTTCCGTGTAGTGCTGGGCCAGGAAGGCGGCCAGCACTTCCACCTCGATCGGCTCTTCGGCAATCGCCGCAGCATCGCTGAGCTGGCTGGGGAAATACGCGCGGTCGCCCAGGTGCCGTCCGCCGCGCACCATGGCCAGGTTGACGCAGGCACGCCCGCCCTGCACCAGCACGGCGATGATGTCGACGTCGGCGTCGCCCGTCGTTTCCATGCTTTGCTGGTGCAGCACGCGCGACAGCGAAGCGATCTGGTTGCGCACCACGACGGCTTGCTCGAATTTGAGCTCGGCGGCAAACGCGTGCATCTTCTTTTCCAGGTCGGCCATCACTTCGCTTTGCCGCCCGCGCAGGAAGCGCGCCGCGTTTTCCACGTCGTTTTTATAATCTTCCTTGCTGATCAGGTCCACGCACGGCGCGCTGCAGCGGCCGATCTGGTGCAGCAGGCAGGGCCGCGTACGGTTGGCGTAGACGCTGTCCTCGCAGGTGCGGATGAGAAACACCTTTTGCAGGATCTGCATCGATTCCTTGACGGCCCAGGAACTGGGGAACGGCCCGAAATACTGGTTTTTCTTGTCCACCGCGCCCCGGTAATACACCATGCGCGGCGCGTCACCATTCGTGATTTTCAAATACGGATACGATTTATCATCGCGGAACAGGATGTTGTAGCGCGGCTGCAGCGCCTTGATCAGGTTGTTTTCCAGGATCAGTGCTTCCGCCTCGCTGTGCGTCACCGTCGTTTCCAGGCGCGCGATGCGCTCGACCATCATGGCGATGCGGGGACTGGCCAGGTTTTTCTGGAAATAGCTGGAGACGCGCTTTTTCAGGTCGCGCGCCTTGCCGACGTACAGCACCTTGTCGGCGGCGTCGAAATAGCGGTACACGCCGGGCAAATTCGGCAGCTTGGCGACGGTGGCCAACACCTGCGCGCGCGGGTCGGGCGGCGTCTCGGCCAAGGTAGATTCTGGGGTTGCTTCGGTCATTGCTGGCTCATTGTTACACTGCTTGCTCCACGATCACGAACGCGACCGCATACTCTTCTTCATCGCTGATCGTCACTTGCGCGCTCAAGCGGTTTTTTTCCATGAACTCGGCCAGCACGCCGCTGCAGACGATCATCGGCTTGCCGCTCGGGTGGTTCAGCATCTGCGCGGCGGGCCAGGTCATCGGCATGCGCAAGCCCAGGCCGATGGCCTTGGAAAACGCCTCTTTGGCCGCGAAGCGCGTGGCCAGAAAGCGCACGCCGCGCACGGCGTTCTTGGCGCTGCGGGCGCGGAACTTTTCCAGCTCCTGCGGTCCCAGTATCTTTTTCGCGAAACGCTCGCCGTGGCGCGCCAGCGCCGCCTCGATGCGGGGGATCTTGCAGATATCGGTGCCGATGCCGTAGATCATGCTGCCTCCTTTGTGCGCGCGTTTATGCTTTGCCAGCGAGGCGCGTCGCCACCATGATGGCCTTCATTTCGCGCACGGCGTTTTCCCAGCCGACAAACACGGCATGCGCGACGATGGCGTGGCCGATGTTCAACTCGCTAATATCCGGAATGGCGGCGATGGCCTGCACATTGGTGTAATGCAAGCCGTGGCCCGCGTTGACCTTCAAGCCGCGGCCCACGCCGAACAGCACGCCCGCCTTGATGCGCTCCAGTTCCGCCAACTGCTCGGCGCCTTGCGTATCCGCATAGCGCCCAGTGTGCAGCTCGATCACGGGCGCGCCGAGCTCGGCGGCGGCAGCGATCTGCTGCTCGTCCGCATCGATGAACAGGCTCACGCGGATGCCCTCGCCTTGCAATTGTTTTACGGCCGCCTGCACTTCCTTGAAGTAGCGCACCACGTCCAGGCCCCCTTCCGTCGTCACTTCCGTACGCTTTTCCGGCACTAGGCAGACGTCCGCCGGCTTGATACGGCAGGCGAAGTCGATCATTTCCCGTGTCACGGCCGCTTCCAGGTTCATGCGCGTAAGCAATTGCGGCGCGATGGCGATGACGTCCGCATCCTTGATGTGGCGGCGGTCTTCACGCAAATGCAGGGTGATGGCGTCGGCGCCCGCCTGCTCGGCCAGCAGGGCCGCGCGGATCGGGTCCGGATAAGCGGTGCCGCGCGCATTGCGCAAGGTGGCCACGTGGTCGATATTGACGCCCAGGTCGATGACGGGGCCGGAAGGCTGCAAAAAGCTCATAGTGATGGTATCCGTAAAGTGCTGTCGTGCGGCAAACCGCAGCTACAGCTGCATTAAATCGATCAGTATCTGGCGCGTATTCAAGGTGGCGCCACCCAGTTGATGGGCCAGCAAAAAGCGCATCAGCAGCTTGCTTTGCGCCTGCGTGGCCACGTCAAGATAATCTTCGCGCTCCATGTCGAGCAGGGTCTTGCCCGTGATCTTGGGCCAGGCGTCGGCGGCGCGCGCCGGACGCGGTCCCCGTTCAGGGTCGACCACGTACACCTGCCCCGCATCGACGGCCTGGCGCGTGCCCGTGCAGCGCGTCAGGTCGGCCGCCACGCCCGTTTCCTTGAGCAAGGCGCGCTCGAACTTGCGCAGCACGATGGGCGGCGGCTCATTGTGCGCCAGTTGATTCAAGGTGGCAACGTAGTGGTCAAACAGGACGGGATGGGGGTCGTCGCGCGCCAGCAGTTTCACCAGCAATTCGTTCAAGTAAAAGCCGCACAGCAAGGCGGTCTTTTCCAGCGGCAGCATGCCGCCCACCCACTCGGCGCCCGTCAGGATGCGCAGCTCGGACTTGCCCGTCCAGCCCGCCTGCAGCGGCTGGAAGGTCTGCAGCACGCCGCGTAACTGCGAATGGGGCCGCTTGGCGCCCTTGGCGACGAGCGCGATGCGGCCATATTCGCGTGTAAACACGTCGACGATGAGGCTGGTTTCTTTATGCGGATAGCTGTGCAGCACGAAGGCCGGCTGGCCCGTGACCTTGCCGTCGCGCGCGGGCGGACGGCTGCGGCGGGGCGCGGCGGATGCGGGAGTTGCGGCCGGCGGCGCAATGGCCGCCGGCGCGGGAACAACGAGGGAGGCTGGCGCAGGATCGTGCAGCGCTGGCGTGGTGGTGCTCATGCGTGTGGCGTCGCCCCCGGGTTGCGGATTACTCGTAGCCGTAGGCGCGCAAGCCCGCCTCGTTGTCGGCCCAGCCCGACTTGACCTTGACCCAGATTTCCAGGTATACGGGGCCGCCGAACAGCTTTTCCATATCCAGGCGGGCCTGGGTGGAGACTTCCTTCAGGCGCGCACCCTTGTTGCCGATGATCATGGACTTGTGCGTGTCGCGCTCGACCAGGATGGCGGCGAACACGCGGCGCAGGTCGCCTTCCTGCTCGAATTTCTCGATCAAGACGGTGCTCGTGTACGGCAGTTCGTCGCCGACAAAGCGGAACAGCTTTTCGCGCACGATTTCCGAGGCGAGGAATTTCTCGCTGCGGTCCGTGATGTCGTCCGGTCCGAAGATGGGCTGGTTTTCCGGCAGGAAGCGCTTGATCTCATTCTGCAAGCCTTCCAGCTGGAAGTGCAGCTTGGCGGAGACGGGCACGATGGCGGCGAAGTCGCGCATGGCGGCGACCTTTTGCGCGAACGGCAGCAGCACGGCCTTGTCTTTCACGCGGTCGGATTTATTGATGACGAGGATGCACGGCACTTCCTTCGGCAGCAGGTCCATCACTTGCTGGTCGGCCGGGCCAAACGTGCCCGCCTCGATCACGTACAGGATGACGTCCGAGGAAATCAGGGTGTTCGTGACGGTCTTGTTCAGCGTCTTGTTCAGCGCGTTCGAGTGGCGCGTCTGGAAACCAGGCGTATCGACGTAGATGAATTGCGCGTCCGGCACCGTCTGGATGCCCGTGATGCGGTGGCGCGTGGTTTGCGCCTTGCGCGAAGTGATGCTGACCTTCGCGCCGATCAGCACGTTCATCAGGGTCGATTTGCCCACGTTCGGGCGGCCCACGATGGCGATATAGCCACAGCGGAAGTTGTCGGGCATTTTGGTGGCTGTCATGCTAGTGTCGATTCTGTTTAGTGTGAGCGGCGATCGCCGGGGCTGCAGGAGCTGGCGCGTCGTCGCTCTGGATGGTGGCAATGCCGGCCAGCTTGAGCTGGGCGGCGCGCGGTTTGGGCTTGCGGCTGGCGGCAGGCGACTTCAGCAGCGCCTGCTCGGCCACGTCCAGCGCCAGTTTGGCGGCGGCTTGCTCACCGGCGCGGCGGCTTCCGCCACGGCCGTAAACCTGGATGTTCAATTTCGGCACCAGGCATTCGATCTCGAATTCCTGGCTGTGGGCGGCGCCGTGGGTGGCCACCACGTTGTACTGTGGCAGCGAAATTTTCTTGCTTTGCAAAAACTCCTGCAGCAGGGTCTTGGCATCCTTGCCCAAGGTTTGCGGATCGACCGAGTCGAGGATGGGAATGTAGAACGCGCGGATCACCGTGCTGGCCGCATCGAAGCCCGTGTCGAGGAAAATGGCGCCCAGCAAGGCTTCCAGGGTATCGGCGAGGATCGATGGACGGCGGAAGCCGCCCGATTTCAGTTCGCCTTCGCCCAGGCGCAAAAATTGCGACAATTCCAGCTTTTGCGCGATTTCATACAGCGACTGCTGCTTGACCAGATTGGCACGCAGGCGCGACAGATCGCCTTCATCGATGGACTTGAAGCGTTCGTACAGGATGGAAGCGACCACGCAGTTGAGGATGGAGTCGCCGAGGAATTCCAGCCGCTCGTTATGCAAACTGCTGTGGCTACGATGCGTCAAGGCTTGCTGCAACAGGCCAGCATCCTGGAACGTATAGCCTAAACGGGTTTGCAATAGCTGAAGATTCATTGTTGTTTCTGTGTCATCTGAGTAATTCGGCTGGCCGCCGCGCGGGGAATCGGCACGGCAGCCATAGGGACGGCCTAGTGTATGCCGCCCACACGTTTCGGATTGCTGAAGTTCATCCACACGAGGAAAGCCTTGCCGACGATGTTTTCGTTCGGCACGAAGCCCCAGTAGCGGCTGTCCGCGCTATTGTCGCGGTTGTCACCCATCATGAAGTAATTGCCTTGTGGCACTACACACGTAAAACCGTCTTCGTTGTAGTTGCACGCATCCTTGTGCGGGAAATCCTTCACTTCGCGCAAGTTCAACGTTGGAGCAGGCTCGTCGTTGAGGATGCGATGGCTGACGCCCGTCAGGTTTTCTTCCAGCTGCTTGTGGTACACGGTGCTTTCATCGTCCAGGTAGTCGTCCAGCGGCGTATACGCCACTTCCTTGCCGTTGACCGTCAAGCGCTTGTTTTCATAGGTGATTTTATCACCGGGCACACCGATCACGCGCTTGATATAGTCTTGCGACATGTCTTTCGGATACTTGAACACCATCACGTCGCCGCGCTGCGGATCATTGACTTCAATGATGCGCTTGTTGACGATCGGCAAACGAATGCCATAGGTGAACTTGTTCACCAGGATCAGATCGCCCACCAGCAAGGTCGGCACCATCGAGCTCGACGGGATCTTGAACGGCTCGTACAGGAACGAGCGCAGGCAGAACACGAGCGCGATGACGGGGAAGAAGCTGCCCGAATACTCGACCCAGGTCGGCTGGCGTAACAGGGCCGCCTCGATGCTCGCGCGGCTGCCGCCCGCATCGGACTTGATGCCCTCGGCGGCCAGCTTGGACTGGCGCGCATCGAATTCAGCCAAGGCGCGGTCCGCCGCCTTGCGGCGCTGCTTGGACAGATAAAACACATCCAGGCACCAGACCAGGCCCGTCAACACCATCAGCACGAACAGGATTAAAGCGAAATTTCCTAAAATCACTTGCAGGTTCATTGATTAACCATCCACTTGTAAAATTGCCAGGAATGCTTCTTGCGGGATCTCCACGGAACCCACTTGCTTCATGCGTTTCTTACCCGCTTTTTGTTTTTCCAGCAATTTCTTCTTGCGGCTGATGTCGCCGCCATAGCACTTGGCCAAGACGTTCTTGCGCAAGGCTTTTACGTTCTCGCGCGAAATGATGTTCGCGCCGATGGTCGCCTGAATCGCCACGTCGAACATCTGGCGCGGGATCAGTTCACGCATCTTGGCGGCCACCTGGCGGCCACGGTACTGGCTGTTCGAACGGTGGACGATGATGGCCAGCGCATCGACTTTTTCGCTGTTGATCAGCATGTCGACCTTGACCACGTCGGCCGCGCGGTATTCCTTGAACTCGTAATCCATCGAGGCATAGCCGCGCGACGTCGATTTCAGACGGTCGAAGAAGTCCAGCACGATCTCGGCCATCGGCATTTCATACACGAGCTTGACCTGGCGGCCGTGGTAGCTCATGTCCATCTGGATGCCGCGCTTGCCGATACACAAGGTAATCACGGAACCCACGTATTCCTGCGGCATGTACAGATTGACCGTGACGATAGGCTCGCGCACTTCCTCGATGCGCGACGGATCGGGCATCTTCGACGGATTATCGACGTTGATCATGGTGCCGTCGCGCTGGATCACTTCGTACACCACGGTTGGCGCCGTGGTGATCAGGTCCATGTCGAATTCGCGCTCAAGGCGCTCCTGCACGATTTCCATGTGCAGCAAGCCCAGGAAGCCGCAGCGGAAGCCGAAGCCCAGCGCCTGCGACACTTCCGGCTCGTACATCAGGGCCGCGTCGTTCAGTTTCAGCTTTTCCAGCGAGTCGCGCAGCGCGTCATACTGGTTCGCTTCCACTGGGAACAGGCCGGCGAACACTTGCGGCTGCACTTCCTTGAAGCCAGGCAATGGCGCGGCGGCAGGACGGTTGGCCAGGGTGACGGTGTCGCCCACCTTCGCCGCCTTCAATTCCTTGATGCCAGCGATGATGAAGCCCACCTGGCCTGCCGACAATTGCGGCAAGGATTGCGAACGGGGAGAAAACACGCCGATGTCTTCCACCAGCTGCACCGAATCGGTGGCCATCAGGCGAATCTTGTCTTTCGGTTTCAGGGTGCCGTTGATGACGCGCACCAGCATGACCACGCCCACATAGGCGTCATACCAGGAGTCGACGATCAGCGCCTGCAGCGGCGCATCGGGGTCGCCCTTCGGTGGCGGCACCTTGACGATCAGTTGCTCGAGCACGTCCAGCACGCCGAAGCCCGTCTTGGCCGAGCAATGCACGGCGTCGCCGGCGTCGATGCCGATCACATCTTCGATCTCGGCAATGGCGCTCGGCGGGTCCGCGTTCGGCAAGTCGATCTTGTTCAGGACGGGCACCACTTCCACGCCCAGGTCCAGCGCCGTGTAGCAGTTGGCCACCGTTTGCGCTTCCACGCCTTGCGACGCGTCCACGACCAGCAGCGCGCCTTCGCACGCCGACAGCGAGCGCGACACTTCATAGCTGAAGTCGACGTGGCCTGGCGTATCGATCAGGTTCAGGTTGTAGATCTGGCCATCGCGCGCCTTGTAGTGCAGGGCCGCCGTTTGCGCCTTGATGGTAATGCCGCGCTCGCGCTCCAGATCCATCGAATCGAGCACCTGCGCCTCCATCTCGCGGTCGGACAAGCCGCCGCACAATTGAATGATGCGGTCAGCCAGGGTCGATTTACCGTGGTCAATATGGGCGATGATGGAGAAATTGCGTATGTTGTTCATTAACTAATATATGTGCGAGTGACGACACTGCTTAACAGGAATCAAGGGGATCATGCCCGGGCCAAACCCGGCACCCCGCTCATGATGAAAAAAGCGCTCCGAGCAGGACATCTGCATGCCCAGGCGAGCGCTTTTGAAGCGACAGAAGCTGCTGCCTCGGACAGTAGCTTTTTCGACCTCCCCATTTTACCGGATTTCAGAGTAGAAAGCCCGTCTTATGAGGCCGGTACAGGGGCAAGCCGACATTTTCAGCTGTTTTCAGCACCAGAATGGTGCAATGCAGTGTCAATATTGACAATCAAGCTACACCAGGCAGCGCCGCACGGCCGCCTCGTCAAGGAAATAATGGCAGAGCTCAGGCTGCGCCAGGTCGCCAAACAGCACCGGCACCAGCTCGTCGAAACGCGCCAGCAGCGAGGCGTCGGGCGAGGCATCGATATCGATCACGTCCACCGTGAACGGTTTTCCGGGCGGCTGCAGCAAGAGCAAGGCGTCCAGCATGTCCTGGCAAAGGTGGCAATAACTGCGGGAATAGAGGGTGAAGTGCATGGCGGGCAGGATACCGCATCCCGGCCGCGGCCGGAATGCGGGATGATCACATGGTTACTTCGCCGACGGGCGCAGCGAAACGAATTGCGCCGTATCGCCACGGCGCACCAGCACGGCCGACGTCTTCTTCGGATCGAGCTTGGCGACCAGGGCATTGAACTGTTTGACATCTTTCACGGCAACGTTATTCAGTTGCAAGATCACATCGCCAGGCTGCAGGCCGGCTAGGGCCGCCACCCCATCGGCCTCGTCGACCAGCACGCCCGCGTCGATCTTCAGCTCCTGTTTCTTCGCGGCCGGCACGTCGCTGACTTTCAAGCCCAGCGCGTTGGCGGTTTGCACTTCCGGCTCCTTGGTGCCCTTCTTTGCCATCTTGCCGTTCTCCAGCTCAATCACCGTGATGGGCAGGGCCTGCTGCGCACCATTGCGCCAGATGGTGATGTTGGCCTTACCATTGACGGCGGAACCACCGACCAGACGCGACAGGTCGGAAGCACGATCGACGGTCGTGCCATTGAATTTCAGGATGATGTCGCCCGGCTTGATGCCCGCCTTGTCGGCCGGACCGCCCGGCTCCACCATCGACACTTGCGCGCCATTCGCATTCGGCAAGCCCAGCGATTCCGCCACGTCCTTGCTGAGTGCGCCGATCTGCACACCGATGCGGCCACGCGCCACCTTGCCCGTCTTTTTCAGCTGCTCGCCCACGCGCATGGCTTCATCGATGGGCACGGCAAACGAAATGCCGTTGTACGCGCCGGACAGGGTGGCGATCTGCGAATTGATGCCGATCACTTCGCCGCGCATATTGATCAGCGGACCGCCCGAGTTGCCGGGATTGACGGCCACGTCGCTCTGGATCAGGGGCAAATAGTCGCCCGTGTCGCGCGACTTGGCGGAAATAATGCCAGCCGTCACCGTGTTATCCAGGTTGAACGGCGAGCCGATGGCGATGACCCACTCGCCCACGCGTATCTTGTTGGAGTCGCCGATGGTCAGGCGCGGCAGATTACTGCCTTCGATTTTCAGCAGGGCCACGTCGGTGCTGCCATCGGCGCCGATTACCTTGGCCTTGAATTCGCGCTTGTCCGTCAGGGTCACGTAGACTTCATCGGCGCCATCGACCACGTGGGCATTGCTCAACACATAGCCATCGGCCGAAATGATGAAGCCGGAACCGACACCGCGCTGCACTTCCTGTTCCTGCGGCACGGCGCGGCGGCCGCCGCGTGGCGCCTGCTGGCGCGGTGTCGGCATGGCGCCGCCAAAGAAGCGGCGCAGGAACTCCTGCATTTCCTGCTCATCCTGGCTGCCGGCACCGGGGCCGCTCATCTTCAGGCGCTCGGTGGTACGGATATTCACGACGGCCGGGCCGACGGCGTCGACCAGGTCAGAAAAATCAGGCAGTTTCACGGCCGGCACGGCGGCCTGCGCCTGTGGCGCCAGGCCCAGCATGGTGGGAGCAAAAAAGACGCCAGCCGTACCGAACAATAAGGCGGAAAGTGTCTTCACTGAAAACGACTTGCTGGCAGCACACATGTTTTTTTTCATGGAATGGATCTTCTCGAATATATAAACGGATCAAAACGGGGATCAGGCGATTTCCTTGCTGCATGCTTGGCCGTCACGACGACATCCCAGGGGCAAACTCACCTGGCAGCGTGCATGGCAAACAATGCAACAATATATCGCAAAAGCAAGATATTGCCTGCGCACAGTGTCAATCGTACCGAAGGCCAGTGTCAAGGGGGCGACGGGGACGTTAAGCCTGGTATAAGATGGCGCAGCGGCAATGCTAACGCTGCGCCAGCGGTCCCGCCTCCAGCGGCTCGGCTGTGCTCGGCGGCACGATGGCGGCGGACAAGGGCAGCAACGGCTCCGCAGCGGCAGCCGCCCCCTCGGGCGCCGCCTCGGCGGCCAGGCAACTGGCCAGGCGGGTATCGAACTGGGCGCTCAATGCATGGCCGTACTGCTCCGAGCGCAGCACGTCACCGATATGGCGATAGGCATCCCAGGCTTGCCGTCCCTCATCCGTATCGAGGGCGGCAAAAGCCAGTTCGAGTTCGCTCGCCGCCAGCTCGCCATCGGCCAGGGCGGAAATAGTCTCGTGCAATCGTGTGTGCGTATCCATGATGGGTCCTGCCATTTCAAAAGGATCGGTGCGGAAACCGGACGCAGCCATGCCAGCCTCATACTCCCCAGATTACCAGCGCTTGTCAATCGGCATGTCCAGCAACGGTTTCAATTTCTCCGCAATCACTTCGCGCGCGCGAAAAATCCGGCTGCGCACGGTGCCGATGGGGCACGCCATGATTTCCGATATTTCTTCATAGCTCAGGCCCTCGATCTCGCGCAGCACGATGGCCGTACGCAATTCGATGGGCAGCACATCCATGGCCGCATTGACGGTGGCCGCAATCTGCTTGCTGGCCAGCACCGATTCCGGCGTATTGTTGTCGCGCAATTTATTGCCATCATCGAAGGACTCCGCCTGCTCGGCGTCGGTATCGCTGGACGTAGAGGCGCGGCGCCCCTGCGTGACAAGATAATTCTTGGCCGTATTGATGCCGATGCGGTACAGCCAGGTATAAAAGGCGGCATCGCCGCGAAAATGGCGCAGCGCCCGGTATGCCTTGATAAAGGTTTCCTGCACCACATCTTCGGCCTCCGCCGGGTCATGCACAAGGCGCGACACGAGGCGCATCAAGCGGCGCTGGTATTTCGATACCAGCACATCGAATGCCCGTTTGTCGCCAGCCTGCACCCGCTCGACCAGTAACTGATCATACTCGCGCTCTGTCCTCACGCCCAATGCCCCTGTAGTCATGCAGCGTGGGCGCCTGTATGGATATAGAGTTGGCCCGCTGCAAGAAGTTCAGTGTTCGCCCCACATTTATTCTTCCCCATTCCGCGCCGCGATGGCCCGGCACGCCACGGCCAACGGGCGGAAGGCGGCGCAGCTGCTGCCGCGCTGCACCAGCACATCCGCGCGCCGCCCTGCGGCATCTGCCAGGCACAGCACCAGCAGCGCCGGCCACAACGTCGAGCCCGGCAACAGGCGCAGCCCCGGGGGCACCAACGGCGCCGGCCCAGCCGGCTCCGCCACCGCGCTGGCATCTATCCCCGACGCCCCGCCACGCTCCAGATATACCGCCAGCCGCAACTGGCCAACCGGCGAAATATCAAGCGTCTGCGGCTTTCTGCGCTTGCGCAGCAAAGCAAGCAAAAACATGCCGCCAACCGCACTCAACAGCGCACCGCTCGAGCCCAGCGCATACCCGCCCACCATCTGGCTGTGGCCAAGGCCGGGGCCGGACAGGGCCGCAACGCGCCACGCGCCGCTCAAGGGCCAGGCGGCCAGCAAGGCGCACAGTCCCAGCACCGCTTGCAACAGGCGCAAACAGACAGGCATGCGGATGACAGCCGCTACTGCAATTGACATACTTCATGGGAGAAAAAAGGCGCGCCGGCAACATGCCGGGCAAATTCAGGCGCCAACGAACGTTGGCGCCGAATCAGCGCTCACTACAGTTTGACCGTAGCGAGCGCTTGAAAGTTCCTGCTTATTTCGCTTTACCGAAAATCAGCGTGCCATTCGTTCCGCCGAAGCCGAACGAATTCTTCACTGCATAATCGATCTTCATATCCCGCGCCGTGTTGGCACAGAAATCGAGATCGCAAGCCGGATCCTGGTTGAAGATGTTGATGGTCGGTGGCGACACCTGATGGTGCAATGCCAGTACCGTAAACACCGCTTCCAGACCGCCCGCGCCGCCCAGCAAATGGCCCGTCATCGACTTGGTCGAGTTGACAACCAGATTCTTGGCGTGCTCGCCGAAGGTGCGTTTGATGCCCATCACTTCCGCCACGTCGCCTTGCGGGGTCGACGTGCCGTGCGCGTTCAGGTACTGAATCTGATCCGCGTTCAAGCCAGCGTTGTTGAGGGCCGCGATCACCGATTTGCTGCCGCCGCTACCATCTTCCAGCGGCGAGGTCATGTGATAAGCATCTGCGCTCATCCCGAAACCATGCACTTCGGCATAGATCTTGGCACCACGGGCCACCGCGTGCTCGTACTCTTCCAGCACCATGACGCCAGCGCCCTCGCCCAGCACGAAGCCGTCGCGGTCGGTATCCCACGGACGCGATGCCGTTGCCGGATCGTCGTTGCGGGTCGACAAGGCACGTGCCGAAGCGAAACCGCCCAGGCCCAGTGGCGACACGGTCGATTCAGCACCGCCGGCGATCATGACGTCGGCATCGCCGTACTCGATCATGCGCGCTGCGGCACCGATGCTGTGCAAACCGGTGGTACACGCAGTAACGATCGCCAGGTTCGGGCCCTTCAGACCATATTTGATCGAAAGGTTGCCAGAAATCATGTTAATGATCGAGGCAGGCACGAAAAATGGCGAGATACGGCGCGGACCGCGCTTTTCGTACTCGGACTTGGTTTCCTCGATCAGCGGCAAGCCGCCGATACCGGAACCGATGATCACGCCGATACGCTCGGCGTTTTCTTCGGTCACTTCCAGGCCGGAGTCCTGCATCGCCTGGATGCCCGCAGCCATGCCGTAATGGATAAAGGTATCCATGTGGCGGGCTTCCTTACCGGAGATGTACTCTTCGATATTGAAGCCTTTGACTTCACCAGCGAAATGCGTGGTGAATGGCTGTGCATCAAACTTGGTAATCGTGGCAATGCCGGATTTACCTTCAATGATTGCGCCCCACGCCTCGGCAATAGTATTGCCGACAGGTGAAACGCAGCCCAGGCCGGTGACAACAACACGACGGTTTTTAGAACGGCTCAAGCGATTCTCCTGAAGTCGGTCAGACAGGCTTAGGCCTTGACGTGTGCAGTGGCGTAGTCGATCGCCTGTTGCACGGTGGTGATTTTTTCAGCTTGTTCGTCAGGGATTTCCATTTCGAATTCGTCTTCCAGGGCCATGACCAGTTCCACGGTGTCCAGGGAATCGGCGCCGAGATCGTCGACGAAGGAGGATTCGATTTTGATGTCTGCTTCTGCAACGCCCAGTTGCTCAGCGACGATTTTCTTAACGCGTTGTTCGATATCCGACATGTTATGGCTCCAAAGTGTGTGTTACGGAAAGTGCGCGCATTTTATCAGGTTTGCGCGTCCGAATACTAATTTCGGTGTCTGCTGCTAATTCGACCGAAGCTGCTGCTAAAAGATGCGATTATAGACAAAAACGGCCGTTGAATCATGCCACAAACGCCCGCCCCGTCTAGCTTTCACATCAATTCATGTACATCCCACCGTTCACGTGCAGGGTCGTGCCCGTGATATAGGCCGCTTGCGGCGAGGCCAAAAAGGCCACGGCCGCTGCCACGTCTTCCGGCTTGCCCAGACGGGACAGGGGAATTTGCGTCAACAGGGCCGCGTGCTGCTCTTCGCTCAGCGCCTTGGTCATGTCGGTATCGATGAAGCCCGGCGCGATGCAATTCACAGTAATGTTGCGGCTGCCGATTTCGCGCGCCAGGGCGCGGCTCATGCCTTCCACGCCGGCCTTGGCCGCCGCGTAATTCATTTGCCCCGGATTGCCCGACGACGCCACCACCGACGTGATATTAATGATACGCCCAGTTTTGGCTTTCATCATGCCGCGCAACACGGCGCGCGACAAGCGGCCGACAGCCGACAGGTTGGTGGAAATGACGCTGTCCCACTCTTCATCCTTCATGCGCATGGCCAGCTGGTCTTGCGTGATGCCCGCATTGTTGACCAGGATCGACAGGCTGCCGTAGGTTTTCTGCACTTCGTCGACGACGGACGCGCAGCGCGCCGCATCGGTGACGTTCAGGACCAGGCCCTTGCCCGTCACGCCTTCGGCGGCCAGGTAATCGGTGATCGCTTGCGCGCCGCTTTCCGAGGTGGCGGTGCCAACGACGGTAGCGCCCTGTTTGCCCAGTTCGGTGGCGATGGCGCGGCCGATGCCGCGCGAGGCGCCCGTGACCAGCACGACTTGATTTGCTAAATTCATGAGTATCCTTAAGAGCAAGCGCGGCAGGCAAGCTGCCGCAATCTGATGTTTATTTGAGCTGCGTCAAAATGCGTTCCAGCGATGTCTGGTCGACGATGGCGTCGCCCACCAGCACGGGATCGATGCGCTTGGCCAGGCCCATCAGGACCTTGCCCGGACCGCATTCGATCACTTGCGTGATGCCGTCGGCCGCCACTTTTTGCATGGTTTCCACCCAGCGCACGGGGCTCGCTGCCTGGCGCACGAGCGCATCCTTGATGCCGGCAACGTCGTTGACGATGGCCACGTCGACGTTGTTGATCAGGGCGATTTGCGGCGCCGAGAACGTCAAGCCGGCCATGTATTCGCGCAAACGGTCCGAGGCCGGTTTCAGCAGCGACGAGTGGAATGGCGCGGAAACGGGCAGCTTCATGGCGCGCTTGGCGCCCTTGGCCTTGGCCAGTTCGCAGGCGCGCTCGACGGCAGCCGTATGGCCGGCGATGACCACTTGCGCTGGCGCATTGAAATTGACGGGTTCGACCACCAGGGCCGGGTTTTCCGCCGCCGCTTCCGCACAGGCGGCGCGCACGTCATCATCCGACAGGCCCAGCACGACAGCCATCGTGCCCTGCCCCACGGGCACGGCTTCCTGCATGGCTTGCGCGCGGAAACGCACGAGCGGCACGGCATCCTTGAACGAGATGACGCCGGCGGCGACCAGCGCCGAGTATTCACCGAGGCTGTGACCGGCCACGACCGTCGGCACCGGACCGCCGGCCGCCAGCCAGGCGCGATAGAAGGCCACGGCCGCCGTCAGCATCACCGGTTGCGTATTGGTGGTGAGATCCAGTTCTTCCTTAGGACCTTCGGCGATCAGCTTGCCCAGGTCGAATTGCAGGGCATCCGACGCTTCGGCCACGGTCTGCGCAACCACGGGGTTGCCGGCGAAACCGTCGAGCATCGCAATCGCTTGCGAGCCTTGGCCTGGGAAAACAAATGCAAATTGTGTCATGTCGACTCCGTTTTTTTACTATTTATTCAGAGAACCAAATGCAACTGCTGGGGTACGTCCTTGCGGGATCGGAATTCACTCCATTGGAATGCATTCCCCCGACGGGTCGGACCCCGAAATCAGCCTTCGGCCATCACATCTTTGCCAGCACGGCGCCCCATGTAAAGCCGCCGCCCACGCCTTCCATCATGACGTTGTCGCCCTTCTTGACACGGCCATCGCGCACGGCGATGTCGAGCGCCAGCGGGATCGAGGCGGCCGAGGTATTGCCATGCTGGTCGACGGTGACCACCATCTTTTCCAAAGGCAAGCCGAGTTTCTTGGCCGTGCTGTTCATGATGCGGATGTTCGCCTGGTGCGGGATCAGCCAGTCGATCTGGTCCGATGTCATGTTGGCGTGTTCCAAGGCTTCGTGCGCGACTTTTTCCAGCACGGACACGGCCAGCTTGAAGACGGCCGGGCCATCCATGTACAGGAAGGCGCTACCGTCCAGCGCGCCGCCAGCCAGGCTGCCCGGCACGCTGAGGATGTTCGAGTGGCGGCCGTCCGCGTGCAGCTTGGTGGCCAGGATGCCCGGCTCTTTTGACGCCGTCATGACGATGGCGCCGGCGCCGTCGCCGAACAGCACGCAAGTGCCGCGGTCGTCGAAATTGAGGATGCGCGAAAACACTTCGGCGCCGATCACCAGCACGTTCTTGTGCATGCCCGACTGGATGAAGCTGTCGGCCGTGGCCACCGCATACACGAAACCGCTGCAGACGGCTTGCACGTCGACGGCGGCGCAGTTGTTCGTGATGCCGAGCTTGTTTTGCACGATGCAGGCCGTGCTGGGGAAGCTGCCGAAGAAATCGGGAGTCGAGCTGGCGACGATGATCAGATCGAGGTCGTTGCCGTTCAGGCCAGCCATTTCCAGGGCCTTCTTGGCCGCCTCCACGCCCAGGTCCGAGGAATTTTGCATTGGCGCCGCGTAATGGCGCGCCGAAATGCCGCTGCGCGAGACGATCCATTCATCCGACGTCTCGATGCCCTTGGCGGCGAGCTGTTCGGTCAAGTCCTGGTTGGTGACGCGCTTCTCCGGCAGGTAGCTGCCGGTACCGATAATTTTGCTGTAAGTTTTGCTAAAAACAGTCATGCAAGTACCCGTCCACTAAATGGTAGAGCTTGTTGATGTAGGTTCATCCGGAACTGGCGTGCGCGGCATCAGCTCGGCGATCATGCTGGCCAAGTGCGCTTGCACGTCATTTTTTGCCGCATCAAAAGCGCGGCGCAAGGCCCATTCGAAGGAATAGGCATCGGCGCTGCCATGGCTCTTGAAGACGAGGCCACGCAAGCCCAGCAGGCTGGCGCCGTTGTAACGCGAAGGATTCAAGCGGTTGCCGATGGCTTTCAGGGCCCCGCGGGCGATCAGCGCGCCCAGCATGGTGATCGGATTGCGCTTGAATTCGGAAGTGAGCACGTCTTTCATGAAGCGCGCCAGGCCTTCGATGGCTTTCAGGGTGACGTTGCCGACGAAACCGTCGCAGACGACGATGTCGGTCGTGCCCTTGAAGATATCGTTGCCTTCCACGTTGCCGTAGAAGTTCAGCGCGCCACGCTCGTGGTCGGCCTGCAGCAGCTTCGAGGTGAGTTTCACCACTTCATTGCCCTTGATATCTTCCGTGCCCACGTTCAGCAAGCCGATCGTCGGGCGCTCGATACCTTCCATGGCGGAAACGAGCACGGAACCCATGATGGCGAACTGATGCAAGTGATGCGGTTCGCAATCGACGTTGGCGCCCAGGTCCAGCATGTAAGTGGGGCCGTTCTTTTGATTCGGCAAGATGCTGCAGATGGCAGGGCGATCGACGCCGGACATGGTTTTCAATACATAGCGCGACACGGCCATCAGGGCTGCCGTATTACCGGCGGAAACGGAGGCTTGCGCCACGCCGTTCTTGACCTGTTCGATGGCCACGCGCATGGAGGAATCCTTCTTGCGGCGCAGGGCCACTTCCAGAGGGTCGTCCATGGTAACTTGTTCGGAGGCATGCAATACCGACAGGCGCGGATGCGTATCGGCTTTATGTTTCTTCAGTTCGGCACGAATCACGTCTTCCAATCCAACAAGGATCAGTTCGGCTTCAGGCTCATGTTTTACGAAGGAAATTGCTGCGGGGATAGTAACTGAGGGACCGTGATCTCCGCCCATGCAGTCGATAGAAATTTTGATTGTCATTTGTGTTGATTCAATACCGCTGCGGGCGTGCGGCAAGATGTGAATCGGACTGGAGCATATGCAGGGTGCAGCATGTCATGCACAGGCCTGGACAGCGTGATTCAAAATGACGGGTGTGCAAGATGAATTGCAGCCGATAAAAAAGAAGAAGCGGCGCCACGCCGAATAACCACGCAACACCGCTTTCATCTTACCCAACAAAAACGTCGATTACTCGTCGTTTTTGGTCTTCAACACTTTACGGCCACGATAGAAGCCGTTAGGGCTGATATGGTGACGCATGTGTGTTTCGCCGGTAACTGGCTCGACACTCAATTGCGGCGCGACCAGGAAGTCGTGCGAACGGTGCATGCCGCGCTTGGAAGGGGTTTTCTTGTTCTGTTGAACTGCCATGATGACTCCTAATACATAAGTTCTAAAATTTTAGCACAATCGATTGGCAAATACATGCGAATCGAGTATCCCAGCGGCAAAGACTACCCGAAAATAGCCCGGACCGACATCGTTTATTACAATTACATTTCACTACACTTGCCATACTCGATTACAACACGCGTTTGACACGTTCTTTGATGGGGAAAACCCCTTTACTACTTTATTCTGGCTTCAAGTCTTTCAGTGCCGCAAACGGCGACTTCTTTTCAGTCTTGAGAGCATCGAGCTGCGCCGTATCGGGGCAGACGTCGTGTTTGGGTACCTGCGGCAGGGCCAGCAAGGCTTCATCTTCGATCAGGGCCGCGGCATCCATGTTGCGGCTGCCGACGATCACGTCGATCGATTCATCGTTGATGATTTCTTCGATCTCGTCCGCGTGCTCGTCATCCTTGCCCAGCATCAGAGTGGTCGTCGAATCTATTGCGTAAGCATACGGAGTCAGGCAGCGCTGGCAAACCAGCTGAACGGTGCCGTTGACCGACAAGGTCAGTTGTGGGTAGCCCAGCTTGCTGGTGCCGCCGACGATCTTCCAGGCGATCTCGCCGGAACTATCTGCACAATCCTTGGTCAACCGGGTCATTTCAGCGACAGGAGTTACACCCTCGCGGCTCCCGCTGATACGACAAAAATCAAAGGCGTCGATCACAAAAGCATTCATTGGTAGAAAATTTCCCCGGAAAACCTGCGATAATAACAGGGTTTTTAGCACGGAGTCAAAGGCTAAGCATCTTTTTTGACGCAATCATTGCCATCAACATGACAACTTCATCAACACCGTCATGCCGCATAGAGCCTCAGTTATGGGCTCTGCGCCCAGGAATTTGCGTGAAATTCCACTGACATCGACCAGCGCGGCCATGCCGGCCGCCACCCACTACCGAATGATACCAACTTCCGCCCCATCGCGCTTGATTCTTGCATCGAGTTCGACCTACCGCAAGGAATTGCTGGAACGCCTGCGTCTGCCTTTCGAGGTGGCCGTGCCCGATCTCGACGAAAGCCCCCTGCCGGGCGAAAGCCCCAGCACCACGGCCCTGCGGCTGGCGCAGGCCAAGGCGCAGGCCGTGCTCGACCGCTATCCTGGCAGCCTCGTCATTGGTTCCGACCAGGTCGCCACACTCGACGGCGCACAGATCGGCAAGCCCGGCAACCATGCCAATGCCTTGCTGCAACTGCAAACCATGCGCGGGCGCCAGACCGTGTTCCACACGGCACTGTGCCTGCTCGATGGTCGCCAGTCGCCCGCCGTAGCCCAAGTGGAAGATATCCAAACCCTCGTCACCGTGCGCGACCTGCCCGACGCGGAACTGGACGCCTACCTGCGCATCGAGCAACCGTACGATTGCGCCGGCAGCGCCAAGAACGAAGGCCTGGGCATCGCCCTGCTCGAACGCATAGCCACCACCGACCCGACCGCCCTGACCGGCCTGCCATTGATCGCCCTCACCGGCATGCTGCGCAAGGCGGGCGTGGCGTTTTTCACCATTTAATTACCGACAAGAAGAATATGACCGGCACCCTGTACCTGATTCCCAACCACCTTGGCCTGTCCGACGGCGCAAGCGACCCGCTGAGCCACATCATTCCAGAGCAAGTACGGCAGATCACGTCGCAGCTCGATTATTTCGTCGCGGAAAACGCCAAGACGGCGCGCGCCTTTTTGAAATTGATCGGCAACCAGCATCCGCTGGCCAAGCCGCTGCAGGAAATCACGATTTCCGAACTGAACGTGAATACCCCGGCGCAAGCGCTGGCCGGCTTGCTGGCGCCGCTGCTGGCGGGACGCGATGCGGGCCTCGTGTCGGAAGCGGGCGTGCCCGCCGTGGCCGACCCGGGCGCCGACCTCGTGCGCCTGGCGCATCAGCACGGCATCAAAGTGCGTCCGCTGGTGGGCCCGTCGTCGATCCTGCTGGCCGTGATGGCCAGCGGCTTGAACGGCCAGAGCTTCGCCTTCAACGGCTACCTGCCTACGGACGCGGCCCTGCGCGCCAAGCGCATCAAGGAACTGGAAAGCCGCTCGCGCAATGAAAAGCAGACCCAGCTGTTCATCGAAACGCCGTACCGCAACGCCGCCATGCTGGAAGCCCTCGTGGCGCAATGCGCGCCTTCGACGCTGATCTGCGTCGCCACCGACCTGAGCCTGGACACGGAAAGCGTGCAGACGTGGAATGGCGGACAGTGGAAGAAACAATTGGCCGCCGGCAAGGCGCCCGACTTCCACAAGAAACCGACCGTGTTCCTGTTGCTGGGACAGTAATCGTTCTCCCATAAAAAACGCCACGGTCGACTGCACCGTGGCGTTTGCATTACTTCACTACGACAATCATTACACGCGACGGGTACCAGTATTTTTCTGTCCGCCCTTGCCCGTTTCCAATACGAACTTCGCGCCATCGTCGCGGCCCAGTACCTTCACCAGGTAGGGCATGACTTCGCGCAACATCGGCTCCAGGGTGTACGGCGGGTTTAAGATGAACATGCCGCTGCTGTGCAAGCCGAAGCCGTCCGGCGACGGGGTGTTGACCGTCAGGGTCACGTGCAGCCAGTCCGAGCTGGGCAGCTGCTTGAGCTTGTCGGCGAACTGGCGCGATTCCATGCGCTGCAGCACCGGGTACCAGACGGCATACATGCCCGACGGGAAACGCACGAGGGCGTCGGCCAGGGTGTCCTTGACCTTGCGGTAGTCCATCTTGTCTTCATACGGCGGGTCGATCAGCACCAGCGCGCGGCGCGATGGCGGCGGCAGCAAGGCTTTCAGGCTCTGGAAGCCGTCAGCCTTGGTGATGAGCACGCGCTTGCCGCGCACGGTCGGACGCTCGCCCTGGGCCAGCGCATGCGCCTCGACCTTGCGGAAGTTGTCAGCCAGAATCTTGGCATCGGCAGGATGCAGCTCGAACAGGCGCAGACGGTCTTGCTCACGGCTGACCTTGTCGGCGCAGTACGGCGAACCCGGGTAGTAGCGCATCTTGCCGCTCGGATTCATTTCCTTGATCAGTTTCATGTACTCGGCCAGCGAGGCCGGCAGATCCGTGCGGTCCCACAGGGGCGCGATGCCCGTTTCGTACTCGGCATTTTTCGAGGCATAACCGCCGTCGAGCGCATACACGCCCGCGCCGGAATGGGTATCGATATAACTATAGGCGGTATCTTTTTGATTCAGATATTGCAACAACTGAATCTGCACATAATGCTTCAACACATCGGCGTGATTACCCGCGTGAAAGGCGTGGCGGTAACTCAACATAAGCTGGCTAATTCCATAATAAAAATAAATAAAGGCGGGAGCGCTGACACCGGGCAGGGCATGAAAACAGACTGGAGGGGTCAGGCTGCGGGGCCAGGAAACAGCATGGACCAGCGTAATCAGCGCGCAATTACCAGCATTATCCACCAGAAAGGTGGATTGCATCAAAAAACACGGCTAAACAAGCCCATGCATTCCCGGGACTGGCGTCGCCGGGCGCGGTAGAATACGCGCATCGGGCGCCCGCGCCCATCCGCCTACTAATAGAAACGACCATGCACAGCCTGACCCTCACGACCGATAACCGCGCCGACGTCGCGGCAACCCTGGCCGGCCCGCGCTGGACGGTGGCCTGCCTGTGTGCGCTGTGGTGCGGCACTTGCGGCAGCTACCGCGCCACGTTCGAGGAACTGGCCGCGCGCCACCCTGACACCGTCTTCGTCTGGATCGACATCGAAGACCAGGCCGATGTGGTGGGCGACCTAGACATCGACAATTTCCCCACCCTGCTGATACAGCGCGAAGACAACGTGGCCTTCTTCGGCACCGTGCTGCCGGACGGCGGCCTGGCGCACCGCATGGTGCAGGCGCAGCAGGCGCTCAGCGCCGAGGAACTGGCGACGCTGGCCAGCAGCACGCAGGAGCGGCGCGACTGGCAGCGCGACTGCAATCTGCGTCACATGCTGGCCGCCACCCTGGCCTGATCCACATCAAGCCAGGCGCAGCGGCAGGCTGCGCAGCCTTTTCCCCGTCAGACTGAACACGGCGTTGGCCACGGCCGGCGCAATCGGCGGCGTGCCCGGTTCGCCCACGCCTTCCGGATGCTCGGCGCTGGCGATGATGACGGTTTCCACCTCGGGCGTTTGCCCCATGCGCAGCACGGGATAGTCGTGGAAGTTGCCCTGCTCGACTTGTCCCTCCTTGAACGTGATCTCGCCGCCCAGCGCCGCCGACAGTCCGAACAGCACGGCCGACTCCATCTGCTGGGCGATGATGTTCGGATTGACGGCGATGCCGCAATCGATGGCGCACACGACGCGCTGCACGCGAATTTCGCCGTTTTCCACGGACACCTGCGCCACTTGCGCGACGATGCTGCCGAACGACTGATGCAAGGCCACGCCATGCGCATGGCCGGGCGGAGGAGTTCCTGCCTTGGCAACTGCCGCATCGAGCACGGCCAGGTGGCGCGGATGCCGCACCAGCATGGCGCGGCGGAAGGCGATGCCGTCCTGCCCCGCCGCGTGCGCCAGTTCGTCGATAAAGCTTTCCTTGAAAAAGGCGTTGTGCGAATGCCCGACCGAGCGCCAGTAGCCGATGGGAACGGCGCTATCGGCGATCACGTGGGCGATGCGCTGATTGGCGATTTCATACGGCATGTCGAATTCGCCTTCGGCCGTCGTCTTGTCCGGCCCCGCACCGGGCAGGCCGAAATTGCGCTGCAGGTACTGGTGCGTGATGGAGCCGCTGACGGATTTGTTGTCCCAGGATGCGATGCTGCCATGTTCGTCGAGGCGGGCCGCAAAGCGGGCCAGCGCGGCGGGACGGTACATATCGTGCTTGGTGTCCTGCTCGCGCGTCCACACCAGCTGCACGGGCGCGCCATCGCACTGCAGCGCGATGGCCACGGCTTGCGCGATCATGTCCACTTCCAGGCGGCGGCCGAAACCGCCACCGAGCAGCAGCACTTCGATGCTGACGTCCTTCGCATCGACGCCGGCCACTTTCGCCGCCACGTCGACGGCGATGCCGGGCGCCTGCGTCGAGGCCCACAGCATCACCTTGCCATTTTTCACCTGCGCGGTACAGTTGACGGGTTCCATGGCGGCGTGCGCGAGAAACGGCGCGCGGTACTCGGCGCTGATCTGTCGCATGCCCTGCACGGCTTTGTTTTCCACCTCGCCGCTGGCGTGATACGCATAGCCTGCCTCACTATCGAGCAGGCGGGCAAACTCCGCGTAGACGGCGGCGCTGGACAGGTTCGCCTGCGGGCCAGCCTTCCACTGCGTCGGCAAGGCGGCCGCCGCCTGCTTGGCGCGCCACCAGGTGTCGGCCACCACGGCGGCGCACGAGACGCTGCGCCGCGCCAGTTGCGGCGTCAGGTCCAGCACCTTTTTCACGCCGGGCATGGCGAGTATCGGCGCCGCGTCGAACGCGGACAGGGTATCGCCCAGGCGCGGCGGCAGATGCAGGGCTGCATACAGCATGCCGGGCGGACGCGCATCGATGCCGAAACGCGCGCTGCCATTGACTTTCGACGGCGTGTCGCGGCGCGGCGCCGGCTGGCCGATCAGCTTGAAATCCTTGGGCAGTTTCAGCACGGGCGTGCCGGGGTCGATGCTGGCGGCGCGCTGCGCCAGGCTGGCGTAGCTGGCGCGCCGGCCGTCCGGGTGGATCACTGCGCCATCCTGCGTGCGGCACTGCGCGGCCGGCACCTGCCACAACGCGGCGGCGGCGCCTACCAGCATGGCGCGCGCGGAAGCGCCCGCCTCGCGCATGGGCCCCCAGCCATCCTTCACGCTGGACGAACCGCCCGTGACGATCACGCCCAGTTCGCGCGCCGCCTTGGCGACCGTCCACTGCGCCAGCGCCTTCAAGCGTCCCTGGTCGTCCGGATGGAAAGGCAGGCTGTCCTTGAGCATGGCGACATTGCCGAAGATCTTATCGTTCGGCGCCTGGATCAGTTTGACGCTGGCCAGCGACACGTCGAGCTCCTCGGCCACCAGCATCGGCAAGGCCGTATGCACGCCCTGCCCCATCTCGCTGCGCGGCATGGCCAGGAGGACACTGCCATCAGCTTGAATAGCCAGCCAGCCGTTCAAGGCCACGGCGCCGTCGACCAAAGGCAGCGGCGCGCTGCCATGCAGGCGCTGGCGCGGCGGCAGCACGCCCCAGCCCAGCACCAGGGCGCCCACGCCGGCCACGCCGAGACCCAGGCCGCCGAGCAGGAAACGGCGGCGCGACGTGTTTTTTTCTGCGGCCATGGAATACCCTTTATTAGTTAATGATCGATCCAGCGCTCCAGCATATCCTGAGCCAGCACCGGACGGCTATAAAAATAACCTTGCGCCAGCTTGCAGCCATGGCGCAGCAGGAAGGCGGCCTGCTCTTCCGTCTCCACGCCTTCGGCGATCACCGATAATTGCATGCTCTTGCCCAACTGGATGATGGCAATCGCAATGGCTTCGTCGTTGACGTCCGTCGAGATATCCTTGATGAAGGAACGGTCGATCTTCAGGGTCTGCACGGGCAGCTGCTTCAGATACGCGAGCGAGGAATAGCCGGTGCCGAAATCGTCGATGGCCAGGCCCACGCCGATGGCGTGCAAGTCGTTGATGAAACCGAGGGCGTCGCCCGTGTTCATGATGACGGATTCCGTCACTTCCAGTTGCAGGCGCTGCGGCTCCAGACCCGTTTCCTTCAATATGGCGGCCACCATGCCGGCGATGCTGCCCCGCTCGAACTGTTTTACCGACAGATTCACGGCCATCTTCGGCACGTGCAAGCCCTGCGCCTGCCAGCGCATCATCTGGCGGCACGCTTCGTCGAGCACCCATTTGCCCAGCTGGTTGATGAAACCGCTGTCCTCGGCCAGCGGGATGAAGCGGGCCGGCGGCACCAGGCCCAGTTCCGGGTGGTTCCAGCGCACCAGGGCTTCGACGCCGACCAGGCGGCCCGTGTCGATTTCCACCTGCGGCTGGTAATTGAGGAACATCTCGTTCTTCTCGATCGAGCGGCGCAAAAAGGTTTCCAGGCGCAGCCGCTCGACGCCCTCGCCCGTCATCGACGGCGCATAGAAGCGGTAGCCATTGCGTCCGCGCGCCTTCGCCTGGTACATGGCCACGTCGGCATTGCGGATCAGCATGTTCAAGTCCAGCGCATCGTCCGGATACAGGCTGATACCCACGCTGCAGGTGACGAACAGCTCGTGGCCGGCCACCGTGAACGGCTGGTCGAACATGGTCATCAACTTTTCCGCCACCTGCGTGGCGCCATATTCGCCGTCGATGCGTTCGAGCAGGACGATGAACTCGTCGCCGCCCAGGCGCGCCAGGGTATCGCCTTCGCGCAGGCGGGCCGCCAGCTGGCCGGCCACCTTTTGCAGCAGTTCGTCGCCCACATGGTGGCCCAGGGTGTCGTTGACGTTCTTGAAGCGGTCCAGGTCGATGAACAGCACGGCCAGCTGCTCCTGGTCGCGCGCGGCGCGCAGCAAGGCGTGCTGCAGACGGTCGTGGAACAGCAGCCGGTTCGGCAGCGCCGTCAACGGGTCGTGGTGGGCCATGTGGTCGAGCTTTTCCTGCGACTCCTTGATCAGAGTGATATCGCTGAACACGCCCACGTAATGCGTGGTGCCGGCGCGCGCGTCGCGCACGGCGCTGATGGTCAGCCACTCCAGATACAGCTCGCCGTTCTTGCGCTGGTGCCAGATCTCGCCGCGCCAGAAACCGCTGGTCTTCAATTCGTCCCACATAGCCTGGTAGAACGCCGCATCGTGGCGCGCCGAGCGTGTCAGAGAAGAGTGCTGGCCGACCGCTTCGGCTTCGGCGTAGCCCGTGATTTGCGTGAAGGCGGGATTGACGGTGACGATGATGCCATCCGCATCGACCACCATCACGCCGTCGGCGATGTGTTCGAGCACCGTGGCCGACAAACGCAGTTTTTCTTCGGCTTCCTTGCGCGCCGTGATATCGGCGTACACCCAGATGCTGCCCTCGTTGGGGCGCAGCGGATCGAGCGCGCAGCCGCTCACCAGCGCCCAGAACAGGCTGCCGTCGCGGCGCTTGTACTGGCGCTCCTCGCTGAAATCGCCGCCCGCGGCCAGCGCCGGATACTGGCGCTCGCCCGCCTCCTCGAAGTCATACGAACTGGTAAACACGATGGCGGTGGAATTGCCCGTCATCTCGGCATGGCCGTAGCCAAACAGTTCCTCGCAGCGGCGGTTGACGGAAATGATGCGGCGGTGGCGCACGAACATCACGCCGAACATCACGTTGTCGAGGATCGCGCTCTGCTCCGTCAGCAGCGCTTCGATGCGCATCTCGTGGTGCTTGCGCTGGCTGATGTCGGCGATGATGCCGTCGATCCAGATGACGCCCTGCTCGCCCGCCTGCGGCTGGCCATTCTCGGCCACCCAGCGCTCGATGCCGAAAGCGTCGATGATGCGGTATTCCAGCGCATACGGCCGCCCGTCATGCACGGCCTGACGGACGGCGCGGCGATGCTCGCGGCGGTCTTCCGGGCAAATCAGGTCGGCCCAGGCATGCGTGGTGCCGCGCATGAACTGGCGCGCCGAATAGCCGGAGATATCTTCGATGGCGTCGCTGACGAAATCGATGGGGCCGTCGGGCCGGTAGCGGAAGACGGCGCCCGGCACTTGCGTGACGATGGTGCGGAAACGCTCTTCGCGCTGGCCCACATCCTCGAACAGCTGGCCGATGGCGGCGCGCATTTGCTCGAGCTGGGCCGTCAGGCGACCCAGTTCATCATTGCCGTGCGAGGCCAGGGGCGTGTCGAAATCGCCGTGCGACAGACGGTCGGAAAAGCGCGTCAGGCGGCGCAGGGGCTTGAGCAGGCGGCGGTTCAGGAACAGCACGATCAGCGCCATCGACACGGCCAGCTGCGCGCCCAGCACGAAAATATACGACATCTGCTTTTCGCGCAGTTCCTGCTGGCTGCGCGCATCGTCCATCTCGACGACGACGTGGCCGATGCGTTCGCCGCGCACGAGAATGTCGCGCCCGGCGCGGTACAGATTGCCCACGGGCCGCTGCGGCGCCTGCAGGCTGATGAATTCCGTGTCGCCCTGCCCCAGCACTTTCACCAGCAGCACGGAACGGTCGCGCATCACCGACTCGACCAGCGAATGGGCCGATTCCGCATTCATGTTCCACAGCGACTCCTGCATGCCCAGCGCCAGGATGTCGACATTGCGCTGCAAGGCCTCGTTCAGGCTGGTGCGCGCCGACTGGCGCTCATGCACGCCGACGAGCACGTAGCTGCCGAAGATGGCGGGAACGACGAGGCCGCCAAATACCACCAGCAGCAAGGCGCCATAGATCGATGAGCCATACAGCACGCGCAGGCTGGCGCGCAGGCGCTGGTAAGGTGAATTAAACATGCGGCAACAGGGCAACAGGGATCAGGCGGGCGATCATTGAACTCTACAGGGGAAGTCAGGTGGTCAGGCGGGAAGAAACTTTATGAGGAGCAATTATGCATGGAAAAAGCGGGGTAAGTCACCAATAAACACGCGCCAGCGGTGTCCTCATGTCATATAAACAGGGTTGAAAAGCCACACGCTGGCCGGCGCGCCCGGCCGGCGCCAGCAGAAAAACGCGCAGCTTGCTATCATCGCGCCACTTTACCTAGAGGAACCACCATGACCTTCTCCATCTACTCCGCTTCGATCCCCGTCTTCAAACAGATCCTGGGCAGCCTGGCCGCCATCCTGGACAAGGCGGAAACGCACGCGCAAGACAAGAAAATCGACCCGAACGCCCTGCTGCAATTCCGCTTGTTCCCGGACATGCTGCCGTTTGTGCGCCAGATCCAGATCGCCACCGACTTCGCCAAGGGCTGCGGCGCGCGCCTGGCCGGCGTAGCCGTGCCTCCGTACGAAGACAGCGAACAGAGCTTTGCTGAACTGAAAGCGCGCATCGTGAAAACCATCGCTTTCCTGGACAGCCTGCCGCAAGCGGACATCGACGGCAGCGAAACGCGCGCCATCACCACCGGCAGCGGCGAAAAGACCAAGCACTTCACGGGCCAGACCTATCTGTTCCACTACGCACTGCCGCACTTCTTCTTCCACGCGACGACGGCGTACGACATCCTGCGCCATAACGGCATTGAAGTCGGCAAGAAAGATTTCATCGGCAGCTATTGATCGTTAGCGTCAACAGTACCGGGGTCAGACCCTCAATGCCGCTCCCACAAAGTCATCGCTGACATGTGAGGGGGTCTGACCCCAGCAGTTGCAGTTGGGTTAAATCAGGTATTCCTGCGCGGATACCCTTGCGCCAGTATCCTCACCCACACCACTTCCTTCTCTTCATCCGTCATCGACACCCAGTGGGCCACTTCCACCACGGTGCGGCCGCAGCCGCGGCAGATTTCATCGAACGTCGTCGAGCACACGGCCACGCAGGGCGTATCGGGACGCGGCGGCAATTCCTTGTCAGCCATCAGGATACTTTCGGCAAGCCAAGCTTTTCCCAGCCTTCGGCGCCCAGCGCTTCCAGGGTGGCGATATTCTTGTCGAAGATTTCCGACGCTTCCGGGAAGGCCTCGACGGCGCGCTCGATGCTGTCTTCGCGCAGCAGGTGCAGGGTCGGGTACGGCGAGCGGTTGGTGTAGTTGCTGATGTCGTCCTCGAACGTCTCGGCAAACTGGTAGTTCGGGTGGAAACTGGCCACTTGCAGTTCGCCGGCCAGGTGCATGTCTTCCACTGCCGCGTCGGCCACATCGAGGAACTCGTTGTAGTCGAGGAAATCGTTCAGGGTGTACGGGTGGATCAGCAAGGTTGTGTCGATCTGCTCGGGATCCGTGTCGGCCAGGGTTTGCAGCTCGTCCATCAGCATCGCCAGCAAATCTTCGGGATTGCTCGATTCGCATACCACATAGCGTATCTGCTTCTTGACGTGCACGGCCTTGGCGAACGGGCACAGATTCAGGCCGATCACGGCCTTTTCCAGCCAGGCAACGGTATTGGCGATGATGACGGCGTTGTCGTCGTCGTGGCACGGCGGGGTGTTCATATACTTGACTCTCTATCAATAAAGCGACCGGCGACTGAATGGCCAGCCAAAGCCAAATTGTACGCACTTTTGCGCAGCCTCATAACGGGCCCCATCCAGTCTTGCGCCATACCCCTGCCCATGTATGCTATAACAGCGGCCGAATCGCACATCTGGCAAATTAAATTTGTCATAATTGCATTATTAGTGACTGGAAACATCGCTATTGACGCCTATGTGCTGTCATCATGCTGACATAATTCTTGACTCCGGCATGTGGATATACGTACACTCGCAGCTTAATCATGGGTCTGTCCGATGTTTCTCCGACGACAACAATGGAACACTATGCACGAAAACTCCTTTAAATCTACCGTCCTGGCGGCGTTGGCCCTGGCGCTTGCGCCCGCCCTCAGCCAGGCGTACGAAGCCGGTGTTGAGAGCGATAACGCGCCAGTCGCCGCCACCACGCCCGCCCTGATCCCGATGACCGCCCAGGTCACGGCGAAACTCCCCACCCTCGACAACCGCCTGCAAAAGACCGATCGTCTGCTGAAAAACCTCAGCGACAATTCCGATCCGCTGCGCGAAGCCGACGTCTGGGGCCGCATCCGCAGCGGCTATGCGATTCCCGACATCAACAACCAGCTGGTAGCGAATCACGTCAACTGGTACGCCACCCGCCCCGACTACATCGCCCGCACCACGGCGCGCGCCTCGCGCTACATCTTCCACGTGGTGCAGGAACTGGAAAAACGCGGCATGCCGACGGAACTGGCCTTGCTGCCGTTCATCGAGTCCGCCTTCAACCCGCAAGCGTTCTCGAGCGCCAATGCGGCCGGCATGTGGCAATTCGTGCCCGCCACGGGACGCGATTTCAACCTCAAGCAAAACATGTTCAAGGACGAGCGCCGCGGCGTGCTGGCCTCGACCGATGCGGCCCTGACGTATCTGCAGCGCCTGTATGACATGTTTGGCGATTGGCAACTGGCCCTGGCCGCCTACAACTGGGGCGAAGGCTCGGTGCAGCGCGCCATCAAGAAAAACCAGGCGCTGGGCAAGCCCACCGACTTCGAAAGCCTGGCCGACCTGATGCCGGCCGAAACGCGCAACTACGTGCCGAAACTGCAAGCGGTGAAAAACATCATTGCCAATCCGGCCCAGTTCGGCCTGACCCTGCCCGTGGTCGACAACCAGCCCTACTTCACGGCCATCGACAAGACCAGCGACATCGACATCACTGTTGCCGCCCAGCTGGCCGAACTGTCGATGGATGAATTCAAGGCCTTGAATCCACAATTTAACCGCCCCGTCATCATCGGCGGCGAAAAGACCAAGATTCTGCTGCCGCAGGAAAACGCTGCCAAGTTCACCACCAACCTGGCGCAATGGGGCCATGCCTTGTCGAGCTGGACCACGCACAAGATCACCAATGCGCGCGAACGCATCGAAACGCTGGCGTCGAAATTCGGCACCACGGCCGACGTGCTGCGCCAGGCCAACAACATTCCCCAGCGCACGCGTTTGCGCGCCGGCTCCACCATCCTCGTGCCGAAGACCTCGGCCACGATGAACAACGACATCACCCAGGAAATCGCCGACAGCGCCACCATGCTGCTGGAAGCGGACCGTCCTGAACGGGTCGCCAAGGCCGTGCGCCGCGTCACCAAGGGCGGCAAGGTGCAAGCCGCGCCAATTTCCCTGGTGAAACCACGCATCCAGCGCGGCGGCGGTAACAGCCGAGCCAAGGCCCGTCACTGATCGCCTGATCTGTATAGAGTGACCTCACCGGCCGCCACAGCTTTGCTGTCGCGGCCGGTTGCACATCCGCCTTACCCGCCCACCTACCCAGACAGGAGTCGTCATGGCTTTCTTGCAAGGCAAAAAAATCCTCATCACGGGCTTGCTGTCGAACCGCTCCATCGCCTATGGCATCGCCAAGGCTTGCCACCGCGAGGGCGCCACCCTCGCCTTCACGTATGTGGGTGACCGCTTCAAGGAGCGCATCACGGAGTTTGCGGCGGAATTTGGCAGCGAACTGGTATTCGACTGCGACGTTTCCAGCGACGAACAGATCAGCGCCGTCTTCAGCGACCTGGCGCGCCACTGGGATCAATTGGACGGCCTGGTGCACGCCATCGGCTTTGCGCCGCGCGAAGCGATCGCCGGCGATTTCCTCGATGGCCTGTCGCGCGACAGTTTCCGCATCGCGCACGACATTTCCGCCTACAGTTTTCCCGCCATGGCCAAGGCCGCCCTGCCCCTGCTGCATCCGGGCGCGTCAGTCCTGACCCTGACCTACCTGGGCGCCGTGCGTGCCGTGCCCTACTACAACACCATGGGCCTGGCCAAGGCGTCGCTGGAAGCCTCCGTGCGCTACCTGGCCGAATCGCTGGGTCCGCGCGGCATCCGCGCCAACGGCATTTCCGCCGGCCCCATCAAGACCCTGGCCGCTTCCGGCATCAAGGATTTCAGTAAACTGCTGGGCTTTGTGGCCGAGCACGCCCCGCTGCGGCGCAATGTCACCATCGAAGAGGTCGGCAACACGGCCGCCTTTCTGCTGTCCGACCTGGCCTCCGGCATCACGGGCGAGATTACCTATGTCGATGGCGGCTTTTCGCAAGTGATGGCCGTCAATCCCGAAGTAGAGTGATGCGGTGATGGTCGATATATTTCGGTTGTCACTTGACAACCACAATATATCGACCTGCATTGGAGGTATCGCATGGCGCGCCCCTCACACCCCAAGAAAGAAATCGAAGCGGCGCTGCGCCATGCGGAAAGCCAGGGCTGGCGAGTGGAAATGGGCGGCAGCCATGCCTGGGGCAAGATGTCGCCCCTACAATGATGACGGCTGCCGCTGTGGAGAGGTTGCATCGCCTGCATCTGGAGCACGCCGAAAAACCCGGGCAACCACGCGCGGGCGATCCGCCGGGTGGTCGATAATTGCACTTTCAATAAACTGCTGCACGACTGCATGCGACGCAAATCCAGGGAATAACCATCATGGATTACATCTTTACTCTCAAGTACCGCCTGCCCGACCACGAACACGACCTCGACGCGCTGGCCGAGCGCCTGGGCGGCGGCGGTTGCGACGACGCCCTGGTCGGCACCGGGCAAGCGGGACGCCTGGCGCTGGAATTCACGCGCGAGGCCAGCAATGCCAACGCAGCGCTGCTCAGCGCCATGGCCGACGTCAAGGCCATCGTGCCCGATGCCGTGCTGGTCGAGGCTTCGCCCGACTTCGTGGGCCTGACCGATGTGGCGCAGGTGTTGCGCCTCTCGCGGCAAAACCTGCATAAGCTGATGAGCAAATACCGCCACAGCTTCCCCCTGCCCGTGCATGAAGGCAGCGCCACCATCTGGCACCTGGCCGACGTACTGGCGTGGCTGCACGCAAAGGGAACGTATCAGCTCGAGCACAGCCTGGTCGAACTGGCGCAGGTCACCCGGCAAATCAATCTGGCCAGGGAAACGCGACAGGCGCCGCTGCTGCCCGCCGACATCGTGGCCATGCTCACAAACGAGAGAAAACTACGTACTCCTACTGATTTCACATAGGAAACATGTTCAAAACGTGGTAGGACTTTCGTTTCTTCCCATTTAGCCCGTGCAAAACGGCGTCAAATACGGTATAGTGTCGTTGTGCGCTGCAATATGTTCCCTTGAAGCGATGGCAACACCGCAGTCATGCACTACAAACTTAGCAGCTTCGCAAGCCTTAGCGCATCCACAGGATGCCGCTTATAAAGCCCTCCCGCCTTGTGTGTCGCACCTGACACCGTCCCGGCGCAAAGCTTTTGTGCCGAAATTTCTTTCTAGTTGAGTCATTTCGTTTTGGTTGGCGTTGCTATTTTGCGTTCTGCTTTTTGCAAGAACGCTGATTTTTACGAAAGAAAAGAATGACATTTGAATCCTTAGGCCTGCATCCGTCCATCATCGCCGCTCTGACCGAATCGGGCTACACCGCGCCAACCGCGGTACAGTCGCAAGCGATTCCAGCCGCGATCGAAGGCCGTGACCTGCTGGTCTCGTCGCAGACCGGTTCGGGCAAGACCGCAGCTTTCATGCTGCCGTCGCTGCACAAACTGGCCAGCGCCGAACAAAGCGCCGCCGGCAAGACGCCAAACCAGGAAATGCAAGCATCGCGCGCCCGCGGCGAGCGCCCACGTTTCAAGGCTGCCCAGCCAAAAATGCTGGTGCTGACGCCAACGCGCGAACTGGCCCTGCAAGTAACCACCAACACCGACAAGTACAGCACCGGCATCCGCCGCATCAAGGCTGTGTCGATTCTGGGCGGCATGCCTTACCCTAAACAGATGCAATTGCTGGCCAAGAATCCCGAGATTCTGGTCGCGACCCCTGGCCGTCTGATCGACCACATGGACTCGGGCAAGATCGACTTCTCGCAACTGGAAATCCTGGTGCTGGACGAAGCCGACCGCATGCTGGACATGGGTTTCATCGACGACATCGAAAAAATCGTGGAAGCGACGCCAGAAGGCCGTCAAACCATGCTGTTCTCGGCAACGCTGGACGGCGTCGTTGGCAACATGGCGCGCCGCATCACGAAGAACCCGCTGGTCATCCAAGTGGCAAGCTCGAGCAACAAGCATGAAAACATCACCCAGCGCGTTCACTTCGTCGACGACCTGTCGCACAAGAATCGCCTGCTGGACCACCTGCTGCGCGACGAATCGCTGGACCAGGCTGTTGTGTTCACCGCCACCAAGCGTGACGCCGACACCATCGCCGACCGTCTGAACATCGCCGGTTTCTCGGCCGCCGCCTTGCACGGCGACATGCATCAGGGCGCGCGTAACCGCACCCTGGACGGCATGCGCCGCGGCCAGGTCAAAGTGCTGGTTGCCACCGACGTTGCCGCCCGCGGTATCGACGTGCCAACGATCACCCACGTGTTCAACTACGATCTGCCGAAGTTCCCGGAAGACTACGTCCACCGCATCGGCCGTACCGGCCGCGCTGGCCGCAACGGCCTGGCCATCTCGCTGGTGAACCACGCTGAAGGCATGAACGTCAAGCGCATCGAACGCTTCACCAAGCAATTGATCCCGGTCAATGTCATCGAAGGTTTCGAGCCGAAGAAAACGGCATCGGCACCACGTTCGAGCGCCCGTCCAGGCGGCTGGAAACCAGGCGACAACCGTGGCGGCGCCAAGCCAGGCCAACGCACGTTCAGCAAGCCAGGCGCACCACGCAAAGACGGCGCACCGAGCACCGGCGGCGGCTACAAGGGTTCCAACCCGCGCAGCACCGACGGCGCACGCCGCAGCTACGGCGACCGTTAATCACGGCGCCATGCCGCCAACAGCCGGCAAGCAATAAAAAACGGCCACCAGATCGCTCTGGTGGCCGTTTTTTCATGTCCGTCACACTTACTTCTTCGACACCTTCTGGCGCGACAGCTTGCGCAGCTTGGCCTGCTCGAAGCGCGCGTGCTGCTCCGGCGTCTCGAGCACCAGCGGCGGCACGGCCACCGGCTTGCGGTTGGCATCCACGGCCACCATCGTGAAGTAGCAGCTGTTGGCATGGCGCACCAGGCGCTGCTGGATGTTTTCCGTCACCACGCGAATACCCACTTCCATCGACGTCGTGCCCGTGTAATTGATCGAGGCGAGGAACGTCACCAGTTCGCCCACGTGGATAGGCTGCAGAAACATCACCTGGTCCACGGACAAGGTCACCACGTAGCTGCCCGAATAGCGGCTGGCGCAGGCGTACGCCACGCTGTCGAGGTATTTCAGGATGGTGCCGCCGTGCACGTTGCCGGAAAAGTTGGCCATATCGGGCGTCATCAAGACCGTCATCGTCAGTTCGTGGGCCGACCAGTTCATCGCGCTGTCCAAAGTGTTCTCCAAGGGGGAATAAAAGTGAGGGGAATGTGAAAACCGGCCCCAGGGGCCGGTTGGTGAGCCTTACAGGCCCAGGGTGTCGATATCGGCCAGCGACTCGCGGCCCTTGTCGGAAATGTCGTGGCCTTCGCCTTCGGCACGCGCCACGATGTGGGCTTTCTTGCCCAGGAAATACGCCACGTCCGTATCGAGCTTGGTCAGCGGATCGGTGGCGACAGCGCGCAAACCCATGATGCAGCGGCGCAGGAACAGCAGTTGTTGTGCTTTCTCGGTGATGGACAGACGGCCGTCGCGTGCATAGCTGAGCAGCTTCAGGCCGGACAGGCGCTTGGCATTGCGGGCAACGCAAGCACTGGGGCGCTCGGTCTTGATGCCGCGTGCAACTTGCTCCAGCGCGTCATATTCATCGGTTGTTAATTTCTCGTTCTTCATTACTTTTCCATAAAAGGCCAGGTGTTCGGCCCCCATGGTACGCGCCCCGCTGCGCATCGGCAACAGGCAACGTGAATCTACCGCCGCCAGCCATGCGGCCAGGCGGCGGAAACACGGGCGTGATGAGCGTTATTTGTAGCTGCGCAGCAGCAGCCATGCCAGGCCGCAACCAGCCACGGCGCCCGCCAGGGCCAGCGCCACGAGGTGTTTGCTGGTGATCACAGGCCGCCGGCCCAGGTAGATTTTGTTATGCAAGGAATTGCCCACGATGGTCTCCTGTACAAGAATTTTTATGATGTCTCATTATAAGAACAGAATCGTGACGGCCGCATGACACTCGACAGTTGGACCTTAATTTGTATCCACTCGGCAACATTTATGCGCATTTTTGTTGTTTAAATGGCGTGCCCCTGGCGAGGCTCGCGCCTCCCATTTCCGATTGGAAATAAACATGGCATCCGTCCGCCCACCGCAGGCCATGGCGCGGCGCCACGGTCCGAAGGCCAATCAATGCCCTTTCACGGGCGGCGGTGGCGGCGTTGGTTCCTCGACCGGTACAGGGTCGATGTGCGGCGGCTGTTCCGGCGGCGGCGTGAGGGGATCGCCTTCCGGCGGTGGCGGCATATCGGGTTCAGGCGTGCTGTGCGCACGCAACGGGGCAAGATGGAATTGTGGCTGCATGGTGGCCTCCTTTGCCCCACTGTAGCCGATACGGCCAAATCCTGGCGCCCGCCACTGGCACGCTGCGGGGAACTAAATGGCGTGGCGCCACTCCAACTTCGCAGGCATCCCTCCAGCACGAGTGCAAGCGATCTCCATGGCGCGCAAGAAAATCCTCTTTATGGCCGAGGCAGTGACTCTGGCCCATGTTGGCCGTCCCCTGAGTCTGGCCCAGGGCCTGGACGAGGAAGAATACGAGGTGCATTTTGCCTGCGCCGATGGGTATGACTTTTGTTTCAAGCAAGCCCCCTTCCGCCGCTGGCGCATCGACAGTATTTCATCGCTGCAATTTCTGCAGGCGCTGGCGCACGGCAAGCCCGTGTATACCGAAAGCACCCTGCACGCCTATGTGGAAGACGACCTGCGCCTGCTCAACACCGTCCAGCCCGATCTCGTGATCGGCGACTTCCGTTTGTCGCTATCGGTCAGCGCGCGCCTGCAGCGCATTCCCTACATGACCGTCAGCAATGCCTATTGGAGCCCCTGGGTGCGCCAGCACTATACGGTGCCCAGCCTGCCCCTGACGGGCGTGCTGCCCGTCTGGCTGGCCGATCCCCTGTTCCGCCTGATCCGCCCGCTGGCCTTCGCCTCGCACGCCGTGCCCCTGAACCGCGTGCGCCGCCGCCATGGCCTGCCATCCCTGGGCAGCGACCTGCGGCGCATCTATACGGATGCCGACCGCACCTTGTATGCGGATATTCCGCAACTGTTCCCGCCGCACGGCATGCCGTCCACGCACGACTATCTGGGTCCCATCATCTGGGCGCCGCCGCTCGACTTGCCAGACTGGTGGCAGCGCCCGGAACTGAGCAGCGGACGGCCCATTATCTATGTCACCCTGGGCAGTTCCGGTCAGGGAACATTGCTGCCGCGCGTGCTGCGCGCGCTGGCGCCCCTGCCCGTCACCGTATTGGCGGCCACGGCCGGCACCATCCGCGTCGACGCCGTGCCGCCGAATGCCTATGTCGCGCCCTTTCTGCCGGGCGACGCAGCTGCCCGGCGCGCCAGCCTGGTGATCTGCAACGGCGGCAGCCCCACCAGCCAGCAGGCGCTGGCAGCAGGCGTGCCCGTCATCGGCATCGCCGGCAACCTCGACCAATTCCTCAACATGCACGGCATCGTGGGTGCCGGCGCCGGCCTGCTGCTGCGCGCCGACCGCTTCCAGGAAACCACTCTGCGCCATGCCGCCACGCGCATGCTCGACGATGGCCGGGCCAAGCTGGCGGCGCGTCAGCTGGCCACGGCCATGCGCGACTATGTTCCAGGGCAACGCTTGCTGCCGCATATACACGTCCTGCTGGGTTCGTTGCCACAAGGCGGACAGCCTTGAAGGGCGGCGTCGGTTTTTCTTACAGCGTGTCTAGCAAAGCCTGCACAGCGTCAACAAAAGCACGCCAAGCCATTGATTTCAAAAGAACCTCATGCGTTGGCATGGAAGTCGCTAGGTACTGGCCATGAGCACCTGCCGACAGGTCTCAGGCAAGACTTCCAGACTCACTCAACCACGAGGTGAATACAATGAAACTCTCGAAACTGAAACTGCTCCCGGCCACAGCGGCACTGGCCCTGCTGTGCGCCGCCGGTAGCGCACAGGCGGGCGCCTACGGCTATTCGTACAACAACATCTTCGGCCTGGTGATCGCCGTGCCGACGGGCCAGATCACGGTAGCCAACAGCACCACCATCTCGCGCAGCACGGCCACCCTGAATGGCGTGAGCGTCATCAATGGCGGCGCCGGTTCGCTCGATGCCCCACGCGCCAACGTCGGCCCTGTCATCAAGGGCGAAAACGACTTCACGCAACAAGGCCCAGCAGGCAACTATTCACGCGGCGATGCGCAAATCGTCAGCACACAGTTCCCTTCGTTCCCCCCGGGCTCCACCTCCACCCAGGCAGTGAACGTGGCCGAAGCTCACCTTGACGGGCCTGCCGGCACGGCCGATGCGTCCGGGCGCAACGGCTCGACCACTGGCTTCTCGGTCGATTTCGTCGTCGGCTCGCCCACGGCAACCTTGAGCTTTGATTTCCTGGCGTCGCCCTTCATGCAGGTCTTCCTGCAAAGCACGGTCGGGCAGCTGTCCACCGCCACGGCCAACCTGGTCGTCACCTTCACCATCACGGACGCGGCCGGCCTGACGGTGTTCAACTGGACGCCAGACGGCGTGATCGGCTCGGGCATCTTCGGCGGCACTGAAAACGCCGACGGCGCCAACCTGAACACCAGTCTGGCGACCAACTTCCTGACGCGCGGCAACCTGTTCACCTACGACCCTTCCGGCTGCGGCACGCCCACGGGCACCGGCGTGGGGACGGCCTGCGGCAGCAACTTCAGCTCCGTCAGCAATGCTTTAACGGCCGGCAACTACACCTTGACCTTGAATGCAGTAGAAAGCGTGGACTTGGTGAAACAGGCGGCAACACCAGAACCAGGCACCTTGGCCTTGCTGGGCCTGGGCCTGGCTGGCCTGGGCTATGCCCGCCGCCGCAAAGTTGCCGCCTGAACCAGGCAACAGGGGGGATTTACAGGCGAGGGAGTCTCCTCGCCTTTTTTATGTGGCAAGCCTGTCGGTTTTCCTTACAACGCGGCCGACCAGGAGAAGAGGATTTTCATGACTACTTTTTTTTGTACCCGACTACCCATGGCCCTGCTGGCCTTGCTGTTGCTGGCCGGCAGCGGCACTGCCGGCGCCGCCGCCTACGGTTATTCCTACACCAGCGTCTTTGGCCTGGTCATCAGCAATCCCACCGGTTCCACCACCTTGATCAGCAACATCGACCTGTCGCGCACCACCGCCACGCTCAACGGCAGCAGCGTCATCAACGGCGGCAGCAATGAGATCGACGCGCCGCAAGCGACACGTGGCGCCGTCACCAAGGGACAAAATGATTTTACCCAGCAAGGCATGGGCAACGCCGCGTACGCGCGCGGCGAGGCGCAAATCATCAGCTCGCAAATCCCCCCGTTTCCACCGGGCTCGACCAGCACGCATACGGTGAATGCGGCGGAAACCTTCCTGACGGGCGGCGGCAGCGCCGACGCCTCGGGGCGCAACGGTTCCAGCACGGCCCTGGCCATCAATTTCGTCGTCGGCCAGCCGGGCGCGACCCTGGCCTTCGACTTCCGGGCCATGCCTTTCATGCAGCTGTACCTGGACGCCCTGGCCAGCACGGGCTCGGCGGCCACGACAAATATGGCGATGACGTTCAGCATCATCGATGACAATGGCCAGATCGTCTTCAACTGGGCGCCCGACGGCAGCCTCGGCTCCGGCATCCTGGGCGGCACCGAACTGGCCGATGCCGCCAACCTCAATGCGGGCTATGCGCAAACGCCGCTCACCAGCGGCAGCGTATTCACCTACGACCCCAGCGGCTGCGGCGCGCCCACGGGCAGCGGCACCGGAAAGACATGCGGCGGGCAATATGGCGCCGTCACGGACAACCTGGTGGCGGGCAACTACACCCTCGTGTTGAACATGCTGAACAGTTCCGAACTGGCCTACGTGCCTGGCGTTACGCCCGTGTCGCTGCCGGGCACCTTGCCGCTGCTGGCGGCTGGCCTGGCAGCGCTGGGTTGCATGGCGCCAAGGCGGCGTCTCTGAACCCGGCTGCGTGCCTTATGGCCCCGCCGTGGGCGCCACCAGCAAGTCTTGCAGCGGACGGCGCAGCGAGCGCGCACTGGCCGCCGGCCCCGCACCGATGCGCCCGAGGAACACGGCCCGCTCGACCGCCGTGACGCCCAGCACGGCCTGGCATTGCACGGCCAGCTCCTGCGCCATTTCCTGCATGCCATCAGTGCGCGAAAAGGTGCGCCTCTCGCGCACATAGCGGGCAAAGATCAGCGGCGTCAGTTCCGGCTGCAATTGCAAGCCCAGCTGCGTGGCCGTCAGCCAGAAGCGCTGCATGGCGCGGCCGGCCGCCACGTAATCGTCGATATGGCGCGGTGGCGCATCGGCCAGCAGCGCGAAATGCGCGGCGCAATACAGGCCAGGCAGCAAGTCCATCTGCAGCCGCGGGGCGATGGTGCCGCCCAGCCAGGTATTGAAAAAATCCACGCGGCGCCAGCTGTGCATGACCCAGCGCATCAGCCGCGCCGTCATCGCATCGACGCCGAGCGCCTGCTCCGGGATGCGGTCGCTGCTGAAGCGCGCCCCCCATTCGATCACGTCGCGGTGCACCTTGTGCGCTTCGGGCATGGTCAGGCGCAGCTTCGCATTATCGAACATCAGCCGCGCGCAGGCCAGGCGCGCGCGCGCGCCTTCGAACCACTGCACGCCGTAGCCGGGCGGCAAGCTGGCCGCCAGCGCCGCCTTTTCGCTGGCGCGCAGGCTGCGCGTGCTGAGCCGGCGCCGCTGCACGCTGCGCTGCGGCAAGAAGGCCGCCAGCGGATCGGGCTGCATGCCGGGGTTGTCGATCAGGTGCACATCGAAGGTGGGCAGGGTGTCGGGCATGGACAGGCGCCGGCGCGCCTCCATGCGCAAGCCGTGGCAGCTGGCCGCCAGCGCCATGCTTTCAAGCAAGGCGCCCAGCGACAGCTGGCTGGGATGGCCGTCGAGGTCGTACACGCAGTGGCTGCGCGTATCGAAACCATGTACGACGACGTGCCGCGGGTCCACGACTTCAAAGCGCCACGGCTGCGTATTGTCGCCGCTGGGCGCCCAGCGCGCCTGGTCGAGGATGTTTTCCAGCACGGGATCGTTCAACAGTGCTTGCGCCATTTATGCCCCCTGCGCGGCGCGGCGCCGCTTGATGATGGCCATCGTCAGGCGCTGCAGCGGATGACGGTTGCCGCCGGGACGCCATGTATGCACGAGCTTGTTACGGTAGGCGTCGAAATGCACGCCGTGCGGCGCCGCCATCACCTTGCCGCGTTTCAACAAAATTTTCAAGGCTTCCGTGGCGGCCGCGCCCGCGCACAGCTGGCAGCCCATGATGGTCGACGGCCCGCGCCGCTCCTTCAGGTTGATGGCGGACGGGTCGACCAAGTAGGGGCCGTGCAAGCCGGCCGGCGCCAGGCCGACGAGAAAGCGCAAGGCCTTCTCTTCTTCAGGCAAGTCGCCCCAGCCAAAATACTCTTCGAACGTCATGCCGCCCGGCATGAAGCTGAGCACGGCCGTGCCCATGCCCAGCGGCGCAGCCGTGATGGCGGGAATGCCCAGGCGGGCGCAAGCGGCGAAGGTGGCCTGACGGGCGGGAAAGGCGAAGAAATCCAGGCCGTCCACGTACAGGTCGACACCGGCAAAGAACTCGGCCAGGTTGCTGTCGTGTATGCCGTCGGGAAACTGCTTGATGTCCAGTTCGGGATTGATGTCGCGCGCCATCTGCGCCAGCACGGCCACCTTGGGCTGGCCCAGGGTGGAGAGCATGGCACCGGCCTGGCGGTTGAAGTTGGCAATGTCGAAGGTGTCGAAATCAGCGATGTGGAAAGCGCCGATACCCAGCCGCGCCAGGGTCAGCAAGTGCACACCGCCAACGCCGCCCATGCCGGCGATGGCCACGCGCTTGCCGCGTAAGCTGTTTTGCTCCGCCTGCGTGACCCAGCCCAGGTTGCGGGCAAATGCCGCGTGATAGGAAAAACCATCTGTCATGCTTACCTCTACTGTACGTCCGCTAAGGACCAAGAAGAGTTTGACAGATGGCCAGGCGAGAAGTTCCCGCTATGACGAAAACTTAGCGGGCCAGCCGGCGCTGGGCCGCTGGTGCCGGGCGCGGCGCTGCCGCCACTGCGCCGACCTTGAACACGCTGACGATCTGCGCCAGACCAGCCGCCTGCTCGTTCATCGCCTGGGCCGCCGCCGACGCCTGCTCGACGAGGGCCGAGTTTTGCTGCGTCATGTTGTCCATCTCGACGATGGCCTGGTTGATCTGTTCGATACCGGCGCTTTGCTCGGCGCTGGCCGAGGAAATCTCGGCCACGATATCGGTCACGTGCTGCACGCTGGAAACGACTTTTTCCATCGTCTCGCCCGCCAGCGCCACCAGTTTTTCACCGGCACCCACTTGCTCGGCGGAACTGTCGATCAATTGCTTGATCTCCTTGGCGGCCGCGGCCGAACGCTGCGCCAGGTTGCGCACTTCGGACGCTACCACGGCAAAGCCCCTGCCCTGTTCGCCCGCGCGCGCCGCTTCCACTGCCGCGTTCAGGGCCAAGATATTCGTCTGAAAAGCGATGCCGTCGATGACGGCGATGATGTCGCCGATCTTTTTCGACGAGGCATTGATGGCGCCCATGGTGTCGACCACCTGGCTCACCACGCCGCCCGCCTGCGTCGCCACTTGCGAGGCGGAAATGGCCAGCTGGTTGGCCTGGCGCGCATTGTCCGCATTCTGGCGCACGGTCGAGGTCATCTCTTCCATCGTCGACGCCGTTTCTTCCAGCGATCCCGCCTGCTGCTCCGTGCGTGCCGACAGGTCGTGGTTGCCCGAGGCGATCTCGCCCGACGCCGTGGAAATCGATTCCGCATCAGTGCGCACCTGGCTCACCAGATGGGCCAGGTTGTCGCGCATGGCCTTGATCGCCATCAGCAAACTGGACGTATCGCCGGGGCGCGTATCGATCTGCGTGGTCAGGTCGCCCTGGGCGATTTGCGCCACGATGGCCGCTGCATAGTCCGGTTCGCCACCGAGCTGGGCCAGGATGCGGCGCAGCATCAGGGCCGCCAGCGCGCCCACCACCAGCATCAACGCGCCGCCGATGGCCAGCAGCACGCCCGCCTGGGCCCAGAACTTGTGGTTGATGTCATCGATATACGTGCCCGTGCCGATCAGCCAGTCCCACGGCGCAAATTTCACCACGGCATACATCTTCGCCACCGGGTCAGGCACGCCGGGACGCGTACCGTCCGCCTGCACGAAGCCGATGCGGCTGGTAGCCAGGGCCGCGCGGTAGCGGTCGCCCGACTGCTTCATGTTCTTTTGCGGCACGCCGATGCGCGACGCATTCGGGTGCACGTACAGCAAGTCCGTGCTGAAGTCGCGCACAAAATAATACATCTCGTCCTTGGCAAAGCTGCCGATGGCCAGCTTGGCTTGCTGCTGGGCCTGCTCACGCGTGAGCTTGCCCGACTGTTCCAGCGCATACGCCTTTTCCACGGACGCGTTAGCCAGCTCGACCAGCACCGTCAATTGCTCGACCCTTTCCGCCATCATGGTCTGGCGCAGGGAATACAGGGAGAATGAAGCGATGAGAACGATGCCCAGCAAGGTGCTGAAACACAAGAGGAGAATGCGCGAACGGAGTGTCATGGGTGCCTGGAAATAAATAGAGAATTAATTGCCCAATGGAAATCTTTTCAGAAAAGCAAAACGGGCGGCGCTACCGGGCTGTGCCCGGCAGGCACCGCCCGCTGTAAGTCGTGTTGAGAAGGTCAGGCCAAGGCTTCCTTGGCCGCCTCTTCCGGCGTCAAGCCGTCGTAGAACTGGTCGGTAAACCACTCGACCTGCTCTTCGATGTGGTCCTGCGCCTGCGCCACGGTGGCGCCGCCAGCCACGAGGAAGCCTTCGACCTCGATACACCAGTTGATCAACTCCAGGGTTTCCGGATCGAGCTCTTCTTTCTTAGCCATCGTATTTCCTTGCTTGTTAAATTGCGATATCACATCAATAAGCGGCAGTTTAACAGCTTCGCCACGCTGCCGCCCATGCAGATCAAACACGAGGGTTACTTGGCTGCAACGTTTTTGCGTTCCGGATACAGCACCACCTGTACATAATTGTGCATGTCCAGGTAGCGTTGCGCCGCCAGCTTGACGGCTTGCGGCGTGATGGCGCGCACGCGCTGCTCGTAGCGCAGGATGTGCGCGGGGTCGCGCCCCTGCGTTACCGAACCCATCAACTGACTCATCCAGTAGCGGTTTTCCCGCAGCGACTTTTGCTGGCGCGTGATCCAGTTCAGCTTGACCTTTTCCAGGTCGGCCGCGGATGGCCCGTCCGTTTTCATCTTGTTGATTTCGGCAAAGGCGGCGGCGATCACCTTGTCCACGTTTTCGGGTCCCGTCGGCAAGTTCAAGGCCACCGAATAATGACCGTACGGATGCTGGCCCATCGAGGTTTCAAAGCCGCCGCCGTAGATCATGCTCATCTTTTCACGCAGCACTTCGATGACTTTCAGGTTCAGCACCTCGCCCAGTGCCTGCAAGGTGAGCTTTTGCTCGTCCGAATACGCCACGTCGCCATTGAAGGTGATGGAAATCGTGCTCTTGGGCTCGCTACCCATGTAGATATCCTTCTTGACGACGCCGGTTACCGGGCGCATGCCCACGTCGCGGTAGGCATGCGGCACGTCGCCCACGGGCAAGGTCCCCAGATAGCTGGCGATCAGCGGCTTGATCTTGTCGAGCTCGAAGCTGCCCGCAAAGATGAAGGTCATGTCGCGCGCGCTGGAAAAGCGCTGGCGGAAGATGTCCAGCGAGCGGTCCAGACCCACCTTGTCGAAGTCGGCCACGCGCGGCACGCCGTCGACGCGCGGATTGTCGCCAAACATGGCGTGCTGGATGGCGTCGTAAAACACGGCTTCCGGCTGCGCCATGCTGTTTTTCGCCAAGTCCTGCTGCTTGCCGATGAAGGACTGGTACAGGCCCGCATCCTTGCGCACGTCGTTGAAATACAAATACACCAGTTGCAGCATGGCTTCCACGTCGGCGCTGCTGGCCGAGCCGCCAAAGCCTTCGCTCAGCTCGCCCAGCGACGCGCCCACGTTGACCGTCTTGCCGGCCAACACTTTTTGCAAGTCCAGCGGCGCCAGGTCCTTCAAGCCCATGCTGCCGACCACGGCGCTGGCGTAGCGGGCGTTGTAGATGTCGGCGTCGCCAAACAGCGACTGGCCGCCGAAACGCGTCGAGCCCATCAGCACCTGGTCATTCTTGAAGTCCGTCGGTTTCAGCAGCACGCGCACGCCATTGCCCAGGGTCAGTTCCGTCACGCCGATGGCGCTGTTCAACTTTTCGGAAACGATGCTGCCGCCGGCCGGCGGGCCATCCATCAGCTTGCTGGCCAGGACTTTTTCCGTGCGCGGCTCAACCTTTTGCTGCTCGGCCTTCGCCACGGCGTCGAGCAATTGTTGCTGCGTCGGCACAGTCGAGGCCGCACCGCCCGCCTTCGGCTCGGCGCCCATGAAGACCACCAGTTTCTTTTGCTGGTCGGGAATCACCTTGGCCACCGTCTCGTTGATTTCCTGCAAGGTTACCTGCGGTAAGAGTTCCTGCGCGTACAGCAATTCATTGGCGATGCCGGGGATGGCGTCCTGCTCCAGGAAGTTGCGCGAATACTCGGCCACGAAACCGGCCGAATCGGACTTGTCGCGTTCGCTGTATGCGCGCTCGTAATTGCGCAGCATGTCCTTGCGCGCGCGGTCCAGCTCATCCTGGCTGAAACCGAAGCGGCGCGCCCGCTCGTCTTCCTGCACCAGCGCGTCGACGGCCGGCTGCACGCCGCCCTTGCCCAGCAAGGCATACGCGCTGAACGATTCATAGCCGCGCACCAGCTTGCCCATGCTGCTGCCGCCCTGGATGAACGGCGGATTGGCTTGCTGCGTCAATTCCTGCATGCGCGCGCTGAGCATTTGCCCGTACAGGTTTTCGATCATCTGGCGGCGATAGTCGGCAATGGTGACGGGCTCCTGCGCGGCGCGGATCGGGTAGCGGATGAAGACCGTGTCGTCTGGCGCTTCCTTGTCCGTGATCACCAACCCTTCCGTTTGCGAGCGCTGCGGCACTTCCGCATACAGACGCGGACGCGGTTTCGCGGGGTTTTTCAGCTTGCCGAAATGTTGCTGGATCAGCTTTTCAGCCTGTTTCGGCTCCACGTCGCCGACCACCATCACGGCCATCAGGTCGGGACGATACCAGTCTTTATAGAAACGCTTGATGGCTTCCGGCTTGAAGGTTTTCAGCACGGACTCCTTGCCGATCGGCATGCGTTCCGCATAGCGCGAACCGTTCAGCAGCTTCGGATATAAAACCTTGTTCATGCGGTCGCTGGCGCCCTTGCCCAGGCGCGCCTCTTCCAGCACGATGCCGCGCTCGCTGTTGATGTCGGCCGGATTGAATTTCAAGCCATGCGCCCAGTCTTCCAGCACGAGAAAACCTTTTTCCAGGTTTTCCTTCTTGTTCGTGGGAATCGGCAGCACGTACACGGTTTCATCGAAGCTCGTGTAGGCGTTCAAGTCGGCGCCGAACTTCACGCCGATCGATTGCAGATACGAAATGAGTTCATTGCGCTTGAAATGCGTGGAACCATTGAAGGCCATGTGTTCCGTGAAGTGGGCCAGGCCTTGCTGGTCGTCATCTTCCAGGATGGAACCGGCTTTCACCACCAGGCGCAATTCCACTTTCTGCGCAGGACGGGCATTTTTCTTGATGTAATAGGTCAAGCCGTTCGGCAATTTTCCGACGGTAACTTCTGGTGCCAGCGGCAAGGGATCGCTCAAACGAATTTCTGCTTGCGCCATGCAGGCGCACGCCAGCAAGACGGCGCCCGAGATCAGGCGTAATTTACTCAGCTTCATGTATTCTCAACGGTAAGATTCAGTAAGCGTACCTTACACTGAAATCCTGTTTCCGCCATTAAAAACAGCTTAGGAAAAACTGCTTTCCCCAGGCAACTTTGCCGAATAACAAACTCAGCAGTACCCTGCCCCTTTTTTTCAATTGTGCTAAAGTATTGCCGCCGGTCATGTGGACCGGCACAACAATACGTCTTCGGGGCGGGGTGCGATTCCCCACCGGCGGTAAGACCGGCAACGGTCGAGCCCGCGAGCGCTTTCCGATAAGGATTGGCATTAGTAACCGTCGCGAGCAAGCTCAATATCGGCTTGAGTAGCGCAACTGTACGAAGGTACAGTGAGCAACGCAAAGTCGAGAGTGGGCTGCGCAGCAGGTTAATAAGCCAATCCGAGGAAAGGTCAGCAGATCTGGTGTGACTCCAGAGCCGACGGTATAGTCCGGATGAAAGAAGATGTGCAGTAAACGCGATGTCCGCTCGACCTGTCGATGCGGCCGGCTGCGTCTATTCGCTTGCCCTGCAGCGTTTTTCGCCTATGCGAGGAGCGTTTCACCATGTTAGTCAACAGCTATACCCTGCTTTCCAACGACCTCGAAGGTCGCATCCAGTCCGCCCTGGCCGCCATGCGCGCCGGCATTCCCGTCATCCTGCTCGACGATTTCGACCGTGAAAACGAAGCCGACCTGATCCTGTCTGCCGAAAAACTCACGCACGAAACCATGGCCTTGCTGATCCGCGAATGCAGCGGCATCGTCTGCCTGTGCCTGCCGACGGACGTCGTCAGCGCGCTGGAATTGCCGCCCATGTCGTCCGACAACGGCAGCCGCTACGGCACGCCGTTCACCGTCTCCATCGAGGCGCGCGACGGCGTCACGACGGGCGTGTCGGCCGCCGACCGCGTGACCACCATCCGCGCCGCCATCGCGCCGAACGCCAAGCCCGCCGACCTGGTGCGCCCCGGCCACGTGTTCCCCCTGCGCGCCGCGCCCGGTGGCGTGCTCGAGCGCCGCGGCCATACGGAAGGTTCCGTCGACCTGTCGCGCATGGCGGGCCTGAACCCGGCTGCCGTGCTGTGCGAGCTGATGAATCCGGACGGCACCATGATGCGCGGCGACGATATCGAACGCTTCGCCGAACTGCATGGCATGCCGATCCTCACCATCGAAGAACTGGTGGAGTGGCGCAGCACGCGCGAGCAATAAACTCTCAGGCGGCCACGGCCTTCGGCAAATGTACATGCTTGTACACGAGGCCCGCCGCCAGGCCATACGCGACGGCAATCGTCGCGTAGGCCAGCGGCAAGCGCAGCGACCAGTCCTGCACCATGTGCAGGATGCTGCCGATCAGGGCCACGCCCACCAGGGCGCCGATTTGCCGGTTGGCATTCAGGGCCGCCGCCGCGCTGTTCGCATGCTGCTTGCCGGCCACCCGCATCACGGTGGCCGTCATGGCGGGAATGGCGATGCCGATGGCCACGTTCATGACGGCCGTGCCCAAGGCCAGCAATGCGTACGGCGTACCCGGGCGCAAGCCCATCAGCAACAAGGCCATGACAGCCCCCACCAGCAAGCCGGCCAGCATGGGCAGACGCGTGCCATGACGGGCCGCAATATTCCCCGCTAGAAAATTACCCACCGTATAGGCCGCCATCATGGGCAGCAGGCGCAAGCCCGACTGCAAGGCGTCGGCGCCGCCCGACTGCTGCAGGAACAGGCTCAATAAGAACAGCTGGCCGAAGACGCAGAAATTGATCAGGAAACCCACGCCATTGGCCGCGCCAAAGCTACTGCTGTGAAACAGTGCGCGCGGCAACAGCGGATGGCTGCCGCTGCGCTCGCGACGCAGCAATTGCCCGCCCGACAGCACCGTCAATGCGACCGCCGCCAGCACGCTGGGCGACAGCCAGCCCAGCACGGGGCCTTCGATCAGCACGAAACTGAGGCCCGCCAGCGCCGCCACGCCCAGCGCATGGCTGAGTAGCGACAGATCACGCGGCTGGCGGGCAGGCGCGGCCAGCAGCAGCTGCGCCATGACGATGGCCAGCAGCCCCAGCGGCACGTTGACCCAGAACACGCTGCGCCAGCCGAACTGGTGCACGAGAATGCCGCCGATCAATGGACCGGACGCGCCAGCCACGCCCACCAGCGCCGACCAGGCGCCCAGCATGCGCGTGCGCTCGCGCTCGTCGTCAAAGCTGTGCGTCAGCAGGCTGAGCGAACTGGGCATGAACAGGGCCGCGCCCGCGCCCTGCAGCAGGCGCGCCGCTGTCAGGAAGTGGCCATCGGGCGCGGCGCCGCACAGGATCGAGCCGAGCAGGAAAACGCCCAGGCCGCCCTGGTACACGGCTTTCGGTCCGTAGCGGTCGGCCAGCGCGCCGCCGGCCAGCAGCAAGGCGGCAAACGTCAGGGTATAGCCGTCGACCACCCAGACCAGGCCCGCCAGCGGTATGGCCAGGTCCAGCGCGATATCGGACAAGGCCACGTTGACGGCCGTGACGTCGATCATCGCCATGACGAAACCGAACGCCAGGGTCAGCAGGATCAAGCCGTTGGCGCGGCGCGGTGTGGGGGCAGACATGATATTTCCTTGCAGTGACAGCGGGGCAGCCATTATGCGAGCGCTGCATGATGCAGTAAACAAGCATAATATCGGCACCTTGATGCAAAAATGCATCAGCAGAAGAAAAGGGCAACGCAATGGATTGGGATAACGCGCGCATCTTTCTCGCCATCGGCCGGGCCGGCACCCTGCGCGGCGCCGCGGCCCTGCTGCGCATCGACCAGGCCACCTGCGGGCGCCGCCTGGCCGCGCTGGAAAGCTCGCTGGGCGCCACCCTGTTCCTGCGCACGCCGTCGGGCTACGTGCCCACGCCGGCCGGCGAACTGGCGCTCACGGCCGCCGAAGCGATGGAGCGGGCGGCCGACAAGCTGCAGCGCGAGATGCAGGGTGTCGACAACCGTTTAAGCGGCCTGGTGCGCGTGGCCACCACGGACACCATGGCCAGCCATTTCGTCATCCGCGCCATGCAGCAGCTGCACGCGGCCCACCCGGACATTCGCATCGTGCTCAACGTGGCGCCCGCGCTGGCCAGCCTGACGCGGCGCGAAGCGGACCTGGCCGTGCGCGGCGTGCGCCCCACCGACCCGGACCTGATCTCGCGCCACCTCGTCAAGCGCAGCCTGGGCCTGTACGCGTCGAAAAGCTACCTGGCCGAACGGGGCGAGCCCGTGCGCGGCACGGCGCTGGCAGGGCACGACATCGTCATCTACCACCATTCCGTGACGCCGCGCCATGGCGAGAAAATCGCCGGCGAATCCGTCGCCAACGCCCGGGTCGCCATGGAAGTGAACTCGGCGGCGATGTTGCAGGAAGCCACGCGCGCGGGCCTGGGCGTGGCCGAACTGGCCACCCATTTGGGCGACATCGACCCGCAGCTCGTGCGCATCTGGCCCGAGCGGGCGGAAACATATGACGTGTGGCTGGTCATGCATGCGGACCTGAACCGCTCGGCCCGCGTGCGGGCGGCGGCCGACGCGATTATCCACAGCGTCGCCAGCGTGGCCAGCCAATAAAGGGCCTGCCGTGCACGGCTGCAGAATCGCTTGTATCGAACGCATCCAATGTTAAGATGCCATGATGACCCTATCCGTCTCCCTCATCATCAGCCTGCGCCGCCTGCACCGCGCCACCATGGCCTGGCTGGTCAGCTGGTGGCGCATGCTGCATTTCGCCATCCTCGTGTTTTCTCTGGCCCTGTCGCCGTCGAGCTATAACCGCGACAACCGCCCCATCCTCGCGCACCGCCTCGTGACGAACACGGCGCCCAATCTCGTGTGGTTCAGCGTCGCCTGCGCGCTCGTCAGCCTGGTGCTGATACGTATCGTCGTCGTCAGCGCGCAAAGCTACGGCCTGTCGCGCTATGCGCTGGAAATGGTGGTGCGCGTGCTGGTGCTGGAACTGATACCGCTGACGGCCGCCCTGTTCGTCGCGCTGCGCCTGACCTTGCCCGACGGCATTGCGTTCGCGCAAATGCGCTCGTCCGGCATGCTCGACAAGATGCAGCGCCAGGGCGTCGACCTGCTGCGCCGCGAATACTTTCCGCGCGTCATGTCGGGCATCTTCGCCGTGTGGATGCTGGCCATCGTCAGCTGCGTCACGTCGCTGGTCCTCGCCTACATCACCATCTACGGTTTTACGCCGTGGGCGCTGCAAGGCTACACGCGCGTGGTGGGGCAGATATTCAATCCGGCTGTGGCGCTGATCCTGATGCTCAAAGTCATCTTCTTCAGCTTTGCCGTGGCCCTGATCCCGCTGGCCTCGTCCTACTATCCGGAAGAGCCGCACGGCCGGCGCAACCGACTGTGGGCCGCACACGGCCTGTCCGAAATGCTGCGCCTGTTTTCCGTCATCCTGCTGGTCGAAGTGGCTTCGCTGATGGGCAATTACTACTGATGCCCGCCACCGCCCAGCTAACCTTGAACCACCCATACCAGAGCCAGAAGCCATGAGCCAACCTCAAAATCCCGACCAGACCGACGTCACGGCGCCCGACGCTGTGCTGCCCGCCCCGCCGCCCGTGCGCCACGCCGAACTGAAGGCGGCCATCCTGCTCGTCTTCATGTTCGTGCTGGTGGTCGGCTCCGTCGTCTACCTGATGTATGCGCGCGGCGCCTTCGAAGCCACGCAAACCCTGGTGCTGACGGCCGACGATTCGGACGGCGTCGGCGTGGGCGCCGACCTGACCTTTTCCGGCTTTCCCATCGGCCGCGTGCAGCGCATCGAGCTGGCGCCGGACGGCCGCGCGCGCGTCATCATCGACGTGCCGCGAAAAGACGCGCACTGGCTGCGCACCAGCTCCATCTTCACCCTGGAACGGGGCATCGTCGGTGGCGCCAAGCTGCGCGCCTACAGCGGCATCCTGACGGACCCGCCGCTGCCCGACGACGCCACGCGCGACTTGCTGGTGGGCGACATGGCGGCGGAAATCCCCCGCCTGCTGGCCGCCGCCAAGGACTTGCTGAACAACCTGGGCAACTTGACGGGCACCGATTCCGCGCTCGACGGCACCATGCGCAACGTGCAGGCCGTCACCGGTAAACTCAGCGGTCCGGGCGGCGCCATGGGCTTGCTGACGGGCGACGACAAGCAGTCGCGCCTGCTGATCGAACGGGCCAACGCCCTGCTGATCACGGCGGACCAGCTGGCGCGCCGCACGGACGGCCTGGTAGCCAATGCCGACACGCGCGTCTTTGGCGAAAAAGGCGTGATGACGGATGCGCAGGCGACCATCGTGCAGCTGAACGCCCTGCTGGCCGACACGCGCAACAGCCTGAAAAAAGTCGACGCCGTGCTGGTCGAGGCGCAAGCCGTGGGCGCCAACGCCAAGGCGGCAACGGCCGACCTGGGCCCGCTGCGCGCCGACGTGGAAAGCAATCTGCGCAAGGTCGAGCAGCTGGTCAATGAAATCAACCGCAAATGGCCGTTCAAGCGCAATCCGGAGATCAAACTGCCATGAAAATGTCCCGCCCCGCCATCGCCGCCCTGGCCGCATTGTTGTGCACCGCGCTCGCCGCCTGCTCCAGCGGCCCGCCCGTGCCGGACTGGAAAATGAATGCGCAAAGTTCCGTCGAACGGTTCCAATCGGCCTACCTGGGCGGCAACGCCCTCGTCGAGCAGACGGAATTCCGGCGCGCCCGCAGCCAAGTGGCCGGCACGGGCAAGCTCGAACTCGTGGCGCGCATCGAACTGCTGCGCTGCGCCGCGCGCGTGGCCAGTCTGGCCTTCGAGGACTGCGCCGGCTTTGACGCCCTGCAGGCCGACGCGACAGCCGCCGACCGCGCGTATGCGGCCTACCTGGCCGGCAAGGCGCA
>NZ_LBCO01000024.1:125205-199540 GCF_000988085.1 Janthinobacterium sp. KBS0711 | reverse complement strand
CCGGCCGACGCCGCCCTGCTGCCGGAAGCGCAGCGGGCCGTGGCGGGCGCCGTTTCGGACACGGCCGCCGCCAGCGCCGTGGCCGCCATCAAGGACCCGCTGTCGCAGCTGGTGGCGGCCGGCGTGCTGCTGCGCTCTGGCCGCGCCACGCCGGAACTGCTCGATACGGCCGTGGCCACCGCCTCGGACCAGGGCTGGCGCCGTCCGCTGCTGGCATGGCTCGGTGCGCAGCGCCTGCGCGCCGAACAGGCGGGCGATGCGCAAGCGGCGCAGCACATCGCGCGGCGCATGGCGATAATCGAGCAGCCGCTGGCCCCCTGAGCGCGCCGATGGCGGCCCAAGGCAGGCAGAATCAGGCATAATCGAGCCAGGATGACAGCTATGCCGTGCAGGCAGCGAGGTGTGACGATGCAGTTCGAGGATTTCGACCTTTCCACTCCCGATACCGGACGGCATGCCGGGGCGGCGCCTGACGCCGACACGCCGGCCGCCACGGCCGTGCGCCTGCAATACCTGCTCGACAATACCCCGGCCATCATCTATTGCACCGTGCCCAGCGGCGACTTCAAGATGACGTTCGTCAGCAACAATGCCTTGAATGTGCTGGGCTACCAGCCCGAGGAAATGGTGGCCGACCCCAATTTCTGGTTCGACCACATCCACCCTGACGATGCGCCCGGCATCTTTTCCAGCCTGGCGCAGATCTTCGTCGAAGGCGCGCGCGCCTACGAATACCGCTTCCGCGTGCGCGACGGCAGCTATCTGTGGATGCACGACAGCCTGCGCCTCGTGCGCGACGAGCATGGCGTGCCGTTCGAGGTGATCGGCTCGCTGACGGACATCACGGAACGCAAGCGCATGGAAGCGATGCTGCAGGCGCGCGGCGAAGAGCAGCAACTACTGATCAGCAAGTTACAGGAAGCGCACGACCAGCTGCTGCAATCGGAAAAGATGGCGTCCATCGGCCAGCTGGCCGCCGGCATTGCGCATGAAATCAATAACCCGATCGGCTTCGTCAACTCCAACATGAGTTCGCTGCAAGGCTATGTCGGCACCCTGTTCGGCGTGATCGAGCAGTATGAAGCGGCGATGCGCGAAACGCTGGACGGCCCGGCCCTGGCCGCGCGCGTGGCCCAGGTGCGCGGCCAGGCCGACCTGGCCTTCCTGCAGGACGACATGGTGGACCTGGTGCGCGAATCGATGGATGGCCTCAAACGCGTGCGCGACATCGTGCAGGCGCTGAAGGATTTTTCCCATGTGGGCGAGACGGACTGGCAAGTGGCCAGCCTGCACGCGGGCCTGGACAGCACCCTGAATATCGTCGCCAACGAATTGAAATACAAGGCGCGCATCGAGAAGCACTATGGCGAGCTGCCGCCGATACTGTGCCTGGCCTCGCAGCTGAACCAGGTGTTCATGAACCTGCTCGTCAACGCGGGCCAAGCCATCAGCAGCGACGGCGTGATCAGCATCCGCACCGGTCATGCGGACGGCTGGGTGTGGGTGGAGATCGGCGACACGGGCGCCGGCATCGCGCCCGAGCACCTGAACCGCATCTTCGAACCGTTCTTCACCACCAAGGCCGTGGGCAGCGGCACGGGCCTGGGCCTGTCGCTGTCGTACGGCATCGTCAACAAGCATGGCGGCCGCATCGAGGTGGCCTCGGAAGTGGGCCGCGGCACGCGTTTTACCGTGCACCTGCCCGTCTCGCCGCCGGCAGCCCAGGCAGCGCCCTAGCCTTCCCGCCCTAGCATTCCTTCAAGGGCGCGTACACGCGGATGCTCAGGCGTCCGCCATTCTTTCCTTCGAAGTCGAGCAGCTGGGCAATCACGCGGGCCGTCAGCACGTGTTCGGCCGCCAGCAGCATCAAGCCGTCGCGGCTGATCAGGTCGCGCGACAGCACCATGCCCGGCTCCAGCTGGCCCGACAGCACCGTCAGGTCGCGCGCCGGCGGCTCCGTCTCTTCCATGATGCCGCGGAAAGCGGCCACCACGGCCGGATCGTAGCGCTTGCCGACGCTGTCGTAGATTAGGGTGCGGGCTTCCTCGGCGCGCAGGTTGCGCTGCACCATGGCGCCGATCTGCAAGCCGTCGTAGTCCGACGCCAGCGCCAGGATGCGCGCGCCCATCGGAATGGCCAGGCCCACGAGGCCATCGGGAAAGCCGCCGCCGTCGAAGCGCTCGAGCTGCGAGCGCAGGATCACGGAAACGGCGCGCAGTTCGTCCAGCGCCATCAACAATTGCTCGGCGCGCAGCGGATGCTTGCGGAAGGCGGCCAGCTGCTCGCCCGTCCAGGCGCTGGCCGGCAGTTCCAGCACGTCGTCACTCAAGCTGAGCTTGCCGATATCCTTGAGCAAGGCCGCGATGAACACGTCGCGCGCCTCCTGCCCTTCCAGGCCCAGCGCCTGCGCCAGCTTGCGCGACAACTCCGCCACCCTGCGCGCATGGCCGGCCAGCTTGCCGCCGCGCATTTCGATCAGGTTGGAAAACACCTTGATCGTCGTCACGAACGTGGCCTTCAGGCGCTCGTTGGCCGCCTGCACCTCGTCGTGCGACTGTTTCAACTGCTGCGTGCGCGTGGCTACCTTCGCTTCCAGGCTGGCGTTGAGCGCCTGCAGCTCCACGTTCTGGCTGGCCGTCAGCGCTTCCAGGCGCAGTTTTTCCTGCTCCAGCGCGCGCCGTTCCAGCGCGTGGCGCACTACCAGCACGATATCGTTTTCGTCCCAGGGCTTGGTCACGTAGCGGTAGATCTCGCCCTGGTTGATGGCGTCGAGGATGGACTGGATGTCGGCATAGCCGGTCAGCAGCAGCCGGATGGTGCCGGGCCAGCGCTGGCGCACCTGGGCCAGGAATTGCGCGCCATCCATGTGCGGCATGCGCATGTCGGAGATGACCAAGTCCACCGTCTCGCTCTCGAGCAGGGCCAGGCCGGCCGCGCCGCCATCGGCCGTCAGCACGCGGTAGCCGTGCGGGCGGAACAGGCGCCGCAGCGACGACAGGATATTCGGTTCGTCGTCGACGCACAGGATGGTGGGCGGCGCGGCCCCGGTGCTGGCGCTGGTGCTCATGTTCATGCTGTCCTGTTCGGTCATGATGCGACGGCCTGCGCCTGGCGCACGGGCAAGGTGATGCGGAAGGTGGTGCCGCTGCCGATGATGCTGCGCACGTCGATGCGGCCGTGATGCTTTTGTACCGTCGTGTAGGCCAGCGACAGGCCCAGCCCCGTGCCCTTGCCGACGGCCTTGGTGGTGAAGAAGGGGTCGAAGATGCGCGACAGGTGTTCGGGTGCGATGCCGCCGCCCGTGTCCTCGACCTCGATCCACACTTCCGTCGCACTGTCGCTGCCCGTGCGCAGGGTGATGCGTCCGCGCGCCTCGCCCATGGCGTGGGCCGCGTTGACGACCAGGTTCATGATCACCTGGTTCAGCTCGGAAGGCTGGCATTCGATGTCGGGAATGTCGCCATACTCGCGCACCACGTCGGCCTTGTACTTGACCTCGTTATTCACGATATTGAGCGTGGTATCGATGCCCTGGCGCAGGTCGGCCCAGACCCACTCCTGGTGCGCATCCGTGCGCGAAAAATCCTTCAGGTCCTGCACGATGCGGCGCACGCGCGCAATGCCTTCCTTCGACTCGCCCATCAGCATGGGAATGTCGCTGCGCAGGAAGTCCAGGTCGATCTGTTCGCGCAGCGCCCGCAGGCGCGCCGCCACCACTGGGTCGGCGACGGCCGGCTCGGCTTCCTCGTAGGCGTCGAGCATGCTGAACAGATCGTCCAGATAGCCTTCCAGCGTGCCGACGTTGGAAAACACATAGCCGATGGGATTGTTGATCTCATGCGCCACGCCGGCGGCCAGCTGGCCGATCGAGGCCAGTTTTTCCGACTGCAGCAGCTTTTGCTGGGCCAGCGACAGCTTGCTGTTCAATTCCGTCAGGGCCAGGTTACGCTCGCGCAATTCCAGGTCGGCGATCTGGCGCTGGCGGATATCGTCGGCCAGGCGCTCGTTCATGTCGGCCAGCTGGGCCGTGCGCTCGGCCACCAGGTGTTCCAGGTTGTCGTGCGCCTTGCGCAGCGCCAGTTCCGCCAGGCGCCGCTCGCTCACGTCGCGCAGGGTTTCAATGGCGCCCACGAGGCGGCCCTGGCGGTCGCGCAGGGGCGCCGCCGTGAAATGCAGCCAGTGGCCGTCGGGGCCGATATCGGCGAAGAAATCCTCGGCCTCAAAGGCGCCGGGGATCACGGAAGAGCGCTTCAGCTTGCCAAGATAGCGGTCATTTTCGCCGAGCGCGATATCGTCGGCCACCAGCAGGTCGGCCAGGCAGGCGCGCGGCTGCCGATAAAACGCCTTCCAATGGTCGCGCGTGCCGACCATCTCGGCGGCCGTAAAGCCCAGCAACTGTTCGCAGGCGCTGTTCCAGTGCGTCACCACGTGCTCCGTGTCGATGGCGAAAGTGGCCACGGGATGGCCGTCGAAAAACGCCGACAGCGCGATGCTGTCGCCCTGGCGGCGTTCCGGCGTGGCGGGCAGCACCTGCCCTGCGTCTGTTTCCATAGCCTCTTTCTTGTTCATGCCAGCATGATCCGCGACATTTCATCGAAGGTACGTTCCGTTTGCTCCAGCAGCGCCAGCCAGGCCTGCTCGTCCAGCGCGACGCTGCGCCAGCCCGCAGGCGACAGGGGCGGCACCAGCGCATCGTCGACGCCGGCCAAGTCGAGCGCCAGGGCGACGGCATTGGCCAGGTGCACGGCCAGCGGCAAGCCGCCCGCCTCCAGCCGGTCGATGGCGTGGTGGTCGGCCACCGCCTGCTGTATCGTCTCGGGAAACTTCCAGTAGGCGGCCAGGGCGCTGCCCACCTGCGCATGATCGATGCCGATGACGGCCAGTTCCGCATCGGCCATCTGGCAGTCATGCGCCTGGCGGTAGCTGCGCACGAGCGCGTGCTCGGCCGGGAAACGCGTCACCAGCACCAGGGTGCCCAGGTCGTGCAGCAGGCCCGCCGTGAACGCCGTCTCGGGATTGACGCGCAAGTGCGGCGCCAGCAGGCGCGCGGCAATCGCCGTGGCCAGCGAGTGGCGCCAGAACGCCTGGAAATCGAAGCCGCCGCTGACGGGCGCGAAGCTGCCCGTCAGGGCGCAGGCCGTGACGACGGTGCGGATGCTGTGAAAACCCAGCACGGACACGGCTTGCGGGATGCTGGTGACCTTCGACTGCATGCCGTAGAACGAGGAATTGGCGATGCGCAGGGTCTTCGCCGCCAGGGCCTGGTCCAGCTCGATCTTTTGCGCCAGCACGTGCACGTCCGTGTCGTCCTGGTCCATGCTCGACAGCAGTTCCAGCACCACCACGGGCAGCGAAGGCAGCTCCTGGATCTGGCGGATGATGTGTTCAACACTGAGCCGTGTCATGTGGCGCCCCCTTGCCGGTAGCTCTGCAGCAGCGCCAGCAGTTCGGCCCCGGCGGAATCGGGCGGCGTGGCGCGGAACAGCACGGCCAGCCGTTCCAGCCTGCGCAAGCGTTCCTGCTCGGCGTGCGCCTGCGCGGCGGGGTCGACCGCCTCGTCCATGACGACATGGCAGCGCTCTACATTGCGCCGACGCAAGGCCGTCAGGTTCGCCGCCGTCAGGGTGGCGCCCTGGGCCAGCAGCACGGCGCCGCTGGCGTCGTGCAACGCCTGCGCCAGCACCATGCCTTCCTGCGCCTGCTCCATGGAAATCTCGCGTCCGCTTTCGATCATGTACCCGCTCCATGACGACTCAGGGTGACGAGGCTGCCGCGCGAGCGCGAATGCAAGCCCATCGGATGGACGGCCACGGCGTATGGCTGGCCATCAATGGCGGCCAGGCGTGGCGCGCCCTGCCCGTCGAACAGCTGCGGCAGGACGATCGCCGCCTCGTTGCCCAGCAGGGCCGCGCCCCGTTCGAACAGGTTGGCCGCCGCCGCGTTGATGAAGGCGATCATGCCGTCTTCATCGAGCCCGATCACGGGCAGCGGCAAAAATTGCAGCAGCTCGCGCGCGATGCCGAGGCTGACTTCGTCGCGGCTGATCTGGTGCTGCTGCTGGCGCACCAGCGCCTGCATGGCGGCATTCGCCGCCGCCAGCGCCTGGTTGGCCTCGCGCAGCTGCGCATTCAAGCGCACATTGTCGTCGTCGATGCCCTTCAGGCGAAAGGCTTCGGCGATATGTTCGCGCAGCTGATGGTCTTCCCAGGGCTTGGTGAGGAACTTGAAGATGGCGCCCTCGTTGACGGCGTCCGTGACGGCCTGCAATTCGGTATAACCCGACAGCATGATGCGTATGGTTTGCGGACACAGCAGCTTGGCCTTGCGCAGGAAATCGGCGCCCAGCATGCCGGGCATGCGCTGGTCCGACACGATCACGTCGACGGCGTGAATGGCCAGCACGTCCAGCCCTTCCTGGCCGCTGTTGGCCGTCAGGATATGGTAGCCATCGCGCCGCAGCAGGCGCTTGAGGGAAGCGAGGATATTCGGTTCATCATCGACCAGCAGCAAGGTGCGCGGCGTCGCCACGGCCTGCTGCCCGGCGTCCGCTGCCAGCGCCGCAGTACCCGGCATGCCATGCTCGTCGTGCACATCCATCGGACCATCCTCTCATCGCCATGGCGATATCGGAGCTTGCCTGGAGGGGAAATCTGCCGCGCAACATAGTCTTGCGAGTCTTGCGCGGCAGCCAGCTTGCCTTGAAATTATACGACTAAATATTCCTGTATGACACTAATGCGCCACTTATCCGCGCTGTACAGGACAAGGCGTGTCGCGGTAAAACACAAAGCCGCCCAAGCCGATGGCCTTGGTGTCGGCTTTCACGCCATACACGAGCGTATTGTTTGCCGCCTCGATGCGCAGCAGGTTCATGTGTTGGACAATTTGCGCGTGCGACAGTTCCAGCGACGGCGTCGGCGCCAGCTGCAAACGCAGTTCTGACGTGGCGCCATCGTAGGCCCAGCGGCCCGGATTATAGAAGGCAAAGCCGCCGTCGAAACGCAGGCTGCCATCCTTGAACTGGGTCAGGCAAATGCCGGGGAATTCGCTGGGCGGGTTGTACCAGGTGGCGGCCACGGCGGCGTCGGCCGGCGCCTTGCCCGGCATCTGCAAGCCGGTCGTGCCATTGTTACCGCCCATGCCGGCGCAACCGGCCAGCGCCAGCGCGCAAGCCATAGCGCCCGCGCGCATGATGAATATCCTGTGCATTGCCATCCCCTTGCTTTATAGAAACATCATCTTAAAGCGGGACGGCCGGCCGTTCAAGCGGCTAGCGCACATAAGGGGGATTTAATTGCTCTCGGCCGCCTTGGCAGCCGCTTCGCGCAATTTGTCCTTCTTGCTCTTGCGCGCGCCCTTCACGCCGCCGTTCACCGTGTCCGTGACGGGGTTCATCGGTGCGGGCAGTTCCGTCGGCTCGAAACCGGCCACCACTTCGCGCACGATGCGCAAGTCGTTGCGGTTTTCGATCAGGCGGAAATGCGCTTCCGTATCGGCCGTCACGAAACTGATGGCCGTGCCGCTTTCGCCGGCGCGGCCCGTGCGGCCGATGCGGTGCGTGTAGTCGACAGCCGAGCGGGGCAAGTCATAGTTGACGACGGCCGGCAAACCGGCGATATCGATGCCGCGCGCCGCCACGTCGGTGGCCACCAGCACCTGCAAGCGGCACGCCTTGAAGTCGGCCAGCAGCTGGCTGCGCGTGCCCTGGCTGAATTCACCGTGGAAGGCGCCCACGTGCAGGCCCGCGCGCTGCAGCTTGTCGGCCACGTGTTCGGCCGCGTACTTGGTGGCGACGAAGACCAGCACGCGCTCCCATTGCTGCTGCAGGATCAGGTAGCGCAGCAGCTGCGTGCGGCGCGGCACGTCGACCGTGATGGCGCGCTGCACGATGTCGGGCTTGTCCTGCGGTTCGGATGCCACCTCGATGCGCACGGGCTCCTTGAGCAGGCTGTCGGCCAGCGCCTGCACGCTGTCGGGAAAGGTGGCGGAGAAAAACAGGTTTTGCCGTCTCGCTGGCAACAGCGCCAGGATGGCGTTGATTTCCTCGCTAAAGCCCATATCGAGCAAACGGTCGGCCTCGTCGAGCACGCACAGCGACACGCCGCCCAGTTTCACGGCGTTCTGGCGTATCAGATCGAGCAGGCGGCCCGGCGTGGCGACGACGATATCGGCGCCGCCGCGCAAGTCCATCATCTGCGGATTGATCGACACGCCGCCGAACAGCACGGAAATCTTCAATTTGATCGGCAGCGGCTTGGCCAGCGCGTGCACCGTCTGCCCCACCTGCGCCGCCAGCTCGCGCGTGGGCACGAGGATCAGCGCGCGCACCTGGCGCGGGCCGGACACGGGCGCCATCAGCGCCTGCAGCAGCGGCAGCGCGTAGGCGGCCGTCTTGCCGGACCCCGTCTGGGCCGCGCCCAGCACGTCGCTGCCGCGCAGGATGGCGGGAATGGCGGCCGCCTGGATGGCCGTCGGCGCGGCATAGCCGGCCTTGTCAACGGCGCGGACCAGGGCGGGAATCAGACCCAGTGAGGAAAATGGCATAGCGGGCCTTCTTTATTCGTAAAGTGAGACCGGCCGCGAAAGGCGGCCGGTCGGATATGGCGACAGTATAAGGCAGACCGCTACTGGCGTGGCATTTGCAGCGTCGGATGGCCCGCTTCGTCATAGCCAGGCATGGCGCGGCGGATCGCGTGCGAAAAATCCGCGTCGTCGTTGGCCGCCCGCGCGCGCGCCGTGATGTGGCCGCCATCGCGCAGCTGCTGGAAGGTCTGGCCGGGCACCAGGCCCTTGACGTCGAACAGGTAACGGTCCAGGTAGCCCGAAGCCATCAGCCGGTAGTCGAGCGGCAGGCCCGGCACGATGCGGCGCACCATCTCGAAGACGATGGTGGTGCAGTTGGCCGTCAGGGTGTTGTAGAACTGCGGTTGGTTCTTCAGCGATTGCGCCTCGTCCAGGTAGGCGAGGAACAGCGAGCGCATGGCCGCCTTCGGCATCATGACGCGGTACAGATGCATGTCCTCGCCGCGCGCATTCGTGCGCACGCGCAGGATGTCGCGCTCGTCGGCGGCGATCAGGCTCATTTCGAAATGCTTGAAGAAGCCGCCGATGGCGGAAAAGCTCTCGCCCTTCTCCTTGCGGATCTCGATGGAAAACGTCAGGAAGCGCCCGTCCGCAAAGCCGAACGAGATCAGGGTGTGCGCGATGTACGGCCCCGTCCAGTACGACAGCGCCGTGTCCACCGTGCGCAGTTCGTCGAGGTCGTAGCTGCGCTGCTCCCACTTGACCGTGTAGTCGTCATCGCTGCGCCAGTCGAAATTGCGCACATTGTCCAGGGTGACGAGATTGCCTTTCACGGAGCCCGTGACATTGCGCGCCACGTCGTCGGCCCACACGCGCTGCTGCTTCGGCGTGATGAAACTCCACCACACGAGCAGCAGGATAAAACCGGCCGCATACGGCAGCAGCACGCGCATGTCGCCGCGCATCCACCACAGCGCGATGCTGGCCACGCCCAGTGCGCCCCACAGCAGCGCGCCGATGCCTTGCGCCGCCGTGCCGCCGGATAGCTGGTACCACAGCGCCAGCGCGCCCCACAATGCAGTCAACAGGATAATCAGGGAAACGGCCATTTTGCCTATGCTGGCCAGCACGGAGCGGGCTTGATGTGATAATAAAGTCATGCCGTGATTATAGGGGCAAGCGCAGGAATAGGTGAGTTCAGGCAAGCATGGGCAAAGTCATCCGGGCATATAATATTGCTTGTCTGGCAATTTACTTCATGAGAACATTCTGCACAAATAAAATGTATAGACAAGGCGCCCTGCCTTGCCATCCACGGAGACACCTTGCAATCGAGTTCACTGTACACCCTCGCCGGCAGCCTCAATTCCCTCTTCATCGTCGTCAGCCTGTTTGGCTTGTGGTCGCAGCTGCAAAAAATCTGGCAGCGCAAGCGCGATACCGGCATCGGCGCCGGCAAGACGACGGACATCCTGTCCATCAACCAGTTTACCGTCAGCTTCCTCGCCTACTGCGCCTTCTTCGTGTACGGCTATTCGATCACGCCATTCAACCACTACATCGTCTGGCCCCGTTTGATCGCCTCGCTGATCGCGCTGGGCATCCTGTTCGAGATATATCGTGACCGCCGCAGCACGACATCGCGCAATGCGCTGCTGGCCTGCGCGCTGCTGCTGGGCGCGGGTGTCGCGGGGCTGGCCTTCGGTCCCACCTTCACGGATGAAAAGCGCGTGATCTCGCAAAGCCTGATCGTCGCCGTCACCGTGCTGCTGGCGCAGGGCTATGCGCACCAGATCCGTTTGATCTGGCGCTCGGGCAAGACGGGCGCCGTGTCCCTGAAAATGAGCCAGTTCATCCTAGCGATGGATGTCAGCACCATCTTCTTTGCCTGCGTCATGGGTCTGTCGACGGGCTGGCCCTTGCTGCTGCTGGCCAGCGTCAGCGCCACGACCAAGCTTGCCATCATGTGGCTGTTCCGCTGGGAGAAGACCAGCCCCGCCGCGCAGGTGAAACGCCAGGCGCCGGCCTGACGTTAAAATAATCGCTTGCCACTTTATTGAAAGCGCCGCCATGCATGCCCCCATCCCCATCCTGCGCAGCTTTTCCGAAGAAAAAGCACGCGAGTTCTACCTCGGGTTTCTCGGTTTTACCCTGGACTGGGAACATCGCTTCGAGCCAACGGCGCCGCTGTACCTGCAGGTGACGCGCGGCGACCTGGTGCTGCACCTGTCCGAACACCACGGCGACGCCACGCCAGGCGCGGCGCTCTTGATCCCCGTCGACGATATCGCCGCCCTGCACGCGGAATTGCGCGACAGGGATTATCCGTATGCGCGGCCCGGCATCCGCGACGAGGACTGGGGCCGCATCCTGGAAGTGGCCGACCCGTTCGGCAACCGGCTGCGTTTCTGGCAGCGCAGCGAATAACGCTTACTGGCCACTCAGGGCGCGCATCTCCGCATACAGGTTCGCCTTGCCCTCGAAGCCGATGCCGACCAGGTCCGGCATGGTGATGTGACCGTTTTCGACCCTGACGCCATCGGGGAAGCCGCCGAACGGCTGGAACAGATCGGGATACGATTCATTGCCGCCCAGGCCCAGGCCCGCCGCGATATTCAGCGACATCTGGTGGCCGCCGTGCGGGATGCAGCGGCTGCGCGACCAGCCGTGCTGGTGCAGCATGTCCATGGTGCGCAAATATTCCACCAGGCCGTAGCTGAGGGCGCAATCGAACTGCAGCCAGTCGCGGTCGGCGCGCATGCCGCCGTAGCGGATCAGGTTGCGCGCATCCTGCATGGAAAACAGGTTTTCGCCCGTCGCCATCGGCTTGTCGTAATAGCTGCGCAAGGTCGCTTGCAGCTCGAAGTCGAGCGGGTCGCCCGCCTCCTCGTACCAGAACAGATCGTACTGGCGCAGCGCCTTGGCGTAGGCGATCGAGGTATCGAGGTCGAAGCGCCCGTTCGCATCCACGCACAGCTTTTGCCCATCCTGCAGCACCTCCATGATGGCGTCGATGCGGCGCAAGTCCTCGTCCAGCGAAGCGCCGCCGATCTTTTTCTTGACCACCGTGTAGCCGCGGTCGATATAGCTGCGCATCTCGTCCTGCAAGGCGGACAGGCTCTGGCCCGGGTAGTAATAGCCGCCCGCCGCATACACGAACACTTTTTTATCCGGCACACCGGTGCCGTGGCGCTCGGCCAGCAGCTGGAACAGCGGCTTGTTCTCGATCTTCGCCACGGCGTCCCAGATGGCCATGTCGATGGTGCCGATGGCCACCGAACGCTCGCCGTGGCCGCCCGGCTTTTCATTCGTGTACATGCAGTCCCACACCTTGTGCGGATCGAGGTTGGCGCCGTCATCCGTGACGAGCGAAGCGGGATCGGCGTCGAGGATGCGCGGGATGAAACGCTCGCGCATCAGCATGCCCTGGCCGTAGCGGCCATTCGAATTGAAGCCGTAGCCGACGACAGGCTTGCCGTCGCGGATCACGTCCGTGACGACGGCCACCAGGCTTAACGTCATCTTGCTGAAATCGATATAGGCGTTGCGGATGGGGGAAGAGATGGGGATGGTCTTTTCGCGGATGTCGACGATTTTCATGCGGGTCTCCTGTGAGTGAAAACAATGACGCCAGCTTAACCGCGATAGTCAGTCGTATAATCGATATCAATTTAAACCATTTTTCACTTGAAGTTAATAATGAAAAGCGACGCCACGACTGAAATGGCCTTTTTTGTGCTGCTGGCCAAGTTGGGCAGCCTGTCGGCCACGGCGCGCGAACTGGGCATCACGCCGCCCGCCGTCAGCAAGCGCCTGCAGCTGATGGAGCAGCGCCTGGGCGTGCGCCTGCTGAACCGCAGCACGCGGCGCATCAGCCTGACGGGCGATGGCGAAAGCTATCTGCAACAGGCGCGGCAGATCCTCGACGATATCCGCGCCATGGAAGAGTCCTTGGCCAGCGGCAGCGCGGAACCGAAAGGCTTGTTGCGCGTGAATGCCACCCTGGGTTTCGGCCGCACGGTGATCGCGCCATTGCTGTCGCAATTCGCCCTGCGCCACCCCCAACTGGAAGTGCAGCTGCAACTGACGGACAGCCCCATCAACCTGGTCGAGCAGGCCTACGACCTGGGCATCCGCTTCGGCGACTTGCCCGACACGCGTTTGTCGGCACGGCGCATCATGTCGAACCGGCGCTTCCTGTGCGCCTCGCCCGCCTACCTGCAGGCGCACGGCACGCCGCAAACGCCCGACGACCTGGCGCGGCACCGCTGCATCGTGCACCGGCAGAATGACGACGCCTACGGCATCTGGCGCCTGAGCCGTGGCCGCGCCACCCACACCGTCAAGGTGCGCGGCACGGTGGCCAGCAACGATGGCGACGTGGTGCTGGGCTGGGCGCTGGACGGGCACGGCATCCTGCTGCGCTCGGAATGGGACCTGGCCCGTTACCTCGACAGCGGCCGCCTGCGCGTGGTGCTGGAAGACTATGCGCTGGCGCCAGCCGACCTGTACGCCTATTATCCGAGCCGCCACCAGCTGCCCGCCAAAGTGCGCGCTTTTATCAATTTTCTCATCCAGCAGTTGCAGCCGGACTCGGCCAATACGGGGAAATAGGGTTACACTACAATATTGCGATATGGCAATATTATGAAGGAGTAGGTTTTGCTAGTCATACTCGGATTTCTCGTCGTGCTGTTTTCCGTCTTCGGCGGCTTCGCCATGCAGGGCGGTCACCTGGGCGCCTTGTTCCAGCCGCTGGAACTGCTGATGATCGGCGGCGCCGCACTGGGCACCTTCTTTGTCGGCAATGACGCCAAGGCCATCCGCGCCACGTTCGCCGCCCTGCCCACCCTGTTTCACGGCTCGCAATACACGAAGGCGCGTTATATGGAGCTGATGGGGCTGATGTATGAAATCCTCAGCAAGATCCGCAAGGAAGGCCTGATGTCGGTCGAGGACGATATCGACGACCCGTACCGCAGTCCCATCTTCATCAAATATCCGTATACGCTCGGTGACGAGCACATCCTGGAATTCATTACCGATTACCTGCGCCTGATGGTATCGGGCAATATGGACGCTTACCAGATCGAAAACCTGATGGATAACGAGATCGAGACGCACCATGAAGATGCGGAAATGCCGATCCAGACGATTTCGCAGCTGGCCGACGCCATGCCCGCCTTCGGCATCGTGGCCGCCGTCATGGGCGTCGTACACACGATGGCGTCCGTCGGCTTGCCACCGGCCGAGCTGGGCGTGCTGATTGCGCAGGCGCTGGTGGGCACCTTCATCGGCATCTTGCTGGCCTACGGTTTCATCGCGCCGCTGGCCAGCTTGCTGCGCCGCAAGCACCATGAAACGGCGAAGATGTACCAGTGCGTGAAAGTGACCCTGCTGGCCAGCCTGAACGGCTATGCGCCGGCGCTGGCCGTGGAATTCGGCCGCAAGGTCATTTCCGCCACGGAACGCCCATCGTTCAGCGAACTGGAAAACCACGTGCGCCAGGTGCGCACGAAGAACTGATTCCAGCGGTTCGCGTCAGGCTTCCGGCGCCGTCCAGACCAGGTTCCACAGGTGGCCATCGATATCCTCGAAGCCCTGGTCGTACATGAAACCCTGGTCTTCGGGCGGATGCGGTATGCGGCCACCGGCGGCTTGGGCCTTGGCGATCAGGCCGTCCACCTCTTCCCGGCTTTCGCAACTGAGGCAAATGACGACTTCATTGGCTTGCCTGGCGTCCGCCACCGGTTTGCCGATCAGCGACTGGAAGAAGGCTTCGGTCGTCAGCATGGCCTGGATGCTGCCATCAACGATATTCATGAACGCCGCGTTTTCGCCGCTGAAGCGGGAATCGAAAGTAAAGCCGAGAGCGGAAAAGAAGGCCTTGGATTTATCCAGGTCCTTCACGGGCAGGTTGAGGATGATCTGTTTGTGCATGGCGCTTCCTTGCTCACACGTTGACGAAAAAATCGTCCCTCCAGAATACCAATAAAAGCTAAAGGAAGGCGCGGGCCAGGCTGGAGCGCGCGCCAGCCACCGCGCGCAGGCGTTCTTCAAGGTAGGCGCTCACGCGCGGATGCTGGCTGAAGGCGACGTTGAAGCGGATGTGCTGGTCGGGCGTGTCGTTGGCCGAGAACGCGGCGCCGCGCATCAGCAGGATCTTGTTGCGGTAGGCGTCCTGCACCAGCAAGTCCACGTCCAGCCCTTCGGGCATGCTGCCCCACAGGAAAATGCCTGCGTCGCCGGGCTGCTCGAACAGCACGCCGGCCGCGCTCAGTTGCCGCGTGCTGGCGTTGCGCGCCACCATGATCTTGCGTTGCAGCCGCTCCAGGTGCTTGCGCAGGTTGCCGGCCTTGAGCACTTCCAGCAGCACGTATTCATTCAGCGCAGGCAAGGTCATGATGGAATGGATCTTGGTACGCATCAGCAGCTTGAGCAAGGTGGGTGCCGCGGCCAGGTAGCCCATGCGCAGGGCCGGGCTCAGCGCCTTGCACAGGCTGGAGTAATAGATCACGCCGTCCAGTCCGGACAACGACGCCAGCCGCGTGCTGTGACCCGGCTGGAAATGGCCGTGCACGTCGTCTTCGGCGATCAGGAAGCCATATTGCTGCGCCATGATCAGCACCTTGTGCAGGTTGGCGGCGCTGCTGCTCCACCCGGTGGGGTTATGCAAAGCCGTCTGCACGAACAGCAGGCGCGGACGGTGCGCGCGGCAGGCCGCTTCCAGTTCGTCCAGGTCGAGGCCATCGGGACGGCGCTTGATGGGCACCAGGCGCACGCCATCCTGGCGCAGCCTGCCGAACATCAGGAAGTATCCGGGGTCTTCCACCAGCACCGTATCGCCGGGCTGCAGAAACGTGCGGCAGATCAGATCGATGGCATGGGTGCCGCCGAAAGTGGTGAGGATGTGGCTGGCATCCGCGGCGATGCCGATGCCGCGCAACAGCAGCGCAATCTGCTCGCGCAGTTCGGCCAGCCCTTGCGGCGGACAGCGCGAAGCCATGCCGGCCGCGCTGCGCGCCAGGCCACGTTGCACGGCGGCCGCCGGCAGCGCATCCTGCAGCCACGTGGGCGGCAAGGCGCCGCTGCTGGCCAGCAGCACGCCCGGCCGCTGGTCGTTCACTTGCTGGCTCAGCCAGACCGGTTCCTGCTCCTGGCCCGCTTCCAGCGCCACCTCGTCGGGGATGGCGCGGCTGGCGTCAGCGGGGGCGCAGACGAAGAAGCCCGTCGTGCCGTGCGTATCGATGACGCCCGCGGCCACCAGCCTGTCATACGCCACCACCACGGTGTTGGTGCTCACCGCAAGTTGCGTGGCGAGCTGGCGGATCGACGGCAGCCTCGTCCCGCCAGGCAGGACGCGTTGCGCGATCTGCTGGCGCAATGCGGCCTCGATCTGCTTGAACAGGGCGATGGGCGAGGAGCGGTCGATGGCGAACATGGGTGGCAGTCTAGCGTAAAAACGTCAGGGCGAGGACCAGCAGGATGGCGCCCATCGTCAAATTGAATATGCGCTGGTTGCGGGGCGCTTTCAGCACGCTGCGGATCGAGACGCCGAACAGCGCCCACATGGCGTTGCACGGCATGCCCACCACGGTGCCGATCACGGACACGAGCAGCGCGCTGGCGAGCATATTGCCCTGCGCAGGCATGAAGACGGACGCCATGGTGATCGCCTTGAGCCAGCTCTTCGGGTTCAGCGCCTGAAACAGCGCCGCCTGCGCAAACGACACGGCCTTCGGTGCGCCGGCCCCCGCCACCGAGGCGCCGGCAAGCTTCCAGGCCAAAAACATCAGGTACAGCGCGCCCGCGATCCGCAACACCTGCTGCGCCATCGGGTACGCGACGAACACGCTGCCCAGCCCCACGCACATGAGCATGGTCTGCACGAAGATGCCGACCTGGATGCCGAGGATCACCGGCAGCGCACCGCGATAGCCGAAATTGGCGCCGGTGGTGGCCAGCATGACGTTGTTCGGCCCGGGGGTGGCGGACATCACAAAGCAATAGCTCATCAGGGGCAGGAGTTCGGTCATGGCAGGCAGTCGCAGCGTGGAGAAGGCCCCAGTCTAGACGCGCGGCACGGCGGGGACAAGGCACAAGGCGCCCAATACAAGCACATGCTGTATCAGTCGAACGACTGCTACAGCGGCGATACAGGCCGCCCCCGCGCGGACAATCATCTGGAAAGCGCTGTTTCTGTCCGGTTGCGGCCGACGGCGCCGAAGGGCATGGTCAATGTTGATAACGGACTTCAGCGTCCACCGCAGGCGCACAACGCAACTGGCGGATTGCCAGTGGGCTCAAGCGAGTCGAATTGTCATTTCGAAGGAGCTTCCACATTGGCTGGGATACCACCCCTTCATCAATGCCTGTCGAATAGCGCGCTCCACGACTGAGGGCGTAATGGCACGCGTAAAATTACCCAGCCAAATATCCGGACGTGCGATATCTGTTCTCACCAGAAGGGTGGTTCGGCCACCGCTTTCAGATTCAACTGCGAAAGACAGATTCGTTTCCCCCATGGCCTGTGTATAGGCAGGTAGGCTGACCGACCATCGATATGGTAAAGAATCGACAATAATCCGGCGGCTTCCTTTTCTTGCAATGGACATGACATTTCCTGTGCTTCAGTGGCAGCCTCTGGCCGGTTGCCGCCGTTGGCAGGTTACGCCCCTTTGCGGAATTTGGCGTGCTACCGATAGTAGAGCCCTGCACAGACGATTTGCGGTATATCGACTCGTACCACCTTGGGCTGTTCGCTGGCAGGCATCAGGTTGACCCGCTCGATACACGTGTAAGTGAGAATATTTTGACGTCTCTTCATGCAAGTGGTCGACGGTGCCATATCGACTGGGTCACAGGCAAATCCATTAGCCTCAAGGGTTTTTGTTGCACTTGCCATATCGAATCCAGGTTCGAGAAGCTTATGGACGTCAGTAGCAAACCGTTCATTGTTCACGGTATAGCACCCTCCCAGCCACAGCAGGCAACTCGTAATGAACACGTATCGATGCATACATTCGACCTCATAATGGATATTAGCCGTGAAAGCCCGCTCTTGGCCGATACCGCACAGTCGGAATAAGTCAGCGCACGAAGTTACCGCCTTCGGCGCAAGCAAGAGGTTCTGTCCGGCGCTGCAAGCCCTCTTCGTGCCACTTACGGGCCCGGCACCGTCTCATCCGGACAGCTGACCTCGTCCTCTGGCGTATATAGGGTCATCGGTACGCGCTGGCCGTCGACTTCCAGTTCGCGCACTTTCGGCGGCACCAGCTGGAACTCGCCTGCCTGCAGTTTCTCGCGCAGGGGTTTGCAGCGCAGGGCATCGGTGGGGATTTGTCCGCGCGCGGTCCAGCTGCCGTCTTCCTTTTCAGCCAGCAAGACCGACGAGGCGCGCGGGTCATTGCTGATCAGCAGCACGTCCTGCTTGCCATCGCCGTCGAAATCGAGCAGATACGCGTCGCACTGCTGCCCTGCCCGTTTCAGGCAGGCGGGCAAGCGCCAGGCCGGGCCCACTTGCGTCCAGTCCTGGCGCAGGAAACTCTCCGGCAGTTTCGCCGTGGCCGGGCGCAGGGTCAGGTTGATCGACACGTCGCTCAGCGCGCCCGTCTCGTCGAGGCGATTCTGGCGCTTGAGCATGGCGTCGGCGCGGGCTCGCACGACGGCCGCGTCCGGACCCGTTGTGCGCGTCTTGAGTTCCTGCAAGGCCGCCTGGCCGTAGCGGGCACCCTGGAAGCGCAGGTAGTCGAAATCGAACTTGTCCACGCCTATCTTGCCGCTGTCTAGGCGCGCCATCTGGCTGGCCACGGAAATGCGCGCCGGGTCCGCCAGCGGCGAGAACAGGGCGAACAGCACCAGCAGGGTAACAAAGGCGGTGGCCACGTTGACGTTGGAGATCAGGTGCAGCCAGTCGCCATACTTGCTGGCCGCCCAAGCATAGCCGGCGGCGTAGCAGGTGGCGATCAAGAGGCAGGCGGCAGCGATCAGGCGGTCGGAGGTCCAGCCATGCGACATCACGCGCAGGGTCAGCGCATAGATGGCGATGCCCACCACCCACGGCAGCAGCAGACAGGCCAGGCGCGTGCCGAGGCGGATGCCGCGCGCCACGCCATGGCCCACTTCGCCATTCTGGAAGGCCGCATTGATCAGCACCACCAGCACGCCGGCCATGCCCAGCAGCACGGACGCCGCATGGCGCGTGGCCCACAGCCGCTCGAAGCCGATGAAGGGCAAGGTCAGCAGGAAGCCTGAGACGAGCACGGCGGCGATCGGCATCAGCCACGACAGCAGCACCAGCAGCAAGGTGCGGATGCCGCGCACGATCGAGGGGCGCACATCCGTGATGTGGATGGCGAACGAAAACGCGAAGCAGATGACGGGAATCACGAACCAGGCCTGGCCCAGCAGTTTTTTCAGGAAACTCAACTTGATGAGCAGGAACAGCTGCCCGCCCAGCCACAGCACCAGCCACAGGCCCAGCACGAACAGCAGGGAAAACAGCAGCTGGATGCCGAGCTTCCAGGCGATTTCAAAATAGGTCGGGTAGCGGGCGATGCGCTGGCCATCCTGGGCGCTGGCCAGCACCAGCGCGTGGGCGATATAAAAACCCACGACGCAAAAACCGAACAGCTGGGCGGAAATGACGCGCAGCGGCGCGCCCGGTTTGTAGTTGCCCCAGATCACGTGCTCGGCGCCGCGCGCCACGTCGTGCCAGGCCAGCACGGCCATCACGACGGCCGCGCCCGCCATCCACAGGCCGATGCGCTTGACCGACATGTGGCCCAGGCTGGAGACCAGCAGGATGGGCAGCAGCAAACTGATCAGCATCAGCGGCGCCAGCAGATAGGCTTCCGTGGCGGGCCACGCCTTGTCTTGCGCCGTGCTGTACAGCCAGTACAGCAGCAAGCCTTGCAGCAGGCCCGTCACCAGGCGCGTCACCGCGATGCGCGGCGCCACCACCGGATCGAGCAACGCCATGTTTTTTCCTGCGGCATCCTGCTGCATAGTCATTCCTTTAATAGTCGTTTATTGCTGTAAAGCACGGCCATTATTGCATTTCGTTATCGTCATCTCAACAACGATTCGTGCGCGCGCCCTGCCGGCGCGCCTTCGCTGCGGCGCAATGGCAAGCTTTGCGCAAGGCCCCAGGCCAGTTCCGGCACGAAGAACAGCCACAGCAGCGGCTGGCCCGTCGTGAACAGCGCCCACGCCATCCAGGTGGAAAACAGGTAGCGCGCTGCCGCGTCATAGCGGCCGAAGCGCGGCTGCGGATCCAGCATGCGCAGCACGGACCAGACCATCACCACGCTGCCGAACAAGCTGCTGATGAGCAGATGAAATGGTCCGAAGACGGGCAGCGGCAGGCCGCCCAGGCTCACGTTAAGGGCGCTCAAGTGATCGTGCAGCAGCAAAAACGTCCACGGCGTGACAAACGGGGCCGTCATGAGCACATCATAAATGGCGCTGGCGCGCACCACGCGGCGGAAAGCAGAAACGGACAACATGGGAACTCCTGTCGATGGAAAGCGCCCATGATCGAGCTTGGAGTACACTCCATGGTCAAGCATTTTATGAAAGAAAAATCACCATGCAGATCGGCGAGATGGCGCAGGCGACGGGCTTGAGCCGCGACACCCTGCGCTTTTATGAAAAGCGGGGCTTGCTGCGCGCGCGGCGCGGCGCGAACGGCTACCGCGACTACCCGCCCGAGGCGGCCGACTGGCTGCGCTACCTGCGCACGGCGCAGCAGCTGGGCTTTACCCTGGCGGAAATCGAGGCCGACATGCCGCTGCTGGCCAGTGCCGGCGATCCCGCCACGGCGGAACTGCTGCGCGCGGCGCTGGCGCGCAAGCTGGGCGAAATCGATGCGCGCATCGCGGGTTTGACGCAGTTGCGCGGCGAACTGGTGCTGCGCATGGGGCCGGCAGCGGCCGCGTGTCCCTTGCGCGCAGATGCCGATGCAAGTCAGTAAGCTCACTACACTGCTGCCGTGGCTATTCCTGCTGGGCGCGGGCGGCGCGCAGGGCGCCGGGCTGGCCTGCGGCGACTTCCTGTCCCAGCTGGGCAAGAAGCCCGCCTATCTCGTCTACCAGGGTTGCCAGCAAAACAGGGAACGCCAGGACCAGCCGTTCGAAGCCCGCTACGCAGTCGATGGCAAGCATGCGCAACAGGCGGAAGCGTATCTGCGGCGCACTTACGGTTTGCCCAAGCTCAAGCGCTATTGCTGCGCCTGGGACAGTACACCCCATTCCTGGCGCGACCGCCGCACGGGCTACGGCTATGTATTGCTCATGGCCACGGGCGAAACCTTGGTCAGGAGGCGCGACGCCTGGCCGCAGATCGAGCGCTTTACGGTGCAGGTGGACGGCTACGCGCAAGACCCTTGACGTAAAAAAACCGCCTGTGCATGGCAGCAGGCGGTTTGATCTCGGACAAAATCAGGCTTACTTGGCGGCCTTGCGGCGGCGCAGGAAACCCATCAGGCCCAGGCCAGCCAGCAGCATGGCGTAGGTTTCCGGTTCCGGTACGGCGGCCATCACGGCCACGTTGTCGATCACGGCGCCCGAGTAATTGTCGAACGGCGTGCCGGCCTGGGCGGCGCTGGCAAACGACAGGGTCGCCAGGCCGCTGGAAGCGGCCGTGAAGCTCAAGGTGTTGCTGTACAAGGTGTTCGAGGCGGCAGCCGTCGAGTAGAAATTGCCTGCCACGCCACCGAAATTGACGGCCACGCCCTGGCCGGCAGGGCCGCCGGAATTGCGCGCCATGTCAAAGCTCAGGTTGTACGTCTGGCCGGCAACGACATTGAAACTTTGCGACAGAAAACCCGGACCAGGCGTGCCCAGCATGTCGATGCTGTAGCCGTCGATGGCGTTATACGCGTTGCGGATCAGGTCGACCGAGGAAGCGCCCACCGTCCAGCCACCGATGGCCGAGGAGCCGCCATTGACAACATGAAAGCCGCTGGAAAAACTATAGCCGGGAGCGACCGATTCAAAATCGCCATTCGTGATCAGGTTGACGGGGCTGGCGCTGGCGGTGCCGACGGCGAACAGGGCGACAACTGCTGCGATGGTGGCGATTTTCATGATGTGATTTCCTTGCCTTATAGGCATTAAAGTTTCCTTAAGTGAAATCATATCCCAGCCATGACAAAAATCATAGAACTTTGCAAAAATATATTCAATGTGGATAATTTGTAACGTTTTCGGTGCGCCATCAATCGAGTTCCTGGCGCGCCACCAGAATGCCGTCCGCATCGGCGTAGATCCAGTCGCCCGGATGCACGGCCACGCCGCTGACCTGCACGCGCACGTCGCGCTGGCCGGCGCCCGTCTTGTTGCTCTTGCGCGGATACGTGGCCAGGGCGCGCACGCCGATCTGGCAGACATTGATTTCCTCGCTGTCGCGGATGCAGCCATCGACGACGATGCCGGCCCAGCCATTGCTTTCCGCCAGCACGCCCAGCTGGCCGCCCACCAGCGCGCGGCGCAGGCTGCCGCCGCCATCGATCACCAGCACGTGGCCCTGGCCCGGCGTTTCCAGGGTGCTGCGCACGAGCGCGTTGTCCTCGAACACCTGCAAGGTGGTGGCGGGGCCGCTGAAACGCACGCGCTGGCCGAAAGCGCGGTACACGGGCGGCAGCACGGCCAGGGTGCCGTCGTCGAGCATGGCCGCATAGTCGTCGCACAGGTCGGTGGTGGCAAAGGTCATGGGGATTCCTTTCGTGGCTGATGGCAACGATTCTAAGCCTTTTGCAAGGCCGCGGCACGTGTTTTGCCGCCCACGCCCACGGCCGTGGCAATCGCCAGCGCCTGGAACAGGCCGATGAACACGAACAGCAGGGCCGGATGGTCGCCATCCATCAGCGCGCCAAAGAACAGGGGGCCGACGGCCAGGCCGCTGTCGAGGCCCGAATACACAACGCCATACACGCGCCCGGTGGCATTCTTCGGCGCCGCCGCGCGTATCATCAGGTCGCGCGATGGCCCCGCCACGCCGGACGTCAAGCCGATGGCGCCCATCAGCACCACCGCGCCCCAGGCCGGCACGACGGCCATGGACAGCAGCACGGCCAGCAGCGCGGCGGCGGAAAAGGCGATCGCCACGTTGCGGTCCGGCTGCTTGCTGCGCGCACCCACCACGCCGCCGGCCAGCATGCCCACGGCCGAGGCCAGCATATAGGCCGTGTAGGCGCTGGTGGCCAGCGCCAGGCTCATGCCGTACAGCTTGACGAGGGCCACGCTGGCAAAGCTCTGGATGCCGCCCAGGGCGATGGCGGTAATGAAGAAAAAGGCAAAGCACATCCACACGGCGGGCAAACGCAGAAAGTCCAGCGTGCCCTCGCCGCTGGCGGCCTGGCCTGGCGCGGCCTTCTTGACCGGCTCGGGACGGATGGCGTGGCGGTTCAGGAACAGGATCAGCAGCACGCCGAACGGCAACACGGCCGCGCATTGCAGCGCGATACGCCAGTCATAATGGGTGGCAACGTATGTCATGAACAGCGGCGCCAGGGCCCAGCCGATATTGCCGCTGATGCCATGCACGGAAAAGCCGTAGGCCACGCGGGCCGCCGAGACGCGCTGGTTGAGGATGGTGTAGTCGGCCGGATGGAACACGCTGTTGCCCATGCCGGCCAGCATGGCGCCCAGCATCAGCGCCGCATAGCTGTGCGCGGTGGACAGGGCCAGCGCCGACACGCCCAGCAAGAAAATACCGGAAAACAACACGGCGCGGGCGCCGAAGCGGTCGACGACAAAGCCGGCCAGCGCCTGCCCCACGCCCGAGATGATGAAAAACACCGTCATCAGCAAGCCCAGCTCTGCATACGACAGGTCGAAGGCGGGCTTCAGCCAGACGAACAGGGCCGCGAGAATCAGGTGGTAGAAGTGCGACACGCCATGCGCCAGCCCCACCAGGGCGATGACGCGCGCATCGCTGCGCAAGGTAGGAAGTTCGGATGCCGAGTGAGTTGTTATCATGTCATACCCTGTCTTATACTGGTGAAGCTCAAGTGTATGCAAAATACCATCGCCTGTTTTCCGACAGGACGACATAATTTATCGAATTAAGGCCAAGCTGATGGGTGTACCTATCCTCCACCATACCCGCATGTGTCCGCCACGGGAAGCGCCCAGCGCGACCATCCCCGTGACCATGGTCGCGCGCGACCTGCAACCCGATGAATTTCTTTCGCCGCACAGCCATCCCTGGGGCCAGGTCACGATGGCGCTCGAAGGCGTGCTGCGCATCACCGCCAACAACAGCAGCTGGGTGCTGCCGCCCATGCGCGCCATCTGGATCGCGCCCAACGTGGAGCATGCCGTCACGATACTGGAAAAAACCCGCTTGCGCCCCCTGTGCATCCATGCCGCGCGCGCGCCGTTCGCGGGCAGCGACTGCAAGGTGCTGGAAGTGTCGAATCTGCTGCGCCAGCTGATCATGGCGCTGGAACAGCTGGACCCGGGACAGGAACCGGCGCGCGAGGCGCTGCTGGCCGAACTGATCCTCGATGAATTGAAACGCTCGGCCACGCGCCCCATTCGCGTCCCCTTGCCCAGCGACAAGCGCCTGAAGACCCTGTGCGACAGCCTGATCGAGAAACCGGGTTTGAACCAGACCCTGGAGCACTGGGCGCAGCTGGTCGGCGCCTCGGAGCGTACCCTGGCGCGGCTGTTCGAACGGGAGTTGGGCATGAGTTTCGGCCAGTGGCGCCAGCAAGTGCGCCTGGCTCACGCGGCGCCCCTGATCGCGCGCGGCGTGCCGCTGTCGCAGGTGGCCGAAGAACTGGGTTATGCCAGCCAGTCGGCGTTTTCCGCCATGTTCAAGAAGACTTTCGGCAGTTCGCCGTCAGCCTTCTTTGCCCAGGGCGAACGCTCTTAAGCCATGAAGTCGAATAAAGAGTTCTTGCCGGTATAACCCGGCAAGGCCGAGTTCGTTCCCATCTGTTCCTGGGCTGAATAGGCTTTGACCAGCGCCTGCGCCTGCGCCGTCAGCGCCTTGGCCAGCACGGCTTTCTTGTTGGTCAGGGTGGTGATGTCCTTGCCCACCGTCTGCACTTCCTTGCGGATGATGCTCGTTTCGCCCGTCAGCTCGCCGATCTTGCTGGAGAACTGGTCCGCCACGCCCTTGCCGTTATTCGTAAACAGCTTGCTGACGGCGTCCGGATCGGCCGCAATGGCGGCCTTGAGTTTTTTGTCGTCCAGCACCAGTTCGCCGCTTTTGCCCAGGGTCACGCCGGCGCTGCCCAGTACGGACGATGGCACGCCCGTGCTGGCCGTGCGCAACACTTGCTCCATCTGCGAGCGCACCTGGCCCAGGGCCGTATCGGACTTCAAATCGCCCTGCTGCAGGCTCTGCAGCTTGCTGTTGAGTTCATTGTAGGCCGTGACGAAGCTGGCCACGTTGGTCGCGATCTGGCTGCTGTCCTTGGCGATGACGAGGTCGGTCACACCCTTTTTCTTCAATTCGATGGTGGCGCCCTCGACAGCCGTCGTCAAGGTATTCGTGGCGCTCTTGATGTCCTTGCCGTCGACGGTCAGCAGCGCATCCTGCGCGGCAGCCGTTTGCTGCATGCCCTTGCCGGCGCCGGGCGCATAGCTGAGCAGATTGCTGACGGCCGCATCGCCGGAAACGCTGATGCGCATGCTGCTGTCGGCGCCGCTCTTGCCGTTCAGCGCCAGCGAATAGCCATCGGGGCCTTTGACCACGCTGGCGTCGATGCCCTGCTGCTTGAGCGCGGCGGCGATGCCGTCGAGGCTATTGTTGCTGCTGTCTATCGTCAGCGAAATGATCTTGCCGCTGCCGGCCGTGAATTGCTTGCCGTCGGCCGTGCCCACTTCGATCTTGACCAGCGCGGGCGCCCCAGTGCCGATCGGCGCGCTCGAGGATTTCTGCGCGCCGCTGAGCAGGGTCTGCCCCTGCGCCAGCTGTTTGACGTTCAGCTCATGGCTGCCGCTGGCGGCCTTGTCGGTGGTGGTGGCGCTCAGCACATCCTTGGCGCTGGACGTGGCCGACGTGGCCAGGCCGCTGCCGGCCATGTTCTTGGCCACGGTCTGGAATTTTGCCAGCGCCGATTGCAGCTGGCCCAGGCCGGAGAACTTAGCCTGGTCGCGCGCCAGGCTGGCGTTGAGCTTGACGACGCCCGTGTTCTGCGACTGCATCTGGCGCTCCACCTTCGCATACACATCAGCCGAGATATTGCCCTGCGTCGTCTGCTGCGTGTTGTTGGTGTAAGCCCTGCTGTTGATGGTCGAATTAAACATGATAGGCGTTCCCGTCGGGTGTAAGGTCATGACACACGGTTCAGGTCCTGACCGTGCTGCGCAAGAAACGGACGGCAGGCGCGCGTGGCGCGGCGGCGTCCCTCTTCTGGTTGATAATTATGCAGTATTACCGGAATATCAAAACAGCGAACAGAACAAGTTTTTCCTGACTGCAAACCTATATGCACCATTCTAGCGCATTTCACTTGCCGCTTATCGCGGGCATGCCTCAGCGCATGAATTTCGAAATGGCGCTGCTGACAGCCATGTCCAGTTGCAGGAAAGTGAGTCCCACCTTGAAACCGGCACTGCTGAAAATGCAGTGCGAGACGGACACGCGCGCCTCGATGATGTGCGCCGCGCCATCGTAAAACAGCTCGAACAGCACCTTGCCCTGCTTGCCTGTCGGCACCGGCTCAGCGATGACGGCCGCCATGCCGCCCGGCCCTACATCAAGGGTACGTGCCGCCACGGGGCCCGCACCATCGATTACCAACATTGCCTTGGCACGCAATATCTTGCGTGCGCCCTGCCTTTGCTCTACTGACACTGTATTCCGCTTCTCTCTATGCATTGTCGATACGAATTCGCCATGCGAACTCATCGGACAAATATTATAGTTCCAAACGGAAATTTTGTTTGACTTGTCTCAAGCTTGGCATTTAAACCATACCAACTCTTACTCCAGGTCACGGAGCTTATTGAACGCTTCATCGATGCGTTCGACGCCGATGACCTTGAGGCCCTCGATAACCTGTTTCGGCAAATTGGACTTGGGCACCACGGCCAGGGTAAAGCCCAGCTTGGCCGCTTCGCGCAAGCGCTCCTGGCCCCGTGGCGCGGGACGGATTTCGCCGGCCAGCCCCACTTCGCCAAACACGACCAATCCCCGCGGCAAGGGTTTGTTGCGCATCGACGAGTTAATCGCCAGCAACACGGCCAAGTCGGCCGCCGGTTCCGTGATCTTCACGCCGCCCACCGCGTTGATGAACACATCCTGGTCAAAGGCCGCGATGCCCGCATGGCGGTGCGCCACGGCCAGTAGCATGGCCAGGCGGTTTTGCTCCAGGCCGACGGACAGCCGGCGCGCATTGGGCAAGTGGCTCGTATCGACGAGGGCCTGGATTTCCACCAGTAAAGGGCGAGTGCCTTCCTGCGTCACCATCACGCAGGAACCGGGCACCTGGTTGTCGTGCTGCGACAGGAACAGGGCCGATGGATTCGACACCCCTTTCAAGCCCTTTTCCGTCATGGCAAATACGCCCAGCTCGTTGACGGCGCCGAAACGATTCTTGATGGCGCGCACGAGGCGGAAGCTGGAATGGGCGTCGCCCTCGAAATACAGCACCGTGTCGACGATGTGCTCGAGTACGCGGGGACCGGCCAGCGCGCCCTCTTTCGTCACGTGGCCCACCAGAATGATGGTCACGCCCGTCTGCTTGGCCGCGCGCGTGAGCTGGGCCGCGCATTCGCGCACTTGCGCCACGGAACCGGGCGCCGAACTGAGCGCGTCCGAATACACGGTCTGGATCGAGTCGATGACCACCACTTCCGGTTTCAGGTCGTTCAAGGTGGACAGGATCTTTTCCAGCTGGATCTCGGCCTGCAATTTCAGTTCCTTGGCGTCGATGACGAGGCGCTTGGCGCGCAGGGCGATCTGCGCGCCCGATTCCTCGCCACTGACGTACAGCACGCGCTTGTGGTGCGACATGTTCGCCAGCGCCTGCAGCAGCAGGGTCGACTTGCCGATGCCGGGGTCGCCGCCGATCAGCACGACGCCGCCGGCCACCATGCCGCCGCCCAGCACGCGGTCGAATTCCTCGATGCCCGTGCCGAAGCGGGGCACGTCGATGGCGTCGATATCGTCGAGCGACAGCACGGGCGCCGTCTGCGCCAGCGACATGTGCTGCGGATTCGAATAGCGGTTGTTGCCGCCCGTCTCGGGCAGGGTTTCCACCATGGTGTTCCACTGGTTGCACGAGGTGCATTGCCCCATCCATTTATTGCTGATGGCGCCGCAATCGCTGCAGGTGTAGATGGTCTTGACTTTTGCCATGGTGTACTTTGCCCGGGTAAGGTGAAACTGCTGTTTATATATACAGTATATACAAACAAGGCTGCAAGGTCACGCCTCGATCACCGGAACGCGGGGCGCCAGCGCGCACATCAGCTCGTAGCCTATGGTGCCGGCGGCCAGGGCCACCTCGTCGATCGGCATGCCCTGGCCCCACAAGGTGACGGCACTGCCGACTTTTGCTCCCGGCACGTGCGTCAGATCGACCATCAGCATGTCCATCGACACCCGGCCGATGAGGCCAGTGCGCACGCCGTCGACGAGCACGGGCGTGCCTTCGGGCGCATGGCGCGGATAACCGTCTGCATAGCCGCAGGCCACTACGCCTACCTTGATATTGCCGGCCGCTTCGTAGCGGCTGCCGTAGCCCACCACTTCGCCAGCGGCGATGTCCTGGATGCCGATGATGCTGCTGCGCAAGGTCATGGTAGGCAGCAAGCCGAACGCTTGCGCGGACGTCCCGCCGGGAGCGCCGCTGGGCGTGCCGCCATACAGCATGATGCCGGGGCGCACCCAATCGCTGTCGAGCTGGTGCATCAGCACGCCGGCAGAATTGCACAGGCTGCGCGGCAAGGCAGCACCAATGCTCGCCGCGCCCGCCTCAAAACGCAGCATCTGCTGTTCCAGGGGCAAACGCGTGGGCGCCGCCTCGTCCGCATTGGCGAAATGCGTCATCAGGGTGATCGTGCCGACGTGCGGCATGGCGCGCAAGCGCGCATAGACACTCGCCACGGCTTGCGGCGTGAAACCCAGGCGGTTCATGCCCGTGTTCATCTTCAGGTGCACGTCGATGGCGTGCGGCAAGCGCGCCGCTGCCAGCATGTCGATCTGCTCTTCGCAATGCACGCTGCCGTTCAAGCCATATTGCGCCATGACGGACAAATCGCTGGCGTCGAAAAAACCTTCCAACAACAAGATGGGCTTGGTCCAGCCCAGCTCGCGCAAGCGCACGGCATAATCGACCTCGACCAGCGCCAGGCCATCGGCCTCGGCAAAGCCCCGCATGGCCCGCTCCAGGCCGTGGCCGTAGGCATTCGCCTTGACGACGGCCCACACGTTGGCGCCGCGGGCGCCGGCACGGGCGCGCGCCAGATTGTGTTGCATGGCATCGAGATGGATGGTGGCGATGAGGGGCCTGGGCATAAGCGTGACACACGGCAAGTGGGAAAGCCGTATTTTACCGGATGGGCCGTACGAGGACATGGCAGGCACCGCAGGTCGTGCGCATCGGACATCATTTACAAAATGCTCACATGTATGTGTATTTTTCTACGGCAGAAAAATTAAGCCGACCTTAGGCAAGCGGATGCAAAGCAGCCCCTTCCAAACTTGGGGTTTGCCGTTTTTTCGTGGTATAAAGCAAGCCAGATATGATTTCAGGCAATCCAGAATGAATCGTGGTTTTTATACCATCATGGCGGCGCAGTTCTTTTCCTCGCTGGCAGATAACGCCCTCTTTTTTGTCGCCGTCGATTTATTGGTGTCCATGAAATCCCCGGCGTGGATCACGCCGCTGCTTAAACTGTCGTTCGTGCTGTTTTACGTGCTGTTGGCCGCTTTTGTCGGCGCCTTCGCGGATGCATTGCCGAAAGGCAAGGTCATGTTCATCGCCAACATGGTCAAGATCTTCGGCTGCGCCCTCGTCTTTTTCCATGTGCATCCACTGCTGGCCTACGCCGTCGTCGGTTTTGGCGCGGCCGTGTACTCACCCGCCAAGTACGGCATCCTGACGGAACTGCTGCCGCCGGAAAAGCTGGTGGCGGCGAATGGCTGGATCGAAGGCTTGACCGTCACCTCCATCATTCTCGGCACCGTCATGGGCGGCGCGCTCGTCAGCGGTCACGTGTCCGACATGCTGCTGTCCATCGACATTCCCCTGATCGATACGGGCATCACCAGCAAGACGGAAGCGGCCTTGTGCGTGGTAGTGGGCATTTATGCGCTGGCGACGCTGGCCAACCTGAAGATTCCAGATACGGGCTGCGTGTATCCGCACCAGGAACGCAATCCTATCAAACTGATTACCGATTTTGCCAATTGCTATTCCATCCTGTGGAAAGACAAGCTGGGCCAGATCACCCTGGCTGTGACAACCCTGTTCTGGGGCGCTGGCGCCACCTTGCAGCTGATCGTGCTGGAATGGGCCAAACAATCGCTGAACATGCCGTTCGACAAGGCAACCAGCCTGGTGGGCGTGGTGGCCATCGGCGTGGCCGCCGGCGCCGTGCTGTCGGCCCGCTTCATTCCGCTGCGCAAATCGCTGACCGTCATTCCGCTCGGTATCGCCATGGGCGTGATCGTCATGATGATGACGCAAGTACATTCCGTGTGGATCGCCTACCCGCTGCTGATACTGATCGGCGCCCTGTCCGGCTTCTTCGTCGTGCCAATGAATGCCCTGCTGCAACACCGCGGCCACGTGCTGATGAGCGCAGGCCATTCCATCGCCGTGCAGAACTTCAATGAGAACCTGTCGATTCTGACCATGCTGGCAGTGTATTCGATCATGATCCGCTTGCACCTGCCGCTGAACATCATCATCACCCTGTTCGGCCTGTTCGTTGCCGGTACCATGTACATGATCATGCGCAAGCACAAGCTGAACCAGGCTGAGCATGACAATCTGTCCTTGATCGGCGAGCAGAAACATTAATTAGGGTGGTGTCGGATTACGCGCTATGCGCTAATCCGACCTACGCGACCTACACAGGTAGAAAGCCTGTTATCCGCCGCGCCGCAGCCTGCTCCGTCCAGTCATGGGGCACGACAAACCCGCGCGCGCGCTCCACTTCCCAGCCTTCGATATTGTCCACCGCTGCCACCAGCACCGGTTGCGCCAGATCAAACAGTTGCGCGCGCAAGGCATCGACGTCCAGCACTTCCACGTCGCGCCCCTTGAACGGCGCCAGCCATTGCAAGCGGGGCAGCACGACGTAACGCTGCTGCGGCAATTGCGTTGGCGTGCACCAGAAGCCGTGTCCATGATCCCGGGAAATACCGTCCATGGCGGGCGTGGCGCCTGCCGCATAGAACAGCCAGCCCTTGACAAGCGCCTGCGCCGTGCGCACGGGTTGCGCCAGCAGGCTTTGCGCGGCAGGATGGCGGGACAAGGCCAGTTGCTTGTCGAGAATCTTGCGCATCTTCAAGCCCAGGGTATCGGCCAGGTTCGGACCGATCAAGTGATTGAACACGCCAGGATCGGGCGCGCCTTCGAGCAGGTAGAACTTGGTGGCGAATTCCCAGTGCAGCAACTCACTCCCGTCACGCAGCAGGAAATCGAACTCGCCCACCGTGTCGTTGCGGTTCACCTGCACTTGCAAGCCATGCGCTTGCAGCAGTCCATGCTGCTCAAAATAAAAGGCCAGCAGCTTTTCAGCGTACAGGCCCAGGCGGGAATAGAATTTCGGCCCCAGCGCCGCATCGAGCGGCGACGGATCATCCTGCAGCGCCCCCAGCCACGCTGCCACGGCAGGCGTGACGGGCACGAGGCTGGCGATACGCCCGCCCCAGTGGGGGCTGGACGGATCCAGCAAGTCGGGCGAGTCGAGCAGCCAGGCCAGCGCACGCACGCGGGGGTGCGTCAGATGTCCCCATCGGCGCTCGAAGCGGACCTGAAAGCTGTCGACGGCCGTGTCAACCACCGTGCGTGCTTTTCGCCAGGCACAGGTCGGCCCAGGCGCGCGCCTTGGCCTTGCCCGTCTCGTCCTGCAGCAACATTTCCGGATGAAAGGTGGCCACGACGGACGCATTGCCCAGCTGGCGCACCTTGCCGCGCACGGGTTTTTCGCCGGGATTGATGCCGGCGGCGGCCATGGAACCGAGGGTGACGATGGTGCGCGGTTGCAGCAGAGCCAGTTCGCGGTCGAAGTACGGGCGGCAGGCGGCGGACTCGGCCTCTGTCGGCAGACGTTCCTGCCCGGCCTCGTCGAGCGGACGGCATTTCAGCAAGTGCGTGATGTACACATCGCTGCCCGCGTCAACCTCGATGGCTTTCAGCATATTGTCGAGCAATTTACCCTGTTCGCCCGGCAAGGCGCGCCCTTCCCGTTCTTCCGCGCGCGCGGGGCTGCTGGCCAGCATCAGCCAATCGCCCTGGCGGTCGCCGCGACCCATGACGACGCCCTTGCGCGTCTTGCACAAGTCGCAGCGCGCGCACTTGGCGACGGCCGCCGTCAAGCCATCCCAGTCGAGGGCGGCAATGTCTGCGTCGCTCAGCTGTTTGGCGGGCGGCGGTGGCGGCGCATCGTCGAACCAGGCCGTGTCGTCAGGCTCGGCGGAGGGGACTGGCGCAGCGGCAACGGCGACGGGCGCTTCGGCCTTCACCTCGACCTTCGCCTCGGCAGCCATCTCGACGACGACTGCGGCGACCGCCTCAGCGACCACTGCGGTCACGGCCTCAGCGGCTTCGGCAACAGGGGGCGCCACGGCGACTTCCATCTCCACGGCAGCCTCGGCGGCGGCGTCAACAGCTTCGGATGCAGCGCCCTGGCGCAAGCGCCACAGGGGGCCGACGCCCATTTCATCGAGGAAAACGGCGCTGCGGCTCATAAGGTATAACGCATCACGATGGCGTCCTCACGTTGCGAATTGGCGGCAGGATAATATCCCTTGCGCCGGCCGATCTGTTCAAATCCATAACGCTGGTAAATATCAAGCGCGCGCACGTTCGACGGGCGCACTTCCAACAGCATCGATTCCATGCCCAGCCGGCGCGCGCAGGCGCAGGACTGGTTCAGCAGGAAACGGCCCAGCCCCTGTCCCTGGATGGCGCCCTCGACGGCCACGTTCAGCAAGTGCGCTTCATCGACAACCAGCATCAGCAAAAAGTAGCCAAGCAAGGTGCCATCCACGTCGCGCAGCACCCAGGCAGGGTAGCCGCTCTTGAGGGAGTCGGCAAAGTTGCCATGCGTCCACGGATGCGGATACACGCGCTGTTCCAGCGCCAGCACCTCAAACAGGTCCGCTTCAACCATCGGCTGATAGTCGAGGCGCAGCAAGTCCCAAGCTGCAGCGCTGTCCTTGTCCTGGCCCCCTACACTCATTGTGCCGACTCCGCAGCGGCCTTGGCGGCCTGCATGTCGAGGCGTTCCGCGCTCGTGTAGGCGATCTTGTTGCGCAAGTACAAAGGCTGCGCCTCGGCCGCCGTCACGAACTGACCGGCCGCAAAGGCGATGCGCGCCAGCTGCGCCACTTGCACGGCGTGCGGCATGATGGCCGCGTCCGCGCTGGCGGCGCATGGCAGCGTCGCCAAGGCATCGGCATAGGCCGCAAAACCGTTGCCGCAAGCGGTGACGTCGCCTTGCGGCGCTACGCCGGCAGGCGCACTCAGGGCCGGTGGCGCAACAATCTGCAAGCCATCCTGGTAATCATATTGCGCCCAGTAGACTTCTCCCATGCGGGCGTCGAGCACGGTGACGATGCGCTGCGCGCCATGCTGCTGGTGGCATGCGAGCGCCATGGCGTCGAGCGTCACGACGGGCACGACGGGCAGGCTGGCGCCATAGGCCAGGCCTTGCGCGATGCCGCAGGCCGTGCGCACGCCCGTAAACGAGCCAGGGCCGGAGCCGTAGGCGATGGCGTCCACGTCCGCCAGGGTCACGCCCGCTTCGGCCAGCAATTCCTGCACCATGGGCAGGATGGACTGGGAATGGGTACGCACGCCCGACGAGGCGTGGGACAGGACGGCATCGCCGCGCAGCAAGGCGCAGGAGGCGAGTTCGGACGACGTTTCAATAGCAAGTAAGGTGGGAAGTAAGGTAGGCATGGCGTATTTTAACCTGTGCCTGTACGTTATTACAGTACGCAGTGCGTACCGCCGCTGCCGCATTGCACAACTCTCTCTCTGGCACGGCTATAATGGAAGGCTGGCTGGTGGCAATGCCGCAGCCGGCCTTCGTTCCCACTCTTGCCCTGGTCCGCTCCGTGAATCCACTTCTTGCCAAACTGCAACCATATCCTTTTGAAAAGCTGCGCCAGCTGTTTGCCGGCGTAACGGTCAACCCCGAATATGCGCCCATCAGCCTGGGCATGGGCGAACCCAAGCACCCGACGCCAGCCTTCATCGAGCAGGCATTGACCGACAATATCCATGGCCTGGCCAGCTATCCGACCACCATCGGTTCAGAAGCCTTGCGCACCGCTATTGCCGGCTGGCTCGAACGCCGCTACGGCATCCCCAAGCTCAATCCTGCCACGCAAATCCTGCCCGTGAATGGTTCACGCGAAGCACTGTTTGCGCTGGCGCAAACGGTGATCGATCCGTCGGCCGGTTCGCTCGTGATCAGCCCGAATCCGTTTTACCAGATCTATGAAGGCGCGGCCTACCTGGCCGGCGCCGAACCGTATTTCGTCAATTCCGACCCGGCGCGCAATTTCGGCTGCGACTACGACAGCGTGCCTGCGTCCGTGTGGGAAAAGGTCAAGCTGCTGTTCCTGTGCTCGCCAGGCAACCCGACGGGCGCCGTGCTCACCCTGACGGACTGGGAACACCTGTTCGCCCTGTCCGAGCGCTACGACTTCGTCATCGCCGCCGACGAGTGCTATTCCGAGATTTACCACGGCGACACGCCGCCGCTGGGCGCGCTGCAGGCGGCGCACATGCTGGGCCTGTCCACCATCGAGCGCCCGTATGCGCGCCTGGTCGTGTTTTCCAGCCTGTCGAAGCGCTCGAACGTGCCGGGCATGCGCTCGGGCTTTGTGGCCGGCGACGCGGAAGTCCTGAAAAAATTCCTGCTTTACCGAACCTACCACGGCGGCGCCATGAGCCCTGCCGTGCAGGCGGCCTCCGTCGCGGCCTGGAACGACGAAACCCATGTCGAGGAAAATCGCGCCAAGTACCGCGCCAAGTTCGACGCCATCACGCCGCTGCTGCAATCGGTGATGGACGTGCAATTGCCGGACGCCGGCTTCTACCTGTGGGCCGACGTCAGCCGCACGGGACTGTCCGACACCGAATTCGCGCAACGCCTGTACGCCGAATATAATGTCACGGTATTGCCTGGCAGTTACCTGGCGCGCGACGCGCACGGCATCAATCCGGGCCGCAACCGCATCCGCATGGCCCTCGTGGCCGAAACGGCCGAAGGGCTGGAAGCCGCGTTGCGCATAGTAAAATTCTGCCAGCAGCTTTCCGCATCCGCATCAACCAACTAGATAAACAAGACATCATCATGAGCCAACAACTGCAAACCATCATCGACCAGGCCTGGGAAAACCGCGCCGAGATCAATCCAGGCAACGGCACGGCCGAACTGCGCGACGCCGTCTCCCACGTCATCAATGGCCTGGATAACGGCAGCATCCGCGTGGCCGAAAAAACCACGGGCGACTGGGTTGTCAACCAGTGGGTCAAGAAAGCCGTGCTGCTGTCGTTCCGCCTGGAAGACAACGTCGTCCTGCCGTCCGACGGCACGATGCAGTTCTACGACAAGGTGCCGACCAAGTTCGCCAATTACACCAAGGAAGACTTCGCCAAGGGCGGCTTCCGCGTGGTGCCGCCAGCCGTCGCCCGCCGCGGCAGCTTCATCGCCAAGAACGTCGTGCTGATGCCGTCCTACGTCAACATCGGCGCCTACGTCGATGAAGGCGCCATGGTCGACACCTGGGCCACTGTCGGCTCCTGCGCGCAGATCGGCAAGAACGTCCACCTGTCCGGCGGCGTCGGCATCGGCGGCGTGCTGGAACCAATGCAAGCGAACCCGACCATCATCGAAGACAACTGCTTCATCGGCGCCCGTTCGGAAATCGTCGAAGGCGTCATCGTCGAAGAAAACTCGGTCATCTCGATGGGCGTGTACATCGGCCAATCGACCAAGATCTACGACCGCGCCACGGGCGAAGTCACCTACGGCCGCGTGCCAGCCGGTTCCGTCGTGGTTTCGGGCAACCTGCCTTCGGAAGACGGCAAGTACTCGCTGTACTGCGCCGTGATCGTCAAGCGCGTGGATGCAAAAACCCGCGCCAAGACCGGCATCAACGAGTTGCTGCGCGGTATTTAATCACTGCGCCGCAAGGCGCACGCAGTACCCTGAACGTCCCGCTTCGGCGGGACATTTTTGTTTCCAGCGAGCAACTTCAATCGTCGCGCAGCCATCTTCCATCCTGTCCTATACTGGATGGCATGAATACTCCTCCCGTCCTGATCGTCGGCGCCGGTCCTACCGGCCTCATGCTGGCCTTGCGCCTGGCGCGTCATGGCGTCGATTGCCGCATCATCGACCAAAATAGCGGTCCGGGCCAGGCGTCGCGGGCCATGGCCGTGCATGCGCGCACCCTGGAGTTTTACCAGCAACTGGGCTTTGCCGATGAACTGGTCAGCCTGGGTATCAAGATCAATGCCATGCACATCCACGAAGGCGGCGAGGAGCTGGTGAAACTGGCGCTGGGAGAAATCGGCGAAGGCCTGAGTCCCTACCCTTTCGTGCTGAGCCTGCCCCAGGACGAGCATGAACGTTTTCTGATCAGCAAGCTGGCGGCGGCCGGCGTGCACGTGGAATGGAATGTCGCGCTGGACCTGTGGACGCAGGACGATAGCGAAGTGCAAGCCATCCTGCTCAAGGGCGGCGAACGCCAATATTGCACGTTTAACTACATTTGCGGCTGCGACGGCGCCCGCAGCAAGGTGCGCGAGATCGCCGGTTTCGAGTTCTCTGGCGGCACCTACGACCACCTGTATTACGTGGCCGACGCGCAAGTGGCAGGCAAGAACACGGATTTGCACGCCCACCTGGGCGCGAACTCGTTTGCCTTGATGCTGCCCGTGCGCACCAGCGGCATGCAGCGCCTGATCGGCATCCTGCCCGACCGCCCCGACGGCGCGCCCGCGCCCGTCTTCGACGACGTGCGGGAATCGGTGCAAACTTTGCTCGGCATCGAAGTCGAACACGTGAACTGGTTTTCCACGTATAAAGTGCATCACCGGGTGGCCGGGCAATTCCGCGAACGGCGTTGCTTCATCCTCGGCGACGCGGCCCATTTGCACAGCCCCGTGGGCGGCCAGGGCATGAACACGGGCCTGGGCGACGCCGTCAACCTGGCGTGGAAACTGGCGCAAAAGCTGCGGGGCCAGAGCAACGATGCCCTGCTCGACACCTATGAAAGCGAGCGCATCGTGTTTGCCCGCAAGCTCGTCGCCACCACCGACCGCGCCTTTCAGGCCATCGTCGCGCAGGGCATGGCCGGGCAATTCCTGCGCCGCTGGCTGGTGCCGCATGCGCTGCCCTTCCTTTCGGGCTTCGCGCGGGCGCGCCGTTTGCTGTTCAAAACAGTGTCGCAGATCCAGATCAGCTATGAAGACAGCGCCCTGTCCGCAGGCCACGCGGAATACCTGCGCGGCGGCGACCGCCTGCCGTGGTTTTCCGACGGCACGCAAGACAATTTTATCGCCCTGCGCAGCATGAATTGGCAATTGCACATCTATGGCGAAGCGGCACCCGAATTGCTGGACGAAGCGCGCGTGCTGAAACTGCCCGTGCATTGCTACACCTATAACGTGGCGGCCAAGCTGGCGGGACTGGGCCGCGACGCGGCCTACCTCGTGCGCCCCGACGGCCACATCGCGCTGGCCCTGCACCTGCAGGAAAGCGGTGCCCTGCGCGCCCTGGCCTTGCGACTTGGCCTGCATTTCGGTCCGGCGGAGTCGGGCAAGGCGGCGCCGCGGCCTGTGTAGGGGAAATCACCGGGCCTTGTTGCACTGCCGCATCGACTGCGCATCGACTGTATAATGGCGGCTACCATCGCATTTTTCCCTGGCGCAAGCGCCGCGATCAAGCGAACCGCATTCATTCCCCTTAGCCCTACCCATGACGACCATTACACTCTACGGTATCCCCAACTGCGATACCGTCAAAAAGGCCCGCACCTGGCTGGCCGCGCAGCAACTCGATTTCACCTTCCACGACTTCAAGAAGCAGGGCCTGGAACGCGCCACGGTCGAGGCCTGGCTGGCGCAATTGCCGTGGGATGTGCTGGTCAACAAAAAAGGCACGACCTGGCGCGCCCTGTCCGACGAGCGCAAGGCGTCCATCGTTGACCCCGCCAGCGCGCTGGACCTGATGCTGGAAAACCCGTCCATCATCAAGCGCCCCGTGCTGGACAAGGATGGCCAGTTCAGCGTGGCGTTTTCGGATGCGCAGTACAAGACCATTTTCTCGTTGTAACTCCCTAGTTGACCACCGGAACGATGTTGCCGGCACGACCTTACCCATGACCACCTCCAAAACCCTCGCCCTGACCGAAAAACTGATCGCCCTGTCCTCGGTCACGCCCGACGACAAGGGCTGCCAGCAGCACCTGATCGATATCCTCACGCCGCTGGGCTTTGTCTGCGAGACGATACAGTCGAACGACGTCACCAATCTGTGGGCGCGCCGTGGCACGACTTCTCCCGTGTTCGTCTTTGCCGGCCATACGGACGTGGTGCCGACCGGCCCCGTCGAGCAATGGCGCTCGCTGCCCTTTATCCCCACCCACCGCGACGGCAAGCTGTACGGCCGTGGCGCGGCCGACATGAAGACCTCGATCGCCGCCATGGTGGTCGCTTGCGAGGAATTCATCGCCGCCACGCCCGACCATACTGGTTCGATCGCCTTTCTGATCACCAGCGACGAGGAAGGCCCGGCCACGGACGGCACCGTCATCGTCTGCAACAAATTGAAGGAACGGGGCGAGCAGATCGACTATTGCCTGGTAGGCGAGCCGACGTCGAGCGCGCAGCTGGGCGACATGATCAAGAACGGCCGCCGCGGTTCGCTGTCGGGCCGTTTGACGATCAAGGGCGTGCAAGGCCATATCGCCTACCCGCACCTGGCGAAAAACCCGATCCACGAAGCGGCGCAGGCGCTGGCCGATTTGGTCGAGGAAAAATGGGATGCCGGCAACGAGTATTACCTGCCGACGTCTTGGCAAATGTCCAACATCAACGCGGGCACGGGCGCCAACAACGTGATTCCGGGCGACATGGTGATCGATTTCAATTTCCGCTTTTCCACGGCCAGCACGGCGGAAAACCTGCAGGAACGAGTCCACGCCATCCTCGACAAGCATGACTTGCAATACGATTTGCAGTGGACCCTGAGCGGCCTGCCCTTCCTCACGCCACGCGGCACCTTGAGCGATGCGCTGTCGTCCGCCATCCTCGAAGAAACGGGCCTCACGACGGAGCTGTCGACCACGGGCGGCACCTCGGATGGCCGGTTTATCGCGCAAATCTGCCCCCAAGTGATAGAATTCGGGCCGCCCAATGCCAGTATTCACAAGATCGACGAGCACATCGAACTGCGCCACATCGATCCCTTGAAGAATATTTACCGGCGCACGCTGGAGCATTTGCTGCCCGTCTGAACCAGAATACCGAGGCCCGTCACGGCGGGCCAGAACACCGTCTTTTCGAGAATGCCATGACCCCGAACCCGTTTTCCACGCCACGCGACCTGCTGCGCTACGCCGTTACCCGTTTCAATACCGCCAAGCTGTTTTTCGGCCACGGCAGCGCCGAAGCGTTCGACGAAGCGGCCTATCTGATCCTGCACACCTTGAAGTTGCCGCTCGACAAGCTCGAACCGTTCCTCGACGCCAAGCTGCTGCCGTCGGAAGTGGCCAGCGTGATGAGCGTCATCGACCGCCGCAGCATCGACCGCGTGCCGGCCGCCTACATCACCAAGGAAGGCTGGCTGGGCACCTACAATTTCTACGTGGACGAGCGCGTGATCGTGCCCCGTTCCTTCATCGCCGAGCTGATCCCTGAATACTTCTCGCCATGGGTCGCGGAACCGGAAGCCGTGGAAAACATCCTGGAACTGTGCACCGGCTCGGGCTGCCTGTCGATCATGATGGCCGACGCCTTCCCGAACGCCGCCGTCGATGCCGTGGACATTTCCGCCGACGCGCTGGCCGTGGCCAAGCGCAACGTCGACACGTACAAATTGCAGGACCGCGTGAACCTGATCGAATCGGACCTGTACACAAACGTGCCGGCCAAGAAATATGATTTGATCATCAGCAACCCACCATACGTGAATTCGGCGTCGATGGGCGCCCTGCCCCAGGAATACCTGGCCGAACCGCAAATCGCCCTCGACGGCGGCAGCGACGGCATGGACCTGGTGCGCAAGATCATCGCCGGCGCGGCCGAGCGCCTGACGGACGACGGCATCCTGATGATTGAAATCGGCAACGAGCGCGCATACGCGGAAGCGGCCTTCGGCGAGCTGGGCCTGACCTGGCTGACGACGAGCGCCGGCGACGACATGGTGTTCCTGCTGACGGCCGAGCAGCTCAAGCTGGCTTGATCGACTTGGCAGGTCGGATAACGCCCTTCGGGCTAATCCGACCTACCTGAATTTTACGGCGCGGGTTCATTCCCAGCCTTTACAAAGAAAAAAATGATACGTTTCCTACAAGTAAGCCTGATGCGCGGCATCAAACCGTTGCTCGAACAAGTCGACGTCACCCTCAATCCGGGCGACAAGATCGGCCTGATCGGCGCCAATGGCGCGGGCAAATCGAGCCTGTTCGCCATGATGCGTGGCGAATTGCACCCTGACCAGGGCGAGATCGATTTCCCGGCGAAATGGCGCGTGGCTTACGTGGCGCAGGAAACGCCGCCGCTGGACCGTGCCGCGCTCGACTATGCGATCGATGGCGACATCACCCTGCGCAAGCTGGAAGCGGAACTGACGCGCCTGGAATCGGAACCGGCCACGTCGGAAAACGGCATCGCCATCGGCGAAATCTACAGCGCGCTGGCCGATGCCGACGCGTATACCGTGCAGTCGCGCGGCGAGCAATTGCTGCTGGGCCTGGGCTTCACCCTGGACCAGATGCAGCAGCCGGTGGCGAGTTTCTCCGGCGGCTGGCGCATGCGTTTGAACCTGGCGCAAGCGCTGATGTGCCCATCCGACCTGCTGCTGCTCGATGAACCGACCAATCACCTGGATCTGGACGCCATCATCTGGCTGGAAGACTGGCTCAAGCGCTACGCCGGCACCTTGCTGATCATTTCCCATGACCGCGACTTCCTCGACGAAGTGGTCAACGTCGTCGTGCATATCGACGAACGCAAGCTGAAGCGCTATTCGGGCAACTATTCGAGCTTCGAGCGTCAACGCGCGGCGCAGATGATCCTGGCCGCCGGCGCGCTGGAAAAGCAGCAACGCAAGCGCGCCCACCTGGAATCGTTCGTCAACCGCTTCAAGGCGCAAGCGTCGAAGGCCCGCCAGGCGCAAAGCCGCATGAAGGCGCTGGCGAAGATGGAAGAACTGGCGCCATTGCGCGCCGCCGCCGAATTCTCGTTCGAATTCCGCGAGCCGCTGAGCGCGCCGAACCCGCTGCTGGTGATGGAAGACGTCGATGCTGGCTACAAGATCGAGAACGAAGCGACTGGCGAAATCACGCATAAAACCATCGTCAACGGCATCAAGTTTTCGCTGCAGATCGGCCAGCGTATCGGCTTGCTGGGTCAGAACGGCGCCGGCAAATCGACCCTGATCAAGACCATCGCCGGCGAACTGATGCCGTTGACGGGCGACGCCACCATGGGCAAGGGCCTCAACATCGGCTACTTCGCCCAGCACCAGGTGGAAATGCTGCGCCACGACGAATCGCCGCTGTGGCATCTGTCGAAGATCGCCCCGACCGTGCGCGAGCAGGAACTGCGCAACTTCCTGGGCGGCTTCAACTTCCCCGGCAACATGGTGACCGCCTCGATCGCACCGTTCTCGGGCGGCGAAAAAGCCCGTCTGGCGCTGGCCCTGATCGTCTGGCAGCGTCCGAACCTGCTGCTGCTCGATGAACCGACCAATCACCTGGATCTGGAAACGCGCGAAGCGCTGACGGAAGCGCTGGCCCAGTTCGAAGGCACCCTGGTCGTCGTGTCCCATGATCGCCACTTGCTGCGCGCCACCACGGACGAATTCATCATCGTTGCCGACGGCAAGCTGCAGCCGTTCGACGGCGACCTGGACGACTACAAGGACTGGCTGTTCAAGACCAAGCTGGGCAAAGGCACGGACGTGCTGCCGGCCGCCGGCAAGGCCAACAAGACCGACTTCCCCGTCGTGTCGCCGGTAGCGGCCGCCGCGCCTGCCGCGCCCGTGCGCGACAAGCGCAAGGAAGCGGAAGAGCGCCAGAAAACGGCCGCCCTGCGCAAGCCGATCGAAAACAAGATCAAGCGCCAGGAAGAGCAGATCGCCAAGCGCAATGCGCAAAAGGCGGAAACCGACGCCAAGCTGGGCGAGCCGACCATCTATGACGCCGCCAACAAGGCGAAATTGAAGCAACTGCTGGCCGACCAGACCTTCTTTACCAAGGACCTGGCACAGCTGGAAGCGGAATGGCTCGATCTGCAGGATCAGCTGGAAAAGCTCGGCTAATTCGGTAGCGACAAAAGACGACTTTCGGGTCGTCTTTTTTTTAGGCCGCCTGCAGGGGGCTGGGGCTGCGGATCGCCATCAGGCGGTCGATGTCGACGAGGATCAGGCGGCGCCCCGCCACCGTGCCCAGGCCCAACAGGTAATCGGCTTCCGCCGCGCCCAGGCCTGACACGGCGGCGATGTCGCTTGGCGCCAGGCTGACGATATCGGTGACGCCATCGACCACCATGCCCATCACGCCATTGCTCAGCTGCAAAATGATCACGTCGGTGGCCGGGTCGGGCGCGCTCTGGGCGCCACCGAACGCGGCGCGCATGTCGACGATGGGGATGATCACGCCGCGCGAGACGGCCACGCTGTGCAGCACTTCCCCTTCCGAGGAAAAACGGTCGAGTTCCTTCAGCGGACGCAATTCCCGCACGCAGCGGTAGTCAAGGCCGTATTCCAGGCCGCCCAGCCGGAAGCTCAAGTACTGCGTCAGGTATTGCGCAGTTGCGGCGCCAGGCGTGGTCGTGGGCTGCATGGTGTTCCTTTCATCCGGTAAGCGCTGCCAGGATGCGCAATGGCGCAACGTTGGCCCCATGCTAACCAGCATCGCCGCAAGCGGCGTTGAGAAACATCAATTTTCCCGGAAGACATCATCAGCTGGCCGCCCGCCCTTGCGCCGGCGCAGCCATCTTCCCTTACAATACCCACATCATTCCCCCACAGGCAGGCCATGCAACACCTCGTCAATCCCGCTGAAGTTGAATTCTCCGCCATCCGCGCCCAGGGCCCGGGCGGGCAGAACGTCAACAAGGTCTCCAGCGCCATCCATTTGCGCTTCCCCATCGCCGCCTCGTCGCTGCCGGAAGCGTACAAGGAGCGGCTGCTGGCCCTGCGCGACAGCCGCATCAGCAAGGATGGCGTGCTGGTGCTCAAGGCGCAGCAATCGCGCAGCCAGGAGCAGAACAAGGAAGAAGCGTTGCGGCGCTTGCAGGAAATCATCGACAGCGTGACCTTCCTGCCCGCCGTGCGCCGCGCCACCAAGCCCACGCGCAGTTCGCAGCGACGCCGCCTCGACAGCAAGAGCACGCACAGCGTACTCAAGCAATCTCGGGGCAAGGTCACGGATTAAACGCTACGGCGGCGGCGCATACGTCCACTCCAGGCTGCCCGTGCTATCCGCAAACACGGCTTGCGTGACCGGCGTGGCGCTGCGCAGCAAGGCCTTGATTTCTTTCGGAGGGCGGTCGTAGACCTTGGCCGGCCCGGGCGGCACGACCAAGGCGCGCACCGTCGTCTCGCCATCGATCAGGCCCAGGCTGCAGCGCGACTGGCCCGCCGTCGCCTGCCGCTCCTGGCGCAGTTGCGCCACCAGGGCCAGCATCTGCGCGTGCAGGATTTCCGACTGTTTCACCTCCACGCGCAGCCGCGCCACCTCTTTCAGGACCGGAGCGATGCGCGCGGCCAGCTTGTCGTACTGCACCTGCTGCGTTGGCTGCAACTGCAATTCGCCGCGCCGCAGCTGGCCCGCCAGGGTCAGGTAATTGCGCACCTCGGGCAATTGCGCGATGGCGTCGATCTCCTGCTGGCGCTTGTGCTGCACCTGCAGGAATTGCGCCCCCTTCGCCAGGCTCTCGGCGATCTTCTGCTCCAGCGCGCTCAGGTCGGGCACCAGCGGGAACAGCAGCATTTCCACCTGCTTGCGGGGACCGGCGCTGCCGATGCGGATGGTGCGCGCCGCCACGGCGCAGCCTTCGGCCAGCTCGATGACGACCTCGTCGGCGATGATCTCGCAATTGCTGGCGCTATCGATCACCACGCGCGTGCCTGCGATGACGCAGCTTTCCGCGCGCTTCACGTGTACTTCACCGCTCAGCGCCTGCAGCACGGAACCGGAAGCGACGCCCTCGACGCGCACGTCGCCGTGTTCATTAAACGCCGTGCCGCCCACCAGGTTGCGGTGTAACAAGATCAAGCCGCCATGCGAGTGCAAATGGCCATATACGTCGCCATGGATGGTGATGTCGCTGCCGTCGAGCTGGCGCTGCTCCTGCACTTCGCCATACTCCTCGTAGGCGGCGCGCAGCTTCAGATTGCCCGTGGTGCGGCTGCTGACGCCTTCGCGGCTGACGATCTTGTTTTCGATCGACATCTTGCCGCTCTCATCGACATTCACATAGCCATCCTGGGTGGCCACAAGGAAATCGCCATCGCTGAAATGCTCGACCGCCGTGCCTGGCCCCGCCACCGTGGCCAGGTCCAGTTCCAGCGGCGCGGGCGGCGGCAGCGCCTTGCCGGCCAGGTCGTAGCCAGGCAAGCCGGGCGTACCGGGCAGCAGACGCAGCAGGCGCGCGTGTTTTTTCACTTGCGGAAAGCGGTTCTTGAAGCTGAGCAAATCGAGGCGGCCATCGGAGCGTTCGCGCGGCGCATCGTCGCGATGGATGCCTTGCGACACTTCGACCAGCTGGGCGTCGCGCCCCGGCTGCGGCGGCAGCACCCGCGCCACCGTGATGCGCTCGGCCTTGCCGCTGGCGAGCATGGCGCGCACGGCCACGCTATCGATGCCGTAGTGCACGCCCTTGCACCACAGGTCGGCCACCAGCTCGTCAAACTCGCGGCGCGCAGGCACCTGGCCGTCCGCGTCCGCAAGCAGGGCTTCAAAGTAAAACTCGGCGCTGTCGCCACGGATCTTGACCTGTTTGTACAGCGCGCGGCGCGGGGGCGGGAATGGCGCCACGCGCACGGCGATGCGCAGCAAGGCGTCGCCCTTGGGCGCGGCGCGGGGAGTGGGAGCATGGAACAGGGTCAGCAGGAACAAACCGTAGTCGAGGCCGGCCAGCAACTGCCCCGACTGGAACAGCTGGTCGACGGCGGCGCGCAGCTGCGCCGGCGCCAGCGACATGTCAAGGCACACGCCCTCTTCGCGCTGGACCAGGCCGAGCGGCAAGCCGCCTGCGGGAGCCGCATCAGGAACGGGTGTGTCGTCGTCGCTCACCACTTGCCTCCCCAAAAACCGAGAATTGCCTCATTGCGTTAGAACAATATCACGCGGCGGGGCCGTGTGCCTGACTGAGCAATACAAAGGGGGGAGCAAATGCAAACAGGGCCATGTCTTGCGAGATGGCCCTGTCGGATGGGGTTGTACACCGCCTAGCGGCGCGGCGGATTCGAGTAGATGTCCTGGCCCACTTCGTTGATTTGGCGGCGCAGGTCGCGGCGCTCGTCGGGCGTCATGCGGCCCGTGCGGCGCGAGGCGTCGGCGCCTTCGTTGGCGCGGCGCTGCTCTTCGGCGCGCGTGTCGAAACTGCGTGCGTCACGCTGTTCGCGCAAGCGCGTATCATTGCTGTTGCTGCGCTGAACCTGTTCATATCGCTGGGCCTGCATTTGCTGCTGGTCGTCACGGCGTGGCGGCGGCTGGTTTTGCGCTGACGCCAGGCCGGCGGCAAACACGGAACAAATGGCACATGCGGACAGCACGGTCGTACGTGCGGCAAAAGCTGCGCTGGGAGCGGCGTGAATTTTTTTAGTAAAGATATTCATTGAGTTCCTCTTCCGCGATGCCGTATAAACTAAAGCTGATTTCCACTGTGGCCCCAGTGTATGATGCTTTACACGGTGCAGTAAGAGTAATTGGGTAAAGTTTGTAACACTTTGTAATGGGTCGCCACAGCCCCTTGCCGACGCCGCGCGAGGCGTTACTATAGCAACTAATATAAGATAACACGACACCCTAAATGACCACAACCTCCACTTCCGGCAGCAATACAACAACGCAATCGATCCACGGCCACCAGGCAAAAATCATGGTGGTCGATGACGATGTGCGCCTGCGCGACCTGCTGCGGCGCTACCTGACCGAACAGGGCTTTAATGTCTTCACGGCAGAGAGCGCGACGGCCATGAACAAGCTGTGGCTGCGCGAACGCTACGACCTGCTCGTGCTCGACCTGATGCTGCCCGGTGAAGACGGCCTGTCGATCTGCCGCCGCCTGCGCGGCGCGGGCGATCAGACGCCGATCATCATGCTGACGGCCAAGGGCGAGGACGTGGACCGCATCGTGGGCCTGGAGATGGGTGCCGACGACTACCTGCCGAAACCGTTCAATCCGCGCGAGCTGGTGGCCCGCATTGGCGCCGTACTGCGCCGCAAGGGTCCCGATGAAATCCCGGGCGCCCCGTCGGAAACGCCGCAAACCTTCGAGTTCGGCGACTTCGTGCTGGACCTGGGCACGCGCACCCTGAAAAAGAATGGCGAAACGGTGCCGCTGACGACCGGCGAGTTTTCCGTGCTGAAAGTGTTTGCCCGCCATGCGCGCCAGCCGCTGTCGCGCGAAAAACTGATGGAACTGGCGCGCGGCCGCGAATACGAAGTGTTCGACCGCAGCCTGGACGTGCAAATCTCGCGCCTGCGCAAGCTGATCGAACCCGACCCGTCGAGCCCGCTGTTCATCCAGACCGTGTGGGGCCTCGGCTACGTCTTCATCCCGGACGGACAGCCGCGCTGATCGCAGGCGAGGCATGATGAAGCTTGTTCCCGATATCAGCCTGGCGCGGCTGAAAAGCGGCCTGTTCTGGCGTACCTTTTTGCTGCTGGGCACTTTGACCACCGTCAGCATGATCACCTGGATCGGCATGATTTCCGTCATCCAGCGCGAGCCGCAGGCGCAGCAGATTTCCGCCCAGATCATTTCCGTCGTCACCATCACGCATGCGGCCCTGACGCACTCGGCTCCCGAGCTGCGGCGCGAGCTGCTGTTCGACCTCGTCAGCAATGAAGGCATCCGCATCTTCTCGCTGGAAGAGGACGACCGCATCGAGCCGCCGCCCGACAATTACCTGATGCCCGAGATCGAGGCGCTGGTGAAGGCCAAGCTGGGCAAGGACACGCGCTTTTCCGCGCGCGTCAATGGCGTGGCCGGCTTCTGGGTCAGCTTCAAGATCGACGACGACGAGTACTGGCTGATGCTGGACCGCGAGCGCCTGCGCGGCCTGACGGGCTTCCAGTGGCTGGGATGGGCCAGCCTGGTGTCCCTGCTGTCGCTGCTGGGCGCGGCCATCATTTCCAGCCTGATCAATCTGCCGCTGTCGCGTCTGACGGCGGCCGCGCGCGACATCGCCAAGGGCAAGCAGCCGGCGCCGCTGCCGGAAAAGGGCCCGATAGAGATCATTGAGGCGAACCGCAGCTTCAACCAGATGGTCGATGATCTGAAACAGGTGGAATCGGACCGCGCCGTGATCTTGGCGGGCATTTCGCACGACTTGCGCACGCCGCTGGCACGCATGCAGCTGGAAGTGGAAATGGCGAATCTGTCCGACGAGGCGCGCGAAGGCATCCAGTCCGATATCGGGCAGATGGACGCCATCATCGGCCAGTTCCTCGACTATGCCAAGCCGACGGAAGCGTCGAGCTTTACGGACGTCGACCTCAGTGGCTTGCTCAACGACATGACGCGCGAAGCGATGCGCCTGCCGGACGTGAAGATCAACGCCACCATCGCCGATGGCGCGCATGCGATGGGCAACCCCACCGACTTGCGCCGCGTATTGAACAACCTGATCGAGAATGCGCGCCGCTATGGCAAGACGCCGGGCGGCGACGTGACGGAAATCGACATCGCCTGCCAGGTACGCACCAGCCACGGCGCGAAAAAGGTCATCATCGAAGTGCAGGACCACGGCACGGGCGTGCCGGCGGAAAAGATCGAGCAGCTGATGAAGCCGTTCACCCGCCTCGACACGGCGCGCGGACAGGCAAACGGCGCCGGCCTGGGCCTGGCCATCGTCGACCGCGTGCTGCTGCGCCATGGCGCCGAATTGCAGGTCCGCAACCGCGAAGGCGGCGGCCTGGCGTTTCAGATCAGCTTGCCAGCGGCGTAAGCGGCGTAGGTCGGCGTAGGTCGGCTTAGCGCAAGGCGCGTAAGCCGACACCACCAGCGGCCTTGGCCAACAATGTTGTCGGATTACGCGAGGCAAGGCCTCGCTAATCCGACCTACGCCGCCGGACCGCGGTCAAGCCGACGCCTGCTCCTGCGCGAGCAATTTATTCATCAACAATTCCGTCGCCCCGTAGCCGTACAGGGAATCGCTTTCCATGCCCGGCGTGTCGAAGGGGATCGATTCCTCGCGGTTCAGCTTGGCAGGATCGGCGTCCGCATAGCTGGCGCGCCAGGCACGCTGCAAGGATTCGTTGCGGCGGATAAAGGCCGGCATGGGCCAGTCGTCACGGTTCCAGTGGGGACTGTCGCCCAGCAGGGGCCAGCGCTCGTTGAGCAAGGCCATGTCGCCCGTGCGCAGGCGGCGCACGGCCTGTTCCGGCCGCAAGCCTTCCAGCTCTTCCAGCGCAGGCAGGCTGTCGCGTTTCGGCCCGAACATATACGCCAGCATGATGCGCCCGGCAGGCGCCCTGCGTGCCACCACGCCGACGGCATAACCGCCGCCCGGCAGGGGCACGGCAAACCAGCTGCCTTCTCGGTATGGTAATGATTTCATTTCTGCAAACTCCCCCAAAATCGTGTTCGGGGCACAGTCTACGCGAAGCGATGCGAAAGTGGCGCATGGTACGCCACAACAACAAACCAATAGTTACAATATTTTCTCGTCATAGTGATACTGGGCAACAATCGGCCCCGCCTTGAACAGCGCTTCCTTCATGGCCGTGTCCAGGCGCGCGTCGCGGCGGCGCATCCATTCGAGCAGCATGGCCGCTTCCTTGCGGCTCGTGTCGCCCGCATGCGCGAGCACGCGGCGCAGTTCCGGGTCCGTGCACGCCTCGAAACGCTGGCTGTTCAAGTCCAGCGCCTGCAGTGCGGCGATGGTGGCGCCGATGGCGCGGTGCATGTCGAGCGCGGTGGCCGGCAAGCCGGATTCTTCCAGTGGGACGGTGGTCATGCGCATTCCTTTTCGCGTGGTGGTGACATCGGCTGCATTCTCCACCGCGCGGGCGAAAAGCTCAAGCGTCCACGACACGTTTCCACCCGTTCGGCCATAATCATGGCTCAGCAACAGCCTAAACCCCAGCGGCAGGAGCCCCATGTTCAATTTCGACTTTTACAATCCGACGCAAATCCTCTTTGGCCAGGGCCAGATCGCCGCCATCACGGCGCTGATCCCGCCCCAGGCCAGAGTGCTCATGACGTATGGCGGCGGCAGCATCAAGCAGAACGGCGTCTACGATGAAGTCAGGGCGGCGCTGGCCGGGCATACGATGATCGAGTTTGCCGGCATCGAACCCAATCCCAGCTATGAAACCCTGATGCAGGCCGTGGCCCTCGTGAAAAGCGAGCGCATCGATTTCCTGCTGGCCGTCGGCGGCGGTTCCGTGGTCGATGGCACCAAGTTCATCGCCGCGGCCGCCCTGCATGAGGGCGAGGCGTGGGACATCCTGGCTAAGGGCGGCAAGATCGTCGAGGCCGCCCTGCCCTTCGGCACCGTATTGACCTTGCCGGCCACGGGGTCCGAAATGAATGGCTCGGCCGTGATCACGCGCAAGGCCACGCAGGAAAAGCGCTCGTTCATGAGCCGCAAGGTGTATCCGAAATTCTCCGTGCTGGACCCGTCGAAAACGTTCACCTTGCCGCTGCGCCAGGTGGGCAATGGCGTCGTCGACGCGTTTGCGCATGTGATGGAGCAATACCTGACCTATCCCGTGAACGCCGCCGTGCAGGACCGCTTTGCCGAAGGTATTTTATTGACCCTGATCGAGGAAGGCCCGAAAGCGCTGTCGCACCCGGATGACTACGACGTGCGCGCCAATGTGATGTGGAGCGCCACCCTGGCCTTGAACGGCCTGATCGGCGTGGGCGTGCCGCAGGACTGGTCCACGCACGCCATCGGCCATGAATTGACGGCCTTGTACGAGCTCGACCACGCGCAAACCCTGGCCATCATCCTGCCCAGCATGCTGCGCGTGCGCAAGCAGGCCAAGCGCGCCAAGCTGCTGCAATACGCGGCCCGCGTCTGGGGCCTGGACGGCGGCGACGAGGATGGCCGCATCGAGGCGGCCATCGCCCGCACGGAATTCTTCTTCCGCCACATGGGCGTCAAGACGCGTCTGGCCGACTATGGCCTGAACCATGCGAGCGTGGACGCCGTCGTGTCCGCCCTGGAAGCGCACGGCATGACGGCGCTGGGCGAACAGCGTGAAATCACGCCCACCATCAGCCGCAAGGTGCTGGAACTGAGTTTGTAGTTTCAACCGGCACTGTTGTAAAACGGTCAGCCAGCGGGACAGCTGGCCGTGCTTCATGCTAAGCTGTCATTTCGCTAGGGGTCCTGGAGCAGTCATCCGGGTGAGAGATACCCTTCGTACCTGATCTGGATAATGCCAGCGAAGGAAAGCGCAAAGTACCTCCCTCCTTTGATAGCTCCTGCGTTGGCGCCAGCCGAACAAGCAGCCTGCCGTGCTCTTCTTAAAGAGACGGCTTGAACCACGAGCAATCTATGTCCACACCGAATTTATCCGTTTCTGTTTTGACCCTGGCGATCCTGCACGCGTTTGCCGCACCGGCCTTTGCCGCGAACGACGCCGCCGACGCCGCCGACCCGCAGGCCCAGAGCATGGCCGAAGTCGTCGTCACGGCCAGCAAGGCGCCGGCCGCCAAGCGCGCCTCCGTGGGCGGCTTTTCCGACGCGCCGCTGCTGCAGACGCCGGCGTCCGTCACCGTCATTTCGCAGAAAGACATGCAGGACTTGCAGATCCGCAATCTCAGCGATGCCGTCAAGCTCGACACCAGCATCAACGACGCCTACAACGCCGTCGGCTATGCGGAACAGTTTTCCATCCGCGGCTTCAAGCTCGACAACAATTCCAGCTACCGCAAGGATGGCGTGGCCATTCCTGGCGATACGCAAATTCCGCTGGAAAACAAGGAACGCATCGAAGTGCTGAAAGGCCTGGCCGGCTTGCAGGCAGGCGTGGCCGCGCCGGGCGGCGTGGTCGACTTCATCGTCAAGCGCCCCACCGCCGCACCGCTGCGCACCGTCACCGTGGAAACGCGCGAGCGGGGCACCCTGTACGGCGCCGTCGACCTGGGCGGCCGCCTGGAAGACACGCGCTTCGGCTACCGCGTCAACGTGGCGGCCGAGCGCCTGCGCTCCTACATCAAGGGCGCGGACGGCAACCGCAAGTTCATTTCCGGCGCCTTCGACTGGCAAATCTCGCCGCAAGCGCTGCTGCAGATCGATGCCGACTACCAGGACAAGGCGCAGGCGACGGCGCCCGGCTTCCAGCTGCTGAACAACAAGACCCTACCGACCGGCATCAGCGCCGACGCCATGCTCAACCTGCAGCCATGGACGCGCCCCGTGGAAACCATCACCAGCAATATCGGCCTGCGCTTCCAGTACGCCTTCAATGACGACTGGCGCGCCACCCTGTCGGCCAACCAGCACTCGTTCAAGCGCGACGACTACACGGCCTTCCCGTACGGCTGCAGCGCGCAAGACCTGTACCCTGGCTTCTGCGGCAATGGCGACTACGACGTGTATGACTACCGCAGCCTGGGCGAAACGAAAAAGCCGCTGAGCGCGCAAGCCATGATCCAGGGCAAGTTCGCCACCGGTTCCCTGCGCCATGAATTCACGGCCGGCGTCTCGACCTTCCGCCGCAGGGACCGCGCGGGCCTGTACGTGTACGACTGGGCTGGCGTGAGCAATATCTACCACCCGCAGATCGTCGACATGTCGACGGGTGTGCAAGGCCCCGTGCGCCTGGTGCGCAAGGATACGGAAAACTCCGTCTTCGTGCAGGATATCGTCAGCCTGGCCCAAAACTGGAAGCTGCATGGCGGCTTGCGCCATATCGACGTCGACGGCTACCAGTATGTGCTGAAGGCCGACAAGGAAATCCGCGCCAAGCACGATTTCCTGCTGCCCAACGTGTCGCTCGTCTACACCCCGCTCGACAATGTGTCCGTGTACGCGGCCTATTCGCAGGGCATGGAACATGGCGGCACGGCCGATCGCAAGGCGATGAATGCCAACGAAGAACTCACGCCCAGCCGCTCCAAGCAGATCGAGCTTGGCGCGAAGATGGATGTGACGCCTGACTTCATTGTGGCGGCCAGCCTGTTCCAGATCCGCAAGGGCCTGGAATTCCAGAATGCCGCAGGCTACTTCGTGCGCGAAGGCCAGGCCCAGCACCGTGGCCTGGAATTGTCGGCCCAGGGCAAGGCATCGTCCAACCTGAGCCTGGGCGCCTCCGTGACAGCCCTGAACAGCCAGCAGTCAGGCACGGGCAATGCGGACCTCGATGGCAAGCGCGTGCCCAACGTGCCGGCCTTCAAGGCAGCCGTGCATGCGGACTACGCCGTGCAGCAGGTGGCAGGCTTGAGCGTGAATGGCAGCTGGGAATTTGCGGGCAAGAAAGCATTTGAGTACAACAACACGACCTTCGTGCCGTCGTACAACGTGTTCAACCTGGGCGCCGCCTGGGCCACGCGCATCGCCGGCACGCGCGCCGTGCTGCGCGCCAGCGTCAACAACGTGGCCGACAAGTTCTACTGGCGCGACGTGACGCCGGAATCGGACGGCTATCTGTATCCGGGCGCCAGCCGCACCTTCAAGGTGTCGGCACAGTTTGATTTTTAATTGAGGGAAATGGCAGACGCTGCAGCCAGCGCCTGCCGCAGCAAAGGCGCCGCCTGTTCCAGGCGCGCCTCCAGGCTGTCGTGCAGCACGTGGTACACAATGCCGCGCGCGTCGAGCTCGTCGAGAAGGTAGCGGTAGATCAGCTGGCGCACGGCTTCCGATTCGCGCTGCAAGCCGTCGGCTACCCACGGGCTGTCGGGCGCCGTCACCAGGGTCAGATCGTACTGCGTGGCATCGGCCAGCGCCGCCAGCGGCGCATCGGCGCCATTGAAATAATGGCGGCTGTAGACGACCGTCATCAACGGCGTCGTGTCGCAAAACAGGAAGTTGCGCGCTTGCGCGGCGGCTGCCGCCTCGCGTTCGACTTGCGTGCGCGCAATGCCATACTGGTCGACCGCGACGGGCACCCTGCCCTGCGTCTCGACAAATTCGCGTAAATACTCGGGCACCCAGACGGTGCCGTAGCGCTCGGCCAGGGCGGCCGCCAGGGTCGACTTGCCCGACGACTCCGCGCCCAGGATGGCTACGCGCACGCAATGGCCCATCACTTGAGGACCATCGCATCGGGCGCGGCCGGCGCCGACTTTCTCCACGCCAGCAAGCCGATGATGGCCATCACGACGAAGAACGCATACAGCACGGCCGTCAGGGTCAGGCCCTTGTGCACATACAGCCACACGTACAGCACGTCGACGATGATCCAGGCGATCCAATTTTCCAGCTTCTTGCGCGACAGCAGGAATTGGCCCACCAGGCTGCCTGCCGTGAGGAAACCGTCCGCGTGCGGCACGTCCGTGTCCGTCGTCGTCAGCAGCCAGGCGATGAGCAGGAAGCCGACCAGCCAGCCTACGGCGCAAGCCAGCCAGCCGCGGCCATCGAGGCGCGTGACGGGCAAGGTCTTGCCGCCACTGGCCGGATGCAGCCACTGGTACCAGCCCCAGAACGAGACGCTGATGAACAGCAGTTGCAAGGCCATGTCGCCATACAGGCGCGACTCGAAAAACACGAAACCGTAGGCGGCCGAGGAAATGATGGCGAACAGCCACGCCCAGTGATTCTGGCGGATGTTCAGCGCAACGGTTGTCAGTGCCAGGACAAAGGAAATCAGTTCAAGCGGCGTGGTGGCAAAACCCAGCAGGAGAAGCGTATCGTTCATGGGAATCGTGATGAGGCTGGTGGTGCAGTATGCAATACCGGCCATGAATAAGCAAGATTGCCCGCAGCGTCACGCCCCTTCCCCGCTCAACCCGCTCAGGCAAAGCCTTCCTTGACGGCGCGCGCCAGCGAACGCCGCACGATCAGCTTGTGGAAAGGCCGGATCACCAGGATGTAGGCGCGTCCCACCGCATTATGGCAATGCACGACACTGGACAGGGTCACGCTGCCATGCGGCCCCGCGTCGCGGTGGCGCAGCACCGACAGGCGGAAGTCCAGGTGGCTGTCGTCCTCGCCCACGATGATCTCATCGTCGCTGACGGCAAAGATGCGGAAGATGCCGATGCGCTTGCCGGGCCGCTCTTCCATCTGCTTTGCCGTCCGGATGCCGAAGCGCGCCACGATGGCGTCGCGCACCACCATCAGCTTGCGCGCCCAGCCCGGCTGACTGCCCAGCAGCGCGCGCGCCAGGTTTTCCATGTCCATCTGGCGCGCCTGCGCAGTCGGCAGCGCGACGGCATACGCATCGGCCAGGTTGCTGCCCTGGTACAAGGGGGCGATGCTGGCGCCGGGCGGCATGGCCACGGCAAGTACCACGTTGCTTATCTCTTGCATGTGCTCTCCATGTTTTCAGTGATAACATGACCATCATACACGACAATGTGAACAGCGATAACATAGAATGACAATAACGACTACCTATCATCATGGCAACCTGCGCGACACCCTAGTCGCCGCCACCATCGCGCAACTGGCGCAGCAGCACGACGCCACCCTCTCGCTGCGCGAACTGGCGCGCACGGTGGGCGTGTCGATCGCCGCCGTGTACCGCCACTTCCCCAGCAAGGAAGCCTTGCTGGCCGACGTGGCGGCCGCCGGTTTCGCCAGCCTGATCGCAAAATGGGAAGCGGAATTGCCGCCGCAGGGCAGCCTGCCCTCCGAACAGCGGTTTCAGCTGCTGGGCCAGCAATACATCGAATTCGCCCTGGCCGCACCGGCCCACTACCGGCTGATGTTCGAACACCAGGACGTGCGCCAGTTCCCCGCCCTGCTGGAAGCGGCGCAAGCGTGCTTCCAGTACGTGCTGCAGACGGCCGGCGCGGCCGTGCGCGAAGCGGGCCTCGACCCGCGCTGGGACAAGGCCGCCGCCAGCGCCGGCTGGTCGCTGGGCCACGGCTACGTGATGCTGCTGCTGAGCGGCCGCCTGGCCATGGCGGACGGCGGCGACGACTTGTCCCCCGCGATGGTGCCGCGTTTTTTCCAGTTGCCCGTGGAGGCCTTGCGGCAGGCGCGTCAGCAAGCGGGAGAACAGCCATGATGACCATCGCCAGATGCGCCCGCTGATCATGCAGGAACCCATGGCCCCATCCACTGTCCCGGGCACCGAGGGCTATGCAGAAAATGCAGGGCGGCTCATCTCCCGATATGACAGCGTTGCCTTCCTGGATAAATACCGCCCCGTTGCCCATCTCTTGCCGACGCGATCAGGCGCCGTGCTCGACATCGGCGCCGGGACAGGCGGCGACGCGGCGTGGCTGGCAAGCCTGGGGCACACGGTAATCGCGCTTGAGCCCGTTGCCGCCTTCCGCGCGGCGGGCATGAAGGCGCATGCCCTGGCCAACCTTGAATGGATCAACGATAGCCTGCCCGCCCTGTCCACGATAGGCGCGCGCCACACCAAGTATGACCTGATTGTCGTCGCTGCCGTCTGGATGCATCTGACAGCGGAAGAAAGGATGGAGGCGATGGGCAATATCAGCACATTGCTCAAGCCCGGCGCAGTACTCGTCATTTCCCTGAGGCATGGCCCGGCTCCTGAAGGCCGCCGCATCTTTGACGTATCCGCCAGTGAAACGGCAGACCTGGCGATGCGGCATGGACTCAAGGTCATGCTGAGCACGCAGGCGCCATCCATCCAGCCGCAGAATCGCCAGGCGGGGGTGAGCTGGTCCTGGCTGGTCTTTGAAAAATGATTCAAGCTGAAGCAGCATGCGCCAGGGAGCTGAGAGGCACGCACTCAGCCGAGACCAGCCATTATTTTTGAAACACCGTCAATTTATGCACAATATATCGATAGACACTCTCTCCGTGATCGCCAGGCAATGCATTGCCGTAACGTGCCTGCAACGCTTTTGCCAGCGGCATGCCCTTCATCATCAGGCACTGTCCGCGTTCACCGAACACATATGGCAAGTGACGCAGGTCGGGCCTGGGGATTTTGCTGCCTGGGAAAGCGGCTTTGCTTCCCTGGCCATGACGGGCATGGGCGATCCCTGGCCGGACGACATCCGCATGGCCATACCCGGGCACCTGCTCGGCACGCTGGAGCAACTTGTTCAGCATGTGCTGGAAACGAGCGCCTGCACCTGGTATGGCAATGACCTTCCGGAAAGCCGGCGCCAGCTGGAAGCCGTGCTTGATCTCTGTGCCCGGCATGACGTGGCGATACCGCAGTTGGCGCACTATGTGCAGCACGATGCTGCCCTGCGCGGCGGCTGGGGGCCGGCGCTCACGGACGAAGAAGTCAGGGCCTGGAAAGCCCTGATATAGCATGCGGCCGGCAAATGCCCGTCATGCGGGGCTGGCCAATGCCGCCAGCCGCACCTGCTCGAGCAGCCGCTCCTCTTCATCCGTATCGGCGTCGATTTGCGTGACCACGGTCCAGAAGTGCGCGCATATTTTGATTTGCTCGAAAGCATGGCTCGTTTCAAGCCGCACCATGGTTTTCCTCAGGCTGTGCAGATAGCCTTCCTCGATGGCATCGAGCAAGTCGTCATCGGCAGCGTCGATCAGCTCGATCAGCGCGCCTTCTATCGTTGCATGCCCCTCTTCCCACAGCTGGCCGATTTCCGGCACATCGACTTCCATGCACTCGTTCGACCAGTCCGGCGGATAGTCACCACGCGCCCGGCTATCGGGGTCGGTGTCAAAGCTCAGCGAAAGGGACGGAAACGATACGGCGTTGAAGGCAAACGCTGAAAATTCCTGGTCCTTGAATGGGGAGGCGCCCAGCAGTGCCAGCGATGCAGTGGCCAGCCTGAGCCAGGTCTCTTCAACGGCGTATGCCGCTTCAAACGTTTGCCAGTCAGGCAGCGAATCGGGAGTCAGGGACATGGTGGGCCTGTCGGAAAAGAATAGCGGTGGATAGTGCGAGGAATTATACGTGGCACAGCCAATGCGGCAGGCGGTGGCGCGTGAACAGTGCGGGCGATGCTGGGACGGCAAACCGGCGGCTTGCCCGTATGCGGAAAATGGCGCAGTCGGCGCGTCGCTGTGCAAGCCGGTGGGTTGCAGGGCATAGTCGGCGGCCAGGAAATACGGTTTTTGTAACAGCGAGGCTGCGCTTGGCTTCGGGATGGCTGGCGGTGGGCGCACACCCTTGGCTTCATGCAGCAAGGTATCCCTGTCACCATTCCAGGGCGGCAGGTCGGCGGGGGGCAGCTGCAATACCTTGTCCAGATTGGGAAAGCGCGCATTGGGATTGAATCCCAGTTCACGATTAAGTACCGCATAACGTTCGCAGCGAGCTTTGTCCACGTATGGCGCCAGCATATCGGCAAGATCAAAAGGAGAACCAAATTCAATTGCCAGTGCATTTGCGCAATCCCCACAGCCGAACTTAACACCTTCATGCAATACTTTTAATGCACGATTTTTTGTTTCGGCGTTACGCGAGCCATTTATTTTTCCACTGGCGGCCCGTGGAGACACGTACAAATAATGCAAATCAAATGCTACCGGACCATATCCTTGCCCAAATGCACATTCCAGCATTTTTGTCGCAACGGGAATATTGGACCAATAGCCCGCCCCTTCACTGGCGGGTCCTACATTTAATTTATCCGCCAAAAATGCCATTGCCTGAGGATTTCCCATGACAGCAGCCTTTTGCCAGAAGGCATAAGCCCGGGTGGTATCGCCTGTCACACCCGTACTGTTCGCATAATACGTTCCCATCCGGTCGTAGGCCGCCGGTATGCCCAGCCGCATTGCCTTTTCCACCAGTTGCACCGCCTCTTCCTCACCATTTAAAGGATCGCGCCCTTCCACGTACAGGCTGGCCAGATTGAGCATCGCCTTCCAGTGCAATCGCTCCGCCGCCTGACGCGTCAGATCGACAATTTTTTTGTAACCGCAGTCTTCCACGAAAATTTCAGGATCTTCCATGGCGCGTCCTTCGAGAAACCAGTCCTCGGCTTGCGCATCAATGGGCGGCACTTTGCTCGCCTCAGTTTCGCAGATAAAATCCGCGACATGCGGATTGAAGAGGGGCAGACTTTGGTTGCGCGGCCAAACTTTTCGTCTGGCATTTTGCAGGCAAGCAGGCAGCATAAGAAGATAAGCGATGCGCAGCGTCCTCTCATGGCAGCCTTGCAGGATTGATTGCTATCCATTGCGTCCTCCATCGCTGCGGCATTACGTTATCCAAGATCAGGAAGGGACGCATCCATCAAATGCCACATTACGTCGCCATCTGACAAATCAAGCAGCCAGTCGCGGCGCGGTCGCGGGAACGGTGCGCCCTGGCTCAGCCACGCCTGGCGCCAGTACTGGTTGACGATGGCCTGCAGCGGATGGTCGGCCGCCACCCACGGTTGCCAGACGCCGCTGACCGGACAGGCCTGGTCGCAAGCGCAGCTCAACCATGGCTCAGGCCGCGCCACCTCGCGCAGCAAGCCGCGCGCCGCGCGCGGCTCCACTGCCCCATGGTTGTGCCGTATCGTCAGGTACTGTTCCCATGTCACGCGGCCATAACGACTCTTGTTGTCGGCATCCAACACGCTGAAATGGCGGAACTCTTCATCTTTACGGAACAGCCGGGCCGGCTCCGTCAATCCTTGCCCTTGGGCCGGTTGCCAATATGCGGAAAACGGCGCAGTAGGCGCGTCGCTGTGCAAGCCGGTGGGATGCAGCGCATAGTCGGCGGCCAGGAAATACGGTTTTTGCAACAGCGAGGCGGCGCTTGGCTGTGGGATCGCTGGCGGCGGGCGCACACCCTTGGCTTCATGCAGCAAGGTATCCCTGTCGCCATTCCAGGGGGGCAAGTCGGCGGGGGGCAGCGGCAATACCTTGTCCAGATTAGGAAAGCGTGCATTGGGATTGAATCCCAGTTCACGATTAAGTACCGCATAACGTTCGCCGCGAGCTTTGTCCACGTATGGCGCCAGCATATCGGCAAGATCAAAAGGAGAACCAAATTCAATTGCCAGTGCGCTCGCACATTCTGCGCAGCCAAACTTGACTCCCTCATGCAATACATTTAGAGCACGCTGTTTGGTTGCAGGAGTTCGATCGCCAATCTCATCGCCATTTGCAGCTCTTGGTATTGCATACAAATAGTGCAGGTTAAACGCAGCAGGCCCATACCCTTGAGAAAGCGCACACGCCATCATTTTTATCGCTACAGGAATATTGGCCCAATATCCAGGAATAGCACCGTCTGTTCCCGCTCTTAATTTTTCCCCTAAAAATGCCATCGCCTGAGGATTTCCCATGACAGCCGCCTTTTGCCAGAAGGCATAAGCCCGGGTGGTATCGCCTGTCACACCCGTACTGTTCGCATAATACGTTCCCATCCGGTCGTAGGCCGCCGGTATGCCCAGCCGCATCGCCTTTTCCACCAGTTGCACCGCTTCTTCCTCACCATTTAAAGGATCGCGTCCTTCCACATACAGGCTGGCCAGATTGAGCATCGCCTTCCAGTGCAAACGCTGCGCCGCCTGACGCGTCAGATCGATGATTTTTTTATAATCGCGGTCTTCCACAAAAATTTCAGGATCTTCCAAGGCGCGTGCTTCGAGAAACCAGTCCTCGGCTTGCGCATCGATGGGCGGCACCTTGTTCGATTCGATTTCACAAATGAAATCAGGGACATGCGGATTGAAGAGGGGCAGGCTTTGGTTGCGTGGCAAGACTTCTTCTTTGTCGTTTGGCATTTTGCAGGCGAATAAAGGGATATACAGGAGAACTACCAATACGGAACATGGCAGACGAATGAATATATTTTGATACTGTTTCATGCTCACCCCAGACGTATAGTAGAACTTCGGTTATCTTCTAATGGCAACAAAAAACCAATCATTTTTTTTAATTTTGCTCCGCCTTGTTTTGCCAGCTTTTTCGTTCGATTGGCCTTCATTAAGTTTCCCCACTTTTCAAAAGCATCCACAATCTCCGCCTTCTTCCCACTCCCGCCATCGACCAATCCCCCGCTATGCATGTGCCACACCCGCTTGCGCAAATCCGTGGCCACGCGGTAATTGACGGTGGCGATATTGATTTCGCTGTCGACGGCCATGCTGCGCTGGTTCAAGTTGGCGCTGCCCAAGGTCATGAACACGTCGTCGACCAGCATCAATTTGGAATGGATGTAGATTTCACGGTAGCGCCAGCGGTCGTTATCGAACGCGCTGACATTGAGCATGGCCACCGACACCCTCAACCCGAATTCGCTTTCAAGCGTCATCGCGCCGGGTTTGTTGATGCCGTTGGAATGCCGCACCACGTCGGGCAACTGGACTTCCGCCTCGGTGGAAATGCCGAATCCTGCCCTGACACGCCGGGTTTTCGGCCGCTTGTTGTAGTCGTCGATCATGGTGTTTTGTCCCGTCATGCCAGCGTGCTGCCCCAGCGCCGCCAGCGTGTCGTGGGTGCGTGGCACCATCTGCGCCCGCTCCGGCACCGGGATGACGATGAATACGTGCATGACGGGCATATCACGCATGGTCTTGCCCGCTTTCACGCTGCCGGCCTTCCAGGCGGCGACCACCTTCTTGCGCTCGGCCAGCAAGTGCCGGGCCCATTCTTCATACTGGAAATACTGGTTTTCCACATACAGGTAGCCGGCCGCCAGGCTGGCCTGGGTCACGGCGCGAAAGTAGGTTTCCTTGATCGTCTTGTCCTGCTCCTCGGGCTGCGTCAGGACGATCTGCACGGTGGAGTCATCCTGCCTGGCCTCGCGCAACAGCCGCGCCGGTGGGCTGCCACATGGCAACTCCTGGCTAACACAGTCGGTGGAAGCCGAACGCGTGCGGTCGTCGATAGCGCGGTCCCACGCCTTCACGAAATTGTTGTACAGCGCGATCAATGCCTTGCCGCCGTCGATGCGGCAGGCGTAATCCTGATACGGTTTCAAGGTGGCGAACCCGCCGTCCGCGGCCATTCCCTGCAAGCACTCGCGCCGCTCGTTGACACCACCCTGTTCGCGGCGCGTATCGTCGAGCAGATGGGCCGTCGTGTCCCAGTAATCGGTCACCGAGTTCAGGCCCATCACGTAACCGACGGCCTTGGCTCCCTCTTCGTGGTCGAAATCGATCAGGACAGGCTTCTGGTGGTGCGTGCCCAGGTATTGCATGCCGGGCTTTTCAATTTCCCCCATCGTCAAGCCGCGCGGCTGGCTTATTTCGGTCGCGATACTCTTGCTGATCGCGGTGCTGTCGCCGTGCCGCAAGCGAATCTCCAGGCCTTCCAACAAGCCATGGAACGCGGCCGCATACCAGCTGTGGCAATATTCTTCACGCGCAAGCATTGGGATATCCTCGGGCCGGACGATATCGCCCCTGAAAGCACTGCTTAAAACAAGTTTTTTCCTGACTGCCTCCTGCAACATCGCCAGGCTGGCTTTTGCACTGATATCGTCGGCGCGCTGTCCACCGGTTTTCCATGGTGAGGTGCCGTGCGAATGGCCCGGCATACTGCGCACCATCGGCGAACCGATACGGTCATGCCAGATCAGCAGGCGCACCCTGACGTGACGCCGTGCGGCGGCAATCAGCAAGTCGCCAAACGTTGCGCCGCGCGGCCAGGTGGCGCTGTTGCCGCGCACCAGTTCCATGCCCGGGTCGAAACCCCAGCAGCACAGGTCGATTGAATGTTTAGCCTTGGCGATCTCGCCGGCGATGTCGGCGAACCCTTCCTGTCCGCAAATGAACAGTGTCAGCTTGTTGTTATGCGTAATCGGATGAGTGGCCTTGCCCTTCAGGTTGCGGTTTTCCAGCAGCCACTGGAGCGAACTGGTCGCAGTACGGCCAACCTCGTCGATGTGGGTGGTTTCGATACGGCCGCTCGATTCCGGCATGGCGCTCTCCAGTCAGTGTCGTGCATCATTGAACCCAGCGGCCATCGGCGGTGTCGTCGAACGCGCGCAAACCGCGGTTCGATAGCTTCTGTTCGCCGTCCGGCGCCGCGTTCGGGTCGAAGCGTGCGCTCGCCTGCAATGAAAACTCTTCGCCATTGCCAAGGACGACACGGTAGCGCGGCGTGCCGTCCTGATGCGCGATGAGGATGCGGCCGAATTCGTCGGTCAAGCCGCGTTCGACTTCGGCGTCCCCCTTGTACAGCGTGTACGGCACATGCGCGTATTGACCGCCATCCGCATGGGCCTGGATCGTATGCTGCAACTGCCCTTCGACGGGTCCGATGGCAGGCTCCAGCTCCGGTTGCGGCCGTTTTTTGGGTGCCAGCGTTTCCAGGTTGCCATGGAACAGTGTCGGCGACGCGGTAAAAAACTGCACCTTGTCGCTAATTTCAAGCATGCAATTGGCGCCATGCAGACGCACGCCTTTGCGGCCGCGAATATTCACCCAGTCGGTCTGGCTGATCAATTCCAGAACCTTGTTGGCGACGATATCGACCGCATCGGTTTGCGCCGCGATCTGCACCGGGCCAGCTGCGGCGATCAGTTTCATGCCCGCCTTGTGGACGAACAGGCGAAACGCCGCGCCGATGCTGGCGAACAGGCCGCCGCCGGCCGCCAGCGACAGGTCGCACCCGGCCGTCAGCGCGGTGTGCTCGGCGCTGGCGATGTGCGTCGATTGCGCGGTCGTCGTTTCGATACCAGCCGGACTGGCCAGCACCAGATGCGGCTTTGACAATTCGGGAAATGCGTTTTCGCCACTGCCGGCACCGCCCTTGATCCCGGCATGCTGGGCTTTCAGCACATCGGCGGCGGCGCCCTGCTGGGCGGAACTTTCTTGCGCACCGTAATGCTGCGCCAAGGCGGCGAGCGCCTTGTGCCGTTCAGCAGCCTCGGCCAACCGGCGCAAGGTTTCATCCATGCTCTTGATATGCGAGGCGGCGCCAGGGCGCGCTTCGGTGGTCAGCAACATGCCGCGGCCGGCGCGCGCCACGCCCCAGGCGTCTGACGCCAGTTCCCAGCCCTCGCCACGCGCATCCTTGCGCCCGCTGGCGTCTTCGATGCGGCTGATGCAGCCGAGCGACAATTGGCTGTGCTGATGATCGCTTTTCAGTTGCGCCTGGATGCGCTGGTGCGTGTCGTCAAGCACCAACTGGTTACCGCGCACGCCGTAGCCGCCGCCAGGCATCAGCTCGGCGCTGCGCCAGCCGCCAAGCATGCGTTGCCCCGGCAAATTCCACGGCGGCGCATGCTTGCCGTTGTACACCGCGCCGACAATGACGGGACGGTCGATATTGTCGTCGAGAAACTGGATCAGCACTTCCTGGCCAATGCGCGGCAACGCGATCTGGCCGAACGCCTGGCCCGCCCATGGCGTCATGACCCTGATCCATGGCGAACTGCCTGCGTCGAACTTGCCCAGCCGGTCCCAGTGGAATTGCACCTTCACCCGGCCCAGCGCGTCAGTATGGATGGTTTCGCCTGCCGGCCCGGTGACAATCGCCGTCTGCACGCCGGGCAACGCACAAGGCGTGCTGTTGAACTGCCGCCCCGGATACCAGCGGATGCTCTTGCGGATGCAGCTAAAACGGTTTTCATAATGCGACTTCGCGCCCGTGCCTGCCTGGTAATTGTTGCTGGCGATATGATCGACCGACAGGATCAGGTATTCGCGCGAGCCGATGTCCGGGCGCGCCGGTTCACCTCTGGCCGGCATGGATTGCTTGCCGCTGAAGTGTCCGCCCAGCGTGAAACTGCGCCCGGCCTGGACGCAGCGGTGATTGCCGCCAGCGTCGAAGTATTGCGCCCGGCAGTTATTTTCCTCCAGGCGGCGTTGCGCCAGCGCTTCGCCGTCGCCCATGTCGGCATAGCCATAGCCGGTGTCCTGATACAGTTCATGGGCAAACACGTCGCCCTGCTGGTGCAGCGCATAGCCGCTGGTGCGGCTGGCATACGCCTGCTTGTAATTGAAGCTGGCCAGCGTGAGCGAGCCTGAAGCAATCTTTCGTATTGCCTGCCAATCGCGTATGCCGTCGCGCTCCAGCGAGCCCGCGTCGCCGCGGAACACCATCTCGTCGGCTTCGCTGGCATCGTGGTCGCCTGGGTCGATGCTGTCGCTCAGCCAGGTATTGTCGCCCAAACAGAGCGTATGACCGTCGGCGCGATGTTCATACCAATAGTGGATACCCTGGTCTTCCCAGCGCCGGTGCAGATGGTTGTAATCGGTTTCATTATGCTGGTTGGCGCAGCTTAATATCGCTTTTTCCTCATGCAGCCGGTTTTGCCAGTCGCGCTGCAAATAGTGATCGAAGGTAGTTTCGCTGATGTCGATGACCGTGCGTTCGTGGAACGAGACGTTGTCCATGCGCAGCCTGGAAAACGCCAGCCAGGGTTGCAGCACCATCTGGTAGAACGCGAAACCGCCATCGCTGCGCAACAAGCGAAATTCGCCGACATAACCATTAAAATAGCGCAAGCTGCCGTCATCGCGCACCATCGAAATCGTGACCATCCGGCCCATCATCGCTGTCAGGGGAACGTGGAGATTGTCGGACAGCAGTTCGGCCTCGAACCGGAAGTCGCGTGACATTTCCTCGTGTGCCCGCAAGCTGTTGACCAGCAGCGCGGTATCGGGCGGGCCATCGTTGCGCGGAAAATCCATGCGCAGCAAGCGGCTGTCCTGGACTCGCCAGCTCGCTCCGAAAAGGCGCGCCAGATCGGCTGCCAGCTCGCCATCATCCATCGTGCCCCCCTTCAAACTTGTTTCCCTGGCTTATGCTAACCATGGTGAACGCTGGCATATTGATGGAACTCAAACTAGTTGCCCATACGCAAAAAAGCCGCATCGGCCCTACGGCGGATGCGGCTTTATTTCAACCAAGAAAAATTATTTCTTGGTGGCCTTCGGATACTTGATGGTCATTTCCTGCAGCAGGTTATCCGCATGGTCCACTTCCTTCATCACCCACAGCATGTAGCGGATGTCGAGATGGATGGCGCGCGTGATGGCCGTGTCGAAGTACCAGTCCTTGGTAATCGATTCATACGTCGAATCGAAGTTCAGGCCGATCAGCTCGCCGCGCTTGTTCATCACGGCCGAGCCGGAATTGCCGCCCGTGGTGTCGGCGCTGGTGAGGAAGTTGACGGGAACCGTGCCCAGTACCGGGTCGCGGAACTGGCCGTAGCGTTTTTGCTTGACGGCGTCGATCAGTCCTTGCGGCGCTTCGAACGGGGCCTTGCCAGTGACTTTCTCGACGATGCCTTCCACGGTCGTGAACGGCCCCTTGGTCAAGCCATCGCGCGGCGAGTATGGCGAGACGGTGCCATACGTCACGCGCAGGGTCGAGTTGGCGTCAGGATACACAGGCTTGCCTTGCGACTTCTTCCACGCGATCACGGCTTGCATGTATTGCGGAATCACGCGTTCCAGGTTGCCGTCGATTTCCTTGCGGCGCTCTTCCAGCGCCACGTCCACCGGATGCAGCTTGACAGCCAGTTGCATGAAGGCGTCGTCGGACTGGGTAACGGCAGCCTGGTCCTTTTCCAGCCAGGCCAGACGCTTGGCCGTGTCAGCCAGTTGCGTCTGCTGGTACAGGGCGGCCACGGCGCCTGGCGCCGGCAGCAGCGCGTCCAGGCCTTGCGGATGGCTCTTCGCCGCCAGTTGCGCGTAACGCTTCAGGCCGGCTTCAAAACGCGCCTGGTCGACCTTGTTGACGTACGACTGTTCCAGTCGGGCCAGACGGGCCTTGATGAAGGCCAGGTCGCGCTGCTGGAAGCCCGATTCGCGCTCGGCGTCCGCTTTCTGGCGCTCCAGCGACAAACGGTAGATGGTGCGCGCGCTTTTCAGCAAATCGCTGTTGGTGGCCACGCTCCAGGCGAACTCTTCTTCGCTCAAGGCCATGTCGCTGGCAATCGCCGCGTCCAGTTCGGCCAGCAGGGTCGGCGATACGTTCGGCTGCTTGGCGTACCAGGCGCGGAACTCGGCATCCTGCACGTCCTTGATGGCGGCGATATCCTTGCGGGCGAAACCGTCGAGCAAGCCCTGGGTTTTCTTCAGCACGTTGTTGATGCTTTTCACCACGCTGGCATAGCGCACGGCGGCTGCCGCGTCGCCATTCGTCGCGTCGGCCATCACGGCCAGGTCGGCTTGCAGTTCGGATACTTTCAGCGGGAAAGCCGTATCGCGCGCAAAACGGATTTCCGCCGGCAGCTTGTAGCGGCTGGTGCGGCCGGGGTAGCCCGCCAGCAAGATGCCGTCACCGGCTTTCAAGCCTTCGGCCGAGACCACCAGGAAATCCTTCGATTTGTACGGCACGTTGTCGGGCGACGGATCGGCCGGACGGCCATCCTTGCCCACGTAGGCGCGCAGGAACGAGTAGTCGCCCGTATGGCGCGGCCATTCGTAGTTGTCGATGTCGCCTCCGAAGTTGCCGATCTTGTCCGATGGCGCGTAGACCAGGCGCACGTCGCGTATCATCATCTGGCGGATGCGGTAGTACTCGAGGCCGCGGTGGAAGGCGGGCACGGAGCAGCGGTACATCTTGTCCGTTTCGCATTCGGCGATCAGGTCCTTGACGCGCTTTTCCACGGCTTCGTGGCGTGCGCGGCCGCTCATGTCGGCCGTCAAGCCTTTCAGCACACGGTCGCTGACGTTCTCCACCTTGTCCGTCACATACACGAGGCTGTTCGGACCGCCCGGCAGCTCGCTAGCGCGCGTCTTGGCCAGGAAGCCGTTGGTGATGTAATTGTGTTCCGGCGTGGAATTGCGCTGCACGGCGCCATACGCGCAATGGTGGTTCGTCACCACCAGGCCGGCGTCGGAAACGAAAGCGGCCGAGCAGCCACCGAGCGACACGATGGCGCTCATCGGGTGCTTGCTCAGGTCGGCCAGTTTTTCTGCAGGAATTTCGATGCCGACCCGTTTCAGTTCGGCTTTCAGCTGTGGCAATTGGTGTGGTTGCCACTGCCCTTCGTCGGCGTGTGCGCCGGCGAACGCGCCCAACAAGGCGACTGGTAAAACGATTGTTTTGAACAAGATATGCCCCTCCATAAATAGCAGGCGAAAGTATAGCCTGTCCAGGGGGCATGAGTCGGCAAAAATTAACCCATTGCAATTTCCGTATCAGGCGGCCGGGCGCCCCACTCCCTGCAAGGGAATCTGCAAGGCCAGGCGGCAGCCGGTGCCCGAGGCCGGCAAGCCCACCTCGAAGTGGCCACCCAGCGCCGTCACCCGCTCGGCGATGCCGATCAGGCCAAAACACTGTTTCTTGCGCTGCTGCTGCGGCGTGATGCCGATGCCGTTGTCGCTGATGGCCACGTACACGGCGCAGGCATCGGAACTGAGTTCGATCTCGACCTGGCTGGCCTGGGCGTGCCGCATGACGTTGCTGAGCGCTTCCTGCACGATGCGGAACAGCACGATCTCGGCCTGGCTACCGATGGCGGCAAACAGCGCCTCGTCGCGGATCAGCAGGCGGCAAGCGACGCCGCTGCGCTTGCGGAAGTCGCCCACCTGCCATTCGATGGCGGCCTGCAAGCCCAGGTCCAGCGCCATCGGGCGCAGCTCGTTGATGATGCCGCGCACGCTCTTGATGGTCGTGTCGACATTGCTGAGCACGGCGCCGACCCGGCGGTGCAGGCGCGGATGGGAACCCTCGGTGCGGGCGCTGAGCATGGAGATATCGATGCGCAGCGCCAGCAGGTTTTGTCCCAGTTCATCGTGGATATCGCGCGAAATGCGCTTGCGCTCGTCTTCCTTGGCCGTTTCCAGGTGCAAGGCCAACTGGCGCAGCTGCGCGTGCGACTGGCGCAGGGCGCCATCCATCAACTTGCGTTCGGTGATGTCCGTGTGCGCCACCACGACGCGCAGCGGCCCTTCGCCGAGAAAACGGCTGACCCTGGCCTGCGACCAGCGGGGTCCTGAGCGCGTGGCAAATTCATACTCGAGCGCAAACGCATCGGCGCGGCCGGCAATCACGGAGCGGATGCCGGCGGCCAGCTCGCGCCCGGCGCTGCGCTGCCAGCGCGCGTCCGTCTCGCAAAACTCCAGGTAATGCAGCGGTTTTCCCATCTGCCCCACAAAATCCACGCACGCCTGGTTGGCATGCAAGACGCTGCCCGTCTGGTCCAGCACCAGCACCCGGTCCGTCAGCGAATCGATGGTGGCGTGAAAGAAACGCTCGGCATCGCGCAAGGCTTCCTGCGCCAGTTCGCGCTGCTGCACTTCCTGCTGCAGATGCTGGTTGGCGTGCAGCAATTCGGCCGTGCGGTCGATGACCCGCTGGTCCAGCTCGCGGTGCAGTTCGCGCAAGTCCGCTTCGGCCAGCTTGCGCTCGGTGATATCGGAAAACACGCCGACAAAATGGCTGATGCTGCCGTCCGCCGTGCGCATGGGCGTGATCGACAGAGATTCGACGAAGCGCTCGCCATTCTTGCGCCGGTTCACCAGTTCGCCATACCAGCTGCCATCCTGGTGCAGGCTGCGCCACATGGTTTCATAGAAATGCGGCAAATGCGTGCCGCCGCCGAGGAAGGACGGATCGCGCCCGATGGCTTCCTCGGCCTGGTAGCCGGTGATGGTGGTGAAGGCGGGGTTGACGGAAATGATGCGGTTGCCGCTGTCCGTCACCAGCACGCCTTCACGGATACTGTCGAGGATGACGAAGGCGCGCCGCAAGGCCGATTCGCGCGCGTGCTCGTCGCCCAGGTCCGTCACCAGCATGCGCACCGTGTCGCTGGCCGCGTCGAAATTGGCTTCGATGCGCACCATGCCGCCGGCCGAGCCGCCGAACAGCTGCGCTTCAAGCACCTGGCGCGCACCGCTGGTGAAGACGGCGTCGAGGAAGCGGCGGAAGCTGCCTTGCGCCTGGGGCGCGATGAATTGCTCGAAACGCCGCCCCAGCAGCTGATTCTTGTCGCGCTGCAGCAAGCCGCAAGCCGCCACGTTGACACGCGTGACGACGCCCTCGCGCGCCAGCGAAAAGTAGCTGACGGGCGCCTGTTCATACAGCTGCGCATAACGGTCGCGGCTGCTTTCATATTCATTCTTCAGCTGTTCCAGCTCGGCCAGGGCCGCGTTCTGCATTTCCAGCTCGATCTGGCTGACTTGCAACTCATGCAGCTGGCGTATCACGTCTTCATTCGACTGCGGCACGGGCTGGCGCTGCTGCGCCGCCAGTTGCTCGGCCTGCTCTCGCAATCTGGCCGGCACGTTGCCCTCGTCGAATGGTTCGCTCATGACACGTTCTCGCCGCTATTGCCGGCCGCCGCGGCGCCGGACTGAATCTGGCGCAACTGGGCTTCCAGCAGTTTCGATTCCGTGATGTTGATGAAGGTCACCACCACGCCATCGATCACATTTTCGATCGTGCGGTACGGCATGATGCGCACGTTGTACCAGCGCCCCGTCTTGGTTTCCACTTGCCGCTCGCAAAACACGAGGCTGCGGATGACTTCCAGCGCATCGTCTTCCAGGCCCGGATAGTCGAGGTCGTTGACGATGTCGCTGAGCGGGCGGCGCAAATCCGTCTGGATCAGCTTGTAGATTTGCGTGGCCGGCGCCGTGAAGCGGCGGATGCGCAGGTCGCTGTCGAGGAAAATGGTGGCGATATCGGTGCTGTTGAGCAGGTTTTTCATGTCGCTGTTGACCAGCGACAGATCGTCGACCTTCGATTGCAGCTCGGCATTGACCGTGTACAGCTCCTCGTTGAGCGACTGCATCTCTTCCTTCGAGGTGGTCAACTCCTCGTTCGTCGATTGCAGCTCTTCATTGGTCGACTGCAATTCCTCGTTGGCCGATTTGAGCTCCTCGCGCGACGTCTGCATCTCGTCGCGCACGGCCTGGATTTCATTGCGCGCCTGCGCCAGCTGCTGCTCCAGCTCCAGCACCTTCGGATTCGGCGAGCGGCCGCGGCGTACCTCGGTCACCAGCGGCGCGCTGGAGAACGTCACGAAGACCATGCCGCGCAAGGACTCGGGCTGGCTCAGCGCTTCGGCGCTCAGGTCCACGCCCAGCGACTGTCCCAGGTGGTCCTTGACCACCAGGCCCTTCAGGCGCACCACGCTTTCGCTTTGCAGGGCTTGCTTGATCAGGCTGGCCAGCTCGTAGCGCAAGCCTTCGCGCGCCATGGCGTGGATATTCCAGTTGGCCTTGCCGGCCGCCGGTTCGAGGAAGGCGCCCGTGCGGCCGTTGATGTACAGGATGTCGCCGTCCTGGTTCAGCAGCGCGGCGGCAGGCGAATATTTCTGGAGCAATAATTGCTCGACATGGGATTGAATCTTTCCAGTCATGCTCACTTCTCTCGTGTCGCTAGGTGTAGGGGGGGATGCCAACGATACCTTGGTGGGGAAATACGTGGGCAAACGCTGGCGCGCCAGGTTGTCGAGGCGGCGATATAGCCGGGTCGACGTGGTCAGGGGCGAAAACAGGTCGGAAAAATGGCCGGGCGTGTCGGCACTGCCCAGCAGCAAGATTCCATCCCGGTTCAGGGCGTAATGAAACAAGGGTATCAAACGCTGCTGCAGCTTGGCATTGAGGTAAATCAACAGGTTGCGGCAGCACAGGATGTCGAGCTTGGTGAACGGCGGGTCAGAGATGATGTTTTGCTGGGCAAAGATGATCGTGTTGCGGATCTCTTTCTTCACGTGGTAGCCGTTCTTGTCATTGACAAAGAAACGCTCGAGCCGTTCGGCGGACACGTCGCTGATGATACTGTGCGGAAAGCGGCCCTGGCGGGCGCGGTCGATGGCGTCGGCCGACAGGTCGGTGGCAAAGATCTGCAGGCTGTATTTCGACGGCGGATTGATGCTGGCCACCACTTCATGGAACACCATGGCCAGCGAATAGGCTTCCTCGCCCGTGGAACAGGCGGGCACCCAGGCCTTGAAGGCGCGCCCGTCCGGGTGGGACGCCAGCAATTGCGGCAAGGCCACCATCTTCAGGTATTCCCACACCTTGGGATCGCGGAAGAAGCTCGTGACGCCGATCAGCAATTCCTTGAACAGCAAGTCGATTTCGGCGGGATTGGCACGCAAATACGGCACGTAAGCTTCCATCGACGTCATTTGATACAAGCTCATACGCCGTTCGATGCGCCGCAGCACCGTATTGATCTTGTAATCGGTAAAGCTGTTGCCCGTATGTTCGGACAGCAAGGCAACAATTTCCTGCAGAGAATTACGCCCGTTCGGCTCATGCCCGGGCAAGCTGAGAAAACTGCTGCGGAACAGATAGGTGATGATCTTGTCCGGCATCTTGTCGGGGAAATCGACCAGGTCCACCACTTCGGCGGCAATCGCGCTTTGCGGCATCATGTCGAACTTGGCCGTATCGGGATGCTGGGCCAGGGTCAGGCCGCCTGCCTGCTTGATCGCCTGCAGGCCGCGCGTGCCGTCGCTGCCCATGCCGGAAAAAATCACGCCGACGGCCAGTTCGCCCAGCTCGCTTGCAAGGCTTTCGAAAAAGGTATTGATGGGCAAGCGGTGGCCGCGCAGCTGCACCGGCTCGCTGAGCACGAAACGCCCCTTCGACAGGCCCAGGTCCGCATTCGACGGGATCACATAGATATGATTGGGTCGCAACTCTGACTGGTGCGTGATTTCCGTGACGGGGATGCTGGTGGCGCGCTGCAGCAGTTCCGGCAGCATGGCCTTTTGCGTGGGATCAAGATGCTGGATCACCACATAGGCAATCCCGCTTTCCTGCGGCACGTTGGCCAGGAAAGCGACGATGGGATCGAGTCCGCCGGCCGAAGCGCCAATGGCCACCACCGGGAAAACGATGGCGGCCACTTCGGGAACGGAAGCATTGCTGTGTTTACTGCGTGTCATCGTCGGCAAGAATGCAGCCACGGCCAAAGCGTCAGGCTGGGAATTGATAATAATCTTGCATTCTAGCACTCAAGATGCGCGACAAAACGCGAATTTGGCGCAGGGGTTTTATGCTACCCCATGCTGCCCCATGCCGCCCTCTTACTGCGCCTGCGGCACATGCCAGCCGCCGCCCAGCGACTGGATCAGGGCCACGGCTGTCGTCTGGCGGTCCGCCTGCGCCTGCACCAGCGAACGGCGCGCCGACAGGGCCGTCACTTGCGCCGTCACCACGTCCGTGTAGCCGACCTGGCCCGCGTTATAGCGGTTCAGCATCTGCTGTTCGACCTGGTCGGCGGCGGACGACGCCTGCTGGCGCAAGGCCAGCTGCTCGGCCAGCGCGCGCGTGGCCGACAACTGGTCTTCCACGGCGCCAAAGGCACTCAATACCGTCTGGCGGTAGCGCGCCACAGCCGCCTCATGCCCCGCCTTGGCCGCGTCCACGCTGGCCGTCGTGGCGCCCGCGTTGAACAGGGTTTGCGCGGCCGACACGCCCAGGGACCACAGGCTCGACGATGCATTGAACAGGTCGCCCACACGGCTGGCGCCGGAACCGTAGGACCCCGTCAGGTTCAGGCTCGGGTAATACGCCGAGCGGGCGATGCCGATCTGCTCGTTGGCCACGGCCACGCGGCGCTCGGCGGCGGCGATGTCGGGACGACGCTGCAGCAGGGTCGACGGGACGCCCAGCGGCACCTCGGGCACGGTCAGGGTCCACGGCGCCACGGCCAGGCTGAAGTCGGATGGGGCCTTGCCCAGCAGAATGGCGATCGCGTGTTCCAGCTGGGCGCGCGCACGCGTCTGGCTGGACAAATCGATCTGCGCATTGGCCAGCTGCGTCTGCGCCTGCAGCAGGTCGGACTTGGCGGCGATGCCCGAGTTGAAGCGGTTGCTGGTGATCTCGAGCACGCGCTTGTAGCCGTCGATCGTGGCATTGAGCAGCGCGATCTGCGCATCGCTCTGGCGCAGCGAAAAATAATTGGTGGCCAGCTCGCCCTGCGCCGACAGGCGCGCCGCGGCCAGGTCCGCCGCGCTGGCGGCCGCACTCGCATCCGCGCCCGTCACGCCGGCGCGCAGCTTGCCCCACACGTCCGGTTCCCACGACGCGCCGATGGCCGCCTTGAAGTTGTTGTTCGTCTGCTGCTCGTCCCCGCCGCCGGAGCGGGCGCCGCTGCCCGTCAGGTTCACTGTGGGGAACAGCGAGGCGCGCTGTTCGCGCACCAGCGCGCGCGCCTGCTCGTAGGAGGCGATGGCGGCCGCCACGTTCTGGTTCGATATGTCGATGCCCTCGGCCAGCTGGTTCAGCTGCGCGTCGCCGAACAGGGTCCACCAGGGACCCCGCTCCAGGGTATCGGCCGGTACGGCAGGCTCCCAGCCGGCCGCCTCCTTGAACGTTTGCGGCGCGGCGGCCGTCGGCGTTTCATACGCGGGGCTGACGGCGCAGCCGGCCAGCAGGACAGCAGCCGCCAGCGCCAGCAAGTGGCGTGCGGGGACGGCGGATGGAATAGGTTTTACTTGCTTCATGATTGTGTGCTCGGGTTATCTGGCCCAGGAATGCGGCTCAATTGCTGCTCGTCGGCGCTGCGCGTGCGCAGTTTGTCGAGCAGGATGTAGACCACCGGGGTGGTCAGCAATGTGAGTAACTGGCTGGCAATCAGGCCGCCGATGATGGCGACCCCCAAGGGCTGGCGTAGCTCCGACCCCTCGCCGAAACCGATCGCCAGCGGCAAGGCGCCAAGCGCCGCCGCGAGGGTGGTCATCAGAATGGGGCGGAAACGCAGCAAACATGCCTCGCGCACCGCCTCCACCGCACTCAAGCCGCGCGAACGCTCGGCCTCCAGCGCGAAGTCGATGATCAATATAGCATTTTTCTTCACGATACCGATCAACAGGAACACGCCGATCAGGGCAATGATGGAAAACTCCATGCGGAACAGCAGCAAGGCCAGCACGGCGCCCACCCCCGCCGACGGCAAAGTCGACAGCACGGTGACGGGGTGGATCAGGCTTTCGTACAGGATGCCCAGCACGATGTAGATCACCACGATGGCCGCCAGGATCAACAGCGGCTGCTCCTTGTTGCTGTCCTGCGCGCTCTTGGCCGAACCCTGGAAGCTGCCGCGCACGTTGACGGGCATGCCGATTTCCGACTCCGCCTGGGCCACGGCGGCCTGTCCGTCGCTGAGCGGATAGCCGTCTGCCAGGTTGAACGACACGGTGGTCGCCAGTTCGCCGCCCTGGTGATTGATGGAAGTGGCCGTCGAGCTTTCGGCAAAGCTGCTGAACGAGGACAGCGGCACCATGTGCGCCAGGGTCGTGGACAGGGCCGAGCCGCTGGACGGGTCGCGCGCGGCCGTCGTGTTCGATGGCGCCGCGC
>NZ_LBCO01000024.1:81612-125154 GCF_000988085.1 Janthinobacterium sp. KBS0711 | reverse complement strand
CGTCGTGCCAGTGGCGGCGACGGCAGCCGCATTCGACGCCGGCACGTACACGGAGCGCAGCGCTTCCGGGCTTTGCGCATAGCGCGGCGCCACTTCCATGATCACGTGGTACTGGTTCAGTTCATCGTAGATGGTCGCCACCTGACGCTGGCCGAAGCTGTTGTACAGCGCATTGTCGATATCCTTGACTTGCACGCCCAGCTGGGTGGCGCGGTCCTTGTCGATGCTGACAAAGGTTTCCACGCCGTTTTCCGCCTGGTCCGTGTCCACGTCGATCAGGGCCGGCTGCAGCTTCATCTGGTCGGCCAGTTTCGCCGCCCATTTCTTCAGGTCCGCCTGGTTGTCGCTGATCAGGGTGTACTGGTAGGTGGAATTGCTGGAGCGCCCGCCCATGCGCAGATCCTGCACGGGATTGAGGAACAGCGAAATGCCCGTCACCTTGGCCAGCTGCGGACGCAAGCGGGCGATCACGGCCTGCCCCTTGTCCGTGCGCTGCGACGCGGGTTTCAGGTCGATGAACATGAAACCGCCCCCTGCCCGTCCGCCGCCCGTAAACCCGACGACGGTGGCGACGGCGGGATCGTCCTTGATGATGTCGACCAGCTGGCGCAGCTTACTTTGCATGGCCTGGAACGAGATGCTCTGGTCGGCGCGCATGCCGCCATTGATCTGCCCCGTATCCTGCTGCGGGAAGAAGCCCTTGGGCGCGGCCGCGAACAGGTACACGTTCAGGCCGACGACGAACACGAGGATGGTCATCACCAGCGCGGCGCTGGACAAGGCCCAGTCCAGGCAGTGCTCGTAGACTGTCAGCATGCGCTCGAAACCGCGTTCGAACCAGCGCGCGACTCTGCCTGGCGGCTTGTGCTGCTGCCCGCTTTTCAGCAGCCAGGCGCACATCATCGGCGTGGTCGTGAGCGAAATGACCAGCGAAATCATCACAGCGGCCGACAGGGTCACGGCGAACTCTCGGAACAGCCGCCCCACCTGCCCGCCCATGAACAGCAGCGGGATGAAGACGGCCACCAGCGACAGGCTGATCGACAGCACCGTAAAGCCCACTTCGCGTGCGCCCAGCAGGGCCGCCTTGAAACGGTCCATGCCCGCCTCGATGTGGCGCTGCGTGTTTTCCAGCACCACGATGGCGTCGTCGACGACAAAGCCCGTGGCCACCGTCAGCGCCATCAGCGACAGGTTGTTCAGCGAAAAGCCCAGCATGTACATCACGCCGAAGGTGCCCAAGAGCGACACGATGGTGGCCACGGCCGGGATGATGGTGGCGCGCACGCTGCGCAGGAAGGCGCTGACCACCAGCACGACGAGCACGATGGACAGGATCAAGGTGAACTCGATTTCATGCAGCGAGGAGCGGATGGAATTGGTGCTGTCGGACGCCACCTGCAGCTTGATGTCGCCCGGCAGCTGCGCCTGCAGTTGCGGCAGCAGCGCGCGCACGCCGTCCACCGTGGCGATGACGTTGGCGCCCGGCTGGCGCGTGATCAGCACGATGACGGCCGGGTCGCCGTTGAACAGGCCCAGGGTATTGTTGTTCTCCACGCCGTCGACCACTTCGGCCACGTCGTCGAGGCGGATGGCGGCGCCGTCGCGCCAGGCCACGACCAGGCTGCGGTAGTCGGCCGCGCTGCGCCCACCCGACGCCGTCGCCGCGCCCGAATAGATCTGCAGGCTGCGCTCGTCGCCGGAAATGGCGCCCTTGGGCCGGTTGGCGTTGCTGGCCTGGATGGCCGCACGCACGTCTTCCATCGACACGCTGTAGTGATTGAGCTGGTACGGCAGCAGTTCCACGCGCACGGCCGGCAGCGAACCGCCACCCAGCTCGACGTCGCCCACGCCTTTCACTTGCGCCACTTTCTGCTGCACCAGGTTCGACACGGCGTCGTAGATCTGCCCCGGCGTGCGCGTCTTCGACGTCAGCGCCAGGATGATCACGGGCGCGTCCGACGGATTGGCCTTGCGGTAAGTGGGGTTGCTGCGCAGGGTAGCAGGCAAGTCCACGCGCGCGGCGGCGATCGCGGCCTGCACTTCGCGCGCTGCCGAATCGATCTTGCGGTTCAAGTCGAACTGCAGGTTGATGCGCGCCGAGCCCGTGCCCGACGACGACGTCATCTCGTTCACGCCCGAGATGACGCCCAGGCGCCGTTCCAGCGGCGTGGCCACCGACGTGGCCATGGTCGCGGGGCTGGCGCCGGGCAGGCTGGCGCTGACGGAAATGGTCGGATAATCGACTTGCGGCAGCGGCGAGACGGGCAGCACGAAGAAGGCGCCGATGCCCGCCAGCGCGATGCCGATGGTCAGCAGCACGGTGGCGATGGGGCGCTTGACGAACGGTTCGGACAGGTTCACGCGGCGCTCCCCGCGTTATCGGCCGGCTTGTCCAGGTTCACCCCGGGTGTCTTGCGCGCGAAGCGCTGGCCCAGGCGGTCGAAGCCCAGGTAGATGACGGGCGTGGTAAACAGGGTCAGCACCTGGCTGACGATCAGGCCGCCGAAGATGGCCAGGCCCAGCGGACGGCGCAACTCGGCGCCCTCGCCCCAGCCCAGCATCAGCGGCACGGCTGCGAACAGGGCCGCCAGGGTCGTCATCAGGATGGGACGGAAGCGCAGCAGCGCCGCCTGGTGGATGGCTTCCTGCGGGCTTTTTCCTTGATCGCGTTCGGCTTCGATGGCGAAGTCGATCATCATGATGGCGTTCTTCTTCACGATGCCGATCAGGAGGATGATGCCGATGATGCCGATCACGCCCAGGTCCTGCCCGGAGATCATCAGCGCCAGCAAGGCGCCCACGCCGGCCGACGGCAGGGTCGACAAAATCGTCAGCGGGTGGATGTAGCTTTCGTACAGCACGCCGAGCACGATGTAGACGCAGACGACGGCGGCGAGAATCAGCCACAGCTGATTCGACAGCGAGTTTTCATACGCGCCGGCCGCACCCAGGAAGGTCAGGGTCACCGACGACGGCAAGGCGATGTCTTTCGCGGCCTGGCGGATGGCGTCGACGGCGCTGCCCAAGGCCACGCCCTGCGTCGTGTCGAAGCCGAGGGTGGTGGCCGGATATTGCGCCACGTGCGTGATTTGCAGCGGCGCCTGTTTTTCGCTGACGCTGGCAAAGGCGGATAGCGGCGTCGACTTGCCGGACCCCGTGCGCACCTGCAGGTCCGACAGGTCGGACGGCGTGGTGACGATGCCCGGTTGCGCTTCGAGAATCACGCGGTACTGGTTGGTTTCCGTGAAAATCGTCGAAATGATGCGCTGGCCGAAGGCGTTGTACAGCGCGTCGTCGACGGTGGCCGTGGTGACGGACATGCGCGCGGCGCTGTCGCGGTCGATCGCCACGGTGACGGCGGCGCCCGTGGCCCCCGCATCCGTGACGACGTTGCGCAGCTGCGATTTCTCGCGCATGCGGGCGGCCAGCTTGCCGGCCCATTCGGTGACGGTGGCCGTATCGGCCCCTTCGAGCGAGACGCGGTACTGCGTCGGGCCCGATTCCGCATCGATGGTCAGATCCTGCGTCGGCTGCAGATACAGGGTCACGCCGGCCACCTTGGCCACGCGGTTGCGCAACCGTTCCATGATCTCGTCCTGGCTGCCGCTGCGCGGACGCTTCAGGTTGATCAGCATGCTGCCCGTGTGCAGCATGGTATTGTTGGCCGCATCCACGCCGACGAGGGAACTCAGGGTGTCGACAGCGGGGTCTTCCAGCAGCGCGCTGGCGGCGGCCTGCTGCAAGGTGGCCATGCGTTCGTACGACACGGCTTGCGACGTTTCGATGCGCGCCTGCAGCTGCCCCGTGTCCTGCGTGGGGAACAGGCCTTTCGGGATGGTGATATACAGGATGACGGTCAGCACCAGAGTGGCCAGGGCCACCAGCAGGGTCAGTCCCTGGCGTTTCAGCACCCACACGAGCGCATGATCGTACTGCACGATCACACGGTCAAGGAAAGCCTGGATGCGCTGGCCAGTGGCGCTGATCTTTTCATCGGCGTGGCTTTTCAGCCAGCGCGCCGACATCATCGGCACCAGGGTCAGCGAGACCACGGCGGAAATCAGGATCGTGATGGCCAGGGTCATGGCAAATTCGCGGAACAGCCGGCCCACGACGTCGCCCATGAACAGCAGGGGAATCAGCACGGCGATCAGGGACACGGTCAGCGAGATGATGGTAAAGCCGATCTGCGACGCGCCCTTCAGTGCGGCGGCCATCGGCGTTTCGCCCTCCTCGATGTAGCGGGCGATATTCTCGATCATGACGATGGCGTCGTCGACGACAAAGCCCGTGGCGATGGTCAGGGCCATCAAGGAGAGGTTGTTCAGGCTGTAGCCGAGCAGATACATGACGCCGCAGGCGCCGATCAGCGAGATCGGCACGGACAGGCTGGCGATCACGGTGGCGCGCATGCTGTGCAAAAAGGCGAAGATCACCAGCACCACCAGCAGCACGGACAACAGCAGTTCCATTTCCACGTGTTCGACCGAAGCGCGGATGCCCGTCGTGCGGTCGCTCAGCACGTCGAGCTTCATGGCCGCCGGCAGGCTGGCCTGCAGGTCGGGCAGCAAGGCCTTGATGGCGTCGACCGTCTTGATGACGTTGGCGCCGGGCTGGCGCTGCACGTTCAAAATGATGGCCGGCTGCTTGCCCGACCATGCGCCCAGGCGCGTGTTTTCCGCGCTGTCGACAACATTGGCCACATCGGACAGGCGCACGGGCGCGCCGTTTTTATAAGTGATAATCAGGCGTTTGTAGTCTTCCGCCGTGACCAGTTGATCGTTGGCGTTGATGGTGAATGAACGCGTGGGGCCGTCGAAACTGCCCTTGGCGCTGTTGACGTTGGCCGCCGCAATGGCCGTGCGCAGGCTGTCGAGGCCCAGGCCGTACGACGCCAGCAATTTCGTGTCGCCCTGGATGCGCACGGCGGGACGCTGGCCGCCCGACAGCGACACGAGGCCCACGCCGTTGACCTGGCTGATCTTGAGCGCCAGACGCGTGTTGACGATGTTCTGCACCTGCGTCAGCGGCATCGTGTCCGACGTGATGGCCAGGGTCAGCACGGGCGCGTCGGCCGGGTTGATCTTCGCGTACACGGGCGGCGCCGGCAAGTCCGTCGGCAGCAGGGAGCCGCCCGCATTGATGGCCGCCTGCACTTCCTGCTCGGCCACGTCCAGGGTCTGGCCCAGGGTGAATTGCAGGGTGATGATGGAGACGCCTGCCGCGCTGGTGGAACTCATGCGCTGCAAGCCCGACATCTGCCCGAACTGGCGCTCCAGCGGCGCCGTGACGGTCTGCCCCATGACTTCGGGACTGGCGCCCGGGTACAAGGTCTGCACCTGGATGGTGGGGAAGTCCACCTGCGGCAAGGCGGCCAGCGGCAGGAACTTGAAGCCGACCAGCCCCGCCAGCACGATGGCCAGCATCAGCAGCGCCGTGGCGACGGGGCGCTTGATGAATGGCGTCGATGGACTCATTGCGCTGCGCCCTTCGCTGGCGCGGATGCAGGTGCCGATGCGGCAGCCGATGCGGCCGGTGCGCTGGCCGCGCCTTCAGCGTGCTGGCGGCGGTGGCGGCGTTCGCCGTTGCCTGCCCCCGCGCCACCGGCGCCGCCCATGGCCGGCTTGTCGCCCGCCAAGGTGACTTTCGCGCCTTCCTTCAGGCGGTCGGCGCCTTCCGTGATGACTTGCTCGCCCGCTTCCAGGCCGGCGCGGATTTCCACCATGTCGGTGGTGGCCTGCCCCCGCGTGACCATGCGCACGGTGACGGTTTTATCCGCTTTCAGCACATACACGAAATCGCCGTTATTGCTGTGGCGCAGGGCCGTGACGGGCACCAGCACGGCGCCCGTGATATTGCCCAGCTCCAGGCGCACGTTGACGAACTGGCTGGGGAACAGCGCCATCTTGTCATTCGTGTAGCGGGCCTTGGCGCGCACGGTGCCCGTCTGCACGTCGACCTGGTTGTCCAGCGCCGTCAAGCTGCCCTTGTCCAGGGTATGCGTGCGCGTGCGGTCCAGCGCCAGCGCCGCCAGCGCCGTACCGCCGTTCAGGCGTTCCTGGATGGTCTGCACTTTATCCTGCGGCACGGAGAACTCGACGTCGATGGGCGAAAGCTGCGTCACCACCACCACGCCGCCCGTATCGCTGGTGCTCACCAGGTTGCCGATGTCGACCACTTTCAGGCCCGCGCGGCCGCTGATCGGCGACACCACCTTGGTGTAGCCGAGGTTCAGCCTGGCCGTGCCTTCGGATGCGCGATCCGTCATCACCGTGCCTTCCAGCTGCTTGACCAAGGCGGCCTGCGTGTCGACGTCCTGGCGCGCGATGGAATCCTGGCCCAGCAAAGTCTGATAGCGTTTCAGGGTCAGGCGCGCGTTTTCCAGCTGCGCTTCGTCGCGCTGGCGCTGGCCCGTGGCCTGCATCAGCGCCATCTCGAACTGGGCCGGGTCGATCTGCGCCACCACCTGGCCCGCCTTGACCATGCCGCCTTCCTTGAATTTCAATTCCTTCAGGATGCCCGACACTTGCGGGCGCACCGTCACGGTGGACGCGGCCGTCACCGTGCCCAGCGCATCGAGCACCACGGGCAGGTCGGACTTGACGGCCGTGGCCACGCCCACGGTGGTCGAAGGGCCGCCGCGGCGCCCGCCGGGGCCACCTGGCCCGCCCGCGCCGCCAGGGCCACCCATGCCGGGGCCGCCCTGGGCGCTGGTGCCGGAGTGGGTCAAATACCAGGCACCGCCCCCCAGCGCAGCCATCACGGCCAGCGCGATGACCGTGCCGACGATTTTCGAACGGCGGCTGCGCCGCGGGGTATTGGGTGTTGTCTGCGAATCCATCGCTTATCCTTGTATAGGCCGCTGGCACGGCGAGTCTGTGGCGCCGGCCGAGGTGGAACACACTCAGGCCGGACGACCGTTTTTCGGGGTTGTTTCGGTACAAAGCCGGGGGAGTCAAGAGCTGAAAGTCAGCTGAAAAAACATCGCTCCCTAGCGTGAAACGACTCTAGCATAGTCATGTAACTGTTTCATTTCTGCTTGAAACAATTCCACACAGCCAGGCAGGCATGGGAGGATCAGGCGGACCGGCAGGCAGGCCGCCACTGCGGGGGAACGGTGGAAAAATCAGGCTTGCGGGGCGTCGCGCACCGGCGCCTGCGGCCTGCGGGCGACTCGCATGCAGATACAAACTCGCTACAAATCTCCCGCCAGCCGGCTTGACCTGGGGCCAGGCCGGCCGTTACTACAGGGTCATGCCGAGGATGACGTCCTGGTAGTCGGTGCGGCCCACGCGGAAAGTGCGCCGGCCCAGCTGCGCAAAGCCGCAGCGCGTGTAAAACGCCAGCGCATCGTGGTTTTCCGCATATACGCCCAGCAGCACGCGCCCTGCCCCGCTGGCGCGCGCCTGCTCCAGGGCCGCCTGCATCAGGCGCTGGCCCACGCGCTGGCCCTGGAAGCGGTGCAGCAGGTAGATGCGCTTGATTTCCAGGTCATTCGGGCGCGGGTCCGCCACCGGCAAGCCGGCGGGGCTGAGCACCAGGTAGCCGACGGGCGCGCCGCCAGGCGTGGCTTCGGCCAGCCACAGCCGCATGGCCGGCAGCGCCAGCCAGTCGCGGTACAGCTGCGCGTCGTGCTGGCGCTGGCAATGGGCGATGACGTCGGCGCCGTCGAGGATGCCGGCGAACGCTTCAAGAAAAGTCGCCTGCCCCACCAGCGCCAGCGCGTGTTCGTCGCCCTTGGCGCATGGGCGGATGGTGATTGTGTTGTCAGTGTCTGCATTCATATCGCTTGGCATATTGGGCTCCTCAAGGAAAACAAGCCGGGCGAAGCCGGCTTGAGAGTCATATCACTACTGCGATTACTTGCCGCCTAACGGCACTTCGCACAGGCAGTGTGTGAGGGCCATGAACGGTTTATGTTCGCGCGTGATGCCCGACAGCCAGGAGAGGTCCTGCGCCATGCCCAGCGCCGCGTCGGCCGGCAAGCCGGTCGTGGCCAGGCCCAGCTTCACGTGCTCGCCCAGGCCCAGCGAGGCCATCGCCTTGGAGCCGAACATGCCGAGCAGACGGTCCACATTCGACGTTTCCTGTTCCAGGTAGGTGACGCGGTAGTCGGTGCCCAGCTTGGCGCGCTTGGCGGCCGACGCCAGCGCATCGCCATAGCTGCCGATGCGGTCGACCAGGTTGCGCTCTTTTGCCTGCAAGCCCGTCCAGACGCGGCCCTGCGCCACTTCATTGATCTTTTCCGGCGTCGTCTTGCGCGCCTTGGCGGCCAGGCTCAGGAAGTCGCCATACACGTGGTTGATCGAACCCTGGATCACTTCGGCGAAGCGGGGGTCGAGCGGACGCAATGGGTTGCCCGCGTCGGCCAGCCAGGTGGTCGGCGAGCCCGCCGTGTGGATGCCCAGCTTTTCCACCACCTTGTCGGCCGTCGGCAGAATCGCGAACACGCCGATGGAACCGGTGATGGTGGCCGCGTCGGCGATCACTTCATCGGACGAGGTGCTGATCCAGTAGCCGCCCGAAGCGGCCACGTTGCCCATCGAGACGACCACGGGTTTGCCAGCGGCGCGCGTCAGTTCCAGTTCGCGGCGTATCAGTTCCGAGCCGAAGGCGCTGCCGCCCGGCGAATCGACGCGCAGCACGACGGCCTTGATCGATTTGTCTTCGCGTGCCTGGCGGATCAGTCGCGAGGTGGACAAGCCGCCGATGGCGCCCGGTGGCGCGATGCCGTCGCCGATTTCACCGGAGGCGATGATCACGCCGACGGCGTCGCCGACGTGCACGGGGCGCAGGCGCGCCAGGTAATCGGTGTAGTTCACCTGGCGGAAATTCGTGCCTTCCGTGTTTTTCGCGCCGCGCGCCATCATGAACTGGCGCAGTTCATCGCGCGTTTTCAGGCCGTCGACCAGCTTGGCATCCAGCGACAGCTTGCCCAGGTCGCCGCCGGCCGCCGTCATCAGCGCGGGCAGCGCATCGATAGCCTGCATGATGGCGCCGGCCGGCAGCTTGCGCGATTTTTCCACGTCCGTCGTGTAGGTGGTCCACAGGCCGTTGTTCAGGTAGCGGTCCGCTTCGGCCGCCGCTTCGGACGGGCCGTTGGCGATGAAAGGCTCGGCCGCGCTCTTGTACGTGCCCACTTTCAGCAGGTTGACCGTCACGCCCACTTTATCGAGCGCGTCGCGGTAGTAATTGCGGTAGCGGCCAAAGCCTTCCAGCATGACGCCGCCCATCGGGTGCAGGAATACCTCGTCGGCCTTGGCCGCCACCAGGTACTGGCGCTGGTTGTAGCTCGAACCCCAGGCCGTCACTTTCTTGCCGGTGGCGCGGAAGCGCTCCACGCCGGCCGCCACTTCGCGCAGCGAAGCGAGACCGCCGCCCTGCAATTCGTCGAGCAGGATCACCATGGAGCCGATGTCCTTGTCCTTGGACGCCGTGTCGAGCACCGCCAGCACGTCGCGCAGCTGCACGCTTTTCTTGACTTCGCCGCTGACATTGGCCAGCACGGCTTCGCGCACGCCGCCCGGGGTTTCCTCGACCAGCGGGCCTTGCAAGTCCAGCACCAGGGTGGTCTTTTCCGCCAGGGGCTTGGCGCCGCCGCCGAAGATGGCGATCAGGATGGCGATGACGATCAGCAGGAAAATCAGGTTGATGACCGCGCGGCGGGTGGCGTCCAGCGCGCGCCAGAATGCGCCAAAACCGCGGCGCAGCGGCGGGAAGGGGTTGAGTGACATTGATGCTCCGTGAGGTTGTGTACCTAAAGGAAATCAATATAACTGAAAACGGGCTGAATCGTCTTATTTTGACAAGTGTGCCGCGCCTTTGATGACCTGCCCTGCCGGCGTCGAAATGAGGAACAGGCCGGCCAGCACCAGGGCGCCGTTCAGGATCAGCAATTCCAGCCCGATGCGGTAATGTGCGAACAGCAGCGCCTGCTCCTGCTCGATCAGCGCGCACAGCAGCGGCCCCGCCACGGCCACCAGCGGCACCCAGCGGTCGCGCACGCCGCGCCGGCTCAGCAAGCCGAAGGCGAACAGGCCCAGCAGCGGACCATAGGTATAGCTGGCCAGCTTCAGGATCACGCCAATCATGCTGGGGTCGTCCAGCCACTTGAAGGCCATGATCAGGACCAGGAACAGCGCGGCAAACCCCAGGTGCACGCGGCGGCGCCAGCGCATCTGCGCGGCCGGGCTCAGGTCCGTCCTGCGCTGCAGGCCGAGGATATCGATGCAGAAGGTGGACGTGAGCGCCGTCAGCGCCCCATCCACGCTGGGAAACAGCGCGGAAATGAGGGCAATGAAGAAGATCAGCTGCACCACGGCCGGGAAATGTCCGAGCACGACGGCGGGAAACAGTTTGTCGCCCGTGGCCGTCACGCCGGCCAGCGGCGCATACAGGTGCAGCAAGCCGCCGAGGAACAGGAACAGCAGCAGCACGCCCGTCAGCACGACGGTCAGGCTGAGCATATTCTTTTGCGAGTCGCGCAAGGTCCGCACGGAGATATTCTTTTGCATCATTTCCTGGTCCATGCCCGTCATGGCGATCGTGATGAACATGCCGGCCACGATGTGCTTCCAGACATAGGCGGGGCTGTCCGGGTCGACATTAAAAATGCGCGTGAGGCCTTGCGCGCGCATGCGTTCGAGGCTGTCGACGAGGGACAGGTCCATTGCGCGCAATAAAAACACGCTGCAGATGACGAGACCGGCCAGCATGCATGCCGTTTGCAGGGTATCGGTCCAGACGATGGTTTTCACGCCGCCCTCATACGTGTAGAGCAGGATCAGCAGCAGCACGGCGCAGGCCGTCAGCCAGAACGGCACGCCCAGGCTGTCGAGAATCGTGGCTTGCAGGATATTGACCACCAAATACAGCCGCGCCGTGGCGCCCAGCAGCCGCGACACGATGAAAAACGCCGCCCCGCTCTGGTAGGAGCGCCGTCCCAGGCGCAATTCCAGGTAGCGGTAAATGGAGGTCAGCTGCAGCCGGTAGTACAGCGGCAGCAAGATGAAGGTGATGGCCAGGTAGCCGAGCACATAGCCGATCATCAGCTGGATGTAGCCGAAACCGTTGCTCCCCACGGCGCCGGGCACGCTGATGAAGGTCACGCCCGTGAGCGTCGTGCCCACCATGCCGAAGGCCACCAGCATCCAGTTGCTGTCCTTGTTGCCAATGAAAAAACTGTCGTTGGTGGCGTGGCGCGAGGTGCGCCATGCCACCCCCAGCAGGATCAGGAAATACGCGAGGACGACGGTAAACAGGATGAGGGGGGACATGGGCGATACGCTGGCGGCAAGGTGAACAGGGGCAGAAATATACAGCAAAGCCCCTGCTTACGCCGGCATCAGCAGCCAGTCGGTTTGACTTTCTCCACTTCCAGGCCGAACCACGGACGCAAGCGCGTGCCGATGACGTTGCCCAAAAAAGCGCAGACCAGCCACAGCCAGCCGTGCAGGCTGCCCGAGATGATGCCGCTGAAGTACGCGCCGATATTGCAGCCGTAGGCCAGGCGCGCGCCGTAGCCGAGCAGCAAGCCGCCGACGATAGCGGCGATCACCGAGCGGCGCGGGATGCGCCACACGGGCGCGTAGCGGCCGGCCAGCGCCGCCGCCAGCATGGCGCCCAGCACGATGCCGATGTCCATCACGGACGTCTTGTCTTGCGTCAGCGGCGCGGCCAGCGCGGCCGCATTCGCCTTGGTGGACCAGTAGGCCCAGCTGGCCGTGTCGATGCCGACCACGGACGCCGCTTTCGCGCCCCACAGCGCGAACGCGGACGTTACGCCCCACGGCCGGCCCGACAGCGCCAGGGTAGCGAAGTTCAGCACGACGAGGGCGACGGCGCCCGCCACCAGCGGCCACGGGCCGTGCAGCCAGGGCGAGGCCTGTGCCGGGCGCAATGGCGTGGCGACAAGCTTGCCATGGCGGCGTTTTTCAACGAAGACCGTGATGGCGGCGATCAGCGCGAAGACGATCCAGTTCAGCGCCAGCGCGGGCACCAGGCCCAGGGTCGTCACGAGGGAAATGGGCTGGAGTTGCGGCAGCGCCGTCCAGAACGGCATGTGCGCCGTGCCGATCACCGAGCCGATAATAAAAGCGGCCAGGGTGATGAGCATGCGCGTGCTGCCCCCGCCCACCGTGTACAGGGTGCCGGACGCGCAACCGCCGCCCAGCTGCATGCCGATGCCGAAGATGAAGGCGCCAAAGATGACCGAGGTGCCAGCGGGAGACACGAGACCCGCGACGGGCGTGCCGAACAGGGTGCCGGCCGACAGCGCGGGGAAGAACAGCGCCACGCCCACGGCCAGCATCAGCATTTGCGCGCGCAAGCCGTCGCCGCGGCCATCGGCAATGAAGACGCGCCAGGCGGACGTAAAACCGAAGGCCGCGTGATACAGGGTGATGCCGAGCAAGGCACCCACTACGTACAGCGCGGACAACGTGGCGCCGACGGTTTGCGCCAGATACCAGGCGCCGAGCACGATGAGCAACAGGGCGACGCCCAGCGGCTTCGGATTGATGGCGGCGCGCAGGCGCAGCGGTGACGTTGCTGTATCGGACATGGGGAGTATGGGCGAGAAAAAGGTAAGCACATTGTAAACCCTACTCTCGCCCGTGCCAGAAACTTGCTTGCAGATCAAGCCAGCTTAGTGCCCCACCGCATGGATCGACTTTTCACCGCCGGCACGCACAGGTATGGGACTCAAACGGTCCATCCGGCCGCTCAACGCTGTCAAGCCGAAGGCACCGAGCACGACCAGCGCACCGATCCAGCCCGTGTGCACGAGACCCAGGTGTTCCACGATCAGGCCGCCGCCCCAGGCGCCGCCAGCAATGCCCAGATTAAAAGCGGCGATGTTCAGGCCCGACGCCACGTCGACGGCGCGGGGCGTGAAGTGCTCCGCCTGCTGCACCACATACACTTGCAAACCGGCCACGTTACCGAAGGCCACGGCGCCCCACAGCAGCACGGTGATGACGACGAGTACGGGATGCGGCGCAGTAAAAGTCAACAGCAGCAAAACAAAGGCCAGCAGCAGGAAGATCAGTTTCAAGGCGCTGACGGGACCTTTCTTGTCGGCCAGCTTGCCGCCCCAGATATTGCCGAACGCCACAGAGATACCATACACGAGCATTACCACGCCCACGGCGCCGGCGCTGAAGCCCGACACTTGCTGCAGGATCGGCGCCAGATAGGTAAAGGCGATGAAGGAGCCGCCGTAGCCGACGGCCGTCATCGCATACACGAGCAACAGGCGCGGCTGGGCCAGTACCTGCACTTGCTGCAGCAGGGACGCCGGTTTGCTGTGGGCGATGGTTGATGGCACGTACAGCAGGCTGCCGATGAACGCCACCAGGCCCAGCGCCGAGACGGCAAGGAAGGTTTCGCGCCAGCCGAAATGCTGGCCGATGAAGGTGCCCAGCGGCACGCCCGTCACCAGGGCCACGGTCAAACCCGTAAACATGATGGCAATGGCGCTGGCCGCCTTGTCTTTTGGCACCAATGACGTGGCGATGGTCGAGCCGATCGAGAAGAACACGCCGTGCGCCAGCCCCGTCAGGATGCGGGCGACGACGAGGGTTTCATAGCCCGGCGACTTCCACGCCAGCAAGTTACCCAGGGTGAACAGGACCATCAGCGACAACAGCAGGGTCTTGCGGGGGATCTTGCCCGTGAGGGCCGTCAGCACGGGTGCGCCGACGGCCACGCCCAGCGCGTACAGGCTGACCAGCAGGCCGGCCGACGGCAGGTTCACGCCCAGGTCGGCGGCGATGGTGGGCAACAGCCCGACGATGACAAATTCGGTGGTTCCGATGGCAAATGCGCTGAGGGTCAGCGCGAGCAAGGCAATGGGCATGGCAAACTCCGATCAATGATGTTGGCATGCAGTATCGGGGTTTTCTTTATTCCGAAAAATACTTCATCGGGCAGAAGATAGTTGCGCACAGCTCAACAATTCGATGCTCTGCTACACTGGCAGCATCAACACGGGGTCACCACCATGAATTCAGAAAAACTGGCGCTGCTGCTCACGCGCGAAATGCCATACGGGAAATATCAGGGACGCTTGCTGGCCGACTTGCCGGGCCACTACCTGGGCTGGTTCGCGCGCGAAGGCTTTCCCTCGGGCGAACTGGGCAGTTTAATCGCGCTGATGTACGAGCTCGACCATAACGATCTGCGCAGCTTGCTCGACCCGCTGCGCACGCATCAAAACGGGCCGCGTTCATAAGGCCGCGCCAAACCGCTCCACTACGAAATCGACGAAGCTGCGCAGCTTGGACGACATGCGCCGGTCGCGCAGATAGATGAGATGCAAGGGCCGGCTGGGCGGCGTGTAGCCGTGCAGCAAGCGTACCAGATGGCCATCGGCGATATCCTGTGACAGCATAATCTCGGGCAACATGACGATCCCCATGCCGGCCAGCGCCGCCCGCCGCAAGCCTTGCGCGCTGTCGACCCGCATCCGGCCCGCAATCGGCACGCTGATGTCGCCCTCCGGCCCCGTCATGCGCCAAGATGGCTGTGCCGAACGCCACTCGGAGCGCGAGGAATAGGCATAGGCCAGGCAATTGTGCTGCGCCAGATCCTCGGGCCGCCGCGGCTCAGCATGCTGCGCCAGATACGCCGGTGCGGCGCACAGCATCAATTGATACGGCGCCAACGGGCGGGCCACCAGGTCGGCCCCGTGCTGGTCGCCAAGGTTGCCAAGGCGGATAGCCGCCTCGAAGCCATCCTCGGCCAGATCCACCACGGTGTCCGTGATGACCACGTCGATATCCACCTTGGGATAGCGCGCCGTATAGTCGGCAAGCGCGGGGATCAGCCGTTCCGTTCCGAATGTCGCGGAGGCGGTCACGCGCAGCCGCCCCTTGGGGCTGCTTTGCGTTTCCAGCGCCAGCGCCTCGGCATCGCCGACGAGGCCGAGGATCTCCATGCAGCGTTCGTAATACGCCTTGCCGAATTCCGTCAGGTGCTGGCGCCGCGTGGTGCGGTTGATGAGGCGCGTGCCGAGATGCTCCTCCAGCGCCTGCAAATGATTGCCCACCATCGTGGGCGACAGGTCGCATTGCGCCGCCGCGGCCGTCAAGCTGCCCGTATCGACGACACGGATGAAGATGGTCATCGCCTTGAAGATATCCATTACCAATATTTTCTAGGTAGTCAAACAATAGAAAACCAGTTTATCTAATTTTTCAAGGCAATACAATGAGAGCGGAACCAGTCGGCGTTTTTCGCGACGACTCCCTTCAACCAGAACACCCTCTTCGGGACTTCCTTCTCATGCCTACCCTGACACCGCGGCACGCCGTATCGCCACGCCTGACCTTGTTCGCCACCAGCCTGGGCTTCGTGCTCGTCATCCTCGACGTTACGGTCGTCAACGTGGCGCTGGAACGCATCCAGGCATCGCTGGGCACCGACGTGACCGGATTGCAATGGATCATCAACGCCTACACCCTGGTCTTTGCCAGCCTGCTGCTGACGGCCGGCGCCATCGGCGACCGTTACGGCGCCAGACGCATCTTCGTCATGGGCTTTGCCCTGTTTACCGTGGCATCGCTGGCCTGCGGCATGGCACACACCATCGGCGCCCTGATTGCCGGCCGTGTCGCCCAGGGCGTGGGGGCGGCGCTGTGCGTGCCGGCCTCGCTGGCCTTGCTGAGCGCCAGCTTCCCGGAAGCGGCCGCGCGTGCGCGCGCCGTGAGCATCTGGGCGGGCGTGGGCGGACTTGCGCTGGCGGCCGGGCCCGTGGTGGGCGGCATCATGGTCGACCGTTTCGACTGGCCCAGCATTTTCCTGCTCAACCTGCCACTGGGGCTCGTGGGCATCTGCCTGACCCTGGCCTACGCGCCATCGGGTTCAAAGTCATCCGGACGGGGCCTGGACCTGGGCGGACAAGTGCTGGCGATTCTCGCGCTGGGCGGACTCACTCTCGGTTTTATCGAAAGCGGCGCACTGGGCTGGACGCACCCGCTGGTGCTGTCCGGTTTTGCCTGCTTCGTCGTGGCGGGGGGCCTGTTCATCCTGGTCGAAGCGCGGGGCGCCGACCCGATGCTGCCGCTTGCCTTGTTCCGCTCGCCAGTGATGAGCGCTTCCTGTGCCGTCGGACTGCTCACCAACTTCGCCTACTACGGCCTGATGTTCGTGCTCAGCCTGTTTTTCCAGACGACCAAGGGGTATACGCCATTGATGACTGGGCTGGCTTTCCTGCCGATGACGGCGCTGGTCACGCTTGCCAATCTGCTGTCTGGCCGGCTGACGGCGCGCTACGGCCCCCGGCTGCCCATGGTGATGGGGCAAGCGCTGGCCGCCTGCGGCTATCTGGCGCTGGCCGGCATTGGCGCGTCCACGCCGTATGGCGTCATCGTCGGCCCGCTGCTGGCGGCCGGGGTCGGTGTCGCGCTGACGGTTCCCGCCATGACGACGGCCGTACTCGCCACTGCCGACAAGCAACGCACGGGGATCGCCTCTGGCGCGCTGAACGCCGCGCGCCAGACGGGCGGGGTGATCGGCGTCGGAGTATTCGGCTCACTGGTCGCTGGCGGCGCGACACACCTGCTGGCCGGCATGCATGTCGCGCTGCTACTGGCCGGTATCGCACTCGGCATCGGCGCCCTCATCAGTTTTGGCCAGATCAAGGCACGCTAGCTGCCTGCCCTGCCACGCTTAAAACTCGCGCACCTTCTTTGCCAGCATGGCGCTGAACTCGCCATTTTCCACGAGCTTGTGCAGCTCGCTGGCGCCGCCGATGAGCACGCCATTGACAAAGACCATGGGAAACGTCGGCCAGCCCGTCCACATTTTCAGCGCATTGCGGCGGTGCCACTGGCTCAAATAGCTGCCGTATTGCAGGTACTGGTAAGGCGTGCCCAGCACATCGAGTATCTTGCGCGCCTTGCGCGGAAACGGATTGAGCGCCATGCCGACGACGACTACCTGGTGCGCGGCGATGGCCGCCTGCACCTCGCGCACGATGTCCTTGTGCTTGCTGCCGATCAGGGGGCGGGCGGCGGGATGAATCTGGGCTTGGTCAAGGATGGCGCGGGTCATGAAAGTCCTGGGGTCAGTGGCACGTGGCGTGCGGATCCACGCATTGTGCCACGCACACAGGCCGGCGTGGGCTACACTGCGCCTCTCCTCCCCTTTGCGTGAAATATATGCAAGAAATCACTCTCATGCCTGCGTCTCGCACCCGCCACCTGCTGGGCGCTCTTCTGCTGGCCGCCAGCTGCGCCAGCACCCACGCCGCCGATTCCGGACTTGAAAGCGACCTGATCCACGCGCTGTACCTAAAAAAAGGCACGACGGAACGAGCCGGCACTTCCGGCAAGGCGATCCAGGCTTACGTACGCGAAGGCTATATCGGCAAACGCCCCGACCAGCGCTTCGACTACACCGATTACTACCTGCTGAAGAAGCCGGCCAGCTTCATGGGGCATGAACTGGTGCTCATCGAAGAGGAATACATCACGCAATACATAGGCTGCTGCGTCAGCCCCGGCGCCGGCGTGACGGTGAAGGTAAGCGGCAGCACGCAGAAGCTGCAAGCGTTCGCCAGCGCCCAGCGCTGCACCCTGACCGACCCCGTCGATATGCAACATGCGCTGAGCGAGGTTGCCATCAAGGCCCGGCTGCCCAAGGGCCATTACGCGTCATTGAGCTGCCGCGAACGCGATGCGCAGCCCTAGCTGCCCGATAGGGAGCACGGTATGCCAGCCTGAACGATCGTTGCCGTCGAATAGGGGGATGCGATATGCCAGCCCAGGCTCGCATACAATTTCGCCCCATCGTCCGTTGCCACCAGCACCCGGCGCGCGCTGGCCGATCGTTGCCTGGCCGCCAGCGCGGCCATCAGCGCCCGCCCCAGACCCCGGCGCCGGTGGCCGGCCTCGGTGGCGATGCGGTCAAAGACAAAGACACCGGCATATTCCACGGCATGGCCGCTGGCGGCAACACCGCCATCTTTGGCCAGAATACGCGCCGTCGTGATTTCCTGTGATGTTGCCACGTCCAGGCGGTAGCCGGCAGGCAGGTCCGGCGCCTGCAGACTGCCTTCATGGGTCATGAAAAAGCCGCCGGGACAAAGTTGCCACTGCGGCGGCAACAGCCGCAGCAATTGCTCCCCGTCGCCACACATCTTGATGAAGATATGCGGACCGTGGATCGAAGCTGCCAGCGCGCTGATGCCTGGAACAGGTCCCGCAAAAACGTGACGCCGGATTTCGCCCGGCAAGTCCGTATCGACGCGCCACCCGCCATGATCGGGCACGGGCAGCGCCAGGCCGCGCGCAATGGAACGCGCCGCCAGCCAGGCGGCAAGCAGGCCGGGATCGGCCAGATGCGACTTTCCTTGTTCTTCCAATCTTCATGCTCCTACATTCGCCCCTGTCCCGCTTATGCCAGGGTAAAATCTTCCGCCTGCCCCAGCGGCACGTGCAAGCCCATCTTCAGGCAAGTCAATGCCACCGACGTGCGGTAGCGGCGGATATTGTCGTCGCCGCCGAACAGGCGCTCCGTCAGCGCCTCGTATTCGGCCATGCTGCTGGCGGTAATGATCAGCAGGTAATCGGCCTCGCCCGTGATCCCGTAGCACTGCTGGATGGCAGGCTCGGCCATGATGCGCGCGCGCATGCCGGCCGTGCGCTGCGGGTGTTCGTCGTGCAGATGTACTTCCACCGTCAGGATCAGGGGGCGGCCCACGCGGCTCGCGTCGAGCACGGCCACTTCGTTGCGGATCACGCCGCTCTCGCGCAGGCGCCGGATGCGCCGCTGCACGGCCGGTGCCGACAAGTGCACGGCCTGGGCGATTTCGCGCTGCGAGGTGGTGTTATCGCGCTGCAGGATGTCGAGGATGGCCAGGTCGAAGGCGTCGAGCGTGACGGAGGGTGTGAGCGAAAGTTGCGTCATGAAGGTCAAAATACAGTGCAAAACTCGGAGCAGACACAATAAACTTTCGCTATTCCGATATCAAGCCTTTTATCTCCATGCCATTACGCCGCTATTCCTCGTTGATTCCCTTGCTGGCCATCCTCGGCTCCGTCACCTGCCTGGGACTGGGCACCTCATGGGCCAAGCACAGCCTGTTTCCGCTCGTGGGCGCGCAGGGCACGACGGCCGTGCGCGTGGGCTTTTCCGCCTTGCTGCTGTTGCTGTTCTGGCGCCCCTGGCGCTGGCAGCTGAGCCGCGCCGACCTGCGCACCGTGGCCCTGTACGGTGGGGCGCTGGGCTTGACCAACCTGTGCTTCTACATGGCCTTGCGCACGATACCGTTCGGCATCGCCGTGGCGATCGAGTTTTCCGGCCCGCTGGCCGTGGCCCTGCTGGCTTCGCGCCGCCCGCTCGACTTCGTCTGGGTGGCCCTGGCCGTGGCGGGGCTGGCGCTGCTGCTGCCGCTCGGCCACGACGTCAGCAAGCTCGATCCCACGGGCGTGCTGTTCGCCCTGGGCGCCGCCGTCTGCTGGGCTTCGTACATCGTCTTCGGCAAGCGCGCCAGCCATCTGCATGCGGGACACTCCGTATCGCTGGGCCTGGCCATGGCCGCGCTGGTGGTCGTGCCCGTCGGCGTGCTGCACAGCGGCGCCGCCCTGCTCTCGCCCGTCGTGCTGGGCGTGGGCCTGGGCGTGGCCCTCATTTCCAGCGCCATCCCGATTTCGCTGGAAATGGTGGCCCTGAAACGGCTGACGCCGCAAGCGTTCGGCATCATGAGCAGCATGGAACCGGCCGTGGCCGCCATGCTCGCGTACATCCTGCTCGACGAGCGCCTGGGCGCCGGGCAATGGCTGGCGATTGCCATGATCATGGCCGCGTCGATGGGCAGTTCGTACATGGCGCAGCGCCAGAGACGCGCTGCGCCGGTGCTCAGGCCCGAATATAAATCGTGAAGCGGGCGCCGCCCAGCGGCGAGTCGTCGATGGCGATGGCGCCGCCGTGCAGCGCGACGGCCCTGGCGGCAATCGCCAGTCCCAGGCCGTGGCCGGCGGTCGCATGATCCTGTTCGCGGGCCAGCCGATAGAACGGGGCAAACACCTGTTCGCGCTGGCCGGCGGGAATGCCGGGGCCATCATCCTCGATCACGATGCGCAGCCCATCGCCTTCGCGCACGGCCGACAGCGCGATGCGCGCGGTGGCATATTTGGCCGCGTTGCCAAGCAGGTTGCCGATGGCGCGCGCCAGCAGGCGGGGATCGCCGCGCAATTCGCCCAGGTCATCGGCGATGCCCGCGTCCACTTGCCGCGGCAAGACGGCCGCCATGCAGTCGCGCAGCAAGGGCGCCACGGCAAACGGCTGGCGCGGCAAGGCTTGCGCGTGATCGAGCTGCATCAGGCCCAGCAATTCGTTGACCAGCGTTTTCAATTCCTCGACATCGGCGCCCATGGCGTCGACGCGTCGACGCAGGGCCGGGTCAAGTCCCCCATGCCGTTCGTCCAGCAGCGCCAGGCCGAATTCCAGCCGCGCGATCGGCGTGCGCAATTCGTGCGACACCGACAGCAGCAAATGCCGGCGCGCTTCCAGCAGCGAGCCGATGCGCTCGGCCATCTCGTTGATGCGGCCAGCCAGCGGCGCGATGCTCGACGCGGGCTTGACCTGCGCCCGCGCCGCCAGGTCGCCCTGTCCGAAATCGTCGGCCATGCGCGACAGCGCGGCCAGGCTGCGCCCGTGCGCGCGCGTCCACCAGCCCAGCGGCAGCAGCAGACATAGCGCGATGACGGCAAAGCGGATCGCCTCCATGCGCAGGGCCTGGCCAACGTCGATGGGCAGGTTTTGCGCGTGGAGCACATCGTCCTCGCTGCCGGCATAGCGCGCGCCCGTGGCGTCCACGCGGCGATAGAAAGCCTTGCCGCCCACGTCCATCACGACGGCGCCCCGCAGCAGCAGCGCGCGCGCCTCGGTCGGCAGCGCCGGCAGCACGGCGGACAGGGGCTGCAATTCCAGCGCGACGTCCGACACTTCGCGCACCTTGTTCAGGCGCGGCAGCCATTCGTCGGCGGGCGCCTGGTCGATGTACTGCTCCAGCAGGAATATCTGGCCAGCGGCCTGGTCGCGCGCGATGTGCTCGAGCGGATCGCCGAACAGGCGGCTGAAGGTGAAGTAAATGACGCAGCTGGCCAGCGCGATGGCCAGCACCACCAGCAGCGCGAAACGCCAGAAAAGACGGTTCATTCCCAGGCGGAGGGCGTGAGCAGATAGCCTTCGCCCCACACCGTCTTGATGCGTTCCGCGCCGCCGTCGTCGAACTTGCGACGCAGGCGCGAGATGCAGTTGTCGATGCTGCGGTCGAGGCCATCGAACTCGATGCCGCGCATGCGCACGAGGATCTCGTTGCGCGACATGACCTTGCCCGCGGCGTCGGCCAGGATCGCGAACAGCTTGAATTCGGCGCTGTTCATGGCGATTTCCTGCCCGCGCCAGTGCACGGCGCGGTTTTCGCGCGACACGCGCAACTGGCCGATGACGATGTCGCTGCCGCCCGCCGCGCTGCCACGCCGCTGCAGCGCGCGCAGGCGGGCCAGCAGCACGCGGGGCTGCACCGGCTTGCTCACGTAGTCGTCGGCGCCCTGCTCCAGGCCCGATACTTCGTCGAAGGTGTCTTCGCGCGCGGTGAGTATCAGGATGGGCACGGCGCTGAGCTGGCGCAGCTGGCGACACACCACCAGGCCATCGACGCCGGGCAAGGTCAGGTCGAGTATGACCAGGTCGGGCTGGAGGTCGCGAAAGCGCGCCACGGCCTGGTCGCCGCGCGTCACCACGTTGACCGCATAGTCGTATTCATCGAGGTATTCCTTGACCAGCGCGGCAAGCCGCGCATCGTCCTCCACCAGCATTACACGTTGCATCGCCCCTCCGCGCCACCATTTTGTCGCGTATTGTAGTGGAGCGCGGCGCACAAGTGGCATATTCGACAATCAGGTACACATTTGTACACTTTCCATACAAATGCGGCCTACAAATTAAGGACAATTCAAGGACAAACCTGGGCGGATTCCGGCACGAGGTTTGCCTAACATGGATAGCTCTTACCTCAACCGGAATCCGAACATGAAAAAAATTGTCTGCAGCACCCTGTTAGCCATCGCCGCCACGTCGATGGTCCATGCTGAAGGCCTGTACGTGGGCGCCAACATCAGCCCTTCCAGCGATGGCAAGATCGAGCGTGCCGAGGGTGGCGCGACGGCGCGGCGCGGCCCCGGCAGCAAGGCGGTGCCGTTCGGCGTCTTTGCCGGCTACGAACTGACGCCGGCCTGGGCGCTGGAAGGCGGCTATCGCGCCAGCGGCGGCGCGACCAGCTTCGACCTCGATCCCGGCTACCAGCTCAAGGTACGCAATAGTGCCGCCTATGTGGCGGCACGCGGCACGTGGCGGCTGAACGACGACTGGTCGCTGTTCGGCAAGGCTGGCGTGGCGCGCAGCCATGCCGAATTTTCCATCGCCGGCAAGAATGCGCCGCCGGGCGAGTCGGCCAGCAAGACCGGCTTGTACCTGAGCGTGGGAGCCGCCTACCAGATCGGCAAGGACGTGGCGCTGCAGCTCGAATGGGAGCACGCCCCGAAAGTCAGATACGAAGGACTCAATAGCACGATGAACCGCCTGGCGCTTGGCGTGCGCTTCGGCTTTTAAAAGGATGGCATGAACAAGTTCGCTCCCCGTTTTTTCCCCTGTTTTTCTCCCCTGCTGTTGCTGCTGGCTGCCTGCGCCCCGGCGCTGGCCGAGGAAGCCAGCACCAGCACCAGCGCGCTGATGATGCCCGACGGGAGCAGGGATATGTACGTGGGAGCGGCGCTCACGGGCAGCTCGGCGGCGGACGATGGCGCATCGCGCGGCGCCGTCCTGCGCCCGCTGCTGCAGGTCCAGTGGAGCAACGGCCTGTTCGTTTCGGCCAGCGGCGTGGCGGGCATGCACCTGTCGGCCACGCCGGGCGTGGAATACGGCCCGCTGCTGGCCGCCAGCAATGCGCGCGCTCCGGAAGACAGCCGGCGCCTGCGCGGCACGCGGCGGATCAAGGGCTCGCCCGACGTGGGCGGCTTCTACGGCTATTACCTGGGCGACCAGGCGCGCGTCACGGCTAACCTGATGTACGACACGAGCGCGCACGGCTGGCGCGGCCAGCTCGGCCTGCAAAAGACCCTGCCCTCGCTGGCGGCCCATCACACGGTGACCTTGTCGGCCGGCGTGTCCCTGGCCAGCGGCGCCGTGATGGACGAGCTGTACGCCGTCAGCGCGGCGGCCGGCGGCGCGCGCGACTACAGCCCGGCCGGCGGCGTCGCGTCCGTCGACATGGGCGTCAACTGGAACTGGGCCCTGAGCAGCAAGTGGCTGATCAACAGCGCCGTGACGGGCACGCGGCTGGGCAACGGGCCGGCCCACAGTTCCTTCATCGAACGCCGTAACGTCATCACCTGGTCCAGCGGCCTCGGTTACCGGTTTTAAGCGCCATGCTCAAATCCCTGCTTCTCGCCCTGGCACTGCTGCCCGCGTTCGCCTGCGCACAGGAAGCGGGCGACTGGATCGCCTACCGCGATGCCTACCGCCACATGATCTGGTTCGAAAAATACGGCAAGCCCAAGCAATTCCTGCAAAACCATCTGCGCCTGCGCCCGCGCGACGCCGGCGTGTCCACCGATGGCTTGCGCCTGACCTTGCACGGCAAGGGCGCGCAGCTGGCGCTGCCGCTCGATGCGCTGGGCCGGGCCGTCTTCCCGTTTTCCAGAGCCGCCTACGACGACAACGCGGAGCTGGCCTGGAACCGCAAGCCGGGCCAGATCACGTCAAGCGCCTGGGTCTCCATCGTCACGCGCCCCGATGGCGTGTATGCGGCGGCCGACTTGCGCGCCGCCTGCGAACAGCTGCTTGCCTACCTGCGCTCCACGGGCGGGGCGAACGGCAAGCGTTGCGCCGGCGTACAGTTTTCGTATGCGAGGACGGACGGGGCGCAAGTGCGCTACCAGGGTGGCGATGGTACGGCCGTTCCGCTGGCGGCGCAGGAAGGCCCCGCGTTTCCCGGCGACGCCGTGGCCGGTTTCCGCGTCTTCGCCTACCGTTTCAGCGCGCATCCGGACGCGGGGCAAGTCCTCACCAGCGCCACGCCGCTGGCCATTGCCGCGCTGCTGGAATAAGCTCACCTCAGCCGCGCGGTGCGCCAGGCCAGCAGCGCGGCCAGCACGAGCAGCGCGGCGCTGGCCGTGAAGGTGGCGCGAAAGCCGTGGCCATCGAGCAGGATGCCGCCCACGGTGGAACCAAAGCCTATGCACAGCTGGACGACGGCCACCATCAGGCCGCCGCCGGCTTCGGCATCATCAGGCAAGGCCTGCGCCAGCCACGACCACCAGCCCGTGGGCGCGGCCGTCGCCAGCAATCCCCACAAGCCCAGCAGCACGAAGACGGACGCCAGTTCGTCACCGAACGCCAGCAGGGCCAGCGCGATGACGGCCATCAGCAAGGGAATGGCGACCAGCGTGCGGTACAGGCCACGCTGCAGCACTACGCCGATCAGCGCCGTACCGATGAAGCCGGCCACGCCGATCGCCAGCAACAACATCGACAAGGTGGGCACGCCGACGCGCGTGACGTTTTCCAGGAACGGTCGCACATAGGTAAACAGCACGAACTGCCCCATGAAGAACGCGCCGACGGCCAGCATGCCCAGCGCCACCTGGCGGCGTTCGAGCAGGCGCAGGAGCTGGCCGAAGCGGGCCGAACGCGGCGCCGCCGGCATCGATGGCAGGCTGCGCCACTGCCAGGCCAGCGCCAGCAGCGCGACGGGCGCCAGGCACAGGAAGGCGCCGCGCCAGCCGATACTGGCGCCCAGATAGCTGCCCAGCGGCGCGGCCACCACGGTCGCCAGCGCGTTGCCGCCGTTGAAGATGGCCAGCGCCCTGGGCACGCTGTGGCTGGGTACGAGGCGCATCGCCACGGCGACCGACATCGACCAGAATCCCCCTACCACGACGCCGATCAGCGCGCGTCCCGCCATGTACATCGCGTAGCTGGTGGCCAGTCCCACCACCAGCGCGGACACGCACATCAGGCCCGTCAACAGCAGCAGCAAGGTCTTGCGATTCATCGATGCCGCCAGGGTAGCGATGGACAGGCTGGCCAGCACGGCGAAGGCGCCCGAGATGGCGATGCCATAGCCGGCCAGGCCTTCGCTGACGTGCAAGTCCGCCGCCAAGGGCGTGAGCAGGCTGACGGGCATGAATTCGGAAGCGATCAGGGTGAACACGCACAGGGTCATGGCAAAGATGCCGCCCCAGAATGCGGGCGCTGGCGCCTCGCTGCGGACCGCGCTCATGCCGCCAGGGCGCGCTGGAAGAATGACGCCAGCTTGTCCCAGGGGATCAGGGTCACGCGGTCATACAGGTCGACGTGGCCGGCGCCGGCAACGTAATGGAGTTCCTTCGGCTCGGCGGCGCGCCGGTAGGCATCCTCGCTGAACTCCTTCGAGTGCGCCTGGTCGCCCGTGATGAACAGCAGCGGACGGGGCGAGATCGTCTCGATATCCATGAAGGGATAGAAATTCATGAACTTCACGTTGCTGCTCAAGGTGGGACGGGTGGCGCGCTCGGGCAGCTGGCCGGCAGGGATGTAGGCGCCGCGCGGTGTGCGGTAAAAGTCGTGGAATTCGCGTTCGATGGGGCCCGCGTTGGCGCTCAGCTCGGGCAAGGTGCCGCTCGTGTACGCGGTGGCGCCGCCGGCAAATTCCACCTGGCGCTGGCGCGCGGCTGCGGCGATATCAGCCTGGCGCTGCGCCAGCGTTTGCGAGCGGCGCAAGCCATGGCGGCTGGCGCTGCCCATGTCGTACATGCTCACCGTGGCGACGGCCTTGATGCGCGGGTCGATCTTGGCCGCGCTGATGACAAAGCTGCCGCTGCCGCAAATGCCGATGGCGGCGATGCGTTCGCTGTCGACCAGGGCTTGTGCGCCGAGAAAATCGACGGCCGCGCTGAAATCCTCGGCGTAGATGTCGGGCGAGACGGCGTTGCGCGGCCGCCCCTCGCTCTCGCCCCAGAACGACAGGTCCAGCGACAGGGTGACGAAGCCCTGCTCGGCCATTTTGGTCGCATACAGGTTCGCGCTTTGCTCCTTGACGGCGCCCATCGGGTGGCCAACGATGATGGCGGCGTACCGGAGAGCGGGGTCCAGCTGCGCCGGCAGGAACAGATTGCCGGCAACCGTCATCTGGTACTGGTTCCGGAAGCGCACTGGCTGCACCGTCACCTTGCCGCTCTTGTAGAAATTGTCAGCGCCAGTCGGCAAGGCCGGCGCAGCGGCTGCGCCCTGCGCGGCGGCAAAAACGGGTGCGCCCAAGACGGACAGGACGCCCAGTGCCGCCATGCCCGTGCCCGCTGCCTTGACGAATTCGCGGCGGCCAGCTGTCGTTTTCATGCGTGTTGTCTTCATGCCCATGCTCCTTTAAAAGTCAGGGCACCATCTTGACGCAGGCAAGCTCTTTTGATTAGCGGGTACAATCTTGATGTAGTTATGAGAAAAATTCAGTAATGAGCCAGACCAAAGTCAACGATCTGCAAGCCTTCCTCGCCGTGGCGCGGGAACGCAGCTTTACCAGGGCGGCCGCCAGGCTGGGCATCACTGCGTCCGCGCTCAGCCACACTATCCGCACCCTGGAAGAACGGCTGGGCGTGCGCCTGCTGGCGCGCACCACGCGCAATGTGGCGCCCACCGACGCGGGCGAAAAGCTCATGCTGGCCATCGCGCCCCTGTTCGAGCAGATCGCCGCCGAGGTCGAGGCGCTGGGCGCGCTGCGCGACAAGCCCAGGGGCACCATCCGCGTCACCTGCACGGACGACCATATCGAATTGCTGCTGCGCCCCATGCTGGCCGGCTTCCTGCGCGACTATCCCGACATCAGCCTGGAACTGGTGGTCGACTACGGCTTTACGAATGTGGTCGAGCAGCGCTTCGACGCGGGCATCCGCCTGGGCGAAGCGATCAGCAAGGACATGATCGCCGTGCGCATCGGCCCCGACTGGCGCCTGGCCGTGGTAGGGTCGCCCGCGTATTTCGCGCGCCATGGAGCGCCCGCGACGCCGCATGCGCTGACAGAATACGCCTGCGTGAATATCCGCCATCGGCCCGCTGGCGCCATCTACGCCTGGGAATTCGAAAAGGATGGCCATGCTTTTGCCGTCAAGGCCGAAGGCCAGCTGGTGTTCAACAGCATCATGCACGTGCTCAACGCGGCGCTCGACGGCATCGGCCTGGCCTACGTGCCAGAGCCGCTGCTGGCGCCTTACCTGGCCGATGGCCGCCTGGTCGAGATCCTCGCCGACTGGTGTCCCACCTTCCAGGGCTACCACCTGTACTATCCGAACCGGCGCCAGGCCACGCCCGCGTTTTCAGCCTTCGTGGAGGCGCTGCGCTACCGATCCTGATTTCGCCACGCTCCTGCGCGCCAGCCAGGCCAGCGGCAGCAAGGCGAGCAATGCCGCCGCCACGCCGGCCCACGGCGACAAGGCCATCATGTGGCGCGAGACCATCAGCGCACCGAGCATGGAACCGAATGAAATGCCCAGGTTAAACGCGGAAATGTTCAGGCCCGAAGCGAAATCGACGGCTTGCGGCGTATAGCGCTCGGCCGTGGCCAGCATGCCGGCCTGCAGGGCGGGCGACAGGCCGAAGGCGAATACGCCCCAGACGAACAGCATCACCGTCATCATCCATGGCGAAGCGATGCTGAGCGCCACGCCCGCTTGCGTGACAGCCAGCAACAGCAGCATCACACGCAAGGCCTTTTGCCAGCCCAGGTGGCTGGTCAGGTAGCCGCCCGCCAGGTTGCCGGCAAAGGTGGCGACGCCGAACACGATCAGCAAGGCGCTGGCCATGGTGGCGGAAAAACCCGTCACGTCCGTCAGGATGGGCGTAATGAACGTGAACGCGGCAAAGCTGCTGCCAAAGCCGAACGTCGTCACGGCCATCATGGTGATAATGGGTCCGCTGCCCAGGGCCGCCAGCTGCGTCATGGCCTTGCCGCCCTTGCCTTGCGCTAAACCGGCCGGCAGCCAGCGCGCCATCGCGGCCAGGCCCAGCGCAGCCAGCACGACGACGGCAAAAAAGGGCAAGCGCCAGCCCATCAAATTGCCAAGGAAGCTGCCGAACGGCACGCCGATCACCATGGCCAGGGTCAAGCCCGCAAACATGACGGAAATCGCCCTGCCCGCCTGCGCCTTGCTGACCAGGCTGGCCGCCACGGTGGCGCCGATGGCAAAGAAGGTGCCGTGCGCCACGGCCGTAATGACCCGTCCCAGCAGCAACAACTCAAACGTGTGGGAAAAGGCGGCCAGCAGGTTGCCGGCGAGGAACACGCTCATCAGCCCCAGCAGGGCCGCCTTGCGCGGCAGGCGCGACATCAGCAGCACCAGCAGCGGCGTGCCGATGGCCAGCGCCAGCGCGTACAGGCTGACCAGCGAGCCGGCCGATTCAATGGAAATGTGCAAATCCTTGGCAATCGTGGGCAGGATGCCGACGACGATGAATTCGGTCACGCCGATGGCAAAGGCGCCGACGGCCAACGCCAGCACGCCGGGCGGCATCTTGCTGGATTGAGGGGAAACAGGGCTTGCGGTGATCATGGCATTCTCCGGCTGAGTTCAAGCTGGCCAGTGTATCGATACAAATGCTTTTGATATAGACTCTAATAATGGAAACACCTGTGAAATGGATTCAATAATGGCCAGGCAAGACATCAACCGCGCGTTCGAGATGGCCGTGTTTGTGGCCGTGGTGGAAACGGGCGCCTTTTCCGCCGCCGCGCGCCGCCTGGCCTTGACGCCGTCGGCCGTCAGCAAGCTCGTCAACCGCCTGGAAGCGCGGCTCGGCGCACGTTTGCTCCAGCGCAGCACGCGCCAGTTGCACACGACGCCGGAGGGCGACGCCTTCTTCGTGCAGTGCAAGCGCATCCTTGACGATATCGATGGCGCCGAGCGCGAAGCGGCGCAGGGTGCGGCGCCGCGCGGGCGCTTGCGCATCAACTGCTTCGTGCCGTTCGGCGTGCGCCATCTGCTGCCCATCCTGCCCGAGTTCGCGCAGCGCTATCCCGACATCGTGCTCGACGTCGTCGTCAGCGACGCCATCGTCGACTTGCTGGAAGACCGCACCGACATCGCCATCCGCACGGGCAAGCTGAAGGAATCGAACCTGGTGGCGCGCAAACTGGGCGAAGACGCGATGGTCGTCGTGGCGTCGCCCGCCTACGCGGCGCGGCACGGCTTGCCCCGCACGCCGCAGGAATTGTCCTCACATAATCTGCTGGCCTTCAATTTCCGCTGCCAGAACGAAACCTGGCCTTTCCTCGATGGCGCGGGCGGAACGTTGCAGGTGGCGCCGCAGGGCAATACCTGCGTCAGCGATGGCGAAAGCATGCGCCAGCTGGTGCTGGCCGGTATGGGATTGGGACGCTTTTCACGCCAGCACGTGCTGCGCGATATCGAGCGGGGCGATTTGGTCCCCGTGCTGCAGGATTACAATCCCGGCGACAGGGAACTCGTGCACGCCGTCTTCGTGGGACCTGGCCTGCAAGTGCCGGCCAGGGTACGCGTGATGCTCGATTACCTGCTGGAAAAGGTCAAGCTGGGGTGAGCGCCGCCTGCCCGCATCGCGTCTTATAATCGGCTGTCTCGTTGAAAGCCCACGGAGCCGCGCCATGCATGATGACTTGATCCACACCTTGCAAATCCGCTTCAGCCAGCACATGCACCGCCATCCGGGTTGGACGTGGGACAAGGTGCTGGCGCGGCTGGATGCCGCTCCCGCCAGCCTGGCGATATTGCAGCAAATGGAAGACACGGGCGGCGAACCGGACGTCATCGGGCACGCCGACGACACGGGCGCCGTCACGTTTTGCGATTGCTCAGCAGAAAGCCCGCTCGGCCGGCGCAGCCTGTGTTTCGATGCTGATGCCCTGGCCGCGCGCAAGGCCAACAAGCCGGCCGGCAGCGCCATGGCCATGGCGCAAACCATGGGCGTCGCCTTGCTGACGGAAACGCAGTACCGCCAAATGCAGGCACTGGAACCGTTCGACCGCAAGACATCGAGCTGGATCGCGACGCCGGACCCTATCCGGGCGCTGGGCGGCGCCCTGTTTTGCGACCGCCGCTATGAGCAGGTTTTCGTCTATCACAATGGCGCCGACTCGTATTATGCGAGCCGGGGTTTCCGTGGCTTGCTGCGCGTCTGATCGCTAAGGCTTCAGACTGCCGCTTCCAGGCGCAATTGCCGGCCTTCATCGAGCATCAGCTCGAATTCCGCCGCCGGCACGGCCGGGCTGAACAGATAGCCTTGCAGCTGGTCGCAGCCGAGTTCGCGCAGGAAGCGCATCTGCTCGGCCGTTTCCACCCCTTCGGCGACGATTTCCTGGCGCAGCTGCTGCGCCATGGTGACGATGGCGCGGGCGATGGCGCAATCGTTTTCCTCGAACGGCAAGCCGATGACAAACGAGCGGTCGATCTTCAAGGTACTGATGGGGAATTTCTTCAGGTAGGCGAGGCTGGAATAGCCGGTGCCGAAGTCGTCCAGCGCCAGCGCCAGGCCCATGGCCACCAGCTGGTTCATGATGCCGATGACCTTGTCGGCGCCGCGCATCAGCAGGCTTTCCGTGATTTCCAGCATGATCTGGTCGGGCCGCACGCCATAGCGCTCGAGCACGGCCGCGATGCGCGCAGGCAACTGCTCATCGAACTGGCGCGCCGACAGGTTGACGGCGATGGCCGGCATGTGCAGGCCCCGGTCTTCCCAGTTGCGGATCTGGCGGCAGGCCTCGTCCAGCACCCAGGTGCCCAGTTCCAGAATCAAGCTGGTTTCCTCGGCGACGGGGATGAAGACGCCGGGCGAGACCATGCCGCGCATCGGATGCTTCCAGCGCAGCAAGGCTTCCGCGCCCACGATGCGCCCGCTGGCCAGGCTCACTTTCGGCTGGTAATGCAATTCCAGTTCCTTGTCGCCCAGCGCCAGCCGCATTTCGCTTTCCAGGCGCAAATGTTCCTTGGCCCGGCGGTTCATGTCTTCGCGGTAGAACAGGAAGGTCGATTCGATGGTCTGCCCCGCCTTGGACACGGCCACGTCGGCAAAGCGGAACAGGGCCGGCGCTTCCAGGCCGTCTTCCGGATACACGGTGATGCCGATGCTGGCGCCCACGTGCAGCGCGTGCGCATCGATATTGATCGGCGCCTCGAGCAGGTTGAGCAGCTTTTGCGCCACGTTCGCCGCATGTTCGCGCTTTTCGATATGCAGCAGGGCCACGACGAATTTGCTGTTGTCGACGCGCGCCAGGATGTCCGCGTCGCGCAGGGCGCCACGGAACAGCTGGCCGATGGCGATCACCAGCTGGTCGCCCACTTCATGGCCCAAGGTGTCGCTGATGGAACCGATGCGGCTGATGTCGATGACCATCAGTGCGCCATGCGTCCCCTGCCGTTTCGCTTCGGCCAGGCCCTGGTCGACCAATTGATTGAGCAGGCAGCGGTTGGGCAAGCCCGTCAGGCTGTCGTAGTTGGCCATGCGCTGCATGCGCGCTTCCGCATCCTTGTGCACCGAGATATCGGAAAACAGGGAAAACACGTGGCTGATTTCGCCAAATTCGTCGCGCACGACGCTGATGGTGACGTCTTGCGGAAACAGTTCGCCATTCTTGCGCTTGCCGATGATTTCGCCGCGCCAGGAACCGTGCCCGCGCATGGCGGCGCGCACCTTGGCGCGGAAATCGGGGTCGTGCACGCCCGAGCGCAGCAAGTCCGGCGTGCGGCCGATGGCTTCGGCCGGCGAGTAGCCGGTGATGCGGCTAAACGAGCTGTTGATGGAGACGATGCGCTCTTCCGCATCCGTGATCAGCACGGCCTGCTCGCTGTCTTCGATGATACGCGCGTGCAACCTGACCTTGTCCACGTCGGACAGCGGCTCGCTCATGGCCGACAGGCGCACGGCCATGCCGCACGCTTTGCCCGCCTGGTCGTGGATCACGTGGCGGTGCATGCGCAGCCACGTCACCATGCCCGACTTCTTGCGCCGGCGCACATCGGTGGCCACGTCGCCCTGCATGAAATGCAGTTCCAGAACGCTCGCTTCCGCGTCGTCTTCCGGATACAAAAACAGGATGTGCTGGCCCAGCGCCTCGATTTCGGAATAGCCGAACATCTGTTCGGCGCCATGGTTCCAGCCGATCAAAAAACCGTCGGGATCGATTTCCAGCAAGGCGTCGGGAGGGGCCACACGCACCACGGGCCGGCTGGCGCCGCGCAGGCGCTCCAGCTCTTCCTCCAGCCGCGCCAGGGTGGCGGCCTGCTGCGGCCCCGCCTGTTCACGGGCATCCTGGGCCAGGCGCAGGCACAGCGCGACCTTCGCCTCAAGCATGGCAACCCCACGCTTGGGCCAGGTCAGGGGAAGGTATCGGGGGCGCTGCGGTGTGTGTAATCATCAAAATCCCACTGTGGGGCATGGAGGTCGGGCAAGAAATACAATTGCAATACTGCGAATATGGTAACTTAAAAATGTTGGCGTATGTCAACATTTTAAGGCCTACGCCGAATGGCCCGGCAGATGCTGCGCCAGGCGGGCAAACACATCCGGCTCGCGCATGCGCGCCATCCACCAGCGCAATGCCGCGCCATCCTCGCCTACGCGCCAGGCCAGATAAAACGTTTCCGACGGTTTCGGCTCTTCCACGGCCTTTTCCACCAGCAAACCACGGGCGATGGCGGCGCGCGCGCATGGTCCCGGCAGGAAGCCAAAGCCCAGGCCCAGCACCTGGTAATCGAACTTGACCTGCATGTTCGGCACGCTCAAGGCATCCTGGCCCAGCAGCAGCCCCACCGTGCGCGGCGCCATCTGGCGCGCCGAATCGGCCACCACCACGGCCCGGTGCTGCTGCAGGTGGCCGCGCGACAGGGGCTCCTGCACCTGCGCCAGCGGATGCGTGGGCGCCACGGTAAACACGAAGTCGAGCATGCCGATCGGCTGCGCGATATAGCCGCCGCCCGCCGGCCCGTCGCCGGGCGCCCCAACGAGCAAGTCGGCGCGCCGGTCCAGCAGCGCTTCCCACGTGCCCGACAGGGTGTCTTGCGACAGGCGCAGGCGCGTCTGCTGCGCCACGTCGTAAAAGGCGCGCACGTCGTCGGCCAGGGCCACGGCGGAAAACATGGAATCGATGCCGATGGACAATTCCGTTTCCCAGCCGGACGCCACCCTGCGCACGCGGTGCTCGAGGTCCTGTGCCGCCTTCAATAGATAGCGGCCCTCTTTCAGCAATTCCTGCCCGGCCGCCGTCAGCATGACTTTCGGGCCATTGCGCTGGAACACTTGCACGCCCAGGTCGTCTTCCAGCTTGGCCACCGTATAGGAAATGGTGGACGGGACTTTATGCAACTCCTTGCCAGCCGACGAGAACGACCCGCGGCGGTCGATGGCGTCAACGATTTGCAGGGCTTCCAGGCTCAGTCTTAACATTCGATTTTTTCGATCATAGGTCGCAAGATTTTCCGTTTTTCTTTCTCCGCTAGGGGGCCTATACTTTGTTCATCGTACAGCGAAGGGCAGAAAAGAAGCCACGGCGTAGCGCCAGGCAACGGTCCTTCGAAATTATCGCACATTAACCTTTAGAAACGGAGTCCACCATGTTACAGATTCGTCATAGCGAAGAACGCGGCGCAGCCAACCACGGCTGGCTCAATTCCCACCACAGCTTTTCCTTCGGCAGCTACCACGATCCGCTGCACATGGGCTTTGGCCCCTTGCTGGTGATCAATGAAGACCGGGTCACGCCTGGCCAGGGTTTCGGCACGCACGGCCACCGCGACATGGAAATCATTTCGTATGTGCTCGACGGCGCGCTGGAACACAAGGACAGCATGGGCACGGGTTCCGTCCTGCACTACGGCGATGTGCAGCGCATGAGCGCCGGCAGCGGCGTGCGCCACAGCGAGTTCAACCACTCGGCAACGGATGGCTTGCACTTCCTGCAGATCTGGATCCAGCCGAACGTGATGGGCATTCCCCCCAGCTATGAAGAGAAACACTTCACGCCGGAAAGCAAACGGGGCAAGCTGCGTTTGATCGCCTCCTCCGACGGCCGCCAGGGTTCCGTGCTGATCCACCAGGATGCGGCCATCTACGCCAGCATCCTGCAGGAAGGCGAACAGGCCGAACATGCGCTGGAAGAAGGCCGCCTCGCCTATGTGCACCTGATCCGCGGCAGCCTGGTCGTCAACGGCACGCCGTTGAAAGCGGGCGATGCGCTGAAACTGACGCAAGAGGCTAGCGTGATCATCACTCAGCCGGAAGATGCGGAGTTCCTGCTCTTCGACCTGCCTAAATAATTGATAAATACAAAGAAAGAGAAAATCATGGAAAACAGAAGCAATGTATTGTTCCCCCTCGGCCGTGCCGCCCTTGGCGTGCTGTTCTTTGTCTCGGGCTTGCTGAAAATCGGCGGCTTTGCGGGAGTGGCCGGCTACATGGCCAGCCAGGGCTTGCCGATCGCCAATATCTTGCTGGTGGGCGTGATCGTGCTGGAAGTGGGCGGCGGCCTGCTGCTGATCACGGGCTGGCAGGCGCGCTGGGCGGCGCTGGCCCTGGCGCTGTTCCTGATTCCGACGACGCTCATCTTCCACGCCTTCTGGAGCGCCGATGCGGCCCACTTCCAGGATCAGCTGACGAACTTCCTGAAGAACCTGTCCATCTTCGGCGGCATGCTCTTGCTGGTGGAGCGCGGCTTTCGCCAGGCCAAGTAAGACCAAGGCTGCCTGACCGGACGGGCCCGTCATCGACGCGGCCCGCCCGGCCGGCAGCCTGTCACCGTTTTGTCATCAGGCTGACATGGCGCTGTCACATTCGACAACTATCATGCGGTTGCCTTTAAATCACGCAACCACAGGACATCGCAGCCCATGAACAAGCCCAACGATCTGGCCATCAGCGCCACCGATCTGAACGACATTGACAGCAACGCGTCCCACGACAACCATTTCAACAGCATCCTGAACGCCCGTCTGAGCCGCCGCAACTGGCTGCGCGGCAGCGCCGTCACGGCCGCTACCGCCGTCATGGGTTCGATGGGCCTGTCCGCTTGCGGCGGCGGCAGCGATGCGGTCGCCGTCACGCCGACGCCGACGCCAATACCCGAAAAACTGCTGGCCTTCACGGCCGTGCCGAAAAGCCTGGCCGACGTCGTGTCGGTGCCGGCAGGCTACACGGCCACGGCCCTGTATGCGCTGGGCGACTCGCTGCGCGCGGCCACGCCAGCCTACAAGAATGACGGCAGCGATACCGATTTCGACAACCGCGCCGGCGACCACCACGACGGCATGGAATACTACGGCCTGTCCGCCGCCGGCGCACCGCTGGCGTCCGGCGCCGAACGGGGCTTGCTGGCGATGAACCACGAAGCGACCACGGACGAAAAACTGTCTTCGCACTTCCTGCACGTGAATGGCGGCACCACGACGCTGCCGCGCCCTGCGGCCGAAGTCGACAAGGAAGTGGCCGTCCACGGCCTGAGCGTGGTGGAAGTCAAGAAGACGGGTAGCGCCTGGGCCACCGTCAACGATTCCGCTTTCAACCGCCGCGTCACGCCGCTGACGGACATCGAGATCGCCGGCCCCGTGCGCGGCAACGCCCTCGTCGTCACCAAATATTCGCCGACCGGCACCAAGACGCGCGGCACCATCAACAATTGCGGCACGGGCAAGTCGCCTTGGGGCAGCTACCTGTCCGGCGAAGAAAACTGGGCCGGCTACTTCACGCGCTCGTCCACCGACAATGCGGCGCGCGGCGACAAGTCCGTCGTGTCGCTGAACCGCTATGGTCGCAGCCAGGGCGGCGCCTCGCGCCACGGCTGGGAAACGGGCGGCAGCGACGACAAGTACGCGCGCTGGAACCTGAGCAAGATCGGCGCCTCGGCCAACGGCAGCGACGACTACCGCAATGAACTGAACGGCATGGGCTACATCGTCGAGATGGACCCGTACGACAAGACCAAAGCCATCCGCAAGCGCACGGCGCTGGGCCGCTACGCGCACGAAAGCGCCGCCTTCAGCGTGCCGACCGTGGGCCAGCAACTGGCCGTCTACATGGGCGACGATTCGCGCAACGAATACATCTACAAGTTCGTCACGACGGCCGTCTGGGCCGCCGCCGATGCCAATCCGGCCGACCGCATCGCCACCGGCGACAAATACCTCGATTCGGGCAAGCTGTACGTGGCCAAGCTGGCCGCCGACGGCACCGGCCAGTGGATCGAGCTGGCCATGTCGAACGCGCTGATCCAGGCCTACAGCGCCTACAAGTTCGCCGACCTGGCCGACGTGCTGGTCAACGCCCGCCTGGCGGCCGACGCCGTGGGCGCAACGAAGATGGACCGTCCGGAATGGTGCTCGGTCAACCCGGCCAATGGCGAGATCTACTACACGCTGACCAACAACTCGAACCGCACCGTCAATCCGAGCGGCTCGTCGCAGCTGGCGCCGGACAGCGCCAACCCGCGCGCCTACACGGACATGAAGGGCAGCAGCGCGCAGAACGGCAATCCGAACGGCCACATCATCCGTTTCAAGGAAGGCACGGGCGCGGCAGCGGCCACCAGCTTTACGTGGGACGTCTACCTGTTTGGCGCCGAGAGCGGCGCCGACGCCAGCAAGATCAACCTGTCGAACCTGACGGCCGACCAGGATTTCTCAAGCCCTGACGGCCTGGCGTTCAGCCCGTACACGGGCATCTGCTGGATCCAGACAGACGATGGCGCGTACACAGATGTGACCAATTGCATGATGCTGGCGGCCATTCCCGGCAAGGTGGGCGACGGCGCCAAGTCCACGTTGAACTACGCGACGGCGGCCGGCGGCAACCTGGCCGTCGACACCTTCATCGGCAAGAAACCCACGGCCGACACGCTCAAGCGCTTCCTGGTGGGCCCGGTCGGCTCGGAAATCACGGGCATCAGCGAAACGCCCGATGGCAAGACCATGTTCATCAACATCCAGCATCCGGGCGAAAACACGGCGCTGGCGAATATCGGCGATCCGTCCAAGTACACGAGCCAGTGGCCGGCCAACGCCGGTTATGGCGCCGGCAAGCGTCCCCGCTCGGCCACCATCGTGATCACCAAGAACGACGGCGGACGCATCGGCAGCTGATATCGCGTGCCTGGCGGCGGCATCCGCCAGGCAAAGCCAGCAATTCACCTTGTAAAAGGAGGAAGTGCCCCTAAGTAAGGTTCATCACCAGACATTGCGACGACCGAATGGCAGCCAGGGAAAACGTTTCCCTGCTTTTTGGTATGATGGCAAGGCGCGCCGGCACCGGAGTGGTGTCGCGCGCCTTTTATTTTTGATAATTACTTATATGAGCACAACCATGCAAAGCGGCGCAGACATCCTGGCGACAGGCGAATTGGATTACACGACTTCCTGCGCACTGCCGACGCCGTGGGCCCAGTTCACCTTGCACGCCTTTGTCGAACATGCCACGGGCAAGGAACACCTGGCCATGGTGCTGGGCGATATCGGCAACGGCGAACCGGTGCTGGCGCGCGTGCATTCCGAGTGCCTGACGGGCGACGTACTGTTTTCCCAGCGCTGCGACTGCGGCGCCCAGCTCGAGGGCGCCCTGAAACGCATCGCCGAAGAAGGCCGCGGCATCTTGCTGTACCTGCGCCAGGAAGGGCGCGGCATCGGCCTGATCAACAAGATCCGCGCCTACCGCCTGCAGGAAGCGGGCGCCGACACGGTGCAGGCGAATGAACAGCTGGGCTTCAAGGCCGACGCGCGCAACTACACCTTGTGCAAGCCGATGTTCGCGCAATTCGGCATCCACAGCCTGCGTTTGATGACGAACAACCCGCGCAAGATCGCGGCAATGGAAGCGCTGGGCATCACGGTGGCCGAACGGGTACCGCTGCTGGTCAACCGCAACGCCTTCAACCAGCACTACCTGAATACCAAGCAAAGCAAGCTGGGTCACATGATGACGCCGGAAACGGCGCCGGCGCTGGAAGACGGCGCCCTGTAATTGCTGCCCCGGCTTGCCGGGCCGGCGCATGCCGGCCCTCGCCCGCCGCGCTCCTGCTCACGCACAAAGGATGCATGAAATTATCTGACTACGCCTTCCTGCTGGCCAGCCTGTGCGCTGCAGCGGGCGCACACGCGGCCCCGGCGCCTGCGCCAGCCGCTGCGCCAGCCACTGCCCCCGCCGCTTCGACTCCTCCCGCCAAACCGCCGCCGGCCACCGCCGCGCCCGCCGCCACCGAACATGCGGCCCTGCCGCCACCCTCGTCGGCCGCGCAAAAACTGTACACGGCCGCACGTGCCGACATCCTGCAAGTGCGCGTGCTGCTGAAAAACGGCCGCACGCAATCGTCGGTCGGCTCGGGCTTCTTGATCGGCACGGGCGACCTGGTGGTGAGCAACTATCACGTGGTGTCCCAGTTCGCGCTCGACCCCGACACCTACGTGGGCGAATGGGTCGATACGAGCGGCCAGCGGGGCAATGTGGAATTGCTGGCCGTCGACGTGCTGCACGACCTGGCCGTATTGCGCGTCAACCGCCACGGCACGGGCTTTTTCAAGATGCCGGAAGCGCTGGCGCCGCTGACCCAGGGCCAGTACCTGTATTCGATGGGCAATCCGCTGGACCTGGGCTTCGCCATTTCGGAAGGCTCGTACAACGGCGTCGTCACGCGCAGTTTCTACGACCAGCTGATGTTTACGGGACCGATCAATTCCGGCATGAGCGGCGGCCCCAGCGTCACGGCAAATGGCGACGTGGCCGGCGTGAACGTATCGAAACGCCTCGACGGCGAACTCGTCAGTTTCCTCGTGCCCGCCCGCTATGCCCAGCAACTGCTGGCCAAGGTGGCGCAGCAAGGCAAGCCGCCGAAGGACTTCAAGCCGCTGGTGACGGCGCAACTGCTGGCGCACCAGGAAGTCATGCTGGCACGCCTGCTCGACACGCCCCTGAGCCTGAAAGCCATGGGCCCGTACCGCGTGCCCGTGCGCGAGTCCGACCAGATGCGCTGCTGGGGCCGCTCCAACGTGAAGTCCGACAAGCCCTACATGCTCGACAACACCAGCTGCGCCATGGAATCGGCCATCTTCATTTCCGGCGCCCTGCAGACGGGGCAAGTATCGATGCGCCACGAATTCTTGCGCAGCAGCGAACTGGGCGCGCTGCGCTTTTCCGAACTGGCCAGCGCCTCGTTCAAAAATGAAAGTTTCGGCAGCTACAAGAGCGCGAATCTGACCGGCCCGCAATGCACCGAACAGTTCGTCAAGAACACTACCCTGCCCCTGCGCGCCGTGCTGTGCGTGCGCGCCTACCGCAAGTTTACGGGACTGTACGACTTTGCCCTGCTGGCCGCCAGCACAGATGAGCCACTGATGAGCCTGCAAAGCCGCATCGACGCGCGCGGCGTGTCCTACGCCAACGGCATGCGCGTCACGCGCACCTTCCTCGAAGCGCTGTCGCGCGCGCCCTCCACCACCAGCAGCCGCAAGCCATGAAGCCGCCCTATTACCTTGAAATCCTCGCCGAGAATGGCGAAGTGCAGCGGCGCCAGCGGATCGAATCGCTGCCGATCCGCCTCGGCCGCGGCTACGGCAACGACTTCATCCTCGACGACCCGCATACGGCGGCCGAGCACGCCATTGTCGAAGACGATGGCGCAGGCGGTCTGCTGCTGCGCGACCTGGGCAGCCAGAATGGCGTGATCCACCGGGGACAGCGGCAACTGCAAGTGGCCCTGAGCGGCAACAGCATCGTGCGCCTGGGCCACACACGCCTGCGCGTGCGCGCCAGCGATCATCCTGTGGCGCCCGAACTGGGCGACACGACCCGGCACGACTGGGAAGGCTTGCGCCCCGCCGTCGCCGGCCTGGCCATGATCGGCGCCACGGCCGCCTTCAGCAACTGGCTCAGCGATGCGGACGCCTTCGAGCCGATTTCCTACCTGATGATCGTCGCCACCGCGCTGGCCGGCGGCCTCGTGTGGGCCTCGATCTGGGCCGTGGCAAACCGATTGTTCGGCCATGTGGCGCGCTTTGGCCGCCACGTGTTCATCATCGGCTGCGGCTTGCTGGCCATGGAAGTGTGGGAATTGGGCAGCAGTGTGGCGGCGTATGCGCTGTCGCTGGAAGCGCTGACGCGCTACGGACGGCATATGTTCATCGTCATCGTCTGCGCCATGATCTACTACCATTTGTGCACGATCAAGCCGCAGCATCCGCGCCGCTTCGGCCTCGTTGCCGTCGTGCTGGCCATCCTTGGCTCGACCCTGATTTTGCTGAGCAACCTGCAGATCAGCGGCCGTCTGGCCGATGAGTCGTACATGTCCGTGATCTACCCGCCGGCCTTGCGCCTGAGCCCGAATCACACGACGGACGCCTTCTTCCGCGACGCGGCCAGCCTGCGGCGCGCCGTCGATGCCGAACGGGGCAAGGCGGCCAAGGGCGCTGACGAAGACGAAGACAGCGGCGATTAAGAGGCCGACATGCAAAAAGCCCGCCGTGTCCTGACAGACCGGCGGGCTTTTTATTATTGCCTGGAACTTCTGCTTAGAACTTAGCTTCCTGCTTGCGGCGCGCCGTAAAGCCCAGCAAGCCCAGGCCGATCAGCAGCATGGCGTAGGTGCTTGGCTCAGGAACGGCCGAGATCAAGCCGTCATTGGCGCCGAAGCTGACGAAATTGTTGTTGCCCGCCTTGAATTGCGCTTGCTGGCCGCCATCGCAGCAGCCTTCCAGGCCGTAGATACTCAGGGTATGGTTGCCGGCCGCCAGGGTGCTCGAGCCGCTGAAGAACTGGCTGCCATTGTTGTAGTTGCCTGCCCACCACATGTCATTGCTCTTGAAGTCCAGCGCCACGCCGTCGAGGAACAGGGCGCCGCCCTTGCCGAAATCGACGCCGCTGCGGAAGCTCCAGGCGCCCGCATCAGCCGCGCTGACGCCAAAATTGATCACCGACTTGAAGGCGATATTCGAGCCGCTGCCGAACAGGCCACTGTTGTTGACGTTGTTGTAGCTGGCAATCGTCGTCGAACCATAGCCGGCGCCTGGCGTGGCCACGGCGGCATTCACGACGGACTGGTAGTCGGCGGCGGAGCTTTGCGCGCTGGCGCCCGAATAGCCGGTGGACAGGGTGATGGTGCTGGCGTTCGCGTGGGCAAACACACCGACAGCGATCAGGGACAGGGCGATTTTAGGCAAGTTTTTCATGATGGTATCCATTAAGTAAGTATTCAGTGGGCGCAGCAAGGGGCGCTGGAGCTGAATACACGCTGCATTGAGGCGTGTCGGCGTAGCGCTAGGGATTGCAGGAATGAGCGGTCGGGGACGTGGCTTCCGCGAAACAGCGCGGACTTGCGGCGTGCCATGGCGGCACTGCAAGCGTCCTGGAAAGGGTTCGGGTTCCCGGGACAAGGCCAGACAATTGACGGGTCAGGTAAGACGTTGAAGCTATTCTAGCTTAAATTCCCTGGAAGAAAAGTATTTTTCTTTTAACCATGAAAGATATTTTTCTGGCAAGCAGCTATCCAGCGGCAGAAAAACGCCATCCCCACTCTGTCGCGATGACCATGCGCGGTGCGCGGCGTGTCGCGGCGGCACCACAGACCAGTCCGTTAGTGTCGCATCTTGCGCATTTCTTTTCGCATGCCGCTGCACCACGGTGCGAAACAGCATGGCAAAATGTAGTCACGCTGCTATCTGTCCGATGAGGGGGAAAGAGGAATGGTCGACCTGGAAGAACTACGCTATCTGGCACTGTCGTTTCCCGACACGAGCGAGGAAGAACACCACGACCGTCCGGCCTTCCGCGTGGGCGGGAAGATCTTTGCCACCCTGCCCGACGACGAGCACATCAACGTGCTGCTCGATGCGGAAGCGGCGCATATCGCCACGGTCATCACGCCATCGGGTTGCGAGAAACTCTGGTGGGGCGAACGCCTGGCCGGCATCACGGTGTGCCTGGCGGACGCGGAACTGGACATGCTGGCCGCCGCCCTGACGGCCGCCTGGCGGCGCAAGGCACCTAGCGACCTGGCCAAGACCATCGCCCCGACGGGCTAGTTACATCGGCCAATTGCGCAGCAGCAAGCCCACCATCTGCTGCAATTGCTCGCGCGAAACGCCGGCCGCCGCCTGGATAGCCATGCCCTGCGACAGGGTCACGACAAAGCGCGCCTGCTGCTCCGGGCAGGAATCGGGCGGCAAATCCCCCTCTTCCTTCGCGCGCCGCAAGCGGTCGCGCAACTTGATTTCACCGCGCAGCCGGCGCGCGAACAATTCATCGCGGATCGGCAAGGCATCGTCGCTGCAGGCCAGCGCCGCATTGACGCCCATGCAGCCGTGCGGACCGTCCGGCATCGTTTGCGCATCGACATACTGCGTCAGCAAGGCTTCCACCACCTGGCGCGCCGTCGGCTGCTCCAGCGCCGCATCGAAAAACCGCATGCGCGTATCGCTGTAGCGCTCGAGCGCCTTGTGGAACAGCTGCTCCTTGTTGCCGAAGACGGCATACAGGCTGGGCCGGTTCATGCCCATGGCTTTCGTCAACTCCGGCAGGGAACTGCCCTCATAACCCTTTTCCCAGAACACTTTCATGGCGCAATCGAGCGCCTCGTCCGCGTCAAACGTGCGTGGCCGTCCCGTTTTCGCCTTGGGCGCTTGCTCTTTTTTATCTTGTTTCATACCGTTCGGTAAAAAATTATTGACAACGATGTCCACCTGCCCTGATTATATACCGACCGGTTAAAAACCTCCCGCTTTTCAGGAACCCACATGCACACTCCTTCCAACACTTCCGGCGACGATACCACCGTGGCGCCGTGGCTGGCCGTCCTGTCGGTCGGCATCGGCGCTTTCGCCCTCGTCACCTCCGAATTCCTGCCCGTCGGCCTGCTGCCGGCCATGGCGGCCGAGCTGGCCATCAGCAAGGGCCAGGCGGGGCTGATGATCACCACGCCTGGCATCGTTGCCGCGTTTGCCGCCATCTTCGTCACCGTCGGCTCGGGGCGCCTGGACCGCCGCATCGTGCTGCTGGCCCTCACCGCCCTGCTGGTCGCGTCGAACCTGCTGGTGGCGCTGGCACCCTCGTATGCGTGGATACTGCTGGGCCGCGCCATGCTGGGCGTGGGCGTGGGCGGCTTCTGGGCCATCGGCAGCGCTATCGGCCCGCGCCTCGTGTCGCCGCAGCATGCGTCGCGCGCCATGTCCATCATCTTCGCCGGCGTCTCGCTGGGCACGGTGGCGGGCGTGCCGGCTGGCGCGCTGGTGGGCGAACTGGTGGGGTGGAGGGTCGCTTTCGGCGCGGCCAGCGCCATTGCCGTGCTGGTCTTCATCGGCCAGTTGCTGCTGCTGCCCAAGCTGCCGCCGACGCAGGCCATCCGCTTGCGCCAGCTGCCGATGATATTCGGCATCCCCAAGGCCAGGCTGGGCCTGATCGCCACGGCGATGATCTTCACGGGCCAGTTCGCCGCCTACACGTATATCGCGCCCTTCCTCACGCAAGTGTCGCACCTGGCGGCCGGCACGGTCAGCGCCATGCTGC
>NZ_LBCO01000024.1:29550-81555 GCF_000988085.1 Janthinobacterium sp. KBS0711 | reverse complement strand
GGCTGGGCCGCCGGCCGCTACGAACGGGCCGCGCTGATGGTGACGGGCGCCGTGCTGGGCTTGTCCACCCTGGCCCTGGCCGCATTCGGCAGCCATTCGCTAACGGCCATGCTGCTGGTGGCCGTGTGGGGCTTCGGTTTCGGCGCCATGCCGATCGCCGTGCAGACGTGGATGTTCAAGGCGGCGCCCCACTTGATGGAAGGCAGCAGCGCGCTGTTTGTCGCCATCGTGCAAGTGTCGCTGGCGTCGGGAGCATTGCTGGGAGGCATGGCCGTCGACCGGCTGGGCGTATCGAGCGCGATGGTGATCGGTGGCCTGTTCGCCCTCGGCTGCGCCTTGACGATCGCCATCTTCGGCAAGCCGCAGGCCAGCGCCAAGGCTGGCGTGGCCTGCATCGCATCGTAGAAATCAGATACGGCCGCGGCGGAATTCGCCAAGGAATTTCGCCACGTCGGCCGGCGTCATCACGACGTCCGCGTCGCCGTGATACGCATACAGGAAGGGAATACCGCCCAGGCGGTCCGTCAGCTTGGCAAACAGTAAAAAGCGGCTGCCCAGCGGATAGCGCTGCAGGTCGGCCAGGCGGCGCGAACACTGCACAGCCAGCTCGGGCGAAAAGGCCTGGCCCGGCACGGGGCGGATTTCCACGCGGCCGTTGACGGCGCGCGATTCGACGGCAACGTGCCGGTATGCATAAGTATCACGGGCCATGCCGCCACCTTGAATGAAGTAAAGGCGCCATCTTAAGCGAAGACCGCGCCTGCCGTGTTACTGCGGCACGATGCGCAGCAAGCGGCCATTATCCTCATCGGTCAGCGCATACAGGTAGCCGTCCGGCCCCTGCCGCACGTCGCGCACGCGCGCGCCGATGTCCAGGCGGTCCTGTCCCGTCACCTTGCCGCTGGCATCGACGGCGATGCGGCGGATATCCTTGGCCGCCAGGCCGCCGCTGAAGATGCTGCCGCGCCAGGCGGCGATCTTGTCGCCCGTGTAGACGGCCAGCCCCGACGGCGCCGGCGACGGCACCCAGGCCACGCTTGGATTGAGCATGCCCGCCACTTCGTGCTTGCCGACGGGTTCATGCGTCTTGTAGTCGGCGCCATAGCTTTGCAAAGGCCAGCCATAGTTGCCGCCTACCGTCACCAGGTTCAGCTCATCGCCGCCATACGGCCCGTGTTCCGTGGCCCACACGCGGCCGGAAACAGGATCGAGCGCCAGGCCCTGCACGTTGCGGTGGCCGTACGACCAGATTTCCGGCAAGGCCCCCTTGGCCGCCAGCGGATTGCCGGGCGCCGGTTTGCCGTCTTCCGTCAGGCGCAGGATGGAACCCTGGTGCGTGGCCAGGTTTTGCGCCTGCTCGCGCGCCAGGCGGTCGCCGATGCGCAGCGGCGGATTGCCGCCATCGGCCACGCTCATCAGCAAAGTACCATCCGGCAGCCACAGCAGGCGCGAACCGAAATGCTGGCCGCCGCTCTTGTCCGTGGCCACCTTGAACAGAGTCTGGATGCCCGTCACTTTCTTGCCGTCGAACACGCCGCGCACGAGGGTCGTGCGGTTCGCGTCATTCGTGCCCGTCGACACCGTCATGTAGACGCGTGGATTCGGCTTGCTGACATCCTGCGGGTGAATCACGATGTCGAGCAGGCCGCCCTGCCCGCCCGTAAACACCTTGGGCATGCCTTCCAGCGCCACGTCGCTGAACGTCTTGCCATTCAGCAGGTGCAAGGTGCCCAGCTTGCTGGTGACGAGCGCGCGCCCCTCGCCCAGCCAGGCGATGCCCCACGGCTGGCGCACGCCCTGCGCGACGGTCTCGGCCTTCCAGCCCTGTTTGGCGGCGGGGGGCTCGCCCGTGGCTTGCAGTTCGGCGTGGGCGGGCATGGCGCAGGCCGCGAAGGCTCCCAGCAGCAATGCGTTGGCAAGGCGTGTGCGCTTGATGATTGGCATCGGGAATTCTCCTGTGTCGTCAATGAAAAAAGGCGGCCGGGATGGTCTTTGCCATCGCGCCGCCTTCTAAAATATCACATCTTGCACGGCGGACGCGCCGCCGTTTTCATGCGATCAGCGATACACCAGATAGTACTTGGCGCGCGTGGCGCCCTTCTGTGCACCGCCCGTCTGCACCAGCGCCACCGGATCGCCGGCGGCCGTGTGGAAGACGCCGATACCATAGCTGGCTTCGCCACCAATCACCGGCAGGCTGACAGTGCCCGCAGCGAACAACAGCTCGCCGCTATACTTCTTGTAGCTGGTCTGGTACGTCGTATCGTAGGCCGGATAAAGATAGTCAAGCGAGCTTTCCATCAACAGCACTTCCGCCTTGATCGGCGAATAACTCATCGACTGCAGATTATTGCTGAGACCACTGCTGCTTGTACCGAAAATAAAGCGCCCCACATATTTCAGCGTATCGGTATTGAAGTAGGTGCCATTTGCGGCAAACAACAGATCTTCCTTCGGCGACAGGACGAACGGCGATGGCACGCTGTATTCACTGTAGGTGCTACCGCTGGTCAGGATGGCATTCGTTGCAGGGTCGATGGTGAAATAGGCCAGACTGGAGTAACTGCCCTGCGAAAGAAAAGCCTTGTTCTTCGATGTGGCAAACACGCCGCGCAAGGCGCCATAGAAACCGCCGCCACTGGAAAAATCCAGCGAAGGCAAAGCCTGCCCCGTACGGCCGTTAATGACTGCAATTGCCGGCCGCGCGGATGAAACCAGCGTCTGACCCGTGAGGAATACCACACCGTCATTGGTGACAAACACTTCCGTTTGCGTGCCGCCAGTGCCCGTCGAGTTCAGCAATGTACCTGTTACCAAGTCAACCAGGCTGACCACACCATCATGCAGCACCCCAGCCAGCTTGCCATCCGGGCTCAGATTGAAGGCCTTGACCGCGGCCGGCAGATTGACGCTGGTGAAGGTACCATCGACCGGATTGATGACTTTCACGGCATCGGGCTCGGCAGTGACGACGACCAGGCGGTCAATGGCCAGGCTATAGCGCATGTCGACCGGTTTGAACGGTAGCGGAAGCACGCTGGACGTCGACGTGTATACGTTGAGCTTCAGGTAGGCGACCGCCGTCTGGCGGCCATTGCCGACCGTCAGCGACAGTACGTAGGCGCCGGCCACATCCGGCGTAAAGGAAGGAATCGCCGCAGCAGCTGCGCCGACGGTGGCTACGGAGCCGGCAGGCCGGCTGTCGACCGCCCAGGCATAAGTCAATTGCGCGCCACCCTCGTCATAGCTCAGGATGCCGCTGGTGACGACGGGCTGGCCCACGGGTACGCTCTGGTTGTCGCGGCTGACCACCGCCACCGTGCCCTGGATCACACCAGTAGGAATGCTGTTGTTGGCATCGAACTGGTACACGGTCTCGGCATAGGCGCCCTTACCATCGGCGCCGCGGGCGCGCACTTTGTACAAGCCCAGCACATCCGGCGAGAAACGGGCCGTTTGACCTGCAGCAAACAACACCGAGGTGCTGCTGGCTGGCTTCTGGATCAATTCCCACGTCGTGGTCACCTTGTCGCCATCGGCATCGATGCTGCCCGTGGCATCAAGCACGATGCCGGAACCAATCGATACAGCCACGGGCGTCTTGACGACCGGTTGCGCCGTGAACGTGGCGTTGACGACGATCACGGCGTTCGGTACGCGGTTATTCACCAGCACCGTCACATTTTTTTCCGCGAAACCACCCTTGCTATTGGAGACCCGCAACTTGAAGACGTAGCTGCCCAGCACGTCGGCCTGGAAGCCCAGCTTGGCAACTGTGGCGCTCTGCAAACTCAGGCTGCTGTCGGTGGGCTTGGAAACAATGCTCCAGGCAAAGCTCAACGCATTGCCTTCGCTATCCTTGCTGCCGCCAGCATCGAGTTCGATCGGTGCGCCCATGCTGCCGATGGCATCTGCGCCTTCGGCAGCTGCGGAAACCGCACCGGCAAACACAACGACAGCTTGCGGCACGACGGCTGCGGGCGGCGTCACGACGCTGCCATCACTGCTGCTCCCCCCGCCACACCCGGCCAGCATAGCCATGGCCAACAGGCTGGCGCCCAGCCAGCACAATGCCGGCCCCTGCATACGACTCTTCATATGATTCCGTTCTCTCAATATTCCCGTGGTTATAGGTGACGTCTTGTCGCGTCCGAAAAGCGGACAAATATTATCATGACAATAACGTTAAATTTTCACCAAATTTCAATTTGGAAATATTAATTTCAGAAATCATTAAAAAGCGCTGCCGGGCACGCTCAGGCACGCAGCAGCAAGGCCACGGCCTCGGCCGCGATGCCCTCTTCACGGCCCAGGTAACCGAGCTTTTCATTCGTCTTGGCCTTGATGTTGACCTGTCCCACGGAAACGCCCAGGTCTTCGGCCACGTTGGCGCACATGGCGGCGATGTGCGGCGCCATTTTCGGGCGCTGGGCGATGATGGTGGCGTCGATGTTGCCGATCACATAGCCGGTGGCTTGCACGCGGCGCACGGCTTCGCGCAGCAGGGTGCGCGAATCGGCGCCCTTGAATTGCGCGTCCGTGTCGGGGAAATGGCGGCCGATGTCGCCCAGGGCGGCCGCGCCGAAGATGGCGTCCGTGATGGCGTGCAGCAGCACGTCGGCGTCGGAGTGGCCGAGCAAGCCCAGGTGATGGGGGATTTTCACGCCGCCGATGATCAGGTCGCGGTTTTCCACCAGCGCGTGGCAGTCATAGCCCTGGCCGATGCGAAATGGGAGGTCGGAAGTCGTTGGGTTCATGCGGGTCTCTCTGGAATTCAAGGATGGGCCAAATACAGCTCGGCCGTGTGGATGTCGCGCGGCAGGGTCACCTTCAGGTTGCGCGGGTGGCCCTCGATCAATTTGGGCGCCAGGCCCAGCGCTTCGACAGCGCTGGCGTCGTCCGTGATTGCTTGCGGGTCGGGTGCTTCGGACAAGGCCCGGTGCAGCAGCGCATAGCTGAACATTTGCGGCGTCTGCGCCAGCCATAGATGGTCGCGCGGCACCGTCTGCGCTGACACATTGGCGGCCCCTGCCCGCTTGACGGTGTCGACCACGGGCAAGGCCAGCAAGCCGCCGGCCGGATGTCCACCGACTTCGGTAATGAGCTTTTCGATCAGCGCCGGCGTCAGGCCGGGCCGCGCCGCGTCGTGCACCAGCACCTGGTCGTGGGCAGCGATGCTGCCGTGCATGGCGTGCAAGCCATTGAGGATGCTTTCCATGCGCGTGGCGCCGCCGCAGCGCAGCACAGTCACGCCCTGCTCCGGCACGACCGTGTCGATCACGCCATCGTCGGCGCTGACGACGACATAGGTGTGCGCGATGAGGGGGCTGGCAAGAAAGGCGTCGAGCGCATGGCGCAGCATGGGTTTGCCGGCGATGGCTAAATATTGCTTGGGACTGCCCGCTTCCATGCGCGCGCCCACGCCGGCGGCGGGGATCAGCGCAAAGTAACGGATGGTGTTCGGTGCTGCTGTCATGCCATTCCTTGTCTAGTTGGCGGGCGCTGCCTTGCCCGCCAGGATGTTCTGGATTTCGCCTTTGCACGCCTTGCCCAGGCGCGCATATTCCTGTGGAGAATCGATGGCCGCCTGCAAGGTTTCCACCTTGCGCATTTCGGCCTTGATGTAGGGCAGCCAGCCCGTGTCGATCTCGCGCGCCAGCGCCGCCTTGGCTGTGCCGCTGGGCGCGTACAGGGGCCGCGCTTCGAAGCGTTTGGCCAGCGCCGCGCGCACGGTCTTTTCCACGCGCGGCAAGTGTTCCATATAGGTTTTCATGTGCCGCAACTCGTGCGCGAGTATCTCATCATACGCGCAAGTGCCGGGGGCAAACTCGCGGCCGATATAGATCACCACGGGCGCATACGTGAGGGACACGGTAATCTGCGGCGCCACACATTCATAGCCGCTGGCCGGGTCTTGCAGCATGGGACCGGCCAGGGCGATGGCCACGCGCGAATCCGTCTTGGTCAAGCCCAACACCCAGGTGTTGGCGCGCGCCGTGCCCTTCATCACCGTCAGGGCCTTGTACGGCAGATGCGTGTCGATGCTGTAGCCATTCTGCTGCGCCGTCAGCACGGACACCGTCTTGCTGATCGTGTCTTCGCAGCGCACCTGAAACGGCGTGCGCGCGGCTCCGTGCGCGCCCAGGCTGGCGGCCGCCAGCAGCAGGAAGATTGCCGTGCGCATGCGCTGTATCAGGCCGGCTGCCACACGCCGCTGGTGATCTTGTCGAGCCAGAAGATGCCGATAACGGTTTTCACGTCCGTGATCGTGCCATCCTTGACCCAGTCGAGCAGCTGCGGCACGGTGGCTGTAAATGTCTCGAGGAATTCGCCTTCATCGAGCTGGCGTTCGCCGGCGACCAGGCCGCGCGCCAGGAACAGTTCCAGGTGTTCATCTGAATACGCGATGGCGTTGTGGATGGTGGAGACGAATTGCCAGTCGCTGGCCGTGTAGCCCGTCTCTTCCAGCAACTCGCGCTGGGCGCACGCCAGGTGCGATTCGCCCGCGTCGATCTTGCCAGCCGGGAATTCAATGAAGACCCGGTCCAGCGGATAGCGGTACTGGCGCTCCATCAGCACCGTGCCATCGTCGAGCAGCGGCAGGATGACGACGGCGCCCGGATGCAGGACGAATTCGCGCGCCGTGATCTTGCCATCCGGCAGAGACACACGGTCGCGCTGCACGCGCAGGAAGCCGCCTTGGTAGACGAGCTCGCCATCCACCTTGGTTTCAATCAGATTCGTATCCATGGAATTCCTTTATTCAATAAAAAAACGGCGCCAGAGGCGCCGCTTTCGGTGGTTGCTGCTAACGGCGTTTGCGCAGGTAGCGTCCGACAAAACCTGGGAAAGCCAGCACCAGGAACAGACAGCCGGTGATGGCGTAGAACTCCCACGTCTGCGGGAAACCGTTGCCGATGCGCGCTTCGAGCGCGAACGCCACGGCGCCGACGATGAAGTACAGAATCACCATCTCCAGCAGGCGCAGCGCCAGCGGCTTGCGCCAGACCTGCTCCGCTTGCGCCGCCTTTTTCAGGGGCACGGCGGCAAACAGTTTCTCGTTCAAGAAAGGCAGGTTGGCGCCCAGGATGCCCAGGGCGATCACCAGCCAGCTCGAGACGGTGACATCCATCGGTCAGGACGCCAGGGTCTTGGTGATGGCCGAAGCGCAGGCCGCCAGGATGCTCTCAGGCATCACGCCCAGCGCCAGAACGAACACGCCGTTCAGGGCCAGCACGACGCGCATGTCGCCATGCACGACCAGCGCGTTGCTGTCCGTCGGCTCGTCGAACCACATCATTTTCACGACGCGCAGGTAGTAGAAGGCGCCGATCAGCGAGAACAGCACGGCGGCAATCGTCAGCCACAGCTGGCCCGTGGCCAGCACGGAAGCCAGCACCGAGTACTTGGCCATGAAGCCCATCAGCGGCGGCACGCCAGCCAGCGAGAACATGAACAGGGTCATCACCAGCGCGAAGATCGGGCTGCGTTTGCCCAGGCCCTTGAAATCGGCCAGTTCTTCCGCTTCGAAACCACTACGTGCCAGCAACATGATCACGCCAAAGGTACCCAGGGTGGTGAACACGTAGGTGATGACGTAGTACATCGAGGCGCCGTAGGCGGTGGCTGCGCCAGCCGCGTTCAGGGTGTTGTTCGGTGCGTCAACGGTACCGGACAGCAGACCCAGCAGAACGAAGCCCATTTGCGCGATGGTCGAGTACGCCAACATGCGCTTCAGATTCGTTTGCGCGATGGCGGTGAAGTTACCGATGGCCAGCGACATCACGGCCAGCACCAGCAGCATTTGCTGCCAGTCATGCGCCATCGGCAGCAAGCCCTCGCCCAGCAAACGCAGGGTGATGGCAAACGCGGCCAGTTTCGGCGCGCCGCCCAACAGCAAGGTCACGGCCGTTGGCGAACCTTGATACACGTCAGGCACCCACATGTGGAATGGCACGACGCCCAGTTTGAAGGCCAGGCCCGCAACGAGGAACACCAGGCCGAAGACCATGATGGTGCCGTTGGTCTTGCCGTTTTCCAGCGCCACGCGCAGTTCGCCCAGGTCCAGGGTGCCGGACGCGCCGTACAGCATCGAGATGCCGTACAACATGAAACCGGAAGCCAGCGCGCCCAGGATGAAGTATTTCATGGCCGCTTCCGTGGCCTTGGCATTGTCACGGCGCAGCGCGATCAGCGCGTACAGCGACAGCGACATCAGTTCCAGACCCAGGTAGATGATCAGGAAATTGTTGGCCGAGATCATGATCATCTGGCCCAGCAGTGCAAACAGGGCCAGCACGTAGAACTCGCCGCCCAGGTTGCCCGACAGCATATTGCGGTCGGTGGCGTAGGCACGCGAGTAGATCAGGGTCAGCGCCACGGCGCCGTACGAGAACAGTTTCAGCAGCTGCGACATCGGGTCCGACACGAACATGTTGTGGAACGTATAGACGGTGGTGCCCGCGTTGAAGTCGCCCACGGTCAGCAAGGCGCAGCCGGCCAGGGTCAGCAAGGACAGCGCATAGGTGATCGAACGCTTCGCCGCAGGCAAGAACATATCGATCAGCAAGAGCGCCGACGTGGCGATCAGCAGAAAGATTTCCGCGTACAGCGGTACCAGATTAGGTGCATTAGTCATGTTATCGGTCTTCTATTTAAGGCAACTTGCTGGTGGCGACATGCTGCAGCAGGTCAGCAACCGAAGTTTGCATCGTGTCGGTGAACGGGGCTGGGTACAGACCCATCACGAGCACGGCGATGGCCAGCACAGCAAGCATGAAGAATTCACGTTTGTTGATGTCGGTCAGTTCGGCCACATGCTTGTTCTTGATCTTGCCGAACACCACGCGCTTGGCCATCCACAGCGAGTACGCCGCGCCCCAGATCAGTGCCGTTGCAGCCAGCAGACCGATCCAGAAGTTGTATTTCACCGCGCCCAGGATCACCATGAACTCGCCGACGAAGCCGGACGTCGCTGGCAGACCGCAGTTGGCCATCGAGAACAGCACGAAGAAGGCGGCAAATTTTGGCATGCGGTTCACGACGCCGCCGTAGTCGGCGATGTTGCGGGTATGCATGCGGTCATACAGCACGCCGATGCACAGGAACATCGCGCCGGAGATGAAGCCGTGCGAGACCATCTGCACGATACCGCCCTGCACCGAAATGTCGTTGAACATGAAGAAGCCCAGGGTCACAAAACCCATGTGCGCGATCGACGAATAGGCGACCAGTTTTTTCATGTCGGTTTGCACCAGGGCAACCAGACCGATGTAGATGACGGCGATCAGCGACAAGGTGATCATGAAGCCCGACAGGTAGTGGCTGGCGTCAGGCGTGATCGGCAGCGAAAAACGCAGGAAGCCATACGCGCCCAGTTTCAGCATGATGGCGGCCAGCACGGCGGAACCGCCCGTAGGCGCTTCCACGTGGACGTCCGGCAACCACGTGTGGACGGGGAACATCGGCACCTTGACGGCAAACGCCATCAGGAAGGCCAGGAAGATGAAGATCTGTTCGTTCATCGTCAGCTTGAACGCATGCCAGGCCAGGATGTCGAAGGTGCCCGACACATTGCGCAGGTAGATGATGGCAACCAGGGTCAGCAGCGAACCGAAGAAGGTGTACAGGAAGAACTTGAACGACGCGTACACGCGGTTCGAGCCGCCCCAGATACCGATGATGATGAACATCGGGATCAGGGTTGCTTCAAAGAAGAAGTAGAACAGCAAGCCGTCCAGCGCGCAGAACACGCCGATCATCAGGCCCGACAGGATCAGGAACGAGCCCATGTACTGGGCGATGCGCTTCTCGATCACTTGCCAAGCCGAAATGACGACGATGACGGTGATGAAGGCCGTCAGTGGCACGAACCACAGCGACAGGCCGTCGATACCCAGCGAGTACCAGATATTGAAGGTTGCTATCCACGGTGCTTTTTCGACGAATTGCATGCCGTGTGCGGCGTTGTCGAAATGCTGGATCAGCGGCAAGGTGCACAGCATGCTGAGCACGGCGCCAGCCAGCGACAGCCAGCGGGTAAAGCCCGCTTTGCTGTCACGGCCGAGAGCCAGGATCAGGACGCCGCAAATGATCGGCACCCAGATCGACAGACTCAGGTAAGGAGGTAATGTAGAAATCGTAGACTGCATCATGGTTCTCAGTATTCTTTTATCAGGTCAGCTTACTTAGCGGGCCAGAATGGCAGGAAATAGATCAGGAAGCCCAGCACGCCCAGGATCATCACGAATGCATAGTGATAGATGTAGCCGGTCTGCAGCACTCGCGACAGCGAGGACAGCCAGGCGACGACCTTGGCGCTACCATTGACGACGAAACCGTCGATCAGCTTCTTGTCACCGAAGTTCCACAGGCCATTACCCAGCAAGCGGGCACCGCCGGCGAACACGACTTCATTGAACTTGTCCATGTAGTACTTGTTGTCCAGCAGGGTGTGGATCGCGTGGAACTTGGCAAAGAACCAGGCCGGTACACGCGGGTTGACCATGTAGCAGTAGTAGGCTGCCACCACGCCGGACAATGCCAGCCAGAACGGTGCCGTCGACAGTCCGTGGATCGCCATCGCCATTGCGCCGTGGAATTCATGCGACAACTCTTCCATTGCTGGATGGTTTTCGCCAACGAAAATCACGCCCTTGAAGAAATCGCCATGCAGCATCGGGCCGATCGTCAGGTAGCCGATGATCAGCGAAGGGATCGCCAGCATCACCAGCGGAAACCAGACGACGAATGGGGACTCGTGCGGCTTCTGGCCAGGTTCCAGACCGTGGTGCGCGTGGTCGTCTTCCTCTTCGTCATGGTGGTCATCATGTGCATCGCCGTGCGCGCCATGGGCCGCTTTCGGTGCGTGATGGTCGTCGTGACCGTGCGCATGCGCCTGGCCGAAACGTTCCTTGCCGTGGAAGACGAGGAAGTACATGCGGAACGAGTAGAACGCGGTGACGAACACGCCAGCCAGCACGGCGAACTGGGCAAAGCCAGCGCCCCAGATATGCGTCGCTTCGACGGCTTCAATGATGCTGTCTTTCGAGTAGAAACCGGAGAACAGCGGCGTGCCGATCAGGGCCAGCGACCCGACCAGCGACGTGATCCACGTGATCGGCATGTACTTGCGCAGGCCGCCCATGTTGCGGATATCTTGATCGTGGTGCATGCCGATGATGACGGAACCGGCGCCCAGGAACAGCAGTGCCTTGAAGAATGCGTGCGTCATCAGGTGGAACACGGCCACGGAGTATGCGGACGAACCGAGCGCCACGGTCATGTAACCGAGCTGCGACAGGGTCGAGTAAGCGACGACGCGCTTGATGTCGTTCTGGATGATGCCCAGGAAGCCCATGAACAGCGCCGTGATGGAGCCGATCACGAGGATGAAGGACAGTGCCGTGTCGGACAGTTCGAACAGCGGCGACATGCGCGAGACCATGAAGATACCGGCCGTCACCATCGTCGCGGCGTGAATCAGTGCAGAGATCGGGGTAGGTCCTTCCATCGAATCAGGCAGCCACACGTGCAGCGGGAACTGCGCCGATTTGCCCATCGCGCCGATGAACAGGCAGATGCAGGCAACGGTCAGCAGGGCCCAGTCGGTACCTGGCAGGCTCAACAGCGCCAGTTCGTCTTTCTTGGCGAACACTTCCTGGTAGTTCATGGTGCCGGCGTAAGCCAGCAGCAAGCCGATGCCCAGGATGAAGCCGAAGTCGCCCACGCGGTTGACGAGGAACGCCTTCATGTTGGCCACGATGGCCGTCGGACGCTGGTACCAGAAACCGATCAGCAGGTAAGAGACCAGGCCCACGGCTTCCCAACCGAAGAACAGTTGCAGGAAGTTGTTGGCCATGACCAGCATCAGCATCGAGAACGTGAACAGCGAGATGTAGGCGAAGAAACGGTTGTAGCCTTCGTCGTCCTTCATGTAGCCGATCGTGTAGATGTGCACCATCAGGGAGACGAAGGTGACCACGCACATCATCATCGCCGACAGCGAATCGATCTGGAAGCCCACTTCCATCTTCAGGGTGCCGATCGTCATCCAGTTATAGATCGTGCCATTGAATGTCGCGCCATCCATCACTGCCAGCAGTGTCTGCACGGACAGGATGAACGCAATCAGTACGCCCAGGATCGTCGCGGTATGCGACGTCTTGCGTCCGACCAAATTACCCAGGAACTGGGTGCCAAGCAAGCCTGCAATCGCGGCACCGGCCAGCGGCGCCAGCGGTACGGCAAGAAGGAGGTTAGGGTTGAGGAGTTGCCCCGCCATGATGAACCTTAATCGTTATTATTCGAGAGATCGAGTCTGAAAAACATCAGCCTTTGAGGCTGTCCAGGTCTTCGACGTTGATGGTATCCAGATTACGGAACATCACCACCAGAATAGCCAGACCGATAGCCGACTCAGCGGCGGCAACCGTCAGGATGAAGAAAACGAAGATCTGACCGGCCGCGTCGCCCATGAAATGGGAGAACGCGATGAAATTCATATTCACCGCCAGCAGCATCAATTCGATTGCCATCAGCAATACGATGATGTTCTTGCGGTTCAGGAAAATACCGACGATCGAGATTGCGAACAGGATCGCGCCCAGGACCAAAAAATGTGTGAGCGATAATGTCATGGTGCCTCCTTAACTTCCGGCTCAGCCGCAGGACGCTCGACAACCGCGTCCATCTTGATGATCTTCAGGCGGTCGTTGCGCTTGACGCGCACGGCATCGCCCGGAGCAAAATGCTTGGTGTCCTTGCGTTTGCGCAAGGTCAGCGCGACCGCGGCAACGATGGCCACCAGCAACACGACGGCAGCGATCTCGAAGGCAAACACGTATTTCGTGTAGATCAGCAGGCCCAGTTCCTTGGTGCCGCCCAGGTTGACGTTGACCGGAGCGATGCTAGGCGCAAAGTTGCGGAAACCGTGCCACAGGACAGCGGCCATTTCCAGCACGATGATCACGCCCACCGTCACCGACAAAGGCAGGTAACCCCAGAAGCCTTCGCGCATGCGGTCGATATTGATATCGAGCATCATGACCACGAAGAGGAACAGCACCATCACGGCGCCGACGTACACCAATACCAGCACGATGGCCAGGAATTCAGCTTGCAGCAGCATCCAGATGCCCGCTGCGGAAAAGAAGGACAGTACCAGGAACAGTACTGCGTGGACCGGATTACGGGCCGTGATGACGCGCGTCGCTGCCAGAATCAAGATCAGTGCGAAGGCGTAAAACAAAATTGTTTTAAAGTCCATAAAAAACCCAATAGACGTACAGATGAACGAGGGGCGCGCCGCAGCCAATGGCTACGGCGCATCCATCAGCGATAAGGTGCGTCGGCGGCGCGCGCAGCGGCGATGTCATTTTCATAACGATCACCTACGGCCAGCAACATCTCTTTCGTGTAATACAAATCCCCGCGTTTCTCGCCGTGGTATTCCAGGATTTGCGTCTCGACGATCGAATCGACCGGGCATGACTCTTCGCAGAAACCGCAGAAGATGCACTTGGTCAAGTCAATATCGTAACGCGTGGTGCGGCGCGAACCGTCGTCACGCTGTTCCGATTCGATCGTGATGGCCATCGCCGGGCAAACCGCTTCGCACAGTTTGCAGGCGATGCAACGTTCCTCGCCGTTCGGGTAGCGGCGCAGCGCGTGCAAGCCACGGAAACGCGGCGAGATCGGTGTCTTCTCTTCCGGGAATTGCACCGTGATCTTGCGCGAAAACATGTACTTGCCTGTCAGCGCCATGCCCTTGATCAGCTCGCCTAACAAGAGGCTGCTGAAGAAATCTTTTACCTTATCCATTCGTATGCACTCTCTTACTTCCAAATATTCCAGGATGTCTGCATCCAGGCAGCGACGAAGACCAGGTAGACCAGCGTCAACGGGATAAACACTTTCCAGCCGAGGCGCATGATCTGGTCATAACGGTAGCGTGGGAAAGTACCGCGCACCCAGATAAACACCGACACGATGAAGAAGGTCTTGGCGAACAGCCAGAAGAAGCCGCCGAAACCACCCCAGAACTCGAGGAAGGCAAATGGTGCGGACCAGCCACCGAGGAACATGAGCGAAGTCAGCGCGCCGATCAGGATCATGTTGGCGTATTCGGCCAGCATGAACATGGCGTAGGCCATGCCCGAGTACTCGACCATGTGGCCGGCAACGATTTCCGACTCGCCTTCGACGACGTCGAACGGGTGACGGTTGGCTTCAGCCAGGCCCGACACCATGTAGATGACGAACATCGGCAGCAGCGGCAGCCAGTTCCACGACAGGAAGTTCACGCCCTTGTCGGCGAAGTAGCCGATTTGCTGGCCGCCGACGATGTCGATGAAGTTCAGGCTGCCCGAGACCATCAGCACGATGACCATCACGAAGCCCATCGGGATTTCATACGAAATCATCTGCGCCGAAGCGCGCATGGCGCCCATGAACGAGTACTTCGAGTTCGAGGCCCAGCCGGCGATGATGATGCCGTAGACTTCCATCGAGGTAATCGCCAGCAGCATCAGCAAGCCCGCGTTGACGTTGGCCAGCACGGCTTGCGGACCGAACGGCACGACCGACCAGGCGGCCAGGGCCGGCATGATGGTCATGATCGGGCCGATCACGAACAGGCCCTTGGCGGCCTTGGACGGGATGATGATCTCTTTGAACAAGAGTTTCAGCGCATCGGCGATCGGCTGCAGCAAGCCCAATGGACCCACGCGGTTCGGGCCGACGCGGATCTGGATCCAGCCGATCAGCTTGCGCTCCCACAAGGTCAGGTAAGCAACCAGGCCCATCAGCGGCAGCAGCACGCACAGGATCTTGATCAGGGTCCAGAAGAACGGCCACGAGCCGCCCAGCAAATCCTGGCCGCCGCTGTTGATGACGTTTACAAATTCAGGCAGAGCCATCAGATTTTCCCCTCTGCTGTTTCAACTGTGATGTCACCGAACATGCCGCCCAGGCCAGCCGTCGAGGCATGCGCCGCCGACACCTTGACCACATTGGCTGGCAGGCCGGCGTGAATTGCCGCCACCAGGATGGCGCTGCCGGAGCCTTGCGCCACTTTGACCTTGTCGCCCGCCTTGATGCCCAGCTTGCCAGCCAGTTCGGCGGACAGGTGTGCTTGCGGCGCGGCGCCATCGACCGTGCGTTGCAACGGTTCGGAGCGGCGTACCAGCGCGTCGGCAAAGTAGATCGGCACGTCGGCGATGCGTTGCAGCGCAGGCGAAGCCGGCGCGTACGTTGCCGCTTCCGGCGCGTTCTTGGCGATGTTGTTCAGCTGTGCCGACAGATCGGTCACGCCGGCGCCAAACGCCTCGTCGCGGATCGCTTCGGAAGTGTCGTAGTCGAAACCGGCCAGGCCCAGGATGTTGCCCAGGACGCGCAGCACTTTCCAGGCTGGACGGGTTTCCGCCAGCGGTTTCACGGTGCCGTTGAAGCTTTGCGCGCGGCCTTCGCAGTTCACGAAGGTACCCGAGGTTTCCGCGAACGGAGCGATCGGCAGCAAGACATCGGCGTAATCCATGCCGTGCTTGAAGGCGGACATGGCCACGACCATGTCGGCGCCGTCCAGGGCGGCGCGGGCCGCTTGTGGATTGGCGGCATCGAGTTCCGGCTCGGCGTGCAGCAGCACGTAGGCTTTCTTCGGTACGGCAAACGCTGCTTGCACGTTGGCGCGCGGCTTGGCGACCAGGTGCGCGCCAACCGTGTTGGCCGCTTCCGTCAGGTAACCGAGCTTGGCGCCCGTCTGTTCGGCGATCCATTGCGCGGCAGCATGCAGTTGCGACGCTTGGGGATGTTGCGTTGCCGCGTTACCCAGCAGCACGGCGCCGTTGTCGCCAGCCATCAGGCTCGCGGCGATGGCCACTGCCACATCCGAAGCGGCAACCGCTTCGAAACCGCTTGGCGCGGCGATTTCTTTGGCTTTCGCAACAGCGACGACCACTTCCGACAAGGCCGCCAGCCAATCGCTTGGCGCTAGAATCATCTTGTTGGCGATGGTGATCAGCTGATCATCGTCGGAGGCGTGCAGGATCGACAGCTTGGCGCCGCCCTTGACGGACGCGCGCAAACGCGTGGCCAGCAATGGGTGATCCTTGCGCAGGAACGAGCCGATGACGAAGGCGCGCTTGATCTGGCCAAATTCGTTGATCGGCATGCCCAGCCATGGCTTGACGCCAGCGTCCAGCGCGAAGTCGGTCTGGCGCAGGCGGAAGTCGACGTTCTCGGAACCGAGACCGTTGGCCACTTTCTGCAGCAGGACCAGCTCTTCGACGGTCGAATGCGGCGTTGCCAGCGCGGCGATGGCGTCTGCGCCATGCTCGTGCTTGATGTTTTTCAGGCCGTGCGCCACGTATTCCAGCGCGGTCTGCCAATCGACTTCCTTCCACTCGTTGCCTTGTTTCAGCATCGGGGAAGTCAGGCGTTCGGCGCTGTCCAGCGCTTCGTACGAGAAACGGTCCTTGTCCGAGATCCAGCACTCGTTGACGGCTTCGTTTTCCAGCGGCAATACGCGCTTGACCTTGCCAGCTTTCACTTGCACGATCAGGTTCGAACCGAGGCCGTCATGCGGGCTGACCGATTTGCGGCGCGACAGTTCCCACGTACGGGCGCTGTAGCGGAACGGCTTCGAGGTCAGTGCGCCAACCGGGCACAGGTCGATCATGTTGCCCGACAGTTCGGAGTCGACGGACTGGCCGACAAACGACACGATTTCCGAGTGTTCGCCGCGGCCGATCATGCCCAGCTCCATCACGCCGGCCACTTCCTGACCAAAGCGTACGCAGCGGGTGCACTGGATGCAGCGCGACATTTCCTGCATGGAGACCAGCGGACCGGCTTCCTTCGGCGTGACGACGCGCTTGTCTTCCTTGTAGCGCGATTCGCTCTTGCCGTAGCCCACTGCCAAGTCTTGCAACTGGCATTCGCCGCCCTGATCGCAGATCGGGCAATCGAGCGGGTGGTTAATCAGCAAGAATTCCATGACCGACTTTTGCGCCTGCACAGCTTTATCGCTGGCGGAGCGCACGATCATGCCGGCACTGACCGGGGTCGCACAAGCGGGCAAAGGCTTCGGCGCCTTTTCCACTTCGACCAGGCACATGCGGCAGTTCGCTGCGATCGACAATTTCTTGTGATAGCAGAAGTGCGGAATGTAGGTTCCCAATTTGTTGGCGGCGTCCATCACCATGCTACCAGCAGGGACTTCGACTTTTTTGCCGTCTATTTCGATTTCAACCATGGTGATCGTTACCTGACGCAGCTTAGATATATGCGGGCACTAAGCAATGCTTGTGCTCGATATGATATTCAAATTCTTCACGGAAATTCTTAATGAAGGCCCGTACCGGCATGGCAGCCGCATCGCCCAGCGCGCAAATGGTGCGGCCCTGGATGTTGTCGGCGATCGAGTTGAGCATGTCCAGGTCGTCTGGACGACCCTGCCCCTGCTCGATGCGGTGCACCATGCGGTACATCCAGCCTGTGCCTTCACGGCAAGGCGTACACTGGCCGCACGATTCTTCAAAGTAGAAGTAGGACAGGCGTTCCAGCGCCTTTACCATGCAGCGTGTTTCGTCCATCACGATGACGGCGCCCGAACCCAACATCGAACCGGCTTTCGCGATCGAGTCGTAGTCCAGGTCGGTCTGCATCATGATGTCGCCGCGGATCACAGGGGCGGACGAACCGCCAGGGATCACGGCCTTGATCTTTTTGCCACCGCGCATGCCGCCTGCCAGTTCCAGCAGGGTCGCAAACGGGGTGCCGAGCGGTACTTCGTAGTTGCCCGGTTTTTCCACGTCGCCCGAGATCGAGAAAATCTTCGAACCGCCATTGTTCGGCTTGCCCATCGCCAGGTATTTCTCTGGACCGATGTTCAGCACGAATGGCACGGCCGCGAAGGTTTCCGTGTTGTTGATCGTCGTCGGCTTGCCGTACAGGCCAAACGAGGCAGGGAAAGGCGGCTTGAAGCGCGGCTGGCCTTTCTTGCCTTCCAGCGATTCGAGCAGGGCCGTTTCTTCGCCGCAGATGTAGGCGCCATAACCATGGTGCGCGTGCAACTGGAACGAGAACTCGCTGCCCATGATCTTGTCGCCCAGGAAGCCGGCGGCGCGCGCCTCTTCCAGCGCTTCTTCGAAACGCAGGTATTCCTGGAAGATTTCACCGTGGATATAGTTGTAGCCCACGGTGATGCCCATCGCATAAGCGCCAATGGCCATGCCTTCGATCAGGGCATGGGGATTGTAACGAATGATGTCGCGGTCCTTGAAAGTGCCCGGTTCGCCTTCATCTGTATTGCAGACGAGGTATTTCTGGCCCGGGAACTGGCGCGGCATGAAGCTCCACTTCAAGCCGGTAGGGAAACCCGCGCCGCCACGGCCGCGCAAGGACGAAGCCTTGAGGTCGGCGATGATCTGTTCCGGCGTGATTTTCTCTTCCAGGATACGCCGCAGGGCGCTATAGCCGCCGCGGCTCACATAATCTTGCAAATGCCAGTTCTTGCCATCCAGATCCTTCAGGATCAATGGATCGATATGGCGGTTGTGGAGTGACGTCATTTCTTGAGTTCCTCCAGCATGGCGTCGATTTTCTCGTTCGACATCCAGCTGCACATGGTTTTATTACTGACCAGCAAGACAGGCGCATCGCCGCAAGCACCCATGCACTCGCCTTCAACCAGGGTGAACTGGCCGTCTGCGGTGGTTTCGCGGAAATCGATACCCAGTTTCTGCTTCAGGTACTCTGCAGCGCGCACGCCGCCCGACAAGGCGCATGGCAGGTTGGTGCACACGGTGATCTTGTGCTTGCCCACGGGTTTCACGTTGTACATATTGTAGAACGTGGCCACTTCCTGCACGGCAATCGCCGGCATGCCGATGTAATCGGCCAGTTCCTTCATGGTTTCCGGCGCCAGCCAGCCCAGTTCATCCTGGGCATGGGCCAGCGCGGCCATGACGGCCGACTGACGCTGGTCGGCCGGGTACTTGGCCAGCTCGCGGTCAATTTTCTTATAGCATTGCTCTGATAACAACATACTTTTTGCCTCTTAGCGGTCAATACTGCCGAACACGATGTCTTGCGTCCCGATGATGGTCACGGCGTCGGCAAGCATGTGCCCACGCGCCATTTCGTCGAGCGACTGCAAGTGGGCGTAGTCTGGCGCGCGCAGTTTCATGCGGTACGGCTTGTTGGCGCCATCGGACACCAGGTACACGCCGAACTCGCCCTTCGGATGCTCCACGGCGCTGTAGGCCTCGCCTGGCGGCACGTGGAAACCTTCCGTAAACAGCTTGAAGTGGTGAATCAAGGACTCCATGTTGGTCTTCATGTCGACGCGGCCCGGAGGCGCCACCTTGCGGTTGCTGGTCATGACAGGACCTTCATTGTTGCGCAGCCACTCCACGCATTGCTTGATGATGCGGTTCGACTGGCGCAGCTCTTCCACGCGGACCAGGTAGCGGTCGTAGCAATCGCCGTTGGTGCCGATAGGAATGTCGAAATCCATCAGGTCGTACACTTCGTACGGCTGTTTCTTGCGCAAGTCCCACTGCACGCCCGAGCCGCGCAGCATGGCGCCCGTAAAGCCCATGGCCAGCGCATCTTCCGGCGAGACCACGCCGATGCCGACGGTACGCTGTTTCCAGATACGGTTGTCGGTCAGCAGGGTTTCGTACTCGTCCACCGAGTTCGGGAAACGGCGCGCGAAGTCTTCGATGAAGTCCAGCAGGGAACCCTGGCGGTTTTCGTTCAGCTTGCCGATGGCCTTGGCGTTGCGGATGATCGACGCCTTGTGCTGCGGCATCGCGTCCGGCAGGTCGCGGTACACGCCGCCCGGACGGTAGTAGGCCGCGTGCATGCGCGCGCCCGATACTGCCTCGTAGGCGTCGAACAAGTCTTCGCGGTCGCGGAAGCAATACAGGAACGGGCCCATGGCGCCAACGTCCAGCGCGTGGGTGCCGAGCCACATCAGGTGATTCAGGATGCGCGTCATCTCGTCGAACATGACGCGGATGTATTGCGCGCGCAGCGGCACTTCCAGGCCCAGCATCTTTTCGATGGCCATCACGTACGCGTGTTCATTGCACATCATCGACACATAGTCGAGACGATCCATGTACGGCACGGATTGCAGGTAGGTCTTCTGTTCGGCCAGCTTTTCGGTGGCGCGGTGCAGCAGGCCGATATGCGGGTCGGCGCGCTGGATGACTTCGCCATCCATCTCCAGCACCAGGCGCAGCACACCGTGCGCGGCCGGATGCTGTGGCCCAAAGTTCAGGGTGTAGTTCTTAATCTCAGCCATTATTTCATCCCGTAATGTTCTTCGCGGATCACGCGCGGCACGTTTTCCCGCGGCTCGATCGTCACGGGCTGGTAAATCACGCGCTTTTGTTCCGGATCGTAACGCATCTCGACATAGCCGGAGACGGGGAAATCCTTGCGGAACGGATGGCCGATGAAACCGTAGTCGGTCAGCAGGCGGCGCAAGTCGTTGTGGCCTTCGAAGAGGATGCCCAGCAGGTCGAACGCTTCGCGCTCGTACCAGTTGACGGCGCGCCAGATGCTCACCACGGAGGGCAGCAGCGGCATGTCGTCGTCCGGCGCGAACACGCGCACGCGCACGCGCCAGTTGTGCTTGACCGATAGCAAGTGCGAGACGGCCGCGAAACGCAGGCCATCCCAGCTACCATCGCCATAGGTCGAGTAGTCGACTCCGCACAGGTCGAGCAATTGCTCGAAATGCAGGGTCGGATCGTCGCGCAGGGTCTGCATTACGGCGAGGTAGTCCTCGGCCTTGACGACCAGGGTGACTTCGCCCAGCGCAACCGTCGTGCTAACGCGATCGCCCAGGGCATTGCCGAGGGCGTTTTGCAATACTTCTAAATGTGTTGTCATAATCTGAAGCGGCCCGGTTAGCGTGCGATCGTGCTGGTACGCTTGATCTTGTTCTGCAACTGCATGATGCCGTACAGCAAGGCTTCAGCGGTCGGAGGACAGCCAGGCACATACACGTCGACGGGCACGATGCGGTCGCAACCGCGCACCACGGAATAGGAGTAATGGTAGTACCCGCCGCCATTGGCGCAGGAACCCATCGAGATGACCCAGCGTGGCTCTGCCATCTGGTCGTAGACCTTGCGCAGGGCCGGCGCCATCTTGTTGCACAGGGTGCCGGCAACGATCATGACGTCGGACTGACGCGGCGACGGACGAAACACGACGCCGAAACGGTCCATATCGTAGCGGGCTGCGCCCACATGCATCATTTCGACCGCACAGCAGGCCAGACCGAACGTCATCGGGAACATAGACCCGGTGCGCGCCCAGTTGATCAGCTTGTCGGCCGAGGTGGTGATGAAACCTTCGCTTAATACGCCTTCAATAGCCATGGCTTATTCCCAGTCAAGGGCACCTTTCTTCCAAATGTACCAAAATCCGACCACGAATTCAGCGATGAACACCATCATCGTGACGAAACCGGCCCAGCCCAGGTCGCGCATTGCAACGCCCCATGGGAAAAAGAATGCCGTTTCCAGATCGAACAAAATAAACAGGATTGCGACCAGATAGTAGCGCACATCAAATTTCATGCGCGCGTCTTCGAATGCTTCAAAGCCACATTCGTACGGGGAGAGTTTTGCTGCGTCAGGCTTGTTAGGACCTAACAGGCGCCCCAGGAGCTGGGGAGCGATACCGACACCAAGGCCGATAATAATAAACAGCAGGACGGGGAAGTAATTTTCGAGGTTCACGATTGATGAGCTTATATTGAACGATCGGTTAAATGAGGACGCTGCGATCATTTGCAGCGTATCTAACGCACGACCCCAATCAAAGCTAAGACCAGGATCGAACGACACATCCTCGTAAAAAAAGCCAGCAACTTTGTACGAGCCATGGCTCGTGCGCCGTTGCTGGCTTCTGATTTCTGGTGCCGACGACGAGACTCGAACTCGTACAGCTTTCGCCACTACCCCCTCAAGATAGCGTGTCTACCAATTTCACCACGTCGGCGGTAAGGCCCGTATTCTACTCTGCTTTGCCGCTAAAGTTAATGCACAAATGCATCAAAACACAGATAAAAACGATAAATTTTTACATCTTCCAGCGCGTCACGATTTTTTCCTGCCGCGCTGCTGAAACATTGAGCAATAATCTGCCCGTAATGAGAATTACTCTCGATGAGGTATCGAGCTCCTACAAAATTACTTTGGAATCGCGCCGGCCGGGGTGCTGGCAACCGGTGCCGCCGCTGCCGGAGCGCTGGCAGCCGGAGCTGCCGCAGGCACCGTCGTCGGGATCGCGCCCGCGCCGGTGACCGGCACTGGCTTGACGACTTTATCCATCACGCCGCCGCCGACCGTCGTGGCGCGCTGATTGGCCATCAGCGACAGGGCCAGGGTGGCGCCGAAGAAGATCGCGGCGGCAACGCCCGTCGATTTCGACATGAAGTTCGACGAACCCGTCGCACCGAACAGGCTGCCCGAGGCGCCCGAACCAAAGGCGGCGCCCATGTCGGCGCCCTTACCGTGCTGCAACAACACCAGCGCGATAATCGACAATGCCGAAATAACCTGTACTACCACTACCAGATTGAACATCATGTTCATTGCAATTCCATTCTTAGTTTAAATTAATTCAATCAGCGGCGTGAATAATTGCCAGGAAATCCGCCGCCTTCAATGCTGCCCCACCGATCAGACCGCCATCGATATCCGGCATCGCCATCAATTCTTTTGCGTTCTCCGGCTTCATGCTGCCGCCGTACAGGATTTGCACGCCGGTCGCTGCTACCGCATTCTTTGCCGCCAGCTGGCCGCGCAATACCTGATGCACGTCCTGCGCCATTTGCGGCGTGGCCGTCTTGCCCGTGCCGATAGCCCAGACCGGCTCATAGGCCAGCACCAGTTTCGCCACGTCGTCGGCGGAAATCGCCGCCAGCACGGCGCCCAGCTGCTGCGCCACGACCGCGTCGGTCTGACCCGCTTCGCGCTGCGCCAGCGTCTCGCCGATGCAGACGATAGGCGTGATGCCCGCCGCCAGCGCGGCAACCGTCTTGGCCGCCACTTGCGCATCGCTCTCGCCATGGTAGGCGCGGCGTTCGGAATGCCCGATCACCACATAGCCGCAGCCGAAATCCTGCAGCATGGCGGTCGAGATTTCTCCCGTGTAGGCGCCGCTGGCATGCGCGGACACATCCTGCGCACCCCAGCCAAGAGCCGTGCCTGCCAATTGCGCCTGGCACTGCGCCAGATACGGCGCAGGCACACAGACGGCGCTGGCGGCGCCAGAGGCAGCCAGGCCAGCAACTATTTCAGACAATAACACCGCGTTCGAGGTGCGACTGCCGTTCATTTTCCAATTTCCGACGACGAGTTTGCGACGCATAGTAGCCTAAATTCTAATAACCCGTCATTCTAACTCCGGCACCGATGCCGGTCAAACAGGCAGTGCCCCGTTTCAAACAACTTGCAACATGATCTTGCCCACGTGCGTGCTCGCCTCCATCAAGGCATGCGCCTCGTTGGCCTTTTCCAATGGGAAGGTTTTATAGATCACGGGCTTGATCTTGCCCGCCTCGATCAGCGGCCAGACGGTCGTGCGCAGATGATTCGCGATGGCCGCCTTGAAGGCGCCCGAACGGGGACGCAAGGTGGAACCCGTCACCGTCAGGCGACGGCGCAGCAAGCTACCCAGGTCCAGTTCCGCCTTGGTGCCACCCTGCACGGCGATCAGGCCGATGCGGCCATCGTCGGCCAGGCAATCGATTTCGCGCGGCAAGTAGTCGCCGCCCACCATGTCCAGGATGACGTCGACGCCCTTGCCGCCGGTCAGTTCCTTGACGACGGCAACGAAATCTTCCGTGCGGTAATTGATGCCACGTTCGGCGCCCAGCGCTTCGCAGGCGCGCGCCTTTTCGTCGCTGCCGGCCGTGGCGAACACGCGGTGACCCAGCGCGGCGGCCAATTGAATGGCCGTCACGCCGATGCCGGACGTGCCGCCCTGCACCAGTAACGTTTCACCATCGGCCAGCGCACAGCGGTCGAAGACATTGCTCCAGACGGTAAAGAAGTTTTCCGGCAGGGACGCGCCTTCCAGCGCCGTCAAGCCCTTCGGCAAGGGCAGGCACTGGCCGGCGGGCGCGGCGCAGTATTCGGCATAGCCGCCGCCCTGCACCAGCGCGCAAACCAGGTCGCCCTTCTTGAATGCGGTGTTGGTGAAATCGCCATCGACGACTTCACCCGCTACTTCCAGGCCCGGCAAATCGGACGCGCCGGCTGGCGGCGCGTACTTGCCCAGGCGCTGCAGCACGTCGGGGCGGTTGATGCCAGCCGCGTGCACCTTGATCAGCAGCTCACCGGCTTTGAAGGCGGGGACGGGACGTTCGGCGATCTGCAAAACGTCGGCGGGACCTGGCTGGCTGATGGCAACTGCACGCATGGCGGGACTCTTTCAAGAGAAAACGGCGATTGTACGCCAAGCCGCCCACCCTTGCAGGGAGCCTCCCGCCCTAGGCGCCGCCCGTCTTCGACTGGCGCGGCAGCGGCGTGCCCGGCTTCCATTTCGCCGACAGGGCTTGCCCTTCTTCGACTTGCTCGTGCGTCATCTTGCGCACCACGGCGGCGCGCTGGTCGGCCGCATTCGCGTTGCCGTTCGCGGCCGCCAGGTTCCACAGCATGTAGGCGATAACGTTATCCTGCTGCACGCCGCCCATGTGATAGCGGTACATCAGGCCCAGCACCTGCTGCGCCTCGGCGTGGTTCTGCTCGGCCGCCTTGCGGAACCAGCCCACGGCCTGCTTGTGGTCCTGCAGCACGGCGTTGCCCGTGTAATACATGGCGCCCACCACATACTGGGCGTCGGCCTTGCCCTGGTCGGCCGCCTTGCGGTGCCAGAACATGGCTTGCTTGTAATCCTGCGGCAAGCCGCGTCCCATGTAATACATCAAGCCCAGCAAGTGCTGGGCATCGGCGTTGCCGGTCTTGGCCAGTGGCAGGATTTCCTTGTAGGCCAGCGCGTAATTCTTGTTGTTGTAGGCGCTGGCGCCTTCGACGAAGCCAGCCCGCGCGGGTAGCTGTATCGTCAACAGCATGAGTAATGTAATGATCAGTTTTTTCATCGGAATGGGATGTGGTCTGACTACTTATTCTTGTTCTGCCAATAAAGCCTGCGGCAGGATGCGTTTACTTCCAGCTGACTTTACCCAGGCCCTCGACGCTGACATCGCGGTTGGCCGGCTTGCCATACACCACCACCGAACCGAGTCCGCTCAGGTTCAGCTTGGCATTCGTATGGGCATTCACCGTGGCATTGCCCAGGCCGCTCAATTCCAGGTTGACGGCATCGACTTCGAACTGCTGCGCATTCAGGCTGCCCAGGCCGCCCAGGCTCGCTTTCAGGATACGCCCGCGTCCGCCCAGCACCACGGAACCGGCGCCCTGCAAGTCCAGTTCCGCCCGCTCATTGTTGCCTATCCAGATCTGCATGCTGCCCACGCCGCCCAGGCTGGCATTGAGCTTGCGGTAGTCGCCCACCAGCTTGATGCTGCCCGCCCCTTCCAGCGACAGGGTCAGTTCCTCGCCCTTGAAGCCCGTGATGTCCGTGCTGCCAAAGCCTTCCGAGCTCAGTTCGCGCAAGTTCGGCAGCACCAGGTCGGCGCGGATCGACGAAGGGCCGAGCTTGAAGCCGCGCACTTCCGTTTCGATGTGCAGGGTGTCGCCGCTTTGCGCCGTGCTGACATCGGCGATGTAGCGCTTGTCGGCCGTGATGCTCAGCGAAGCCACGTTGCCCTGGCGAATACGCACTTCCATCACGCCATCGAGCTTGACGCGCACCACGCGGGCGTCGACGTTGCGCATTTCCAGCAAGCGGGTCTCGGCGGCCACGCCGCGCACCAGGCCCAATGTCGCCAGGAACAGCAGCGCCAATTGCAGTATCTTTTTCATGTAGTGCATCCTCGGTATCTTGTTTTTATGTGTCGCGGCGCCCGCCTGGAGCGCCCGCATTGCTCGCGCAGCACCACTGTAGCAGCGACGAAAATGGCTGACAATCAATTATGCAAAACGAGCTTTTTCGGTAGCGGTCAGGCGCTTGGCCTTGACGACCACCACTTGCATGGCAGCCTTGTCCGCTGGTGCGGCCAGGGTGGCCGTGGAACTGGCCACTTGCAGGGCCGGGGCGGCCGGGGCGATGGCGTAGCAGCTGGCGCCAAGCAGGATGGCGGCGGCAACGGCAATGACTTCCATGTTTTTAGCGACGTTCATGTTGTTCTCCTCGGGTGTCTGGCAGTGGGCTTGCGGTATGGTGTCACTATAGCCATACCGCCCCCGGCAGACACGCCGATTGCGACGAACTGCATTTTTGGCAGGCTGGCCTGACAAAAACGCGGATGAACGTGCAGATCGCTACGCGTCTTCTTAAAACTCTTCCCACTCGTCGGCGCCGGACTTGGCCGCCTTGACGGGCTTGCTCGGCGACAGCGCGCGGGCCGGCGCGCGCGGCGCGGAAGCCGAAGCGGCAGGCTTCGCCTTGAGGCGCGTCACGGGCGCGGATGCCGCGGCAGGGCCAGCATCGCCCAGGCGGAACATGCCGACGGCTTGCGCCAGGTCCACGGCCTGCTCCTGCAAGCTTTCCGCGGCAGCGGCCGCTTGCTCGACGAGGGCCGCGTTTTGCTGCGTCATGGTATCCATGTGCGTGACGGCCGTATTGATCTCGCCGATGCCTGCACTCTGTTCGCGACTGGCCACCGTGATCTCGCTCATGATGGTCGTCAATTGCTGCACCGACGCCACCACCTGGTCCATGGTCTGGCCTGCTTCATTGACGAGGCGGCCGCCCGCATCGACCTTCTCCACCGAGTCGCCGATCAATTCCTTGATTTCCTTCGCCGCGCCGGCGGAGCGTTGCGCCAGATTGCGCACTTCCGACGCCACCACGGCAAAGCCCCTGCCCTGCTCGCCCGCGCGCGCCGCCTCGACGGCCGCGTTCAAGGCCAGGATATTCGTCTGGAAAGCGATGCCGTCGATCACGCCGATGATGTCGACGATCTTGCGCGAGCTTTCCTGGATGCCGGCCATGGTGCCCACCACTTGCTGCACCACGCGGCCGCCCTTGGCCGCCACTTCCGAGGCGGACACGGCCAGCTCATTGGCTGCATGTGCGTTTTCCGCATTCTGCTTGACGGTCGACGTCAGCTCATCCATCGAGCTGGCTGTTTCTTCCAGCGCGCCCGCCTGCGCTTCCGTGCGCGAAGACAGGTCGGCATTACCGGCGGCAATATCGGCCGATTCGCTGCGCACCAGGGTGCTGATGCTGCGGATCTGCACCAGCACGGTGGCGATCTTTTCGACGAACAAGTTGAATGCCTTGGCGATCTGCGCCAGCTCGTCCGTTCCTTCCGCGTCGAGGCGGCTGGTCAGGTCGCCGTCGCCCGTGGCGATCGCTTCCATCGCATCGCGTACCAGGCCCAGGCGGCGCAAGGCGCGCGCCACCAGTACGCTCAATACCGTGGCGGCCAGGGCCAGCACCAGCAAGGCCGTCAAGGCCGAGGCGCGCAGCATGGAGCTCAATGCCTGCGTCGCTTCTGCGCGGTCGAGCACGGTAGCCAGCAGCCAGTCGCTGCCCGGCACTTTGCTTACATGCAAGATGCCGTTGCGGTCGCCGAGGCGAATGGCGGCGCCATCGCCGCTCTTTTCGATATCGGCCAGCGCCTGCGCGCTCAGGCCCGGGTCCAGTTCGGCCAGCGGTTTCAGAGTCAGCTTGCCGTCCGGGTGGGCGATGATCTTGCCGCCGCCATCGACGAGGAAAGCATAGCTGGACGCCGTCGGCTTGATCGAGGCGACGTTTTGCACCACCGCATCCATCATCACGTCGGCCGCCATCACGCCCGTCACGCTGCCCTTGCCGCCCAGCGGCTCGGCAAACGTCACCACCAGCTTGCCCGTGCTGGCGCCGATGTATGGCGCCGTGATGATGGGGCCGCCCACTTCGGACGCCAGCTTGTACCAGGGCCGCGCCGTGGGATCGTAGTCGGCGGCGCGCTTGCGCTCCTGCGAAAACACGGCGTGTTTGTCGGCAAAGCCGATATACGCCATGTCGAACGTGCCCGCCTGTTCGGCCGCCTTGAGGGCCGGCAGCGGATCGGCCGCCGTGGCGCCCTGCTTGAGCGAGCCCACGACGGCCTGCTTGGAACGCAGCCATTCGGCGATGGCTTGCGCGTGGCTGTGCGACAACTGCAGCATCTGCGTGTCGAGCGCGGCCAGTGTGCTGGACCGTGTCGTGAAGAAATTGGCGATGGCGACGGCCAGCATGGCCAGCACGACGATGGAAACGGCGATGGCGATCAGCCGCGCCTTAAGGGAGGACAACATGGTGCATCCAATAAAAAAGAGGAAATCGGGAGGGATGCACCATGGTCGGGGAATAAGATTTTGTCGTCAAGCAATACCGACAGTCAATTACCCATAAACAACAATTGATACCATATATTAATCATATCTCGCCGCGCAGCTTGCGCAGGGCCGGCGAGTCGCCACCCGTGGCCTCGATGCGGAAACGGGCAAATGCCTGCTCCAGCTCGGCATAGCGGCGCAGACCGCCTTCGTTGAAGTAGCGTCCGCCCGGGATATCGCCCCACGGCAGCGGTGCGCTCAAGCCCCCACTGCCCGCCAGGGCCAGCAGCGGCTCGAGCGCGCTGCGCAGGTCAGCCACTTCCCCGTCGGCGGGCGCCAGACGGGTCAGCACTTGTTCCAGTTCGGCGGCACGGGCTTGCAGGCTCTGTTGATCCATCATCGTTCCTCAATTCTTGATCGTGCCGATCAGCACGGGGGCCGACCACAGGCTGCGGTTGGGTAATAGATATTGTTGCGCCCCACCCTTGCGCCGCACCAGCCCGCCCAGCTCTTCCGTCGGCGCCACCTGGCTGACGAACACGTTGACGGCGCCCTTGGGCATGATCTGATACACATCATACAGCGGCGCCTCGCTCTTCATGGGCAAGCCGAAACAGTCGGCCAGGGTGGTGCAGCGGCTGGATGCCAGCTGCAATTGCGCGCTGGTGGTGAAGTATGGCGAATACGGCGACACATTCTGGCCATGCGGCACGATTTTGACCAGCGCGGCCGACATGGCCTGCAGGTCGGGCAAGGTGCTGCCGGAAGCCAGCTGCTCGATCGCGCGCGCATAAATCGTCTCGGCCGGCGCGGCGGGATCGGCGGCGCGCAGTTCGCGCAGGAATTGCTGTCCTGGCCCACTATCGAGATAGGGATCGATGGCTGCGCGCTGCAAGCCCGCCGTCTTGAAGGTGCTGAGGTCATTGATTTCGCGCGCATGCACGGCGCGCAAGGCGTCGAGGTCTTGCACCGGCATGGCCGCGGACGCAGCGGCGATGGGGATGGGCAGCGGCACCGGCGTCGGTGCGTTGTCCAGCTGCGCCCAGGCACCGGGCGCGACGGCAAGCAGAAAGGCGGCGGCCAGCCCGCGGAATGTGCGCATGCTGCATCTCCTTGGAAGACTCGTTCAGGGGAAGATTCCCTTTCCGAATCTACAAGGAGCGGCAGCGGCCGATACGCGCTGTATCAAGGCCGATGCACACGTCGACACACACTTTCGATGCAGCGCAAACGCGGCGCAAAAAAAACCGCCAGGGCTTGCGCGCTGGCGGTTTTGATCATGCGGCCGAGGCCGCAGTCAGGCGAATCTGAAGGACATTAAGCGGCTGGCGCTTCGTTGCCTTCAGCAGCTTTCATCGACAGTTTCAGACGGCCGCGGTCGTCCGTTTCCAGCACTTTGACGCGAACCAGCTGGCCTTCTTTCAGGTAGTCGGCCACGGCGTTGACGCGCTCGTTGGCGATCTGCGAGATGTGCAGCAAGCCGTCCTTGCCTGGCATGACTTGCACGATGGCGCCGAAGTCCAGCAGTTTCAGCACGGTGCCTTCGTAGGTCTTGCCCACTTCGACGGAAGCGGTCAGTTCTTCGATGCGGCGCTTGGCTTCCTGGCCGGCAGCAGCGTCGACGGAAGCGATGGTGACCACGCCTTCGTCGCTGATGTCGATCTGGGTGCCCGTCTCTTCGGTCAGCGCGCGAATCACGGCGCCGCCCTTGCCGATCACGTCACGGATTTTTTCCGGGTTGATCTTGATGGTGATCAGACGCGGTGCGAAATCGGACAGTTCGGTTTTGACGTGCGGCATGGCTTTTTGCATTTCGCCCAGGATGTGCTCACGGCCTTCCTTGGCTTGCGCCAGCGCCACTTGCATGATTTCCTTGGTGATGCCCATGATCTTGATGTCCATCTGCAGCGCCGTGATACCGTTGCGGGTACCGGCTACCTTGAAGTCCATGTCGCCCAGGTGATCTTCGTCGCCCAGGATGTCGGACAGCACGGCAAACTTGCCGCCTTCCTTGATCAGGCCCATGGCGATACCGGCCACGTGCTCTTTCATCGGCACGCCGGCGTCCATCAGCGCCAGGCAGCCGCCGCACACCGATGCCATCGACGAGGAACCGTTCGATTCCGTGATTTCCGATACCAGACGCACCGAGTAGCTGAACTCTTCAGCTGCTGGCAGGGCGGCGATCAGCGCACGCTTGGCCAGGCGGCCGTGGCCGATTTCGCGGCGTTTCGGCGTACCGACACGGCCCGTTTCGCCGGTGGCGAACGGAGGCATGTTGTAATGCAGCATGAACGAATCGGTGAACTCGCCCATCAGCGCATCGATCTTCTGGCTGTCGCGGGCGGTGCCCAAAGTTGCCACGACCAGCGCTTGCGTTTCGCCGCGCGTGAACAGGGCCGAACCGTGGGTGCGTGGCAGCACGCTGGTGCGGATCGAGATCGGACGCACGGTGCGCGTGTCGCGGCCGTCGATGCGTGGCTCGCCGTCCAGGATTTGCGTACGCACGATTTTCGCTTCGATGTCGAACAGGATGTTGTTCACTTCAGCGCTGTCGATAGCCGCGCCGCCGTTGGCAGCCACTTCAGCCGACAGGTCGGCGATCACTTCCGACGTCGCCGCTTTCAGCTTGGCCGTACGCTCTTGCTTGTCCTTGGTTTGATACGCGTCATTGATCTTGGCGTTGGCGAAATGCGCGACGCGGGCGATCAGTGCTTCGTTTTTCGGCGCAGGCGCCCATTCGACTTCCGGCTTGCCGCCGTCACGCACCAGGTCGTGAATCGCGTCGATGACGACTTTCATCTGGTCATGGCCGAAGACCACGGCGCCCAGCATGATTTCTTCGGACAGCTGTTTCGCTTCCGATTCGACCATCAGCACGGCCGTTTCGGTACCGGCGACAACCAGGTCCATTTCCGACGTTTTCAGTTGCTGGACGGTCGGGTTCAGGATGTACTGGCCATTGGCGTAACCGACGCGCGCGGCGCCGATAGGACCATTGAAAGGCACGCCCGATACGCACAGGGCGGCCGATGCGCCGATCATGGCGGCGATGTCCGGATCGATTTCAGGGTTGACCGACAGCACGTGAATGATGACTTGCACTTCATTCAAGTAACCTTCCGGGAACAGCGGACGGATAGGACGGTCGATCAGGCGGGAGGTCAGTGTTTCTTTTTCGGAAGGACGGCCTTCGCGCTTGAAAAAACCGCCCGGGATTTTACCGGCAGCATAGGTTTTCTCGACATAATCAACCGTCAAAGGGAAGAAATCCTGGCCTGGCTTGGCATCTTTGCGTGCCACCACCGTTGCCAGAACGACGGTATCTTCGATCGACACCAGCACTGCGCCGGATGCCTGACGTGCGATTTCGCCGGTTTCCAGGGTCACTTGATGTTGACCGTACTGGAAGGTTTTCGTAACTTTGTTAAACATGGGGTATCCCTTTTCTAATTGCCGACAGATTTTCAGGGGCTGTCGTTCACCTCACCACAGGCGACGGAAACACTGTTGCCGCCTTTACTACTTTACTTTTAAAACATGATATCGGTAGAGAATACTGTACTTCTCGACAAAAATCCGGAATTCAAATGACAAAATGCCCGCGTCAGCGAACTGGCGCAGGCATTTCTGTATAAACTTTGTACGGCAAAAATTACTTGCGCAGACCAAGTTTAGCGATCAGGTCGCGATAACGGGTAGCGTCTTTAGCCTTCAGGTAGGACAACAGGCTCTTACGACGGTTGACCATCATGATCAGGCCGCGGCGGGAGTGGTGATCTTTCGAGTGGGCTTTGAAGTGGCCGTTCAGTTCGTTGATGCGAGCTGTCAGCAGTGCAACTTGCACTTCAGGGGAGCCGGTGTCGTTTTGACCACGTGCGTTGTCCGCGATGATAGCGGCTTTGTTGATGTTTTCTACTGTCATGATAAACCTTTCACATGCGGTGCACAGAGTCTGAACCCTATCCACCGTGAACTACGATTATTAAAATACTGGCCTATGCTTCCAACCAGACGCGCAAGTATATCGGAAAAATGCCCGCCTGTATCCTGCCGTGCGGCCTTTTCTCGGCGCATGATAGGATTTTCCTGCATTTCAGGAGGTCAAACATGAAAAAACTGCTCAAATTAGCAACGCCGCTGCTGTTTGCCGCGCTGGCCGGCTGCGCCAGCTGGAACGTCCCGCCGCCACAGCCGGGCGAGCCGCGCGCCGCCGTGGAAGCGCGCCTGGGCCGTCCCACGAATATCTACCAGCTACCCACGGGTCCCGAACTCGAATACGCGACGGGACCGTACGGCCAGTACACGTATATGGCCCGTTTCGGCCCCGACGACAGGTTGATTTCCTACGAGCAAGTGCTCGACACACCAGGCTTTGCCCGCATCAAGGTCGGCGTGTCGACCCAGCAAGACGTGCTGCACACCCTGGGCCGCCCGACGGAAAAATCCTACCTGCCGCTGCCCAAGCTCTACGTCTGGTCCTACCGCTACAAGGAATCGGGCGTGTGGGATTCCATGATGCACGTGCACTTCGACCACGACGGCATCGTGCGCATGATGATGAACGGGCCCGATCCGGACAAGGAGGAGCGGCGGTTTTTTTGGTGACGGAGGAGCATCGCTTGCGTGCGCGTGACAATGTGTGAGTTTTTGCACGGCATTAGTCTGTAAAGTCGGGCAAAAAATGGCCAAACTAACATGTCTGGTCACTCATCCACCGCCAACAAGGAAGCAGATGCTCGACCACCCGCAAAAAGTCCACCGATTCAGTCATTTTGCCTGCCACTCCATCCCCGCAACCCTGTTATTGGCCTCCTTGCTGAGCGCATGCGGCGGTGGCGGCGGCAGCGACACCGCCACGCCACCCGTGACACCGCCCGTAACACCACCGGCAAGCAGTGCCGATACACCACTATTGTTGAATGCAATTAATGCCGACTCGGCACCCACGCTCGCACTGGCCTACGGCGCCACGCCACTGGCTGTGGCGCAAATGGTGGTTGACTGGTCGGCACGCGTCAGCACCAGCGGCACCGCTTCCAGGACCTGTGGCAACGGCGGCAGCCAGAGTGCAGCCTTCATTGATGCCGATGGCAACGGCCGCGTCAGCGCTGGCGACAAGCTGAGCGTGACGTATGCAAACTGCCGCGTAAAGGAGCTTGACGGCGTGCTCGACGGCACCATGAACATTGCCTTCACGGCGCCGCTGGCACAGCAGCAACTGGCCGGCATCATCAGCTTCATGCCAGGGTTCGGCGACCGCACGGAAACGCCACGCCAGGATATACAGGGCAGCGTGCGCTTCGACTACACCAATGGCGCCCTCTCACGGCTGCTGCATGTCTACTCCGACACAAAGCCGTTCATCATGGCATTTTCCGATGCCACTACTACCAAGAACGACACCGTCACGGGCCTCGACGTGCAGCATGAATTGAGGCTCGATACCGCGCGCACGGCCACCAGCATCCGATTCCACCTGGCCAGCAACCTTCTGGGAGGCAGCCTCGATGTCGCTACGCGCATCCCGCTGAGCTCCTGGTTCGACAGCTATGCCGATGCCGGCGAACTGGTGCTGAGCGGCGCAAACAACAGCAAGGCCAGCCTGCGCGTCAAGGCGGACAATCGCAATCAATTTGACTCATTGCTGGGAGACACGGTGATCCGTGCGCAGGATGGCCTGGATGTGGGACTTCTCTGGAGCAGCGGCAACTGGTTTCCAGGCAATAAGGCCAATCTGGACTATTACGAAATCAAACCTGTCCTGGCTACCGATTTCAAGCTGCTGGTGTCGCCAGACGTCAGCGCCATGGCGCCCAGCGGGAGCTTGTCGTGGGCTTATTCCCGGCCGCTCGACACTACGTCAGTTACCGACGCCCTCTTTCAAGGACAAAGCGCCGATGCTGGCACCATAGAAGCCAAAATCAGCTACAACGGCGCCATCGTTACCGTCACGCCATTGAGCCAGCTCAAGGCGGGCGCCATCTACGACGTGCGCCTCAACGCGAAGACGAATGCACTCGTGCGCGATACGGCCGGCAATACCTTGTTCACCCCCGGGGTCAATGTGAATGTGGCCCAAAGCATACGCGCCGCCATCGGTACCGGCGGCATGGCGCCCTTGGTGCTGGGCCCAGCGGGAACGCTGACACTGGACGCCGGCGCTTCGTCGGCCAACGGCGCACCCGTCAGCAGCACGCGCTGGCGGCAGGTGTCGGGGCCGACCTTGACGATGGACAATCCCAACGCCGCCCGCGTCACCCTCTCCAGCGCGACGCCATCAAGGGGCATCGCGGTAATGGCGCTCGATGCCACGAACGCCGCAGGCGAAACGGACAGCCGGCAGATCAGCATAGACGTACTGAGCGACCTTTCGCAGGCCCTGGCCTACAGTTCACGCACTGGCAACGGCGAGTTTGAGATCGACAGCACGGCACGCACCGAGTTCGCACCGAACACGCTCTACATGGCCAATACAAACGCCTTGCAGTTCCTGTCCCCTACGCGCATCAACGTCTTCCTGCTCGCCATACCAGGTCTCACCTGGCAGTCAGGGCTGACGTTCACTTACGGCGCAGGCAACACCAGCGGAGCACAGGGGACGGCCAAGGTAGGCTGCTCCGGCGTGAATACAGGCACGGTCCGCGTGCTCGATTTCGCGCTCGATGGCGATGGCAAGCTGGCGCGCGCCGCCATTGACTACGACGACAACTGCAGCGGCATCGTCACGCAGGCATCGATCCGTTACCGCAGCGACATGCCTGTGCGCAAGTAAGCCGGCGCACGGGCAGGAAGCGTCGCGCCGCGGGCGCGGCGCGTCTACGGCTGCGGATCGATACGCTCATCCTTGGCATGCAGTTTATTGAGTGCCGACAAATACGCCTTTGCCGACGCGACGATGATGTCCGGATCAGCACCCACGCCGTTGACGATGCGCCCGTCGCGCGACAATCGCATGGTGACTTCGCCCTGCGACTGCGTGCCCGTGCTGATGGCATTGACGGAGAACAAGACCAGCTCGGCGCCGCTGGCGACCGAGCTTTCGATGGCGTTGACGGTGGCGTCGACGGGGCCGTCGCCCTGCCCTTCGCAGCTGCGCTGTTGGCCGCCGACGAGAAACTCCACGCGCGCATGGGGAACGGCGCCCGTCGTCGACTGCTGCATCAGAGAAATGAAACGGTAGTGCTCACTCTCCTGCGCCTGCTGCTCCTCGCTGACGAGGGCCATGATGTCTTCGTCGAAAATCTCGGATTTCCGGTCGGCCAGTTCCTTGAAGCGCAGGAAGGCCGCGTTGACTTCTGCTTCCGATTCCAGAGAAATACCCAGCTCCTGCAACCGCTGCTTGAAGGCATTGCGCCCCGAGAGCTTACCGAGGACGATCTTGTTGGCCGTCCAGCCCACGTCTTCGGCGCGCATGATTTCATACGTTTCGCGGGCCTTCAAGATGCCATCCTGGTGGATGCCGGACGCGTGCGCAAAGGCGTTCGCGCCCACGACGGCCTTGTTCGGCTGCACGGCAAAGCCCGTGATCTGCGACACCATCTTTGACGCGGCCACGATCTGCGTCGTATCGATGCCCACCGTCAGGTTGTAATAGGCGGCGCGCGTGCGCAGCGCCATCACCACTTCTTCCAGCGCCGTATTGCCGGCCCGCTCACCGAGGCCATTGACCGTGCATTCAATCTGCCGCGCGCCGCCTATCATGACGCCGGCCAGCGAATTGGCGACAGCCAGGCCCAGGTCGTTATGGCAATGGACGGACCAGATGGCTTTATCGGAGTTCGGGATGCGTTCGCGCAAGCGCTTGATGGTCGCGCCGAAGATTTCGGGCACCGCGTAGCCGACCGTGTCGGGGAAATTGATGGTGGTGGCGCCCTCGGCGATCACGCCCTCGAGCACACGGCAAAGGAAATCTTCATCGGAGCGGCTGCCGTCTTCGGGACTGAATTCGATGTCGTCCGTGAACTGGCGCGCAAAGCGCACGGCGTTTTGCGCCTGCGTAAGCACTTGCTCTGGTGTCATGCGCAGCTTCATCTGCATGTGCAGGGGCGACGTGGCAATAAACGTGTGGATGCGCTTGCGCTCGGCTGGCGCCAGGGCCTCGGCGGCGCGGGCGATGTCGCGGTCGTTGGCGCGCGACAGCGAGCAGATGGTGGACTCGCGCACGGCGCCGGCAATCGCCCGGATCGACTCGAAGTCGCCCTGCGAGGCGGCGGCGAAGCCCGCTTCGATCACGTCGACCTTCATGCGCTCGAGCTGCTTGGCGATGCGCAGCTTTTCCTCGCGCGTCATGGAGGCGCCCGGCGATTGCTCGCCGTCGCGCAGGGTGGTGTCAAAAATGATGAGTCGGTTGCTGGTGGTCATGGCTGCTCCTGGCTGGCTGAAGACTGGCGACGCTACCGACTCACCGCATTAATGCTCGGGGTCGGTCTGGATGATGCTGACGGGCTTGCCCTTCGCCATGCGCCAGAAAAACACGGCGTAGCCGGACAGGCCATACACGACGAAAATCGGGAACAGCACCTTCGGCGGATCGATGGAAATGAGCGCAAAGAACAATGCCAGCAGGAATACCACGATGAAGGGCACGGACTTGCGGAAATTCACATCCTTGAAGCTGTAGAACGGCACGTTGGTGACCATGGTCAGGCCCGAAAACAGGGCGATCGTCCACGACACCCAGGCCAGCTGGTTACCGGCAAATTCCAGGTCATTCATCAGCAGGATGAAACCGGCCACCATGGCCGCCGCCGCCGGGCTGGGCAAGCCCTGGAAGAAGCGCTTGTCGACCACGGCGATATTCGTGTTGAAGCGGGCCAGGCGCAAGGCGGCGCCGGCGCAATACACGAAGGCGGCCAGCCAGCCCAGTTTGCCCATGCCGCGCAGCGACCATTCGTAGATCACCAGCGCCGGCGCGGCGCCAAACGACACCATGTCCGACAGGCTGTCGTACTGGGCGCCGAATTCGCTCTGCGTATTTGTCAGGCGGGCGATGCGGCCATCGAGGCCGTCGAGGATCATGGCGATGAAGATGGCCCAGGCCGCGTGCTCGAATTTCTGGTTCATGGCCATGACGATGGCGTAGAAGCCGCAAAACAGGGCTGCCGTCGTGAAGGCGTTCGGCAACAGGTAGATGCCGCGGCGGCGCAAGGTTTTCTTGCCAGTGCCATCGGTCACCGGCTGGCGCGCGAATTTGCTGAAGCGGGACGCTTTGGAGACTGCGGGGGTGCCGTTCTTGCCTCTACGACGGGGGAAGTTTGCCATGTTGTTCCATATCTTGTGTACTGCGGGGGAATCGGTGCCAGATGGCAGGCGCATGAGTGTCACGGCATGCGCCTGCCGATGTTGTCATTATAGAGGAGCCACCGCCAAAGAAAAGCGCGGCGGCGTCAAGCTGACAATATTGATCCCTGTTCAAGCCTTATTTGAACTTGACCTTGGCTACCAGACCCATGTTCAGGGTCGTTTCGCCTGGTTCGAAGCTAGGTTCGGCCACCTGGTTGCCGCCATAGCCCATGGAGTCGGCGCTCATGCTGGCGCGCGCGCCGGCCACGTTGGCGCGCTGCGCATAGTTGCCCGAGCCTTCGAAATCGATGGTGTCGATCACGGCGTCATTGACAGTGCGGCCCATGGCGCCGGCGATGGCGGCCACGCGCTCGTTGAGGTTCTTGTAGGCGGCGGCGATGCGCTGGTCGTCGAGCTTGCGGATGGTGGCGGGCGCCAAGCCGAAGTTCAGGCGGTTCAGGGTCAGCACGCCTTGCGCAGCCGACACGGTTTTCGGCAAGGCGGCCAGATTCGTCGTCGTTACCTGCAGATACTGGCCCACTCGCCAGCCGGTCGGCACTCTGGGTTTGGCGGCGACACCAGGCGGCAATGGCGCCGTTTCAGGATACACGGCATACGTGTAATAGCCCTGGGTTTTCAGCACGGCTTGCGGATCGGCTTTCTTGACGATGGCCGCGCCCTGGTTCATCTTCTGGTTCACGCGCGAGGCGGCGGCGGCCTTGTCCTTGTCCTGCTCTTCGACGGCCAGGGTGACGGTCACCTGGTCGTTCGCATGCACCACTTCGCCGTTGGCGGGCACCACCACAAGGGTACCGGAGGTGGGCAAGGCCTGGGCTTGTGCGCCCAAGGCAACGGTAGCGGCGGCGGCAGCCAGCAGTGATTTCATGACGGTCATGGTGTTCTCCTGGAAAATATGGGGGCAAAAACGACCATGGGGCCAACAGCCCCATGATTTTTAAAACAGTCTAACGCGGAAATATTTCCCGTTGACAAGCTTACTTGAACTTGACCTTGCCGACGACACGCATGTCGAGCGTCGTTTCGCCCGGCTCGAAGCTCGGTTCGGCGACGGCACTGTCTTCGCTCATCTTGGCGCTGCGCATCATCATCGGTGCGGCGGCAGAGCGGTTTTCCGTGACGTAATTGCCCGAACCTTCGAAGTCCACCGTATCGAGCACGGCGTCGGAAACGTTGCGGCCCATGGCCTTGGCGATGGCGGCCACGCGCTCATTCAGGTTTTTATAGGTGGCGGCGATGCGCTGCTCGTCCAGCAAACGGATGGTTTCCGGCTTCAGACCGAAATTCAAGCCATTCAGGGTCAGCACGCCTTGCGCCGCCGACACGGTTTTGGGCAGGGAGGCCAGGTTGGCCGTCGTCACTTCCAAGTACTGGCCCACGCGCCAGGCCGTTGGCAGGCGCGGCTTGGCAACGGCGCCAGCCGGCAATGGGCGCTCTTCCGGATACACAGGATAGGTGTAGTAGCCATACGATTTCAATGCCGCCGACGGGTCAGCCTGCTTGACGATGGCGATGCCCTTGTTCATCTTCTGGTTGACACGCGACGCGGCCGCGGCTTTGTCCTTGTCCTGTTCTTCGACGGCCAGGGTAGCGACCACCTGGTCATTGACATGCTTGACTTCGCCAAACGCGGGAACGACCACCAGGGTGCCGGAAGTCGGCAGGGATTGAGCTTGTGCGCTCAGGGCAACGGTGGCTGCGGCGGCAACAAGGACGGATTTCATCACGGTCATGGGGGTACTCCTAGGTAGTTAATGTGGCTGACAGCCAGCGAAGGGGGCAGTTTTGCCGCCCCTTTCGCTTGAGAAACTTGTCAAACTGTGTAGATTCTAACGCCTCATTCATTCCCGTGGCGCAAATTAACAAATCGTCACAAAATGCGCTTGCCAGTCACATCTGCTCACATTTCAATACACCACCACTTAAAAAAACAATGTTATTAATGACTTATCAGTGGCCGACCACCGCGTCACCGCTGCGCCGGCCCGGCTTGAAACTGTGGCGGTGGGCGCACCAGGCGATGGTCAACGCCACCAGCAGCAAGGCCAGCATGGCCCATGGGAACGATGCCGCGCCATAGCCGTCGAGCAGCATGCCGCCCGCCAGGCCGCCGCCCGCGATGGCCACGTTCCAGATGGTCGCCACCATGGCTTGCGCCACGTCCATGCCGTCGCCGGCCGCATCCGCCGACGCCGTCTGCAGCAAGGTGCCGGCGCCGCCAAAGGTGATTCCCCAGACGGCCATGCTGACATAGATCACGATGGGGGAGTCCATCGCCAGCCCCAGCGCCACCATCACGAGGGCAAAGGCGGCGATGCAGCCCAGCACGAGCGGGCGCAGCCAGCGGTCGATCAGTTGGCTGACCAGCCAGATGCCTGCCAGGGAACCGACGCCATACACGAGCAGCACCAGATCGACGCGGGGGCGCAAGCCGGACGGCGCCAGGAACGGCGCGATGTAGGTATACAGAATGTTATGCGCCAGCATCCAGGCGACGATCACCGCCAGAATCGGCCGCACGCCCGGCGTCATGAATACCTGGCGGATCGACAGGCGCTCGCCATTCTTTTGCCCCGGATAGTCGGGCACGACCAGCAGCACCCACGCGACCAGCACCACGGCCAGGCCTGACATGATGCCGAAGATGCTGCGCCAGCCCAGCACGCCGCCCATCAGGGTGCCCAGCGGCACGCCCAAGGACAGGGCCAGCGGCGTGCCGATCATGGCAATGGCCATCGCCCTGCCCTGCTGCTCCACGCTCACCATGCGGCGCGCATAGCCAGCCATCAAACCCCAGGCCAGCCCGGCGGCCATGCCCGTGACGAAGCGCGAGGCCAGGGCGACCATATAGTTGGGCGACAGGGCCGTCGCCGTATTGAAGATCAAAAAGCCGATGATGGCCAGCAGCAAGACATTGCGCCGGCGCCAGCCGCTCGTCAGCGCCGTCAGGGGAATCGCCGTCAGGATGGAACCGATGGCGTAGACGGTGACCAGCTGGCCCGTCATGACTTCGGAAATATTCAGGTCACGGGCAATCTGCGGCAGCAAGCCGGCCGGCAAGGTTTCCGACAGGAGGGCGAGAAACGCCGTCATGGCCAGGGCCAGCAAGGCCAGGACGGGAAGGCGTTCGGAAATGGAAGATTCGGCAGTGCCCGGCATGGGTACTGTGGCGGTAGTGCGGTCGGTCATAGGGGTCCTTCAGGTTGCGCAAGCAGCTGGTAAACCAGCGCCTGGCGTGCTACGAAAGCGGTGATGCGCGTTGCGGTCGGCAGATACCGAAACAGATGCAGTCAAGTATGAAACTGCAAAGGAAGGGCGGGATTATATAGGAATATAAAAAGACAGGAGGCGGGCGGAAAACGTGCGAACGAAAGCAGCCGTGCTCAAGCTGGCGTCATGCAGGCATCATTGGCCGCCTTGCGTGGCGAAAACCAGGCATTCGATTTCGGACTGTACAGGAAGGCGCAGATGACGGCGAACGTGAGCGCGCCTGGCAGGACGTTCATCTTGAGCGGCAGGGTCGCCAGACAGAACGCAATGTCGACCACGCCCCACGCCAGATACACGGTGCGCGCGCCACGCCGCCTTTGCAGCATGGCCAGCGCCGCTACCAGGTTAATGCCCATGCTAAACATCAAAATCGCGTATTGCACCTCGGCGGGAATCACGCTGTGCCCCATTCCCGCCAGCATGGCGGGATCGTTGCGACCGAGGTAGGACGACACCAGCGCTGACAGCGAGCCGAGGAGCAGAAACCAGCAGCTGATGGTCACCAGGAAGGGGCGCTTGAGCACATGAAGATTCCCGACAAAAACTTTAGAAAAAACAAGCATGGTGCGCACGGTATTGTTGAATGGACCTGATTGTAACGGATGTTGCCTGCCAAACGATGCGCATAAAAAAAGCCGGCTTGCGCCGGCTTCTTGTGATGCACTACAACTGCTTAGTTCTTCGACTGGTCAACCATCTTGTTCTTGGCGATCCAAGGCATCATGGCGCGCAGTTTCGCGCCCACTTCTTCGATCTGGTGCTCGGACGTCAAACGGCGGCGCGAGATCAGGGTCGGTGCGCCAGCCTTGTTTTCCAGGATGAAGCTCTTCGCGTATTCGCCCGTTTGAATGTCTTTCAGGCATTGACGCATTGCATCCTTGGTGGCCGACGTCACGACTTTAGGACCGGTCACGTACTCGCCGTATTCGGCGTTGTTCGAGATCGAGTAGTTCATGTTGGCGATGCCGCCTTCATAGATCAGGTCGACGATCAGCTTCAGTTCGTGCAAGCACTCGAAGTACGCCATTTCAGGCGCGTAGCCCGCTTCCGTCAGGGTTTCGAAGCCGGCCTTGATCAGTTCCACGGCACCGCCGCACAGCACGGCTTGTTCGCCGAACAAGTCCGTTTCGGTTTCTTCACGGAAGTTCGTTTCGATGATGCCAGCACGGCCGCCGCCGTTGGCCGAGGCGTACGACAGGGCGATATCGCGGGCGATGCCCGATTTATCCTGGTACACGGCGATCAGGTGGGGCACGCCGCCACCCTGGGTGTAGGTGGCGCGCACGGTGTGGCCCGGGGCTTTCGGCGCGACCATGATCACGTCCAGGTCGGCGCGTGGCACGACTTGGCCGTAATGCACGTTGAAGCCGTGGGCGAAGGCCAGCACGGCGCCTTGCTTGGCGAACGGCGCGATGTTTTCGTTGTAGACCTGGGCGATGTTTTCATCTGGCAGCAAGATCATGATGACGTCGGCCGCTTTCACGGCGTCGTTGACTTCCGCCACTTTCAGGCCGGCTTGCTCGACCTTGGTCCACGAAGCGCCGCCCTTGCGCAGGCCGACGGTGACGTTGACGCCCGAATCGTTCAGGTTTTGCGCGTGTGCATGGCCTTGCGAACCGTAGCCGATGATGGCAACGTTTTTGCCTTTGATCAAGGAGAGGTCAGCGTCTTTGTCGTAAAAAACTTTCATGGTATTTCCTATATATTTGATGATGCGTTGTTGTTTTAAATGCGGCGCCAGGGCCGCGTAGTGCTGCTTGTATTTTTATACTTTGAGGATGCGTTCGCCGCGGCCGATGCCGGAACCACCCGTGCGGACGGTTTCCAGAATGGCGGCGCGGTCGATCGAATCGATGAACGCGTCGAGCTTGACCTTGTTGCCGGTCAGTTCGATCGTGTACGTCTTTTCGGTGACATCGATGATGCGGCCACGGAAGATATCGGCGGTGCGCTTCATTTCCTCGCGTTCCTTGCCCACGGCCCGAACCTTGATCAGCATCAACTCGCGTTCGATATGCTGGCCTTCGGTCAGGTCCACCACCTTGACTACCTCGATGAGGCGGTTCAAGTGCTTGGTGATCTGCTCGATGATGTCGTCCGAGCCGCTGGTGACGATGGTCATGCGCGACAGGGTCGAGTCTTCCGTCGGCGCCACCGTCAATGTTTCGATGTTGTAGCCGCGTGCCGAGAACAGGCCCACCACGCGCGACAGGGCGCCCGCTTCGTTTTCCAGCAAGACAGAAATAATATGGCGCATGATTAGAGATCCTCCGAACCGAGCATCATTTCGGACAGGCCCTTGCCGGCTTTCACCATTGGCCACACGTTTTCGGACTGGTCGGTAATGAAGTTCATGAATACCAGCCTGTCTTTCATGCCAAACGCCTCTTTCAGGGCGCCGTCGACGTCGCCCGGTTTTTCAATTTTCATGCCCACGTGGCCATACGCTTCGGCCAGCTTCTCGAAGTCGGGCAGCGAATCCATGTACGACTCGGAATAGCGCGAACCGTAATCGATTTCCTGCCACTGGCGCACCATGCCGAGGAAGCGGTTGTTGAGCATGATGATCTTCGGCGTCAGGTGGTATTGCTTGCACGTGGCGAGTTCCTGGATGCACATCTGGATCGAACCTTCACCCGTGATGCAGGCAACGGTGGCGTCCGGATTGGCCATCTGCACGCCCATGGCGTACGGCAAACCGACACCCATGGTGCCCAGGCCGCCCGAATTGATCCAGCGGCGCGGCTTGTCGAAGCCATAGTATTGCGCCGCCCACATCTGGTGCTGGCCCACGTCGGACGTGATGAAGGCGTCGCCCTTGGTGATCTGGAACACCTTTTCCACCACCGATTGCGGCTTGATCACCAGGTCGGAGGTCGGATATTTCAGGCATTCGCGGCCACGCCATTCGGCGATCTGCTTCCACCAGTTGCTCAAGGCATTGACGTTCGGCTTGGCTTCAGCCGCGTCCAGTTGCGCGAGGAACTCGATCAGCACGTCCTTGACGTTGCCGACGATGGGGATATCGACCTTGACGCGCTTGGAAATCGACGATGGATCGATGTCCACGTGGATGATCTTGCGCGGATGCGAAGCGAAATGTTTCGGGTTGCCGATCACGCGGTCATCGAAACGGGCGCCGATGGCGATCAGCACGTCGCAGTTCTGCATCGCCATGTTCGCTTCATAGGTGCCGTGCATGCCGGGCATGCCGACATACTGCTCGCTCGAGGCGCGGTAGCCGCCCAGGCCCATCAAGGTGTTGGTGCAAGGGAAACCCAGGCGGTCGACCAGCTTGTTCAGCTCGGGAGCCGCATGCGCGAGGATGACGCCGCCGCCCGTGTAGATCATCGGGCGTTCGGCTTGCAGCAACAGCTGCACGGCCTTGCGGATCTGGCCCGAGTGGCCCTTGTCGACGGGACGGTAGGAACGCATCTCGACTTCCTTCGGATAGTCGAAGTTGCATTTGTGCATGCTGATATCCTTGGGGATATCGACCAGCACGGGTCCCGGACGGCCGGTACGGGCGATAAAGAAGGCTTTCTTGATCGTCGCTGCCAGGTCCTTGACGTCCTTGACGAGGAAGTTGTGCTTGACGACGGGGCGCGTGATGCCGACCGTGTCGCATTCCTGGAACGCATCCTGCCCGATGGCGTGGCTCGGCACCTGGCCGGAGATCACGACCATGGGAATCGAGTCCATGTACGCGGTCGACAGGCCCGTGACGGCATTCGTGACGCCCGGACCGGACGTGACGATGGCGACACCGACTTTGTTCGAGCTGCGCGAATAGGCATCGGCGGCGTGGATCGCGGCCTGCTCGTGGCGTACCAGGATATGCTGGAATTTGTTTTGCTGGAAGATGGCGTCGTAGATGTAGAGTACGGCTCCGCCCGGATATCCAAAGACGTGCTCGACGCCCTCTTCAGCCAGACAGCGCACGACAATTTCTGCGCCCGTGATCGGTCCTGTTGTGGAACCTGTTGCAGGTCCCTTTGCTTCGGTATTCATGAAACATTCCTTTCAAGGTCCATTGGAGATTGATCGGATGTTCTTTCCTGACGAAGTTCGCCGTGCGCGACAGTGCTCCTGCTTCCCTTTTCATGCGGTCACGACATTTCTTTGGGCACCCATAGATACCTTACAAAACAACGCTTAACGCAACTCGTTTGGCCGGAGTTTCTGTGGCGCCTGTACGAACCGCTCGCGCTTGTGGCGCGGGTTAGAACAAACTGCCTACAAATGAAAGCGCGTCTTGCCGCGGATGGCCTTGTGTGCCGGTCGCGACCTGACCATAGGGCTTTGGGGTGTTCAAAGCGTCCCATACGTTATCGCGTTGCACCATTATGGTCAAGGAAAATGTCGGCCGAAAGGCCATTTCGCCCGCACGTCGTGCAAAAACCCTGCGGAAACGCACATTTTTTGCTAGCATGCACGGGGTTGCAAAAAGCATACCCGCCCCCATTTCGCCCACCGCACCCCGCAGCCGCTAAGATCCCCATACCGCATGGCAACAGACAAAGAATTATCCGACTTTCTAGAAAATGTCGAGCGGCGCGCTTTCAAGCAGGCCGCCTACGCGGTCCGCAAGGAAGAATCGGCACTCGACATCGTGCAGGACGCCATGATCAAGCTGGCCGAGAAATACGGCGACAAGCCGGCCGCCGAGCTGCCGATGTTGTTCCAGCGCATCTTGCAGAACACCATCCTTGATTATTTCCGCCGCGAAAAAGTTCGCAACACCTGGGTCAGCCTGTTTTCCGGCATGAAGCCCTCGGGCGACGAGCATGAAGATTTTGATATACTTGATACTTATGAATCGGAACAGGGCTCGAGTGCCGCCGAATCGTCGGCCGACCAGGTCGAACGCGCGCAAATCCTTGATTTGATTGATGCAGAGGTACAAAAACTGCCCTCACGTCAACGCGAAGCCTTCCTCATGCGTTATTGGCAGGACATGGATGTGGCTGAAACAGCGGAAGCGATGGGTTGCTCCGAAGGTAGCGTGAAAACACATTGCTCTAGAGCTACCCACACGCTCGCCGAATCGCTGAAAGCCAAGGGAATTAAATTATGAACACCGACGATCTCAATTTCGCTTACAAAGTGCGCCATGCACTGAACGAAAAACTCGACGACCTGCCCGCATCGGCCACCGATCGCCTGGCAGCAGCACGCAAGCTGGCCCTGTCGCGCAAGAAGGCGGACGCGCCCGCCGCCGTCGCCGTGCGCAAGGACGTCTTCGCCGGCATCGCCAGCAGCCTGTTTGTCGAACCGCTGTCGTGGCTGGGCCGCATGAGCGTCGTCATCCCCCTGCTGCTGCTGGTCGGCGGCCTGGTGGGCATCTATCAGTTTGAGCAGGAACAACATATTGCCGAACTGGCAGAAATCGACGCCGCCGTCCTGTCGGACGAATTGCCGCTCTCCGCCTATATGGACCATGGCTTCAACGCCTACTTGACGAAACGCGAGCAATAAATGGCACGCACGAGCGTACGCAAAGGCTGGCTGGCTGGCGGCATCGGCCTGGGTGCTTGCGCCCTGGCGGGCGCTGCCTGGGTAGGCGCGCAGCAACATGCCGCGCCGCCCCCTCCTCCCGTGGCGGCCGCGCCCGTGGTGGCACCGGCCCCGGCCGTCAAGCCCGGCTCGCCCCGCACGGGCGGCAAGGGCGGCACGCCGAAGGCTGGCGAGAATCCATCGTGGAACAAGCTGTCGCGCGCGCAGCAGGAAGCCCTGCAGCCGCTGGCGGGGGAATGGAACAAGCTGGAACCGCTGCGCAAGCAGAAATGGCTCGATATCGCCAGCCGTTTTGCTTCGATGACGCCGGACGAGCAAACCCGCGTGCATGACCGCATGCGCGAATGGATCAAGCTGACGCCGGAACAACGCCGCCTCGTGCGCGAAAACTATACGCGCACGAAGAAGATTGATCCGGGTCAAAAAACCGCGCAATGGGAGCAATACCAGCAATTGCCGGAAGATCAGAAGAAAAAGCTGGCGACGGAACTCGTGCCGAAAAAACCGCTGGGCAAGGTGCCCGCGATCAATTCCAACACGAGCAAGCCGCCCGTGCTCATGGCGCCCGCCACCCCGGCAGCGCCTGCCGCCGCGCCCGTCCCGCCGCCCGCTCCCGCAGCGACGGCCGTGCCGGCAAGCGATCCTGCCGCCACCACACCACCCGCCGCCGCCGTGCCCGTCACGCCACCTGCCACGCCTGCCCCACTGCCAACCAATGTCAAATAGCACGCCTGCCGCCAGCATCACTTCCCATCCCACGATCAAGCGCCGCCTGATTTCCATGGTATACGAGTCGCTGCTGGCCCTGGCCGTGCTGTTCTTGCCCTTCCTGCTGTTTGAACTGGCCGTGCAAGGCGCGCATACGCCGTTGACGGAGCACATGCGCCAATGCCTGGCCTTCCTCGTCATGGGCGCGTATTTCATCCATCAGTGGAGCCGCGAAGGGCAAACCCTGGCCATGAAGACGTGGCGCTTGCAACTGATGCTACCGGGCCATGCCCACGTGCCGCTGCGCGTGGCCGCCTACCGCTACGTCCTGTCATGGATGTGGCTGCTTCCAGCCCTGCTGGTATCGTATCTGCTGGACTTGCAGCACTGGACAGCCCTGGGCGCCATCGGCGTGGGCATCCTGGCCTGGTCCAGCACGGCCCTGTTCACGGGCAATGGGCAATTCCTGCACGACAAGCTGGTGGGCACACAGATCGTGCAATTGCCAGCCCCCGCGAAGAAGCCGAAGAAAGTCGCCGCCTGAGTTTTACGCGGCTTGACCTGGGTCATTGAAGCGCCATGGGGGCTCTGCGATCATGGCATGCCATGAAGAATACCGCCCCCCTCCCCCACACACGCTTCGCTCCCTACCGCGAGGAAGTCTGCAGCGAAGACGAAGTCAAGCATCTCGTCCACACCTTTTATGCGGCCGCGCGCGACGACGCCATGCTGGGCCCCATCTTTGCCGCCGAGGTCAAGGATTGGGATGCTCATCTGGCAACATTGATCGATTTCTGGTCAGGCTTGCTGCGCGGCACCATGCGCTACCACGGCAAGCCGCTGGCCCAGCACGCGCAAATGGAAAACCTCACGCCCTGCATGTTCCGCCGCTGGCTGACCCTGTTCTTTGCCACGACGGAAAGCATGGGCAATGCGGCCCTGCAGGAAAAGGCCGACACCATCGCGCTGAATATTGCCGAACGGCTATGGAAAAGCTTTGCAGAAAGCCATTCCATCACGGCGCCGCAGCTTTAGAAGCGCTCGTAGCCTTGCAGATAGCGCCACTGGCCTGATGGCATGGCGCCCATCGGGATGCGGCCGATGCGCAAGCGCTTCATGGCGACGACCTCCAGTCCCACCATCTTGCACATGTGCGCGATCTGGCCCGGCTGCACGTTTTTCAGGGCAAAGCGCAAGCGCGTTTCATTTTGCCAGCTGACCTTGATCGGCGGCAAAGGCTTGCCATTGAAGGGCAAGCCGTGATTGAGCAGCGCCAGACCGTTTTCGGCAATGGCGCCCGACACTTCCACGATGAATTCCTGCTCCACCGTTTTCGCTTCGTCGACCAGTTTGCGGGCGACGCGGAAATCCTGCGTGAACACCAGCAGGCCGGACGCCATGGTGTCGAGCGGATTGGTGATGGTCAAACCGATCAGATGACGCTTGAGGAAGCGCGTGACGGAGCTGGGCGCCACATTTTCCGGCGTGAAAATCTCTTCGGGACGCAAACAACTCAATGCTGGCTTGCCTTCGCTGCCCACGCCGCCGTTGATCCCTGCCGGCTTGTGCAGCAGAATCGTCACGGGCGGCATTTCTTCCAGGGTCGCGCTCGGCAGCAGCACCACCGTTTGATTGTCGGCCACGCGCGCGCCCGACTCTTCCACCAGCACGCCATCGACCGTGACCCAGCCGCCCTCGATATACAGCTCGGCCTCGCGGCGCGAACAGGGCACGTCTTCAGACAGGCGCTTGGCCAGGCGGACGGTGGGCATTTCGATTGGTGTGGTCATGGGGAGGCGCAAAAAGCAAGGGAGGAGAAAGCCGGTATTGTAACCGACCCGCTCCTCCCCTCTTGTTGCCGTTGTTGCTGATTGCCCGGTGATTGTCGGATTACGCGCTTGCGCGCTAATCCGACCTACCCAACCTGCGCGGCGGTGGCGGGTTTGGTTGGTTGGATTAGCGGCTTGCCGCGTAATCCAACAATCAGGCCTGCGCCTTGGCCAATTCCTCGGCAAAGAAACGGTGTCCCATCTCTTCCAGGCCCAAGGTCTGCAGTACTTCCTGCAGGCGTTCCGTCGGGCGCTGGCGCGGCAGATTTTTATAACTGGCGATGATCAGTTCATTCTTCATCGAATGCTCCCAGCCCACCAATTCCGTCACGCTGACCTGGTAGCCGTGCGCTTCCAGTTGCAAACAGCGCAGCACGTTGGTGATCTGGCTGCCGAACTCGCGCGTGTGCAGCGGGTGGCGCCACAGTTCCGTCAAGACGTTCTTGCCCAGGCTCTTGCCCTTGTTCTTCTTCAACACGGACGCCACTTCCGCCTGGCAGCATGGCACCAGCACCATGAATTTCGCCTTTTTCTTCAAGGCGAAGTGAATCGCATCATCGGTGGCCGTGTTGCACGCATGCAAGGCCGTGACGATGTCGATCTGCTGCGGCAGCAAGTTCGATTCTGTCGATTCGGCCACGGACAGCGGCAGGAACGACATGCCGGGGAACTTGAATTTCTTCGCCAGTTCCTGCGAGCGCTGCACCAACTCTTCGCGCGTCTCGATGCCGTAGATGTGCGAACCGTCGTTGCCGTTCTTGAAGAACAGGTCGTACAGAATGAAGCCCAGGTACGATTTGCCGGCGCCGTGGTCCACCAGCGAGACGCCAGGGTGATCGAGCTGCACTTCGCGCAGCAGCGGCTCGATGAACTGCGTCAGGTGGTACACCTGCTTGAGCTTGCGGCGGCTGTCCTGGTTCATCTTGCCGTCGCGCGTCAGGATGTGCAATTCCTGCAGCAGGGCGACCGACTGGCCATCCTTGATCTCGGGCATGTTGCTGGCGGCCGTGATGACGTCTTTCGGCGCAGCGACTGCGGTGGCGGCGGCTGCCGCGCCCTTAGCGCGCTTCATCGATCCACGCCATCTGTATCGCTTCGAGCACTTTTTCGCCGCCGCGCGTGTGGTCATCGTCGAAACCATCCAGTTCCACCACCCAGTTATGCAGGTCGGTGAAACGCACGGTCAGGGGATCGATGTCCGGATGCGTGTCGTACAAGGCTTCGGCGATCGCGGTGATGTCGGACCATTTCATGTTAGTGGCTGCCTTCGCTGACCTGGTTGATCGTGTATTTCGGGATTTCAACGACAAGGTCGGCCTCGGCCACGATGGACTGGCACGACAGGCGCGACACGGCTTCCAGGCCCCAGGCCTTGTCCAGCATGTCTTCTTCCAGTTCCGTCGCTTCGTTCAGGGACTCGATGCCTTCGCGCACCAGCACGTGGCAGGTGGTGCAGGCACACGATTTTTCGCAGGCGTGCTCGATGTCGATGTCGTTTTCCAGCAGGATGTCGCAGATGGATTTGCCGGCAGGTGCTTCGATGACGGCGCCGTCCGGGCAAAGCTTGGCGTGCGGCAGGATAACGATTTGTGGCATGGTTTCTTCTTTCAGTCTGTCATTCGGAGCGCGGCCGCCGCAGGCTATGCTCGCGGCGGCGCGCTGTTCAATTAGTCTTGTACGACCTGGTCCAGGGATTTACCCGTCAAGGCAGTGCGCACGCTGCGGTCCATGCGGCGCGAGGCGAAATCCTCGGTGCCGTCGGCGAGCAGCTCGATCGCCAGCTTCAAGGCCTGGTGGTCAATGGCGCCGCTTTGCGATTGCACGATGGCGTCGCGCACCCGGTTCATCAAGCCATCCACGACAACGCGCTCGGCGTCGTCCAGCAAGCCGCCGTCTTCATCGAGCGCCGACCGCGTGGCCAGCAGGATGCGTTCCGCTTCCACCTGCTCTTCGCGCAGCGCGCGCGCCACCATGTCGACGTCGGCCGACGTGTAGGAATCCTGCAGCATGCGGGCGATGTCGTCGTCGCCCAGGCCATAGGCCGGCTTGACGCTGATCGACGCTTCCACACCCGAGCGCAGTTCCCGCGCCGAGACGGACAGCAAGCCGTCCGCATCGACCTGATACGTGATGCGGATGCGCGCGGCGCCCGCCACCATCGGCGGAATGCCACGCAATTCAAAACGCGCCAGCGAGCGGCAGTCGCTCACCAGTTCGCGCTCGCCCTGCAGCACGTGCACGGCCAAGGCCGTCTGGCCATCCTTGAAGGTCGTGAATTCCTGCGCACGGGCGCACGGGATCGTCGAATTGCGGGGGATGATTTTTTCCACCAGGCCGCCCATGGTCTCGATACCGAGCGACAGCGGAATCACGTCGAGCAGCAGCCAGTCGTCGCCGGCGGCGCGGTTGCCTGCCAGCAAGTTCGCCTGGATGGCGGCGCCCAGCGCCACCACTTTATCGGGATCGATGTTCGCGTGCGGCGTCGTGTGGAAGAATTCGCTGACGGCGCGCTGCACGTGCGGCATGCGCGTGGCGCCGCCAACCATCACCACGCCGTCGACGTCGTCCGCATCCACGTTCGCGTCGCGCAAGGCCTTCTTGATGGCGTTCATGGTCTTGGCGACCAAATGCTGCGTCATGGCGGCAAAGTCGGCCGCCGTGATGCGCAGGTGGATCTCTTCGCCCGAGTTCAGGGCCGCGTCGATCATCGTTTCCGGCTTGGTCGACAGCGTTTCCTTGATCTCGCGCGCTTTCACCATCAGGATGGCCGTGTCTTCGTCCGACAGGGGCGCCAGCTTGGCCTGCTCGCTGATCCAGCAGAACAGGCGGCGGTCGAAATCGTCGCCACCGAGGGCCGAATCGCCGCCCGTGGACAGCACTTCGAAGACGCCCTTGCTCAGTTTCAGGATCGAGATGTCGAAGGTGCCGCCGCCGAGGTCGTACACGGCGTACACGCCTTCGGACGCGTTGTCGAGGCC
>NZ_LBCO01000024.1:14726-29501 GCF_000988085.1 Janthinobacterium sp. KBS0711 | reverse complement strand
CCGCCGTCGGCTCGCTCAACAGGCGCAGCACGTTGATACCGGCCAGCTGCGCCGCATCCTTGGTTGCCTGGCGCTGCGCGTCGTCAAAGTAGGCGGGCACGGTGATGACGGCGCCGACCAGGTCGTCGCCGAGCGAATCTTCCGCACGCTGGCGCAGGGTGGCGAGGATTTGCGCCGACACCTCGACGGGGCTTTTCACGCCGGCCACGGTTTTCAGCTGCACCATGCCAGGCGTGTCCTGGAAATCGTAGGGCAGGTTTTCCGCGTAGGCGATGTCGGCCAGGCCGCGGCCCATGAAGCGTTTCACGGACACGATGGTGTTCTTCGGGTCGGTGGTTTGCGCGGACAGGGCCTTGTAGCCGATGTTCGCGTGGCCATTCGGCAGGTAGCGCACGACGGACGGCAGCAGGGAGTGCCCTTCCTCGTCGTTGAGCACCTCGGGAATGCTGTTGCGGACAGTGGCGACCAGGGAATTGGTGGTGCCCAGATCGATGCCGACGGCCAGGCGGTGCTGGTGCGGCGCGGTCGACATGCCTGGTTCGGAGATTTGCAGAAGTGCCATTGTATTCGTGCCTCGATTAATTTTTTGCGTGATGCGGTTGATGCCTGTCGCGCATTATAAGACGCGCGCCAGACTGGCGCTTGGCACGCCGGTCAAGCTATCCGGAGATCAAACTTCAATCGCCTCATAGGCAAAACGGACTTCCTCGCCAAATTTGTCGAGGAACATCAGGGCGCGCACGCTTTGCGCGGCATTCACATAGTCGGCCGCGTCGAGCTGGGCCGCCACCTGGGCCAGCAAGGCCTTGCGTTCGCCGCGCAGCTGGCGGTCCAGGGCGTCGAGCGCGTCGGCATCCTTGCCGGCGCGGGCATCGCCCAGTTCTTCGCGCCACTCCATCTGCTGCATCAGGAAGCTGACGGGCATGGCCGTGTTCGATTCCGTCTGCAGGTCGACGCCATTGAGTTCGCACAGGTATTGCGCGCGTTTTTGCGGGCTTTTCAGGGTTTGGTAGGCTTCATTGGCGCGCGTGGCCCATTGCATCGCCACGCGCTTTTCAGCGCTGCTGGCGTTGATGAAGCGGTCCGGGTGGACCTTGCCCTGCACGTCGCGGTAGGCCGCGTCGAGCGCGCTCATGTCGAGCGAGAACTGCGCCGGCAACTGGAATAATTCGAAGTGGTTTTGCATAATGGTCAGTGGTCGCTGTACCGCAATCGATGGGTACAGCGCACCGACCGGGGTCTTGCCAGCTGTTTAAATCCTGAAGGACTCGCCGCAGCCGCAGGCGTCTTTTTCGTTCGGATTGTGGAACTTGAAGCCTTCGTTCAAGCCTTCGCGCGCGAAATCGAGTTCCGTGCCGTCGATGTAAGGCAAGCTTTTCGGGTCGACGAAGACTTTCACGCCGTGCGATTCGAAGACGCTGTCTTCAGCCGCCGCTTCATCGACATATTCCAGCTTGTAAGCCAGGCCCGAGCAGCCCGTGGTACGCACGCCGAAGCGCAGGCCCATGCCCTTGCCGCGCCGTTCTATATAACGGTTGATGTGTTTCGCCGCTTTTTCGGTCAGTGTGATCATGTATTTCTCCGCTCCTGTTCCCTCATGGGAACAGGTATCAAAATCCAACAAATTCTAGAGTGCCTGAAAAACGTTCAGGGCAAGGCGCATTGCCGCAGGCAGTACGACTAGTACGACAAGGCAATGCAACGCAGCCATGGGCGTTTTCTCAGGTGCTCTTACGCTGCCGGATGACGGGTCTGGTAATCCAGTACCGCCGCCTTGATGGCGTCTTCCGCCAGGATGGAGCAGTGGATCTTCACTGGCGGCAGGGCCAGTTCTTCGGCGATCTGCGTGTTCTTGATGGCCAGTGCCTGGTCCAGGGTCTTGCCCTTGACCCATTCCGTCACCAGCGAGCTCGACGCGATGGCCGAACCGCAGCCGTAGGTCTTGAATTTCGCATCTTCGATCAGGCCATCGGCGCCGACCTTGATCTGCAGTTTCATCACGTCGCCGCAGGCAGGCGCGCCGACCATGCCGGTGCCGATGGTTTCATCACCCTTGTCGAAAGCGCCCACGTTGCGCGGGTTTTCGTAGTGATCGAGTACTTTGTCCGAGTAAGCCATTTTGATGCTCCTTTAATATTCTTGCCGGCCCCGTCAACAGGGGCCACGGTGTTGGTTAGTGGGCTGCCCATTGAATCGAATTGATGTCGATTCCGTCCTTGAACATATCCCACAGCGGCGACAGTTCGCGCAGCTTGTGTACTTTCGATTTCAGCAGGTTCACGGCGAAGTCGATGTCTTCCTCGGTCGAGAAGCGGCCGATGGTGAAGCGGATCGAGCTGTGCGCCAGTTCGTCGCTGCGTCCCAGGGCGCGCAGCACGTACGATGGTTCCAGGCTGGCCGAGGTACAGGCCGAACCGGACGACACGGCGATATCCTTGATCGCCATGATCAGCGACTCGCCTTCGACGTAGTTGAAGCTCACGTTCAGGTTGTGCGGCACGCGGTGGTCCATGTCGCCGTTGATGTAGACTTCTTCGATCTCCTGCAGGCCCTTGGCCAGGCGGTCGCGCAAGGCCTTGATGCGGCCGATTTCGCTGTCCATTTCTTCCTTGGCGATGCGGAATGCTTCGCCCATGCCGACGATCTGGTGCGTCGGCAGGGTGCCCGAGCGCAGGCCGCGCTCATGGCCGCCACCGTGCATCTGCGCTTCCAGGCGCACGCGCGGCTTGCGGCACACGTACAGGGCGCCCACGCCTTTCGGGCCGTAGGTCTTGTGCGCCGTGAAGGTCATCAGGTCGACCTTGGTCTTTTGCAGATCGATGACGACCTTGCCCGTCGCTTGCGCGGCGTCGCAATGGAAGATGATGCCTTTCGAGCGGCAGAACACGCCGATCTCGTCGATCGGCTGGATCACGCCGATTTCGTTGTTCACCAGCATGACCGACACGAGGATGGTGTCCGGGCGCACGGCCGCGGCCAGCTGCTCGACGGTGATCAGGCCGTTGTCCTGCGGTTCCAGATAGGTCGCTTCAAAGCCGATGCGTTCCAGTTCGCGCACGGTGTCGAGTACCGATTTGTGCTCGGTCTTGACGGTGATGATGTGCTTGCCCTTGGTCTTGTAGAACTGTGCCGCGCCCTTGATGGCCAGGTTGTTGCTTTCCGTCGCACCGGAGGTCCAGATGATTTCGCGCGGATCGGCGTTCACCAGGGCCGCCACGTAGCCGCGTGCCTCTTCCACGGCTTTTTCCGCCGTCCAGCCATACATGTGGCTGCGCGATGCCGGATTGCCGAACTGCTCGCGCAGGTAGGGAATCATCTTGTCGGCGACGCGGGGATCGATCGGCGTGGTGGCCGAGTAATCCATGTAGATCGGGAAATGCGGTGCGGTTTCAAAGTGCACTTGGCCTACGTTTTTTTCTGGGGCGTTCATCAATAACTCCTGCAATCAGCAACTTAGTATTTTGTAATATTCAACCGATGGCGGCGTGGTTACGATGCATCACCATCACGCTTTGTTCGGCAATCTTTTGTCTCTGCTGGTCGACCAGGTCCTGCAAGGACACAGAATCCAGATAATCGACCATTTTTTCGTTGAGTGTGGACCACAATTCATGTGTCATGCAGCGCGCACCCGTGGCCGCGTCGGCGCCGTGGCAATGTTCCTTGCCGCCGCACTGCGTGGCGTCCAGCGGTTCGTCGACGGCGATGATGATGTCGGCCACCGTCACCTTGTCCGCACGGCGCGCCAGGCTGTAACCGCCGCCGGGACCGCGGATCGATTCGACGATCTCATGGCGGCGCAGCTTGCCGAACAGCTGTTCCAGGTAGGACAGGGAAATCGACTGGCGCTGGCTGATGCCGGACAAGGTGACCGGACCTTTACCCTGGCGCAGGGCAAGATCGATCATCGCAGTCACGGCAAAACGGCCTTTTGTAGTCAGACGCATACATCCTCGGTTCAACTAGTTTAAAATATTGCGGCTTTTCAACTTCTCAAACCCTGAGTAGTTGAATGATTTAGTCAAGTATAACAAATTCGGCGGGGTTTGTCAGAGCGCCCCTCGATGACCACAGGGCTGGCAGGGGCTTAACAGGCCACGCGTGACATGGCGGCCTCAAGAAAACAACAATCAAACAACAATATGACAATCGCCGGCTTCACGGCACCTGACAAAACCGTCGCGAGCGGAAGGGAGAGGTGGCCGAGAAGCGCAACCGTACTCTAGTACGGTGAGCATCGCAGGCTACCTATACCGACGCGCAGCAGGTTTGGTCAGGCGCTATCACCCTCGCAGGGCGCTCCTCACTTTCATCAACTCGAAACCGAGCAAGTTCAAGCCGTCCCAGCTGGCGGGGTCCAGGATGCGCGGATTGTCCGACGCCAGGCCCACGCCCCAGATGCGGTCGACGGGACTGGCTTCGACGATGACGCGCTCGCCCGTGCCCAGCAAAAACTTGCGCAGTGCGGCCTTTTGCGAGAACTTGGCAAAGTTGCCATCGAAGACGATGCCGGCGCGCGCCGCTTCCCACACCTTGGCGTCGAAGTTCGCCACTTCGCGCCCCAGCTTCTTTACTTCCGACGGCCGTTCGGCCGCCACGATGCGCGCCTGGACGGCCGTGTCGCCAAACAGGGCCGCCTTTTGCGCCATCATGTAATGCTCGGCCGTCGCATACGTCACGCCGGCCAGGCTGAATGGCGACGGGAACCACTGGCTGAAGCAGCTTTTATCGGGCATCTGCGGCTGCGCCGGCGTGTGCCCCCAGAAATACAGATAGTCGGGCACGCCGCCCGCCGCGATCCACGCCTTCAATTCTTCCACGTTACTGATTTGCATATTCCCCGCACTTCCGCCAGATGGCGTCAATTCAATCTCAAGCACGCAATAGTTGCATCGGGCCAAACAAGGCCTGCATGTCACGATTGCCGATAAAGGACAGATTATACGGATGTTCCGCCGTCACCTGCGGCAAGGACGCCGCCACCGGCAGGCGTTTGATGAGCTCGGCAATCTTGCCCCACAACACCAGTTGCGGCGCGGCCGTCCCGCCCTGCTGCGCCAGCGCTTCCAGCACCACCTGCAGGAAAGGCAGCCAGCCGCGCGCATCCTGCACGGGCGGCACGTGGGCACGGAACACCAGCGCCGCGTTGAGCAGCAGGAAGCCCTGCTCCGTCATCTTGCGCTGCAAGTCAGGCAGGGTCTGGATGACGCCGCTGCCGGCTTGCAGCGCGGCCGCCACCACGGGCGCCATGGCCGCGCCGGACGTATCGCCGCCCTGCAGCTGGCCATCGGCCACCAGCAACATTTTCATGAAGTTGCGCAGGGACGTGGCGCGGTTGACGGGCTTCGACAGGCCCGTGGCCGACCACAGACTGCCGACGGCGCCATCCATGAAGCACACGCCCGTGGCGCTGTCGGCGCGCGGATACGGTCCCTCGCCCACCAGCACATGGCGCACCTGCGCCAGCGGCAGGGCAAACGCGGCGAACAGCCGGCCCTGCGTGGGCAGGTAATCGTCGATGGCCAGCGCCGGCAGGTAGGCGGGATCGGCCGCCATCACGGCGTGCAAGCCGCGCAGCAAAATGGGACGCCAGGAGGCATGCGCCAGGGACAGGGCATCGGTGATGCTGGCAGGAACGGTTGTTGCGGTCATGGGGCGTGAAATATTTGGGCAAACGCAAATTGTAGCGCACCGGTACGCCTGCGTTGTTGAACGAACACACCTCCACATTTCACCGCGATACCAATATCGCAACAACAGTATCAAAAATTGCACGTAATCCGCGCCAATCGAGGCCGGCAATGCTAGACTGGTTTCCCTGGAACTTGAGCCACATCAAGAAATAGTGCTGACCGGATTCTTCCATCCACTAACGCTCATTGCGCCTGGGCAAGTTCTCAACACACTGCCCTGTCCATGCCCTGTCCCTACCTCACACGTTTGCGCGCCGCGATACGCCTGCCCTGCCTGAGCTTTTTGCTATGGCTAAGCTGCAACGCTCCCGCCCATGCGCAAGACCCGGCGCAGATCAGCGCACCGCGTTTTGCGCCAAGACAAGTGCTGGTACTGTATTCGCTGGGCAGCGATGCTTCCTCGCAGTGGCAAACGCTGATCCACAAGGGCATGAGCGCTGAACTGGCCAACGAGAACTGGCGCCTCGCGCCCGGCATCTACGAGGAGCGGCTCGATTCTGTGCGCGTGGGCGAACAGCCTGCCGTAGCCGGACTGGAAACCTATCTGCAAACCAAGTACAAGATGGTGCAGTTCGACGCCATCATCACGGAAAACTACCTGGCGGCCCAGTTCCTGAGCCAGCACCCAAAGCTGTTTCCCGGCGTGCCCCGCTACTATGTGAACCAGGGGCGGCAGGACTGGGTGCCTGCCGACGGCGTCAATCTCGACGTGCGCCACGATTTCGGCAAGGCCGTCTCCGTCATGGTGCAAGTGACGCCTGGACTGCGCCATATCGCCATCGTCGGCGACGCCAGCGCACGCGGCCAGGCGTGGATCGCCGCCATCCGCGCCGCCATCGCGCCCTACCAGGACCGGTTCAAGGTCGAGTTCTGGGATCACCTGAGCCAGGAAGAATTGTGGCGCCGCACCGGCACGCTGGGCGAGGGCAGCGCCATCTACCTGCTGCCCGTCTACCGCGACGAGCTGGGGCAGCGCACCACGCCGCCCGTCATGGCGCGCGACCTGGCCTCGCGCAGCGCCGTGCCCGTTTTCACCAGCGTGGAGTCGCTGATACTGCCCGGCGTGGTGGGCGGCTATGTCATCAGCGGAGAGAAAGTGGGACGTACCATCGCGCGCATCCTGCTGGGCAGAACGCCCGACCCGGACGGCATGCAGGCATATATCTTCGACGATGCCGCGGTACAGCGTTTCGGCTTGCGCAACCTGCCCGGCGAGGCACGCATCCTGAACCGGCCACAAGGAGTGTGGGCGCAATACCACTGGCAGATCATCGCCGGGCTGTCGCTGATCGCGCTGCAAGCGGCGCTGATCACGGCCCTGCTGCTGGCCCAGCGCAGCCGCCGCGCCAGCGTGGCGGCCCTGCATGCGGAGCGCGACATGCTCGAGGAACGGGTCTTGCAGCGCACCCTGGAACTGCTGGTGGCCAACTCCCGGCTGGAGCAGCAAGCCACGACCGACCCGCTGACGGGCCTGGGGAACCGCCGCATGATGACCCTGCGGCTGACAGAGGAACTTGAGCGCTCCCAGCGCTTCGGTCACACGCTGTCGCTGCTGATGATCGATATCGACCACTTCAAGCGCATCAATGACGGCCATGGCCACGACGCGGGCGACCGCGCCATCGCTGCCGTCGCGCAAGTGCTGCGCAGCGTCACGCGGGGCATGGATACGGCGGCGCGCTTTGGGGGCGAGGAATTCGTGCTGCTGATGCCGGAGACGCCGCTGCCGGTGGCGCTGGAAGCGGCCGAGCGCCTGCGCCTGGCGGCAGCCGGCTTGCGCGTGGAATGCGCTGATGGCCAACTGGTCAGCCTTACCATCAGCATCGGCGTGACATCCAATACGCCGCAATCGACGGCACCAGCCAGACGGGAAGCGGACAACTTGACCGATCTGCTGATCCGCGCCGACCAGGCCCTGTACCGCGCCAAACATGGCGGACGGGACAGGGTCGAGTGGAGCTGAACCCGCTTCCCTTATTGACCGGACGCCCTATTCCGCGTCAGGCTGCTGCGACGGATGGGCGGCCGCAAACGCGGGCAAGGCGGCGCAATGGGCATGAATGCGCGCCACGCGCGGATACGGCGCCAGGTCGATGGCGAAGCGCTGCGCATTGAATACCTGCGGCACCAGGCAGCAGTCGGCCATCGTCGGGCTGTCGCCATGGCAGAACAGGCCCGTGCCGGCCGGATCGCCCTGCGCCAGCAGCGCTTCCACGGCCGCCAGGCCCTCGGCCATCCAGTGGCGATACCACTCCTGCTTGGCCTCGTCCGACAGTCCCAGGGTGTTTTTCAGATACTTCAACACGCGCAGATTCGTCAACGGATGGGCGTCGCAGGCGATCGCCAGCGCCAGCGCGCGCACCCTGGCGCGTCCCAGCGCGTCCGACGGCAGCAGCGGCACGGCTGGCTGCGTCTCGTCGAGATATTCAAGCATCGCCAGCGACTGCGTCAGGATGGCGCCGTCGTCGTCGAGCGCCGGCACCAGGGCCGACGGGTTGACGGCGCGGTAGGCGGGCAGCAGCTGCTGTCCGCCATCCTGCAGCAGATGCACGGGGATGCTGTCGTAAGCTATGCCTTTGAGATTCAAGGCAATGCGTACGCGGTAGGCGGCCGAACTGCGAAAGTAGGTGTACAGCTTCACGGGTGCCCTCCTCAGGCGCGGCCGGCGTACACGGCCACGGTCTGCTCGATGCTGCCGAAGATGCTGGCGCCCGCCGCGTCGCGCATCTCGATGCGCACCGTGTCGCCGAACTTCAGATACGCCGTTTTTGGCGCGCCGTGTTCGATGGTTTCATACATGCGCACTTCGGCCAGGCAGCAGTAACCGACGCCCCCGTTCTCGATGCTCGAGCCAAACAGGTTGCCCTGCTTGTTCGACACGGTGCCGGAACCAACGATGCTGCCGGCGCCCAGTTCGCGCGTCTTGGCAGCATGCGCCACCAGCTGGGCAAAATTGAAGGTCATGTCCTCGCCCGCATTCGGTTTGCCGAAGGGATTGTCGTTCAAATCCACCAGCAGCGGCAAATGCAGCTTGCTGTCCGCCCAGTGGCCTTCAAGTTCATCGGGCGTGACGGCGACGGGCGAAAACGCGCTGGCGGCCTTCGACTGAAAGAAGCCGAAACCCTTGGCCAGTTCGCCCGGGATCAGGTTGCGCAAGGATACGTCGTTGACCAGCATGACGAGGCGGATCGCTTTCGCCGCGTCGTCCACGCTGGCGCCCATGGCCACGTCGCCCGTAATCACCGCCACTTCCGCTTCCAAATCGATGCCCCACTCTTCGGATAGGGCGAAGATCGGGTCGCGCGGGCCGATAAAGCTGTCCGAGCCGCCCTGGTACATCAGCGGGTCCGTGTAGAACGAGGCCGGCACTTCCGCGTTGCGCGCCTTGCGCACCAGTTCCACGTGGTTGATGTAGGCGGAACCGTCGGCCCACTGGTAAGCGCGCGGCAGCGGCGAGTGGCACAGCGCGGCATCAAACGGCTGCGCGTCCGGCGCCTGGCCCGCGTTCAGGTCGGCGTAGGCCTGTTCCAGTTTCGGCGCGACGGCGTCCCAGTTGTCGAGCGCCGCCTGCAAGGTGGGCGCGATGGCGGCCACACGCTGATACTGGCGCAGGTCGCGGCTGACGAGGATCAGGGCGCCGTCGCGGCTGCCGTTTTTCAGGGTTGCGAGTTTCATGGTGTTCCTTGTTCGGTGTATTTGTCAGAGAGTGGCGGTCTAATGCGTTCAGGCGTCGGCCGGCGCGTGCATCCAGGCGGCGTGCTTGGGCGCGCGGCGCGTTTGCGACCATTCTTCCAGCATTTCCCATTTGACGGCGTCCAGTTTGGCCATCATGTCGGGCGTGCCCACGTTGGCCGCCAGCTCCAGGCGGTGGCCGTTCGGGTCGAAGAAATAGATCGACTGGAAGATGGCGTGGTTGACCGGACCGAGCACCTCGACGCCGCCGGCGACCAAACGTTCCTTGGCGGCCAGCAGCTCTTCCATGCTGCCCACTTCCAGCGCCAGGTGCTGCACCCAGGCCGGGGTATTGCGGTCGCGGTCCATCGGCGGCTGCGTCGGCAGTTCAAAAAAGGCCAGCACATTGCCCTGGCCCGCGTCGAGGAAGACGTGCATGTACGGGTCCGGCGCCTTGGTCGACGGCACCAGGTCTTCGGCGATGGCGAGGACGAAATTCATGTTCAAATGCTTGACGTACCACTCGACGGTTTTCTTCGCGTCGATGCAGCGGTAGGCGACGTGGTGGATTTGCTTGATCTTCATGTGCTTGTCTCCAATGGATGGCGCCGTGGGCGCGATGGCTGGCCTGTTTTTCAGCTTTTCACCATTAGAATCGAGTTACAGCTATCATACAAACAATTTTTAACCATTGATTTATCGGATTATCTTATGAGTCCCAGCCTGCGGCAAATGCGCGCCTTCGTGGCGCTGGCCAAGACCGGCAGTTTTACCCTGGCCGCCGAATACCTGCACGTGACGCAATCGGCCTTGAGCGGTTTGATCAAGGAACTGGAAAGCGTGCTGGGCGTGCGCGTGGTCGAGCGCAGCACGCGCAAGACGCAGTTGTCGGAAATCGGCCGCGAGCTGTATCCGCTGTTTGAAAAGATGATCGAGGACCTCGACGGCGCCATGGCCGGCATCGCCCAGCGCAAGGCCCTGAAAACGGGCATGGTGCGCATCGCCGCGCCGCAGATGATGGCGTGCACCCTGCTGCCGGAAGTGATCGCCGCCTACCGCCAGGCGCACCCGGACGTGCAGCTGCGCCTGGTCGACTGCCCGGTGGAGAATGTCTCGGCGCGGGTGTTCAGCGGCGAAGTCGATTTCGGCATCGGCCCCGAGCGCGACCCGACGGCGGAAATCGCCGCGCAAGCGCTGTTCGAGATGCCCTTCGTGCTGGTCTTCCCCGAACAGCACCCGCTGCAGCAAAAGGAAAGGGTCACCTGGGCCGACGTGGGCGACTACCCGTTCATTTCGCTGCAGGGCCAGTTCACGGAACGCCTGCTGCGCGACATGCACGGCGCGTTTCGCGAACTGTCGCTCAATCCCTATAACGAAGTGACGTTCATGACGACGGCGCTGGCCATGGTCAGCGCCAACCTGGGCATCACGGTCTGCCTGCCGTATGCGGAACCGATGGTCAAGCTGTATCAATTGCACATGCGCGCCCTGCACGAGCCGGAACTGACGCGACGCTTTTTCGTCTACACGAAGACGGGCCGTTCGCTGTCGCCGGCCGCCGAAAGCTTCATGGCCTTCCTGTTCCGCTTTGTCGAGACGCACGAGTGGAACGTGGGAGCGGCCAGCGGTGCGGCACGCAACACCCTGCCCGCAGGCGGCCCGGCTGGCGCCGCTTTATAATGGCGCATCGCCCCTTGCCGCCTACGCCATGACCCAGCCTGCCCAGAACGACCTGTCCGCCATCGACGCCGCCACCATCGCCATCAACCAGCGCATGAACAAATTCGACGGCCATGCACAGGTCTGGCTGTTCGGCTATGGCTCGCTGATCTACAAGGCCGATTTTCCCTACATCGAACGCCGCCCCGCCAGTATCGCCGGCTGGACGCGGCGTTTCTGGCAAGGTTCGCACGACCACCGGGGCACGCCGATGGCGCCGGGCAGGGTCGCCACCATCGTGCCGCAGGCGGGCGCCGTGTGCGACGGCATGGCTTACCTGATCACGCCCGAAGTCTTCGCCCACCTCGACCACCGCGAAAAGAACGGCTATTTGCGCCTGGCCACCGACATCACCTTCGAGGACGGCGGCAAGGTCGAAGGCCTCGTGTACATCGCCAACGAGGAAAACGCCGCCTTCCTGGGCGCCGCCCCGGAACTGGATATCGCGCGCCAGATCGCCCGATCAAACGGCCCCAGCGGCCCGAACAGCGAATACCTGCTGCACCTGGCCAGCGCCCTGCGCGAGCTGGGCAAGAGCGACCCGCATGTCTTCGCCATCGAGCAGCATCTGGCGCAAATCCAGGCAAAGACTCAGGATAGCGCCGTTTAACTTCTTAAAACAAATCCAGCTGCCCCGCATTGCCCCCTTTTGCCTTGTTTCCCAACGGCGGCACCACGAGCGGGCGCCGGAATTGCGTGCAATCGAGCTGCTTGAAGCGGCCGCCCTTGCCGTGCAGCCCCAGCCGGTGCACGGCCTTTTCAAAGCGCTGACGGATGAGGTCGGCCCACACACCTTCGCCCCGCATGCGCGCGCCGAACGCGCTGTCGTAATCCTTGCCGCCACGCATTTCGCGCACCCGATTCATCACGCGCTGGGCCCGTTCCGGGAAGTGCGCTTCCAGCCATTGCTGAAACAATGGACTCACTTCCCACGGCAAGCGCAGCACCACGTAATGGGCGTGGATGGCGCCCGCGTCGCGCACGGCTTCGAGCAGCTGCTCGATTTCCGGTTCCGTCACGAACGGGATGATGGGCGCGATACTCACGCCCACGGGAATGCCCGCCTCCGTCAGGGTACGGATGGTGCGCAGCCGCCGCGCCGGGGCAGCCGCGCGCGGTTCCAGGGTGCGCGCGATGGCTGGATCGAGCGTGGTGACAGTCACGGCCACGGCCGCCAGATGCTTGGCCGCCATGGGCGCCAGAATGTCGATATCGCGCTCGATCAGCGACGATTTCGTGATCAGCGCCACGGGGTGGTCGCACTCTCGCAGCACTTCCAGCACGCGCCGCGTCAATTGCCGCTCGCGTTCGCATGGCTGATACGCATCGGTATTGACGCCGAGGGCGATCGGTTCAGGCACATACGACGGCTTGGCTAGTTCGCGCCGCAAGAGTTCGGGGGCATTCACCTTGGCGTAGATGCGGCTTTCGAAGTCCAGTCCCGGTGACAGGCCCAGATAGCTGTGCGTGGGACGAGCAAAGCAATAAATGCAGCCATGCTCGCAGCCGCGATATGGATTCAACGAAACGTTGAACGGCAAATCGGGCGAAGCGTTGCGCGTGAGGATGGTGCGCGCCTGCTCGTCGCTGACCTGCGTCTTCCAGGCCGGTGCCGCCTCTTCCTCAGCCGCCCCATCCAGACCGCCTACGCTCCAGCCGTCATCGAAGCCGGCGCGCGCATGCACCTCGTACCGGCCTTGCAGGTTCGAGACGGCCCCACGGCCTTTGTGAGCTTTCAGCGATTGCGGCGGCAACATGGCTTGCCCGGCAAAGCTGTCATCGTGTTCTGGAATGATTGCTTTCATGAACGGCCCCATAAACTGTATATACGTACAGTATACTATGCCGCTGTCCGGCCAATATCAAGGGCTGCCATGGTGCTATTTCAAGCTTTTTCACCCTGCGGCATGACATAACTCAACTGCTGCGCGACAAAACCGTCAAACGCCGTGATCAGGGGAACGAAGCGGGCCGCGTCCTGCTCCAACTGCATCAAGGCATAACACGTCGCTTCCAGGGTCGATAACTGATCTGGCGCGTGCGCCTTGCGGATCAGGTAATGGGAAGCGGGCGTATCGCGCAGCGGCAGGCGCGGCAGCTGTTGCAACGGGGGATTCATATATAGCATCTTGCGGCTCTTGCGCCAGGTGGCGTCCAGCACCACCAATTGCAAGCTGGCCGAATCGGGCAAGATGGCGGGGTCGAGCGCTGGCGGCGGCGCGATGCCCAGCGAACGGTCACCTGGCGTATCGGGATATAGCAGCACGTTGTGCTTGCCGGCTAGCAATTCGGCGAGCGTTTCGGGAGCAAACTGCTCGCCCGTCAGCATGCGGCTGTTGGGCAGACTCAGGTGCAGCAAGCGGGCGCTGCCCTTGGCATTGTGGACTTCCAGCGGATGCTGCAGGATCAGCACTTCCACCGCGTGGGAAACGGGGGAGATCCAGCGGCAGATGCAACTGGAGACGGCGCGCAGGCAGGCTGGGCAGCGCGCGCGTTTTGCGGGTTCAGCCGGGGAGAACGATGCAGCGGGTTGGCTGAAGGTATGGCTGGAAGTATTACTGGAGGGTTGGCTGGGGATACGGCGGGTGGTCATGGCGGAGCGCGTTCACGGCTGTCTTCAAGCCGCGATTGTAGCGCCCGCGCCATACTACCGGGAAACTGCGCTTAAAACTCTTCCCATTCATCGGCCCCGGACGCCACCGGCGCCTTCGGCGCGCGTGCACGCACGGCGTCCGCTTGCGCCGCCTTGCCCGGCGCGGGTGCGGCCACGGCTGGCGCCGGCGCGCGGTGCTTGGCAGGCTGGATGGCGGGCCGCATGGAAGATTTTCCTGGCGCAGACGCCGTCGCGGACGGACCAGCACTGGCCGAAACATAGTGCTGCGTTGCATCGAGCTTGAACAGGCCCACCACATCGGCCAGCTTGGCCGCCTGTTCCTGCATGGATTCCGCCGCTGCGGCCGCTTCTTCCACCAGCGCCGCATTTTGCTGCGTCACCTGGTCCATCTGGCCGATGGCCTGGTTGACCTGTTCGATACCGGCGCGCTGCTCATCGCTGGCGTCGGTGATCTGGTTCATGATCTGCGTCACATGGCTGATACTTTGCACGATCTCGTCCATGGTGCGGCCCGCCTTGTCCACCAGCTGTGAACCGGCCTCGACCTTTTGCACGGAATCGTCGATCAAGCCCTTGATTTCCTTGGCCGCCGCGCTGGAGCGCTGCGCCAGGTTGCGCACCTCGGAAGCCACGACGGCAAAACCACGGCCCTGCTCACCGGCCCTGGCCGCTTCCACGGCCGCGTTCAAGGCCAGGATATTCGTCTGGAAGGCGATGGCGTCGATGACGCTGATGATGTCGACGATCTTGCGCGAGGAATCGTTGATCGACCCCATGGTGCTGACCACTTCCGACACCACCACCCCGCCCTTGCTGGCGATCTGCGACGCGTCGATGGCCAGCTGGTTGGCGCTGCGCGCATTGTCGGCGTTGAGTTTCACGGTGGAAGTCAGCTCTTCCATGGAAGAGGCCGTCTCTTCCAGCGAACTGGCCTGCTCTTCCGTGCGCGACGACAAGTCCAGGTTGCCGGCCGCGATTTCGCTCGACGCCGTGCTGATCGATTCGGTGCCGGCGCGCACCTGGCCGACGATACTGACCAGCTTATCGTTCATGTTTTTCAGCGCATGCATCAATTGC
>NZ_LBCO01000024.1:0-14680 GCF_000988085.1 Janthinobacterium sp. KBS0711 | reverse complement strand
GGCTGGTCAGGTCGCCAGCGGAAACGGCTTCCGCCACTTCCACCGCACGCGTGATGGGACGCGTGATCGAGCGCGTGATCCAGTAGGCGCAGGCGATGCCCAGCAAGATGGCGACCACGCCAAGCGAGATCAGCAGCAGACGGCCGTTTTCGTAGCGCGAACGGATTTGCGCGGCCGTTTCATCGAGCAATTTGGCTTCCAGCAATTCCAGCTTCTTCAGCGCCGCCAGGTAGATGTCGCGCTTGACGGCCATGTCGCCTTCGTACAGGCGCTTGCCCAGTTCCAGGTCGCCCGCATTCTTGGCCTTGAACACGTTCTTGCGCACTTCCGTGTAAGCCTTGCGCGTGCTCAACACCTCCTGGTACAGCGATTGTTCTTCGGCGTTCAGCTCGCTTTTGCCGATGTCATTCTGGATTTCCGTGGCGCGTGCGGACGAGACCGCCATTTCCTGTTCAAACTGCTTCTGGTGTTCGGGATCGCTGACTTTCCAGGCGGCCGCCGTGCGTGCCGCGTTCACCTCGATGACCTTGGTCCACTCGCCGATCAGGCGCTCATTGCGCACCTTGACGTTGACGAGCGCATCGGTTTCCTTGCTGGCGCTTTGCATCTGCACGATGCCCACCACGGTCAGGCTGGTCAACAGGAGCAGGACTGCGGCAAAACCGCCCCCGAGACGTACGCCGATTTTGAGGTTTTTCATTGCGTGATTCCTATCTGAAGAAAACGATGCACAGACGCCACGAAACCGACTTACTGCTACGTATCAATATAGCAGGCATCTGCCGTGCGGCAATCACGAGTGGTGGCGCAACGAACACTGCGCCACCGGAATGGCAGCGCGCCGCAGCGCACTACTTTGTAGCAGATTGTGAGTGAATCAGAGTGGTATTGCAAGAAATAACATGCAGGAAAGCAACAGCCAGAAGGCGGTATGCCGCCACGAACGGGCGGCAGGCAAGCAGGGTCAGTTTTGCTTCACGTAGATCAATTTTGACGTATCGAAACCCAGGCCAGCGGCTTTCTCGATCAGGCGCTGCTGCAGGGCGGGATCCATGGTTGGCGTGCGCGACAGCAACCAGAAGTAGGATTTGTCGGGACCGCTGATCATGGAATAGCTGTAATTTTGCTGGTCCAGATCGAAGACGATGTAGGAACCATAGAAGGGGCCGAAAAACGACACTTTCAGGTAGCCCACGTCTTTCTTGTCGACGAAATACGCCTTGCCTTCCGCATCCTTCCAGACAGCGTCCGCATCCTTGTAGCCGCGGTTGAGCACTTTCAGGCCGCCATCCTGGCGCAGGCTGTAATCGGCCGTCACATGGCTCAGGCCCCGCTCAAAGGAGTGGTCGAGGCGCGCGATCTCATACCATTTGCCCAGATAGCGGGTCGTGTCGAAGTTGCTAACAGGCACAATATTCTCGGGTCGGCCCACGCAGCCGGCCAGCACAAGCACACACAGGAACAGCAGTTTTTTCATGTTTTTCTCCATCGGGTTGAATCAGGGTTGTCACGCCAGAGCAGCAACATCAAGGTTGCAGCGCGCGGTCGACGATGCGGCGGATCGCGCCATTGTTCTGCATGCGCACGATGGCGGCATTGAATTGTTCGATAAAATCATCGCGATACGGGTAGGCGGCGGGCCGGCGGGCAGTAAAACCCAGGTGGCCCTGCTGGCTGGCCAGCTGCGCCGTTTCCTGTATCGCCGGCATCGGCGTGCCAGGCGTGCCCTCGTGCCGGATGCGCTGCAATTCCCACTGCGCAGACAGGCGGTCGCTGACATAGCAATCGATACGCCCGCGCATCAGCTTGAGCAGATTCGTGCGCGTGCCCTTGGCCGTATCGAACACGATGTTGGCCGCTTGCAGGGCTGCCGTCTGCTTTGCATCGCCCAGCAAAAAACCCGCGTTCACGCCGATGTGCAAGCCGGCGTAATCGGCGGGCCACTGTTTCAGCTTGTGTCTGGCCAGCACGTCCTGATTGCACAGCACCACCAGCTGCTCCATCAGCAGCGGTACGGAATAGCGCACATACGGCCGCTCGCTGCGCCACGAATACGGCGGATACAAGGCAAACGCCTCGCCCGTCTGCAGCATCAGCACGCCCCGTTTCCAGGGTACGGGACGCAGCTGCACCGCATACCGCGGCATCGATTGCGCCGCTTCGCGCACGATCTCCGTATAAATACCTTTCAGCTGGCCGTTGTCGACGTAGGAGTACGGCGGATAATCGTCGTCGCCATAGATCACCAGCGGCGTTGGTCCCTCGGCCCGCGCGCTGGCCGCGATAAACAGGCATAGCGCGGCAGGCAGGATGAGCATTCTGAACATGCCCGAAGAGTAGCATGGAAGGGGGAAACGCCATCACCCGTTTGCGCTGTTCGTGCCCAGCATCTCGTCGAGCTGCGCCAGGGTGCTTGAATCCTTCACGACGGCGCGCAGCCACAGGTGCAACGGCAGCTCGCCCCAACTGGCGGCCTTGTCGGCCAGATAGGCGACGGGGCTGTGCGGCTCCGTGCGGCGGAAAAAATCGGCCACCTGGCGCAACTGGGCCAGCGCCTGCTGTCGCTGCACGATGGCGCCCCCGCTGCTGCCGACGCCCTGGCCGGCGGCGGGCGGCGCGCCGGCAAAGTCCGCATCCGGTGACAGCGGCGCAATGAAATGAATGGCGCTTTCCAGCGCCTCGCGCGCGGCGCGAAAACTCGGGCCATCGGCGCCGAAATGCGTATCGACGCTGCGCTCGAACGCCAGCAGCGACTGCATGCAGTATTGTGCATCGGCCAGCAAGCCGTCGGAAAATGCGCGCGAGGTCCGTTGCCGCGCCGCCTCCATCTGCGTCAGTGTCGCCCCTTCGTCTTGGCGGGCATCGCCCCAGCCCTGATCGGCTGCGCCCTGCGCCAGGCTGGCGGCCGCGCGCTGGCGCGCCGCATCGAAATCCTGCAGCGAGTACAGGCCATCGGCGCCTTCGGTCAGCGGGATCTCGCGCAACAGCTGCGGCGTGCGTGACAGCAGCCAGAAGACATTGCCGATGCGCTGTTCCTGGTCGCCCTCTTCCGCCGGCGGATACAGTCCATCCCAGTAACGCTCGCACAGGCCGGCCAGCAGCGCGTAGCCATCACCCAGGCCACGGAAGTGGCGCGTTTTCGCATGCGCCTCGGCCAGCCACACGGCCACGCGCAAATCCTTGCTGTGCGTGGCGATCAGCTGTTCGCAGCGCGTCGCCACGAACGGCCAGTCGGCTTCCTTCAGCGCCGTCACCCACTCGCCCTGGTCCAGGCTCGGATCATCGTGCTGGCGCGCGCGCGCGATGGCGTCGAGCTCCTGGCTGAAGGTGATGTCGCCGCCGCATGGACTGACGGCGCTGACGGGGTGCAGCAACTGCTCCAGATTGAACATGGCGCTCTCCGGAAGGTGGATTATCGGATCGTGTACTTGAACTGCCCCTGCTTGCTCGCGCTGACGCGTATCGACGCGACCGGCTCGCCTTCGGCCATGCGCGCCAGCACCGCTTCGGCGATCACCGGCAGCAGGCTACCGTTGAGGATCTGGTCGACATTGCGCGCGCCCGAATCGACCTCGGTGCAGCGCGCCAGCACGGCGTCGACCAGGCCAGCATCATGGCTGAACTGCGCCTGGTGGTTGCGCGCGATGCGCGCGCCTATCCGCGCCAGCTTCAGCCCAATGATCTCGGCCAGCACCGCGTCGTTCAGGGGATAAAACGGCAACACCTTCACGCGCCCCAGCAGGGCCGGTTTGAAATGCGCCACCAGTTGCGGGCGCACCAGTTCTTCCAGCGCGGCCGGCGTGGGCAAGTCCTGCGCCACCCGGTTCAGGCAGGCGGCCATCATGGCGCCCGAACCCAGGTTCGAGGTGGCGATGATGATAGTGTTGCGAAAATCGACTTCGCGCCCTTCCGCATCATCGAGCACGCCCTTGTCGAAGACCTGGAAGAACAGTTCCAGCACATCAGGGTGCGCTTTTTCCGCTTCATCGAGCAGCACCACGCTGTAGGGCTGGCGCCGCACGGCTTCCGTCAGCACGCCGCCTTCGCCGTAACCGACATAGCCGGGCGGCGAGCCTTTCAGGCCGGCCACGCTGTGCGCCTCCTGGTACTCGCTCATGTTGATGGTAATGAGCTTGCGCTCGCCGCCATACAGCAGATCGGCCAGCGCCAGCGCCGTTTCCGTCTTGCCCGTGCCGGACGGCCCCGTAAACAGGAACACGGCTTGCGGCTTGTTCGGGTCGTCCAGGCTGGCGCGCGCCGTGCGCACGCGCTGCGCCACCGCGTCGATGACGTGGTCCTGTCCCAGCACCCGTTCGCGCAGCGCCCCATCCAGGGTCAGCACCGTGCGGATTTCGTCCTTGAGCATTTTCCCCAGCGGGATGCCGGTCCAGCCGGCGACGATACCGGCCACCACCTGCGCATCGACTTCCAGCGGCGACAGCGGCGCTTCTCCCTGCAGGGCCGCCAGTTCCGCCTTCAGCGCCAGCAGCCGCACCGCGCCGACTTCGCCCGGCCGCTCGCCGCACAGCTGCGCGCGCAAGTCGCCGATCTGCGCCACCAGCGCCTTTTCGCGCTCCCAGCGCTGCGCCAGCGCCGCGATCGCCGCCTGCCCTTCGTCATGTTCGCGCCGCAGTTGGACCAGGCGCGCGGCGCCGGCTTTATCGGGCGCTTCGCCATCGGCAGCCTCGCGGCTCAAGGCGTCGATTTCGGCGCCGATACGTTCCTGGCGCCGGTGCGCGTTTTCCAGCTGCGCCGGCGTAGCGCACTGGCCCAGCGCCACCTTCGCGCACGCCGTATCGAGCACGCTGATGGCCTTGTCGGGCAGCTGGCGCCCGCTGATGTAGCGGTGCGACAGGCGCACGGCCTCGACGATGGCGGCATCGCGCACGCGGATGCCGAAATGGCGCTCCATCAGCGGCGCCATGGCACGCAGCATGGCGCAGGCGATCTCTTCACTCGGCTCTTCCACCTTCACCACCTGGAAGCGCCGCGCCAGCGCCGCATCCTTTTCAAAATACTTTTTGTACTCGCTCCAGGTGGTGGCCGCGATGGTGCGCAGGGCGCCGCGCGCCAGCGCCGGTTTCAGCAGATTGGCCGCGTCATTCTGCCCCGCCTGGCCACCGGCGCCGATCATCGTGTGCGCCTCGTCGATGAAGAGGATGATGGGGTGCGGGCTTTTCGTCACCTCGTCGATAACATTTTTCAAGCGGCTTTCAAACTCGCCCTTCACGCTGGCGCCGGCTTGCAGCAAGCCCATGTCGAGCGCGTGGATGTGCGCGCCCTGCAGCACGTCGGGCACGTCGCCGGCGGCGATGCGCAAGGCCAGGCCTTCCACCACGGCCGTCTTGCCCACGCCCGCCTCGCCCGTGAGAATCGGATTGTTCTGGCGCCGGCGCAGCAGGATGTCGACGGCCTGGCGTATCTCCGTCTCGCGGCCGATCACGGGATCGAGCTTGCCGTCGCGCGCCAGTTGCGTCAGGTCCGTGGTGAACTGGTCCAGCGCCGGGGTTTTGCTGGCCAGGGCCGCAACAGGATCATCACCTGTGTCGGCAAGCCGCGGCACGGCCGCGCTTTCCTCTTCACAGGAGCCGGCCGTCAGTTTGTCCGGATGGTGCTTTAATTGCTCCACGCTGAAGCGGGCGAACAGCTTCGAGCCGCGGTACGCGAGCTGCGACAGTTCCGGCTCCGTCAGCAGCGCCAGTAAGAGGTGGCGGCTGCGGATGGGCCCTGGCTGCGCCGTATCGAGCGAGGCGATCAGCCACGCGTGTTCGAACAGCAGCGGCAAGTGGGGCGAAAACACGGGTGTGCGCGCGCTGCCCGTCCTGAAGCCGCCGATCTCGCGGCGCAGGTCCGCCTCCAGCGCCGTCAGGCTGATTTCACTGCGCCGCGCGATGGTGACGAAGTCGCTGCGCTCCTGCTCCAGCAGCGCCAGGAACAGGTGTTCGATATCGACTTCGTACTGGCCCAGGCCAACGCAGATGGCGGCGGCCCGGGTGGCAGCAGTGCGCGCCGTGTCATTCAGTTTGGCGATCAGGGTTTTCAGGTTATTGCTCATGCGGCGGCTCCCTTGCGGTTGATCGAATAGCGCAGCGACGATGGCTGCAGCACGGCGTCGAAATTGACCGTTTCGCCGCCGGCCTTGACGGCCAGGGTGCCGCTGATGACGAAGCCGACCCGGTTGATGGCACCCGCTTCGCGCTCCAGGCGGGCGCGCACATTGCGCAGGCGCGGCTCGTGGCGTTCGATGGCGGCCTTCAGCGCGGCGCAGATGCGGGCGCGGTCATCGCTGCTGGACAAACACATGCCGGCGAAATCGATCAGGCCATAGTTGACGATGGACGCGGCGCATTCCGGATAGGCGTCGAGCGCGCCAGGCGGCAGGGCCACGCGCGTGTTGAGCAGCTCTTCCAGGTCGCGCGCCACCGCATCCTTCAATTGCTCAAGCGACAGGCGCACCGCCACGCCGCCCGCCGACGCACCGCCGTCGCCCATCAGGCGGTCGAACAGGCCTGGTACATAACTGTCCATGCGCTCTCCTGAAAAGTCGGCGCGGCGCGCGGGCGTTGGTGGCCGCCGCGCGCCGCGCACCATCGATCAAGCCACGCGGTTCGCGGCCAGGTCCCAGCCGCCCGAGGTATTGCCGCCGGCGCCGCCCGTCACTTTTTGCTGCGTGTATTTCCACTTCACTTTCGAGAACTTGAAGCCGACGTGCTCACCGAGGATGTCGCCTTCTTCCACATTCGGCGTCACGGCGCCGATCAGCACATTTTCGATTTCGATTTCAAAGTACTTGACGCGCTCGCCCTGGCCATCGGCGCGCATGAATTCGAAGCGCGCCTTGGGAATGGTCTTGCCGGCCGAGCAGGTCTGCAGCAGCACCGGCGAGGCCAGGTCGGCCAGCTTGGAAATGACGATGTCCTTGTGCTCGCAGCGTTCGGCCGTGTGGCCGCCGCCCGTCGACGCGGTGGCGGACTTCGGCTGTTCGACGCTCCAGCTGACCGATTTGCACTCGATCCAGTCCTTGTGCTTGTCATCGGTGGACTCGCCCTTGATGCCGTCTATCTGCAGATATACATCGATTGCCATGGTGTGCTCCTGTGGTTGAAAGATGGATGAATCAGGAATTGGTCGACTTCGGCAACTCCGCGACCAGTCGGAGCGAAACGGATAATTCATCGAGCTGGAAGTGCGGCCGCAGGAACGACACGGCGCGGTACACGCCGGGCCGGCCCGGCACTTCATGCACCTGCACGGACGCCTCGCGCAGGGGGAACTGCGCCTTTTGTTCCTGGCTGGCGTTATCGTCGAGCAGCACGTACTGCATCAGCCAGCGGTTCAAAAAATCTTCCACGTTGGGGGCGGCGGCAAAGCTGCCGATCTTGTCGCGCATCATGGCCTTCATGTAATGGGCGATGCGCGAGACGGCGAAGATGTACTGCAGCTGCGACGACAGCACCGCGTTCGCATTGGCAGCGTCGCTGTTGTACTTGCGGCTTTTCTGCGCCGACTGGGCGCCGAAAAACGCCGCATACGCCGTGTTCTTGCAGTGCACCAGCGAGATGAAGCCCAGGTCCGACAATTCCTTTTCGCGCCGGTCGGTGATCGCCACTTCGGCAGGGCATTTCAAGGCCACGTCGCCCTCGTCCGTCTTGAAGGTGTGGGTCGGCAGGTCGTCCACCAGGCCGCCGCCCTCCACGCCGCGGATGGCGGCGCACCAGCCATAATCGGCAAAGGCGCGCGTCAGCTTGCTGCCAAACGCATACGCGGCGTTACACCACAGGTATTTGTGATGGTCACTGCCATCGACTTCCTCGACGAAGTTAAAACCTTCGACCGTGGTGCCGTCGACGGGATTGAACGGCAACCGGCCCAGGAAGCGGGGCAAGGTCAGGCCAACGTAGCGCGCGTCTTCCGATTCGCGGAAGGCCTTCCATTTCGCGTACTCGATGGTGTCGAACACCTTGGCCAGGTCGCGTGGCTTGCCCAGGTCGCCATAGCTTTCCAGGCCAAACAGTTCCGGCGCGGCCGAGGCGATGAACGGTGCGTGCGCGGCGGCGGCGATATGCGACATCTGCTCGACGAAATACATGTCTTCCGGCTGGCGCGAGATGGCGAAGTCGCCCAGCAGCGCGGCGAACGGGGCGCCGCCGAAGGTGCCGAATTCCTCTTCATACACTTTCTTGAACATGCTGCTCTGGTCGAACTCCAGCGCGGCCTGGAAATCCTTCACCAGTTCGCGCTTGGTGGCGTTGAACATGCGGATCTGCAGGCGCGTGCCCGTATCGGAATTGCCGACCAGGTAGCGCAGCCCCGTCCAGCTTTGCTCGAGCTGCTGGAACGACGCCGCGTGCATGATTTCGCTGAGCTGGGCCGAGATCAGGCGGTCGATTTCCGCCACGCGCGCGTCCAAGGTCGCCGACAGGCTGGTCGACATCAGCACCGTGCCGTCGAGCACCTGCGCCACCAGTTCCGAGATCAGGTCGCGTGCCCGCGCATGTTCGGCGCCGGACTTGGCGACGCGGCTTTGCTCAACGATCTGGTCGAGCAAATCGGTGGCGGCCGGCGCGGCGGGCGTGGATACAGCTAGGGCTTCTGGGCCTTCTGCCTGGGCGCTCATCTCAATCCTCCTGCACTGGGAACTGCGGTTTCAGGGTGGCCAGGCTGTCCGTGTTGTGCAGCACTTCCGTCAGCAAGTCTTCCAGCTTGTCGTTGCCGGCCAGCTTGTTGCGCAGGTCCGCCAGCTTGGTGCGCGCCTCGAGCAGCTTGCGCAAGGGGTCGACCTGGCGCACCACCGATTCCGGGCGGAAGTCATCCATCGAGCGGAAATGCAGATCGACGGCGAAGGTGCCGCCCGCCTCGCTGAGGCGGTTCGGTACGGCGAAGCGGGCCACCGGTTCCACGCCGGCCAGCACTTCGTCGAAATTGGCGCCGTCGATGGCGACGAACTTGCGGTCCTTCAGGCGCTTTTTTTCGCTGTCCGGATTGCCGCCAAAGTCGCCCAGCACGCCGACCACGAAGGGCAGCTCCTTGTTTTCAATCGCGTCGCCTATCTCGACGTCGTAGGTCATTTGCACGCGCGGCGCGCGTATCTTCTGCAGGCGCTTTTGCACGCTGTCGGACTTGGACATGTCGCTTCCTTTGCAAGGGGATGGTGGGGATGCTCGCTTATTTCAGGCCGCTGAACGGATCAGCCGCGCTGCCTGGCGCCGCCGCGCCCTTCGCCGCCGGCGTGCCGGAACCGGCTGTCCGCTTGCCGGCTGCCGGCGGGCGCTTGGCCGGCGGCAGCAGCACCTCTTCGCCGATGCTCGCGCGCAGCAGCTTGGCCAGATCCTGCGCTTCCGAGCGCAGCGAGCCATTCAGATTGTTTTGCCGCGACAGGTCCGCCAGCGCCTTGCCGGACAGGCGCAAGCCGCTGACGGCGATGATGCTGTTGGCCACCTTGTCGTCGGGGTCGCGTTCCAGCGCTTCGAGCGCATGGCCGATGGCGTCGCCGTACTGGCCGCGGTCGAACTTCATCTGCGCCATTTGCAGCCACGGCGCCTTGTCGGCCGGGTAGCTGGTACCGCCGACCTTGAGCAGGGTCATGGCGCGCTCGAACTGGCCGGCGCGCGCGGCCGCATCGGCCTCGCTCATCACTTGCGCCAAGGTCGGCGCAGAAGGTTTTTGGGGCGCCGGCTGCTCTGGCGTGGCGCAGGCGGTGAGCAGCAAGGCGCTGGCAAGGCAGGCAATACGGGGCAACATCGTGGCTGGCTTCATCGGGGTACTCCTTCACGTGGAGGACGCTACCGCTGGGAACAATGGGCGGCGCCTTGGTGGAGACTATTATTGACCGGCAACTTTTTTGCCAAATTGAGATTAATCAGCAAAGAAGAAATTCCACTCCACAGCCGCGTGCAGCGACAGGAATCCTGATCTGGCGCAGTAATTGTCTTGATCGCAGACCGATCTTGCGCCAACGCAAGCAGGCCGCCAGTGCATGCGATTAAATGACTGCAACACTTTTATTTCCACGCTTCAATTCGCAAAGGTCGCCCATGCCACCTGACGCCCCGCTCCATCACCCGGCCCGCGCCACCGCGCTACTGATGATGGCCTTGCTATTGGCCGGCTGTGCGGGCGGCGCCATCGGCAACCTCGCCAACGCTGCGCTGCAGATGGCGGGCGTGGCCAAGCCGCCGCCGGAACTGCCCGACGCGCAAAAGCCGCCGCGCAACGTCAGCATCCGCCTGCATGCGGCGCAGCGCCTCAACACGGATACCGACGGCCGGCCGCTGGCGCTGGTGGCGCGTATCTACAAGCTGCGCCAGAGCGCTGCCTTCGAACAGGCGCCCTACGACAGCTTCCTCGACGCGCAGCGCGAAAAGGCAGCGCTGGGCGCCGACCTGATGGAAGTGAAGGAAGTGCTGCTGGTGCCGGGCCAGCGCTACGAAGTGCAGGAAAAAGTCAGCAAGGAAGCCTATTTCATCGGCGTCGTGGCCCTGTTCCGAGCACCCGCGGCGCAGCGCTGGCGCGCCACCATTGCCGCCGCCGACGCGGAACGGGGCGGCATCACCGTCGGTCTGCATGCCTGCGCGCTGAGCGTCAGCGGCATGCCCGCGCTGTCGGCCCCACGCTGCCAGTAACACGAACAGACACGCCACACATTCAAGGAGAATCGAGATGGGCATGGCAGCGAAAATCTTGTGGGGAGAAGGCCTGTTCCTGCGGCCGCAGCATTTCCAGCGCCAGGATCAATATCACGAAGCGCGCCTGCATCATACGGCCAGCGCGCTGCATCCCTACCTGTGGGGCGTGGCGCACATGGAATGGGACCTGGCGGCACTGAAGACGGGCACCTTGCGCCTGCAGGCCCTGTCGGCGATCTTCCGCGACGGCGAAGTGTTTGAATCGCTGGGCGACGGCGCGCCGGGCAGCGATACCCTGCCCCCGCCGGTGGACCTGGAAGCGCTGCCGCCGGCGGTGCAGGAAGTGACGTATTACGCGGCGCTGCCCATCCTCAACCGCGAAGGCATGAATTACACGGCGCAGGGGTCAAACGCAGGTACGCCGGCGGCCACGCGCTTTGCGCATGCCATGCGCGCCACGCCCGACCTGTTTACGGAGTCCGCCGTGGCCGACGTGGCTTACCTGAAGAAAACCGTGCGCCTGATTCCCGACAGCGAAGCGCGCGGCTCCTACGATTGCCTGCCGCTGATCGCCCTGCGGCGCACGGTGTCGGGCGGCTTCGAACCCGTGCCCTCGTTCATGGCGCCCAGCCTGGCGATCGCCGGCGCGCCGCGCCTGCAGGGCGTGCTGGAACACCTGCTCGACGCCTTGCAGGCGAAAGTGAGCGCGCTGCACGGCCACCACCGCGAACCGAGCCGCAATGTGATCGAGTTCCGCTCGGGCGACGTGTCCTCGTTCTGGCTGCTGCACACGGTCAGCACGGCCGCCGCCGCCCTGATGCACTATGTGCGCCATCCGGCCCTGCATCCGGAGCGGCTGTACGAAGCGCTGCTGGGCCTGGCCGGCGGCCTGCTCAGCTACTCCAAGCATTACACCCTGGCCAGCCTGCCCGCCTACGACCACGCGCAGCCGGGCGCCTGCTTTGACGCCATCGACGCCATCATCCGCGAACTGCTCGACACCGTCATCTCGTCGAAGTATTTTTCCATCACCCTGCTCGAGGACAAGCCGTCGTACTACCTGGGCAAGCTCGATTCGGGCAAGATCGACCAGCACACCACCTTGTACCTGGCGATTCGCGCCGCCATGCCCGCCATTGAACTGGTCGACGTGGTGCCGCTGCGCGTAAAAGTGGGTGCACCCGACGACGTGGAGAAATGCGTGCTCACGGCCATGCCCGGCCTGAAACTGTCGCATGCGCCGCAAGTGCCGGCCGCCATTCCCGTGCGCCCCGACACCTATTATTTTGCGATTGAAAACCGTGGCGCGCTGTATGAGCAGATGCTCAAGGCGCAGTCGATTTCCGTCTACGTACCGGCCGGCATACGCGACCTGCAGCTCGAACTGATCGCGGTGACGGCATGAGCCAGCTCATCGAACGGCGCGCAGCGCCTTCCCTGCTGGGACAACGCGGTTCCGCCCCCGCAGGCAGCAGCCGGCATGCCGGCAGCGCCCTGCTGGACCTGATGCACGAAGGCTTTTACATGCTGTTCATGCTGAAGCACGGTTCGGCGCCCGGCGACGAGCAAAGCTTCATGGACCGCATCACGGCCTTCCTCGACGACTTCGAACGCGAGGCGAAAAAAATCCGCGCCGATGGCGACGATATCGAGGCGGCCAAGTATGCGTTCTGCGCGGCCGTCGATGAAATCATCCTGGCCTCGCCTTTCGCCCTGCGCAAGCAGTGGGAAAGGCGCCCGCTGCAACTGCTGATCTTTGGCGACCAGCTGGCCGGCGAACACTTCTTCGACCGCCTCGACGCCTTGCGCGGCAAGGGCGGCATGCGCGTGCAGGCGCTGCAGGTCTTCCACATGTGTTTATTGTTGGGATTCCAGGGCAAGTATGCGATCGACGGCGGCGAAAAACTCAGCTACCTGACGGCGCGCCTGGGCGACGAGATCGCCCACATCAAGGGCAAGAGCCGTGGCTTCGCGCCGCGCGCGGAACGCCCCGACCAGGTGGTCAACAAACGCGGCAGCGACGTGCCGCTGTGGGCGCTGTCGAGCATTTTCGCCCTGCTGGCCATCTGCGCCTACCTGGGCCTGAAAACGCATCTGACGCGCGGCACGCAAACGACCCTGGCAGCCTACGCGGACCTGGTCAAGCTGGCGCCACGGCCGGCGCACCTGACCATCACACTCCCCTGATCACTGTGCAATCCTGAACTCGATGCGCCGGTTTCGCGCCCGGCCATCGGCCGTCGCGTTGCTGGCCACGGGACGGTCCGGCCCCAGGCCCGACACCACCACGGAATCGGCCACGATGCCCTTGCCTGCCAGGTAGGCGCGCACGGCTTCGGCGCGCGCCTGGCTCAGGGTCACATTGCTTGCGCGCAGGCCCGTGTCGTCCGTGTGGCCGATCACCTCGACCTTGCGCCCGCGCAGCTTGAGCATGACGGCCGCCATCTCGTCGAGGATGGCCAGGCCGGCCGGCGTGATGGTGGCCTTGCCGCTGTCAAATTCGATGATGCGTTTATCCAGCGCCGCATCGAGCAAGCCCTGCTCGGCCTCGGCCGCCCTGACCCGCAAGCCATTGTTGACGACGTAGGTAGGATTGAGACTGGAGGCGATGTCGCTGGCGATCTGCTGGCGCTGCGCCTCGTTCGCCACTTCGCCGCGCACACTGACGTTATTGCCGTCGACGGTGATCTGGCCCCGTGAAATGAGCTTCAGGTTCGGCGCGATCAGCTTGTGCACGTAAGCGTTCCAGTTGGCCGGCACGGCCACGTTGCCGATGGCGATCTGGTCGACCACGCGCTCGGCGCCATACAGTTCGCGCAGGCGGGCCAGCACCGCCGCCTTGCCCGCCTCGTCGGCCAGAGTGCCCGTGACGAGGATCTGCCCCGGCATCGGCGTCTGGGGCGCTTGCGCCTGGGCGTGGCAGAGAATGGCGGCGGCAAGCAACAGCAGAAAAATGACGGGAGATTTCATCGCAATCCTTCAGGCAAAGGTATCGGCAAACATGGCGCAGGCCGAGCGCAGCGACAGCTGCTCCTGCTGTAGGCAGGCGGAAAACTGGCGCAGCGCCGCATCGTGTCCCAGCTGCTCCTCGACCCAGTCCAGCTGGTCGAAGACGATCAGCCGTTCGCAGCCGGCCTGCGGGTCGATCAGCGCGCGCAAGCCATGCGGGTCGGCGCCGCAAAAACCGATCACCAGCACGGGCGCCTCGTCGACGTGGGAAAAGAACAGCGCCAGTTCGAAATCGGCCTGGTGCAGGAAAGGCGCGATCAGGTGCAGCCAGAAGCTGGCCACCAGTTCGCGCAGCTGCGCGTCTTGCGGCAGCGGCAGCACCAGGCTTTTCTCCAGGCGCGGCAAGCCGCTCTGGCGCACCGGCCGCAGCAGCAGGCCCAGGCCCAGCAGCAATTCGCGCACCGTCACGGGGAACGCGGGCGAAGCGAGCATCGTTTGCAGGCCATGCACGGTCTGCGCCTGCAAAAAGGCGGACAGCCGCGCCGCGTGATCAGGTGCGGCCGGTTCGACTTCGACCACGTTGCCGGCCAGCGCCAGCAGGGCCGGCCCCGGTTCGGCGCTGGCCACGATGCCTTGCGACAGCTGCTCCACGCGCTGCCACAGCGGCGCCAGCGCCAGCGGGCTGCAAGCGACAAAGACGTCGGCGTCATCGACTTCCAGCGCGCCCATGGCCATGAAGGGAAAGCGCCGCAGCGACTGGTCGTTGCTCGCTTCCAGGCGCCCGGCGATGGCGCGCCGGCTGCGCGTGCCGACGAAGGCAAAGCGCAGCGGCGGCAAGGCGTCGTAATTGAGCTTCCAGCGCGGTTCCACCGTCAGGGCGGTCATGACCTGCGCCAGCCAGTCGTCGAGCAGCTGCACCAGCGCGTGATTGTCGCAAGCCTTGATGAAGTCGCCGCGCGCGGGGATCTTGCCAAAATAGCCGAGGCGCACCTGCTGCGCCGCGCGCATCATGGCGACACTCCCGCTGGCGCTACAGCAACGGCGGCGATGGCCAGCGCGGATGCTGGAGCACCAACGATCGTCTCGGGCAGCTGCATGCCGCGAAA
>NZ_LBCO01000023.1:0-1582 GCF_000988085.1 Janthinobacterium sp. KBS0711 | reverse complement strand
TAAAATGGCAAAGTAACAGAGATTAAACTGAAGAGTTTGATCCTGGCTCAGATTGAACGCTGGCGGCATGCCTTACACATGCAAGTCGAACGGCAGCACGGAGCTTGCTCTGGTGGCGAGTGGCGAACGGGTGAGTAATATATCGGAACGTACCCTAGAGTGGGGGATAACGTAGCGAAAGTTACGCTAATACCGCATACGATCTAAGGATGAAAGTGGGGGATCGCAAGACCTCATGCTCGTGGAGCGGCCGATATCTGATTAGCTAGTTGGTAGGGTAAAAGCCTACCAAGGCATCGATCAGTAGCTGGTCTGAGAGGACGACCAGCCACACTGGAACTGAGACACGGTCCAGACTCCTACGGGAGGCAGCAGTGGGGAATTTTGGACAATGGGCGAAAGCCTGATCCAGCAATGCCGCGTGAGTGAAGAAGGCCTTCGGGTTGTAAAGCTCTTTTGTCAGGGAAGAAACGGTGAGAGCTAATATCTCTTGCTAATGACGGTACCTGAAGAATAAGCACCGGCTAACTACGTGCCAGCAGCCGCGGTAATACGTAGGGTGCAAGCGTTAATCGGAATTACTGGGCGTAAAGCGTGCGCAGGCGGTTTTGTAAGTCTGATGTGAAATCCCCGGGCTCAACCTGGGAATTGCATTGGAGACTGCAAGGCTAGAATCTGGCAGAGGGGGGTAGAATTCCACGTGTAGCAGTGAAATGCGTAGATATGTGGAGGAACACCGATGGCGAAGGCAGCCCCCTGGGTCAAGATTGACGCTCATGCACGAAAGCGTGGGGAGCAAACAGGATTAGATACCCTGGTAGTCCACGCCCTAAACGATGTCTACTAGTTGTCGGGTCTTAATTGACTTGGTAACGCAGCTAACGCGTGAAGTAGACCGCCTGGGGAGTACGGTCGCAAGATTAAAACTCAAAGGAATTGACGGGGACCCGCACAAGCGGTGGATGATGTGGATTAATTCGATGCAACGCGAAAAACCTTACCTACCCTTGACATGGCTGGAATCCCCGAGAGATTGAGGAGTGCTCGAAAGAGAACCAGTACACAGGTGCTGCATGGCTGTCGTCAGCTCGTGTCGTGAGATGTTGGGTTAAGTCCCGCAACGAGCGCAACCCTTGTCATTAGTTGCTACGAAAGGGCACTCTAATGAGACTGCCGGTGACAAACCGGAGGAAGGTGGGGATGACGTCAAGTCCTCATGGCCCTTATGGGTAGGGCTTCACACGTCATACAATGGTACATACAGAGCGCCGCCAACCCGCGAGGGGGAGCTAATCGCAGAAAGTGTATCGTAGTCCGGATTGTAGTCTGCAACTCGACTGCATGAAGTTGGAATCGCTAGTAATCGCGGATCAGCATGTCGCGGTGAATACGTTCCCGGGTCTTGTACACACCGCCCGTCACACCATGGGAGCGGGTTTTACCAGAAGTAGGTAGCTTAACCGCAAGGAGGGCGCTTACCACGGTAGGATTCGTGACTGGGGTGAAGTCGTAACAAGGTAGCCGTATCGGAAGGTGCGGCTGGATCACCTCCTTTCTAGAGTTTGCACGAATCATGTAAATG
>NZ_LBCO01000022.1:339-577 GCF_000988085.1 Janthinobacterium sp. KBS0711 | reverse complement strand
GGAAGGTGCGGCTGGATCACCTCCTTTCTAGAGTTTGCACGAATCATGTAAATGATTCACGCATCAAATGTTCACACTTATCGGCTGTTAATATAAAGAACAGCATTTGGGGCTGTAGCTCAGCTGGTTAGAGCACCGTGTTGATAACGCGGGGGTCGTTGGTTCGAGTCCAACCAGCCCTACCAGAAAAACCTGGGGGTAAGGTGGACGCTAGTCCAAACAGTCCTGCCGGTTTCTG
>NZ_LBCO01000022.1:0-329 GCF_000988085.1 Janthinobacterium sp. KBS0711 | reverse complement strand
CACCTGCTTTGCAAGCAGGGGGTCGTCGGTTCGATCCCGTCATCCTCCACCAAAAGTTCAAACGTAAGTTGATCACATCGGTGATTGAATTTAGGTTTGGTCTTTTCGAGACCAAGTGCTGTATGTTCTTTAACAATCTGGAAGAAGTAAAGATTATTTATTGATCGGTTTGCCGTAAAAGGTGAATCGATGGGTAATGATTGTATGTATCAACAAACAAGCAACAACGTTGTACTTTCTTATCCCTGTAGCGCTCTTTCATTATGCAAATGATGAGAGGCTAACGTTATAGGGACAAGCGAATAAGTGCACATGGTGGATGCCTTGGC
>NZ_LBCO01000021.1:0-205 GCF_000988085.1 Janthinobacterium sp. KBS0711 | reverse complement strand
GGAAGGTGCGGCTGGATCACCTCCTTTCTAGAGTTTGCACGAATCATGTAACTGGTTCACGCATCAAATGTTCACACTTATCGGCTGTTAGTAAGAGAAGAAACAGTAGTCGTAGTAGTTCCGCGTTGGGGCTGTAGCTCAGCTGGTTAGAGCACCGTGTTGATAACGCGGGGGTCGTTGGTTCGAGTCCAACCAGCCCTACCAG
>NZ_LBCO01000020.1:233205-259001 GCF_000988085.1 Janthinobacterium sp. KBS0711 | reverse complement strand
GCCGTTCAGGAAATCGAGTCCCTGCGCTTCGACATAGGCTTTGACGATGCCCAGTTTGTTGTCGCCGAAATCCGAGTTTGGCGCGTAGGCGTTGACCCAGATCGTGGCCAGGTAGTTCACGCCGCCGGACTTGGCGACGGACTTGGTGTAGCCGAATTCCGTGTAGGCGTCGCACTCATTGCCCAGACGATATTTCATGGTGTTGCCGCCGAGGCCGAAGCAGCCCTGCGAACCGCCGTCGCCCGAGGTATTGCTGCCGGCGCCAGCGCGCAGGTAGCCGTGGAAGCCTTCGGAGTCGGATGGGTACATTGGATCGGCGGCAGCGGAACCGCTGGCGATGGCTAAGACGATGGCAGCCGGCAGTGTCTTCAACACGGCCTTCAACATGTTGCGATGCAGCATGGTAAGTCTCCTCAGTAGTTATTTTTTATCTAGTCATTCGTGGCCGAATGTACTGGCCAGAATTCTTTCCAGCAGGGACATAGTAACTATACTACGAACAAATATCAACATATTATGTTGTAATCCTACGACTACTCTGCGACACTTTATTTGCGTACCGACAGACGAGTTGACTGCCCTGTTTTTCCCGCTGGCGCCACCGCATCTGGCACTATGGAAAAGCATTTGTGCAGGCAACCCGCATTTTTCGGCACGCGGCACGTATACGAATTAAAATCCTTGGTTTTTGCCATAACGACAGTGCGCGGCCATGACCGTGCACGCATACGAGACTAGGCACCGCCATGAAAATTGATGAAAAAATGGAAGTAGCAGGCAGCGATCCGGCGGAGCGTTTCAGTGAAGGCCCGCGCCTGCTGGCGGACATCGGCGGCACCAATGCCCGCTTCGTGCTGGAAACGCGCCAGGGCCACCTGGAAGCGGTAGCCGTGCTGCCCTGCGACGACTACGCTTCGCTGCTCGACGCCATCACCGCCTATATGGATAGCGGCGAGGCGCGCGCCGCCGGTTCGGCGCGCGTGCGCCATGCGGCCATCGCCATCGCCAATCCCATCGACGACGACAATATCCGCATGATGAACCATCACTGGTTCTTCTCGATCGAGGCGATGCGCGCCGCGCTGGGCCTCGACACCCTGCTGGTGGTGAACGACTTCACGGCGCTGGCCATGGCCCTGCCCTACCTGCGCCCCGACCAGCGCCTGCAGATCGGCGGCGGCATGGCGCGCGCCGACAGCGTCATCGGCTTGCTCGGTTCGGGCACGGGCCTGGGCGTGTCGGGCATGATCCCCGCGGAAGACCGCTGGATCGCGCTGGGCAGCGAAGGAGGCCACGTCAGCTTCGCCCCCTGCGACCAGCGCGAGATGGACGTGCTGTCCTTCGCCTGGCGCGAGTTGTCGCACGTCTCGGCCGAACGTCTCGCTTCCGGACGGGGGCTGGAACTGATCTACCGCGCCCTGTCCGAGCGCGCCGGCAAGCCCGATGCGCCGCCGCTGCTGGCGGCCGACATCACCAGCCGCGCCCTGAACAATGAATGCGACGTGTGCCTGGAAGCGGTGGACTGCTTTTGCGCCATCCTCGGCTCCATCGCCGGCAACGTAGCCATGACCCTGGGCGCGCTGGGCGGCATCTATATAGGCGGAGGCATCGTGCCGCGCCTGGGGCCCCTGTTCGAACAGTCGCAGTTCCGCGCCCGCTTCGAGCAAAAGGGCCGCCTGAACGAATACCTGGCGCAGATTCCCACCTTCCTGATCACGGCTGAACTGCCGACTTTCCTCGGCATCGCCGCCATCCTGGCGCAAAAGCTCAAGCGCGCCCATACCGGCGCGCCCGTGCTCGAATCCGTGCGCCAGGCGCGCGGGCGCATGAGTCCATCGGAATGCAAGGTGGCCGACTGGGTGCTGAAGGAACCGAACGCCATGCTGACCCTGCCGATCGCGGAAATCGCCCAGCGGGTGGGCGTGAGCCAGCCCACCGTAATGCGTTTTTGCCGTTCGATCGGCGTGCAGGGCCTGGCCGACTTCAAATTGAAGCTGGCGTCCGGCCTGACGGGCGGCGCCATCACGGTGGCCCACTGCCATGTGGAGATCTCGGACTCCGACGCCGAACTGGCGCGCAAGGTGCTGGGCAATAATGCCTCGGCCGCGCTGGCCATGCGCGACATGCTCGACGTGAAAGCGCTGACGGCGGCCATCGAACTGCTGCGCAGCGCGCAGCGCGTGGAGCTGCTGGCCGTGGGCAGCGCCCGCGTGGTGGCCGACGACATGCAGCACAAGCTGCTCAACCTGGGCATCGTCAGCAGCTTCTTTGCCGACCCGCAGGCGCAGGAAATGAGCGCCGCCATGCTGAAACCGGGCGACGTGGCGCTGGTCATTTCCCGTTCGGGCGCCCTGCCCGACCTGCTGCGCACCGTCAAGGTGGCGCAGGGCTGCGGCGCGCGCGTGCTGGCGATCACGGCCAGCGGTTCGCCGCTGGCCAAGCTGGCCGACGTGCTGCTGACCTTGAACCACCCGGAAGGCAACCTCAATTTCGTGCCCATGATCGTGCGCCTGCTGCAGCTGATGATGCTCGATATCCTGTCGGTGGGACTGGCGCGGCGCGACACGGCGCAACGCACCAGCGCCGCCGAACTGGAAGAAGGCCAATTGCACGGCATGCGCATCAGCGGCAAGCTGAAATTCGGTGGCCACCTCGAATAAGGCGGCGCACGCCGCACCAGACACCGCCAGCGGGGCCACCGTGCACGACGTGGCGCGCGTGGCCGGCGTGTCGGCCATGACGGTATCGCGCGTGATCAACGGGCGCGCCAGCGTCAGCACGGCCACGCGCGACAAGGTCGAGGCGGCGATCGCCAGCCTGCACTATCAGCCCAACCTGGCGGCCAGAGCGGCCCGCACGGGCACCCTGCGCATCGGCCTGTTATACAGCAACCCCAGCGCGGCCTTTCTCAGCGAATTTCTCGTCGGCGCCATGGACCAGTGCCGCCAGGGCGGCGGCCAGCTGCTGCTCGAGCGTTGCGAAGACCAGGACAGCCAGCGCGCCGGCATCGATTGCCTGGTGGCGGCCGGCGTCGACGGCATCCTCGTGCCGCCGCCCCTGTGCGATTCGCCCGCCGTGCTGGCGCAGCTCAATACCATGGGCATCCCCGCCATCGCCGTGGCCACGGCGCGTCCCTCGCCCGGCGTCTCGGCCGTGCGCATCGACGACTATGAAGGCGCGCTGGCCATGACGCGCCACTTGCTTGCGCTGGGCCACCGCGACATCGGCTTCATCGAAGGCGACCCGGCGCACACGCCCGCCCTGCTGCGCCGCCAGGCCTTCGAGGACGCCATGCGGGAAGCGGGCTTGCCAGTGGCGCCGCACAGGGTGGCGCAAGGTTACTTTACGTATCGTTCGGGGCTGGACGCGGCGCGCCAGCTGCTGGCGCAGGCACCGCACCCGAGCGCCATCTTCGCCAGCAACGACGACATGGCCGCCGCCACCCTGGCCGTGGCGCACGGCATGGGCTTGCAGGTGCCGGCGGAATTGAGCGTGTGCGGCTTCGACGACACGCCCGTCGCCACCACCGTCTGGCCCGAGCTGACCACCATCCACCAGCCCATCGCCGACATGGCGCGCGCCGCCGTCAGTCTCGTCATCGACGAAATCCGCCAGCGCCGCGCCGGCGAAACGGCGACGGCCACGCATCATTTGATGGCGTTTACCTTGATGGAACGCGCATCGACGGGACGCGCGCGCTAGCCACGCGCATCCATTGCGCTCACGCCTGCATGTCGGGCAGCTCGATTTCCGCCTTGCGCGCCGCGATCTGGCTGCCCATGGCTTCCAGGTCGATTTCCGCGTCGCGCGCGCGCGGGAAAATCTCGCCTTCCTCTTCCAGCACGTGGTGATCGATTTGCTCGGACAGTACCTTGACCTTGGCGTCATACAAGTCTTCGCCCGGCGCCATGGCGACGATTTGCGCGATCAGCTCCTTGGCTGATGCGTGCTCGACGGTGGCTTCATCGACCAGGTCTTCATTCGAACGGCTGGCGTCGCGCACGGCGGGATAGAAGATTTCTTCTTCCACCATCGCATGCTTGCTCAGTTCCTCACAGATTTTCAGGGCCAGCTTGCGCTTGCTGACGAGCGAACGGTCGCTGAGGCCCTCGTACTGTTCGAACAGTTCTTTGACGGTTTGATGATCTTGCGTCAGCAGCTCGATCGCGTCCATGTCCGGCATGCCTGCCTGTGTTTGGGAAACGGAAGCTGCCTGAGGTGATTGGGTGGCCATGATGTTGTCTCCAGTTGTACACATGAAGTGCACATTCTAGACAGCGCCCTGCGGCGGCCATGTAGGAGCACGGCTTACGACAAGGTAGGCCAAGCCCAAACGTGGCTACCTTGTTGATGCAGATCAGCCCAAGCTGACTTAACTGACGACCGTGCGCGCCTCCAGCGACTGCACCAGCTCCACCGAAGGCGGCGCGGCACCGGCCGCCAGGCAGGCACCCGCGCCGGCCGCGACGGCAAAGCGCAAGTGCTGGCCGCCGTCGGCATCCGGGCGGTACATCAGGCTGTACAGCAAGCCGCCGATGCTGGCGTCGCCCGCCCCCACCGAGTCGACCACCTCGATGACGGGCGGTGCCGCCTGCCATGTCCGTTCGCCCTGGAACAGGGCCGCGCCCTGCGCGCCGCGCGTATACAAATACGTGGCGTGCGGATTCCAGCTGCGCAGCATGGCAAACGCGCCATCGATGTCGCCATGGCGGAACAGGCCCGCCAAGTCTTCATCGGACACCTTGATCACGTCGGCCAGCTCCGTCATGCGGCGCAGGGTGGCGTCGTAGCGCTCATCCATCATGATGCGGAAATTCGGGTCGTAGCTGATTTTCACGCCAGCCGCCTTCAGTTCCTGCGCCAGCGCCACCAGCTTGCCCGCCAGCGGTTCGCGCGCCAGGCTGATGCCGCCGAAATGCACCCATTGCGCACCCTGCATCCAGCCGGCCGGCAAGAGCGCCGCGTCGAAATGCAGGTCGGCGCTGTCGTCGCCGATGAAGTAGTACGTGGGCGGATGCAGTTCATGCACGATGGCCAGCAGCGGCGACTTCGCATGGCGCTGCAGGAAGCGCATGTCCAGGCCCGCCACGTCGGTGGCAGCGGCCAGCGCGTCGCCGAAGACGTCGCGGCTGACGGCGCCCGCAAACGCGCTGGGCACGCCCAGGCGCGCCATCACGCGCGCCACGTTCCAGGTCGAGCCGCCCACCTGGCTGCTCCAGGAATCGGCGCCCATGCGCAGCATGTCCGTCAGCGCTTCGCCAGCCGACACAAAAGTTGGAAAAGAGGTGTTCATGCCGCACCGCCAATCGCGTTCAGCACTTCATAGCAGGCGCCCATGGTGTGGTAATCGGTCTTGCCGGCCGGGCTTTTCTCCTTGCTGATTTTTTGGTTCTCGGGCGTCAGGATGCGGTACCAGGCGCCATGTTCATGATCGACGAAGTGCTGCCAGCTGTAGTCCCAGATCTTGTCGTAGCTTTGCCAGTAGGCCTCGTCCCCGGTGCGCGCGGCCAGCACGGCGGCCGCGGCGAAGCTTTCCGCCTGCACCCAGAAGTATTTGTCGCCGTCGCAGATTTCATCTTGCGGGCCGAAGCCGTAATGGATGCCGCCATGCGCGCCATCCCAGGCCTTGGCCAGGGCCGTGTCGTACAGTTCGCGCGCGCGCGGCAGCAGCCAGTCGGACGGACCGGCCATGAACTTGGCGTGGCGCTCCATGATCAGCAGCAGCTTGGCCCACTCCGTGAAGTGGCCGGGCTGGTAGCCCCACGGGCGGAAGATATTGCTCTTGTCGTGCAGGTTGTAATCCCAGTCGATAGCCCAATCGGGCGTGTAGTGTTCCCAGATCATGCCGTTTGCCAGGCCCGCCTGGCGCACCGTGATATTGTGCGCCAGCGTCTCGGCGCGGTGCAGATAGCGCGCCTCGCCCGTCGCCTCGAACGCGGCCAGCATCGCTTCGCACGCATGCATGTTGGCGTTCTGGCCACGGTAGCCATCCAGAGCAGACCAGTCGGCGCTGGCCACGTCCGCGTACAGGCCGTGTTCGGGCAGCCAGAAGCGCTGTTCCATCAATTCGAACGTTTCGTCCAGGTAGGCGCGCGCTTCCGTCATGCCCGCCTGCAAGGCGTGGGCATAGGCCAGCAGCACGAAGGCGAGGCCGTAGCAGTGGTTGGCGCCGTCTTCGACTGTCTTGACGCCGTCCTGCCATTTCAGTTGCCAGGCATAGCCGCCCGTGGCCGGGTCGCGGTGCGCGTCGCGCAAGAAGGCCACGCCGTGGCGCAGGGCCGCCTGGTATTCGTCGCCGCCAAAATGGCGGTAGGCCATGGCGTAATTGAAGATGAAGCGCGTGCTGCTGACCAGGTGGCGCGTGCTGGCGTCGTACACGGTGCCATCGTCGAGGAAGAAGTGGTAAAAGCCGCCGCTGGGGTCAATGGCGCGCGGGTGATAAAAGTGCATCGTGTGCAGGATGTGCGCTTCGAGCGTCGCCTTGGAGCGGAAATCGGGATTCATGGTTCTCTCATGATATTGTTATCGATAACAATGATGATAGCATGCCGTTTCCGCGCCGTCATGCCCGCTCAGGGAGTCTTGGCCAGCCTGAGCTTTTCACGCCACAGTGCGGCCTGCGCGGGATCGGCCGTCTGTCCCAGCTCGCCCTTATCGTACACCTTGACCAGCCGTTCGATGGCTTCAGCATCGCCCTGCTTTGCGGCCAGCAGGTACAACTCAAACGGTTTGGGCGCCGGCCCTTGCCGGGTCGGGCCGCCACGGCCCTGCTCCAGCAACCGCGCAAAGCCCGTCTGCCCCGGCGGGCTTTTGGCGATGGCCGCCATCTCGTACCAGCCCAGGGCCGCCTCGTCGCTCTGCGGCACGCCCTGCCCCACTTCATACGAATAGGCCACATTGTTCAAGCCCGACGGATCGAGCGCCTTCGCCGACCGCATATACCAGCCGAACGCTTCCTTGCGCTGCGCCTCGTCCTTCGCCGTCATCATCAGGCGGTAGCCGATTTCATTGTAGGCAGGGATGAAACCATTTTCGGCATAGTATTTGAGCCAGTGCAGCGCATGCGCCTGTTCTTCCGGGCTGCTGTGGATGTTTTCAAAGTGCTGGGCCACCGTGAAGTTGGCCAGTTCCACGCCTTGCGCGGCGCCCTTGCGCGACCAGTATTCGCCCAGCTTGCGGTCGATGGCCATGCCCTGCCCCAAGGTATAGGCCACGCCCAGGAAAGCCTGCGCCGGGCCATAGCCGCCTTCGGCCGATTTCGTCATCCAGGCCAGGCCGGCGTCATAGTCGCGCGGCGTGCCCTCGCCCTCGTGCAGCATCTGCGCCAGTTCCAGCTGGGCGGCCGTGTCGCCCCGTTCCGCAGCGGCGCGCGTCTTGTCGAAGGCCGCGACCTTCTCTGGCGACAGGTCGGCCGGGCGGTCGATCACGGCCTGCACCTTTGCGCGCATGGCGTCCTGGCCGGACATGTCGAATTCCACGAGCGCCGGATGCTGGTGCGGCTTTTGCAGGGACGCTGGCTGCGCCAGCACGCTCTGCGCCAAGGCCAGGCTCAAGATGAACAGCATGGTCTTCATTTGTTTTCCTTTTCAGCCAATTTACCGCGCCATTCGGCGGCGTCTTCGGCATTCGCCTGTTGTCCCAGTTCGCCCTTGACGTACACATCGACCATGCGCCGCATGGCGGGCACGTCGCCGCTCCATCCCGCCCGTTCGTACCAGACCAGGGCCAGCTTGTCCGACTGCGCCACGCCCTGGCCCAGCTCGTGCGCGCGGGCCAGGTTGCGCATGCCGGCCGGCTCCTTTTCACGCGCCGATCTGTCATACCAGTGGAAAGCCTCGCCGCGCTGCCGCTCATCGGTGGCGGCGCGCATCAGGTGCTCGCCCAGCGCATTGTAGGCGGGCACAAAGTGCTGCTCGTTCGCCGCCGCCTTCAGCCAGGTGATGGCCAGCGCCTGCTCTTCTGCACTGCTGTCGCCATCGATGAATTCCAGCGCCAGGATGGTTTGCGCCTCGGCGTTGCCCTGCGCCACGCCCTTGCGCAGCCAGTACTCGCCCTGCACGCGGTCGATGGGCACCTTGCCGCCCACGGTATACGCCAGGCCCAAAGCCGCTTGCGCCGGCGCATAGCCGCCTTCGGCCGACTTGCGTATCCAGGCCATCGACTGCGCCGTGTCTTGCGGCGCGCCGACGCCCAGCTGTAGCATGCGCGCCAGTTCCAGCTGCGCCTCGACGTCGCCTGTTTCCGCCAGCCGCCGCGTCTCGGCAAACTCGGCGATACTTTCCGGGCTATGGCTGGTCACATCCGCCCGTGCCTTGATGGCGATCAGCTGCAGGTCGAGCAAGGTGGGCGAGGTTTGCGCCAGGAGGGGCAGCGGCAGCAGAAAAGGCAGCAGCAAGAGGAATTTCTGGGGCATGCGACGGTGTCGGGAAGAAGAAAACACGCATGGTAGCCGATGCCGCGCCAGACAGGCGCGCACGGTACGGGAAGTTTGACAGGGCAAGCCGCCGGGCTTACATTGCACGGGCTCACCACTTACCCAGGAACGCCATGAACCGCCTTGCCACCACCGCCTTGACCCTGCTGCTGGCCGCAGCCTCCGTGGGCGCCAGCGCCGCAGACACCCAGCTGGCCGGCTGCGCCGCCAAGCGCGAAAGCATCCGCAGCGAATTGCGCCAGGCGCAGGAACAGGGCCTGTCCGACAAGGTCGCGGGCCTCACGCGCGCGCTCGATGAAGTCAACGCCCACTGCCGCGACAGCAGCCTGGTCGAACGCCACAACAAGAAGATCGTCAAGGCGCAGGCCAAGGTGAACCAGACGGAGCGTTCGCTGCGCCTGGCCCAGGAAGCCAATAAACAGCCGAAGAAGATCGCCAAGCTGGAAGGCAAGCTGGAAAAAGCCAGGGCGGAACTGGCCGCCCTGCAGGCGCAACAGCCTTAAGCCTTCTCGCCCAGCATCTGGTAGATGCTGGAAAAATCCAGCGCGCCCGATCCCGCCTTGCTGTGCAAACTATATAAATTGCGCGACAAGGCGCCCAGCGGCACGGAGGCTCCGCTGGCCAGCGCGCTTTCCACGGCCAGGCCCAGGTCTTTGAGCATCAGGTCGACGCCGAAGCCGCCCGTGTAGCCGCGCGACGCGGGCACATTTTCCGCCACGCCCGGACACGGGTTATACACCTCCAGGGTCCAGTTGCGGCCCGAGCTTTTCGCCATCACGTCCGACACCACTTTTGGATCGAGGCCATTGGCCACGCCCAGGCGTATCGCTTCGCTCGTGCCGATCATGAGTATCCCCAGCAACATGTTGTTGCAGATCTTGACCGTCTGCCCGCAGCCCGCGCCGCCCGCGTGGAAGATGGCCTTGCCCATGACTTCCAGGTAGGGCCGCGCCGCCGCCAGCGCGGATGCTTCGCCACCCACCATGAAGGTCAAGGTGCCGTTGGTGGCGCCCGCCGTGCCGCCGGAAACGGGCGCGTCCAGCATGGGCAAGCCCTTCTCCTGCGCGGCGCGGCCCACCTGGCGCGCCGCTTCGGTGGAAATCGTCGAACAGTCGATCAGCAAGGTGCCGGACCGCGCCTGCGCCAGGATGCCCGCGTCTCCAAGATAGGCTCCCAGCACGTGGCGGCTGGCCGGCAGCATGGTGATGACGATGTCGGCGGCCTGGATCGCCGCCGCCTGGTCATCGGATACGAGGCCGCCGCCATCGGCGAACTGCCGCACGCTGGCCGGCACCAGGTCAAAACCCGTCACCGCATGGCCCGCCCGCACGAGGTTTTGCGCCATGGGCAAGCCCATGTTCCCCAGGCCGATGAAAACGATGTTGGTCGCCATGGCAGCCCCTTATTTCATCGAGATGGTGGTATTGACGCCGCTGCCGCCATCGTCCGGGGCGAACCAGCGCGCCGTGACGGTCTTGGTCTGGGTCCAGAAATACAGCGCCTGCTTGCCGTTCGGGCCCAGGTCGCCCAGCTTCGACGCGCGCGAGCCAGTGAAACTGAAGTAGGCGACGGGCACGGGGATGGCCACGTTGATGCCCACCTGCCCCACGTCGATCTCGTTCTGGAACTTGCGCCCCGCCCAGCCGGACGAGGTGAAGATCGAGGTGCCATTGCCGTTCGGATTGGCGTTGATGAAGGCGATGGCCTGGTCCAGGGTGTCCGTCTCGACGACGCACATGGCGGGGCCGAAAATCTCCTGCGTGTAGACGGAGTTCGATGCGGCCACCTTCGAGAAAATCGTCGGCCCCATGAAGTTGCCGCCTTCGTAGCCGGCCACCTTGTGGCCGCGGCCATCGAGCAGCAGCTGCGCGCCTTCATCGACGCCCGCCTGTATCAGTTTTTCCGCCCGCTGCATGGCCGCTTTCGACACCATCGGACCCAGGTCCGCCGTGCGGTCGCTGCCCGGCCCCACTTTCAGGGCTTGCGAGCGGGCGACGATTTCCGGCAGCCAGGAGCGGGCCTCGCCCACCAGCACCACGACGGAATTGGCCATGCAGCGCTGGCCGGCCGCGCCGAACGCGGCGCCGATCAGGTTATTGATCGCCTGCTCCTTGTTGGCGTCGGCCAGCACCACGCAATGGTTTTTCGCGCCCATCATCGATTGCGCGCGCTTGCCCGATTCGCTGGCGCGGCGGTACACATGCGTGCCCACGTGGGTGGAACCGATGAAGGACACGGCCTTGATGTCGGGATGGTCGCACAGCATGTTGACGACGTCCGCGCCGCCATGCACGACGTTCAGCACGCCGGCCGGCAAGCCCGCCTGGTACATCAGTTCGACCAGGTACATCGACGAGGACGGATCCTGCTCCGACGGTTTCAGGACAAAAGTGTTGCCGCAGGCAATCGCAATCGGAAACATGAAGCACGGCAGCATGACAGGGAAGTTGAAGGCCGTGATGCCGGCGCCCACGCCCAGCGGCTGGTAGATATTGTACACGTCGACGCCCGTTGCCGCGTTTTCCGCGATTTCGCCCAGTTGCAGGGTGGCGATCGAGCACGCGTGTTCCACCACTTCCAGGCCGCGCATCACCTCCCCTTCCGCGTCGGGCAAGGTCTTGCCGTGTTCGCGCGTGATCAGTTCGGCCAAAGTACCGATGTTTTCGCGGATCAGGTGCTGGTACTTGAGCATGATGCGCATGCGCGCGGCCAGCGGCGTGTTGCGCCAGGTTTTAAAGGCTTCCTTGGCCGTGGCGACGGCCAGGTTGACTTCATCGGGCGTGGAAAACGGCACCTTGGCGACGATTTCCTGCGTGGCCGGGTTGATGACGTCGCGCCATTCGGTGCTGCTTGACGCATGGTGCTTGCCGGCGATGTGCAGGGGGACTGTAGGGACTTGGGTGAGGGCTTGGTTCATTTGTTTGGCTCCGTGATTATTTTTTAACGAGGTTGCACGCGGCCGCATCCATCGGCTTGAACGCCTGGTCGGCGGGGATGGTCGACAGCACTTTCAGGTAGTCCCACGCGCCTTTCGATTCGGCCGGGGTCTTCACCTGCACCAGGTACATGTCGTGGATGACGCGGCCATCGGGGCGTATCGAGGCGTTGTTCATGACGGCGTCCTTGATCGGCAGTTCGCGCATTTTCTGGGCGACGATCTTCGAGTCGTCGCTTTTCGCCGCCGCCACCGATTTCAGGTAGTGGTAGACGCTCGAATACACGCCCGCCTGCACCATGGTCGGCTTGGCGCCCTTGTTAAGCGCTTCAAAGCGTTTCGCAAACGCGCGGCTGCGGTCGTCGTAATCCCAGTAAAAGCCGTCCGCATAGACGAGGCCCTGGGCCGTTTCCAGGCCCAGCGCGTGCACGTCGGACAGGAACACGAGCAAGGCGGCCAGGCGCTGATCCTTGCCGCTGCCGATACGGAATTCGCGCGCCTGCTTGATGGCCGACACCGTGTCCGCGCCGCCGTTGGCCAGGCCGATCACCTGCGCTTTCGAGCCCTGCGCCTGCACCAGGAAGGACGAGAAATCCGAGGCGTTCAGCGGATGGCGCACGGCGCCCACCACGGTGCCGCCATTGCGCTTGACGACTTCGCTGGCGTCTTTTTCCAGCGAGTGGCCGAACGCATAATCGACGGTGACGAAGTACCACGATTTCTGCCCCAGTTTCGTCAGCGCGGCCGCCGTGCCGGCCGCCTGCGAATACGTGTCGAACATCCAGTGGAAGCCGTTCGGCGAGCAGTCTTCATTCGTCAGGCGTCCCGTGGCCGGGCCGCTGAACATGGCGATGCCGCCCTTCTCCTTCATCAGCTTTTGCACGGACAGGGCCACCGAGGAATTGGTCAGATCGGCGATGGCGTCGACCTTGTCGCGGTCTATCCATTCGCGCGCCTTGGAGGCGGCGATATCGGCCTTGTTCAAATGGTCGGCCGACAGGATCTCGATCTTCATGCCCTTGCATTCGGCCTTCAAACAATCCTCGACGGCCATCTGGCTGGCGACGACGGAGCCGCGCCCGCCCATGGCCGAATACGGGCCGGACATGTCGGTCAGGATGCCGACCTTGACGACGCCATCGGAAATCTGCGCGTGCGCGCCAAAGGACAGGGTGAGCGCCAGCGCGCCCATGGCCAGAACGGTTTTTTTCATGCGTGTCTCCAGGTGGATGGGTTTTTCTTATATGTATAGATGCATTCTGCATGTGTAAAAATATGTGCTCAAGTGAAATTAATGCATAATTCCTTTGCAAAAATGCACAGAGAGGGTTTGCCATGCTCGATTGGGATAATGTGCGGGTATTCCTGGAACTGACGCGCAGCGCCGGCCTCGTCGATGCGGCGAAAAAGCTGGGCATCGACCATTCCACCGTGTCGCGGCGCATGCGCAAGTTCGAGGAGCAGGTGGGCACGCAGCTGTTCGACCGCAACTACGTGGGCTACCAGCTGACGCCCGAGGGCCACCGCCTGATGGAATACGCGGAAACGATGGAAAGCACGGTGTTTGCCGCCACCGAAGAGTTGGGCGAACATAACCGGCTGCTGTCGGGCCAGGTGCGCCTGGGCGCCACCGAGGGCTTCGGCGCCATCGTACTGGCGCCCCACCTCGCGCAGTTTTGCGGCCGCTATCCGCACATCAGCGTGGACTTGATCGCCGTGCCCCGTTTCGTCAGCCTGTCCAAGCGCGAGGCGGACGTTGCCATTTCCATCGAGCGCCCCCTGTCCGGCCCGTATGTCGTGACGAAGCTGTCCGACTACCGGCTGAAACTGTACGCCACGCCGGGCTACCTGGCGCGCCACGCGCCGATCACCAGCGTGGCGCAGCTGGCGCAGCACCCGATCATCGGCTACGTGGACGACCTGGTCTTCAGTTCGGAACTGCGCTACATGGACAACGTGGCGCCCGATTCCCTGCGCGCGTTTCGCAGCACCAGCGTCATCGCCCAGTACCACGCGGCGCGCGCGGGCCAGGCGCTGGCGATCCTGCCCTGCTTCGTGGCCCAGCAGTCGAACGAACTGGTGCCCGTGCTCGACGGCGAGATCGACCTGCTGCGCGCCTTCTGGATGATCTCGCCGAGCGAACGGCGCAATATCGCCCGGGTCAGCGCCCTGTGGAACTACCTGCGCAGCGCCATCGATTTGAATCACGCCTATCTGATGGGCGAAACGGCCACGCCCAGCTGGCCAGCTTGAGCACGCTGCGGCGCGCTACACTGTCGCCACATACTAATAAGGAGAACGCCATGCTGATGGATGCGAACCAGGCCGTTCTGGTCATTGTCGACCTGCAAGGCCGCTTGATGCCGGCCATCCACGATGCGGGCCTCGTGCTGGCGCAAAACCTGCGCCTGGCAAAGATTGCCCGGCTGCTCGACGTGCCCGTGCTGGGCACGGAGCAGAACCGCCAGGGACTGGGGCCAAACGTCGAAGAGATCGCCGCCCTGTGCGAACGGACCTTGCACAAGACGCATTTCGGCGCCTGTTTCGATGGCTTGCAGGACATCTTGCCGCCAGGGCGCAAACAGATCGTCGTCACGGGGTGCGAAGCCCATGTGTGCATGCTGCAGACGGCCATCGGCTTGCTGGAGCTGGGGTACGAGGTCATCATCGCCATCGATGCCGTCGGTTCGCGCCAGGGGGCCAGCCGCGACGCGGCGCTGGCCCGCCTGGGCAAGCTGGGCGCCCATCTGGTGACGGTGGAAATGCTGGCCTTCGAATGGCTGCGCGACTGCAAGCACCCGCGTTTCCGCGAGGTATTGGCGCTGATTAAATAGAAAGCAGGTTTAAGCCAGATCAAGCCCGACGGCTGCCCATTTGCTAGCTTGGTAACAGCGCCCCATTCCGAGCGGCGCGCCGTCCACATCAGCAAGGGAGCCATCATGGCCTACATCCTGCGGGGCAAGCTATGCGGCTTGATCTGTGCCGAGTGTCCTGAAGCCTTGTCCCACGTCATCGTGCGCCTGTACCGGCCGCGCGAGTCGCAAAACGTCACGGCCCTGGCCATGGCCAGCGCCAAGGAAACCTTCGCCATCCTCACGGAAGAAGAGGTGCAAGCGAAAGCACCGTTCCTGCTGGCCGAAGCGCGCACGGACGAGGACGGCAACTACAGTTTCACACTAGACGGCGATTACCGGGGCGAGGCCGTGGAAGTCGACATCCTGTGCCCCACCGTGCCGCGGTTGAAACCGGGGCCGAAAGACCCCGTGCCGCTGCAGTTTTCCATCACCACCATCCAGCCCCGCTGGCGCCAGGCCGAGAACGACTTCCTCGCCATCTGGGACTATTGCCTACCGCAACGCTTCTGGTGCCTCGTACGCGCCCGCTTCGGCGCCTGGACCATCTGCGGCCGGCTGCGCACCTGCGACGCTCCCCACGCGCCGATCGCCGGCGCCACCGTGCGGGCCTTCGACGCCGACTGGCTGCAGGACGATGCGCTCGGTGTCGCGGTGACGGACGCCAGCGGGCGCTTCCGCATCGATTACCTGACGTCCGACTTCACCTTGACGCCTTTCTCTCCGTTCCTCAACGTGGAGTTCGCCAGCGGGCCCGACGTGTATTTCACGGCGCAGCTGGGCAGCGTGCCCATCCTGTCGGAAACGCAGGCCAACGGCCGCCAGCCGGGCCGCGAAAACGTGGGCCATTGCTTCTGCGTGGAATTGTGTTCGAAAAAAGTCTTGCCGCCCGACGTGGAAGGCGTGCCCCACTGGCAGCAAGTGGAAGTCTTCGACATCCACCCGTTTCCCTCGCTGGCCGGCTTTTCCGCGCAAGGCTATGCGGGCGGCGCCGGCGCCTCGTACGTGTTCGCCGGCGGCGTCACCCTGAAAGGCAATTGCCCGTTGCGCAATAGCGCCATCCCCGCCAACCCGCTCGAATACCGCTTTCTCATCGGCGAATGGTCCTGGCCCGGCGGCAGCGACGACCCGACGGCCATCCCCCCGGTGGCGCCCGCCAGCCTGGCGCCGTTGACGCAAGTGCTCGGCACGCACGTCGGCTATGTGTTTTATACGAACGGACTGGGCCTCGGCGATTCGGCGCCCGTCATCATCGACGCGGGCGATTTGAAACCGGGCGGCTGGATACGGGTGGACGGCAAGCCCGTCACCGTGGACATGCGCGACGGCACCACGGCCATCGTCAACGTGGCGCCCAGCATCTTCCTGCGCACGTTTGACTTGCTGACCGTGAATACGCCGGCCATCACGAGCTTGCATCCGGCCAAGCTGCCGGGCGGCTTGCCCATCCTCGACGCGGGCCGCAGCCTGGCGGCGGCCGAGAGCGAACCGATACGCCGCTACCGCCTGGGCTTCGAAGTGCGCGACGGCATCAACCTGGCGCTGGTGGCGACGGATGGGCTCGATTCCATCGTCTTCGACAACTCGCCCGTCATCGTGGCGCTGGACCTGGAAGAGCTGCGCAGCAATGCCTGCAATCCCATCGCGGGCGGCCTCGTGCATATCCTGTACACGATAGACCACCCGCATCTGCGCTTTTTCAATATCACGATTTCCAACAACAACGGCATCACGCATCCGCCGCCACCGCTGCCGGCCGCCAGCTTCACCCCGCCGCCGCCACCGAGCAACTATCTGTTCCGTGGCGGCGCGGGCGGGCCTCACTTATCGGGCAACAATGGCGGCTTCCCCGTCAACGTGGCGCTCGATCCGCCGTGCGCCTACCGGGTGGCCATCGGATGGCAGACGCGGCATTACCTGGCGTCGCCGCACAGCATTGACCGCCTCTACTGCAAATAGGCGAGCTTAGAAGTAGCGCACCCACGCCTGCTTCGAGGTGCGCTTGTAATTGGCAAATGCGCGGCAAGGAAAATACAGCACGGGCATCAGGGCCAGTGCGATCAGCCACACTTGCCAGATGTGCTCGACGCCATAACGGTCGCCATGGTTGGCACCCAGCGCGGCCGTCAAGGCGATACGGATGACCAGCAGCAGGTACAGGTGCAGCAGATAGTAGAACATGGGCGCGCCGCCGAAGGTGGCGCAAGCGCGCGTAAACCAGTTATCGACGCTTTCCAGCCAGGCCATGCCCAGCAAGCCCAGGCCCAGGGTGAACAGCAAAAAGTCCAGCGATGGCGGATATTTGGTGAAGTTCAGCACGCTCATGGCCGTGCGCAAGGCCGTGTCGCCCGTCATCCACGGCAAGGTTTCGCCATAAATATTCAAGCCGCGCAGCACGGCCAGCAGCAGCAAGCTGCCGCCGCCCAGCGCCAGCAGCCAGCGGCGACGGCTTTCGGCGGACAGCCCGCGCGCATACAGGGGCCCGGCAGCATAGCCGAGCACGATCACGCCTATCCACGGCAGCAGCGGATAGCTGACCTTGATCTTCATGGCGCCATCGGCGACCAGATAACCGCGTTGCAGCAGCACCGTCAGCAGATAGTAGCCAAGGCTGCCCTCTTCCGCGTGCAGCCAGGTAAAAAAATGCTGGCCGGCGATAATCGCCACGCCCAGCACGACCAGCACTTTCAACGGCAGCTTGTGCAGCACGGCCAGCGCCATCATGGCCAGACCGATGACCCAGATCACCTGCAGATACAGGATCGCCGGCGTGAAAGTGCCCATCCAGGCAAAGTTGACGAACACCAGTTCCAGCACGACGAGCAGCAAGCCCCGCTTGAACAAAAAGCCGGTAGCACTGCGCGGACCGGCGGCCGGATGCGTATACAGCCAGGCGGACAAACCCGTCAAAAAGACGAACATGGGCGCGCATACGTGGGCGGCCAGGCGCGTGAAGAACAGGGCCGGGTCGACGTGGGCCGCATCCATGGGGTCGCTGACCTGGTGGTGCAGGAATACCGTTTCACGCACATGGTCGAACAGCATGATCAGCATGACGAGGCCACGCATGACGTCGATGACGGCGATGCGGGTGCGCAGGGTGGCGGGGGAAGTCAGGGGAGTGGGAACAGTCATTAGCGTATGTCTATGTATTTGTGCGTTGGTGCGTTGGTGCATTGGTGCGTTGGTGCATTGGTGCGTTGGAGTGTCGTCGGCGTCACTTGCCGCACAGGCAAAAATCCGGGGTCAGACCCGCCGGGGGAATACGCCCCAGTGGGGCGCATTCCGATTCAGAAGGAACTGACCCCGGCTCTACGCTGCTGGTTTCGAACAATTCGGTGGCATGTACAGAGGACCACAGTTAAAACCTGTAATGCGCATTCACTGTCACCGTACGCTCCGCCCCCGGCGCCACCCAAAGCTGGCTATAGGAACTCGCATAATAGCTGCGGTTGAACAGGTTTTCCACGTTCAGGGCCAGGCGCAGTTTCGCCGTCGGCGAATAAGACGCCAGCAGTTTGGCCGTCGTATAGGCCGGCAGGGTAAATTTGCTGCTGACGGCGACGTCGCCCAGGCGCTCGCCCACGTATTGCAGGCCGCCGCCCACGCTGGCCGTGCCCGTGCCCAGCGCGAATTGCTGCGTGGCCAGCAGGTTGGCGCTGTGGCGCGGCACGTTGGCGAAGCGGCTGCCCGTCACGATCGTATTGTCGCCGCGCGTGACGGTGGCGTCCGTGTACGCATAGGCGCCCGAGACGCGCAAGCCGCGCGCCACTTCACCCGACACGTCGAGCTCCAGGCCCCGGCTGCCCACCTCGCCCGCCGCAACGGCGAAATCCGTGTTGGCGGGATTGGTCGTCAGCACATTGCTCTTGCGGATGTCGTACACGGCCACGGTGCCCGTCAGCTTGCCCGTTTCCAGCTTGGCGCCCAGCTCATACGAGCGGCTGCGCTCTGCGGGAAACGCCTGGTTGGCTATGCTGATGCCGCTGTTGGGCCGGAAGCCCTTGGCCGCGCTCGCATACAGCGACCACGCCTTCGACGGCTGGTAGACGAGGCCCGCGCGGGGGCTGGTGGCCGACAGCGACTGGCGGTTGCTCACGTGCAGGCGATTATTCGTCACGTCCTGCGTGTAGCTATCGTGGCGCACGCCGACCAGCGCCTTCCATTGCGCGCCCAGGTCGATCTGGTCCTGCGCATACAGGCCGCGCGCCCTTTGCCCTTCCTGCGTGTCGATGGCCAAGGCCAGCGGATCGGCCTTGCCGCCATACACGGGATTGAAAATATCGATGGCATAGGCATTCGCGGCCGAGGGGTTGCGGCGCAGCTGCACCCGGTGGTCGTCGAAATGATAGGCGTCGACGCCGGCCAGCACCTCGTGCGCCAACGCGCCAGTCCTGAACTTGCCCAGTACTTCAACGCGTGCCGACACGTCGGTGGCCGAGAAATCGCGGTGGCGGCGCTGGCGTTGCAAGGTGCGGCCATCGGCCAGCAGCTTGCTCGCCTCGGTCGAATAACCGCGCAATTCGCTGTCGCGGTAGGAAGCGCCCGCCTGCACCGTCCAGTCGTCGGACAGCGCGTGATGGATGAACAGCTGCTGTCCCAGCGACTTGACCGTCATGCGGCCGTCGCCCGGCTCGCCCAGGAAGCGCGACACTGGCACCGCCCCCAGCCTGCCGTTCACGGCGACGACGCCGCGGTCGAACGGCGCGCGCTGCCGCACGGCTTCGATTTCATACGACACGGTCGTGTGCTCGCCCACCAGCCAGAGAAACGAGGGAGCAAACAGGCTGCGCTCGACCTTCAAAGTATCGCGGAAGCTGTGCCCTGCTTCATGCGCCGCGTTCAGGCGGTAGGCGATGGTGTCGCTCAACGGCCCTGTCAAGTCCAGGGCGGCGCGGCGCGTCTGGAAACTGCCGAGAGAAACATCGGCGCTGTATTCAGGCGCGAACTTCGGTTTTTTCGTCGTGATATTCACAGTGCCGCCCGGCTCGCCCCGGCCGTACAGGGCGGAGGCCGGGCCTTTCAGTACTTCCACGGCCTGCGTGTTGCCGCCGTCGCGCATGCCGTTGTAGCCGCGGCTGGAACTGAAACCGTTGACCATGTAGTCGGAACCGAAATTCGGATCGCCCGTGAAACCGCGCATGGCGTAGCTGTCCCACAGGCCGCCCAGCGGGCTTTGTTTTGCAATACCGCTGGCCAGGTCCAGGGCGCCAGCCAGGGTCGTCACGCCCGCGTCGCGCAGCAGGTCGCCGGTCAGCACGCGCACGCTTTGCGGCAAGTCCATCAGCAATGCGTCCGTCTTGGTGGCGCCCGTGGCGGACAGGCTGCGGTAGTGCTGGCGCTCGGCCTTGACGGTGACGACATCATCGGCCTGCGCACCATCGACTGCCAGTGACCAGGGGCTGGCGGCGGCCAGCAAGAGCGCTACGGGGCGGCGTAAAAACACGGGCATGGGGATTCCTGACAATGGGCAATTCAATGCAATAGGCTTGCATTATAATTGATAATCAATTCTCATTAAAGCCTTCATCAATAATCTGCGCCAAAAACTCCACGAACACCTGCACCTTGGCCGCGCGCAGCTGGCGCGGGTGGAACAGCGCCCACAGGTCCGGCCCGCGCGTGCGGAACGGTTGCAGCACGGGCACGAGGCTGCCCTCACGCAGCGGCTGCAGCACGGAAACAGACAGCGCCTGCACGATGCCGCAGCCAGCCTGGGCGGCGGCGATCATCGATTCGATATGGTCGAAGGCCAATGCGGCCGGCGGCGTGTGCGCATACGCGGCAGCGCCCGCCTCTCCCTCCTTGGCCTGGAACAGCCACGGCCGCACCTGGCGCGATTTCGGGTACAGGAAATGCAGGCAGGCAAACTGGTCCAGCTCCTGCGGCGTGCGCGGCAGGCCATGCCGGGCCACAAAGGCGGGCGAGGCGCAGCACAGGTAATCCATCTTCAGCAGGCTGCGCGCCACCAGCGACGAATCCTGCGGCTCGCCGATGCGCAGCATCACGTCGATGCCCTCTTCCACCATGTCGACCAGGCGGTCGCTGACCGTCAGGCGCAGGGAAATGTCGGGACAGGCGGCCGTAAAACGGGGCAAGGCGGGCGCCACCAGGTTGCGGCTGATGCTGCTGGGCATATCCACGCGCAAGCTGCCCGAGGGTTTCCCGGCCGCTTGTTCAAGACTGGACTCCAGTGCCGCCATATCGGCCAGCATCTGGCGCGCCTGCGCATGGCACTGCCGGCCTTCGGCCGTCAGCGACATGCTGCGCGTGGTGCGCTGCAAGAGGCGCACGCCAAAGTGTTTTTCCAGCGCCGCCACCTGGTTCGTCACGGACGAGGTCGAAATGCCCAGGCGCTGCGCCGCCTTGCTGAAACCGCCCGCCTCGACCACGGCGCAAAACACCTGCATCGCTTCCAGCCTGTCCATGCATTTCCTCCTGTTTGACTATGATTATCCACGATATCGAAATAGTGCATGGGGCCGCGCCCCGTTTTTCTTTGCGCCATCCCCGCCTAGACTGAGGCATCAACCACAGGAGAACCCCATGCAAGCCCTCGTCCTCACCAGCTTTGCCGCCCGCATGACCATCGAAAACGTTCCCCTGCCGCAGCCCGGCCCCGGGCAAGTCCTCGTGCGCATCGCCGCCAGCGGCGTCAATCCGCTCGACACGAAAATCGCCGCCGGCGCCGCCCCGCACGCCCGGCCCAGCCTGCCCGCCATCCTCGGCATCGACGTGGCCGGCACGGTGGCGGCCGTGGGCGATGGCGTGACGACTTTTCACGTTGGCGCAACAGTCTATGGCATGGCGGGCGGCATAGCCGGCATCCAGGGCTCGCTGGCCGAGTACGGCGTCTTCGACGCAGCGCTGCTGGCGCCCGTGCCGCCAGCGCTGGGCATGCGCGAGGCGGCCGCCCTGCCCCTCGTCTTCATCACGGCCTGGGAAGGTTTGGTCGACCGCGCCCACGTGAAGGCGGGCGACAGCGTGCTCGTGCATGGCGGCGCGGGCGGCGTGGGCCACATGGCCGTGCAGCTCGCCGTCGCCCTTGGCGCCAAAGTGTATGCCACGGGCAGCGCGGCCAGCCGCGACGCCATCGAGGCGCTGGGCGCCCATTTCATCGATTACCGCACCAGCACGGTGGATGACTACGTGGCCGAACACACGGGCGGCGCCGGCTTCGACATCGTCTACGACACGGTGGGCGGCGCCACCCTGGACGCCAGCTTCCAGGCGGCACGCCTCTACGGCGGCCACGTCGTCAGTTGCCTGGGCTGGGGCACGTTCGCCCTGAGCCCGCTGACGGCGCGCGCGGCAACATACTCGGGCGTGTTCACCCTGCTGCCCCTGTTGAGCGGCCAAGGCCACGCGCGCCATGGCGCCATCTTGCGCGAAGCCAACAAGTTAATCGAGGCGGGCAAGTTGCAGGTGCGGCTCGATCCACGCCGCTTTACCCTGCGCACGGCGCACGATGCGCATGCGGCGCAGATGGACGGCAGCGCGCGCGGCAAGCTGGTGGTGGAGGTGGAGGTGCGGGATTGAACGCGGGCTTGTTACTTGCAAGCGGAAACGTTAATATACAAGAATAAACTTGCATATTAATAGGACTCTTGATGCGTGAAAATCTGGAAAAACTGCTGGCGCAGGGGCGCGACAACGCGCTGCTGCGCTTTGGCCTGGGAGATGCCTGCCTGAAAGACCATGATGCCGAGCAAGCCGCCCTGCACCTGGCGCAAGCCACCGTGCAGCAGCCCGGCTATTCCGCCGCTTGGAAACTGCTGGGCAAGGCCTTGCACCAGCTGGGCCGGCTGGACGAAGCGCAGGCTGCGTGGACCACCGGCGTGACCGTGGCCCAGCAGCAAGGCGACCTGCAAGCCGTCAAGGAAATGACGGTATTCCTGAAACGCCTGCACAAACAGCGGCAGGCGGCAGAGTAAAAAGCTTAATGCGCGTGCGCGGCGCCCTTGGCTTCGGCTGGTAACGCCACGCCCCGCTCTTTCGCCAGGCGCTTGGCCAGCAAGCCGCCCGCTTCGGCCGCATAGGCGCGGCAGGCGTTGGCGTCGATCAGGGGATTGTCTTGACCGCTGCGCTTGGCGGCCTTGCCCAGCACGTCCGTCGTGCCCGGATGCACGGGAATGATGATGTCGCATGGCAAGGCGGCCACCTTGGCGATGCTCGCTTCGAACGAGGCCGAAATATCGGGCTTGCCGCCTTTGCCCGTGTACGTGAAATCGCCGCTCGAATACGGGTTCAGGCTATCCGCATACACGACGTCCAGGCAGCGCTGGCCTTCGCACGACGTCCACGTCCACGTCGTGCCGCCGGGGGTGTGGCCCGGCGTCATGTGGGCCGTCAAGGTCAACGGTCCCACCTTGACGGTATCGCCCTCGCCTACCAGGCTGACCTTGCTCACCTTGGCCACATGCACGACGGGATTGGCCTGGTACTGCGGATCGTCCTTGCCGTTGGTACCGCTTTGCAGCACCGGCGCGGCCGCCGCGCTGGCCATCACGGTGGCGCCGCTGGCCCGCTGCAGCGCGGCGATGCCGCCCGCATGGTCCCAATGAGCGTGCGAATTGAGGATGTATTTCACGTCCTCGATACGGAAGCCCAGCGCCTTGATGTTTGCGATGATCAGGGGTGCCGATTGCGGCAGCGCGCCGTCGAGCAGAATATGGCCTTGCGGACTCGTCACCAGCACGGCCGATAGCCCAGCCGTGCCCACATACCAGGTATTGCCAAAGACATTGAACGGCTTGACGGGCGCGTTCCATTCCTTGCAATTGTCGCAATTTACCGGTTTATCCTGCACCGATGCGGGTGCCTTCGCCTGCACCGTGCCAGCCGCCATGGTCGCAACCGTAGCCAGCATCAACTTCGCCAATAGTGTCATCTTCATCTCCAGAGTGTAAAAAAGAAGGGCGCCCGCACTGGCGCGCCCGGGGGGTATCTACATGCGGCCGGTCCTGTCGGCCAGGGTGTCGCGGATGTGTCCGGCGTCGAGGGAGCGCCGCTGCGCACCGTCGGCGTCCAGCAGCACCACGGTGACGTGCTTGCCGCCGCTGCGCATACGCATCGTCAGGCAACTGCCCGCCTCGTGGCTGCTGCCCGTCTTCGACAACACGATGTCCCAGCCCTTGCCGCCCACCAATGGATTGGTGTTGTGCAAGGTGCGGACCTTGCCATTGACGGCCACGCTCGCTTGCGGGTGGCTGGTGATGCGCGCGATGTCCGGATAGCGCGCGGCGGCCGCGACGATCTTGGCCACCTCGCTGGCCGTGGACGTATTCGCGGGCGAACTGCCGACGGGGTCCAGCAAGGTGGTGCGGCGCAAGCCCAGGTGCCGGATCTTCGCCTGCAGGGCGTCACTAAAAGCCGCGCTGCCGCCCGGATAGGTGCGCGCCAGCGCGGCGGCGGCGCGGTTTTCGGACGGCAGCAGCGCCAGTTGCAACAGCGCGCCGCGCGACACGGCCACGCCATCGGCCAGCAGGCTGCGGCGTTGCAAGGACGCACCACCATCGGCGCGCACGATGCGTACCTGCTCATCATGATCCTGCCCTGCGTCGAGCACCACCATGGCCGTCATCAGCTTGGTGATCGAGGCGATGGGCACGACGGCGTCCGCGTCTTTCGCCATCAGCACCTTGCCGCTGGCGTCATCGAACACCAGCATGTGTTTGGCGCTGACGGGCAAGTCCAGCATGCCGGCGGCAGCTTCAGCCAGGGTCGCGCCGCTGACTTCGGGCTTGCCCTGCGTCTGCAGGAGCAAGGTGGCACAGGCCAGCAGCAAGGCGGGCACGGCCAGCTTCCAGCTGCCGGCATCCAGACCGGGCGCCATCAAGCGTTCGATACGCGTGAGCAACGCCCCGCCCCGGGCCGACATCAACAAGCCGGAGTGCTGCGGCGCGGCCGTCTGCAGGGACAAGGCATGCAGCGCCGTGGCCAGTTGCTGCGGGTCTTGCAGCGCTTGCGCGGCCAGGGCATCGGCCACCTGTTCGCGCTCGGCCCGCATGCGCGCCGACAACCACCACACGACGGGGTGAAAGAACAGCAGCGCCTCGGCCACGCTTTGCAACAAATTGACCAGGTAATCCCAGCGCCGCACGTGCGCCAGCTCATGCGCCAGCAGCGCTTCGAGCAAGGCGACGGGCATGCCGCTCAGCAAGGCTGCCGGCAGCAGGATGACGGGGCGCCAGAAACCCACGGTCACGGGGCTGGCCAGGCCCGCATGCAGCTTCAGCGGCGGCCGCCGCTGCAGGCCCATGCGCTGCGCCAACGCATCGAGGCGCGCCTGCCAGACGGCCGGGGCGGCCACGGCCTGGCGGCGCAGCTTGCCGACCCAGGCCAGGCCCAGGCACAGCCGCAAGCTCATCAGGCCAACGCCGGCGCTCCAGGCCAGCACCAGGGCCGGCATCCACGCTTGCAGCGCGGCGCGCCAGGCCGGCGGCGCGGCCACGGGCAACTGGGCCAGTGATGTGCCCGACAGCAGAGACAGCAGGTGGAGCGAGGGAATACACAGGCACAACAGTAGCGCCAGGGCGCAAACGGCATAGCGCCAGCGCGCGCTCGCGTGGCGCAGCAGCCAGAGCAGGACAGCGGACACGGCGCCGACGATCACGCCCTGCCAGACAAAATACAGCAGGACCCAGCCCAGCGCAGGAACAAGCTTGCCCAACTCAATGCCCAAGCCCATGTCCAGATTCATGGCGCGCCACCATCCTTGCTGCGCAGGATTTTTTCAATTTCCAGGCGTTCCGCGTCGCTCACGTGCTCGCGCAGCGCCGTCAGCACGAGCGCCTTGCCAGAACCGGAAAACACCTTGCCGATCAAGTCCTTGAGCAAGCTGGTCTGTAACTTTTCCTGCGCTTCGACGGCCGCATACAGCTGCGGCCGCTGGCTTTCATCGCGGCTCAGCAAGCCCTTGCCATGCATCAGCTGCAACTGGCGCAGCACGGTGGCGTAACTGGCGTCGGCACGCTCGGCGGCCAGGGCGTCATACACGGCGCGGGCGTCGGACGGACCGCGCTGCCACAGGATGCGCAGCAGGTCCAGTTCGGCGGCCGTGGGATGGGGAGTGGAGGTATTTTTTAACATGCCGCTAGAATACCCAATCTAGAACGCCATGTCTAGAACTTTTTTTCTAGATTGCCGTGCGAGACTAAAATTCGCGCAAGCGGTCGAACAAGTCCAGCAAGGCAGCCTCATCGACCAGCGCCGCGCCCTGCCCGCTCAGTTGCCCACTTAGCTGCGCCAGCAGTTCCGCCAGTACCGAGTAGATTTCCTCGCGTTCGACCGTCTCGATGATGCTCGCGCGCCGCTCGATCTTGTTGAATGCATCGACATAGGCGGTGACCATCGCCTCCAGCGCGGCCGTCGCCACCGTCGCCTCCATGGCGGCGTCAATACCGCGCGTCACGGCCAGCATGTTCTTGTAGGCCAGGGCCGCCTTTTTCGCATACGCGGGGGAAATATGCTCACGGCCATCCCAGTCGCGGAAGGGGTTGAGCAAGTTGTTCGCCAGCCATTCCGGCTTGCGCGCCTTGGTCACCGACAAGTCCAGCCCCAGCGCCGCCGCCCT
>NZ_LBCO01000020.1:204187-233149 GCF_000988085.1 Janthinobacterium sp. KBS0711 | reverse complement strand
CCTTGATGGCCTTAGCCACATCGGCGGGCAAGCTGGTCAGCCACAAGGCCGACAGCTGCGGCAATTGCGTGGCAGATGGAAACTCTTCCGCCGTGTAACCGAACAGGTCATAGGCGGTGAACATGCGCAGCGCGGTCAGTTGCGCCAGGCTGGCCATGTGCGACGCCAGCCCCGGCTTGCCCCAGATGCGCAAGGCCGTCAGATGGGGAAAGCGCTGCGCCACTTGCGCCAGGTCGACGTCTTTCATGCTGACCAGCGACAGGCCGCCCAGTTGCTCGAGGCCGTGGAACGGCGGCAGCGTGTGCGTGCACTGCAGTGTCAAATGGCGGCCATCGGCGCCATCGGCGACGCGCAGCGCCGGCGATAGCACACCGCGCAGCGCGAGCAGGCTCAAGCCTTCATTCAAGACCAGGCTGGTGACGCCATCGGGCTGCAGGATCAAACGGCTCAAGCCGCTGCCGCTGAAATCGAGCGCATGCACCGTCGATGATTGCCAGTGCAGCTCATTGATGAAGGGATTTCCCTGGATAAACTCCATCAAGGCCTGCGTGCCATTGCTGGTCTCGATAGCCATCAGGCAAGGCAGCTGCTCCAGCTCGGACATGTCGCCCAGCGTCTGCAAGACGGTGTCATCGATTTTCGTCGCGTCCTGCCGCAAGACCTGGCCGCCGAGCGTCACTTCACGTTCGTCCGACGCGGCCTTGAATTGCTGGCGCCGCAGCGGGTCGATGCGCTCCCAGTTGCGCTGGCGCAGCACGCTGTCGCCCACGTTCCAGCCGCTGCGGTAGCTGTTGACTTCCACATCGACCAGCGGCGCGATATTGCCAACGAGGGTATGGCCAGGCGGCACGTTTGCCGTGGCATAGCAGTGGTGGTGGCGATTATTCCAGAAGAAATAGTCGCACAGCAGCGGCCGCATGGATTGCACTGCCGCCGCATCGGGCAAGGCGTCGCCGGTCCAGTCCAGCTCCAGCACGGCAGCTACCGGCCTGGACGAGGACGCATCCTTGATGCGGGTGACCTGGCAAGCCACATACTGCTGCAGCTCGGACGAAAACACACTGTAAATATCGCCAACATTCGGTAGCACGCAATTTCCTCTCAGAACACCTGACGGTCGAATGTTGAAACATAGCAAATTTTCAGTGCCCCTGTCGTTCGACTCAGTCCACGTGCAGCTTGTGATGCATGCGCCGCAAGCCCAGCCAGACGGCGGCCGCCACGAACGGCACGAGGGCGCCGACGAGGATTTCCGGATTCACGGGCAAGCCGAGAACCTTGGCCGCCTTGCCCGTGTAGCTGAACAGGCCGATCACGTAATAGGAAATGGCCGCAACCGACAGGCCTTCCACTGCCTGCTGCAAGCGCAGTTGCTGCGCCGCGCGCGCGTTCATCGATTGCAGGATTTGCCGGTTCTGCAATTCCTGCACGATGCCCACGCGCGTGCGCAGCAAGTCATTCGTGTTGGCAATGCGCTGCGCCATCGCTTCCTGGCGGCTGGCCATCGCTTCGCACGTGTTCATGGCCGGCGTCAAACGGCGATCCATGAATTCCTCGACCGTGGGGATGCCTTCGATGCGCACTTCGCGCAACTCGTCGATGCGCGCCTTGACCAGACCCATGTAGGCTTTCGAGGCGGAAAAACGGTAGCTATTGTCGAGTGACAGCTTTTCAATGCGGGCGGCCAGGCGCGTGATGCGGTCGAGCAAGGCTTGCTCGGAGACACCGTCGTCACTCTTGGCCAGTCCCGGCGCGTCGTCCGTATCGACCATGGCGGCGGCCAGGGTCGCCAGTTCATTCTCGATGGCATTCAACGATGGCGCCGCCTGCATGGCGTAGGGCAAGCCCAGCAAAGCCATCATGCGGTAGGTTTCGATTTCCAGCACGCGCTGCACGAGGCGGCCCGACTGCTGCGAACGCATGCCCGCATCGCGGATGACGAAACGGCTGAAGCCGTCCGACTGGATCGTGAAATCCGTCCACAATTCGCCACCCTGCAACACCTTGCTGCCGGCCAGGGTATTGCCCTCGAACACGCGCGACAAACCCTGCATGAAGATCTCGGCAGGCTCGGTCGCCTGCTCGAGCACCACGTGGGCCGCCACCATCAGCTTGCCCTTCAAGCCTACCAGCCACTGCTGCGGCAATTGCTCCAGGGGCATGCGCTCGAACGCCTGATCCAGGGGCAAGGCCTGGCCCGGATGCTCGGCAAAGGTAAACGTGGCAAATTCCGTGTGGCATTCCCATTTCAGGCGGAAGCGGCCAAAGTCGTAATAGAAGTACTTGGCTTCGGCAGCGGGCGGCGTGACGCCGAAATGCGTGCACAGGGCCGCCAAGGTGGCGTGCTGGGCCGCCATATTCGAGGCGCCCGTCACCGCGCTGTCATCTTTATACACGGCCAGGTGGGTGATCAGCTCAGGGGCGTCGAGCTGCAAAAACGGCCGCGAGTGGATTTCCGCAGCCAGCGGCACGCGCAAGGCGTGGTTCAAACTGGAGTTAATCAAGTGCATGATAGCCAAAGGTAAAGTTGCAAAACTGCTTAGACCCGCGCACGTGCAGTGGCGCCCGCAACACGGGTCTGATTGTCACAGTGTAACAAAGCAGGAAGCATGCCTACCTTTTCAAGCCCCGGTCATGCCGTTTTGGCAACCCCCGTCGCACCCTGCGCCGCGTTCTGGCGCGTGCCCAGCCACCAGAAAAACGCGGCCAGCGCCACGGCCGAAGCCTGTCCCAGCGCCAGCTTGAACGCACTGTCGAACAGCAACGGTGCGACAAAACCGGACACCAGCGCAAACACCAGCATTTGCACGAAGTTTTGCAGGGAAGCGGCCAGGCCCCGCATCTGCGGGAATATATCGAGCGTCGACATGGTCATGCCCGGCAAGGCCAGCGACATGCCGAACGCGTACAGCATCACGGGCACGACGGCGAACGGGATGCTGGCCGCGAACCAGTGGTTGTAAGCAATATTGAGCGCCCCTGTGGCCGCCATGGCCAGCAAGCCCCAGCGCACCAGCACGGTGCTTTTGACCGCATGGGCCAGTTTGCCCGACAGCGCCGAACCCAAGACCAGACCGGCCACCATGGGGATGAACATCCAGCCGAACGCCGTTTCCGGCAGGCGCAGCAATTCCAGAATAAAATGCGGCGCGGACGCGATGTACAGGGCGAAGCCGCCAAAAGCGAAGGCCACGGCCAGCGAACGCAGCAGGAACGCCCGGTGGCGCAAGGCCAGCCAGTAATTGCGCGCGATGTTGCCTGGGTGGAAGGGTTGACGTTGCTCGACGGCCAAACTTTCCGGCAAACCTTTCAGGCAAGCCAGCAACAACAGCACGGTGACGGAAAAGGTGAACACGAACGTCGATTGCCAGCCGTAGGCCACGTGCAGCCAGCCGCCGATGATGGGGGCGATGGCCGGCGCGATGCCAAACACCATCATGATATTGGCCAGCATCTTTTGCGCGGCCGCGCCCGACAAGCTGTCGCGCACGATGGCTTGTCCGATCACCCTGCCCGCCCCTGCCGAAGCGCCCTGCATGCCGCGGAAGAACAGCAGCCAGCCAAAGCTGGACGCGAACGCGGCGCCGATGGAGCCGACGGCAAAAATCAGCAGGGAAGCGAGGATCACGGGACGGCGGCCGAACGAGTCGGACAAGGTGCCGTAGAACAAGGTCATGAAGGCATAGGCGGCCAGATAGACGCTCAGGGTCTGCTGCACCAGCACGCTGCTGACGTCGAAATGCGTGCCGATTGCGGGAAACGACGGCAAGAAGGTATCCGTGGCGAACGGGCCCAGCATGGCCAGCCCGGCCAGCACGAGGGTCAGGTTTCTCGTCTTCATGCAAGCTCCTGCGCAAGATGCTGGCGGCGCAAGCCGTCGAGGGCCGCCAGCGAGAAGGCGGCAATATGCCGGGCGATATCGGCGATGCCCGCCTCGTCATAGGTGATTTCCGGCACCACTAGTTCATGCACGATGCGCGAACGGGCATAAAACACCACCTGGCCAATCACGCTGAACACGCATTTCTGCACCACGTCGTCCGGCATGGCCGGCCCCACCACGCCTCGGATCAGGCGAGTGAACAGCGCATGCTGCGGCCGCACATTGCGCTCGGCCAGCTTGTGGATGGCCGCCGTCGGCTCGATCAGTTCGCGCGCCACCAGGCGGCTGAACAGGGATGCGGAACCGGAGCGCAGCATGTCGGAGACGAGCGCCTCGATGGCCAGGCGCAATTGTTCCACGGGCGGCAGCTGCGCCTGCGCGCTGGCGGCGGCCACGTCGGCAGCCGAGGCGCGCGCCAGGTCGCGTGCATGGTCGAAGGCGGCCAGGTACAGCTCTTCCTTGCCATGAAAATAATAATTGACCATCGCCACATTGACGTGGGCCGCCTCGCAGATCCTGCGCACGGACGCGAGCTTGTAGCCATCGTCGGCAAACAGCTGGACGGCCGCCTGCAGGATGCGCGCGCGCGCCGGTTCGCTTTCTTTTTCGCTTTCTTTCTCGTTTTCCTTGTCTTGCGTCATGCCATTCCCATCATTTAAACAGCCGTTTAATATTGTGCGGAATTATATCAAACAACCGTTTAACTTTCAGGCGGACGCAAAAAAGCCCGGCGCACCGGGCTTCTGGCAAGAAAGACGGCGATCAGTGCTTCATGGCAGGCATCGGGGCCGAGGTGGCGCCCAGCGGACGCGCCACGGCATTGACTTCGATGGTTTCGCGGTGCTTGTCCTCGCCTTCAACGACGAGGGTCAGCGGGATCTTGTCGCCCGCCTTCACTTGTCCTTTCAGGTCCAGCAGCATCACGTGGTAGCCGCCCGGCTTCAGCTCGACGGCTTTGCCGGCTGGCAAGGCGATTTCCTTGACCTGGCGCATGCGCATCATATTGTCCGCCATGCTCATTTCATGGATTTCCGCCACGCCGGCCACGGGCGAGCGCACTTCCAGCAGGCGCATGGCTTTCGGTGCCGTGATCTGCATGAAGGCGCCCGTGGCTTTTTGCTGCGGCACGGTGGCACGCACCCACGGGTCGGTGATCTGCACGCTGGTTTGTGCGATGGCGGAGAAGGACAGCACGGTCAGGGCCGTGGCCAGCAGGGTTTTCAGATGGGTCATGATTATTTCCTCGCGATAGTTATAAGGTGTATTTCGATTTCATCAGGGTCTTGATGTCTTGCACGCACTCGTCGACCGTCAACTGGTGCTTCAAGCCCAGGCGCATGCGGCCCTCGGTATCGAGCACATAGCTGATGGCCGTATGGTCCATCGTGTAGGAACTGCCGCTCGGCACTCTGCGGTAGAAGACCTTGTAGTTGAAGGCCGTCTGCGCCGTGTTCTTCGGATCCGTGCGCAAGCCGAGGAAGCTGGGGTCGAAGGCGCGCATGTACTCGCCCAGCAACTCTGGCGTATCGCGCTCGGGATCGATACTGATGAAGATCACTTGCAGTTTATCGGCATCCGGCCCTAGTTTCTGGCGGATTTCCAGCGCGCGCGACAGGGCTGTCGGGCACACGTCCGGACATTGCGTGAAGCCAAAGAAGACCATCACATACTTGCCCTTGAAGTCGGCCAGGGTGTACACCTTGCCGTCGGGGCCGCTCAATTTGAAGTCGGGCTTGTAATCGCCTCCCGTCAAGTCGAGGCCGTTGTAATGGGGTTTCGGCGCTGGTTCGCAAGCGGCAAGCGTAAGCAATCCCGCCGTACCGGCGAGAAGGAAAAGACGACGTTTCATGATAATTCCGGCCCGATGGGCGTAGTGGATACAGTTAAGACGTGGAAGGCGTGACTGGGCGTTCAGGCAGCCAAAGGCGGACCGCGCGGGCTGGCGGCCAGCCACGCGAACGGCGCCCGCGGCGCCTGGTAAAACAAGGGCGGATACAGGTCGTGACCCGTGATGACGGCCAGCGCCGATGCTGGCGAAGGCGGCAAGCCCACGCTGCCTGCATGGCTCATGCAGAACGGGCAATGCTCGATGTGGTGCAGCACGGAACCGGTGGTGGATGTGGCGGCCGGCGCCAGGTCCGCCTGCGTGTAGATGGCGCCGCTGGCCGAGCAGATGTCGACGGCGGCATTGTTCGCGTTCGCATGGTGCGAAGCAAACGCATACGACAGGGACGGCGACAGCGCATTGAGCAGTATCGCCAGGCAGGCGAACCACATGTGCCACTGTTTGCGCTTCAATAAGTATCCCATGGCCCCGATTATAACGGAGTCTGGCTATCCGGGCGCCTGGCCGCGCAGGAACAGGCTGGGGCGCACGCCGGCCACGTCCACGCAAGCGTCGCAAAACGCGGGGATCGAGGCAAAACCGGAGCCGGCCGCCACTTGCGCCAGGTCGCGCTCGCCCTGTTCGCCATCGGCATCCGCTTGCGCCGCCGTGTGCAGCGCGTGCGCCAGACGCTGTTCGCGCACCAGGCTGAGCAATGCCTCGCCCTCGGAAAACAATCGCGCCCGGGCTTTGTGCGGCGTCACTTGCCACAGGGTGGCAAGGCGCGCCGCCGTCCATTTGCCTTGCGGCGTATCGAAGATGTGCTGCGCCAGCGCCTGGCTCCAGCGCTTGCCGCCGCCGTGGCCGCCATCGGGTTCATCGTCTTCCAGCGCCAGGGTGAACACGGCCGGCTTGCCCCGCCCCGGCATCACGTCACAGGCGAAGCGCAAGAAGGCGGGCACGACGAAACTGTCGCCGCTGGCCAGTTTCTTGGTGGCGATTTCATTGTGCAAGGTCACAAAACCCTGGCGCACGGTGACGCGCAGCCGGAGCGGAAAGCGCAAGCCCAGCAGGTGCAAGGGATGATCGGAAACGAGGGCCATGCGTCAGGTCAATATGGTGAACGAGCCGCCAGCATGCCATACATCGCGCAAGCAGTCTGTCATCACAGCGACGCTACGCCATAACGGCGCAAGCCGTCGAGGTCGACGACGCGGATCGACTGGTAGGCAATGCTGATGAGCTTTAGTTCGGCCAGATGGCCCAGCGCCTGGTTCACGCGCTGGCGCGAAATGCCGGTCAGCAAGCCGATTTCTTCCTGCGACAGCTCAAGCACGCTGGAGGTGCGCGGATATAGCATGGGGTGGAACAGCTGCGCGATGGCTTGCGCCACTTGCGCGTCGACGGCCAGCAAGCGCTGGTTCTGGATGGTGGCGATGAATTGCCCCATGCGTTCGTTCAGCTGGCGGATGACGAAGGCGTTAAAGGAGAGGCTCTCGGCCAGCAGCAGATGGAACAGGTCCACGGGCACAAGGAGGATGCTCGATGCGCGCACGGCCACCACGTCGTAGCGGCGCAGTTCGCGCTTGAGCACGCTGCCTTCGCCGCACCAGCCGCCGGCCGGCACGCCGGAAAACGTGGCGCCGCGCCCATCGGCGTTGTAGACGGCCAGCTTGATCAAGCCCGTGTGCACGCCGATCCAGTGCGCCGACGGTTCGCCGCGCCGCGTGATGACGGCGCCCGCCTCGTAATGCTTGATCACGCTGCCGGCGCGCAACAGGGTCTGATGCCGGGTGTCGAGGGCCGCGAACCAGTCGTGGCTGTCGAGTTCCGGCATCGCACGTTCTACACTATCGTTGCTATCCATTCCATCCTTCAAACCTGTCACTAAGATGACAGTGATTTTCCAGCACCGGTGCTATGCTAACCGGTATCAATCCCGAAACAGGGAGCTACAAGATTCTTTTACCAGGAGACAAGCATGACAGCTGATTTCAACACCGGCCTCGGCAAAAACAGCGCCAACTACGCCGCCCTCACCCCGCTCGACTATATCGCCAGGGCAGCCGCAGTATATGGCAATCGCCTGGCAATTGCACATGGCGCCGTGCGGCAGACGTGGCAAGAAACGTATGCGCGCACGCGCCGCCTGGCCTCGGGATTGATCCAGCTGGGCGTGGGCACGGGCGATACGGTGGCCGTGATGTTGCCGAACACGCCCGCCATGGTGGAAGCGAGCTTTGGCGTTCCCATGGCTGGCGCCGTCCTCAATGCCTTGAATATCCGCCTCGACCTGGCCTCATTGACCTTCATGCTGCGCCATGGCCAGGCGAAAGTCTTGCTGGCCGACACGGAATTTGCCGAGCTGGCGCGCCAGATGGCGGCGCAGATTCCCGGCTTGCGCGTGGTCCAGGTCAACGACGTGCTGGGGCCGGAAGTGGATTCTTTTTCCGACCTGGACTACGAAGCCTTGCTGGCCAGCGGCGACCCCGACTACGACTGGCAGCCGCCGGCCGACGAATGGGACGCCATCGCCTTGAACTACACGTCCGGCACCACGGGCGATCCGAAAGGCGTCGTCTACCACCACCGCGGCGCGGCCCTCAATGCCTTGTCGAATATATTAGAGTGGGACATGCCCAAGCATGCCGTCTACTTGTGGACCTTGCCGATGTTCCACTGCAATGGCTGGTGCTTCCCGTGGACCGTCGCCGCCCGCGCTGGCGTGAACGTGTGCCTGCGCAAATTCGAACCGAAACTCGTGTTCGACCTGATGCGCGAATTGCGCATCACCCACTATTGCGCCGCGCCCATCGTGCACGCGGCCCTGGCCAACGCGCCCGCCAACTGGCGCGAGGGCATCGATTGGACCGTGCGCGGCATGGTGGCTGGCGCGCCGCCGCCGGCGGCCATGGTGGCGAAGATCGAAGCCATGGGCTTTGACTTGATCCACTCGTATGGCTTGACGGAAGTGTATGGCCCGGCCGCCATTTGCGCCGAGCAGGACGAGTGGGCAGCGCTGTCGCAGGAAGAGCGGGCCATATTGAAATCGCGCCAGGGCGTGCGCTACCACTTGCAAAGCGCCGTCGCCGTGCTCGACCCGGAAACCATGGAACCCGTGGCGGCCGACGGCGAACAGATCGGCGAGATCATGTTCCGTGGCAACATCTGCATGAAGGGTTATCTGAAGAATGAAAAGGCGACGCTGGAAGCGTTCGCGGGCGGCTGGTTCCACACGGGCGACCTTGGCGTCATGTATCCGGACGGCTATATCAAGCTGAAGGACCGCAGCAAGGACATCATTATTTCCGGCGGCGAAAACATTTCCAGCGTGGAGGTGGAAGACGCCTTGTACCACCACCCGCAAGTGCTGGCCGCCGCCGTCATCGCCCAGCCGGACGAAAAATGGGGCGAGACCCCGTGCGCCTTTGTCGAACTGCGCGAAGGCGGCACGGTGACGGAAGCTGAATTGATCGCCTTTTGCAAGAACAACCTGGCCGGATTCAAGGTGCCGAAAGCCATTTATTTCGGTCCCCTGCCCCGCACGTCGACGGGCAAGATTCAGAAATTCGAACTGCGCAAGCGCATGCAGTCGGACAAGGCCATCGACGTCTAGGCGCTTAGCTGCCCTTGCCGGTCGGCCACGCCGGCTGCGCCACCACCAGGCGCGAGAAGCTGGCGATGCTGGCCACGGCGGCGAACCCTGCCGCCAGGCACAGCGCATACGTCGTGCCCCGGCTGGCGGAAACGGTGAAGCAATACGCGACCAGCGCGGCGCCCGTGGCTTGTCCGATCAGGCGCGACGTGGCCACCACGCCGCTGGCGCCGCCGGCCCGCTCGGGCGGCGCGCTGCCCATGATGGCTTTCAGATTGGGTGCCTGGAAGAAACCGAAACCGATGCCGCACAAGGCCATGCGCCAGCCGATGTCAACGACGCTCGGGTGCGCCGGTATCCACACGAGGGCCAGCAAGCCGCCGGCCAGCGCCGCCAGGCCGATGCCGCCCAGCACGCCCGGCGAATAACGGTCACTCAGGCGCCCGGCCACGGGCGCCATCACGGCCACCAGCACGGCCCATGGCGTCATCAGGAAGCCCGTCTCGACGGGCGAGCGGCCCAGTGTCACTTCAAAATAGAATGGCAGCGAGACAAAGGCCAGCCCCTGCGCGGCGAACGTGCAGATGGCCGTCAGCGAAGACAGCAAAAACAGGGGACGGCGAAACAGGTCGATCGGCAGCATGGGCGCCGCGTGCCCCGCCTGGCGGCGCAGCAGAAACACAAAGAAGACCGCCACGGCCACCAGTTCCGGCAGCAAGGTCGACAGGGCCGCGTGATGGGCCGCGTCGCCAAACAGCAGGATCAGCAAGCCAAAAGCGCCCACGTTGTACAGCGCCGTGCGCGCATCCAAGGTGTGACCGGACAGTTTTGTCGCCGGCAGCATGCGGCTGGCCAGGAAAAAACCGGCCACGCCCAGCGGCACATTGATGGCGAACAGCCACGGCCACGAGGCCGTCGCCAGGATCAGCGAGGCGGCCGTGGGCCCGATGGCGAACGCGACGGCCACCACCAGCGCATTGTTGCCAAACGCGCGACCCAGCAAATGCTTCGGATACAGGGTGCGCAGCAGCGCCGTGTTGACGCTCATCATGGCGCTGGCGCCGACGCCCTGGAACAGCCGCGCCACCACCAGCGACGGCAAGGACCAGGCCAGCGCGCAAGCGAGCGAGGCCAAGGTAAACAGAAACATGCCGGAGATGAACACCCGCCGGTAGCCGGCGATTTCTCCGAGCGCCGAGAACGGCAGCAGGGTCGCCACCATGGCCAGCTGGTACACGTTCACGATCCACACGGAGGCGGCCGGCGTCGTGTGCAGTTCGCTGGCGATGGCCGGCAAAGCCGTGTTGGCAATCGCCGTATCGAGCGAGGCCATGCCCACGCCGATGGCCAGCGCCAGCATGGCCCATAAACGGGCGCCCGGCGGCAAGCCGTCCTCGCCCACCATGACGGCTTGCGTGTGCCGCTGCCTAGTCTGCTGCATAAACTACCTGTTCATCTTGCTGATCCGGGCAATACACTAGCATGGATGGACGGACTCTGCCGGACAGGCAAGCGCCATTACTTCTGGCAGTCGATCACTTTAAAATCTTTCGAATAGCAGATGCGCAATTCGCCCGAATGCTTTTCATAGCCGAGCCAGCGGCCTTTCAGCTGCGGGTTGTGCTGTTTCATCCACTGGAACAGCTCGTTCTTTGGCATAGTGGAGTCCGGCAGCTTCAAGGCTTGGAACAGCTCCCGTTCCTTCTCGAAATATTCCTTCGCCGTATCGAAATCGCAGGCGCCATGCTTTTCCCATTCGCCCTGCAGCAAGGCTTCGCCCGGCTGCATGCACATGTAGGGCAGGATGTCCGACGGCGCCAGTTTCGGCAGATTGCCCTTGCAGTAGCGCGGATGCATGTCCGTCTTGCGCGGCGGCGTCACGGAAATGTCTTCGCACGTGGCAGGGTTATTCGATTGCGCCCACAGGCCATGCACGATCCAGCCGAACTGGTTGCTCTCGGCGCATTGGAAGGCAGCCTTTTTCGACACGGCGCCACGGCGGCGCTGGCTGTCGCAAAAACCCGGCGACCACGACAGCGCCAGCATGAAGTAATCGGTCGGCACGTTGGTGCTTTGCTTGTAGCACGTGTTTTTCTCGTCCGATGGCTTGACGTCGTAATCGTAGTAACTGACGTTGCGGGGAATGGCGCAGCTGGCGTCGGCCGCATGGACGGCGCCAGCGCACAGGCTGAGGAAAATGGCGGCCAGCGCGGGCAAGACAGAGTGAATTTTCATCGTATTCCTTCAAGATATAAAAACGCCGGCAACTGGGTGCCGGCGCGGTATCAATCCAACAAGCTGATCAGCAAACCTTGTGCATCCAGCCGTGGGTGTCCGCAGCCGTGCCATGCTGCAAGCCCAGCAACGCTTCGCGCAGGGCCAGGGTAACGGCGCCGTTTTCATTGTTATTGATGGTCATTTCAAAGCCGTTGGCCTTGGCCACGCCCACCGGCGTGATGACAGCGGCCGTGCCGCAGGCGAACACTTCGGTCATGCGGCCCGAGGCGATGTCATCGCGCCATTGCAGGACGGACAATTTACGCTCTTCCGTCGCATAGCCGAGGTCTTTTGCCATTTCCAGCAGGCTGCGGCGAGTGATGCCTGGCAGCAAGGTGCCCGTCAGCTCCGGCGTCACGACGGTGATTTTTTCGCCATCCTTGTAGACGAAGAACAAATTCATGCCGCCCATTTCCTCGATGAATTCGCGGTGCACGGCGTCGAGCCACACGACCTGGTCGCAGCCCTTTTCTTGCGCTTGTGACTGAGCCATCAGGCTGGCCGCGTAGTTGCCCGCGCACTTGGCTTCACCCGTGCCGCCCGGCGCGGCGCGCACGAAGTCTTCGCTGATCCACACGGTGACGGGTTTCACGCCTTTCGGGAAATAGGCGCCGGCCGGCGAGGCGAACAGCACGAACAGGTATTCTTCCGATGGACGCACGCCCAGGTAAGGATCGGTGGCGATCATCAGCGGACGCATGTACAGGCTTTCGCCCGTGTTTTTCGGCACCCAGTTGCGGTCTTGCGAAATGAGCGCGTCGCCCGCTTCCAGGAACAGCTCGACAGGAATGGCCGGCATGGCCAGGCGCGCGGCGCTGCGGTTGAAGCGCTCGGCGTTTTGTTCTGGGCGGAAAGTCTTGATGCTGCCGTCCGGCTGGGCAAACGCCTTGTAACCTTCGAAGATGGCCTGGCCGTAGTGCAGGGACGAGGCGGACGGGTCCAGCATCAGCGGGCCGTAGGCTTTCAGTTCGCCCTGCTGCCACTTGCCGTCGCGGTAAGGAATCACCACCATGTGGTCGGTGAAGATGCGGCCAAAGGCGGGATTGACCATGCGCGCGGCGCGCTCGGCGTCGGACAAGGGGTGGGCGGACGGGGTGACGACGAGATTCGGTGTGGAAGTGGTCATGGCAGCAATGGGAACTAGTGAACAGTATCCCTATTGTAGCGCCTATGGCGCCCGATCAGGCAAACGAGGGTGGCCCCCGCCACGTGACAACAGGGCGGCATCATTTGCGAATGATTCTCGTTTGCGTTAAAATATCAGCCTTCCTTCTTCCCCGCCATGCCTGACGTCCTGCATGGCGGCGCTATCGAAAGCCGCCATGACCAGTTCCTCCCTCCCCCAGTTGCGCGCCAGCACCGACGCCGTGCCCGCGATGCACCAGCTTGCCGCTACGCAAAAACAGCGGCGCTGGCACTGGAGCTGGAAGCAGGTATGGTTTCAATTGCACTGGTTCATCGGCATCACGGCTGGCACGGTGCTGGTGATCATTGGCCTGAGCGGCGCCACCCTGGCTGTCAAGGATGAATTGCTGGACCTCATGAACCCCGGCGTACGCCATGTGCCCGTGGAAACCCGCGCCCCGCTGACCGCGGCCCAGCTGAGCAACATTGCCGCTGCCGAACATGGCCAGCCCGTGGCCTCGATCACCGTGTATGCGCAAGCGGGCGCGGCGCCACGCCTGTTCTTCGCGCCGAAGAACGGCCAGCGGCGCGGTGTATCCATTTATGTGCATCCATACACGGGCGCGACCCAGCCTGCTTTGACCGGTGCGGAATTTTTCGAGTGGACGGAATCGCTGCACCGCTGGCTGCTGCTGCCGCGCGATCCGGGTCGGCAAGTGGCGGGCGCGCTGGCCCTGTGCCTGCTGGGGTTAGCCCTGTCCGGCCTGTATCTGCGCTGGCCCCGCCGTCCGCTGGACTGGCGCACCTGGCTGACCTTCGATCCCGCCCTGAAGGGCCGTTCCTTTTTGTGGAATCTGCACGCCGTGGCCGGCACCTGGTGCCTGGTCGTCTACGTGGCGCTGACCCTGACGGGCATTTACTGGAGCTATGACGTGGTGCGCGACAATATCGACGCCTGGGCCGGCAAGCCGCCAAGGATGGCACAGGCACCCGCGAAAAAAGGCGGCGGCAAGGAGAAGGCGCCCGCCGTCGACATCGGCCTGGCCTGGACCAGCTTCCAGCAGCACGCCCCCGGCTGGACCCTGGCCAGCGTGCGCCTGCCCACGCGCGCCGGCGAAGCCGTGCAATTCACGTGGCTGGCCAGCGATGCGCCGCACGAGCGGGCGCGCAGCCGCATGAGCATTGCACCGGCCGACGGCACGGTGACGGAAAACGAGCCGTACAGCCAGCAAGCGCTGGGCTCGCGCCTCGTCAACATCATTTATCCGCTGCACATGGGCACGTATTTTGGTTTGCCAGGCCGCATCATCGTTACCTTGGCCAGCCTGGGCCTGCCCTTGTTCGCCGTCACGGGCTGGATGCTGTACCTGGGCCGCCGCAAGGCAAAACGGGCTGTGCAGGCGCAGCGCGCCATGCTGGGCGCCGGCGCGCCGGGCAAGACGGACACAGGTTTACCTATCCTCGTCGCCTACGCCAGCCAGTCGGGCCAAGCCGAGCGCCTGGCCCTGGAAAGCGCGCGCGCCCTGCAGCAGGCCGGAGTGGCCGTCAACGTGCAGTCGCTGGACCGGTTTGATCCCGCGCAATTGCGCCAGTACGAACGGGCCCTGATCGTTGCCAGCACCTTTGGCGAAGGCGAGGCGCCGGACGGCACGCGCCGCTTCGCGCGCCTGCTGCAAACAACAGCCGGCACGCCGCTGGCGGGCCTCGAATTTGGCATGCTGGCCCTGGGCGACCACCATTACAGCGCCTTCTGCGGCTTTGGCCATGCGCTGGCGCAACAATTGCAGGCGCTGGGCGCCACGCCCTTGTTCCCCCTGATCGAAGTCGACAAGCACGACCCCGCCGCCCTGGCCGACTGGTCCACAGCGCTGGCCCGCTGCAGCGGCAGCGCCATCGACGCCATCGGCGTGCAGGAAGAAACGTCGTATGCCGAGTGGCGCCTGGCGCGCCGCGTGCTGCTCAACCCGGGCAGCCTGGGCGGCGAATTGCATGAAATCACTTTGACGGGCCCGGCCGGCGCCACTTGGGAAGCGGGCGCACTGGCCGAAATCATCGCCTGCAATGCCGATGGCAGCCATGGCGATGCAGATAATGCCCACCACGCGCCCCGCAGCTATTCGCTCGCTTCGCTGCCATCCGATGGCGAACTGCAATTGCTGGTGCGCCAGGAACGCCATGCGGGCGAGGCAAACCAGGGCCATGGCCTCGCTTCCGGCTGGTTGACCCGTTTCGCCCCGCTGGGCAGCCCCATCCGCCTGCGCCTGCAAGCCAATCCCGCCTTCGCGCCCGCCCTCGTCGACGTGCCCTGCATTTATATCGGTAATGGTTCCGGCCTGGCCGGCCTGCGTGCGCATTTACGCGCGCGCCAGCGGGCGGGGCTGGCCCGCAACTGGCTGCTGTTTGGCGAACGCCAGCAAGCTTTTGACAACGTCTGCGGCGCGGAGTTGCAAGGCTGGCTCGACGCTGGCCACCTGGCGCGTCTGGACAGGGTCTTTTCGCGCGATGGTGAAATTCGGGAATACGTGCAAGACCGCCTGCGCGCCAGCGCCGGCGAGCTGCGCGACTGGCTGGCGCAAGGCGCCATCGTCTACGTGTGCGGCAGCCTGCAAGGCATGGCCACAGGAATCGATGCTGTACTGCAAGAAGTGCTGGGCCAGGATGGCGTCGACGCCCTGCTGGCGGCCGGACGCTACCGCCGCGACGTGTATTGATCTGGCTCAGCCGATTACCAGCACGGCCCGGCTATGTGGGCAGGCGCACAGTCAGCGCCGCCCATCGGACTAGAGTGTAGGCATTCCCACCCACTGTCTGCGAGGCTAGCCATGAAAAACCCCTGGATGAGCATGTACCTGAGCACCGCCAACCGCATCGCCAACACGGCGCGCGGCCACGCGACGGCCGCCGTCAAGCGCGAGGCGGCAAAAAATACGCGACAGTTGACGCAAGTGTGGTTCGATTCCTTCCTGCCCGCGGCGGGCAAGCCACGGCGCAGCCGCAAGGCCAAATAGGCCCCTGGCAGCAGGCGAACTGGTGCAGTGCATCACAGCAATAAGTTGAAGTTACGACCAGGTGAACTAAACTGCAAGCATGGTAGTACATAAGGAAGTGACCGGCAGGCGCCGCATCCCCGCGCCGCCGCCGGGACACCGGGAGACGACCATGTTGACGCTCAAAGTGCTGGCCTGCCTTGCCCTGTCGGCCCTGATGCTTGCACCCCTCGTGTTGAGGGATACGATGCAGCTATCCGCCGGGCAGCAGTTGCAGGTGCCGAATGTCGATGCGCAAGCCCTATGGGCCCACTGGCCCAAGCATTAATAATACGCGCGGCTGAGAAAACGCCGCTGGCGGCGTTGCCGTGCCTAGTCGTACATTCGTACTGCCTTCGGCACGGCGCCTTGCCAGCAACGTTTTTCAGCGGCGCTCGGTAGTGACGTTCACATTCAAAAACTGCGTTGTTGCCGGTGGGAATTTGTTTTCTTCACCGATCAGTTTTTCTAGTTTTCCTCAAACCCTCTCCACTACACATTTGATCCAGGTCATGGATTTCTCTCTTCGCTACGTCCACACTGGAACAGTCCGCTTCGCACCGTGACGGACTTAACCGGGAGCATCGGCATGGGTAAATCGCATTGGAAGGATGAGATGGCGCTGGGTGTTCCCGTCATCGACGAGGCGCATGAGGCGCTGTTTCAGGAGCTGGCGCGGCTGCAGCAGTTGGGCGACCAGCATTTCAGCGTGGCGTTTCGCGAGCTGATTGCGGCCGTCGAACGCGATTTTCGCGAGGAGGAGGATTTGATGGAAGAAATCGCCTTTCCCTCGCTGGCCAACCACCGCGAACAGCATGCCCGCGTGCTCAGCGGCTTGCACCATGCCTGGGCCGCCGTCGATGAAGGCGATCTGGAACAGGGCCGCCATGCGCTGTCGCTGTTGCCGCAATGGCTGATCTTTCACCAGGCCACCATGGACCTGGCCCTGGCGGCGGCGCTGGAACTGGTGCAGCGCCAGCCCAACTAGTTTCTACAGCAGCAACACCGTCGCCTGCTCGGGCATGACCACGCGGTAGTGTCCCGGGTATTTGTCTTCACCGTCGAAAATCTTGCAAAACACGGGCTGGTTGATGTCGTTGACGGCCGCCTCGTTCATGGGCAAGGTGGCGATCAATTGCTCGCCATCCATCAACTGCAAGGCGCTGCCCCGTTCCGCCGCGCAAAAGGCCAGCGATTGCACGTCGCTGGCGAACGGCCGCTTGTACCACGGCGTGATGGCCCGCACGGCGCGCCGGGCGTCGCGCAAGACTTGCCCCACGCGCGTGACGTTCCACGCATCGCGCGCCACGGCGGGCTGCAGCACGATATTCGCCGTCAGCTCGCCCCTGCCCTTGTTCACCAGGAAAGTACCGTCCTGCGCGGCGATGTCATCGTTGAGCGGCACGACAAACACGCCGCCGTCGGACACCTTGATCGGCATGGGCGCGCCATTGCCTTGCAAGGCCACGCGCACGTCGTCGATAGTGGCGCTCAGCTTGGCAGGAATCAGGCGCAGGGCCATGACCACGCTGCCGCTCGACACTTGCCACACTTTCCTGGCTGTCAGATAGCTTTCGCGGTAAGCCGTGAAGCGCACGCGCGGCGCCTTGGCGTCGCTGTTGGCCGTGATCGTCACCGTTTGCGGTGGCAAGTCTTCGTCTGCTGGCACCGGTACCGCTGGCGCTGACGCTGCGGATGTGGCCGGCGCAAGGGGTGGCGATACGGGTGGCGATAAGGGTGGCGATACGGCGGCGGCGGGCGGCACGCTGGCGCTCTGCAGCGGCGCGGGAACAGCCGGCGGCGGCGCGTGTTCCTGGGCCTGGCCCAGCGACACGACACACAACCATCCGGCACAAGCGATCCATGTACGCATGCATTTCTTTCAGTGAGGAAAATATTTTGTCAGCGCCTGCATTATCGCAGAAGGCCAGCCGATGCGCCGCCACTAGCCTGCCCGCACTCCTGCCTGCACTCTTTCGGTGCGTACGCTTGATTATTTGGCAAATATCACTTATATTGATAATGATTCTTATTTACAAAACAAGCAAGAATCGCGCGCCTTTCTTTTCCACTGCCCGACCGCGCCGGGCCTTGCGGTGGAACTGCTATCCAAGCCAGACCACGGGCCAGCGTCACGCCATCCCCCAGCTACTGCGCACCTCGCCAGACGAGATAGGAACACTCACGACTAAAAATATTCCAGGAAAATGATGCAATCAACGACAGTCCTCTCTTCTTCGCGCCAGCCCGCCTTGCGCCCCCATCTGTTACACATCAGCTTGCTCAGCCTTGCCCCGGCGTGGTTTTGCCCGCACAGGCTGCCGACGCCGCCGCGGCCGACGTCACCATGCCGGCCGTCACCGTACTGGGCCAGTCGACGGCTACGACGGAAGGGACGCAGTCGTACACGGCAGGCGAAGCGCGCAGTGCCACGCGCATGGAGCTGACCCTGCGCGAAACGCCGCAATCGGTCAGCGTCATCACACGCCAGCTGCTCGACGACTTGGGCGCCGTACGCCTGGACCAGGCGCTGGCGCAGACGACGGGCATCCAGGTGGGCCAGAACGACACGGAACGCACGCGGTTTTATGCGCGCGGCTTCGGCATCAACAATCTCCAGATCGACGGCATGGCGCGCGGCGGCAATGCGCCGCTGCAAGACACGATTTTGTACGACCGCATCGAGGTTGTGCGCGGCGCCACCGGCTTGATGGGCGGCAAGGGCGATCCATCGGCCACCATCAATATGATACGCAAGCGGCCAACGAAAACCTTCCAGGCCAGCGCCGGTCTCATCATGGGCCGCTGGGATGACCAGCGCTTCGAAGCCGACCTGTCAACGCCGCTGAACGCGGAGGGCAGCGTGCGTGCGCGCACTGCCCTGGCCTGGCAAAAACGCGATTCCTACCTGGACATGTATCACGAACGCAAGATGGTCGGCATGGTCATCGTCGAGGCGGACTTGCGCCCCGGCACCCTGCTGACGGCCGGTGTCGACTTCCAGGACAACAAGCCCACGGGCGCTACCTGGGGCGCCGTGCCCTACTGGAACGCGGACGGCAGCCTGGCCAACTTGCCGCGCAACACCAGCCTCACGACGCCATGGAGCACCTGGGCCAACAAGCAGCACACGCTGTTCACGTCGCTGGACCAGCGCCTGCCCGGCAACTGGAATATGCACCTCGGTTATGCGCGAACGGAAAGCACGAACCGCACCACGGTCGCCTATGCGGGTGGCGGCCATCCCGACCCGGCCACGGGCAAAGGCATGCTCCTGTGGACGGGCGCCTATGGGCCAGGCAAGACCATCAACGACAATTTCGACCTGTACGCCAGCGGCCCGTTCACCTTGCTGGGGCGCAAGCATACGGCCATCATCGGCTGGAACGGCGGCAACCAGCGCGCCCGCTCGCTGGGTGGCGAGGCGGACATCGATTACCCGGCCTTCGTTCCCGATTACCGCAGCTGGACGGGCAACATTCCCCGCCCCGTCTTCCATCCGGACGGCTCGCACACGGAAGCCGTCACGCGCCTGGCGGGCGGCTATGTAGCCACGCGATTGAGCCTGGCCAATCCCCTGCATGTCATCATCGGCGCGCGCAGCAGCAGCTACCGCACGGATACGCGCAACTACAACACGCAGGGCAGGTACACGGGCAGCAGCGACCTCGTGGAGACGCGCAATGAAGTGACGCCTTATGTGGGCGCCGTGTTCGACATCAACAAACAGTATTCGGCCTACGCCAGCTTCACGCAGCTGTTCAATCCGCAGACGAGCAAGGACCGCAACAACCAGTTCCTGGCGCCGGAAACGGGCGACAATGCGGAACTGGGCATCAAGGGCGAATTCTATGAAGGCAAGCTGAACGCGTCGGCCGCCCTGTTCCACACGAAGAAAAAGAACCTCGCGGAGCTCGACCGCACGGTGCCGCCCGGCTTCTTGCTGCCCGATGGCGGCCAGGCCATGGTGGCCAATGGCGCCGGCGTGACGGCCAAGGGCGTCGAGTTCGACGTCTCCGGCCAGATCACGCCCGCCTGGGAAGCGAGCGGCGGCTATACCTATCTGCACGCGGCCGAGGCCGATGGCCGCCGCGCCGCCACCACGCAGCCGCGCCACTTGCTGCGCCTGGCCACCAGCTACCGTTTCGACGGCCGCCTGGCGGGCTTGAGGGCGGGCGCCAGCATGACGGCGCAAAGCGCCACCTACAGCGAGTCGTGGTACGGCCGCCCGCCATCGGGCGAGATCACGAATATCCCGCAAGCCGGTTATGCGCTGTTCAACGCCATGGCCAGCTACGCGCTCAACCGGCACGCCAGCGTGCAACTGAACGTGAATAACCTGCTCGACAAAAAGTACTACCGTAACGTGGGCTTCTTCGACGGCGTGTTCTGGGGCGAACCGCGCAACATCAGCCTCTCCGTGCGCACGGCTTTCTAAGCACGCCAGTGCGCGGGCGCCGGCAGGGTAAATCCTTCCAGCAAGGGGCCGCCCACGGGCGCCAGCACGGCGGCAGCGACTTGTTCGAAGGCCTGCTGGCCGGCCGGCAAGTCGCTGGCGACCAGGCGCAGCGCGCCGTCGAGCTGGGAGGCGAGGCTGGCGTCGAACGCCTGCAGGCGCCGGAACAAATGCTTGCCGCCGCCGCTCCATTCGCCGGCCGCGCGCAAGTGCAGGTCGGCCAGCGCTTCGTACAGCTGGCAAGCGACGGCCAGCGCCTCGCCCGGGTGCGTGCTGTCGACCAAGTCTTCCAGCGCGGTGGTGATGGCGTAGCGGCGGCGCTGCAGGTTTTCCACGTCGAGCACGGGCGGGCCAGCCGTATCAATGGCGTGCGCCAGCGCATGCAGCCGGGCGTAGCCGTCGCCGGCGGCGAGGATGTTTTCCCCTTCGACCACCATCATCGCCAGCGGCACTGTGCCGCGGGGCGCATCCATCTCATGGCAAAAATACGTGAACGTGGCCACGTCGTGCCCGAACAGTTCCACCGTGCGCCCTTCGGCCACGAACGTGTCGCGCCAGGCGCAGTCGACGTGGTCGAACAGCAGCAGCAAGTCGATATCGGAAGTAGCCGTTTGCCGGCCCGTGGCGAACGAGCCGCCGATGATGGCCGCCACGGCCGAAGGATAGCGTTCATGCACCAGCCGCACGGCAATGGCGCGGATATCGTCATAAGTGGGGATCGTCGTCAAAGCCTGTGCTCCATGCCGAAAAACACTATCCTACACGCTATCCACACACGATAGGCGGCATGCCGCCATCCTGCTACACTGGCGCCATCTGACCGAGGAACAAACATGGAATACGACTGCATCGTGGTGCCCTCGCCCGTGGGCGAGCTGACCCTGGTGGCGCGCGGCGCGGCCCTGACCGCCATCCTGTGGGAAAACGACAAGCCGAACCGCGTGCGCCTGGGCGCGATGCGCGTCGATGACGGTTGCGCCGTGCTGCAGGAAACGGCGCGCCAGCTGGCTGAATATTTCGCCGGCACGCGCCAGCAATTCGACGTGCCGCTCGATTTTGCCGGCACGCCATTCCAGCAGGAAGTCTGGCGCGCGCTGCTGACCATACCGTACGGCCAGACGCGCAGCTATGGCGAGATCGCGCGCCAGATCGGCCGCCCCGCCGCCGTGCGCGCCGTGGGCGCCGCCAACGGCAAGAATCCCATTTCCATCATCGCCCCCTGCCACCGTGTCATCGGCGCTACGGGCGAGTTGACGGGTTTTGCGGGTGGCCTGCATGCCAAGGAAACGTTATTGGCGCTGGAAGGCATTTCCCTGTCCAGCGACCGCGAAGCGCTGAAGACGGGCCACGCCCGCCGCCGCGCCGTGCACGTCGATACGGCGCAAGGCTGCTTGTTTTAAGCGGCGGCATCGCTCCCCTTGTGGGATACTGACGCCCTCCGCTCAAGCAAACACATCCTATGCCCTATCTTGTCATCCTGTTCTTTGTCATCCTGTATTTGCTGGCCACGTTCTTTTTCCACATCCCCGCCGTTGTCGCCCTCGCGTATGGCGTGCTGAGCCTCGGCTGCTTCGTTGCCTATGCCATCGATAAATCCGCCGCCAAGGAGGGCCGCTGGCGCACGTCGGAACGCACTTTGCTGCTGCTGGGATTGTTGTGCGGCTGGCCTGGCGCCGTGCTGGCCCAGCAATGGCTGCGCCACAAGTCCAGCAAGCGCTCGTTCCGCGTACTGTTCTGGCTCACGGTCGCCATCAATATCGGCGCTTTCGTGTATTTCAGCATGCATTACGCGGCGCCCGATATCGGCACCGAGGTGGCGCCGATCGAGCTGTAGGCTTACTCGCCCAGCAGGCGCAGCGATTCCAGCCAGTCCGCCTTCCACTCGCGCAGCAAGGGCTGCGTGGCGAAGGCCTTTTTCAGGTGCGCCATCGGCACGCGGTGCACGTCGTGCAAGCCGAACGCCAAGGTCACGGGATGCCATAGGTGGCTGTTCTTGCCGCCACGCGAATTCTTGCGCACGCGCGCGCCATCGTCGCCAAAAATGCCCACGCCACTGGCCAGTCCCTGCTCCAGGTCGACCTTGCCCACGCCGGCAAAGGCCATCAAAATCTGCTCGCGCCCCAAGCCCTTCAAGGCGCTGGGCAGGACGACGGGCGCCTTCTCCGCCGTTTCCTCGGCCGGCTGCGGATGCCGCAGCTCCTTGAGCAAACGCAACAGATCGCGCTCCTGGAAATGCAAGCCGTCCAGCGGCACGCGCAAGCCGGGCGCCTTCAGTTCGATGGCGATGTTGCCCGAGTCGCGCGTAAAACGCAGCCATACGTCGCCGGCGCCCGAGGCCAGGTGCTGTTTGTCCTCGATAAACACGACGGGCGCCGCATAGCGCGTCACGCCGTCATGGAACAGCTCGGCCCATGCTTCGCTGTAATCGAGCCAGACAAACGGCAAGCCGCCCTGCTCCAGCAAGCGCCCCAGGGTCCACGGGGAGCCCGTCTGTTCGGCCAGCCAGGCGCAGGCTTCAAGTGCGGTAGCGCGATATGGCAAAGGGTGGGAGGTCATGGCAATTCCGTCGATAAAAGTGGAGCGCAGTGTAGCAGACTGACGCCCTCGCCCCTTCCGCAAACGCAGCGGGCGCGCTTTTTTTGCGCGATGTGCTAGGCTGGAAACATCAGCACGTGCCACGGCCACCCCGGCAGCGTGGCGCACCACCGCGAGGGAATCACCATGCATTCCAGCACCAACGCCGCCACCGCACCCGCCCCGCCACCGGAGCGCGATTCACCCACGCCGGCCAGCGAAAGCCACGCCGAGGAAATCCTCGATGAAGCACTGAAGGAAAGCTTTCCCGCCAGCGATCCGATTGCCATTGCAACACCCAAACCGCCAAGCAAGCCACCTGCCGGTAGGTCGTAAGCCGACGACGCCACCGTCGCGGCCAGCAATATTGTCGGATTACGCGTGGCCTTGCCCCGCCAATCCGACCTACTTCCCATCACCAGCAGCCCGTAGGTCGGCTTAGCGCGCAGCGCGTAAGCCGACGACGCCACCATTGCAAGCTCGCAAAGCCACCAGCATGGCGGTTATGCCTGCACCGCATCCAAATGGCGCTCCCGTGCGTAGATGGCTATGCCATCACCTGATTTGTTACCACGCGGAAAGGGAAAGCCATGCAGCATTACAGCAAAAAGACGGATCCCATGGACCAGCGCCTGTACCTGGCCCAGCGCATCGACCGTGCCGATGCGCGCCTGCGGCGGCTGAACGAGGCGCTGGCCGATGCGGCGGCGCGCGAACGCTGTGCGCGCTGGATTACGGCCTGGGCCGTGGCAGCGGGCGCCGACGCGCCACGCGGCATGAAACTGCGCATCCGCGGCGAATTTATTTTGCTTTAGTAAGCAAAAAGCCCCGCCGGGCATTGCGCCAGGCGGGGCTGTTCAGGATGTAACGCGGCCAGCTCCTCTAGTCGCGGTACTGCTCGGGCGTCGTGTCGCCATCGGCGATTTCATACCACATCGCATTGAGCACGGCGAAGGTCGCCGCCAGCGGAAGACCCAGTATCCAGGCGAAATACCACATAGTTAATTCCTTTCGTAATTCTTAGTAGGCGTGACCGGTGTCGTCTTCGATGGCTTTGCCGTCAACCTTGCCCCACAGCACTTTATATACCCACGTCGTGTAGGCCACGATGAGGGGAATAAAGACGGCCGTGACGACCAGCATGATGAACAGGGTCATGTGGCTGGATGAGGAATCCCACACCGTCAGGCTGGCGCGGGGATCGATCGACGATGGCAGGATGAACGGGAACATGGCCGCGCCCACGCTGAGGATGATGCCGGCGATGCTGGCCGCGCTGGCCAGCAAGGCGGGCACTTCGCGGCGCGCGCGCAGCAAGGCGAACGCCAGCAAGGGGCCCAGCAAGCCCAGCGCAGGAGCGATCCAGGTCCACGGATGGGCGGCAAAGTTGAGGACCCAGGCGCCCACGTGCACTTGCGCCGTTTTCAGCATCGGGTTCGACGGACCATCGACGACGACGGCGCTGGTGACGCGATAGCCATCGACCCACAGCCACAGGGCCACGCCGGCCAGCGCATACAGCACGACGGTGGCGAGCGCAGCCACACTGCCGTAGCGGCGCGAGCGTTCAGCCACGGCGCCGTCCGTCTTCACTTGCAGCCAAGTGGCGCCGTGCATCACCAGCATGGCCACCGAGACGAGGCCGCACAGCAGCGCAAACGGATTGAGCAGCGCAAAGAAGCTGCCGTCATAGAAGATGTGCATGTCCGCCGAAAAACGGAACGGCACGCCTTGCAGCACGTTGCCGATCGCCACGCCGCAGATCAGGGCCGGCACGAAGCCGCCCACGAACAGGGCCGCATCCCAGCGGGCGCGCCAGCGGGGATCTTCGCGCTTGCTGCGGAACTTGAACGCCACGGGACGCACGATCAACGCCACGAGGATGACGAACATGGCCAGATAAAAGCCCGAGAACGAAACGGCATACAGTTGCGGCCAGGCGGCAAAGATGGCGCCGCCGCCGAGGATCAGCCACACCTGGTTGCCTTCCCACACGGGACCGATGCTGTTGATGATGACGCGGCGCTCGAGGTCCGTCTTGCCGGCGAACGGCAGCAGGATGCCCGTGCCCAGGTCGAAGCCGTCCGTGATGGCAAAGCCCACCAGCAGGATGCCGATCAGCAGCCACCAGATCAGGCGCAGGGTTTCATACGAAATCATTTCATGCAAAATCATGGTCTGGCCCTCCTCAGGCGCGTTGGGTATGAATGGCTGCAGCCGCTGGCACGGGGGCCGGCGCCTTCTCTTCCGGCCCCTTGCGGATGGCCTTGAGCATGAGCTTCATTTCGATAATCAACAGCACGGTGTAGATGGCGGCAAAGCCGGCGATGGTAATCAAGAGGGTCGAAGCGCCCAGGTTCGAGACGGCCACGGCCGTCGGCAGCACGCCTTCGATCACCCACGGCTGGCGGCCCACCTCGGCCACGATCCAGCCCGCTTCAATGGCCACCCACGGCAGCGGGATGGCGAACACGGCCAGTTTCAGCAGCCAGCGGTGCTTGTCCAGCGTACGGCGCGTCGACAGGATGAAGAAGGTGCCAGTCAGCAAGATAAAGAACATGCCCAGGCCCACCATCACGCGGAAGGACCAGAACAATGGTCCCACGGGCGGCACGGTATCGAGCGCGGCCTTGCGGATCTGCTCGGGCGTGGCCTGGCGCGGGTCGTCGACATAGCGCTTCAGCAGCAAGGCATAGCCCATGGACTGGCCTTTCGATTCGAACATGTCCTTCGCGTCCTGCGGCACGGGACTGCCCGGCGCCACGCCGCGGATGGTTTGCAGCGCGTCATACGCCTTGATGCCATCCTTGATCAGCAGTTCGCCACGGTCGACCAATTGCTCGATGCCGGGGATTTCCGTCGACAGCGAACGCGTGCCGATCAAGCCCATCACCATCGGGATGTGCACGGCATAGTGCGTCTCGCGCGCTTTCGCGTCGGGAAAGCCGAAGGCCGTGAAGGCGGCCGGGGCCGGCTCCGTCGTCCACATGGCTTCGATGGCGGCCAGCTTCATCTTTTGATGTTCGGACGACAGGTAGCCGCTTTCGTCACCGAGTACCACCACCGACAGCGAGGCGGCCAGGCCGAACGAGGCGGCCACCGTCATCGAACGCTTGGCCAGTTGCACGTGGCGGCCCTTCAGCAGATACCAGGCGGAAATACCCAGCACGAACACGGCCGCGGCCGTATAGCCGGCCGACACCGTGTGCACGAATTTCGCCTGCGCCACCGGGTTCGTCAGCACGGCGCCGAAGTCCGTCACTTCCATGCGCATGGTTTGCGGATTGAAGGCCGCGCCGACGGGATTTTGCATCCAGCCGTTGGCGATCAAAATCCACAGGGCCGAGAAGTTCGAGCCGATGGCCACCAGCCAGGTCGTGACCAGGTGGCCGCGCTTCGACAGCTTGTCCCAGCCGAAGAAGAACAGGCCGACGAAGGTCGCTTCCAGGAAGAAGGCCATCAAGCCCTCGATGGCCAGCGGCGCGCCGAAAATGTCGCCCACATAATGGCTGTAATAGCTCCAGTTCATGCCGAACTGGAATTCCATGACGATGCCCGTCGCCACGCCCATGGCGAAGTTGATGCCGAACAAGACACCCCAGAACTTGGTCATGTCACGCCAGATGGGGCGGTTCGTCATCACGTAGACCGTCTCCATGATGGCGAGGATCACTGACAGGCCGATCGTCAGCGGAACGAATATAAAGTGGTACAGAGCTGTCAGCGCGAACTGCAGTCTGGATAAAGCGACAATATCGAAGTCCATATGATTTCCTTGGTGTTTCCCTAATGTAATTGTAGACTTGGTATCTATCTGATGTAATTCGATTGCTACCGCCCCTCATGCCGGCGGACGGCAGCGCCTGTGTCTCCGTTCTGTCTTAATCTCCGCGCAATCCCGCCATGGCCGTGTCGAAGGCCGGTGTGCCACGCCGCGCGTCGCCCACGATACGGCCATCGCGCAGACTAACCAGCCTGTCCGCCAGCGCCGCTTCGCGCCGCAAGTGGGTTGCGATCAGCAAGCTGCGTCCTTCGCTGCGCGCGCGCAGGCGCTGCAGGACGTCGGTCGCCGTCTGGGCATTGAGCGCTTCCGTCGCTTCGTCCAGCAGCCACAAGGTCGATTCATGCAGGAACAGCCGCGCCAGCGCCAATCGCCGCGCCTGGCCGCCCGACAGGCCCAGGCCGCCCTCGCCCAGCATGGTGTCCAAGCCGCCCGCAAAGGCGCGCACTTCCTCGTCCAGGCCGGCCGACTGCAGCGCCGCCCACAGTTGCGCGTCGCTGGCGGACGGGGCGGCCAGGCGCAGGTTGTCGCGCAAGCTGTCCTGGAACAATTCCGTCTTCTGCGTAAACAGGCAGGCGCGCGGCGCGCTCACCGTGCCCGACAATGGCGCCAGTTCGCGCGCGGCGATGGCCAGCAAGGTCGACTTGCCCGCGCCGCTGGGGCCGATCAAGGCCACGCGCTCGCCATCGGCGATGTGCAGCGATACGTCATGCAAGATGGCATTATTGCCGCCCGCATGCGCGGCGCTGACGTGTTCCAGGCGCAAGCCTGGTGCGGCATCAAAAGGCGGCGCACATACATCTTCGCCATCCAGGCGCGGCGCCAGACGCCGTACGGCCAGCAGCATGCGCCCCGCTTCCAGCGCGCCGCGGCGCAGTCCCGCAAACGGCTCCACGGCCGTCAGGGCGACCAGCAAGGCCAGGGCCGCCAGAGGCAAACTCATCGTTTGCTGTTGCACCAGCGCGGCCACGGCCAGCAACACGCCAGCCAAGGTCGCGCTGCCGGCCACGCCATACGCGGCGCCGGCCGCCGTTTCCAGACGCAGCAAAGCAAAATCGGCTTGCGCCAGCGAGCGGTCGATCTGCCCCAGCGCCGCGCATTGGGCGTCGATGCGGCCCGCCATCACGAGATCCGTCTGGCCTGCCACCAGGTCGATGGTGCCGGAACGCAGTTTTTCGATGGCGCGCGAGCGCACGATGGCGGGACGGCGGGCGCGGCGCGCCACGATCCAGCTGATGCCGCCACCGGCGGCCAGCAGCCACGCGGCCAGGCCCAGGCCCAGCTGCCACTGCATCACGCCCAGCGCCACGCTGGCCAGCAAGGCCGCGCACAGGGCCGTGAAGGCAGGCACGAGCAGGCGCAAGTACAGCGATTCGAGCGCGTCGATATCGGCCGTCAGGCGGAACAGCAGCTTGGCGGGCTGGCGCAGCAAGCGGCTGGCCGCTTCCGGGCGCGACCAGCCACGGAACAGGCGCACGCGGATGCTGGCCAGCGCGGCGAACGTGGCGTCGTGCGTGACGAGCCGCTCAGCATAGCGCGACCCCGTGCGGCCGATGGCCAGCAGGCGGATGCCGGCCGACGGACCGAACACGTCGAACACGATGGCCGTCGAAGCGTGCAGGCCGGCAATCGACGTGGCCGTGATGAACCAGCCGGACAAGCCCAGCAAGGCCATGCCGGCCACCGCCGTCAGGGCCGCCAGCAAGGCGCCGCCGATCAGCTTGCCAGGCTGGGCCAGCAGCAATTGGCGCAGGACGGGGTTCAATATGATTTTCATGCGCGCAACTCCTCTGCCTGCGCCGGTGCAGCGACCTGCACCGTGCGCTGCAGGCGGCCAGCCAGCACGGGGTCGTGCGTGGCGACGATCATCGTCTTGCCTTGCGCCAGTGCCAGCAGGGCATCCGTCACGCGCGCCGCCGTTTCGCTGTCCAGGTGGGCCGTCGGTTCATCGACCAGCAGCAAATCCGCATGCGGATGCAGGGCCACGCGGGCCAGGGCCAGGCGCACGGCTTCGCCGCCGGACAAGCCCTGGCCGCCATCGCTGAGCATGACGGCCGGCTGGGCCTGCTCCACCTTGGCCAGGTCGGCCAGGTGCAGCGCCTGCGTCACTTGCGCGGCGTTCGCCCCCACGCGGCCCAGGGTCACGTTCTGGCTGACGGACGCGGCAAACACGTGCGGACGCTGGCCCATCCAGGCCATGCGCTGGCGCAAGGTATTGACGGTGCTGTCGTTCAGGCGCACGCCGCCGATGCGGATGTCGCCGCCGCTGGCGGGCAGCAAGCCGGCCAGCAGGGACAGCAAGGTGGTCTTGCCGGCGCCGCTGGCGCCCAGCAGGGCCACGTGCTCGCCCGCGCCCACCTTCAGGTCGAAGCCGTCGAACACGGGCGCTTCGCCGGGATGGGCAAAGCGCAGTTGCTGGA
>NZ_LBCO01000020.1:83705-204150 GCF_000988085.1 Janthinobacterium sp. KBS0711 | reverse complement strand
CGGGCGCCGCTGCCACGGCCATGGCGGCGGCGGAAACGGCCGCCACTTCCACACCAAAGCCAGGCAGCGGCACGCCATCGGCCGCCAGGTCGTGCAAACCGGCCAGGCCCGCTTCGCCGGCAGCCTTGTCGTGCCAGACGGCGGCCAGTTCGCGCAGCGGCTCGAAGAAGGCGGGCGCCAGCAGCAGGATGAACAAGCCCTGCCCCAGGCTCAGTTCGCGGCCCCAGGTACCAAAATTGATGCTGCCCAGCAAGGAGAAACCGATAAAGGCCGCCACCATGGCGACACCGAGCGCGGAAAACAGTTCCAGCACGGCGGACGACAAAAAGGCGATGCGCAACACCACCATCGTGCGCCGGCGCACGGATTGCGAGGAGGCATCGAGCCGTTCGGCCGTGGCGTCGACGGCGTCGAGCGCGCGCAAGGTAGCCAGGCCGCGCAGGCGGTCCAGCAGAAAGGCGTTCATGCTGCCCATTTCCACCATCTGCGCGCGGCTGGCCGCCTGCGCGCCCATGCCGACGAGGGCCATGAAGACGGGAATCAGGGGCGCGGCGATGAGCAGGATCAAGGCCGCGATCCACGACAGCGGCGCCACCACGGCGAGGATCACGAGCGGCACGAGCATGACTTTCCAGCGCGCGGGCTTGTAGCGCACGAGGTACGGCACGATGGCTTCGGCCTGCTCGGCGATGACGCTGGCCGCCTGGCCCGACTGGGCGCGCTGGCGGTCCAGCGGCGAACGGCGCGCCAGCGCTTGCGCCACCTGCGCGCGCAAGATGGACAGGTGCGCGCGCGCCGCCGCATACATGCGCCGCGCGCCCCACGCTTCGCAAGCGGCGCGCAGCACGCCCAGCAACAGCACGCCAGCGGCCGGCAACAGGGCCGCGCGCCAGCCGGCGCCATTGAGCATGGCTTGCACGGCCCAGGCCAGCAAGGCCGCTTGTGGCAGCCACAACAAGGCGGCGCCCCCTTGCGCCAGGCTGGCGGCGCAGGGAAGAATAAAGCGGGGCAAGGACAAGGGCGTGGTCGTCATCTTCTATACTTCTTGAGTTTTCAGAATTTTCTGTAAATTCGATATTTTGTATAATACTGCGAAACATGACATATATCAATTGACCCCACCAGTATGGCGTGAAAAAATTCAGATAATTATGAAAACTCAACATATCCAAATGACGCCGCTGATCCAGACCTTCGTCAGCCATTTCGGCGAGATGGGCAGCCGCTGGGGCTTTAACCGTACGGTGGGGCAAGTGTACGCCTTGTTATTTGTCGCGGAGCACCCTTTGCACGCGGATGAAATCGCGGAGCACCTGAGTTTTTCGCGCTCGAACGTGAGCATCGGCTTGAAGGAATTGCAGGGCTGGGGCTTGATACGCCAGTCGCGCATCCCCGGCGACCGGCGCGAGTATTTCTCCTCGCTGGGCGACGTATGGCAAATCTTCCGCGTCGTGGCGGCCGAACGTCGCCGCCGTGAAGTGGCGCCTACCCTGACGGTGCTGCGCGAATCGCTGCTGGCGCCGGCCACGGAACCCGTGGATCAATATGCGCAGGAGCGCATGCGTGAAATGTATGAACTGGTTGACCTGGCCAACACCTGGTTCGACGATTTGCAGCGCCTGTCGCCCGAGTCGATGGCGCAACTGATGAAAATGGGCGCCAAGGTACAGAAACTGCTCAACGCTAAGGATCGCCTGTTTGGCGTCAGCAACAACAGCGACTGAAGCACCCGCCGCCGCCCCTCTCCCGAAGCCAAGACACCGCCAGCACAAGCTGGCGCGCCTTGTCACGCCATTTCTTGACCTCATGTTGGCTATCGCTAGCACAGCCATGCATAGCCGTATGCGATGTTGTCAACCAAACCAATAGAATTATTAAAATTGTATTAATTTATATCAAGAGTAAGCTTTCATTTGCGTACTTGCTACGCGCAGGAAATAACTAAAAACGGGCAATGGGATGACTCCCCCGGCAAGCAGGGACGCGTCCCAACACGATGAAGCGACTGTCTCAAGCACAAGGGGATTTTCATGAAAAGCGTAAAGAGCATTGCCATCAAGGCATCCATGCTGGCCGCAATGGCCGTACTGGCAAGTGCGGCGCAAGCCGCCACCTGGGTCGATATCGGGCCGGCCAGCGGTTTCGTCATCGCCGGCAGCACCGTCACCTATTCGCCATCGCCGGCACTACAGGTGAAATATTATGACGATAATCTCGTGCCACAGAGCCCCTCGGACATCCAGGGTTATATCAATGGCGTGTTCGGCACCAGCCTGGGCGCCGCCGTCTCGTATTGCGACAACGCCACCTCGGGCTGCACTGCCGGCACCACGGCAGGCTTGAGCGGCGGCGTCAACTCCTATACGAGCGCGGCCGCCTATGACTTCCTGGCCATCCACTTCGGTCAGGGCGAACTGGTATTCCACTGGGCCGCTCCCGTGGCTGCCGGCACCACCTTCACGGTGGCGGGCCTGCCCAAGGACCTGAGCAATTACCGGGCTTTCATTTCCGCCGTGCCGGAACCTGAAACCTACGCCATGCTGCTCGCCGGTCTGGGCCTGCTGGGCTTCCTGGCACGCCGCCGCCAGGGAAAGTAAGCGCCATCTGCGGCAGCGGCGCACCAGCGTCCGCTGCCGCCCTCAACTCTAGCAGCCTGTTTACACCGCGCTTGCGGCGCAAGAGCCGCTTTTTACACCATCTTTAGACTCCCCTCGCTATGCTCGACGGCATCCACTGCTGATCGACGAGGGAATACTCATGCATGAACAACCGTTTCAGCCACGCGCGCGCAGCGTGATCCGCCAGCACCTGCCCGTGCGGGAAAGGCTGCGCCTGGCCCGGCTGGCCAGCAAGAAAATCGGTTCGGTATTATCTGCGCTGCTGTGCGCGGCGCCGCTGTTGTATTTACTGAGCGTGGTGCTGTTTGCGCAGCCGTGACACGGCCTGCAGGCGAACAATAGAGAGAGATGAAGTGATGGCAATGCAACAGGCTGTCGCCTGCATGACCAGCATGAGCTGGTCCGCCCAGAGGGAATCGAACCCCCATTCACGGTTTAGAAGACCGTTGTCCTATCCGTTGAACGATGGGCGGAAAGGTGCAGCATTTTAATCCATGCGCGCCGGCAATGAAATGCCTGCGCGGAATAGAAAACGGGCTGTCATCTCTGACAGCCCGCTTATGACTTTGGTCGGAGTACAAGGATTCGAACCTTGGACCCCCTGGTCCCAAACCAGGTGCGCTACCGGGCTGCGCCACACTCCGAAGACAAGATAATAACGCCCCCACCCAATTTCGTCAATTGCCATAGACGAATTAGATGGAAATAACTATCGGCCCTGCCCTGTCCCTACCCCTTAAGCGCCGACCTTATCGGCGATGCGGCGCGCCATGCTCTCCGCCTTTTCCTTGTCCTTGGCTTCCACCATCACGCGGATCAGTGGTTCCGTGCCGGAAGCGCGGATCAGCACGCGGCCCGTATCGCCCAGCTCGGCCTCGACCAGTTCTTTCTCGGCCACCATGGCGGCATTTTTCTGCCAGTCGAAACCGGGCGCCACACGCAGGTTGATCAGGGTTTGCGGGAACAGCACCAGTTCGGCCAGGCATTGCTGCAGGCTCTGGCCGCTGCGCTTAAGCGCGGACAACACTTGCAGCGCGGAGACGATGCCGTCGCCCGTCGTGTGCCGGTCCAGGCACAGCAAATGACCCGAACCTTCGCCGCCCAGTATCCAGCCCTTTTCCTTCATGACTTCCAGCACGTAGCGGTCGCCCACCTTGGCGCGCGCAAAGCCGATGCCCTGCTGCTTGAACAGCACTTCCAGCGCCATGTTGGTCATCAGGGTGCCGACGGCGCCAGCCACGGGGCCTGTTGCCAGGCGATCCTTGACCATGACGTACAACAACTCGTCGCCGTTGTACAAGCGTCCCGTGGCGTCGCACATGATCAGGCGGTCGGCGTCGCCATCGAGCGCGATACCGAGGTCCGCGCCGTGCTCGACGACAGCCTCGGCCATGGCCTTGGTTGCCGTGGCGCCGAAGCCCGCATTGATATTGAAGCCGTCAGGCTTGTTGCCGATGGCGATGACTTCCGCGCCCAGCTCATGGAACACGTGCGGCGCGATATGGTAGGCGGCGCCATGCGCGCAATCGACGACGATCTTCAGGCCGCGCAAGTCCAGCTCGTTCGGGAAGGTGCTCTTGCAAAATTCGATGTAGCGGCCCTGGGCATCGTCCAGGCGCTTGGCCCGGCCCAGCTTGTCCGACGCCACGCAAGACATGGGCTCATCGAGCGCCGCTTCGATTTCCAGTTCCACGCTGTCGGGCAGCTTGGTGCCCTGGCCGGAAAAGAACTTGATGCCATTGTCGTGATACGGATTGTGCGAGGCGGAAATGACGACGCCGGCCGACAGGCGCAGCGCCCGCGTCAGGTAGGCGATCGCCGGCGTCGGCATGGGGCCGGCCAGCATCACGTCCACGCCAGCGGCCGACAGGCCCGCTTCCAGCGCCGCTTCCAGCATGTAGCCGGAAATGCGCGTGTCCTTGCCGATCAGTACAGTCGGATGCGCCTTGCCGCCTTGCGACTTGGCCAGCACCTTGCCGGCCGCATAACCGAGGCGCATGACGAAATCGGGGGTGATCGGAGCCGTGCCCACCAGGCCGCGGATGCCATCGGTGCCAAAATATTTACGCGTCATAGTTTTCTCTTTTTGTTGTTTATAATGAATCTTACAGGGTCAGTGCGCCATGCGCCAGACCTTCAGTGCATCGACGGTTTCAGCGACATCATGCACACGGATAATTTCCGCACCTTGCGCTACAGCAGCAAGCGCACCGGCAACACTGCCGGCCAGGCGCTGCTCGACGGGACGCCCCGTGACGGCGCCTATCATCGACTTGCGCGACAAGCCGGCCAGCACAGGCAGGTCCAGTTCGCTGCGCAGCTGGCGCGTGGCGCGCAACAAGGCGTAGTTCTGTTCCACCGTCTTGCCAAAGCCAAAACCGGGATCGACGCACAGGCGTTCGCGGGCGATGCCGGCCGCCGTCATCGTGTCGATGCGCTCGCGCAGGAAGGCGATGACTTCGCGCACCACGTCCTCGTACTGCGGCTGGTCCTGCATGGTTTGCGGCACACTTTGCATGTGCATGATGCACAGCGCGCAATCGCTGTCCTGCACGGCTTCGATGGCGCCCGGCGCGCGGAAACCGTTGATGTCGTTGATCATGTCGGCGCCGGCCAGGATGGCTTCGCGCATCACTTCAGGCTTGTACGTGTCGACGGACAGGGGTTTGCCGCAGTCGCGCAAGGCGTACAGCACCGGCATGACGCGCGCAAGCTCGTCCTGCAGCGGCAGCGGCGGCGCGCCGGGGCGGCTCGATTCGCCGCCGATGTCGATGATGTCGACGCCGTCAACAATCATCTGCTCGGCGCGCGAAATGGCAAATTCCAGGTGTTCATACTGGCCCGCATCGGAAAACGAGTCGGGCGTGATGTTCAGGATGCCCATCACCAGCGCCTGCGTGCCCTGCAGGTTGAAGCCGAAACGGCCGAATTGCAAATAGTGTCGCATGTGAATCTTTTGTAGTCGTCAGGAAAAGCTGGCGCGCCAACGAAAAAGGGCAAGGATCGCTCCTTACCCTTTTGATTACGCGCCGCCGGTCAGGGCAGCCGCTATCAGGCTGGCGCCGTCACGTTTGGCGAGATGCCGCCCGTGCCGCTGTCGCCCGCATTGCGGCGTGGCGGGATGACTTTCGGTGGACGCGGCTCCAGGCCGGCCATGATGTCATTTATTTGCTCTGCATCGATGGTTTCCCATTCCAGCAAGGCTTTGGTCATCATTTCGACCTTGTCGCGGTTGCCTTCCAGCAAAGTACGCGCCAAAGCATATTGCTTGTCGAGAATGTTGCGGATTTCAGCATCGACCTTTTGCTGGGTCGCTTCCGAGATCGTCTTGGTGGCGCCACCGAAGAAACCTTCGTTTTCGCTGTCTTCGTAGACCATCACGCCCATGCTGTCGGACATGCCGAAGCGGGTCACCATGGAACGGGCCAGCTTGGTGGCGCGCGAGAAGTCGTTCGACGCGCCCGTGGACATTTGACCCACGAAAATCTCTTCGGCGATACGGCCGCCGAACAGAATGGAAATTTCTTCCAGCATCTTGTCCTTGTAGGCGGACAAGTTGTCGTGTTCCGGCAGCTGCCACGTCAGGCCCAGGGCCCAGCCGCGCGGCATGATCGTCACTTTATGCACGGGATCGGCCTTCGGCAGCAGCTTGGCGACGACGGCGTGACCGGACTCATGGTAAGCCGTATTGCGACGCTCTTCCTCGCGGATGATCATCGATTTACGCTCGGGGCCCATATAGATCTTGTCTTTCGCGTCTTCGAAGTCCGCCATTTCCACCAGGCGCTTGCTGCGGCGGGCCGCGAACAGGGCTGCCTCGTTGACCAGGTTGGCCAGGTCCGCACCCGAGAAACCAGGGGTGCCGCGGGCCAGGATATCGGCTTTCACGTCGGTACCGATAGGTACTTTACGCATGTGCACGTTCAAGATCTGCTCACGGCCGCGGATATCAGGCAAGCCGACGGAAACCTGGCGGTCGAAACGGCCCGGACGCAGCAAGGCTTTGTCGAGCACGTCGGCGCGGTTGGTGGCGGCCACGACGATCACGCCGGAGTTCGCTTCAAAACCGTCCATCTCGACCAGCAACTGGTTCAAGGTCTGTTCGCGCTCGTCATTGCCGCCGCCCATGCCGGCACCGCGGTGACGGCCGACAGCATCGATCTCATCGATGAAGATGATGCATGGCGAATGCTTTTTCGCGTTTTCAAACATGTCGCGGACACGGCTGGCGCCCACGCCGACGAACATTTCCACGAAGTCGGAACCGGAAATCGAGAAGAACGGCACCTTGGCTTCGCCGGCGATGGCGCGCGCCAGCAGGGTTTTACCCGTGCCCGGAGGACCGACCATCAGCACGCCGCGGGGAATGCGACCGCCCAGTTTCTGGAATTTGCTCGGATCCTTGAGGAAGTCGACCACTTCGTTGACTTCTTCTTTCGCTTCGTCGCAACCGGCGACATCGGCGAAGGTGACGGTGTTGCTGGCTTCATCCATCATGCGTGCCTTCGACTTGCCGAACGAGAATGCCCCGCCCTTGCCGCCGCCTTGCATCTGACGCATGAAGAATACCCAGACGCCGATCAACAGCAGCATGGGGAACCAGGAAACAAAAATAGTTTGCAGGAAAGACGCTTCCTCGGGCGGACGCACATCGAAATGCACGCCATTGTCGCGCAGGTCGCCGATCAGGCCCTTGTCGAGGCTGGTGGCGGTGGTACGCACCTTGGTGTCGTCCATCAGCTTGGCGGTGATCGACGAACCCTCGATCACGACATCCTTGACGCGCTTGGCTTTGACTTCATCCAGCAAATCGGAATAAGCGATGGCCTTGCTGCCGCCTGTGGCGCCATGACTGTCGAATTGCTTGAACAGCATGAACAACAGCAGCAATACGACTACCCAGATGGCAGATTTGGAAAACATGTTATTCACGAAGACTCCTTGGATGCAGTGCGCATCTCTTTACCTATAGCTAGAAACACGATTTTACTCGCAATAAGCGGGCCGTGCCAAAGCCCGCCGATCCGTGCGCGCGAAAAAATCGCGTTCACGCAAAAAAATGCAGTATAAACAATTTAGGCTTTTATGCCATCAGACGCTACTGCACTTCTCGTTCCCATGTGCGGATTCCCTCTTAAATATCAAGGGCGGAATCATCTTCTTCAACGGCATTTTTCAGCGGATTCTTGATTCCACGCCCCATCAGAAAGATTTCCGACGATTTATCGCGGCTGGCCTTCGGTTTTTTCTGCACCACGACCTTGAATTCAGCGCGGAATTTCTCCACGATCTGGCTGAAACCCATGTCTTTAAAGCATTTCACCAGCAATACGCCGGACGGCTTCAAGTGCAATTGCGAAAATTCGATGGCCAGGTCGATCAGATGCTCCATGCGCGCGGCGTCCGCCGTGGCGATGCCCGACAGGTTGGGCGCCATGTCCGACAGGACCAGGTCGACCTTACGGCCCTGCAATACCACTTCCAGCTGGCGCAGCACGCGCGCTTCGCGGAAGTCGCCCTGGATGAAGTGGAAATCGGCGATGGGCTCCATTTCCAGCATGTCCAGGCCAATCAGGGTACCATTGACCCCGCCGCCGTCCTTGCCGGCCAGCTTGCGCCGCGTGTACTGGGCCCAGCTGCCAGGAGTGCAACCAAGGTCGACAATCACCTGGCCAGGTTTGATCAGTTTCTCGTCTTCATCGATTTCTTTGAGCTTGTATGCTGCCCGGGCGCGGTAGCCCTCTTTTTGCGCCAACTTCACATAAGGATCATTTATGTGGTCGTGCAACCAGTTTTTGTTTAATTTCTTCTTTGCCATTCGCGTAGAATACTGCTTTTAAGGGAATTACTAAATATTATTATGCTAAAACTTACACCCGTAGAGCGCAGCGCACTGCGCGCCGAAGCACACGCGCTGAAGCCTATCGTCATCATTGGCGAAGCGGGCTTGACACCTGCTGTCCTCAAAGAGATCGACCTTGGCCTGGATTCGCACGGTCTGATTAAAGTCCGCGTGTTCGGCGACGACCGCGAAGCCCGCGTCGGAATGTACGATACGATTTGCGGCAATCTCGGCGCCGCCCCGGTACAACATATTGGCAAACTGCTGGTAATCTACCGTCCGAAAAAAGAAGTGGTTAAGGAGAAGGTCAGCGCCGGCAAAGGCATGCGCGAAGTGACCATCGTCAAGGCCAGCGCCAGCGGCACCAAGCGCCCGAGCGTGACGAAAGTCATGATCAAGGGCAATGAGCGCGTTACCGAAGGCGGTTCCATCAAGCGTGCCAAGCCACGTCAGAAAAGCGCCAAGAAAAGCGCACTGGGCAGCAAGTAAGCCTGTCGTTCAGCAGCCGCAAGGCTGTTGAAACAAGAAGCGGAGCACGGGATCTTCCCTGCTCCGCTTTTTTATTGCTTGTCGGATTACGCGGCGCCAGGGCGCCGCTAATCCGACCTACGGCATTGACCGGTAGGTCGGATTAGCGCGCAGCGCGTAATCCGACAACACCACAGACGATTACTGCTGCTTCCAGATCAGCACGCCCGCCAGCAAGCTCTGCACGGCAAAGATCACGGTCGACACGCCATGCAGCATGCCGAAGCGGCTGCGCATGGCCTCGTCCATGATTCCCGACGAGGCTTGCGCCTTGAGTTCGGCCATCAGCGGCGAAATACCAAAATGGCTGAGCAGCGCACACACGAGCATCGACAGCACCAGCGCCCCCAGCAGGCGGCGGCGCTTGAGTTCCAGCGCGCCGGGCGCCCATTGCAGCAAGGCCAGCAGAATCAAGGCGCAGGCGATCGACAGCCAGGCTTCGGCGCGGAACATGCTGCCGGCGATATTACCCGCCAGCACTCTGTCGCTCAGGGTGCCGAACAGGGTCGGCGCCACGATGAAGCCGATGGCCCACAAGCTGCCGGCCCACAGGGTGGCAACGAGGATGCGCACGCGGGCGAGCATCAGATGTACAGCACTTCCAGGATTTCGTATTCGCGCGGGCCGGACGGCGCCTGCACTTCCACCACGTCGCCGGCGTACTTGCCGATCAGCGCGCGGGCGATCGGGGATGTCACGGAAACCTTGTTCATTTTCAGGTCGGCTTCATCGAGGCCGACGATCTGGTACGTGACTTTCTGGCCCGATTCCAGGTCTTCCAGGTTCACGGTCGAGGCAAACACCACGCGGCCTTCCGCGTCGAGCGCGGTCGGGTCGATGATTTGCGCTGCGCCCAGCTTGCCTTCGAGTTCGGCGATGCGGCCTTCGACGAACGCCTGGCGTTCCTTGGCGGCATCGTACTCGGCGTTTTCCGACAAATCTCCGTGCGAACGCGCTTCGGCGATCGCATCGATGACGATGCGGCGTTCCTTGGTCTTCAAATGATGCAGCTCTTCTTTCAAGAGTTCTGCGCCGTATTTGGTCAATGGGACTGAGGTCATGTTATCTCTACTATCTGCTAGTTATCGGCGCCGTTGTCCGTGTTTTGCCACGGTTAACGGACTTACCAAGTGAAAACCACAGAGGCCGCGCGCTGCTCTGCACGGAACTCTGTGGTTGATAAGCATGCAGTGTACCGCCTAACGGCGGTCACTGCAAACGCACTTAGTTCAAGGTCTTGTGCAGGCCTTGCAAATCGTACACACGCAGCTCATCCAGGTGACGGATGCCTTCGACGGCCGCTTCCGCGCCCGCGATGGTGGTGTAGGTCGTCACGCGCGATGCAAGAGCCGACGTGCGGATGGCCCGCGAATCGACGATGGCGCTGCGCTTTTCTTCCACGGTGTTGATCACCAGCACGATTTCATGGTTCTTGATCATGTCGACCACGTGCGGACGGCCTTCGATCACCTTGTTCACTGGCGTGACGGCGATGCCGGCAGCAGCGATCACGGCGGCGGTACCCTTGGTGGCGACCACGGTGAAACCGGACTCGACCAGGTCACGCGCCACTTGCACGGCGCGCGGCTTGTCCGACGCTTTCACGCTGATGAAGACCTTGCCCGATTTTGGCAGGTTCACGCCGGCGCCCAGTTGCGATTTCACAAACGCTTCGCCGAACGTCAGGCCCACGCCCATGACTTCGCCCGTCGATTTCATTTCAGGGCCCAGGATGGTGTCCACGCCCGGGAACTTGACGAACGGGAACACTGCTTCCTTGACGCTGAAGTATGGCGGCACGACTTCCTGCGTGATGCCTTGCGAGGCCAGCGACTGGCCGACCATGCAGCGCGCGGCGATCTTCGCCAGTTGCAGACCGGTGGCTTTCGAGACGAAAGGCACGGTGCGCGACGCGCGCGGGTTCACTTCCAGCACGAAGACGACGTCTTTCATTTCGCCATCGATCTCTTGCTTCTGGATCGCGAACTGCACGTTCATCAGGCCGACCACGTTCAAACCCTTGGCCATCAGCGCCGTCTGGCGTTTCAGCTCTTCAATGGTTTCCGGCGCCAGCGAGTATGGCGGCAAGGAGCAAGCCGAGTCGCCCGAATGGACGCCAGCCTGTTCGATGTGCTCCATCACGCCGCCGATGAACGTCGTTTCGCCGTCGGAGATGCAATCGACGTCGCACTCGATGGCGTCGTTCAGGAAGCGGTCCAGCAGCACCGGCGAATCGTGCGAAACCTTGACGGCTTCGCGCATGTAGCGCTCGAGGTCGCGTTGCTCATGGACGATTTCCATGGCGCGGCCGCCCAGCACGTACGATGGACGCACGACCAGCGGGTAGCCGATTTCCTGCGCCAGCGCCAGGGCGTCGGCTTCCGTGCGCGCCGTGCGGTTAGGCGGCTGGCGCAGTTCCAGCTTGTGCAGCATTTGCTGGAAACGCTCGCGGTCTTCGGCCGCATCGATCATGTCGGGCGAAGTGCCGATGATCGGTACGCCATTCGCTTCCAGGTCCAGCGCCAGTTTCAATGGCGTCTGGCCGCCGTACTGCACGATCACGCCGACTGGTTTTTCAATGGCGACGATTTCCAGCACGTCTTCCAGGGTCAGCGATTCAAAATACAGGCGGTCGGAAGTGTCATAGTCGGTCGAAACCGTTTCCGGGTTGCAATTGACCATGATGGTTTCGTAGCCGTCTTCGCGCATGGCGAGGGCCGCGTGGACGCAGCAATAGTCAAATTCGATACCCTGGCCGATACGGTTCGGGCCACCGCCCAGCACCATGATCTTTTTCTTGTCGGTCGGGTTCGATTCGCACTCTTCGTCATACGTGGAATACATGTACGCCGTGTCGGTCGAAAACTCGGCCGCGCAGGTGTCGACGCGCTTGTAGACAGGACGGATGTTCAGTGCATGGCGCTGCTGGCGCACGGCCGTGTCGGTCGTTTGCAGCAAAAAGCCCAGGCGGCGGTCCGAGAAGCCCTTCTGTTTCAACTTGTACAGGGTGTTCTTGTCCAGGTTTTCCAGCTTCTGCGTATCGAGCCACAGTTCCAGGTCGACGATTTCCTTGATCTGGATCAGGAACCATGGGTCGATCTTGGTCAGCTGATGCACTTCTTCCAAAGTGAAACCTTGGGCAAACGCGTCGCCCACGTACCAGATGCGCTCAGGACCAGGCTCGCCCAGTTCTTCTTCGATCTTTTCGCGGTCCTTGGTCTTTTCGTTCATGCCGTCCACGCCCACTTCCAGGCCGCGCAAGGCTTTCTGGAACGATTCCTGGAAGGTACGGCCGATGGCCATCACTTCGCCGACGGATTTCATCTGCGTCGTCAGGTGGTGGTCGGCGGTCGGGAATTTCTCGAACGTGAAACGGGGGATCTTCGTGACGACGTAATCGATCGACGGTTCGAACGAGGCCGGCGTGGCGCCGCCCGTGATTTCATTGCGCAGCTCGTCCAGGGTGAAACCGACGGCCAGCTTGGCGGCGATCTTGGCGATCGGGAAGCCCGTCGCTTTCGATGCCAGGGCCGACGAACGCGAAACGCGCGGGTTCATCTCGATGACGATCATGCGGCCATCGACCGGGTTGATCGAGAATTGCACGTTCGAACCACCCGTGTCGACGCCGATCTCGCGCAGCACTGCCAGACTGGCATTGCGCATGATCTGGTATTCCTTGTCCGTCAGCGTTTGCGCAGGAGCGACGGTAATCGAGTCGCCCGTGTGCACGCCCATCGGGTCGAGGTTTTCGATCGAGCAGATGATGATGCAGTTGTCCGCCTTGTCGCGCACCACTTCCATCTCGTACTCTTTCCAGCCCAGCAACGATTCTTCGATCAGCAGTTCTTTCGTCGGCGATGCTTCCAGGCCGCGCTTGCAGATGGTTTCGAATTCTTCTTCGTTGTAGGCGATGCCGCCGCCGGAACCGCCCATGGTGAACGATGGACGGATGATGGTCGGGAAGCCCAGGGTGCGCTGCACGGCCCACGATTCTTCCATCGAGTGCGCCACGCCGGAACGCGCCGAACCGAGGCCGATCTTGGTCATCGCGTCCTTGAACTTGGAACGGTCTTCGGCCTTGTCGATGGCTTCCGGCGACGCGCCGATCAGCTCGACATTGTATTTCGCCAGCACGCCATTGTTGAACAGGTCCAGCGCGCAGTTCAGCGCCGTCTGGCCGCCCATCGTCGGCAGGATCGCGTCAGGACGCTCCTTGGCGATGATGCGCTCGACGACCGACCAGGTGATCGGTTCGATGTAGGTGACGTCGGCCATTTCCGGGTCCGTCATGATGGTCGCAGGATTGCTGTTGACCAGGATGACTTTGTAGCCCTCTTCGCGCAGGGCCTTGCACGCTTGCGCGCCGGAATAATCGAATTCGCAGGCCTGGCCGATCACGATCGGGCCAGCGCCAATAATCAGAATACTTTTAATATCTAAACGTTTAGGCATTTTTCTTTTTCTCCTCCGCAGCCATCAAGTTGATGAAGCGGTCAAACAGGTAAGCAACATCCATCGGTCCCGGCGACGCTTCAGGGTGGCCCTGGAAGCAGAAGGCCGGCTTGTCCGTGCGGGCAAAGCCCTGCAGGGAACCGTCGAACAGCGATTCATGGGTCACGCGGCAATTCGCGGGCAAGGTTGCCGCGTCAACTGCGAAACCGTGGTTTTGCGAGGTAATCAAGACTTGTTTCGTTTCCAGGTCTTGCACCGGGTGGTTGGCGCCGTGGTGGCCGAACTTCATCTTCAAAGTTTTCGCGCCGGAAGCGATCGCCATGATCTGGTGGCCGAGGCAGATGCCGAAGGTCGGGATGCCCTTCTCGATCAATTCCTTGGTCGCCGCGATGGCGTAGTCGCACGGCTCCGGATCGCCGGGACCGTTCGACAGGAAGATGCCGTCCGGGTTCAGCGCCAGTGCATCGGCAGCTGTCGCTTGCGCGGGCAGCACGGTGACCTTGCAGCCGCGTGCCGTCAGCATGCGCAGGATGTTGCGCTTGACGCCGTAGTCGAAGGCGACCACGTGGTATTTCGCGTCCGCGTCGGCCAGTTGGCCGTAGCCTTCGCCCAAGGTCCATTCCGTTTCGCGGTACTCGTAGGCGGCCTTGCTTGATACCACCTTGGCCAGGTCCATGCCGGCCAGGCCGGGGAAGGAGCGGGCCAGTTCCAGCGCTTGCGCGGAGGATGGCTCGTTGCCTTGCGTACCGACGAGGATGGCGCCGCCCTGCGCACCTTTTTCACGCAGGATGCGCGTGAGCTTGCGTGTATCGATGCCGGCGATGGCAACGATATTTTCAGCTTTGAGGTAATCGGACAGGGAGAGGGTGGAACGGAAATTGGATGCCAGCAATGGCAGATCGCGGATGATGAGGCCAGAGGCGTGGACCTTGGAAGATTCGACGTCTTCCGGATTGACGCCCGTATTGCCGATATGCGGATAGGTCAGGGTGACCATCTGGCGGCAATAGCTTGGGTCGGTAAGGATTTCCTGATACCCGGTCATCGAGGTGTTGAAAACAACCTCGCCCGTGGTATGACCGGCGGCACCGATCGAAAAACCTTTAAAGATCGTTCCATCAGCAAGCGCTAATATGGCTGGAACGGCAGGGCCAGAAAAAAATGGCGGCAAGGGCAACTCCTGATAAAGTTACCGTAGCTGCGCCACGTCAGACCGACCGCCTAGATACCCGAGCCAGATGCACTCAGGGTGTTTCAACGGTCATTTTGAATGAGGGGATGGGTAGTCGCTACGGTATATGTGTGATTGGCTAAACCTTTGAATTATAACCAAAAGGAAGCTTTTCCACAAGGAAGAAAATACAGAAGCCCCGGCATTTTTTTGCGCAGCAGCATAAATCCCCTGCCCCATGAAAAAAGCCGCCCGGCTTGCGCGGAGCGGCTAGTTCTGCAACTGCGGCTACTACTTAGGCCGTCAGAGCGGCAATGCCTGCCTTGGCGATTTGCGCGTCCTCGGCGGATTTCACGCCCGAGACGCCGACGGCGCCCACGTAGTGGCCTTCGAACACGATGGGCACGCCGCCTTCGAGCAAGCCGTCGATTTCCGGCGCGCTCAGGAAGGACACGCGGCCGCCATTGATCATCTCTTCATAGATGCGCGATTCGCGGCGGCCCAGTGCGGCCGTCTTCGCTTTCGATGGGGCGATGTGCGACGAGATCGGCGCCACGCCATCCATGCGCTGCAGCCACACCAGATGGCCGCCGTCGTCGACGATGGCGATTGTGACCGCCCAGTTATTCTTGACCGCTTCCGCTTCGGCGGCGGCAGCGATTTTCTTTACATCGTCCAGTGTCAAAATCGGTTTCGATTGCATGGTGCATCCTTGTTATGTTGAAACAAAATTGTATACGAAATGCGCAGCGCCGCTATCGCTTACTGCTCACGCTTGGCTTTCAGCTTTTGCTTGAGCTGCGCCATCACGGCAAAGGTCGCCTGCTCGCCCGCCAGGATCGCCTGGTTGCGGCTGTTGAAATCGTTGCCCTTCATGGTGCCCAGGCTGGGCTGGATCACCACGTCCGCATCTTTCAATTCAAACTGGTTAATGCGCTGGCCCATGATGGCGAACGTCTGCATCAATACTTCCATCGAGCTGATGGCTTTCTGCGTATCCGTTTGCGACGAAATATTCACGGCGATGATGAAATCGGCGCCCATGTCGCGCGCAAAGCGCACGGGCACGGGAGCGACGAGACCGCCATCGACATAGGTGTGGCCGGCAATCGTCACGGGCTGGAACACGCCGGGCACGGCCGACGAGGCGCGCACGGCCATGCCGGTGTTACCGCGCTGGAACAGGATCGGCTGGCCATTTTTCAAATCGGTCGCCACCACGCCAAATGGAATCTTGAGTTTTTCCAGCGGCACGCCGCCGACGGCCTTGTTGACATAGCTTTGCAGCGCTTCGCCTTTCAGCACGCCGGAGGACTTGCCGAACAGGGGCAAGGCCCAGTCGGAAATGGCCGCCTCGTCCATGTCGAACGCCATCTTTTGCAAGGCGAAGCCGGAATTTCCCGCCGCATACATGGCGCCCACCACGCTGCCGGCGCTGGTGCCGGTGACGATATCGGCCTGGATGCCCTGCGATTCGAGCGCCTTGATCACGCCGATATGCGCGAAACCGCGCGCCGCGCCGCCGCCCAGGGCCAGGCCGATCTTGATCTTGCGCGGCGTGACGACGATGGGCTCGGGCGGCGTCAATACTTGTATCGGTTTCGGGGCGGTGGTATCGCAGCCGGCCAGCGCAAAGGCGGCCAGGGCAAGCAGGGTCAGGCGTTTAGGGAACATGGTGGCAGAAGAGAACCGCACGCGGCAGTGGCAATAAAGGAGAGCCGATTGTAGCGCAAGCGGGGCCGCCGGCACTGAAGGCCGTCTTAAATGTTTAAGGTGACAAGTTCAGGGAAGCGTGCGCGCCGCCCCTGCTGCTAGACTGGCGCCTGGTTTATTTACCTGCTCCCACTATGTCAGAACATCAAATAGCATGAATCGACAAGCCCTTGTAACAATTGACTTGAGCGATATCAACTCGCCGCGCCAGCTGCATGCCGCCTTGGCCGCCGCACTGGCTTTCCCCTCCTTCTACGGCATGAACTGGGATGCGTTCTGGGACGCCGTCACGGGCCTGGTGGACATGCCGCAACAGATCGAGCTGCGCGGCTGGCCAGCCTTCGCCGCGCGCCTGCCCCACGAAGCGACCACCCTGCGGCGCATCCTCACGCGCATGGCGCAGGATGCACTGGATGCGCCGAACGAGGCAGCCCACGTGCTTTACGTGTAGCACGGAAACGCTTGACAGCCCGGCCCGACTTCCCTTACATTGAGTGCATGTCCTCCTTCAAACATCCATCCCCTTCCCTGCTGTCGCTATCGCGACTACACCTAGCACGCGCATAAGTTTGCCGCATTGCTTCGCCTGGCCACACGCCGGCGTGTTTCAAAAACCCTGGAAGGTTTGATGATGTTTGCACCATCCCCATTCGTACACGTAATCCCCACTGCGACCGCCTCCGCTGGCATCGCGGCACCTCTGCTACCGCTACCGATCGCTTGCCTGGCCTAGTGTCTCGTGGCCGCCCGGCAAGCTTGCGCCACAACCATTGATTTCCCCCTATCTTCAGGAGTACCCGATCATGATGTTGCAAAACCCAGCTTCCAAATACCGCGCCTTTCCTCCCGTCAAATTGACCGACCGTCAATGGCCGAACCAGATCATCAGCAAACCGCCTATCTGGATGAGCACCGATTTGCGCGACGGCAACCAGTCGCTGATCGAGCCGATGAGCGCGGAAAAGAAGCTGCGGTTCTTCGAAATGCTGATCGCCATCGGCCTGAAGGAAATCGAAGTGGGCTTCCCATCGGCATCGCAGACGGATTTCGATTTCGTGCGCAAGCTCGTCGATGAAGGCCGCATCCCGGACGACGTCACCATCATCGTGCTGACACAGTCGCGTGAAGAGCTGATCCGCCGCACGGTGGAATCCGTTGTCGGCGCAAAGCGCGCCATCGTCCACCTGTACAACTCCGTGGCGCCCGTGTTCCGCAAGGTCGTGTTCGGCATGTCGCGCGAAGAAATCACGAATATCGCCACCACCGGCACCACCCTCGTCAAACAGCTGGTGGCCCAGCATCCGCAAACGGAATGGGGCTTTGAATACACGCCGGAATCGTTCTCGACGACGGAACTCGATTTTTCCAAGCATATCTGCGACGCCGTCAGCGCCATCTGGAAGCCGACCCCGGCCAACAAGATGATCATCAACCTGCCATCGACCGTGGAATGCAGCACGCCGAACGTATATGCGGACCAGATCGAATGGATGTCGCGCAAGCTGGCGCGCCGCGATTCCATCATCATCAGCGTGCACCCGCATAACGACCGCGGCACGGCCGTCGCCTCGGCCGAACTGGCCGTCATGGCGGGCGCCGACCGCGTGGAAGGCTGTTTGTTCGGCAATGGCGAGCGCACCGGCAACGTCGACCTCGTCACTTTGGCGATGAACCTGTACACGCAAGGCGTGCACCCGGGCCTGGATTTCTCCGACATCGACAGCGTGCGCAAGTGCGTCGAAGAGTGCAACCAGTTGCCCGTCCACCCGCGCCACCCGTATGCGGGCGACTTGGTATTTACGGCCTTCTCCGGCTCGCACCAGGATGCGATCAAGAAAGGTTTCGCCAAGCAACAACCGGACAGCATCTGGGAAGTGCCGTACTTGCCGATCGACCCGGCCGACCTGGGCCGCAGCTACGACGCCGTGATCCGCGTCAACAGCCAGTCCGGCAAGGGCGGCATGGCCTACTTGCTGGAACAGGAATACGGCCTGGTCTTGCCGCGCCGCCTGCAGATCGAATTCTCGCGCGCCGTGCAAGCCGTGGCCGACGCCACGGGCCGCGAGATCGCCGCGCAGGATATCCATGAAATCTTCCAGCAGGAATACCTGGAGCAGACGGCGCCGTACGCCTACGCCTCGCACCGCATGGTGGAAGACACGAGCAGCGACGAATCCGTGCAAATCGACATCAGCCTGTCGCACCGCCAGACGCCGCTGGCCCTGCAAGGCGGCGGCAACGGTCCCATCGATGCTTTCGTCAATGCGCTCGGTCTCGACATCAAGCTGATGGATTACCATGAGCACTCGATCGGCTCCGGCGCCAACGCGCAAGCGGCTTGCTATGTGGAATTGCGCCTCGACAACGGCCCGACCCTGTTCGGCGCCGCCATCGACAGCAATATCGTCACCGCTTCGTTCAAGGCCGTCTTGTCGGCCGTGAACCGCCGCATCAAGCAGACGGACGCCGAAAAAACAACAGCGACCGACGTGGCTGCCAGCGCCGCCTGAACACGGCTCGGGTATCCGTCATAGGGAGAAAAAGCGGTACGGCTTGATCGCCGTGCCGCTTTTTCATTTCTATTGGGCAATTAGTAGTGCAAATCAGGTATTGCCGACCGTATAATCGTTTCATAACAAGACCACCGGAGACAGATCTAAAAGTAACCCCCAATAAATTCTTGTCATTTCTAGCTTCCATAAACAGCGTGCTGCTTTGCTGCCCTCCGCTAGCAGTGCTTGCACTGCGTCGCAGAGCGCGCCTAGCATCACATCTGTTTCTGTTCGCTATAAATTGCCAATAATTTCCTGAGGATTACTTTCGCTACCGAGGGAATAAAAATGAAATTGACGGATATGAAGATAGGCGTGCGCCTGGGCGCCGGTTTTGGCGTGGTGCTGCTGCTGATGGCAGTACTGGTGGGCACGGGCCTTTTCCGGCTGGACAAGATCGGCGCGCTCAGCGAAGCCATCATCGAGAAAGACTGGGCCAAGGCCGACGCCATCGCCACCATCCGCAGCACGACGCGTTCGAACGCGGCACTGGTGCTGGAATTGTTCATCCATGAAGATCCGGCACGCGCCAACGCCATCCACGGCGAAATCGACGCCAACAAGGCCACCATCACCGATGCGCTGGCCATCCTCGACCGCCTGATCGTGCTGCCTGAAGGCAAGGAACTGCTTGCCACGCTGAAGCAGCAGCGCAAGGCCTATGTCGTCTCGTTCAGCCAGGCCGACAAACTGCTGGTGGCGGGACAGCGCGCGGAAGCGGCCAAGCACGTGCGCGACGATACCCTGCCCGCCCTGAACCAGTTGCAAAAGACGGTGAACCGCCTGAATGAAATCCAGCGCGGCGTCGTCGTGCATGGCGGCCAGCAAATCCAGCAGAATATTTCCGCAGCCAATGTGCTGATGGCCAGCCTGGGCACGGCCGCCCTGCTACTGGGCATGTTCTTTGCTTGGCGGGTCACGCGCTCGATCACCACGCCGATCGCGTACGCCCTGCGCGTGGCGCAAGCCGTGGCCGCAGGCGACCTGAGCAGCAAGATCGTGGCCGACGGCAAGGATGAAGCGGGCCAGCTGCTGCAGGCGCTGCGCGACATGAATACCAACCTGGCCACCCTGGTGGGGCAAGTGCGCGGCGGCACGGGCACGATTGCCGTGGCGTCGAGCCAGATAGCCAGCGGCAATGCCGACCTGTCGGCCCGCACGGAAGCGCAAGCCAGCGCGCTGGAAGAGACGGCCTCGTCGATGATCGAACTGACGGGCACCGTGCGCAGCAACAGCGACAATGCCCGCCAGGCCGATACCCTGGCCCGCTCGGCATCGGAAATCGCGCAGCGCGGCGGCTCGGCCATGGCGGAAGTGGTCGGCACCATGGACGCCATCAATGCGTCGTCGCGCAAGATCGTCGACATCATCGCCGTCATCGACGGCATCGCCTTCCAGACGAATATCCTGGCCCTGAATGCGGCAGTCGAGGCGGCGCGTGCCGGCGAACAGGGACGCGGCTTTGCGGTCGTGGCATCCGAAGTGCGCAACCTGGCCCAAAGATCCGCTGGCGCAGCGAGGGAAATCAAGGAACTGATCGCCGACTCCGTCAGCCGCGTGGGCCAGGGCGCCCAGCTTGTCAGCCAGGCGGGCGCCACGATGGATGAAGTGGTGGCCAGCGTGGGCCGGGTCAGCGCCATCGTCGGTGAAATCAGCGTCGCCAACCACGAGCAGAGCGAAGGCATCGAGCAGATCAATGCCGCCATCATGCAGATGGACCAGACGACGCAGCAAAACGCGGCCCTCGTCGAAGAAGCGGCCGCGGCGGCGGCTGCCATGCATGAACAGGCGGGCGAACTGGAAACCCTCGTCAGCCAGTTCAAGCTGGAACAGAACGCTGGCACCACGGCGCCGACCCGCCCTGCCCCTTCCGTCCAGCGCTTGCACTAAGTTGCTTATTCCACCTGGCGCGCCAGGCGGATGCCGGAAAATTGCCAGCGCGCGCCGGCCGGGAAGAAATTGCGGTAGCTGGCGCGCGCATGGCCGGCCGGCGTGGCGCACGACGAGCCGCGCAGCACATACTGGTTCAGCATGAACTTGCCGTTGTATTCACCGAGCGCCCCCGGCGCCGTGCGGTAGCCGGGATACGGCGCGTAGCTGCTGCTGGTCCACTGCCAGCAGTGGCCGAACATTTGCCGCAAGCCCGCTCCTGGCGCGCCAGCGGCCGGATGCAGCTGGCCCACTTGCAGCGCGACGCCTTGCGCCGCCAGCTCCCATTCCGCTTCCGTCGGCAGCCGCGCGCCGGCCCAGTGCGCATAGGCGTCCGCCTCGAACAGGGACAGATGCGTGGCCGGCGCCTGCAGGTCGAGCGGGCGCAAGCCGAACAAGGTGAATTCCTGCCAGTGTCCGGCCTCGTCGCGCTGCCAGTACAGCGGACACTCGAGCTGCTGCGTGCGTACCCAGTCCCAGCCTTCGGCCAGCCACAAATGCGCCGTGCGGTAGCCGCCCGCCTCGATGAAGGCGAGAAATTCGCCATTCGTCACCAGCGCGCTGGCCAGTTCGAACGGCGCCACGTATTGCGGGTGGCGCGGCAATTCATTGTCGAAACAAAAGCCGTCGCCCGCATGGCCGATCTGCGCCAGGCCGCCGTCGAAGGCGAGCCAGGCCGTGGGCTGCGCCGCTTGCCGCGCTGGCAGCGACGCGCCGTCCACGTTATCGAGGTAAGCGGGAAACAGGGCGCTCTGCGCCAGCAGGTGCTTGACGTCCGTCAACAGCAATTCCTGGTGCTGCTGCTCGTGTTCTAGGCCCAGCGCCAGCAGCATGGTCAGCCGTTCGCGCTCGTCGCGCGCCAGTTCGCCCGCCAGCAGGCGCGCGATGCGTGCATCGACGTTGGCCCGGTAAGCGCGCACCTGGGCCATGCCGGGACGCGTCAGCAAGCCCCGCTGCGCGCGCGGATGCTTCTCGCCCACGCCGTTGTAATAGGAATTGAACAGCACGCGGAAGGCCGGGTGGAATGGCGCGAACGCCGCTTCCATGCTTTCCAGGATAAACGTTTCGAAAAACCAGGTGGTATGCGCCAGATGCCATTTCACGGGACTGGCGTCCGGCATCGACTGGGCGCCGCAATCCTCGTCGGACAGCGGCTCGGCCAGCAGCAGCGAATGCTGGCGCACCTTGTTGTAATGATCGATCAGCATTATTGCCTTTAGTCTCTAATTACACGGGCGTAAATCACCGCAAACCACTGCTGCGGGTCCGTCCAGACTTGCACGGTGGAAAACCCCGCCTGCTCCAGCAAGCCGACGAAGGTGGCGCGCGTGTATTTGTAGCTGTCTTCTGTATGAATGCGCTCGCCTTTCGCGAAACGCCGCTGGCCGCCTTTCCAATGAACAAACTGCTCGCTGCGCGCCTCCAGGTGCATTTCGACACGGCGCTCGTCGGCGTTGAAAAAACCGTGGTGCTGCCAGGCACGCACGTCGAAGTCGGCACCGATCAAGCCGTTCACGTGGCGCAGCATGTTCAGGTTGAAGGCGGCCGTCACGCCCAGCGCATCGTCATAGGCGGCGTCGAGGATGGCGTCATCCTTGATCAGGTCGACGCCGATCAGCAGGCCGCCGTCGCCGTCCGCATTCGCCCGCAGGCGGCGCAAAAAGGCGGTCGCTTGCTCGGGCGCAAAATTGCCGATCGACGAGCCCGGATAGAAGAACAATCGCCGCGCGTCGCGCACGCTGTCGGGCAAGTCCAGGCGGCTGGAAAAATCCAGGCCCAGGCCCGTCATCTCGATGTGCGGAAAGCGCTGCTGCAGCCGGCTCAGCGATTCGCTGAGGAAATCATAGGAAATATCCACGGCCACGTACTGGGCCGGATGCAGCAGGGGGAACAGGCTGGCGGCCTTGGCGCAATTGCCCGCGCCCAGGTCGATCAGGGTACTGCCCGGCCCCACGGCGTGGGCGATCTCGGCGCCGTGGCGGGCGAAGATGGCCGCTTCCGTGCGCGTCGGATAGTACTCGGGCAAGGCGCAGATGGCTTCGAACAGTTTCGAGCCCAGCGCGTCGTACAGGTATTTGGGCGATGTCCAGGCATCGCGCGCCAGCAGGCCGCTGCTGATCTCTGCTATCGTGGCAGGAGTGGCGCTGGCCGCTCCTGCGTTGTTGGTGGGATACAAATTGGACTGCTGTTGCGCAAGTGGCATGGTCATGGGCTGGCGTCGTCAATGTTGGGTTCACGAAGGGCTTGCACGGTCAGCCACCGGGCGCGCCGCCCCTGCCGTAGCGGTTCACGGGCGCCTTGCCGATGACTTTTTTCCATCATAACGGAATCCGCGCAAGCCAGCCGTGCGGCAGGTAACTTAAGGTCAAACCGGCAGCGTACGCACAAAATTGGTATTGCCAAGCAAAAAGCATAAGCCTGTCGTATACTACACATTGCCGGCCAAACAATCCGCGCCCCTTTGCAGTTCCCAGGCCCCCCTCTCCCCCGCGTGCCTCCCTTTACGATAGCCGTTATTAATCAAGATCAACCATGCTCGAATTGCGCCATCTGTCGAAGTCCTATGCCAATGCCCGTCCCGTGCTGGCCAACATTTCCTGTCGCTTCAAGGCAGGGGAATTCATCGCCATCATGGGTGACTCGGGCGTGGGCAAGTCGACCTTGCTGAACCTGATCGCCGGCCTCGATACGCCCGATGCGGGTGCCGAAGCGCACCCTATCCTGGTGGACGGCATTGCCATGTCCAGCCTCGATGACGCCGCCGCGACCCGGCTGCGTCGCGCCCGCATGGGCTTTATTTTCCAGGCCTTCCACGTTTTGCCGCACCTGACCCTGCTGCAAAACGTGGCCCTGCCGCTGCTGCTCAACGGACTGCCCCAGGAGCGTGCCGCCAGCATGCTCGAGGCGGTCGGCCTGGGCGGACGCGGCGGCGACTTTCCGCAGCAATTGTCGGGCGGCGAAATGCAGCGCGTGGCCATCGCCCGCGCCCTCGTGCACAAGCCGGCGCTGGTGCTGGCCGACGAGCCCACCGGCAACCTCGACCCGGACACGGCACACAGCATCCTGCAATTGCTGCGCGCCGAAATCAAGGCCAACGGCAGTTGCGCGATCATGGTCACGCATTCGCTGGCCGCCGCCGAAATGGCGGACCGGACCATGATTCTGACGAAAAGCGGATTACAAAATACAACAATCGTCAACCAAATTAATCAAACAATCAGTTAATTTAACTGACCATCTGTCACAAGTTTTGTTATCGTAGTATTATTTAAAACACTTGCCTGGTTATCAATGTTGTAACGCGAATGTTGTACTACGTCACCCGGACAGCCGTACTGCGATGACGAACTATAGCCGGGACCATATAAAGTGGTCTCGTCCCTTGCATAACCTGAAGGAGGAGTAAATGAACGTTCGGCAAAAGAAGCTGGAAATGATTGAAGCGATGAACCGGGCGCGTGCGCTCGAACCATCGAGTTTTGTGCCCAACAAGCTGCTCGATACCTTGATCGAGAAGCTGAACTTGAAAAATGATGCGGAACTGTGCCGTGTCCTGGAAGTTCAGCCTCCCATCATCAGCAAGATTCGGCACGGCAAACTATCGGTCGGTGCAACGATTTTATTGCGCATGCATGAAAAATCGGACATCACCATCCGCGAACTGAAGGAACTGTCCGCCACGCCAGTCCATTGAACCACCCGCTGTTGTAATGCCATGCCAGGCACCCAGGTTCCCGGCGCCATGAACTTTTGCCATACAATTCGCGTAGTTCGCTCACCGCACAACATCCGAGCACGATAGCGAAGAGACCCAGCCCAAACCATGCTGACCGTTTCTCTGCCCTCCCGCTCCGGCACGCCCCCTCCAGCTTCTCCCCTGCATTTCCACGCATACTTGATCTGACACAACACGCATAGTCCGCGCAGGCATCAAGGTCAGCTTTTAAACAGCGATCCCAACCGCATGTCCAGCGATCCCCTTGCGCCGCCCGTGCTGCGCCTGACGCTCACGCGCGATCCCCTCGCCAGCGCCGGCGACTGCCCCGCCGCGCCCGGCTGGCATGCCGAGACCCACGTGCTGTCCAGTGCGCGCGGCATCGGCAGCTGCCGTACCGTGCTCGATATCGGCCCGGCCGACGTCGTGCAACTGCTGCTGTGCGACGGCAGTTCGCTGCTGGCTGGCAGCCTGGACCTGCCACGCTACCTGGGGCCGGCCACGGTGGCGCGCGACGGCGCGCCCGCCAGCATCGAAGTGGGACTGGCCCTGCGTCCGCAGGCGGCGCGCCAGCCGCCCGGCGCCAGCCGCGACGGCCTGGGCGCCTGGATGCTGCGCGCCGTGCGCGTGTACCGCTGCGGCGCCGCCGCCATGACGGCGCTGGCGGCGGCGGGCGCCTTCCAGGACCGCCAGCTGGAGCAGCGCCTGGGCCTGTACCGCTGCGGCATCGAGGCGGGCAGCATGACGGCTGTCGCCAGCCTGCCCGCCGGGCCGGAGCCGGTGCTGCTGCTGTTGCACGGCACGGCCTCGTCGACCCAGCGCAGCTTTGGCGGCCTGTGGCGCAACGGCCTGGCGCCGCAACTGGCGGCGCGGTACGGCAACCGCATCTACGGCTATGAGCACCGCAGCCTCAGCGACAGCCCCATCGAGAATGCGCTGGCCCTCGTGCGCCAGTTGCCGCACGGCGCCGTGCTGCACCTCCTGAGCCATTCGCGCGGCGGCCTGGTGGGCGAATTGCTGGCGCGCGCGCAGCGCATCGACAGCCGCGGCGCCGTCGACCTGGCTGGCGACGGTCTGGAGCGGTTGAGCGAAAACACGGTGGGCGGCGAAGCATTCAACAGCCACGATATCGACCACTTCACGGCCCAGGCGCGGCTGGGCGGGCGCGGCGGCTATGACGCGGATGCGGCGCGCCTGCGCGAATTGAGCGTGGAACTGAAGACGCGCGCCATCCGCATCGCCCGCTTCGTGCGCGTGGCCTGCCCGGCGCGTGGCACCACCCTGATGTCGGGCCGGCTCGACCGCTGGGCCAGCGTGATGCTCAACCTGCTACTGCACGACGGCGTTCCCGACGGCGCCATGGCCTTCCTGCTGGCCGTGGTGCAGCAGCGCTGCGACGCGCGCATCCTGCCGGGCCTGGAAGCGATGATGCCCGACTCGCCCCTGGTGGCCCTGCTCAACGCGCCCGACGTGCGCGTGGCCAGTCCGCTGCACGTGCTGGCTGGCGCCTGCAGCGGCGATGGCTTGCTGGGCTGGCTGGGCGACTGCCTCGACGACCAGCTGTACGGCGGACAGAACGACCTGGTGGTCAATTGCGCCTCGATGGCCGGCGGCGCCACGCGCAGCACGCCGGTGCGGCAACTGCTGCTGCGCGGGCCGCACACGCACCACCTGAACTACTTCGAGCGCGCGCCCTCGAGCCAGGCCGCCGTGCAGGCGCTCACGGGCGACGAGACAGCTTACCAGCCGCTGCCCGGCATCGAGCAGGGCCCCCTGGCGCGCGGCGGCGAAGTGCCGAAACGGCGCGCGCACGCGCCCATCGTGCTGCTGCTGCCCGACATCATGGGCAGCCACCTGCAAGTGGGCAGCAACCGCATCTGGTTCGACCCAGTCAACCTCGTTGAAGGGCGCATCGAACGCCTGGCCGTGGGCCAGCCGCACATCGTCAGCGCCGGCTGGATCGAATCGTGCTATGAACCGTTTGCCCGCTTTCTCGCGCAAAGCCAGGAAGTGCGGCCCTTTACCTATGACTGGCGATTGTCGCTGCAGGAGTCGTGCCGCGCCTTCCTGCCCGTGCTCGACGACGCCATGCGCGACGCGGAACAGCGCGGACAGCCGCTGCGCATCGTCGCCCACGGCATGGGCGGGCTGGTGGCGCGCCTGGCCCTGAAAGACCGCTGGCAGCGCTTCGGCGCCCTGCCCGGCAGCCGATTGCTGCAGGTGGGCACGGCCAACCGCGGCACGCAGGCGATGGTGCAAGTGCTGCTGGGACGCGACCGGCTGGTGCAGATGCTGGCGTGCTGGATCAGCTGGAAGCACACGCGGCGCCAGTTTCTCGGCTTCGTGCGCGCCTTTCCCGGCGTGCTGGACATGCTGCCGTGGCCGCAGGCGGGCGGCATCGATTATTTCGACCCCGAGGCCTGGGCGCGGCTGGCCGCCGGCGACGCGCAAGCGGGCCTGCCCGGCGGCTGGCAGGCACCCGAGGTCCAGGCGCTGGCCGCGGCGCGCGCCACCGTGGCCTTGCTGGAAGCGGCCCCGCTCGACGCCCGCCTTTGCAGCTATCTGGCCGGCTGCGCCGCCACGCCCGTGGCGCTGCGCCTGCGCGACGGCGGCATCGAAACGGCCTGGTCGCCGGACGGCGATGGCCGCACGGCATGGCAAGGCGCGGTGCCGGACGGCGTGACGGCCTGCTACCTGCCCGTGGCGCATGGCGACCTGTTATTGCAAAAAGAATACTACCCGGCCATCGCGCAACTGCTCGACAGCGGCCAGGCCGCAGCCCTGCCCCGCCACCCGCCGCACGCGCCTGGCGGCGCCCCGCCCCGCTTCCATCCGTATGTGCCTGATGCCACGCCGCTGTACCCGCAGCCGCAGGAACTGCTCGACGCGGCCATCGGCGCCGCCGGCCCCGCCAGCGCGCCGGAAAGCCGCGCGCCGCAGCTGAGCCTCTCCGTCATCCACGGCAGCATGGCCTCGGCCGACGCGCCCGTCATGAGCGGCTGCTACGCGTCCGAATCGCTGCGCGGCAGCATGAGTTTTCTCGACCGCCTGCTGGCGGGCAAGCTGCAGGAAATCCACGCGCTGGGACGCTTTCCGCAACGCCCCGACTCCGCCCTCGTGGTGCTGCAGCCCGACGCGGCGCGCCGGCCCGGCGGCGCCATCGTCATCGGCCTGGGCGCGCTGGGCGAGCTGACGCCGGGTGAACTGGCGCGCGCCTTTGCCGGCGGCCTGCTCGAATACGCGTGCGTCTGCCTGCAGGTGCGCGCCGCCGGCCACGTGGCCGCGCCGCCGATGGGCGAACACGGCTTGCGCGTGGCCAGCCTGCTGTCCGGTTCCGGCTATGGCGGCTTGAGCATCGCCCTGTGCGCGCGGGCCCTGATCGACGGCGCGCGCAGCGCCAACCGGCGTCTGGAAGACGCGGGCATGGCGTGCCGCATCGGCCACATCGCCATCTACGAACAGTCCGAGGCGCGCGCCATCGCCGCCGCCGTGGCCATCGAACAGATCATGGCCGAAGCGCGCTACCAGCGCAGCTTCACGTTCGAGCGGCGCATCCGCCACAGCCCCGGCGGCTACCGGCGCATCCTGCCCAGCCTGAGCGGCGACAATGGCTGGCGCCGCGTGCAGATCGTCGCCGCCGATCTCTCCGGCGCCCTGCGCTTCACCGTGCTGACGGACCGCGCCCACAACAGCGTCGACGAGGAGCCGAACCAGCGGCAAGCCGTCGATGGCCTGATCATGGACGCCACCGACAACACCACCGACCAGCCGGGCCTGTCGCGCGCCCTGTACGAACTGATGCTGCCCAATGGCCTGAAGGCGGCCATTCCCGAGATGCGCGGCCTGATCCTGGCTGTCGACCAGAGCGCCGCCATCTATCCGTGGGAGCTGATGCGCGACGAGGCGGGCAGCGAGGAAAGCCCCCTGTCGACGCGCATCGGCATGGTGCGCCAGCTGGCCAGCCTGCGCGAGCAGCCGCCAGCCGTCAGCCCGCCCAGCAACAGCGTGCTGGTGATCGGCGACACCGATTCCGGCCTGCCCGAGCTGCCCGCCGCGCAGGCCGAGGCGCAGGACGTGGCGCGCATGTTCGGCGCGTACGGCTACCAGGTGCGCGAGCTGCTGCGCCCGCAGGCCCAGCGCGTGCTGGTGCACCTGTTCGACGAACGCTATTTCGCCATCCACCTGGCCGGCCATGGCGAAGTGGCCGGTCCCGGCATCGCCCATACGGGCCTGGTGCTGGGACCGAAGACGCGGCTGACGGCGGCGCAGGTGGGTAAATTGAAGCGCGTGCCGCAATTCGTCTTCATCAATTGCTGCCACCTGGGCGACATGCGCCCCGACGCCATCGCGCCATGGTCGAAACTGGCCGCCAGCCTGGCCACGGCCTTCATTGAAATGGGCTCGCAGGCCGTGATCGCGGCTGGCTGGCGCATCGACGACCAGGCGGCCAGCATCTTCGCGCACAGCTTTTATCACGCCATGCTGAGCGGCGAATACTTCGGCGACGCCGTGCGCCTGGCGCGCGAGGCGGCGTATCTGCAGTTCCCCACCTCGAACACCTGGGGCGCCTACCAGGCGTACGGCGACGACCGCTACCGCTTTCCGAACACCCAGAGCCGGCCCTGGCAAGCGCCCGATTACCATTACCACGGCCATTTGCTGGCCGATCTGGAAACCCTGCACGCGCGCCTGGCCGGCGCCGATCCTGCGCGCCGCGCGGCCATCGAGGAAAAGCTGGCCAGCATCGAGGAAGCCGTGCGCGCGCGCTTCTTCGGCTGCGCCGACATCCGCGAAAACATGGCCGCCACGCGCGCCGGTCTGGGGGGACTGGAAAACACCTTGCGCGCCATCGAACACTACCGGGCGGCCCACAGCGCGGCCGACGGCAAGGTGGGCTTGCGCGCGCTGGCGCACTGGGCGGAACTGGAAATACGCCAGGGCGCGGCCCTGTGCGGCCTCGATGCGGGCGCCGGCATCGAGGTGCCGGCCGTGCCCGATATGGCGCAGGGACGCCAGTTGCTGCAGGATGGGAAACGGCATATCGACCTGCTGGTGGCGCTGGCGCCCACGGCCCAGCGCCTGGCCCTGCTGGGACGCTACTGGGCCTTGCAGGCGCGCCTGGCCTGCCGCGAAGGAAGCTCCGGCGCGCCGGCCCTGCGCGCCATGACGGATGCCTGCCTGGCCGCGCTGGAAGAAGCGCGGCGGCGCAGCGGCGTGGCCGACTGCGACCTGATTTTCCAGGTGTTGGCGGGCGCCCTGCTGCTGAAAGCCCATGGCGACGGCGGCGCGTGGCGCGCGCTCGATCCACAGCTGGGCGACTTGCTGCACGACGCCATCGCCTATGCGCGCCAGCGCCACGCGGACGAACACCGCGCCATCGACGCCGGCGCCCCCGTGCGCGCCGCCCTGCTGGCGGCCCTGTGGCAGGCGCCGGACGGCCAGCCCTTCGACACGCCCGCGCGCGCCGCTTTCCTGGCCCTGTATCAAGACGCCGTGCGGCGCCACGGCAGCATCGGCGAACCCGAAACGATCACGGCACCGCTGCGCTTCCTGCTCGAACTGCTGCCATCCGACAGCCCGGACACCGGCTTGCGCAGCGCCGTGCAGGCGCTGGCCGGCCAGCTGCAGGCGTCACTTCCCGCGATCAGCCAGGCACCACGCCATAATGGCGCGCATAGCGCTCGTCCAGATTCGCCAGCGGCATCATCATGAACATGTCGGCGCTTTCGAAATCAGGATCCCATGCCGGTTCGCCGCAAATCCAGGCGCCCGAACGCAGATAGCCCTTGATCAGCGGCGGCACTTGCGGCTTGTGCGCCGCTTCCACCTGGTGGATGGGGAAAGGCAGGTGCGGCGTGACGCGGTACTCGCTCGGGGCCATGTGCTTTTCGGCCAGCGCCTGGTACACGGCGACGGCGTTATGGCCGCCATCGGCCAGGCTGATGCTGGCGCAGCCGACCAGGTAGTCGCAGCGCTCGCGGCGCATGTACTCGGCCAGGCCCGACCACAGCAGCATGATCACACTGCCGCCCCGGTATTTCGGGTGGATGCAGGCGCGGCCCGCTTCGACCATGCGTCCGCGCAGGTTCTTCAGGCGGCTCAGGTCGAACTCGTTTTCCGAATACAGCCGGCCTATCTTGGCGGCCTTGGCCGCGCTCAGCACGCGGTAGGTGCCCACCACTTTCAGGGTGTCGGCATCGCGCACGATCAGGTGATCGCAGTGCGCATCGAATTCATCGCTGTCGAGGCCATCGGCGTTGGCCAGCGACGTCAGACCCATGGTCTCGATAAACACCTTGTAACGCAAACGCTGCACTTCGCGCAATTCCGCCGCTGTCGTGGCCTGGCTCAGCACCAGTTGGACCGGGCGGGCCTTGGCTTCGTTTGATGCGATTATGTTTTGCATGGTTTCATCCCTGTGATCAAGACGACTCCAGCGTACTTGCCTAATATGTCAGGAAAATGACAGCCGAATGTCATTTCCGTGACGCAAGTCAATGTCATTCGGGGATCGTGCATAATTACCACACTCGCCCAGCCGAAAGAGCCCATGAAAGACCAGGACGCACCGCACATCACGCCCTACACCAAGCCTGCCGCCGGCTGGGACGCCTTGAAACACGTGGCCATCAGCCTGCGCCAGGAACGGGTCGCGCCCGAGAATCTGAAGGCGCTGCTGGCGCAAAACCAGCCGGACGGTTTCGATTGCCCCGGCTGCGCCTGGCCCGACCGCAACCACGCTTCCACCTTCGCCTTTTGCGAAAACGGCGCCAAGGCCGTCGCCGCCGAAGCGACCAGCCGCCGCGCCGGCCCGCAGCTGTTCGCCAGCCATACCGTCACGCAGCTGCTGGAGCAATCGGACTACGCGCTCGAACAGCATGGGCGACTGACGGAACCGATGGTGTACGACGCCGCCAGCGACCGCTACGTGCCGATTTCCTGGGACGACGCCTATGCCCTCGTGGGCCGCCACCTGCGCGCCCTGCCCGATCCGAACCAGGCCGCCTTCTACACGTCGGGGCGCGCCAGCAACGAGGCCGCCTTTTTGTACCAGCTGATGGCGCGCCTGTACGGCACCAATAACTTCCCCGACTGCTCCAACATGTGCCACGAGGCCACCAGCCGCGGCTTGCCGGCCACCGTGGGCATCGGCAAGGGAACGGTGACCCTGGCCGACTTCGAACTGGCCGACACCATCCTCATCTTCGGCCAGAATCCCGCCACCAACCACCCGCGCATGCTGGGCGAGCTGCGCGACTGCGCGCGCCGCGGCGGCAGCATCGTTTCCATCAATCCCCTGCGCGAACGGGGCTTGCAGCGCTTCATGGACCCGCAAAGCGCACTGGAAATGGCAACCCTGGGCAGCACGCGCCTGGCCGGCCTGTTCGTCCAGCCCACCCTGGGCGGCGACTTCGCCCTGATCAAGGCCGTCGCCAAGAGGATCGTCGAGCATGACGATGCGGCGCAGGCGGCAGGCAGGCCCGCCGTCATCGACCACGCTTTCATCCTTGAACACTGCAGCGGCTTCGACGCCTTCCGCGACGACCTGCGCGCAGAGAATTGGCAACTGCTCGTGACGGAATCGGGCGTGGCGCGCGCGCAGATCGAGGCGTTGACAGACATCTTCATCAAAGGCCAGCGCATCATCGCCACCTGGGGCATGGGGCTGACGCAGCACAAGCACAGCGTGGCGGCCATCCGCATGCTGTCGAATCTGATGATGCTGCGCGGGCAGATCGGCAAGCCGGGCGCCGGGCTATGCCCCGTGCGCGGCCACTCCAACGTACAGGGCGACCGCACGGTGGGCATCGAGGAAAAGCCGACAACGGCCTTCCTCGACCGCCTGGGCCAGGTGTATGGATTTGCGCCGCCACGCGCGCATGGCCACGACGTGGTGGCCACCATCGAAGCCATGCAGCGCGGCGAGGTAAAAGTGTTCATTGCGCTGGGCGGCAATTTCGCGGCCGCCACGCCCGACACGCCGCTGACCTTTACCGCGCTGCGCCAGTGCGCGCTGACGGTGCAGGTGGCCACCAAGCTCAATCGCAGCCACCTGGTCATCGGCAAGGAAGCCCTGCTGCTGCCCACGCTGGGGCGCACGGAGATCGACTTGCAGCATGGCGTGGCGCAGGGCGTGACGGTGGAAGACTCGATGAGCATGGTGCATATCTCGTACGGCCGTAATGCGCCCGCGTCGCCGCAGCTGCGCTCGGAAGTGGCCATCGTGGCCGGCATGGCTGAAGCGACGGTGGGCAGCAGCCTGGTCGACTGGCGCGCGTATGCGGCCGACTATGCGCGCATCCGCGACGACATCGAAAAGGTATTCGACGATTTTTACGACTACAACGCCAGGGTGGCGCAGCCGGGCGGCTTTCATCTGACGGTGGCTTCGCGCGAACGCGTGTGGAAGACGGCCAGCGGCAAGGCCAGCTTCCTCGTCGCCCCGCTGGACCTCGATACGCCGCTGCACCGCGCGAAAAAGCGCCACGGCGAGCGCCTGATGGTCCTGATGAGCACCCGCTCGCACGACCAGTACAACACCACCATCTACGGCATGGATGACCGCTACCGGGGCGTGTACGGCACGCGCAAGGTCGTCTTCGCCAATGCGGACGATATCGCCATGCTGGGTTTTGCCGATGGCGAGCTGGTGGACTTGATCGGCGCCTGGGACGATGGCGTGGCGCGCCGCGCCGACGGTTTCCGTCTCGTCGCCTACGACATCCCGCGCGGCTGCCTGGGCGCGTATTACCCGGAGACGAACGCGCTGGTGCCGCTGGCCAGCACGGCCGACGGCGCCGGCACGCCCACGTCGAAATCCGTGCCCGTGCTGCTGCAACGCAGTGAAGTTAAAGCGTGATGGCTGGCGTGTAATCGACGTAGGCATCCTGGCGGCAGAAACCCGCCAGCTTCATGCCTGCCTGCGTGGCGATGGAAATGGCCAGCGAACTGGGAGCGGAAATCGTCGCCAGCAAGGGGACCTGCATGCGCGCCGCCTTGCGCGCCAGCTCGTAGCTGCCGCGGCTGGACAGGAAGACGAAGCCGCGCCGCATGTCGATATCGTGCAGCGCCAGATGGCCGATCAGTTTATCAAGGCCGTTGTGGCGGCCCACATCCTCGAACACGTGCACGATATCGCCATCGGGCGTGCACCACGCGGCCGCGTGCACGCCGCCCGTTTCCCGCATCAGCGCCTGGTGCTCGCGCAAGCCGGCGGAGGCGCGCGCCAGCGCGGCGGGCAGGTCGACGCGGATCAGGGATGGCGGCAGCGGCGCCGGCTGCAAGTCGAGCATGTCGATGCTGTCGATGCCGCACACGCCGCAGCCCGTGCGGCCCGTCAGCTGGCGGCGCCGGTCCTTCAGGCGCACGAAATCCTCCTGGGCGATGCTCAAGGCCACTTCGGCGGAGTCGGCCCGCAGGAACACTTCGCAATCGAAGATGGCATCGGCGGAAGCGACCACGCCTTCCGTCAGCGCGAAGCCATACGCGAACGCTTCCAGGTCGCGCGGGGTGGCCATCATGACGACGTGGGAAATGCCATTGAAGACCAGCGCGACGGGGATTTCCTCGGCGACGCGGTCGATGGCGGGGGTAGCAACGCCCGCCTGGTGGCGGACGATGGCGCGCTCGACGAAGCCGGCGCGTTCGATCTCTGTATCTTCTGACATGGCAACCATGGGGGAACTATCACAGGCCCCATGGTAAACCAGAATAGCCAGGCAGGGGGCGGCCCCTGCCCACGCCATCAATCCTTCTTCGGACGGCCCGTTTTCAGCTGCGGCAAGCCGGCCAGCACGTTTTGCAGGGTGGCCAGGTCGATCTGGCTGATCAGCGCCACGCCGATGCGCAGCAATTCGCTTTTCTTGATTTCGAAACCGGCCTTCAGGCAGGCTTTTTTCACCTGGCCCAGGACTTCGTATTCCGCTTCCGGCATGGTGAAGCTGTCGCGCACGAGTTTCGGCTTGCGGGCTTTTTCCTTGACGGCGGCGACCTTGGCGACCGGCGCTTTTTTCGCTGGCGCAGGCTTGGCGGCTGGTTTGGCTACCGGTTTGACGGCGGCTTTCGCTGCCGGCTTGGCGGCGGGCTTGGCTGCAACCTTGGCCGCCGGCTTGGCAGCGACTTTGGCGACAGGCTTGGCCGCGACGGCCTTGGCTGCCGGCTTGGCGGCTGGCGCCTTGGCAGCGGCAGGCTTGGCGGCGACAGGTTTCGCTGCTGCCGGCTTGGCGGCGACAGGCTTGACTGCGGCCGGTTTGGCGGCCACTGGCTTGACGGCGGCTTTTGCCACCGGCTTGGCTGCGGGCTTGGCGGCCGGCGCGGCCTTGGCCGCGTTGATCGAGGCGCTGGTGGGGAACATCGATACGGGCGCGCTGTCGGCCTTTTTCACTGGGACGGTTTTGCTCATGGATTTTCCAATCTAGTAAATAATATAAACAATATATACTGTTTTTAAAAATATTGCTTGCTGCACATCAATTCATGCGCATGGCATGATCCAATGACCCGTTACGCGCTGGCGCGGATGGTGAAATCGACCCCCACCTCGTCCCAGAATTCCTGCTCCTTTTCGATCCAGAACGACACGGTGGGATGGTGCGCCACCCAGCCGCGCTTGATATCGAGCTCGATGCGGTTCTTCATGCGCAGGCGCAGTTCGCTGAAATCGGCTTCGATGCGCGCATGCATGAGCAGGATCGACAGGCGCAGGGCCAGCACGGCCTTGGCGAAATCGGGGTCGGACAGCACTTCGCCGATCTTGCGCAAGTTGCCCTTCTGCGCCAGGATCAGCCGGCTCATGGTCTTCTGTTCGCGCGTCGTAAAACCGGGCAAGTCCGCGTTTTCCACGATGTAGGAGGCGTGCTTGTGGTAGCCCGTCTGCGACACGGCCAGGCCCACTTCGTGCAGCAGGCTGCTCCAGCGCAGGCACTTCACCAGGGCGTCGGACGTGGGCTTGAGCTGCGCATACATGGCCAGCGCCTGTTCGGCCACCCGGCCGGCGCGCTGCTGGTCGATATGGAATTTTTCCATGCAGCCCTGCACCGACTGCTCGCGCCGGTCGCGCTTGGTCGAACGCAGGTACAAATCCCACATCACGCCCATGCGCAAACCCGCCTCGATCGGCGTCATGGCGGGAATCGCCAGTTCGCGGAACAGGCCGATCAGGATGGCCAGGCCGCCGACGATGGTGCTGGCGCGGTCGGGGCGCAAGCCGGGCATGTCGATGCGGCTCGTGTGACCGAGTTCGATGAAGCGGCGCGCCAGTGCATCGAGGCTGGCGCTCGTGAGCAAGCCGTCGCCGAGCTTGTTGCGGGCGATGATGTCGGCGATGGTGCGGATGGTGCCGGAAGAGCCGTAGGCTGTCTTCCAGTGCTGCGGGCGGTACGGCGGTGCGGCATCCTCGAAATGGCTGCGCGCCGACAGGATGGCCGCCTCGAACGACGGCGCGTCAATGCGTCCGCCGATGAAGAACGACAGGCTTTGCTTGACGGTGCCCAGGCTGAACGATTCGACCCTCTCGATATCGTTGCCGCGCCCCAGTATCAATTCGGTCGAGCCGCCCCCGATATCCATCACCAGCCGGCGTTCGCCGGGTATGGCCAGGGCATTGGCCACGCCCATGTAGATCAAGCGCCCCTCCTCCTCGCCCGAGATGATCTCGATCGGATGGCCGATGGCTTGCTCGGCCAGCGGCAGGAAGACGGCGCCGTTGCGCGCCACGCGCATGGCCGACGTGGCCACGACGCGCACGGCATCGAGCTCGAAGCCGGCGAGGATGGCGCGAAAGCGCTGCAGGCAGGCCAGCGCGCCCTGCATGGCCGCCTCGGTCAGGTCGCCATTGGCGTCCAGGCCGGCGGCCAGGCGTATCGGATCGCGCACGCTCTTGACCACGCGGATCGTGTCGCCATCATGCTTGCCGACGTGTAAACGAAAACTGTTGGACCCCAGGTCCACCGCTGCATACATACTGGCCTCTTGTCTTGTCATTGCTGTGCCAACTGAAAAAGTTGGCAAACTCAGTTGCTAAACTATATAAATCATTTAAACGATTTAAAAATCCTACCACACTACCCCCATCGTATGACAGCGGCGTGACAGGATTGTGACAAAACGGCAGCCGTGCGGCAGCTTACGGCACGATGGTGGTAAACAAATACACGGCGAAAATCACCAGGTGCACCGTGCCCTGCATGACCGTGGTGCGACCCGTGCCCAGCGACAGGGTGGCCACCATCAGCGACAGCAGCAACAGCACCGTCGACTTGATATCGAGACCCAGGGTAATCGTCAGGCCCGTGGCCAGCGACACCACGACAACGGCGGGTATCGTCAGGCCGATGCTGGCCAGCGCGGAGCCGAGCGCCAGGTTCAGACTTGTTTGCAGGCGGTTGGCACGTGCGGCGCGCACGGCGGCCAGGCCTTCTGGCAACAGCACGATGGCGGCGATGACGATGCCGACCAGGGTTTTCGGCGCACCCATGGCGGCAATCGCCGTCTCCAGCGCGGGCGCCAGCGACTTGGCCAGCAGCACCACGGCGCCCAGGCACACCAGCAGCGCGCCGGCGCTGACCCAGGCGACTGTTGGCGTGGGCGGCGCCGCATGCACCTCTTCATCGCCGACGGCTTCCTTGGGCAGGAAGTAGTCGCGGTGGCGCACCGTCTGCACCAGCACGAAGGTGCCGTACAGGACCAGCGAGATCACGGCGATGAAGATCAACTGGCTGGAATTGTAGAAGGGGCCGGCGGCGCTCGACGTGTAGTTCGGCAGCACCAGGGTCAGAACGGCGATGGCCGCCAGGGTGGCCAGCGAAGCGCTCACGCCCAGCAGGCCGAAGGTCTGCTCGCGGTGGCGCCCTGCGCCCAGCAGCAAACAGATGCCGACGATGCCGTTCAGGATGATCATGATGGCGGCAAACACGGTGTCGCGCGCCAGGCCCGTCGTTTCCGGTCCGCCGGCCAGCATCAGCGAGACGATCAGCGCCACCTCGATCAGGGTCACGGCCAGCGCCAGCACCAGGGTGCCGTACGGTTCGCCGATGCGGTGCGCCACCACTTCCGCGTGGTACACGGCGGCCAGCACGCTGCCGATCAAGCCGGCGACCAGCAGGATCTGGTAGGCGCCGCCGAGATTGAAGGTGGAACCGAACAGGAACAGCCAGCCGGCAATCGGGGCGGCAAGCGGCCATACAGGCAGGGATTTGAGCATTTTCATTATGGGCCTGGCAAGAGTAAAAAAGGGGAACTGCGGTGCGGACAGCAAAGGATAACCAGGGCAGCCTGGCGTGCATGCCACAGCATAACTTGCCTAGCTTAAATGAAAGTTAGGGAATGCACATGTTCCGGTGCCGGCGCCCGCGCCTGGATCACTTTTCAATCACCTTGCCGCAGCGCACCTGCTTGCTACCAGTAACTATAGTCCCTTTGGTAACATGCCGTTGCAATTTCCTTGTCTTTTTGCTTGCTGCCGCCGTCATAATGCAGGGTCCGCCTTCCCGGCACCGACCAAGGACAGACCATGATTTTCATAAACAGCACGGCCATGCGCACGTTCTTCTTCGCGGGCAGCTTGCTGTGCGCCGCCGCACACGCGGACACGCCGCCAGCGGACGCCGCGCAAGTTGACGCGAACTGGGCCACTGCGGCCGCGCCTGCGGCAGAGCCGGAATCACGCTGGCAAGACAGCCTGCCGCCCGCGCCGCCCGTGGCGCCACGCGAAGACAAGATCCTGCCCAAGAGCGAATGGCTCACCGTCGAACCGATGAAGGCGCCCGACCGGCGCTGCGATCCGGGCCTCGATGCCCTGTTCCTGCCCAAGGAATGCGGCAAGGAACCGAGCTGGCTGGGCTCGCACAAGAAATAATCCGATTTACATATCGAGGGTGCTGGCAGCTTGCGCCTCGACGACGCGGTTGCGGCCCGCCTGCTTGGCCGATTGCAGCGCCTCGTCGGCCCGCTTGAACAGGCTGACCGTGCTGTCCTCGGCGCGGATGGTGGTCACGCCCAGGCTGGCCGTCAGCTGCAGCACGGCCCGTTCCGTCTTGACGGGCAGCGCTTCGACGGCGGCGCGGATGCGCTCGGCCACCATCAGCGCATCGGCCAGTGTCGTGCGCGGCAGCTGGATGGCGAATTCGGCGCCGCCCAGGCGGCCCATCAGGTCGCTGTCGCGCAATTGCTGGCGGCACGTGTCGACGATGGTTTTCAGCACCGCATCGCCCACAGGATGGCCATAGCTGTCGTTGACTCGTTTGAAGTGGTCGATATTGAGCACCACCAGCGCCGTCGGCAAGCCGGGACGGCGCGCCAGCGCCATCCATGGCGCCAGCGCCTGGTAAAAGCCGCGCCGGTTCGGCACGCCGGTGGCCGCGTCGAGCACTTCCAGGCGCGCCAGCTCGCCGCCCAGTTTTTCACGCGACAGCAGCAGATAGCCGAAGGCGTTCGTCAGCATCATCAGGTACAGGGCGCCGAAGCCGGCCAGCTGCATCAGCTCCGCGTCAAAACCGGGGACGGCGGCGGCCAGCACGCCGCGCACGGCGATCAGCAAGGACAGCAGGCCCATGCTGACGACGAGGAAGCGGCGCAGCATGCTCGCCTCGCGCCATTTCAGGGACAGCGCAGCCACGCCGGAGAGGAAGAAACCGGCCACGATCAGCGAACCGCCGGCGCTGCGCAGCAGCGGCGCCACGTCGAACAGATAGCAAGCGGCAAACAGCGCCACCGACAGGCCCAGCGCCGGCAGCACGGTGCGGCGCCAGCCGCTGCGTCCGGCCGCCTGCCACAACGCGCCCGCATCGAGCGCCATGCCGGCAAACAGCAGGCTGTTGCCGAGCAGGATCGAGAGGAAATCGGGCAGCACGCCGCGGAAATACAGCAGGCACCAGGCCACGGCCTGGCATTGCTTGGCGATCGCCCAGGTGGACATGCTGAGCGACTTCTTGCGCTCGTACTCGAAGAAGAACAGGGCCGCGCACAGGCTCAGGTTGCCAAGTGCCAGGGCCAGTACCAGGGTCTTGATATCCATAGGCTAGGCTATCGATGCGCAGGCGCGGCGCGCCAGGTCAGATTTCGTGTTCGACATTGGTGCTGCCGTCGCCGATCTTGCTGGCCCACGCCTGCACGAAATATTGCTTTTCCACTTCGCTGGGCGCCTCGTGCCAGAACACGATGAGGGTGCCCTTGTGGTCGTGGATTTGCGCCACTTTTTCAATGAATCCGACATTGGCGGCCTGGTCGGCCAGCGCCGCCGCGTAGCCGTACACGCGCGTCAGCCGCTCGATGCGGTCAGGCTCCGTAAAACTGTTCGTCGCCGTAATGATGGGGTGATCCAAAAACATGCTTGTCTCCATGGTGCCCGACTGCGCGGCCGTGCCGCCGCGCGCCATATACATCGACATATCGCATCTACATATACGCATGCTCGGCGCGGATTAATCGGGTATGCTCACGGGAGCTTATCAGATTTCTCTGAATGCAACAAAGCATCTCCCCAGTCCACTCAGCGAAGTCGTCCCATGCCGGAAAACAGAAGCACCACCCCACTTGCCCCGCAGGTGCATACCTGTGGCGACCGGCGCCGCCTGGAATTCCAGCCCGGCATGATCCAGAGCGAAATGCTGCTGTCGCGCCCCGATCACCTGCTGCTGCGCTATGCGCGCGCGATGATGTGCTTTACCCTGTTCGTGCCGCGCCCGCGGCACATCCTGATGGTGGGACTGGGCGGCGGTTCGCTGCTGAAATTCTGCCACCGCCACCTGCCCGACACGCGCATCACGGTGCTGGAATTGCGCGCCGACGTGATCGCCCTGCGCGAGCAGTTCATGCTGCCGCCCGACGACGCGCGCCTGCGCATCATCGAGACGGACGCCGTCAGCTATATCCGCCAGCATCCGGGCTGCGCCGACGTGCTGCTGCTCGACGGCTACGATGAAACGGGATTGCCGCCCGCCCTCGGCAGCGCGCGCTTCTATGCGGACTGCCTGCGCGCCCTGCTGCCCGGCGGCGTGCTGGTGGCCAACCTGTTCAGTTATGACGAGCACTACCCCGCCATGCTGGCGCGCCTGATGCTCACCTTCCGCGGCGCCGTCTGCCACTTCGACGGCATCGCCGGCAACAACCGCATCGTCTTCGCCGCCAAGCCGGAGCAAAGCCAAGGCGCCGGCGGCCGCGCCGTGCGCGTGGTGCGCCTGGTGCGCTGGCGCCGGATGGCCGGCCTGGCGTTCCTGAACCGCTGGCTGCCGGCATGGCAGTTGTGGCGTTTGCGCCGCCATTCGGGCGCGGGCAGCGACTGAAAGTCATCTTCCCCGGCCATAGATATTGTTGCTTATTAGCAGTGTTTTGGTGCAAAATCCGCATGATGGATGTGGTTTATGACAAACTACGGCCTGCGTGGGGCCGGCAGGCGCCGCGGAACCCAAGTGTCCATGAAGTGAGATAGGAAAAACCATGCTGCGTGGCCGCCTGCCATTGTCGATTTCCGCCGCGGCCGCGCTGACCTTTGCCTGCGGCGTCAGCGTGACGGCCGTGCTGTTTGCCGCCATCAGCCAGCTCGAATACGACAAGATGAGCCTGAGCCTGCAGCAGCGCGCGGGCGCCAGGGTGGCCGCCATCGAGCAGGGACTCGACGATGCGGTCGAGGTGCTGACCACGACGAACCAGCTGTTTGCCGCCGTCGTGCCCGTCACGCGCGAACAGTTCCACGACTTCACCACGCCGCTGCTGCAGCGCCACCCGTTCATCCAGGCCTTCAATTTCCACCGCATCGTGCCGCATGCGCAGCGCGCCGCATTCGAGGCCGAACTGCGGCGCATCGTGCCCGACTACGCCATGACGGAAATGCACGACGGCGTCATCGTGCCCGCCACGACGCGCGCCAGCTACCTGGTGGTGGACTACCTCGAACCCCTGCAGGGCAACGGCCCCGCCTTCGGCCTGAACGTCAGCCCGAACGGCGTACTGGCGCGCGCGCTGGAACAGGCGATCGTCAGCGGCCAGACCACCGCCACCGGCCTGCTGGCCCTGGCGCAGGGACCGCAGCAGGGATTCGTCATCGTGCGCCCCGTGTACCGCCACGGCGTGCCCCTGCAGACGGTGCAGCAGCGGCGCGCGGCGCTGATCGGCGATACGGCGGTCATCGTGCGCGCCGGGGAACTGGTGCAGAAAATCCTCGCCGGCGCCGACTTGCTGGGCGATTCGCAGCTTGAACTGAGCGTCTACGCGGACGCCGGCGCCGACCCGCGCCAGATGATCTTCCGGCATGGCCAGGCGCCTGCCAGCGAGCCAGCCGGCGCCTGGGAGTCCTTGCCGCGCTGGCTGCACTTTGCCTACCACAACCATTATGACCGGGCCTTTGCTTCCGCCGGCCGGCCCTGGCATGTGCGCGTGGTCGCCCATCCGCGCCCCTTCCTGGCCGACCATCTGGGCTCCTTGTTTACCCTGATCACTGGCCTGCTGTTCAGCTTGCTGACGGCCGCCTTCGTGCAATCGCTGACGCAGCGCTCGCGCCGCGTGCAGCTGCTGGTGGAGCAGCGCACGGCCGACCTCAAGCGCAGCAACGAGCTGCTCAGCGCCGACGTCCGGGCACGCCAGCGCACGGAGCGCGCCCTGCAGGAAAGCGAAAAGCGCTTCCGCCGCCTGCTGGCCCTGTCATCGGACTGGTACTGGGAACAGGACGCCAACTTCTGCTTCACCCACATCACCAGCGGTTTCACGGACAAGTCGAACATGCCGCTGGAACGCTTCATCGGCATGACGCGCTGGGACAACAATGCGGAAATGCGCAATTCGCGCTGGGGCAAGCAGCATATCGCCAACCTGGAAGCGCACCTGCCCTTTTCCAACCTCGAATATGCGATGCACGACCGCGACGGCCAGCTTCGCTGGTTCAGCATCAATGGCGAACCGCTGTTCAACGAGCTCGGCGAATTTCGCGGCTACCGGGGCACGGGTTCCGAAATCACGGAACGCAAGCTGGCCGAGCAGCAGATCCAGCACATCGCCCACCACGACGTGCTGACGGGTTTACCCAACCGCGCCCTGCTGCGCGACCGCCTGGCGCAGGCGATGGCCCTGTCGCGCCGCAAGAACCGCGCATTGTGGGTACTGTTGATCGACCTTGACCGCTTCAAGTTCGTCAACGACAGCCTCGGCCACAAGGCCGGCGACCTGCTGCTGAAAACCATCGCCACGCGCTTGCAGGCCAGCCTGCGCGAAAGCGATACGGTGGCGCGCCTGTCGGGCGACGAGTTCGTAGCCATCCTGTGCGAACAGGTGGACGAAGTGCTCAGCGGCGCCATCGTGCAGCGCGTGATGGATGCCGTGGCCCAGCCGGTACTATTGGACGGCAAGGAATTCTTCGTCACCTGCAGCATCGGCGTGGCGATCTACGACATGTCGCGCTACGACGCCCCCGGCGACGTGACCTTGAATGGCGAGACGCAGAACCTGATCGAGCAGGCCGACATCGCCATGTACTGCGCCAAGAAACAGGGCCGCAACAACATCAAGTTCTACACCACGGCCATGAACCAGGCCACCCTGGAGCGCCTGCGCATCGAGACGGCGCTGCGCAACGCGCTCGAGCGCGATCAGTTCGTGCTGCATTACCAGCCGCAGGTGGACCTGGCCAGCGGGCGCATCGTCGGCGTGGAAGCGCTGCTGCGCTGGCAGCACCCGGAACTGGGCATGGTGGCGCCGCAGCGCTTCATCGCGCTGGCGGAAGATACGGGCCTGATCGTGCCGATCGGCGCCTGGGTCATGCGCGAAGCGTGCGCGCAGGTGAAACGCTGGCATGCGGCGGGTCTGGACACCTTGCGCCTGGCCGTCAACCTGTCGGCGCGCCAGTTCAACGAGCCGAACCTGGTCGCCACGATCGCCGACGTGCTGCGGGAAACGGGCTTGCCGCCCGCCTGCCTGGAACTGGAACTGACGGAAAGCCTGTTCATGCACGACGTGGCGCTGGCCGTCAGCCAGCTGCACGACATGAAGGCGCTGGGGGTGCAGCTGTCGATCGACGACTTCGGCACCGGCTATTCCAGCTTCGCCTACCTGCGCACCTTCCCCATCGACGTGCTGAAGATCGACCGCAGTTTCGTCGGCGACGTGGCGCGCGACGCGGACGACGCGGCCATCGTCGTCTCCATCATCGCCCTGGCGCACAATCTGAAGCTGCGCGTGGTGGCCGAAGGCGTGGAAACGGCGGAGCAGCTCGATTACCTGCGCCGCCATGGCTGCGACGAGGCGCAGGGCTATTACTTCAGCCATCCGCTTCCGGCGGATGAGGTGGAAATACTGCTGCGCGGCGAGTTCTGCGCGACGCAGTGACGGGCCGCCTCGCTAGTTCGAAAAACGCAGCAGGAAGCTGAACGGCACCATCATCGCGCACGGCTGGCCCGCACAACGGCCCGGCGTATATTTGACCAGCATCAGCATGGACGCCGCCAGCTTGCCCGACTCGCTGTCCGGACTTTTCAGCAGGGTCACATTCTGCGCCACGCCATGTTCATCCACGCTGACATTGGCGCGCAATTTGCCCGTGGCCTCCTTGTACGAAATCAGACGGCCCATGGCACGCGAGATCTCCAGCATGCCTTTCTCCGGATAGGGTGGCACATCGCCATCCTGTAATACCTTGTAGTACCGTTTGACAAACGATTGCTGCTCCGGCGTCATCTCGGCATAGGACTTTTCCGGCGGCACCACATACCGCGAGCCCATGACCGGACGGATGTTCGAGCCGATCGGCGCGTCCTGCGCCTTGAGGCTGTACAGCGTGGGCGCCTCGGGCTTTTCCGCCTGCGCCGTCAACTGGAAGCTGCCATTGAAGCGGGCCTTCAGCACCTGCCCGTTGGGATACAGTATCTCGCCGTCGCCGACCGGCTTGCCCTCGTGCCAGGGGCCACGATAAGCGCCGCCCAGCGCGAATGTCATGGTGCCACTGCCTTCCGGGCCATGGCGCCAGCCGCCCTCATAATGATCGCCGCCGTCATAGACGGCCTTGACGTTGCCGACGGGCTTGCCCTGCTCGAAGTTGGCTTCCAGCTTATCCCCATCTTTAAAGATCACCACGCCGGGACCGTGCAGCACGCCGTCCTGGTAGTTCCCTTCATGCAGGCTGCCGTCGGCCCACTGCGCAATGCCCGCGCCCTCCGGCACGCCTTTGCTCAGCGCGCCCTCATAACGTTCCGTTGCCTTGCCGTCCTTGCTCCACTGCAAAGCACCGGGCCCGCTCGCATAGCCATCCTTGCAGGCGCCATTCCAGTACGCCACATGCCCTGCCACCCGTGCGTGCCCGGCAACGCGGCAGTCTGCCTTGCCTGCATAGATAAGGTCGGCGGCACCGGCGCTGGACGCGCACAGCAAGACGATCAGGGAAAGCGGTTTTTTCATATCATCCTTGCAATGTTTTTGATTGCCACAGACTAACATGCCCGAGTTGATGAAAAATACGCGCATTCTCACGCGGCGCACTGCCATGCTCCTTCGCGTCCAGCCCTACAGCTTTTTTTGCAGGAATTCCAGGAAGCAGCTGATGCGCTGCGCCAGCTGCGTGTTGCGGTAGTAGACGGCGTGGATCTGCTGGCGGTAGCCCGTATAGAACGGCTGCAGCACTTTCACCAGGCGGCCGGCGGCGATGTCGTCCTTCGTCATGAAGTCGGACAGGCAGACGATGCCCTGGTCGTGCAGGGCCAGCTGGCGCAGGGTTTCGCCGCTGGAGGCCGCCAGCGCGGGCACGATCTGCAGGCTGTTGCCCGCTTCATGGCGCAGCGGCCAGTTGTTGCCCAGGTCGTACTGGGCAAAGCCCAGCAGCGCGTGGCCGGACAGCGCTTCCGGCGTGGCCGGTTCGCCGTGGCGCGCCAGATAGGCGGGCGTGGCCAGCACGTGCAGCGGGCTGGAAGTCAGGGCGCGCGCATGCAGGGTCGAGTCGACCAGGGCGCCGATGCGGATGGCGATATCGGTGCGGTGTTCGAGCAAGTCGGCGATCTGGTCGTTGCTGGTCAATTCCAGGCGGATGTCCGGATACATGGCGCGAAATTCGGCCACGTGCGGCACCACGCTATGGAGCATGAAGGGCGAGGCGGCGTCGACGGACAGGCGCCCGGCCGGCTTCTGGCGGCGGATGCGGATCGACTCTTCCACGTCTTCCATCGAGGCGAGAATGGCGCGCGCCTTGTCCAGGAACAGCTGCCCTTCTTCCGTCAGCTCCATGCGGCGCGTCGTGCGCGTCAGCAGCGAGGTGGCCAGCTTGTCTTCCAGCCGCGACAGGGCCCGGCTGACGCCGGACGTGGTTTGCCCCAGGTGCACGGCGGCCGCGCTCAGGGTGCCGCTGTCGATGACGGTGACGAAGATTTTCAGGTCGTCCGAATTGATATCCATTGTTGCCTTATTATTGCCTGCGCTTCACATATCGCGCCATTATAATGGAATCATGGCAACAGTGAGGGCAAGCAACAACGTCAGGCAACGTAGAACAAAATGGCGACAAAATGGCAGCTACTGCCGGCCAGCACGAACAGGTGCCAGATGCCGTGGCCATGGCGCAGCTTGTGGTCGGTGGCATAGAAAGCGATGCCGCCCGTGTAGCACAGCCCGCCTGCCACCAGCCACAGGAAACCGTTCCACTCGAGCGCCGCCAGCAGCGGCTTGATGCCGATGACGATCAGCCAGCCCATGGCCACGTAAATCACCAGCGACAGGATGCGCGCGCCTTTCGCGTACACATATTCCTGCACGATGCCAAGCAGGGCCAGGCCCCAGACGACGCCGAACAGCGACCAGCCCCACGGCCCGCGCAGGGTCACCAGCATGAATGGCGTGTAGGTGCCCGCAATGAGCAGGTAGATGGCGCAGTGGTCGAGCCGCTGCAGCACCGCTTTGGCCTTGCCGCGCACGCTGTGGTACAGGGTGGAAGTCAGATACAAGGTCAGCAGCATGGCCGCATACACGCTGCAGCTGACGATTTTCCAGGCGTCGCCCGTGCGGGCCGCCACGACGATCAGGATGACGCCGCCGATGGCCGCCAGCGCGGCGCCCACCGTATGGGAGATGCTGTTGAAGCGTTCGCCGTGGTACATGGCTTAAGCCGGGCGTACAGCGACGCAGCAAAATGCCGGGGTCAGACCCGCCGGGACTCGGCGTCCCCGTCCGACCCCAGCCCTTGCGTTGGGGGCGTCAATCAAGCCGCTTCCGTCTTCTTGCGGGCCGGACGGCGCACCGGCGTCTTGCGCGGTGCCTTGGCCGGCTTGTCTTCCGCTACAGGCGCGATTTCCACCGGCGCAGACTCAATCACAGGTGCAGCTTCCACCACGACATCGGCGGCCTTCTTGGCCGGCTTCTTCGCCGCTGCCGCCTTGCGGGCCGGCGTGCGCGGTTTGGCCTTCGGCTTGGCTTCGGCGACGGCTTCCACGATCGCTTCAACTACCGGCTCAGGCATGGCTTCCACCACCGGCGCCATGTCGACTTCGGCGCGCGCTTCGCGGGCGCCATCGCCATTCTTGCGGCCGCCGCGACCATTGCGGCGCGAACCGCGCTTGGCGTTGCCTTCTTCGGCCACCACCTCGGCGGCGGCTTCTGCTACCTCGTGCTGCACTTCCGGTTGCGGCGCCGGCGCATACTGCTCGACGACAGCGGTTTCGGCGTCGGCCACCGGCACGAAGGCCTGTGGCGCGGACTCGCCGCGGCGCTGCTCGTTCTGCTTGCGGCCGCCACGGCCATTGCGGCGCGAATCGCGGCGGCTGCCGCCTTCGCGCTGATTGCCCTCTTCCGCCGCCACGCCGGACTCGCCGGTGACGATGGCTTCGCTGGCGACTTCGCCGTTCACGGGCGCGGCGACAGGCACCAGGCCGCTGCTGCGGTAGACATAGGCGCCGGATTTTTCATCGCGGCCAAATTCCAGCAAGCCGCGCGTCTGCGCTTCTTCCAGCAGATTGCCGAAGGTGCGGAAACCGTAATACGACTCGCTGAAGTCCGGCTTGCGGCGCTTGATCGCTTCTTTCAGCATCGAGGCCCAGATCTTGCCGCTGTCGCCGCGCTCCGAGACCAGCGCGTCGAAGGTGGCAACGGCCATCTCGATCGCTTCCGTCTTGCGCGACTCGTATTTTTCCTTGCGGCGCACTTCTTCGTCGGGCGAACGCTTGGCCGCCGGAGTTTCGCGCGAGTCGCGCTTGGCTGCCGTGCGGCGGCTCTCGCGCACGAGGTCATCGTAGAAAATGAATTCGTCGCAGTTGGCCACCAGCAGGTCGGAAGTCGACTGCTTGACGCCCACGCCGATTACCTGCTTGGCGTTTTCGCGCAGTTTCGACACGAGGGGCGAAAAGTCGGAATCGCCGCTGATGATGACGAAGGTGTTGACGTGGGCCTTGGTGTAGCACAGGTCCAGCGCATCGACCACGAGGCGGATGTCGGCCGAATTCTTGCCGGACTGGCGCACGTGGGGAATTTCGATCAGCTCGAAATTCGCTTCGTGCATGGTGCCCTTGAAACTTTTATAACGGTCCCAGTCGCAATATGCCTTCTTGACAACGATGCTGCCCTTGAGCAGCAAGCGTTCGAGGATGGGCTTGATATCGAATTTTTCGTAGTTTGCATCTCGCACGCCGAGCGCGACGTTCTCGAAGTCGCAAAACACGGCCATGCTGAGGTTTTCTGGGGATGACGCCATAAGGGTGAATTCTCGCTGATGATAAGGGCGGACGGGAAGCGGAAGGCCTCCCTTTTCGCCTAGTATATTCGCCCATCCCCCGTTTCGGCGACAACTATCGTGCGCGGGGGCCTATTGCGCGCCGCCGGCGGCGCTCACGCTGGCGCCGGCGACGGGCCAGACAACGCTTTCATCGACCGAATACAGCTGGCACGGCAGGCTGCTGCGCCGCTGGCACGAAGCGAGCGCACGCACTTCGGGGCTTTCGCCCTCCTCGGCCCAGCCCCAGGCGCCGCTGGCCGACAGGGCGAAGGCGCGCGGCGCGGTTTTCTCCAGAAAGACGCGATAGGCCGCGCGGCCCTGCTCTTCCAGGTAGGGCACGGCGGCGATATCGTCCTGCGGCGCGAAATGCGTGGCGGGCGGCGACGGCGCATCGGCCACGCGGTAGACCTGGCGCACCGGCATGCCGATCTTCTGGAGGAAGCGTTCGGTGGCGGGCAGCCACACGGTCACCCCATCGCGGCTGCCCAGGGTCAGGTGGGCGTCGCGCTTGAACGGGCCATAGGCGACCAGTTGCGCCTGGCCGCCGGAGCCCGTAAACGAGCGAAACAAACGCTGCGCCAGGGCCGGTCCGAAATAGGAATCGTTGGCGCCATACAGCCACAGGCTGGGAATGTGGTTGTACGCGCCCAGGGTGGCGAAGGTCTTGGCCAGCGCCCCTTGCCAGTCGCAGCCGGGCATGTCGACGCGCAAGCCGCCGGAAAAATTGAGCACGCCCCGTACGCCGGGCACCACCCGGGTGGCCAGCGCCAGCGCCGCGAGGCCGCCATACGACTGCCCCGCGACGACGATGCGCTGCGGGTCGACCCAGCTCTGGCGGCGCGCATACGCGAGCGCGGCCAGCATGTCGCGCGCCTGGCCCTGGGCGTTGCCCAGCATGTCGCAGCCGAAATCGCGGTAGGCGCCCGTGGAACGGGCAAAGCCGGCGCGCATGGGCAGCATCACCGCATAGCCGCGGCGCACGAATTCGGTGGCCATATAGATAAAGCGCTCGCGCTGCTGCAGCCGGGCCGGGCCGGCCTGCTTGCCGTGATTCATCAGCAGCAGGGGGAACGGGCCGGGGCCGGCGGGGCGGAACACCGTCGTTTCCAGCGCCTCGCGCAAGCCGTCGCCGGCCGGCACCATGATGACTTGCTCGTTCAGGCGCGCATCGAGCGGCAACGGCGAGTGGGCAAGCTGGGCTTTCAGGGGCAGGCAAGGCAGACTGAGCAGCAAACCCAGGGAAATAGGGCGAAGCAGGTGAAAAATGGCGGACTCCGTGGATGACTTCCCTGCCAGTCTAGACAGTGAAATGCCACAGGACAATATAAAAAAATTACGTGACGCACATATTTTTTGCGGCAACCACTTGCGGAAAAAATGTTGCCTTGCACCAACCACTTTTTCCGCTGACAGGAGTAAACTGAGCGCCTACTGAAGGAGTTGCCATGTCCATATCCGCCCTCACCACCGGTACCTCGGGGCTGACCGCCAACCAGCGTGCGCTGGATGTGGCCGCCAACAATATCGCCAATGCGAATACGCCGGGCTTCCAGCCGCAGCAAGCCCAGTTCCAGGAAAGCAGCCCGGCCGGCACGGGCGTCACCCTGTCCATCGAAGGGCGCAAGCTGGCCGCCAGCGAAAGCGTCAGCGGCGCCAATGCGAATGCGGCCAAGGCGGCGGAAAGCCGTCCGAACGGCGTGGGCCTCGCGTCCGAACTGACGGATAACCTCGTCTACAAGGCCGGTTTCAACCTGTCGGCGAATGTCGTGAAGGCAGCCGACCAGGCCCTGGGCAGCCTGATCGACGTCAAGACCTGACCGCAGCGACTATCGGCAAGATAGCCTGGTTTTTCATTTCCAGCACCAGAGGCGCCAGCGCCGGCGTGATCAGCGCCAGCAGCCGTTCGGCCGGAATGCCGTCGCGCGCCTGCACCGACAGGCCATGCAGCAAGGCCGCATAGTAATCGCCCAGCGCCTGCACGTCCGCCTCTCCTTTTAATTCTCCCGCCAGCTGCGCCGCGCGCAGGCGCTCGATGACGGCTTGCGTGCGCGCGCGGCGGTGCTGCGCCAGCCAGTCGGCGATACCCGCGTTTTCCGCGCTCGTGTTCGTGGCGGCCGTGACCACCATGCAGCCTTGCGGCTGGCCGCTGCGCGTGTACAGCAGCACGGCTTCTTCCAGCATGCGCGCCACGGCGTCGCGCACATTCAGGCTGGCCGCCAGCGCATGCACGGCAAACGCGCCTTCGCCCGTTTCATACAATTCCACGGCTTCGCGGAACAGCTGCTCCTTCGAGCCGAACGCCGCGTAGATGCGCGCCGAGGCGATGCCCAGCGCCGCCACCAGGTCGGCCATCGATACGCCCTCGTAGCCGCGCGTCCAGAATGCGTCGCGCGCTTTTGCCAGCGCCAGCGCGCGGTCAAATTCCCTCGGTCTTCCTGCCATTTTCATCCTCTGCTTGCAAACTGGCGGCCAGTATAACGCCTGGCGTCGACGGCGCGTTCGCCAATTATTTTGCATGACCGCCTTGACCGAACAGAAAATTTCGCCTATTCTTTGTCGATCGACAAACAATAGGAGCCGATATGAAAACCATCCAAGGACCGAGCCTGCACCTGGCCCAATTCGCCGCCGACACCGCGCCCTTCAACACCCTGCCCGCCATCGCCGAGTGGGCGGCCGGCATGGGCTTCAAGGCCCTGCAGATTCCCGCCTGGGATGCGCGCCTGTTCGACGTGGCGCAGGCCGCGCACAGCCAGCAATACTGCGACGACCTGGTCGCCATGCTGGCGGGCCATGGCCTCGTCATCAGCGAACTGACGACGCACATCCTCGGCCAGCTGGTGGCCGTGCACCCGGCCTACGACGCGCTGTGCGACAGCTTCGCGCCGGCACACCTGCACGGCCAGCCGGAAGCGCGCACGGCGTGGGCCATCGAGCAAGTCAAGCTGGCGGCCATGGCCTCGAAACGCCTGGGCCTCACCGACATGGGCACGTTTTCCGGCTCGTTCGCCTGGCCATATTTATTCCCGTTCCCGCAGCGCCCGCCCGGCCTGATCGAGACGGCCTTCGACGAACTGGCGCGCCGCTGGCTGCCCATCCTCGACGTGTGCGAGGAACAGGGCGTCAACCTGTGCTACGAAATCCACCCCAGCGAAGACCTGCATGACGGCATCAGCTTCGAGATGTTTTATGAGCGCGTGGGTCGCCACCCGCGCTGCAAGATGCTGTTCGACCCCAGCCACTTCGTGCTGCAGCAGCTGAACTACCTGGAATTCATCGACATCTACAAGGACCACATCCGCATGTTCCATGTGAAGGATGCGGAGTTCAATCCGACAGGACGGCAAGGCATCTACGGCGGCTACCAGTCGTGGGAAAACCGCGCCGGGCGTTTCCGTTCGCTGGGCGACGGCCAGGTCGACTTCAAGGCGATCTTCTCGAAGATGGCGCAGAACGACTACGCGGGCTGGGCCACGCTGGAATGGGAATGCTGCCTGAAAGACCAGGAAACGGGTGCGCGCGAAGGCGTGGCTTTCATCAATGCCCACATCATTCCCGTGACCGACAAAATCTTCGACGACTTCGCCGGCGCTCCCGTCAGCGCAGAGCAGATCCATCAATTGCTGGGCATCCAGCACAACTAATCAGGGAAACACCATGAACGAATTTACACATGATTACGTGCGCATCGACGGCCAGCGCCTGCATTGCGTCATCGCGGGTACCGGCAACGGCAAACCCGTGCTGCTGATCCCCGGCTGGCCGCAAACCTGGTATGCGTGGCGCCACGTGATGGCGGCGCTGGCGGCGAATGGCTACCAGGCCGTCGCCGTCGACCCGCCCGGCAGCGGCCACTCCGACCGACCGGCCGGCGGCTACGACACGGGCGCCGTGGCAACTACCCTGCACCGCGCCATGCTGGCCCTGGGCCATGCGCAGTACGATGTCGTCGGCCACGACATCGGCATGTGGGTCGGCTACGCGCTGGCCAGCGATTTTCCGCAGGCCGTGACGAAACTGGCGCTGACGGAAGCCGTGATTCCCGGCCTGGCGCCGGCGCCGCCGATTTTTGTCGCGCCGTCGGACAACATCTTCCTGTGGCACTTCATGTTCAACCAGGTGCTGGACTTGCCAGAAATGCTCACGGCGGGCAAGGAGCGCGAGTACATCCGCTTCATCTTCGACCGCTGGTCATACCGCCGCGACAAGGTGGCCGTCGACGTATATGCGGATGCGTACGCCACGCCAGGCGCCCTGCGCGCCGGTTTCGCCTACTACCGCGCCATCCCCGAAACCATCCGGCAAAACCTGCAGCGGGCGAAAAACAGCCTGGCCATGCCCGTGCTGGCCATCGGCGCCGACCATGCGACGAATGACGCGCCCCTGCTGACCATGCAGGGCAAGGCGGACAATTTGCAAGGCGCCATCGTCGCCGAGTGCGGCCACTTCATCATGGAAGAACAGCCGGAAGCGTTCATCGCCCATCTGCTGCCGTTCCTGGCCGGAGAAAAGTCAGGAAACAACGCATGAGCCTCGATCCGCTGATCGCCGCCTGGCTGGAACAAACAAGGGATGCGCCGCCTCCCGCCTCGCTGGCACACTTGCGCACATCCACGGAAACGGGCTTGCGCCAGCTGCACGGGCCACTGGAAGACGTCGCGGCCATCAAGGATTACGTGCTGCCCGGCGAGCATGCACTGGCCGTGCGCGCCTATGTGCCGGCCGGCGCGCAGACGGGCCAGCCCTTGCCCGCCATCGTCTTTGCGCACGGAGGCGGATGGTGTCTGTGTTCGCTGGACCTGTACGACAATCCGTGCCGCGCGCTGGCCAACGCCACCGGCTGCGTGGTCTTTTCCGTCGACTACCGGCTGGCGCCCGAGCACAAGTTCCCCGTGCCGCTCGACGACTTTTACAGGGCACTGTGCTGGGTCGCCGAGCATGCGACGGCGCTGGGCATCGATGCACGGCGGCTGGCCGTGGGCGGCGACAGCGCGGGCGGCAACCTGGCCGCAGCGGCAGCCCTGATGGCGCGCGACCAGGCCGGCCCCGCGCTGGCGCACCAGCTGCTGCTGTATCCGGCCCTCGATTTCACCTTCGACACGCCGTCCTACCAGCGCCATGCGGAAGGCTTTTCATTGACCCGTGAAGCCATGCGCTTTTGCTGGTCGGCCTACCTGAACGAACCGGCCGACGGCGCGCATCCGTACGCGGCGCCATTGCGGGCCGCTTCGTTCAAGGACTTGCCGCCGGCAACGGTGCTGGTGTGCGAATACGACCCGCTGCATGACGAAGGCGTGGCGTATGCGCGGCGGCTGCGCGACGGCGGTGTGGCGGCCGATTGCGTGCAACTGGAAGGCATGATCCACGCGTCCATGCACATGGCGGGCTTGACGCCAGCGGCGCGGGGATTGTTTGACGTGGCGGGACTGGCGATGAAAAAAGCACTGGCCATGTAAGAAGATCCGCCGCCGGGGATGGCTCCACGGCGGCGGATCTTGTTATTCCACCAGCTTGCGCACCTCGATGGCGTTCAGCCACTTCACATGGCGCGGCCCCGTGCGGATATCCTTGGCCGAGATCAGGCCGATCGCGCCATCGTTCTCGTCGAGCGCCTTGCCGTTTTTTTCGTAGTAGACGATCACGCCCTCGCCTGCCGGCGCGTTATACAGCTCGCCCCAGGAAAACACCACCGCGTAGCCATCGGTGGCGGTGGCGATGATGGCGATCTTCTTGACGTCGTTGTGGCCCGGCGCGTCCAGCACTGCCTGGTCGAGGATATCGCGCAGGCGCACGCCCTTGTAACTGGTGATGCTCTCGGCCTTGTCGCCATTGTGGCGCGTCACGGCAAGCGCGCCGCCATGCGCCGGCGGCAGCTTGCGCAAGTCGGCCACCGTCAGGGTCAATGACGTTTCCACCATGCCCGTCACGGCAAGTGAGTGGCTCATGTTGTCGCGCGCCGGCGGCGGAGCGCCAGCCCACGCGGAAGGTGCCGCCAGCAGCGTAGCCACGGTGCAGGCGACGAAAATCTTCTTGAACATATTAAATCCTTTCATGGAACGATCAAAAAATCAGAACTGATACTGCGCATTGGCCAGCCACGTGCGGCCCGCGCCGGGAAAACCGTCGGCCAGCGCGTAGTTGCGGTCAGCCAGGTTGCTCACGCCCGCTTCCAGGGTCACGGCCGGCAAGGGGCGGTACACGGCCTTCAGGTTCAGCGTCGCAAAGCCGCCAAGTTCCAGCGTGTTCGAGACCCAGCGCCCGCTGTTCGCTTCCGCGATGGCCACCACGTCGACCTGGCGCGCCGCGTGCAGCACGGCGTGCGCCGTCAGCTTGTGGCGCGGCACATCCGTCAAGCGCATGGCGCGGTCGCTGACATTTTTCATGTCCGTGTACGTATAGTTGCCGCCGAAATCGAGCCGGGCGCCGGCGCGTCCGCGCAAGCCCAGTTCCACGCCGCTGATGTGCGCCCTGCCCGCGTTGCGCATCTGCGCGCGCACGCCGGAGACATTCGCCACGCTCTGGATCTTGTCCTTCACGTCGCTGTAAAACAGCGCCGCTTCCAGGCTGGCGCCCTGCGCGTTTCCTTGATATCCCACTTCATAATTGAGCGCCTCCTCGGCGCGCAGGTTCGGGTTTTCAATATATGTGCCCAGGCGCTGTGAGTAGCGGTCCTTCAGCGTCGGCAGGCGCGACTTGCGCGCCACGGTGGCGTACACGCGCGACGCTGGCGCCATCCTGTGGAACAGGCCAGCCTGCAGGTCGGTGGCCGACTGATTGCCCGGCAAGGTATAGGCGTTGCCGGCGCTGTCAACCGTGTCCGGGCGCAGGGCATTGCGCGAGGCGCCCAGCGACAGCTGCGTCGCTCCACTCAGGACGATGCTGTCTTCCGCGCCCAGGGTCCACAGGGCATCCTTGTACCAGGTGGTGCGCACGCCCTTGCCATCGCGTTCCTGGTGCTCGTCGGCCTTGTAGCTGGCCACAAAACGCAGGCTGTGCGCGGCCAGGCGAAATGATTCGAGTTCCACGGCGCCGCCATTCGTGCGGTCGTTGTAGATGCTGCGCCCGCCGCTGACGCTGCCCTGGCCGCTGGTCTTCAAGACCGTGTAGCTGCCGTTCGTGTACGAGACGATTTCATTGTCGTAGCTGTCGTGGTACAGGCGCAGTTTCAAACGCTCGGCCTCGCCCAGGCGCGTCTGCGAACCAAAATACACGCTTTCCTTGTTCCAATACGGCCATTGCCAGTAGCGCGCGCCTGCGGGATTCGTCGATGGCGGCTGGCCCTTTTCGCCATGCTGCTTGTAGTAACTAAGAGCGTATTCATCGCCGCCTGCGGGCGTGTAACCCACCTTGAACGACAGCTTGTGATCCTTGCGATATGAGTTGTTACGCATGCCGCCATCTTCCGTGGCCGTGGGGCGGAAGTCGGACGACAGGGGAAAGCTGTCGCTATCGATCCAGGACACGCCGGCCTGCAGATACCACAGGCCCTGGTTCGTGCCCACATTGGCCGACACCTGGCGCTCGCTGCCCGAGCCGAAGCCCACGGAGACATCGCCTTCCGTCAACACTGTCGGCTTGCGCGACACCAGGTTGATGGCGCCGCCCAGGGTATTGGCGCCATACGCCACGGAACTGTAGCCTTTCGCCACCTGGATGGCGGCCAGGTCGCCAGTCGTGAAGCGATTGAAATCGACATAGCCGTCATACGGCACGTAGACGGGTATGCCGTCGATATACAGCGGCACCTGGCGCGCATCGAAGCCGCGGATGGCGATGGTTTTTTCATTGCGCGCATTCGTCGACAGGGACACGCCGGACAGCAGATTCAAGGCGTCGCCCACGTTGTCTCGGTTGAAGCGGCGCATCTGGGCGCGGCTCACTTGCGTCCCCACTTGCTGTTCCATTGCGCCAGCCTGCTCGCGCTGGCCGACCACCGTCACCGTGCCCAGCACGAACGGCGCCGTCGCATCGACGTCTTCCATGCCGGCGGCCTGCTGCGCCAGCGCCAGCAGCACGGCGCCCGTCATTACCTGTTTCACCATCGTCATCTTGTTCTCTTCCGTTATATATCGTTTTATATAGCGATGCAAAAAATCGGCCGCTTCTGCGGCGGCCGTCATCAACAGCGCAATATACAGACGTATATAACGAGGCTCAAGCAGCAAGGCCGAAAACCGCTGCGCAGGTCAATTTTCCAGGTATTTTTCATGCACCGCAGCATTTCGCTGTGCGAACGAATGTTTCACAAAACGGTTGACACGCACAATTTGGCTAGGCAAACTGATTTCCAGGGAGCCTGAAAATGAATGCAAATATGACAAATATTCAGACCGCAGCAGATCCGGAACTGATCGTCTTCAGCGACGACGAGGAAGGCAAGGACCGCCAGTTCGTCAACGCGCTGGCGCGCGGACTGGAAGTGCTCCGTTGCTTCCGCCCCGGCGAAGTCTATCTGTCGAACGCGGACATGGCCAAGCGCACGGGCATCCCGAAGCCGACCATCTCCCGCCTCACCTACACCCTCACCAAACTCGGCTACCTCAATTATTTGGACAGCCTGGGCAAGTACCAGCTGGGCGCCGGCGTGCTGGCCCTCGGCTACCGCATGCTGTCGAACCTCGACGTGCGCAAGATGGCCCGCCCGCTGATGGAGGAACTGGCCGAGCATGCGCAGGCATCCGTGTCGCTGGGCACGCGCGACCGCCTCAGCATGGTCTACGTGGAAACGTGCCGCAGCAGCGCCAATGTCACCCTGCGCCTCGACGTCGGTTCGCGCATTCCCCTGATGACGACGGCCATGGGCAAGGCCCTGCTGTGCATCCTGCCGCAGACCGAACGCGACTACCTGATGGACCACGCCAGGGTGCACGAGACGGAACGCTGGCCCCGCATCAAGGCCGGCATCGAACAAGGCTTCAAGGATTACCAGGACCGGGGTTTTTGCATCTCGGCCGGCGAGTGGCAGAACGACGTGCATGCCGTGGGCGTGCCCATGCTGGGCGCCGACGGCGAACAGGTGATGGCCTTCAATTGCGGCGGCCCCGCCTTTTTGCTGTCGCGCGAAAAACTCGAATCCGACCTGGGACCGCGCCTGGTGGCCCTCGTCAAGACAGTGGAAAAAAACCTGGGCCGCGGTTAGACTGCGCGCCCCCTCTCAACGACAGCTCAAATCAAAGCGCCGAGGAAACCGATGATACGCGACGAAGAAACCCTGAACATCCTGCTCGACAGCATCGCCCGTTTCGTGCGCGAAGTGCTGGTGCCGAACGAGGCGCTGGTGGCCGAAACGGATACGATACCGCCCGCCATCGTGGCGCAGATGCGCGAGCTGGGCCTGTTCGGCCTGTCCATTCCCGAAGCCTACGGCGGCCTGGAACTGAGCATGGAAGAGGAAGTGCGGGTCGCTTTTGAAATCGCCCGCACCTCGCCCGCCTTCCGTTCGCTGATCGGCACCAACAACGGCATCGGCTCGCAAGGCATCGTCATCGATGGCACGGAAGCGCAGAAACAATATTATCTGCCCAAGCTGGCGGCCGGCGAGATCATCGGCTCGTTCGCCCTGACGGAAGCGGGATCGGGGTCGGATGCAGCCTCGCTGCGCACGACGGCAGTGCGCGACGGCGACTTCTATATCCTTAACGGCAGCAAGCGCTATATCACCAACGCGCCCGAAGCGAGCATCTTTACGGTCATGGCCCGCACGGACCCCGTCAAGCGGGGCGCCTCGGCCATTTCCGCCTTCATCGTGGAAAAGGATACGCCGGGCCTCTCGCTGGGCAAGATCGACAAGAAAATGGGCCAGCAGGGCGCGCATACCTGCGACGTCATCTTTGAAAATTGCAAGGTGCCGGCCGCCAACGTCATCGGCGGCAAGGAAGGCGTGGGCTTCAAGACAGCCATGAAAGTGCTCGACAAGGGACGCCTGCACATCGCCGCCGTCTGCGTGGGCGCGGCCGAACGCATGCTGGCCGACGCCCTCGCCTACGCCATGGAGCGCCAGCAGTTCGGCCAGCCCATCGCGGAATTCCAGCTGATCCAGGCCATGCTGGCCGACAGCAAGGCGGAAATCTATGCGGCGCGCAGCATGGTGCTCGACGCGGCGCGCCGGCGCGACAACAAGGAAGATATTTCGACGGAAGCATCGTGCTGCAAGCTGTTCGCTTCCGAAATGTGCGGCCGCGTGGCCGACCGCTCCGTGCAGATCCACGGCGGCGCGGGATACATCAGCGAATACGCGGCCGAACGCTTCTACCGCGACGTGCGCCTGTTCCGCATTTATGAGGGTACGACGCAGATCCAGCAGATCGTCATCGCCCGCAACATGATCAAGGCAGCGCAAAAGTGAAGGAGGCCGCGATGGACATCCCTTCCCTGCTGGCCGGCCTGCCGGCGCGCCTGTCGGCCATCCCCGCCTACTGGGCCGCGCGCGCGCCCGATGCGCCGGCGCTGCATGAAGGGGGCCGCCACTGGACTTACGCGCAGCTGCAGCACAGTGTGGAAAACGCCGCTCAGCTGCTGCGCCAGCTCGATGTGCGCGCCGGCGACCGCCTGATGGTGGTGGGAGAAAATGGCGCGCTGCAGGTGGCGCTGATTTTCGCGGCCGCCAGCATCGATGCATGGATCGTCAACGTCAATGCGCGGCTGTCGGCGCGCGAGATCGACACCATCGCCACGCACAGTTCCGCGCGGCGCGTGCTGTTCCTGGCCGGCGCCTCGCCGGAAGCGGCCGCCCATGCGACGCGACGCGGCGCCAGCGCTGTCACCGTCGATGGCATGGGACAGCTGCTGGCGGGCGAATTGAACGAGACAGCCATCGCGGAAGACACGGTCCCCGGCAACGAGCAGGTGGCCGCGCTGATCTACACGACGGGCACGACGGGGCAGTCGAAAGGCGTGATGCTCACGCACCGCAACCTGCTGTTCATCGCCGCCGTCTCCAGCACCTTGCGGGGATTGACGCGCACCGACCGCGCCTACGGCGTGCTGCCGATTTCGCACGTGTACGGCCTGGCCTCGGTGGCCCTGGGCACCCTGTATGCGGGCGCCGCTTTATATCTGGTGCCGCGCTTTTCCGTCGATGGCCTGCTGGCCGCATTGAAAGACGATGAGTTGACTATCGTGCAGGGCGTGCCCGCCATGTACGCCAAGCTGCTGCAAACCCTGGGCGGCGCGGAGACTCCCCTGCCGACGCGGCTGCGCTTTGCATACGCGGGCGGCTCGCCGCTGGCGCCATCGCTCAAGCACGAGGTGGAAAAACTGCTGGGCACCGCGCTGCACAATGGCTACGGCATGACGGAAAGCGCGCCAACCATCAGCCAGACGCGCCTGGAAACGCCGCGCCTCGACGATTCCGTCGGCACGCCGATCCCGGGCGTGGAAGTGCGCGTGGTGGACGTCGCCGGCACGGATGTGGCGCCAGGCGAGCCAGGAGAACTGTGGATACGCGGGCCGAACATCATGGCCGGCTATTACCGCGAGCCGGCCATGACGGCTGCCACCATGCGCGACGGCGGCTGGCTCAACACGGGCGACATGGCGCGCCAGGACCCTGACGGCGCGCTGTTCATCGTGGGCCGTACCAAGGAACTGATCATCCGCTCCGGCTTCAATGTGTATCCGCTGGAAGTGGAAACGGCCCTGAACGCCCACGCTTCCGTGGTGCAGTCGGCCGTGGTGGGACGCTCCCTGGACGATGGCAACGAGGACGTCATCGCCTACGTGGAACTGGACCCGCGCCAGCCCGCCAGCGTGGCAGAATTGCAGGCCTGGCTGGCGCAGACCCTGTCGCCGTACAAGTGCCCGTCCGCCATCATCGTCATGGAAGCGCTGCCGGCGGCCGCCACGGGCAAGATTTTAAAGGGGCAGCTGCGGCAAATGGCGCAGAATGCACGATAAGTTGACCATGCAGTACCAGACACGACAATAAAACCAAGCCACATCACCGGAGGAGACACGATGAAACGCACCTACACACGCATCGCCATGGCAGCGCTGGTTGCCAGCGCCTGGATGACACAAGCCAGCGCCGACGAATTCCTGGTCGGCGCGGAAATCCCGCTGACGGGCAACCTGGCGCGCGTCGGCGCCGGCATGCAGGAAGGGATCATGGTCGCGGCCGAAGTATTCAACAAGACCAACGGCAAGCACACGATCAAGATCATCACCGTCGACGACGAATCGGCGCCCGCCAAGGCCATCGCCGCCGTGGAAAAGCTGGCCAGCCAGGGCGTGGTGGCCATCACGGGTGGCTATGGTTCGAACAATATCTCGCCCGCCTCGGACACGGCGAATAAACTGGGCCTCGTCTACATCACCTCGGGCGGCGTGGACGACAGCCTGGTGAGCAGCGGGCGCAAGAATTTTTTCCGCATCAATAACACGGCCGGCTACGAAAAAGCCATGCTGGGACTGCTGCAGGACGTGGGCACCAAGTCCGTCTCCATCGTGTATTCGACCAAGGACGCCACCACGGGCCTGGCAAAAGACGTGGAAAAAGCCCTGGCCGCCAAGGGCGTGAAGGTGACGACGCACTCGTTCGATCCGGCCATTACCGACTTCAAGCCCATCATCAACAAGATCAAGCTGCAGGATAAATCGGAAGTCGTGGCCATGGTCGGCTACGAAAACGATTACGTGGGCATCATCCGCGCCGCACGCGTGCTGAAACCGAAGATCAAGGCCATGGTGGGCGTGTGGTCGCTGGCCACGCCGAAGATGGCGGCCGACTTCCCCGACCTGATGCCGAACGTGTTCGGCACGGCCCTGCTGCCCTTCCCGACGGAATTCAAGACAGCCGACGGCAAGGCCTTCAGCGACGCCTACAAGCAGCTGTACAAGAAGGAGCCGGACTACCTGGGCCAGTTCGGCTATGTGCAATCGATGCTGCTGTTCGAAGCGATCGCGCGCGCGGCCGACAAGGGCACGCTCAAGAAAGGCGGCGTGGCCGAGGAAATGCGCAAGACGGACCGCGAAACCTTGATCGGCCGGGTGCAGTTTGCCGCCAACGGCGACAACCAGAATTTCGTGCACCGCATGGCGCAGCACCAGGACAAGAAAGTGGTCATCGTCTGGCCGAAGGAACACGCGACGGGCAAGCTGGCCTATCCCGCCCTGCCCTGGTAACAGCAGCCTCCCGCTGCACACGCGCGCGCCTGCCGGGCGCGCACCGATGAACGGCAGTCCTGCGCAGTGTAGCTACTGCGCCAGGACTGCCTGACGGGATGACGACATGACAGAATTAATCTTGCAAGCCCTGTATTCGGGTTTGCTGCAGGGCGGCTCCTACGCCCTGATCGCACTGGGACTGGCGCTGGTCTTCGGCACCATGAAAGTGATCAACCTGGCACACGGCGAACTGGTGCTGCTGGCCGCCTACATCGCCTACAGCGTGGAATCCGGGCTTGGACTCGGCCCCATGTTCGCCATTCCCATCGCGCTGGTGATCGTCAGCCTGACATCCGTGGGCGTGTACCTGATCGTCAGCCGCATCAAGAAAGACCGCGAAATCAATTCGCTGATCCTCACCTACGGCATCGGCGTGATCCTCACCAATTTCATCCTGCTCGTATGGAAGGCGGATATCCGCTCGACGTCGTCGAGCTGGCTGCAGGAAGGTTTTGAAATCGGCCCGTTTTTCAGCATGCGCAGCGAAGTGATTTTCTTTTGCGTCAGCCTGGTGCTGATGGCGGCCCTGTGGCGCTGGCTGTCGACCAGCTGGTATGGCCGCGCCGTGCGCGCCGTCTCCAGCAACCGCGACGCGGCCAAGCTGATGGGCATCGACCCGGGCCGCACGGAACTGGTGTCCTTTCTGGTCGCCGGCATCCTGGCCGCCTTCGCCGGTGTCGCCCTGTTCAGCTATGGCGTGATCCAGCCCGCCTACGGCGGCGCGCTGACGGTAAAAGCCTTCATCATCACGGTATTGGCCGGCATCGGTTCGATTCCCGGCGTGCTGCTGGCCGCCGTGCTGCTGGGCGTGGCCGAAGCCTTGACCGTCACCCTGGCCAGCTCCGCGCTGCAGGAATTGTCCGGCATGGTGCTGTTCCTGCTGGTGCTGTTCATCATGCCGAACGGCTTGTTCGGCGCACAACGGAGGCGCGGATGAAGCGCTCGACACTGATTTCCACGGCGGGCCTGCTGCTGGCCGCCTACGTCGCCGTGCCGCTGGCCCTGGGCGCCAACCAGTATGTGATGAGCATGGTGGTGGCGGCCCTGATCATCGGCGGCGTGGCCATGTCCTGGGCCCTGCTGGGGAACCTGGGCGGCATGGTCAGCTTCGGCCATGCGGCGTTCTTCGGCGTGGGCGCGTATGTCTCCGCGCTGGCCACCGTGAAACTGGGCCTGCCCGTGTTTGCCGCCATGCTGCTGGGCGGCGCGGGCGCGGCCATCGCCGCCGTCATCATGCTGCCCGTGCTGCGCCTGCGCGGGCCGTATTTTGCGCTGGCCATCCTCGCCTATGCCCACATCTTCCGCATCCTGGCCACGGAATGGAGTTCCGTCACGGGCGGCGCCGGCGGCATCAACAATATTCCCACCTTGCCCACCGTCTTCGGCTTCGATCTGGCCAGCAAGACGGGCGCCTACCTGGTCGTGCTGACCCTGGTGGTGGCATGCGCCTTTGCCTACAGCCGCATCCGCGCCAGCCATTACGGCATCGCCTTGCGCGCCATGCACGACAGCGAAGACGCCACGCGCGTCGTCGGCGTCAACAGCACCTTGCTGAAAGGCGCCATGCTGCTCGTGTCGGCCTTCGTGGCGGGCCTGTTCGGCGCCTTCAACGCCCACTACATCAACTTCCTGGAACCGGACTACGCCTTCAACAGCCTGTGGGTGACCTTGCCGATCGTGGCGGCCATCTTCGGCGGCTACCGCACGATACTTGGCCCCGTGCTGGGCGCCGTGGTGGTCTACCTGGTCGACCAGCTGATCTTCAAGTCGCTGATCCCCACGGGCCACCAGCTGGTGCTGGGCGTGCTGCTGGTGGCGATGATCGTCTTCAGTCCGAACGGCTTGCTGCCGCTGCTGCAGAAATGGCTGAAAAACGCGTTCAAAGCGAAGGAGAAACAACATGCTTGAACTCGATAATGTATCCGTGCGCTTCGGCGGCCTGACGGCCGTCGATTCCGTCACCTTGAACGTGGGCAGCCACGACGTGATCGGCCTCGTGGGCGCCAACGGCGCCGGCAAGACGACGCTATTCAATGCTATTTCCGGCCTGGTGCGTCCCACCAGCGGCGGCATCCGCTTCGAGGGGCGCGACATCATGGCCACGCCCATGTACCAGCGCGCGCGCCTGGGGCTGGGCCGCACTTTCCAGATTCCGCAACCGATGCATGAATTGACGGTGCGTGAAAACCTGATCGTGGCGCAGCGCTTCGGCACGGGCAAGGTGGACCAGCGCAAGATCGATGAAATCCTCGATTTCACGAGCCTGGCCGACAAGGCCGGGCGCGACGCGGCCAGCGAACTGGCGCTGACGGAATTGAAAGCGCTGGAAGTGGCCAAGGCGCTGGCCACCAATCCGAAGCTGCTGCTGCTTGACGAAGTGCTGGCGGGCCTGGAAACGAACGGCAAGCGCCGCTTCATGGGCATGCTGAAGGACTTGCACGCCGCCTTTGGCGTGGGCATCGTCATGATCGAGCACGATATCGAGACCATCAGCAATCTGTGCCAGCGCGTGGCCGTGCTCAATTTTGGCCAGCTGATCGCCGACGGCACGCCCGATGCCGTGTTCCGCGATCCGGCCGTCATCGAAAGTTATACGGGAGCCGCCCATGCTTAAGATAGAGAATCTGCGCGCCGGCTATGGCGCCATCAATGTGCTGTGGGATGTGTCGCTGGCTATCCAGAAGGGCAAGCTGACCACCATCATCGGCCCGAACGGCGCCGGCAAGACCACCCTGCTGCGCGCCATCATGGGACTGCTGCCGGTCGGCGCGGGCAGCATCGCGCTCGACGGCGTGGCCATCAACGGCACGCCGACGTGGAAGATGAGCGATGCGCGCGTGACGATGATTCCGGAAGGACGCATGACGTTCCGCGACATGAGCGTGGAAGAAAACCTGATCATGGGCGCGTTTCCGAAGGAGCACCGCAGCCACATGCCGGCGCGCCTGGCCGAAGCCTACGCCATGTTCCCGCGCCTGCACGAACGCCGCAAGCAGCTGGCCGGGTCACTCTCCGGCGGCGAGGCGCAGATGCTGGCGATGGCGCGGGGCTTGATGTCGGACCCGTCGCTGCTGATCATCGACGAACCGTCGCTGGGCCTGGCCCCGCTGGTGGTCAACGAGCTGTTCGAGATCCTCGCGCGCCTGAACGACGGCAAGCGCACCATCATCCTGGTGGAACAGAACACGGCGCGGGCCGTGGGCGTGGCCGATCACGTCTACCTGATGCAAAGCGGCAAGGTGGCGCTGTCGCAGGCGGCGCTTGACGTCGACCTCGAGCACCTGCACGAACTGTATTTTGCGCGCTGAGCGATATCAGCCGGAATCAGCTGCACGCGGTTGGCATCACGCTCCGTCGCCCTCGTCGTCCTCGTCGGCCAGCTTGTCGAACACCAGCAGCTCGCTCTTGCCCAGTCCAGCCATGACGAACGGATCGTCGGCAGGAAAGCGGCCCGTATCGACCAGCATGCGCAGCTTGCTCAAGCGCTCGCCCTGCGCCAGGGCTTGCGCCTGCGGATCGGCATCAGCCTGCCCCGCATGCCCGATCGCGCGGGTCACGGACTCGGGAAACTCCCATAATTCGGCGATCCGCACCGACAGGATGCGCGCTTGCGCGAACACCTGGGCAATGAAGGCATCCGATTGCGGGAAGGCATCGGGCGCATGCATCTGGTCGATGAGACGGAACGCCACCACCAGGCCGACATTGGCCATCAGTCCCGCCAGATACGCGTCGAAGGCATTGGCCTGCATGGCGGGCGCGACCAGGTTGGCCGCCAGCGCGCATTTCTCGGACTGACGCCAGATCAGCGGCGCCGTGCGTATGGTCAGCCCGCCGCTTTGCATGCTGACGATGGGGCGGAAGGCAACGCGGGCCAGCAGCATGCGCATGCCGTTTTGCCCGAGCAGCATGATGGCGCCTTCCATATTGTTGATCGACGGGCTGGCGTTGTAGCGCGAATGGTAGCGGGGCCGGTTCGCTTCGCGGTAGACCTCGGCGACCAGCAGCACGTCCTGGGCCAGCTGACGCGACAGCTCGGCCGCGCTCATGTTTTCATTTTGCAAGGTCCGCATCAGTTGCGGAATGATGGCCGGAATGCGCGGCACGAGCGCGGCGCCGGCGACCGGTTCACGGGCCAGGCGCGTCAATTCGTCCAGAATCTCCTGTTCGGCCTGCGGCGTAGCCTGCGCCGAACCCGCGGCCGCCAGCCAGCGGTAGTAGATTGCGTCGATTTCGGTGATGGTGGCCGGCTGCCGTGCCATCTCGGATGCTGCCGCAGCAGCGAGAGGCGCAGGCTTGTTTTTTTCGTCGCCGCCGTTCAGTAATTTTCCTATCCAACCCATTTTGTTCTTCCAGCCCTATCTGCATCACTATCGCGAAATCCGCCCCGCGATTTTACTTGATGATGGCAGCGCCGGTGGGGCGGACGTGGCAGCTTTGTCCACCTGCCGCAACATGCTACAGTGGCACGACATGCCCCCTGCCATGCTCGACAAGCGACCCATCATGAACAATCCACTTGCACACTACATCACCAGCCAGGCGTACAACAACGCCTGGGCCAACCACCGCCTGCTGAAAGCTTGCGGGCAACTGACGCAGGCCGAATTCCAGGCCACGCGCGTCAGTTTTTTCCCCGCCATCCAGTCCACCCTGAACCACATCCTCACATGCGACTGGTTTTATCTCGACGCGCTCGAGCGCGAGCTGCGCGGCGAAGCGCCCCATCCCGATTGCTATGTCTTCTTTGAACAGGATGAACCGTTCACGGATTGCGCAACCCTGCACGCGGCACAGCGCGCATCGGACCTGCGCCTGATCGCCCATTGCCGCAGCCTGTGCGATGCGGACCTGGCGCGGCCCGTGACGATATTGCGCGACACGCCGCAAGTCGACACGCGCCAGCGCATGCTGGCGCACCTGTTCCAGCACCAGATCCACCACCGGGGGCAAGTGCACGCCATGCTGGCCGGCACGCGCATCGCGCCGCCCCAGCTCGACGAATTCTATTGCGCCGGCGAGGCGGACGAGCGGGCGCAGGATTTCCTGGAACTGGGCTGGACGGAAGACGATATCTGGGGACCGCGCTGAACTATTCCTCGGCGTGGCAGCAGACGCACAGCTTGTTGCCGTCCAGGTCGCGGAAGTAGGCGCCATAGTAATGGGCGTGGTAATGGGGGCGCAAACCGGGTGGCCCTTCGCACACGGCGCCCAGCGCCAGCACGGCCTGGTAGCAGCGGTCCACCTGCGCGCGGCTGGCGGCCAGCAAGGCCGTCATCTGTCCATTGCCGGGCGTAGCGGGCAAGCCGTCATGCGGCGCCGTCAGTACGAACAGGGGCCGCGGAGCCTGCTGCGCCATCCAGCCGGCCCAGGGCTTGGCCCGGTCATGGAATTTTTCGATCAGGTTAAGTTCGCCCAGCAAGGCCGTGTAGAAGGCGTAGGCGCGGGGAAAGTCATTGGTACCGAGGCAGATATGGGACAGCATGCTGCTCCTTCATGAATGCAAGCGGGTGTGCGGCGAAATGCGCGAGCTGATTATAATGGCGCATCGCTTTCCGACACGCTCCCATGCCAGACCTCGACCGCCTCCAGCTGCTTCCCCCTTCCAGCGCCGACCTCCCCGCCTTGCTGGCCTTCGAACTGGAAAACCGCGCGTATTTTGAACACTGGGTCACGGCCCGCGCGCCGTCCTACTATCACCACGAAGCCATCGCCGCCGCCATCGAGCAGGCGCAGCGCGAACGTGAGCAAGACCGCGCCTACCAGTACCTGGCCAAGCTGGACGGGCAAATCATCGGCAGGGTCAACCTGACGGGCGTCACCCGCCCCTATTTCAACAAGGCAGCGCTCGGTTACCGCATCGGCGAACGGTTCGGCGGACGCGGCTACGCCACGCGCGTGGTGGCCCTGCTGCTGGAAGAAGCGTTCGGCGCGCTGGAACTGTGGCGCCTGGAAGCGACGGCGCGGCCGCAAAACCTGGGCTCGGTCGCCGTCATGCAACGCAACGGCTTTCATCAGTATGGCAAATCGGAACAAGCCATGTTTTTCCAGAATGCCTGGTCGGACCTGCTGTATTTTGAGCGGCGCAACACGCAATCCAAGGCCTGAGATAGCGCATTTTTCCGTCAGCAACGCGACTTTTATCCTATCAGGGGCGACTTTGTGACAACGCAAAGCAGCGCGATATTGGACTGATAACGTCAAGGTGCGGGAATCTTCCCAACCTTGCCAAGTCCAACATGAAACTGCGGCTACGCCTGTTCGAACACGTGCTGGTGGTGCTGGCCTTGGCCGTCGTCATCTTTGCCGCCGCCATTGTGCTGGCGCGCATGACACAGTGGGCGGAAGCGCGGGAGCTGCCCGCCTATCTCGTGCAGGGCATGCACCTGGTCGGCAAGGTGCTGTTTTTCCTGGACGGCTGTATCGTCATCGCCGTCAGCAGCATCCTGGCCGCCCGGCTGTTCCGCATGCTGACCAAGGAGGATTTATGAACAATCTGCACTACCTGCTGACTCTCCGGCATCCGCGCCGCTTCTGGTACAGCGCCATCGTCATCACCGTGGCCTCGGCCATCGTGCTGGGGCCCTGGCTCGACAGCATCCCATGGCTGGTGGCCATCCCCTTCGTGGGCGGCGGCTTGCTGGTGGCGCTCGGCGAGCTGTGGGATGACATGCACGGCAAGCGGCTGCACAATGGCGGCGACGACACGCAGACACCGTGCAGGCACCCTTGAAACCGGTATGGTGATGCGTGCACGCAACAGCGGTCACGCCATGCCTGCCATTTGCCTGCCCTGCTGCCATATTTAAGACTGGCTTCAGCCTCGCCGTGCATCGTGAACAGGTCGCCAGCAGCCTTGGCGTTTACCATCACCATCACGGGCACAGCCCAGCGAAAGAGCCGACATGAGCACATGGATGCGCGCCAACAAAGGTTTTTTGATGTTTCTGCTGCTGTTCGGCGTGTTCCGCACGGCCGTGGCGGACTGGAATCCCATCCCTTCGGCGTCCATGCGTCCCAACCTGCTCGAGGGCGACGTGGTCTTCGTCAACCGCCTCGCCTTCAACCTGAAAGTGCCGCTCACCGATATCGTGCTGCAGCGCCTGGGCGAACCGGCCCGCGGCGACATCGTCACCTTTTCCTCGCCCAAAGACGGCACGCGATTGATCAAGCGCATCATCGCCCTGCCCGGCGACACGGTGGAAATGCGCAATGAACAGCTGGTCATCAATGGCCAGCCCGTCCAATACACGGCGCTCGACACGGCGCCTGAAACCATCGCCCACGTGGGCCAGCTGACGGCGCAGCGCATCAGCGAACGCAACCAGACGGAACAGCACCGCATCCAGGTCTTGCCGCAAATCGCAGGCGCGGCGCGCAGCTTTGCCCCCGTGACGGTGCCGGCCGACCATTTCCTCATGCTGGGAGACAACCGCGACAACAGCGCCGACTCGCGCTATTTCGGCTTCGTGCCACGCGCATTGCTGATCGGCAAGGCCGAACGCATCCTCGTCTCGGCCAATATCCAGGAGCATTGGCAGCCGCGGCTGCAGCGTTTCGGCATGAAGCTCGAATAAACAGCCCTTGCAACGGCGCCGTGCTTTTCGGTTAGCATGGCGCATCATGCAAAATTTTTCCTTCGCCAGCCAGCAGCCAGCCAGTGACTACGACGCTCTCGATCAGCTGGCGCAGTTCCTGCAGCGCCATCCCGACGTGCTGCTGCTGACGGGCGCCGGCATCAGCACGGCGTCCGGCATACCCGCCTACCGCGACACGGAAGGCGTGCGGCGCGGCAACGCCCCCGTGCAAGGCCCCGATTTTCGCCGCCAGGAAGCCGTGCGCCGCCGCTACTGGGCGCGCAGCATGGTGGGCTGGCCGACCCTGGCGCGCGCCACGCCCAATCCTGGCCACCTGGCCATCGCCCAACTCGCCCAGCGCCAGAGAATAGGCGGCCTGGTCACGCAAAACGTGGATGGCTTGCATCAGCAGGCAGGCAGCGCAGCCGTCACGGAGTTGCACGGCAGCATACATGGCGTCGTCTGCCTCGATTGCCGGACCCGCCACACGCGCCGTCTGATCCAGGATCAGCTCGAACGCGACAATCCGCAGTTGCTGGGCGCCACGGCCACGCCGGCGCCCGACGGCGACGCCTTGCTGGAGCCGTCCCAGCTGGCCACTTTCCACGTGCCCGTGTGTCCCCGCTGCGGCGGCACCCTGCAGCCCGACGTGGTGTTTTTCGGCGATGGCGTGCCTGCCGCCTGCGCGGCCGAGGCCGAAAGCAAGATGCACACGGCCAGCGCCCTGCTGGTGGTGGGCTCGTCCGTCATGGTGTATTCGAGCTTTCGCCTGTGCCGCATGGCGGCCGAAACGGGCAAGCCCGTGGCTGCCATCAACATGGGCAAGACGCGCGCCGACCATTTGCTGGCATTCAAGACCGATGCTCCGGCACAAGACATCTTGCCTGCATTAGCGGCCATGCTGGGCTGATCCCGTGCCGGCCCTGCGCCGCTCTGGCTATACTGTGGCATTAACGAGGAGAATTCATGCTGGAACTGTTGAGTGAACACGCCTGTTTTGGCGGCGTACAACGTTTTTATCGCCACGACGCGCAAGCCATCGGCTTGCCCATGCGTTTCTCGGCCTTCATTCCCGACACGGCGCCAGGCGCCACGGTCACCACCAGGCGTCCCGCCCTGTTTTACCTGGCAGGCCTGACCTGCACGGAAGAAACATTCATGATCAAGGGCGGCGCGCAGCGCGTGGCGGCCGAGGAAGGCTTGATCCTGATCGCGCCCGACACCAGCCCCCGCGGCGCGAACATCGCGGGCGAAAGCGACTCCTGGGATTTCGGCGCGGGCGCCGGCTTTTACGTGGACGCCACCGAGGCGCCATGGAGCAGCCATTATCGGATGTACAGCTATCTGCTGGAATTGCGCGCCCTGCTGGAGCAGGAACTGGCGATTGATGCGCAACGCACAGGCATTTTCGGCCACTCGATGGGCGGCCATGGCGCGCTGGTGCTGGCCTTGCGCAATCCTGACTTGTTCCGCTCGGTGTCCGCCTTCGCCCCCATCGCCGCGCCGAGCCAATGTCCGTGGGGCAAAAAAGCATTCACGGGCTACCTGGGCGGCGATACAGCCAGCTGGCAGCAGTACGACGCCAGCGCGCTGATGCGCGGCCTGCAAGGTCAGCCACCGCTGTTCCCTAACGGCATCCTGATCGACCAGGGCCTGGCCGACAAATTCCTGCCCGAGCAACTGCACCCCGACATCTTCGAAGCGGCGTGCCGCGACGCCGGCCAGCCATTACGGCTGCGCCGCCATGCCGGCTATGACCACGGCTATTACTTCATCGCCAGCTTCATGGAAGAACATGTGCGCTTCCATGCGAGGAATCTGCGCGCCATATAGGCGCCAGTGAAACATGTCACAGTGGCAGGACTATGGAAATTTTCGATACGGGCGAGGCGCGTGGAAAAACTCAGTCCTTGCCGCTGCCGAACACGGCGACAGAAAATTCGATGAAGCTGCGCAGCTTCGGTGTCATCTGGCGGTCTGGCGCATACAGCAAGTGCAGAGGCCTGTCAGGGGCCCGGTATTTCGGCAACACGTGCACCAGCCTGCCTGCCGCGATGTCGGGTTCCAGCAATTCCGCCGGCTGCAGCATCACACCCATGCTGGCGCGGGCGGCCATCAGGAGGGCCTCGCCGCTGTCGATCATCAGGCGGCCCGTCACCGGCACCGTAACCGGGCCGTCCGGACCGTCGAAGCTCCAGTGGCTGCGCAACTCCGTGTAGGCAAAGCCCAGGCATTCGTGGCTGGCCAGGTCCATTGGCGAGATGATGGGCGGGTGTGACGCCAGGTAGGCGGGCGAAGCGCAGAGAATCAGCCGGTACGGCGCCAGGCGGCGGGCAATGCGGCTGCTGTCGGCCAGCTCGCCTACCCGGAACACGACGTCCGCCCCCTCCTCGATTGCATCGACATACCGGTTCGTGAGCGACACCTCGACCTGCACATCCGGGTAGGTCGCCATGTATTCGGTCAGGCGCGGCATCAAGGCGTGGATTCCGAAGGTGAGCGGGGCGTTGACGCGCAGGCGGCCGCTGGGACGGGCATGGCTCTCGGCGGCCAATCCCTCCGCAGCGGCCACCTCGGCCAAAATCACTTTCACCTTTTCGTAATAGCTTGCCCCGATTTCCGTTAAATGCTGGCGCCGCGTGGTGCGGTTGAGCAAGCGGATGCCCAAGTGCTGCTCCAAAGTCAGCACATGCTTGCCCACCAGCTGCGGCGACATGCGGAACACGTCGGCGGCAGCGGAAAAGGAGCCCAGCTCGACCGCCTTGGCAAACACGGTCATGCTCAGTAGTCGGTCCATCGCATCCACCCATTACAAACGCCACATTTCAAGTGACCAATTTTAACCGATATTTATCTTCTGGCATTTATAGTCCAAAGTAGCGGCATTCTCTTTCCCGGGCATAAGCATGCACCGTTTTAATCGCTCCTCCGCAGACGGCCTTGCTTTGCCCTCGTACGCCGCCCCGGCCGGCGCGGCCCCGCGCCCACCTGTCGGGCGAGGACGTCGTGTTCACCAATCCGATCGCCGGTCGGCCGTCCATTGCAGATCGATCATTTCACCACCAGCGGCAGCGTCAAGCCAGGCAGCACAAGTGCATACGCACCTAAACCACTCATATCGTCGATAAAGGAGTATTACCATGACATCGGAAGCAAACAAGCTCACCATGCAGAAGTTTGTTGAGTTCATCAACACCGCCAGCAAGGCACTGGCTGACGAACTCATCTCGACAGACGCAATCTTTCACGTACCGGGAAGTCCGGAGCCCATGCGAGGGCCGGCTGGATATCTCGCCATCATCGCCATGATGCGTGAAGGATTCCCCGACATCCAGTGGACCTTGGAAGAAATGGTGGCCGAAAGTGATAAAGTCGCCGCCCGGTTCATTATGCGCGGCACACATCAGGGAACGTTCTTCGGTGTGCCGCCTACCGGGAAGCAGATTGCGGTGCAAGCCATGAACCTCTACCGTCTGTCCGACGGCAAGTTCGTCGAGGAGCGCGGCCAGCCCGACATGCTTGGCTTATTACAGCAAATCGGTGCCGTGCCGTCGCATTGAGCAGCCATAAGTGCTGCTCTGTCCCGCTACTGCGCCGTGCTGGTATGCCCGTTGAAATGGCGCGTGTACCAGTCCGTTGCCAGCAGGGCCGCCTGGTGACGGGTGTCGGGGCCGCCAGGCGTGGCGATCTGTTCCAGTTGCTTGTCGCAGCGCAAGGTGGCGAATGCCATGCGGTTCAGGCCAGCCACGTCGGGGTCGCGTCCGCCCACGATCAGCAGAGACGGCACCCGCACGTTTTCCAGCGCCGCCTTGCCCGCCATTTCCACCTGGCCATCGCAAACGGCGAGCGCGGCGATTTCCGCGCTGCGCCAGGCCGCCAGCTGCATCACGACGGCCGCGCTGGTGCCATAGCCATACAGGCCGCAGGGCAAGCGCCGCGTGGACGGGTCCACTTGCAGCCAGCCCAGGGCTTTTTCCAGCTGGCGCGCCAGCAGCACGATATCGCTGCGCACGAAATACGCGTGGCCATTGCTGCCGCCGCCAGGCTCGACACCGGCCTGATCGAAGCGCAGGGTGGCGATGCCCGCTCGCAAAAAATCCTGAGAGGTGGCGTGGCTGGAGGCGCCCAGATAGTCGCTATCGGCGCCCGCGCCGTGGGCAAACAGGACGATGCCCACGGGCCGCTCGGGCATTTCAAGCACGCCGTCCATTTGAAGTTCATCGGCCGTGATGCTGACAAATTGTTCTTGCATGGCTGCCTCCGCTATCGAACTGGAATGACGCTGACATCAAGCTGAAATCACGCTGCTAGTACGCTGATCGGCAAGCATCAGTGTACCAGCCTGCGCCCGTTCACGCGCGGCGCACGTCAAATTCGCCGCGCACCCGCGTCAGACGGCGCCGTGCCGGTCCAGCCCCTTCAGCACGGCTTCCGGGCGGATCGGCAAATGCCGCACGCGCGAGGCCACGGCGGCGAAGATGGCGTTGCCGATTGCCGGCGCCACGGCGGTCGTGGGCGGCTCGCCCATGCCCGTCGAAGTTGCCGTGCTGGCCACGAATTCGATGTCAAGCTCGGGCACGTCGGCCATGCGCAGGGGCGTGTAGGTATTCAGGTTGGTATCCTTCACTTCGCCGTTCAGGAAGGCCGTGCCTTCATGCAAGGCCATGCTGACGCCCCACAGGGCGCCCCCTTCCGCCTGCGCCAGCGCGCCATCGGGGTCGACGATGCTGCCTGCGTCGATCACCATGAACAGCTTTTCGACTTTCACCATGCAAGTGCTGCGGTCTACTTTCACTCTGGCAACACACGCCGTCCAGGTGGGCATGTCGCGTTCCTGGCCGAACGTGGCGGCGATGCCCAGGCCCGTGTCAGGCGGCATGGCAGTGCCCCAGCCCGCCTTGTCCGCCACGCGCCGCAGCACGTGGGCCAGGCGCGCGGCGCCGCCGACGGCGTTCGGCGCGCTGCCCGCATTGCGCCCCGTCGCCTGCAACAGCGACAGGCGGAAGGCCAGCGGATCGACCTTGGCCGCCTGCGCCGCCTCGTCCATGAAACTTTCCACTGCCCAATTCGTCCAGCCGGGGCCTACGGAGCGCAGCCAGCCGGGACGGAAACTGCTGTTGGCCAGGTCGTTCGACACGGCCCGCACGCGCTGCGCGCCCACCGTATACCAGTGGTCGGCGCCGGCGATGGCGAACGGGTCATACGGATGGCCCTGCTTATCCTTGGCCAGGAAGGCAGGGATCATGGCTTGCGTGGGCCAGCCCGCGCTGGCCTCGTGCACCATCGCCGAGACCTTGCCATCCGCATCGAACGCCATGCGCACATGCTGCACGGACGGCGAACGGGGCGAATCGAAACGGGCATCGTCGGACCGCGTGCAAATCATCTTGACGGGGCGTCCCACGGCTTGCGCCGCCAGCGCGGCCGGCACGCAATAATCGCCATTCAGGCGCCGCCCGAAGCCGCCACCAAGCAGATAGGTGTGCAGCATGACACGGCTCTCGGGCACCTTCAACGCTTGCGCCAGCACGGGCAGGATCAACGATTGCCATTGGTTGCCCGCATGAATGTGCCAGACGCCGTCGATTTCCTGCGCCAGGGCATTAACGGGTTCCAGCTGGAAATGCAGCACGGTGCTGGTCGTGTAGTGGCGCTCCAGTTGCAGGCTGGCATCGTTGAACGCTTGCTCCACGCCGTCATCATCGACGACGCGGGCGCCCAGGCTGGCATCGGCCAGCTGCTTGGTGGCGTAATTGACAATATCCTGCTCCGCCACGTGGGCGGCCGCGCCGGCCCGCCATTTCACTTGCACCAGCTCGGCCGCGCGCATGGCGGCCGCATACGTTTCGGCCACCACCATGACCCAGCCGGGCACCGTGCCGCTGGGGTCTTGCAAGGCGAACGAACGCAGGTAGCCCCGCACCTTCCTGGCCGCCGTATCGTCGATGGAGACCACTTTCGCGCCGTAGCGCGTGGGCGGGATCTTCGGGCGCGCAAACAGCATGCCCCCGACTTCCGCATCGATGCCGTACACGGCCGTGCCATTGATTTTCGCGGGGATGTCGAGCGCCTGCACGTTCTGGCCGACCAGGCTGCGCTGCTGCGGCGTTTTCAGCACAATGGCTTTCAGTTGCTCGGGCGTGTACTGGCGCGTCAGCTTGCCACGGCGCACGATGTCGCCATAGCTGATCGACCGCCCCCGGCCATGCACGACGCCCAGCCTGGCGTAGCAGGCGGACACGGGCACGCGCAACAGGCGCGCGCCCTCCTCGACCAGCGCGAGGCGCCCGGCCGCGCCAGCACGGCTGAGCGGGTCGAAATTCTGCCACACGGACCAGCTGCCGCCCGTCACCATCAAGCCCCATTTCAGGTCCGTGTCCACGTAATGCAGGCGTACTTTGCTCCAGTCCGCTTCCAGCTCCTCGGCCACGATGCGCGCCAGGGCCGTGCCGATGTGCTGGCCCATTTCCGCCTTGGCGATGTTGACGGTGACGATGCCGTCGCGGCCGATCTGGAACCAGATGCCGGGGTCGAACACGGCTGCGGCAGCTTTGACGGCCGGCACGGGCGCCGCCTTGCCTGCGGCCAAGGAGCTGTCGGCGCGCAAAAAGGCGAGGGTAAACCCCGTGCCGGCGGCGGCGATCAGGAAACCGCGCCGGCCCAGCGCGCTGGGGCGTATCCCTGAATTTTCTTTCGGCAACTTAAACACCGGGCGCCTCCTGCATGCCGGCCGCCAGCTTGATGGCCTTGCGGATGCGCACATACGCCATGCAGCGGCACAGGTTGCCGCTCATGACGGCATCGATATTCGCGTCCGTCGGCTGTGGATAGTCTTTCAACAAGGTGGCCGCCTGCATGATCTGGCCCGACTGGCAATAGCCGCACTGGGGCGCCTGCGTGGCAAGCCACGCCCGCTGCAGCGCGTGCGTGCCATCGGGCGACAGGCCTTCGATGGTGGTGATGGCGCAGCCGGCCACGGCAGCAATCGGCGTGATGCACGAGCGCATGGCGCGGCCATCGACGTGCACGGTGCAGGCGCCGCACATGCCGATGCCGCAGCCAAATTTCGTGCCTTTTAATTTAACTTCGTCGCGCAGTACCCACAGCAGGGGCGTCTCGGCGTCGGTCTCGGTGCCGAAGGGCTGGCCATTCACGGTAATGTTGTACATAAAAAAACTTTCAGTAATTACTTGCCGGCGCGTGCGCGTGCCACGGCCGCTTCCAGATTCGTCCAGGCTGGCTGGTGGCTGCGGCTGCGGCGCAGATAGGCGGCCAGCTGGGCCACGTCGTTGTCCGTCAGCGAGGCGGCAAAACCGGGCATCAGCACGCCGGGCATGGCCTCGTCCTTGCTCAAGCCGTGCAGTATCACCTGGATCAGGTTGGCGGGATCGGGCGCGCTGACGGCGCTGTTCAGGCTCAGTTCCGGCCGCAGCGCCGCAGGCCGGCCATCGCTGTTCGAGTGGCACGACGCGCAGGCGGCCACGTACAGGCTGGCGCCACGGTCATTGTCGACCAGGCTGACGCGCTGCGAGCGGGCGATGCCGGCTTTCACCACGGTATCGGTATCGAGCTGGCGCTGCTCCGCCCCGCCCACGCCGGCAAAATACGTTGCCAACGCACGGATATCGCTATCGGGCGAAGCGCCCATGCCTTCGTGCACGACGGCCGACATGGGCCCTGCCGCCACGCCGTGCAAGGCCGTCGCCCCCGTGCGCAAAAAGGCGTACAGCTCGTCCTGCGTCCACGGCAAGGGCGCCGTGTTGGCGCTGGTCAAGGCCGGCGCATACCAGTGGTCGATGGCCGCGCCCAGGTAGGACGAACCGGCCAGCTCGGCGCCCAGCGCATTGCGCGGCGTGTGGCAGGCGGCGCAATGGGCCAGGCCTTCGGCCAGGTAGCGGCCCCGGTTCCAGTCCAGGCCTTGCGCGGGGTCCAGTTGATAGCCGGCCGGCTTGAAAAACAGCAGCTTCCAGCCTGCCTGCAAGGGACGCAAGCTCAGGGGGAAAGGCACGCTGTTGGCGGGCGCCACCGCATACACGGGCGGGCGCGTCATGAAATACGCGTACAAGGCCGTCAAATCCGTATCCGAGACGAGGTTGAAATGGGTGTACGGAAAGACCGGATACAGATGGGCGCCGTCGCGGCCCACGCCTTCGCGCATGGCCCGCTGGAAGGCGGCCAGCGACCAGCGGCCGATGCCCGTTTGCCTGTCCGGCGTGATGTTCGTCGCATAGATGGTGCCGAACGGCGTGGCCAGGCCGTGACCGCCCGCGTACTCGGCGCCGCCCTGGGCCGTGTGGCAAGCGGCGCAATTGCCCATGCCCGCAAGGATGCGCCCACGCTCCACCACTTGCGGGGAAAATGCCGTGGCGGCAGGCGGATCGATGGGCGCCAGCGCGGGGCGCCAGTAATACAGATACGCGGCCAGGGCCGCGACGATGAGCAATGCCAGCGACAGCAGCAGGCCGGTGAAGATTTTCTTGAGCAAAACAGGAGTCCGGTAAAAGGCCAGGCACGCGCCTGCCGCGCACGGACGGCAACAGCAGGGCAGATTGTGACAATGAATGGGAGAATCTTACCGCGATTGTGACTTGTTGTATGTACGCAATGACACGCAGGCCGTGCCCGCAAGCGGGCTGCGCCTTATAATCAGCGTTTCAGCACGCCGCCGCTCCTTCATGCATACCGTTACCATCATCCTCATCCTCGTATTGACCGTCGTCCTGTGCGGCTTTCTCGCCCGCTCGCGCTGGGTCAAGCTGCCATTGCCGCTGATCCAGATCGCCGGCGGCACGGGATTGGCCGTGTTTGGCGTGCAAGTGCCGCTCGATCCCGACATTTTCTTCCTGCTCTTCATCCCGCCGCTGCTGTTTCTCGATGGCTGGCGCATTCCCAAGGGCGCCTTCTTTTCCGACGCGCGCTCGATCCTGATGCTGGCCATCGGCCTCGTGCTGTTTACCGTGCTGGGCATGGGCTTTTTCATCGACTGGCTGATTCCCAGCGTGCCGCTGGCCGTCGCCTTCGCGCTGGGCGCCATCCTGTCGCCGACGGACCCCGTGGCCGTGTCGGCGATCGCCGCCGGCAATCCGATCCCGCCGCGCCTGATGCACATCCTCGAAGGCGAATCCCTGCTCAACGACGCGTCGGGCCTCGTCTGCTTCACGTTTGCCGTGGGCGCCATGATGACGGGCGGCTTTTCCATCGGCGCCGCTTCGCTGAGTTTCCTGCAGGAAGCGGGTGGCGGCATCGTCATCGGCCTGGCCATTTCGTGGGGCGTGGGCCTGGCGAATAAATGGCTGGTGAGCAAGGTTGGCGAAGAACCTGGCCTGCAAATCCTCATCAGCATCCTGATCCCGTTTGCCGCCTATCTGGGCGCCGAGCAAATCCACGGCTCCGGCATCCTGGCCGCCGCCACGGCGGGCGTGTCCATGCATTATGCCGACCTGATCGGCCGCCCGCTGGCCGCCACGCGCACCCAGCGCAAGGCCGTGTGGGATACGGTGCAACTGGTCTTGAATGGCGTGATCTTCGTCATGCTGGGCGCGCAACTGCCCACCACCGTTGCCGGTTTGCCGGCAGCATCGGCCGAAATCGGCGCCGGCAGCGCCTGGAAACTGCCGCTGTTCGTCATCGCCATCACGGTGGGGCTGACCTTCATGCGCTTCCTCTGGGTCTTCATTTCCATGAAACTGACCCTGTTCAAGCACCACAAGAAGGTGGCGGGGGAACCGAAGGACGCGGCGCTGCTGGCGCGCCCCAGCCTGCGCCTGCTGCTGGTGGCGTCGTTCGCGGGCGTGCGCGGCGCGCTGACCCTGGCCGGCATTTTGACCCTGCCCTTGTTCTTGCCTGACGGCACGCGCTTCCCCGCGCGCGACCTCGTCATCTTCCTGGCCATGGGCGTGATTTTGCTGTCACTGCTGCTGGCCAGCGTCACCCTGCCCCTGCTGACCAAGGGCCTCGTATTCGCGCCGCCCGCGCGCCGTTCGACGGAAGAGCGCAACGCCCGCGCCGCTGCCGCCGAAGCGGCCATCGCGCGGCTGGAAAAAGTGTGCGAAGGCATCGACAAGAATGACAAGCAGCAAGTCGTCACGGAAGCGGCCAACCGCCTGATCGAAGCCTACCGGCGGCGCCTCGCGTATGGCGAAAGCAGCAACGACGAGGCGATGCGCTTGCAGGAACTGGCCAGGGCCGAACGCTCGCTGCGCCTGGAAGCGCTCAATGCCGAGCGCGATGAGTTGTTCCGCCGCCGCATCTCGGGTGAACTGGACGACACCATCCATTTGCGCCTGCTGCGTGAAATCGACTTGCTGGAAGCGACACTGGAAGAATAGCAACACTTTGGCGCGTGATGACAGTGTTGGCAAGTAATTCTCATGGTAAAGAATGCAAGTTTTCACATTCGTGTTTATAATGCAAGGTTTATGGCGTCATGCCGTGATTTACTTTCAACAGAGACTTCCGTAGAGTCTGTGTTGCTGAGTAACTAGTTGAATAGCCACCAGACCTGCATAAAGACACCGACGCCGTGCCCTCCTCCCCTCGCCACCGGCAGCGCCCCGCGCCGCCCGTTCTGCTCGCCGTGCTGCTGGCGTCGCTGCTCGTCTGCGGCGCCATGGCGCCGTGCGCGGCGTGGGCGCAAACGGGCGCGACGGCCGACGCCAGGCGTCCCGCCGAGGTGGTCCAGGTTCTGTTTGGCATCATCAGTTACGTGCGCTGGCCCGTGGCGCGCCAGGAAGTGCGCGTCTGCATGCTCGGTGCGCCCCGCTATGGCGTGGCCATCGTCGACACGCCCGCCTCGAACCTGGGGCAACGCATCCGCGTGAAAATCCCGACGGTGGCCAGCACGGCCAGCGAATGCGACGTCGTCTACATGGGCAGCCTGCCCGAGGGCGAACGCGAACACCTGCTGGCGCAGATCATCGGCAAGCCGATTTTGTCGGTCGCCGAGCCGGGCACGTCCTGCCCGGTGGGCACCATGTTCTGCCTGCGGCTCGCCGAGGCGCAGATCGGTTTTGACGTCAACCTCGACGCCATCGCCCGCAGCGGCCTGCGCGTACATCCGAACGCCTTGCAAATTGCACGTCGCAAGGGACCGACGCCATGAGCGCACGCATGAGCAACAAGCCTGCCCGCCAGCCCCGCCGCACGCTCGACAGCGTGCTGCGGCGCGCGCACCTGAGCGTGTCGCTGATCGCCGTGCTGGCGGCCGGCCTGACCCTGACGGCCGTGGCGCTGCTGGCCCTGCGCGTGTATTCGGACCAGAACCTGCGCCTCGTGGCCCGTTCGATGAGCTACACGGTGGAAGGGGCCGTCGTCTTTGGCGACTCCATCGCCGCCAAGGAAGCGCTGGCCCTGATCGGCGTCAATGAAGATATCGACCAGGCGCAGGTGAGCGACACGGCCGGCAAGGTGCTGGCCCGCTGGGAACGGGGCGAACACGGCACGCGCTACTACATCGAACGCGCGCTGACAGGCTGGATGCTGCCCGATTCGCTGACCTTTCCCATCACGCGCAATGATCAGGCCATCGGCAGCATCAAACTGGTGCCGCACAGCCGCAGCCTGCTGCCCTTTCTGCTCAGCGGCCTGACCTGCCTGCTCGCCTGCCTGGTGCTGAGCCTGGTCGTCGCCGTGCGCCTGTCGCGCAGCATGGAAACGGAGATCACGTCGCCGCTGCGCCACCTGGCGGAAATAGCGCACCGCGTGCGGCGCGACCGTTCGTTCGAACTGCGCGTGCCGCCCGCCAATATTGCCGAGCTGAACCAGATCAATGACGACTTCAACGCCCTGCTCGATGAACTGGAAGCGTGGCAAAGCCATTTGCAAAAGGAACACGCCTCGCTGTCGCACCGCGCCAACCACGACAGCCTGACGGGCCTGTCGAACCGCGCCTTCATGGAAGCGGAGCTGGAACGCGCCATCCTCGAAGCGCGGGTCGGCAATGGCAAGGTGGCCGTGCTGTTCCTCGACAGCGACCGTTTCAAGTACATCAACGACACCTTCGGCCATGCCTCGGGCGACCGGGTGTTGGTGACGATCGCCGCGCGCATCAAGCAGCAATTGCGCGAAGGCGACCTGGTGGCGCGCCTGGGCGGCGACGAATTCGCCATCGTGCTCAAGCCGCTGCGCAACAGCAGCGACGCCATGCACATCGCCGACAACATCATCGCCGCCATGGCGCAAGCCATTGAACTGCCCACCGGCAACAGCATCGTCAGTTCGCTGACCATCGGCGTGGCCGTCTTCCCCGATCACGCCATCGACGCCATCTCACTGGTCGGCGCGGCGGACGAAGCCATGTACCGCGCCAAGCAGGTGCAGCGCGGCACGCGCCAGGTAGCGCGACTGCCGCAACCCCATACTCACCCCTGAACCAAGGAGCAACACCATGCAGTTTATCTACAAGCAATTACGTCTCGGCTTCCTCGGCCTGTTCTTCGTGGGCCTGCTGGCCGCCTGCCAAAGCACGCCTGAAGTGAAATCGCCGTTCAATGCGGAACAGATCGCCACCCTGAAAGACCAGGGCTTCCGCCAGACGGACGAAGGCTGGGAGCTGAGCTTCACGGACAAGCTGCTGTTCGAATTCGACGCCGCCAAGCTGACGCCGCCAAGCCGCAGCGCCATCCAGAAGATCAGCGCCGCCCTGCTGAAAGTGGGGATTACCCACATGCGCGTGGAAGGCCATACGGATAACGAAGGCACGGAAGCGTACAACAACAAGCTGTCGCTGGCGCGCGCCAATATGGTGGCCGATGCCATGAGCGCAACGGGCATTGCACGCGACAACATCGTCGTCAAGGGCCTGGGCATGAGCAAACCCGTGGCATCGAACGCCACCAAGGCGGGCAAGGCGGAAAACCGCCGCGTCACCATCATCGTTTCGGCGCCTTGAGGTGGAAGTGCCCGCCGTGCGCTGGGTAGTGATGGGCGTGTCCGGCTGCGGCAAGAGCGCCGTCGGCAGCCTGCTGGCCGACGCCTTGCACGTGCCCTACGTGGAGGGCGACGACGTGCACTCCCCGGAAAACGTGGCCAAGATGGCGGCCGGCACTCCCCTCGACGATGCCGACCGGGCCGGCTGGCTGGCCGCCCTGCGCGAGCGCATCGCCACGGCCCGCGCGCAAGGCAGCGGCCTCGTCGTCTCCTGCTCGGCCCTGAAGCGCGCCTACCGCGACGTGCTGCGCGAGGGCGACCCGGCCCTGCGCTTTGCCCACCTGGACGGCCCGCGCGCCGTGCTGGAAAGCCGCTTGCAGCGCCCCGGCCATTTCATGCCGGCCAGCCTGCTCGACAGCCAGCTGGCCACCCTGCAGCCCCTGCAGGCGGACGAAACCGGCATCGTGCTCGACATCCGCCAGCCGCTGGCCGTGCTGATCGAACAAATCCTGCAAGCGCCCTGACTGACGGCCGCGCGGCTGGACAGCCCGCAGCCCCCTGTGTAGACTGGCGCGCACTTTCATGAGGGATTTTTATGAGCACACCAACGACAAAACCAGCACCGGGCCCGGAATTCTGGGAGCGCGCCGACCAGGTCATCGCCCTGGCCAATGAGCAATGCATGCATAGCGGCGGCAATGAAGTGGCCACCTCGCTGCTGTACGCGGCCGCCCGCTTCAACGCCTTCCTCGTCGCCAGCAAGAGCAACGACGTGGCCAAGATGCAGGAAGAAAAGGAAGGCGCCGTGGCCTTCTTCACGGAACAGTACAAGCGCATGCTGACCGACAACTTCAACGACTACATCACCAACTTCGACAAGTACACGCAACCGTCGTCGGCCCCCAAGGGTTGATGACGGCGGCCAGCCTGGATAGCCACCGCGCCCGCGCCACCCATGCCGACAGCGTGCTGGAAGGCACGGTGCGCTTTGCTCCTTTACCATCGCTATGGCTGGCGGCCATGCTGGCCGGCGCCGCGACGGGCGCCCTGCTCTTCTTCAGCTGGACCGGCGTGCTGCTGTTTGCGGCCGGCACGGCCATCGTCCTGCTGTTCGGCCACTCGCTGGGCAGCCACCGCAAACTGATCCACGACAGCTTTGAATGCCCGCGATGGCTGGAATACCTGCTCGTGTACTTGGGCGTGCTGGTGGGCCTCAGCGGCCCGCTGGGCCTGCTGCGCCAGCACGAGTTGCGCGACTATGCGCAGCGCCTGCCCGATTGCCACCCTTACCTGCGCCATGGCGCAGGCTTCTGGCGTGATGCATGGTGGCAATTATTCTGCCGCCTGGACCTCGACCACCCGCCGCACATCGCCATCGAGCCGCGCATCGCGCACGACCGCTTTTACCGTTTCCTGGAAAGAAGCTGGATGCTGCAGCAACTGCCATGGGCCCTGCTGTGCTTCGTCTGGGGCGGATGGGGCCTGGTTTGCTGGGGCGTGTGCGCGCGGGTCAGCGCCGGTGTGCTCGGTCACTGGCTGATCGGCTACTTCGCCCACAACCATGGGCAAATGCATTTCCATGTGGATGGCGCCGCCGTGCAGGGCAGGAATATCCGCCTGACATCGCTGCTGACCATGGGCGAATGCTGGCACAACAACCATCACGCCTATCCGGGCTCAGCGCGGCTGGGCCTGCTGTCGGGCGAATGGGACCCGGGCTGGTGGATGCTGCTGCTGTTGCGGCGCCTGGGCTTAGTGTCAGTCCTGCGCCTGCCGCAAGACCTGGCGCGGCGGCCGGAACTGCACCGGCTCGGCGACGCCAACGATCAAGCGTCGTCCTGGCCTGCCAGGTAATTGTTCTTCACGCGCACGTAGTGCTCGGCCGAATAGCGCAGGTAGGCGATTTCCGCTTCCGTCAGCGCGCGCACCTTGGCGGCGGGGCGGCCCACGTACAAGTGGCCGCTTTCCAGCACCTTGCCCGGCGACACCAAACTGCCCGCGCCCAGCATCACGTGCTTTTCCACCACCACGTCATCCATGACGATGCTGCCCATGCCGATCAAACACTCGTCGCCTATCGTGCAGCCGTGCAAGATCACGGAGTGGCCGATGGTCACGTACTTGCCAATCGTTAACGGTGATCCGTCGGGCTTGGCCGCATTTTTGTGCGACACGTGGCCCATGGAAAAGTCCTGGATATTGCTGCCTTCGCCGATGACGATGCGGTTGACGTCGCCGCGCAGCACGCTGTTGCACCAGATCGAGCAGTCGTCGCCGATCTGCACGTCGCCAATCACTTGCGCCGTGTCATGCAGGTAGACGCGCTCGCCCACGACGGGGCGGGTATTCAGGTAGGAACTGACAGGCATCGTTTTCTCACTCTTCATTAAATTGAAACAACAGGATTCACACCCAGCCGGCGGCCAGCGCAAAAATGGCCAGGCCATGGGCCAGGGACGCGCCCAGCAAGCCGGCACGGCAATATACCAGCCCCGCCACCACGCCTTCGATCACGGTGAACACGACGATGGGCGCACCCACCTGCGTGACGGTGGTGGCAAGAAAAGCGTGGCACAGGCCGAACAGCAGGCCCGACACAAGCGCCGCGCGCCAGGCAGGCAGCCAGGCACGCAATTGCTGCTGCAGCAAGCCGCGAAACAGCAATTCCTCATAACAGTTGGCCGCCAGCGCAAAACCCAGCAGCAAGGGCAGCAGCGATGGCGCGACGGGCGGCAGGGACGGCAAGCCGAACAGCGCCTTCAAGCCCGTCGCCAGCGCGATGATCACGCAAGCGCCCGCCACGCCCAGCAGCACGGACAGGGCCGGGCGCATGCCCAGCCAGCGGATCTGGCGGCGCGCCTCGCTTTCCAGCCAGCACGTGCTGGCCACCAGCCCCAGCGACATGGCGCCCAGCGCCAGCAAGACCGGCGGCGGCGCCGTGAAGCGCAAGCCGCCCGCCGCCACTTGCCAGTAGCCGTGCGCCGTCATCGCGTCGCGCGCCAGGACGAAAAACACGATGTGCACGAGCACGCGCAGCAGCGGCACGGTCCGCGGTACCGCCAGCAGCAAGGCGGCGCAGACGAGGAAGGCAGGCGTGATCGCCAGCAGATACTGCGCCAGGGAAGTCAGGTCGGCCATCGCTCACATCGGGAAAAGTACGGTGCCAACGGGCACGGGCGCAGCAATTGTATGCGGCGGCTGGCAAAATGGCCATGCCGTTGTCAAGCCGCCTTGCGCCAGCCATGCATCAGCCCATGCGCCGCCAGTCCCGCCGCCAGCCCCCACAGGGCGCCACCCACGCCCAGCAGGGTCACGTTCGCGGCCGTCGCCAGGAAGGTAATCAGGGCCGTTTCGCGCATGCGCACGTCCGCCATCGCCTGCGCCAGGCTGTTGCCGATGGCGCCCAGCAGGGCCAGGCCCGCCAGCGCCGTGATGAAGCTGCGCGGCAAGACCATGAACAGGCTGGCCAGGGTGACGCCGAAGACGCCCACCAGAATGTACAGCACGCCGCAAGCCAGGCCCGCGACATAGCGCTTTGACGAATCCGCATGCGCATCCTTGCCCGTGCAGATGGCGGCCGTGATGGCGGCCACGTTGAAGGCATGCGCGCCGAACGGCGCCATGAGCAGCGAGCCGAGACCCGTCACCGTCAGGATGGGATTGGCGCTGACCTGGTAGCCGTCATTGCGCAGCACCAGCATGCCGGGCATGTACTGCCCCGTCAGGGTGATCAGGAACAGCGGCAGCGCCACGCCCAGCAAAGACGCGACGGAAAAGCGCGGCATCTCGAACACGGGCGCGGCCAGGGCCAGTTCGATGCCTTGCGCATCGATGCGTCCTTGCGCCAGCAACAGGGCCAGGCCGATCAGCATGATGCCCACCACGGCAAAGCGTGCAGTGAAACGGCGCAGCACGGCGTACGACAGCAGCAACACCACCACCAGCACGGGGTCGGCGCTGGCGCCGCCAAACGCGTTCACGCCAAACTGCAGCAGGATACCGGCCAGCAAGCCGGCCGCGATGCCGCCAGGAATCAGCCGCACGAGGCGCTCGAAGGCGCCGGACATGCCCAGCACAATGAAGGCGATGGCGGACACGATATAGGCGCCGATCACTTCGGCATACGGCGTATGCGGCATGACGGTGGCCAGGAAAGCCACGCCGGGCGTGGACCAGGCCGTGATGATGGGCGCGCGGTAGCGGTAGCTGAGCCAGATGCCCGTCACGCCCACGCCGATGCTCAGCGACCAGACCCAGGACGCCGTCTGCGCGGCGCTCAGCTGGGCCAGCTGGGCCGCCTGGAACACCAGCACGAAGGTGCCGCCATAGTTGACGAGGACGGAAATGAAGGCCGCCATGGCGGGGGATGCCAGGTCGCGCCAGCGCGCCCGGTCGGCCATGGCGGTTGTTGTGGTTGTTGTCATGTATATGCCTCTGCCATTGAAAGGCAGCATATTAATGGCCACATGGACTGCTCAAACAGGCCAATTCAATCGCATAAAGCAGACCACTTACAGCATCACCCCAGCGCGCGGGCCAGGCGGACGATGCCGCTGTCGATCTCGTGCGGGGTGAGCGCCGCAAAGCCCAGCAGCCAGCCGCCGCGCGCCGGCGGCGTCGCGTACAGCCGGCTCAGGCCAGGCAGCACGATGCCCGCCTGCGCCGCCAGCCGTATCGTGTCCAGCTCCACCCTGCCCTCGTGCAGCAGACACGGCATCTGCAAACCGCCCGGCGGCAGCTGCGCCGCGACCACGTGCGGCAGGTGCCGCTGCACGGCATGCGCCATCGCATCGCGGCGCACGGCGTAGACCTTGCGCATGGCGCGCACATGGGCCGCGAAATGGCCATCGGCGATGAAACGGGCCAAGGTCAGTTGATCCAGCTGCGGCGTGTGGCCATCGAGGATGCTGCGCGCATGGGTCATCGGTTTCACCAGCGCGGGCGGCAGCACCATGTAGCCGATGCGCAGGCCCGGGTACAGCGACTTGGCGAAGGTGCCCAGGTAAATCGTGCGCTGCTGCGTGTCGAGGCCCTGCACGCACGCCGTCGGCAAACCCGCGTAATGAAACTGGCTGTCGTAATCGTCCTCGATGATCCAGCCCTGGCGCTCGGCTGCCCAGGCCGTCAGGGCCAGGCGGCGCTCAAGCGCCAGCGTGGCGCCCGTCGGATATTGATGCGACGGCGTGACGTACACCGTGTTGGCCCCGCTGCGGTCCGCCCGCAGATGTGCGATGGACAAGCCATGTGCATCGACGGGCACGGGCACGACCTGCAATTGCGCCATCTCGAACGCCTTGCGCGCGCCGAAATAGCCGGGGTCTTCCATCAGAATGGGGCCATGCGCGTCGGCCAGCACTTGCGCGCACAGGTACAGCGCCTGGCGCGTGCTGCTCAGCACCAGCACCTGCTGCGCCGTGGCCTGCGCGCCCCGCTCCAGGTTCACATAGTCGGCGATGGCCTGGCGCAAAGGCTCGGCGCCTTGCGGGTCGCCGTGCAGCAGTACATGGTGTTCGCTGGCGGCCTGGCGCCGCAAGCGCTCCCATACGTCGAGCGGGAAGGCCCGCGTTTCCGGCAAGCCCGTGACAAACGCCTTCACGCTCTGCTGGTCGGCCACGCCGCCGCTGGCGAGAATCTGCGCGCCGCGCGCGCTGAGGGACACCGGCTGCGCCGGCATGGACAGCGACGCCACCGCCGGCTTGCCCAGCAAGCTCGCCCCTATCGTGGGCGAGACGAAACTGCCCGATCCCGCCTGCCGCTGGATATAACCGTCCAGGCGCAGCTGCGCATACGCCATTTCCACCGTATCGCGCGACACGCCCAGCGATTGCGCCAGCACGCGCGTGGCCGGCAGGCGCAGGCCCGGCGCCAGCACGCCATCGAGTATCAGCTGGCGCAGCGCGCGCTGCACGCGTACGCGCAAGTCGAGCGCCGCCAGTTCGGGCGCGGCGATGCGGATTTTCAGGGTGTCGAGTTCGAACTGCGGCGTCATGTGGCCTTGGCGCGGGCCGCATCCACGGCGGCCATGCTGCTGGTCAGCGAATAGCCGTGCTGCTGCAGCACGGCCACCAGCTGTTCGCCGGCGCAGCCCAAACGCAGGTTTTCCGCCACCCAGTCCTGCCACTCACGGCTGATGTCCGGCAGGGCTTCCTCTTCCAGCGCAAGACCGAGTATGCATTTGGCCAGCAAGCCGTTGATGCGCTTCGTATCGATCAGGTGCTGCACCACCGCGTGGCCCGAATGGGGATACGGGTGCAGGGTGCAGCGGCCGAAGGCGGCCAGGCGCTGCGCGTGCATGGCGTCGAGGTTGACCGATTCGCTGGCGCTGCCTCCCCCGTTGGCAGCGTCAGGCCGCGTACCGAACACCAGGTGCAGCTGCGTGGCGTCCGTCGCCCTGGCGCGGCACAGGGCCGCCAGGTCGTAGTAGCCGGAGGCCGGCGGGTCTTGCGCCAGCGACTCCATCACGGGCAGCCAGCGCAGCTCATGGTACAAGCGCGCCTGCTGCACGTCGAGGAAGGACAACGGCCCGAAGGCGACGATCTGCTGCACGTCCAGCAGCAAGCCATACATGGCGGCCGCGTACGCGCCCATGGACTGACCGACGGTGGTGACCTGGCTGGGCGCGATGCGGCGCACGAGTTCGCGCAAGGCTTGCGCCGTCTCGTCAACGTGGTTGCCCAGGCCCGCGATGCGGCGGTGGTACCAGGCATTGCCCGAATCGCGCACGAGGATTTTGTTCAGGTGCTGGCCGCTGGCATGCTCCAGCTTTCTCAGGCGCCCGTAAAAATCGAAGGCGGGACGCGTGGTCCACGAAACGAAGCCGAAGGCGATGACCAGTGGCGCGCCGGGCACGATGCGGTCGACGAGCACGTCGTCGTCAGTGGTGGCCACCAGTCGATTATCCAGCGCTTGCGCTTGCAGCATCGGCCCGGCTCCCCGATCAAGGTTAAAAGAATAGAAAGCATGAGTTTAATGCCAGGACTGGCAAAATGGAAACAATGAACGCTGCTGTGCGCTGAGCGGCGCGCAAAACCTGCTAGTCTGCAGGCATTCCCCCTCACAGGAGCATCCCATGCTGCATCGCCTGACATACCTTCCCCTTGCCATCGCCATCGCCATGGCTGGTGGCTGCGCCGCCACCAGTGACAGCGCCAGGCCGAACGCCAGCCTGGCGCCGCAGGCCAGCCTGACGAATACCTATTGGAAGCTGACGCAGCTCGATGGCGCGCCGGTGGCGATGGCGCCGCAGCAGGAGCGCGAAGTGCGCATCACCCTGACCGACGATGGCAAGGTCACCGGTTTCACGGGCTGCAACCGCGTCATGGGCGGCTATACGCTGGCCGGCACGGCCCTGCGCTTCACGCAACTGGCCGGCACGCGCATGGCCTGTCCGCCGCCGTTGATGCAGCTGGAAAGCGCCGTGCTGGCCAATTTGAACAACGTGACGGGCTACCAGCTCGAAGGCGAGAAACTGATCCTGCTCAAGGATGGCGCGCCCGTGGCCAGGTTTGAATCGGTCTATTTGTAGCAAGAAAAACAATGGCGCTGAGCACTTACGTACTGTGCAGCGCCATCTTCTGGTGCTATGCCCGTGACATCAACGGATCATGCCACCAAACCGGGGTGAATGACATACTTGCGACGGCGATACATGGCCGCCAGCGCCACCAGGCCCAGCCCCATCATCGCGTATGCGCCTGGCTCCGGCACGGCTGAAAGAACCTGCAACTGGGTTTGCGGGCTGAAATAATCCAGGCGGGAAAATGGAATCGATTCGCGGTTCGCGGCGTAGCGGTAAACCGAGTCACCGGTGTTAAAGTTCCTCTCGCTCCAAGTTTCAAAATGCGGCGCATTATCATAATAATAATGTGCGGCGATGCTCAATCCATTCTTGTAATCAAACGAAAAGTCCAGCGTGCAATTCGGTCCAGCCGCGCATTTGGTATAGTCGACGTCGAGCGCCACCATGCTGGTCAACTCATTTGTTGTGAGTACGCCGTCGTTATTGAGGTCCTTGCCTGAGAACGAACCACCATACCTGATATGGGGATTAAACACGCCATCGTTGACAAAACCCGTATAGAAAAAGTTAAAGTATTGATGCTCCTGCGCCTGGGCGCCGAGCGACAAGGATGCCAGAGTGGCGATATAGCAAATTTTTTTCAGCATGAGTTAGCTCCACTAGAATATCTGCAAGATGAAAGATGCATACTTGATCCAACTTAACCCATATCTATTCAGCAACAAAATGGCAAGAAAAATGCTTAAAAGACAAGGTCGGCAAATCATAGCAGAAATTATTAATTTTTCTTTTCTTTTTAATAATTTATTGTCCATATCAAGGTAGGAAAACACGTAGCTTGCTATACAGCTACAATAAACATCCGCTCTTGCATGGAAGGCCTACCTTGTCCACTCATTCCCCCCTGCCCCTTGGCAGTTACCGCGCTCTGCTGTTCGACATGGACGGCACCGTCATCAATTCCATCGCCGCCGCCGAACGCATCTGGGGCACGTGGGCGCAGCGCCAGGGCCTCGACGTGGCGGCCTTTTTGCCCACCATCCACGGCGCGCGCTCGGTCGATACCATCGCCAAACTGCGCTTGCCCGGCGTCGACGCGCAGCGCGAGTCGCAAGGCATCACGGATGCGGAAATCATCGATGTGGAAGGGGTTATTGAAATCGCGGGCGCGTTGCGCTTTTTGGAATCGCTGCCGCCCGCGCAATGGGCCATCGTCACCTCGGCGCCGCGCGCGCTGGCGACGGCCCGCCTGAAGGCGGCCGGCATGCCGATACCCGCCATCATGGTGACGGCGGAAGACGTCAAGGCGGGCAAGCCGAAACCCGATTGCTACCTGCTGGCGGCGCAAAAACTGGGCGTGGCGCCTGCGGATTGCCTGGTGTTCGAGGATGCATCCGTCGGCATCGAGGCGGGAGAAGCGGCGGGCGCGAAGGTCATCGTCGTCACCGCCACGCATGCGCACCCGCTGGCGACACGCCACCCGGCCATCGACAATTATGAAGCCATCGTGGCAACCGTCGATAGCGATGGCTTTATTGTCCTGGCCGAGACGGCTGCAGCACGCGCGACAAGATAGTCTGCTCCAGCGCGGCGAAGGCCGCATGGCCGCGCTGGCGCGGGCGCGGCAAGTCCACAGGCACGTCCATGGTGATCTGGCCATCCTCGATCAACAGCACGCGGTCAGCCAGGGCCACGGCTTCGGCCACGTCATGCGTCACCAGCACGGCCGTAAAACCGCGCGCCAGCCATAGCGACTCGATCAGCTGCTGCATCTCGATGCGCGTCAGGGCGTCGAGCGCGCCCAAAGGTTCGTCAAGCAGCAGCAGTTGCGGCTCGTGCACGAGGGCACGCGCCAGCGCCACGCGCTGCTTCTGCCCGCCCGACAGGGCAGATGGCCAGTCATTTGCCCGTTCGGCCAGGCCCACCGTCCACAGCGAGGCGGCCGCCGCGCCGACGGAACGGGGCAGGCCCAGGGCCACGTTGTCGAGCACCGTCTTCCATGGCAGCAAACGCGATTCCTGGAACATGATGCGGATGTCGGGGGCGCCCACGCCGCTGCCGATGGCAACCTTGCCGTCATCGACGCTTTCCAGTCCCGCGATGGAGCGCAGCAAGGTGCTCTTGCCACAGCCGCTGCGTCCGACGATGGCGACGAACTCGCCCGCTTCCAGCTGCAGATCGACGTTTTTCAGCACCGGACGTTCGCCATAGGCCTTGCTCAATTGCGTCAGCTCCAAAGGCACGCCACGGCGCGCCAAGGGAGCTTGCGGCGCGACCCTGGCCTGCGGCGGCGCACCGGCCGGGTCGTATTGCACGAAGTGCGACAAAAAATCCGTTTCGATCTGGATGGGGGCGAGCAGCATGGTATTTTCTTTCCTCATTTCGTCACTATCGGTAGGCGGGATTCCAGCGCAGGCAGTGGCGCTCGAGACGGCGCGAGAACAGATCGGCCAGCTTGCCCAGCAAGGCGTACAGCAAAATCCCCACCAGCACCACGTCCGTTTGCAGGAATTCGCGGGCATTCATCGTCATGTAGCCGATGCCGGCCTGCGCCGAGATGGTTTCGGCGACGATCAGCAGCACCCACACGAGGCCCAGCGAAAAGCGTACGCCCACCAGGATGGACGGCATGGCGGCCGGCAGGATCACGTCGCGGTACAAAGGCCAGCCCGAGAGACCGTAGCTTTTCGCCATTTCGATCAAGCCCTGGTCGGCCGAGCGGATGCCGTGGAAGGTGTTCAGGTAGACGGGAAAGAAGACGCCGACGGCCAGCAGGAACAGCTTGGCCGTCTCGTCGATGCCGAACCACAGGATCACCAGCGGGATCAGGGCCAGCGCGGGGATGTTGCGCACCATTTGCAGGGTCGTATCGAGCAGGGTTTCCGCGTGGCGGAAGCTGCCCGTCAATAATCCCAGCAGCAAGCCCAGCCCCGCACCGACGGCGAAACCGACCGTGGCGCGCCACAAGCTCGTTTTCAGGTGCAGCCACAATTCGCCCGACACGGCCAGGTGCCAGAAGGCCTTCGCCACGGCCCACGGCTCGGGCAGGATGCGGCTCGACAGCCAGCCCCACTGCGCCGCCAGTTGCCAGGCCAGCAGCAGTGCCACGGGCAAGGCCCACGGCGCCAGCGAATCACGCCATGGCGCGGCGCGTGCCTGTCGTATGGAGCCGGTCGCCATCTCAGGCCGCCTTTTTCTGCGGTGCGGCCGGCACGATATTGCTGGCCATGACTTCGCCGAAAGGACCGCTCAAGGACTGCTCACCCACGGCCTTGCCCTTGCCCAGCAGCGGGAACACCAGTTCGGCAAAGCGGTACGATTCTTCCAGGTGCGGGTAGCCGGAGAAAATGAAGGTGTCGATGCCCAGGTCCGCGTATTCCTGCATGCGCGCCACTACTGTCGGCCCGTCGCCGACGAGGGCCGTGCCCGCGCCGCCGCGCACCAGGCCCACGCCGGCCCACAGGTTCGGCGACACTTCGAGCTTGTCGCGCCGCCCGCCATGCAGGGCCGCCATCCGCTGCTGGCCCACGGAATCCATCTTGCCGAAGGCCGCCTGCGCCTTGGCGATGATGTCGTCATCCAGGTGGCTGATCAATTCATCGGCCGCGCGCCAGGCCGCCTCGTTCGTTTCGCGCACGATCACGTGCAATCGGATGCCAAACCGGACTGTGCGGCCTTTTTTTGCCGCGCGCGCGCGGATGTCGGCGATTTTCTCGGCAACGGCGGCGGGCGGCTCGCCCCACGTCAGGTAGACGTCCATCTGCTCGGCCGCCAGTTCATGCGCCGGTTCCGACGAACCGCCGAAATACAGCGGCGGATACGGTTTCTGCACGGGCGGATACAGGGTTTTCGCGCCCTTCACCTGGATATGCTTGCCCTCGAAATCGTAGCCGGCCGCACCGCCCTCGCCCGCCAGCGTGGCACGCCACACCTTGATGAATTCATCGGAGATTTCATAGCGCTTGGCATGGTCGGCAAACAGGCCGTCCGCTTCCAGTTCGCCCTGGTCGCCGCCCGTGACGACGTTGATCAACAGGCGCCCGTTCGACAGGCGGTCGAACGTGGACGCCATGCGCACGGCCAGGCCGGGCGTGGACAGGCCCGGACGGATGGCGACGAGGAATTTGAGCTTTTGCGTCACGCTGATCAGCGACGACGCCACCACCCACGCATCTTCGCAGGAGCGGCCCGTGGGCAGCAGCACGCCGTCGTAGCCGAGCGTGTCGGCGGCCACGGCCACCTGGCGCAAATAATCGGCATCGACGGGACGCGCGCCCTGCGACGTGCCCAGGTAGCGGCTGTCGCCGTGGGTAGGGATAAACCAGAAGACATTCAATGACATGGTGCACTTTCCTTTGCTTGTTTATTTTGTGCTGGTGGCCAGCTGGCGCGCCGGCAGCAGCGCGTCCTTGACGACGATCGGTTTCGGGATCAGCTTCAGGCTGGAAAACGCATCGGCCACCCTTTGCTGCGACGCGATGACGTCGACCGACACGGGTTTGACGCCATACGCATAGCGCGAGGCGGCCAGCGCCACGACATCCTTGCCCAGCCCCGTCTGTGCCGACAGGATCGTCGCCACTTCGTCCGGATTGTTGCGGCCCCAGTCATCGACCTTGGCCACTTCATCGAGCACGATGCGCAGGATCTCGGGATTTTTTTCCGCATACGTGCGCGAGGCGAGATAAAACTGGTAGTTCGCCACCAGGCCCTTGCCATCGGCCAGCACACGGGCGCCCAGCTGCTTTTCGGCAGCCGCCAGGAACGGGTCCCAGATGGCCCACGCATCCACGCTGCCGCGCTCGAAGGCGGCGCGCGCATCGGCCGGCGGCAGGAACACGGGCTGGATGTCGGCGTACGCGACACCGGCCTTTTCCAGCGCCTTCAATAACAGGTAGTGCACATTCGAGCCCTTGTTCAGGGCGATCTTCTTGCCCTTCAAGTCGGCCAGGGTGCGCAAGCCGGAACCCTTGGGCACGACGATGGCTTCGCTGGCCGGCGACGCCGGCTCATTGCCGACGTAGACCAAGTTGGCGCCGGCCGCCTGGGCAAAGATCGGCGGCGCCTCGCCCACGGTGCCGAAATCGATGCTGCCCACGTTCAAGCCTTCCAGCAGCACGGGGCCGGCCGGGAATTCCGTCCATTTCACGCCCACGCCCTGCTCGGCCAGGCGTTTTTCCAGAGTGCCCCGCCCCTTCAGCAGGGTCAAGGTGCCGTATTTCTGGTAGCCAATACGCACCTGCACCTGGAGCTCCCCTTTGGCCTGCGCCTGCGCCGCGACCGGCATGCCGGCCGCCATCACGCCGGCAGCGGCGGCAAACAGCAGGCCCAAAGTGGTACGGCGCGAGAGTCGTTGTGCGTGGCGGTGTGTCATGGCAATTCCTTGGTCGGTGAATAATCAGGCGGCTTGATAGTGGGGGGCGTACGGCTGGTCTTGCAGCGAACGCACGGGGATCGAAATATCGGCTGGCGCGGACGGACGCTGTCCCTGCAGCACGAACAGGCCGCTGGAGAGTTCCTCGATGCCGGCCTGCACACGGTCGGCAATCGGCGCGTCCAGGCTCAAGCCCCTTTCTTCGTGCCACGCCAGCTGCTGCGCATTGGCATAAATGCTGGTGAAGACTTGCTTGGCGCCCAGCGCATGGAGCACGGGACGCAGCGCGTAGTCGAGCGCCAGGGTGTGGGCATGGCCGCCGCCCGTGGCCAGCGGCAGCACCAGCTTGCCCGCCAGGCCATCTTGCGGAAGCAAGTCGAGGAAGGCTTTCAGCAGCCCTGTATAGGACGCCTTGTAGATGGGCGTGGCGATCACGATGGCGTCCGCATCGGCCACGGCGCGCACGGCGCGGGCAATCGCCGCATCGTCGTAGTCGGCCAGCAGCAAGGCGCGCGCCGGCAAGTCGCGCACATGCAGCTGGGCGTAGCTGTGGCCCTGCAGCGCCAGCTGTTCGCCGATATGCAGCAGCAGGCGGCTGGAACTCGATGGGAGTTGCGGGCTACCGCCCAATAACAAGATGCTCATGTGATGCCCGTCCCTGTAGGTTGTCGAAAGTGGCGTTGTTCGGATGCTTGCAGCCTATCGCCATCAGAAGCCCAGTAAAACGAATGCTTTCGCGCTTCGATATGCGTTTTTTGACTATCCGGGCCTGACGCCCCGCAAACGAAGGCGCCGGTCTCCGCATGGCTTTTTTCGCATATCCATGCGCGGTTTTCTTCGTGTACGGCGCACGCGGGGCGGTGCAATATCGGCGTCATCGTCTTTCTGGAATGTCACTCATGTCTAGCGTTTTTCTCCATGCCGCCCGTCCCCAGCCGCCTGTGCCGGAACCCCTGCAGGACGCCATCAGCATCGCCACGGCGCTGGCTGCGCGCCTGGCTGAAACGGCCAATGCCCGCGACCAGGCCGGCGGCCATGCGGCGCAGGAACGCGAATGGCTGCGCGAGTCGGGCTTGCTGACCCTGTCGATTCCCGTGGAATTCGGCGGCCAGGGCGCATCGTGGCCCCTCGTTTACCAGGTGATCCGCATCCTGGCGCGCGCCGACAGCGCGCTGGCGCACGTCTTCGGCTTCCACCATTTGCAGCTGGCCGGCCTGCAGCTGTATGGCAGCGCGCAGCAGCAGCGCCGCCTGCTCACCCTGACCGTCGACGAGCGACTGTTCTGGGGCAATGCCTTGAACCCGCTCGACAAACGGGTCATGGCCAGCGACAGCGACGATGGCTATATCCTCGACGGCATCAAGAGCTTTTCTTCCGGCTCCGTGGGTTCCGACTGGCTGACCGTCTCCGCCTGGCACGCGCCCACGCAGACGGCGCTGATCGCCGCCCTGCCTACGCGCCAGGACGGCGTCACCGTGCAGGCGGACTGGGACGCCTTCGGCCAGCGCCAGACGGACAGCGGCAATGTGCATTTCCAGGCCGTGGCCCTGCCGCGGGACCTGGTGCTGCAAGCTCCCGCGCAAGCGGCCACGCCGCAAGCGACCGTGCGCTCGCAGATCGCGCAACTGATCATGAGCAACCTCTATCTGGGCATCGCCGAAGGGGCATTCGAGGCGGCGCGCCTGTACACGGACGAGCAGGCGAAAGCCTGGTTTGCCTCTGGCGTGGCCAAGGCAACGGACGACCCACTTGTGCAGCACCGCTATGGCCAGCTATGGCTCTTGCTGCGTCCCGCGCAAGTGCTGGCCGACTTGGCGGCGCAGGAACTGGAAAGAGTGTTCCGCAAGGGCGCGCTGGTGACGGCGCGTGAACGGGGCTTGCTGGCCGTGTCCGTGGCCGAAGCAAAATGCCTGGCGCACAAGGCGGGACTCGAGATCAGCAGCCAGATGTTCGAACTGACGGGCGCCCGTTCCACCTCGGCCCAATACGGCTTCGACCGCTACTGGCGCAACGTGCGCGTGCACACCCTGCACGACCCCATCGACTACAAGCTGCGCGACCTGGGACGCTTTGCCTTGACAGGCACGGTGCCCGAGCCGACGGCGTATTCCTGATTCATTCACCAAGGAGCCACCATGACCATCGCCCGCCGCAGCATCCTCCTCACCGCCCTGACCCTCGCCCTGGCCAGCGGCTTCGTCCACGCCAAGGATCCGAAAGACATCACCATCGGCACCAGCGCCGGGCCGTATGCGGACCAGATCAAACTGGGCATCAAGCCTATCCTGGAAAAACAGGGCTACAAGGTCAAGCTGGTGGAGTTCAATGACTACATCCAGCCGAACTTCGCGCTGGCCGAGGGTTCGCTCGACGCCAACGTGTTCCAGCACATCGTCTACCTGAAGAAATTCGCGCTGGAGCACAAGCTGGCCCTGACGGACCTGATCACGATCCCCACGGCGCCGATTGCCATCTACAGCAAGAAGCACAAGACCCTGGACGACGTGAAGGAAGGCACGACGGTGGGCTTGCCGAACGATCCGACCAACCAGGCGCGCGCGCTGGTGCTGCTCGACCAGCTGGGATGGATCAAGCTGCGCGCCAGCTTCGACCCCGTGCGCGCGTCGGAAAAGGATATCGCCGTCAACACGAAGAAAATCAAGCTGCTGCCGCTGGAAGCGGCGCAACTGCCACGCTCGCTGGGCGACACCGACTACTCCTTCATCAATGGCAATTACGCGCTGGCCTCGGGACTGAAACTGACGGAGGCGCTGGTGGCCGAGAAAATCTCGCCCAACTACATCAACCTGGTGGCCGTCCGCACGGCCGACAAGGACAAGCAGTTCGCGAAAGACCTGGCGGCCGCCTACCGCTCGCGCGAATTCCTCGACATCACAAACAAGCACTTTGCCGGCTATTCGAAACCCGATTACCAGCAAGCGTTGCAGACGGCGGCCAAGTAAGCCATGGCAAAGACGATACGCTTCAACGCCTTCCAGATGAATAGCGTCGGCCACCAGTCGCCGGGGCTGTGGACGCATGCGCGCGACCGCAGCCACCGCTACACGGATCCCGCACACTGGACGGAACTGGCGCAGCTGCTGGAAGCGGGCCTGTTCGACGCGGTGTTCCTGGCCGACGTGCTGGGCGTGTACGACGTGTACCGGGGCAGCCTCGATGCGGCCCTGGAACACGGCGTGCAAGTGCCGCTGAACGATCCGCTGGCGCTCGTGCCCATCATGGCGCAGGCGACCACGCACCTGGGTTTCGGCGTCACCTGCGCCCTCACCTACGAACACCCGTATACGTTCGCGCGGCGCATTTCCACGCTCGATCACCTGACGGGTGGGCGCATCGGCTGGAATATCGTCACCGGCTACCTCGATAGCGCGGCGCGCAACCTGGGCCTGCAACAGCAGCTGGGCCACGACGAGCGCTACGACCTGGCCGACGAATACCTCGACGTCGTCTACAAGCTGTGGGAAAAAAGCTGGGATGACGACGCCGTCGTCAACGACAAGGCGCGCGGCATCTACGCCGATCCGGCCAGAGTCCATCCGATCAACCATGCCGGGCGCCACTACCAGGTGCCCGGCATCCATTTGTGCGAGCCGTCGCCGCAGCGCACGCCGCTGCTGTACCAGGCGGGCACCTCGCCGCGCGGCACGCGCTTCGCGGCGCGCCACGCGGAAGCGACCTTTGTCAGTGGTCCCAGCAAGACGGTGGTGAAACGCTATGCGGACGACTTGCGCGCCGCCGTGCGGCAAAGCGGGCGCGATGGCGACGCGCTGCTGATCTACGCGCAGGCGCTCGTCATCACGGGCGCCACCGAGGAAGAAGCGCGCGCCAAGCACGCCGACTACCTGCGCCACGTGAATATCGAGGCGGCCCTCGTGCTGCTATCGGGATGGACGGGCGTCGATTTCAGCCGCTACCCGCTCGACGCCACCATCGACTACATCGATTCCCCGGCCGGCCGCTCGGCGCTGGCCTCGTTCAGCCAGGCCGACCCGGATCGCACGTGGACGGTACGCGAAGCGGCCGAATACATCGGCCTGGGCGGGCGCGGCCCCGTGCTGGTGGGCGATGCGCGCCAGGTGGCCGACCAGCTGGAAAGCTGGCTCGATGAAACGGGCATCGACGGTTTCAACCTCGCCTTCGCCGTCGCGCACGACAGCATGGCCGATGTGGTGGCCCACATCGTGCCGGAACTGCAACGGCGCGGCCGCTACCGCACCCATTACGAGGAAGGCAGCTTGCGGCACAAGGTCTTCGGCCAGGGCCCGCGCCTGCCTGCCGATCACGCGGGACGCCTGGTCAGCATCGCACCCGCCGCCGACGCCCTGGCAGCGGCCTGACATATCCGATTCCCCATTCAAGGACACCATGAAACGCAGAACCATCTTGCAACTGGCCGCCAGCGGCGCCGCCCTCGCCGCCTTGCCCGGCCTCACCCGCGCCGCCGCGCAAGCGCCGCTGAAGGAGCTGCGCCTCGATTACGCCTATTATTCGCCCGCCAGCCTGGTGCTGCGCCGCTTCGGCTGGCTGGAAGAAGCGTTCAAGCCGGACGGCACCAGCATCAAGTGGGTCCTCAGCGCGGGCAGCAACCGCGCGCTCGAATACCTGAACGCCAACAGCATCGACATCGGTTCGAGCGCCGGTCTGGCCGCCCTGCTGGCGCGCGCCAACGGCAATCCTATCCGCGCGCCGTATATTTTTTCGCGTCCCGAATGGACGGCGCTGGTGGTGCGCAAGGATAGCCCCATCCGCAGCATCGCCGACTTGAAGGGCAAGAAGGTGGCCGCCACCAAGGGCACCGACCCGTATCTGTTCCTGCTGCGCACATTGAAGACGGCGGGACTGAAACGCGGCGATATCGAACACGTGAGCCTGCAGCATGCCGACGGCCGCGCGGCGCTGGAGCAGGGCAAGGTCGATGCCTGGGCCGGCCTCGACCCGCACATGGCCGCCAGCGAACTGGAAGCGGGGTCGCGTCTGATCTACCGCAACGTAGCGTTCAACACCTACGGTTTCCTGAACGTGCGCGAGGAATTCCTTGCCAGCCGCCCCGCCGAAGTGGGCAAGGTGATACAGGCCTACGAACGGGCGCGCGCCTGGATACGCACCTATCCGGCCGAGGCGGCGAAGATCCTGTCGGAGGAAGCCAAGGTCAGCCTGCCGGTGGCGCTGCTGCAGGTGAAGCTGCGCAGTGACTTCAGCAATCCGCAGCCGTCGAACGAACATGTGAAGGCCCTGCTGGTGGCCGCGCCCATCCTCGTCGATGAAGCACTGGTCAAGCCGGGCGCCGACTTGAACCGCGCCATCGCGGACCTCGTCGACACGCGCTTCGCCGCCCCCTTCATCGGCAAAGCGTAAGCGGTCATGGCCAGAGACACGCTCGCCGCACCGGTACAGGCCAACGAGACCGGCGTCCGGCGCAAGCCTCCTCCCTTGCCGCGCGTGGCGCTTGGCCTGCTGCTGCCCACCCTGGCGCTGCTGGCGGCGGAACTGGGCGTGCGCGCGGGCGCCATCCCCGCCAACCTGCTGCCGGCGCCCAGCGACATCGCCACCACCATCGCCGACCTGGCACGCCAGGGCCTGGCCGGCCACGTGCTGGCCAGTACCACACGCGTGGCCATCGGCTTTGCGGGCGGCGCGCTGCTGGCCATCGTGCTCGGCGCGGCCGTGGGCTTGAACCGCACGCTGGAGGCGCTGCTCGACCCCACGTTCCAGGCCCTGCGCGCGATTCCCTCTCTGGCCTGGGTGCCCTTGCTGCTGCTGTGGCTGGGCATCGATGAAGCGCCCAAGCTGGTACTGATCGGCATCGGCGCCTTCTTCCCCGTCTACATGGGCGTGGCGTCGGGCATCCGCGACGTGGACCGCAAGCTGATCGACGCGGCGCGCATGTACCGTTTGAGCCGTCCCGCGCTGGCGCGGCGCGTGCTGCTGCCGGCCGCCCTGCCCGCCATCTTCACAGGCCTGCGCAATGGTTTGAGCCTGGCCTGGATGTTCATGGTGGCGGCAGAACTGATCGCCGCCAGCCAGGGCCTCGGCTATCTGCTCAGCGACGGGCGCGAAACGAGCCGCGCCGACATCGTGCTGGCCGCCATCGTGCTGCTGGCCGTGCTGGGCAAGGCCAGCGACAGCCTGATGCAACGCCTGGAAACCCGTTTGCTCGCCTGGCGCGACAGCTATGCCACCACCTGACGAAAGCCTCCACGCATGACTGCCCTGCTTGACATTGCCATCCATGACAAATCCTATGGCGCGCGGCGCGTGCTGCATAACCTCCAATTGCAGCTGCGCCAGGGCGAGATCGTCAGCCTGATCGGCGCCAGCGGCTGCGGCAAGAGCAGCCTGCTGTCCATCGTGGCGGGGCTCGATACGGACTTTCGCGGCACATTGCGCCTGGGCGGCCAGCTGCTGGCGGGCGTGCACGCGGATATCGGCCTGATCTTCCAGGAACCGCGTTTGTTTCCCTGGCTGACGGTGGCGCAAAACATTGCCTTCGGCCTCGGTGCCGGCGGCGCAGACGATCCCAGGGTCGCGCAACTGCTGGAGGAAGTGGGCTTGCAAGGCCACGCGCACAGCCTGCCCAAGCAGCTGTCGGGCGGCCAGGCGCAGCGCGCGGCGATTGCCCGCGGCCTGTTTGGCCAGCCCCGCATCCTGCTGCTGGACGAACCGTTTTCCGCCGTCGACGCTTTTACGCGCATGAAGCTGCAGGACTTGCTGGCCGCCGTCGCCGCGCGCCATGGCTTGAGCGTGCTGCTGGTGACGCACGATATCGACGAAGCGCTGTACCTGAGCGACCGCATCGTCATGCTCGATACGCGCGCCGGACCGCCGCGCGCCCATTACGACGTGGCCGCGCCCCGTCCCCGCCTGCGCACGCCGGTGGCGCACGCCGCATTGAAGGAGACCATCCTGGGCGAACTGCACGTCGCGCACGCGATCTGAGGCTGGCTCGCCGCCCCAGTGACAAGCCTTGTCATTCATGTTAGCTTGCCATGTCAAAAACAAACAGGCGGCTACGTGCACCTTTCCTTACTTACCGTCCTCGCCATCCTGGCCCTCGGCCACAGCGCGGCGCACGCCGATGCGCCGGCCGACACCGGCCAGTCCATCCACGTCAACAGCATTCGCAATCCGGAATTGAAATCCTACCGCGTGATGGCGGCGGGCCTCGATGCCTTTGACGAGTACCATGCACTGGCGCCCAAGGCGCGCGAAGTGCGCTTCCAGCTGATTCCCGGACCCGACGCTCCTGCGGACGCCATGCAGGACGTGACCTTGCGCATCGCCGGCAACGACACCACGATCACCGTGCCCCTGTCGGCCGATGGCAGTTTTGTGCTGCCCCGCAGCGCGCAAGCCGACAGCGAAGATGCGGACCTGGTCACCAACAGGAAGCAAGGCCAGTTCCGCTGGCAGGCCAGCGTCCGCAGCGACGGTGTGCCGCCCGGCATGCGCCGCCTGGGCGACTTGCGCCTGCAATGCCAGGTGATGGTCGCCATTGCAAAGAAAGAGACGCCCTTCTTGATACGCACCCTGGTCGCCACCAAGCTGCGCACCACCGACTGGTGTTCCGCCGACGCGCTCAAGATGGGCACGCACAGCGATCCGGCCATCGCCAGCGCCACCCTGCTCGATGGGGAGCGCCACGTCGCGCTGCAGGTAAAAAATGGCGGCACGTCCTTCCTGGCGCCCGTGGGCGATACCCGCTATGCGGACGATACCCTGATCGAACTGGTGTACAAGGACACTGGCGATGCGCGGCCCGCATCGTTGTGACGTTTGCGTCCAGCCCCGTTCCATGTCAGCATACGCCACCTTGGCAACACGGATAAGGATCGCAATGCCCCTCACATTTACACGCGCGCTGGCACTGGTGCTGCTGGCTGGCCATGGTTCGCTGGCATGGGCGCAGGCGCCAGTCACGCCGCCGACGCCGGGCTGCGACGTCTGCGCCACCTGGAACGCGGACCAGGCGCCGTTCCGCATCTTCGGCAATACCTATTATGTGGGCGTGAAGGGCCTCAGCTCCGTGCTGGTGACGTCGCCGCAGGGCCACGTGCTGGTCGACGGCGGCTTGCCGGAATCGGCGCCCAAGATCATCGCCAATATCGCCGCCCTGGGTTTTCGCATCGAGGACGTGAAACTGATCCTCAATTCGCACGGCCATATCGACCATGCGGGCGGCCTGGCCGAACTGCAGCGGCGCAGCGATGCGCTGGTGGCGGCCAGCCCGTCGGCCGCGCTGGACCTGGCGTCGGGCGAAGTGGGCCCGGACGATCCGCAATACCACGCGCTGCCCACATACCCGCCCGTCAAGGACATGCGCCTGGCGCGCGACGGCGGCCAGTTCAATGTCGGCTCCGTCAACGTGACGGCGCACGCCACGCCGGGCCACACGCCCGGAGGCCTGAGCTGGACGTGGCAATCGTGCGACGGCCCCCGTTGCCTGAACATGGTCTACGCGGACAGTCTCAACGCCGTCTCGCGTCCCGGCTTCAAGTTCAGCGCCAGCAGCGAGTATCCGAACGCGGTGGCGGACTTGCGCCACAGCTTCGAGACACTGGAAAAACTGCCGTGCGACGTGCTGATCTCGGCCCACCCGGAAGCGTCCCAATTGTGGGAAAGGCTGGAAGCGAGCACCACGGCCGGCAGCGAGGCGTTTGTCGACCCGCAGGCTTGCCGCGCCTATGTGGCGGCGGCGCGCACCGTGCTCGAGTCCCGCCTGGAACAGGAAAAACAGCAGTGAACTTGCCAGCGAGCTTGTCAACCGTGCACGCTGGCGCGGCGCCGATCTGCTACGCTGGCGGCTATCATTTATCACCTTAACCAGGAAATACCATGTTCACACTCGCCAGACTGATTCCCCTCGCCGCCATCGTCGCCATCACGGCCGGCTGCGCGCAAACGCCCGTGCGCAGCGATGCTGCCGCCGCCGCGCCTGGCGCCACCTCGCCCGCCAAGCCGGCGCCGAAGCTGACGGGCACGCAGTGGAAGCTGAAGGAATTGAAGGGCAAGCAAGTGGTGCGCAAGGCGCCCGAGCAGCGCGAAGTGACCCTGCAGCTGGCTGATGGCCGCGCCAGCGGCAACAGCGGCTGCAACCAGATGATGGGCGGCTACACCAGCGATGGCATCAGCACCTTGAACTTTGGACAGATGGCCGGCACCATGATGATGTGCCAGCCGCAGGACATGGACCTCGAGCGCCTGCTCTTGAGCACCCTGGGCGAAGTCAATGGCTACCGCTACGCCGACCAGGAATTGCTGCTGCTGAAGGATGGCGTGCCAGTGGCGCGGTATGAAGTGCTGACGGTGAAGTAAGTAACTACAAGGCCAGGACTATCTCCTGGCATGAAGAGTGATCGAAAAACGTTCAGGGCAAGGCGCGGCGCCGCAGGCAGTACGCTAGTACGCCAAGGCGCTGCAACGCCGCCATGGACGTTTTCTCGGCCACTCTTCAATCGTTACGCATCTGCGCCTGCGATACATTGCTGTTAGCCGGCACGCTCTGCGTCAGCCACACATTCCCCCCGATAGTCGATCCCGCGCCGATGGTGATGCGCCCCAGCACGGTCGCGCCCGCGTAAATGACCACGTCGTCCTCGACGATGGGGTGGCGCGGCGTGCCCTTGATCAGCGCACCGGAAGCATCCGCCGGGAAGCGCTTCGCGCCCAGGGTGACTGCCTGGTACAGGCGCACCCGCTGGCCGATGATGGCCGTCTCGCCGATCACGACGCCCGTGCCGTGGTCGATGAAGAAGGAGGCGCCGATGTGCGCGCCCGGGTGGATGTCGATGCCCGTCAGGGTATGCGCGATGTCGGCGATCAGGCGCGCAAGGAATGGCGCACCGAGCGCGTGCAGCTGGTGCGCCAGGCGGTGGTACAAAATGGCGATGGTGCCCGGATAGCACAGCATGATCTCGGCCACCGAGGTGGCGGCAGGGTCGCCCGCGTAGGCGGCCTGCACGTCCGATACGAGCAAGGCGCGGATATCGGGCAGGCTGGCGGCAAACGCGCGCGTGATGTCGCGCGCCTGCTGCGCCAGGGCCGCGTCGTCATTGGCGCCATCGCCCTCATCGCCGGCCGGAACCGAGAACAGCAAACCGCGCCGCACTTGTTCGCTGAGGCGGTTTAATGTGGTATTGAGCGTGTCGCCGACAAAGTAGTCGATGCTTTCGTCCGTCAGGTTGGGCCGCCCGTAATGCGTGGGGAACAGGGCCGCCGACAGGCCGTTGACGATGGTGGTGAGCGCTTCGCGCGACGGCAGTTCGCGCACCCTGCCGTTATGGCGGATCTTGTGCTTGTCTTCGCGCGAGCTGCGCAAGGCCTGGATCACGGGCCCCAGGTTCCACTGGGCCGTGTCGTCGGCGGGCGCCGCGGGATAAATGCTGTGCATGGGTATCGCTTCCAGAAAACGGCAAACAAGCCGGGTCGCCCCAGCTTAGCGGCCAGGCGCCGCGAATCAAACGAAGAATTCCAAGATTGCATATACGAAAAACGCATATGGGTGGTAAACAAAGCCGGCGCCAAACCCGATTGTTGCCACTAGCGTAAAATGACGGACTAACAAAAACACTCTTCAACATGACTAAATTATTAACATGGATTTTGGCGGGCCTGGCGATGGTCGGACCGCTTGCAATTGACACCTATCTGCCGTCGTTCCCCGCCATCGTGCAAGATTTCAATGCCAGCCCCCTGCTGGTGCAGCAAACCCTGAGCTTTTTCCTGTTCACGTTCGCTTTCATGATGCTGTTTTACGGCACCCTGTCCGACTCGTTCGGCCGCCGTCCCGTGATTCTCGTCTCGCTGGTGCTGTATGTGATCGCCTCCGTGGGCGCCGCGCTGGCGCCGTCGCTGGGCTGGCTGCTGGCCTGGCGCGTGCTGCAGGGACTGTCGGCGGGCGCCGGTTCCGTCATTGGCCGCGCCATCGTGCAAGACCGCTATTCGGGCGCCGCCGCGCAGAAAATCCTCTCGCACATCATGATGGTGTTCGCGCTGGCGCCGGCCATCGCGCCCGTGCTGGGCGGCTGGCTGCAGGTGGGCCTGGGATGGCGCTGGATCTTCTGGTTCCTCACGGCGTTCGGCGTGCTGATGTTCGTCGTCGTCTGGCGCGCGCTGCCGGAAAGCTTGCCGAAGGAACAGCGCCACGCCTTCCACCTTGGCGACATCGCCATCAATTACTGGAAAGTGCTGTGCCACCGCCAGTTCCTGCTGCTGTCGACAGCCATCGGCGCCGCCTTTGGCGGCTTCGCCCTGTACATCGGTTCGGCCGCCTACTTCATCATCAATATCCTGCATCTGCCGGAAACAGCGTTTGCCTGGCTGTTCATTCCCCTGATCAGCGGCATGGTGTTCGGTTCGGCCCTGTCGGCGAAAATCGCCCACCGCTACAGCCAGCGCCAGATGATCTGGGCCGGTTTCATATTGATGCTGGTGGCCGCCGCCGCCAACATCGGCTACAACTATGTCTTTGCCGCCGAAGTGCCGTGGGCCGTGCTGCCGCTGTTCTTCTACTCGTTCGCCCTGTCGATCGCCATGCCGCCGATGACCCTGATGGCGCTGAACCACTTCCCCAACAACAGCGGACTGGCGTCGTCGATGCAATCGTTCATCCAGATGCTGCTGTTCGCCCTCGTCTCGGGCCTGGTGGCGCCGCTGCTGTTCGACAGCGCCTTGAACCTGGCATATGGCGTGATGGCGGGGTTGCTGGTGAGTTTGGTTTGCTGGGTGTTTGCTCAAGGGAAGAGCAACGCGTAGGTCGGATTAGGCCCGGAGGGCCGTAATCCGACAACATTGTTGACGGGTGACGTCGGATTACGCGCAAGCGCTAATCCGACCTACGGCCATGGTGCAGGGGTGACGTCCACATACTGCGCCCCGCCCTGCTCCGGCTCAACTTCATCCTTTTGCGACGGCTGGTTCAACGACCCCACCGGCGAACGCAAGCCCAGTATCTCCTTGCGCGCCTCGACGAAGTCTGCGGAACTGAGGGGGTGCTGCTGGTCGGGCCAGTGGCTGACGGCCCATTCCTGCAAGGCTTCGTAGCGCCGCCACAGTTCAGCGATGAATTCGCGGCGCGCTTCTTCGTGCTGCTCCGGCGTCTTGTCGGCGCCTTCCCCGATAGGTATTTGCATGGCTGCTCCCTGGCTGATCAATCATCCGTTCAGCCTACGCAGGGGGCAGCCAGCCGTCTGTTCGCGAACGAACACAGGATTTATTCAGGCATCTTGCGAAAGCCCACGGCCAGGCGGTTCCAGGTATTGATGGAGCCGATGGCCAGGGTCACGTTGACCATTTCCGCCGGCGTCAATTGTTCCGCCAGCGCCGCGTAGTCTGCGTCGGACGCATGGTTCTGCGGCAGCAGGGTCAGCGCTTCCGTCCAGGCCAGCACGGCCCGCTCGCGCGGCGTGAAGAACGGGGTTTCGCGCCAGACGGACACGGCATACAGGCGGCGTTCCGTTTCACCCGCCTTGCGCGCGTCGCTCGTGTGCATGTCCACGCAAAAGGCGCAGCCATTGATTTGCGAGGCGCGCAGGCGGATCAGCTCGAGCAGCGAGTGTTCCACGCCCAGCTTGGCGATCGCCGCTTCCAGCGCATACATGGCCTTGATGGCATCGGGCGAAGCTTGCACAAAGTCGAGTCGTTGCTGTGTCATGATGGCATTCCTTGATAAAGTAGAGATACATCATTGTAGAAGCGCAAGAAGAGCGTGCGGCAGGCCAATCTCCCCGAAAAACAGCAGACCACCAGCAGACACACCATGGAATTACATATCCTGATCGACGGCACGCGCGACCTGGGCGGCCAGCTGTACCGCCAGCTCAGCGAAGCCATCCGCTCGGGCCGGCTGACGGACGGCCAGCAATTGCCGCCCTCGCGCCTGCTGGCCAGCCAGCTGGGCCTGTCGCGCAAGACGGTGTCCGACGTGTATGACAAGCTCGGTTATGAAAAGCTGCTGGTCGGCAAAGTGGGCGTGGGCAGCTTCGTGCAAACGCCGCACGCCTCGCCGCAGCGGCGCCACGCCAGCACGCCGCTGGCCAGCGCGCAGCGCATCGCCCGCTGGGAAGCGACGCCCACGCCTTTGCGCCGCGCCAGCCAGGAAACGCCGGCACGCTACGCCTTCATCGGCGGACGCGCCACGCCCGCGCACTTCCCGCAGGATGAATGGCGCGCCTGCATGCTGCACGCCCTGCGCCAGGGCGGACAGGCGCGCGGCCGTTATGGCCCCGTGGAAGGCTTGCCCGCCTTGCGCGCGGCGATTGCCGGCCATGCCGCCTTCAGCCGCGGCATCCATTGCACCGAGGAACAGGTGCTCGTCACCAGCGGCGCGCAGCAAGCCTTGCACCTGCTGGCGCAAACCCTACTGGAACCGGGCGACACAGTTGCCGTGGAAGAACCCGGCTACCCGGTGGCGCGCGCCGTGTTCGCCAGCCAGGGCGCGCGCGTGGTGGGCATCGAAGTGGACGAGGATGGCCTGATCGTCGGGCAAATCCCGGACGGCACGCGGCTGATCTATGTCACGCCCGCGCATCAATTCCCGCTCGGTATGCCGATGAGCATGGCGCGCCGTCACGCCTTGCTGGAGCGGGCGCAACAGCTGGGCGCCATCATCATCGAAGACGATTACGACAGCGCGTTCCGCTACGAGGGCCGGCCCGAGGATGCGCTACAAAGCATGGACCGCTACGGCATCGTCGCGCACGTGGGCAGCTTTTCCAAGATCATGTTGCCGGAACTGCGGCTCGGCTATGTGGTGCTGCCGCAAGCCATCGTGGCCGCCATGCAGACGGTGAAATACCTGAGCGATTGCCATACGGCCAGCCTGGGCCAGCATGCGCTGGCCAAGTTCATCGGCGACGGCCATTTGCTGCGCCACATCCGCCGCTGCCACGATATCTATGCGGGGCGGCGCGAGCGGCTGCTGCACTGGTTCAACGGCCCGCTGGCGCCATGGTTCCGCCTGGTGCCGGCCAGCGCCGGCTTCCACGTGGCGGCACTGGCCCAGGCGCCGCTCGATATCGCCGAATTGCAGCGCCGCGCGCGCCTGGCCGACATCAGTCTGTATGCGCTGGCCAGCTTTTACCACGGCCCCGCCCGCCATGAAGGCCTGTTCCTCGGCTATGGCGCCATCGACAAGCTCGATATCGACACGGCGCTGGCCAAAGTGCTGGCGATCCTGCAGGAAATAGCGCCCGTATCCGTCAGCGCGGCTGCCAGCGATAGTGTCCCGTAATCGGATAGCTGAACAGAATATTTTCCTCGCGCGCGCCCTCGCCGATGTTGTGGATGATGAGCGGCGTGCCGCTCCACGACTGCTTGTCGCTGACGATGCCGATGTGCGTGAGGTTGCCCGGCAGTCGCCACGTCACGATGTCGCCCGCGCGGTAAGCGTTCGCCTCCTTGCTTGGCGGCAGGCTGGTGCCGTGGCGGGTAAAGTAGGTGCCCAGGTTCGGCACGCGACGGTGGTCGATATTGCGGTCCGGCCCCTTCATCTGCCAGCGTCCCTGCTGCTGGTACACCTGCCACGCCTTGCGCATGTCTTCGTGCACGAGCACCTGCAAATCCTGCCCCAGCTGGCGGTAAGCGCGCACGACCACGTCCGTGCACACGCCCCGCTCAATCGGTACGTCGCCGCCCGGATAGGCGAGCCGCTCATAGCGCGGATCGTACTGCACGGTCACGCCCACCTGCTTGCGGGCGGCGACGACGAGGGCTTGCGGGGTGGCGGGAACTGCCGAGGCCAGCATGGGCGCCAGGGCAAGCAACAGGGTGGAGAGCAGTTTGGTTGGCATCAACATCGGTGATCGGGTGGAAATGCCAACTTTACCGCAGCGGCAAGGAAAACGCCGTACGCTTAAACTGCGGCCAGCTGCGCCAGGTGGCCAGGAAAATCCACGGCCGTGCCAGCCGCATTGACGGTGTCGAAATAATCATGCCAGCCCGTGGCGGCGATGCCGGCCAGCAAGGCGTCCAATGCCGCCTCGTCCGGGAAGCGCCAGACGGCATAGAATTGCTGGGCAGCCGCGTGCAGCTTGCCGCCATCGATGGCGCCCATGGCCAGCGCTTCGGCGCCCATGCCGGACAAGGCCGCCATGCCGGCGCCCACCCCGTCGAAATACGCCTGGCGCGCGGCGCCGTCGAGGGCCAGCCAGGCCGGTTTCGGGCTATACAGTTCCAACAGATAATGCATGTTTGTCCTTCAAAAAATCAAGAAATCGAACGCTGGGCGCGCTTGCAGATGCGCTGCGTCGCGGCAGCAGGGGTTTCCTGCAGCCATTGCGCACACAGGCTGCGCACCCAGTCCGGCTCGCTCTTGGCCGCATCGTTAAGCCAGTTGGCGACGGAATCCTGCACGTAGACGGCCGGGTCGGCGCGCAAGGGCTGCAGCACGGGCAAGGCCAGCTGCGGCTGTTCTTTTAAGCGGGCAATATGCGCGCACCACACGCCGCGCGGGCGCAGCGCTTCGCAGGCAAAGCGGCGCACTCGCTCCGACGGGTCCGCCGTCCACGGCGACAGCAAGCTGATGGCCTCTTCAAGATTCGCCGCCAGATGGGGACGCAGCGCCAGCCAAGCCCATTCGCGCACGCCAAAGTGCTTATCGTCGGCCAGCGGCCGCATGGTGGCCAGCTGTTGCGGCAAGCTCAAGCCAGCCTGGGCGGCGATGGCAAAGCAGACCCAGCCGCGTACCGTATCGGATGGGTGGGCTTGCAGCAAAGCCAGGTCGGCGTTGGCGTCCAGCAACAATTGCGCCGCCAGTGCCATGCGCTTGGTGATGCCGTCTGCCGCCTGCGCGCGCATCCACTCCAGCCCGGACGTAGCAATACCAGGCACGGCCGCGGCCAGCAGCTGGGCGAAATCGATGGCCAGCCCTTCCGTCAGGGTGGCGCTGGGCACATTGCCCCCGTTCAGCAGGGCCAGGCGCGCGGGCGCGATGTCGGCGATACCGCGGCTCATGCGGCACCCCGGTCCGTCTTGCGCCAGGCTTTTTCCAGCAGCGCGCTCAACAACTGCATTTCTGCCGGCGTGAAATCGGCAAACAGGCTGGCGATCCATTGCGCGTGCTCGTCGACCAGGGTCGCGGCGGCCATTTCTCCCTTGGGACTCAGGCGCACCAGCAGCTTGCGCCTATCAAACTGGTCAGGATGGCGCGCGAGGAAACCGTCGCGTTCCATGCCGTCGAGCAAGCCCGTGATGGTGCCGCGCGTTACGCCTGCCCGCTCGGCCAGTGCGTGCGGAGAAAGTCCGTCTTGCACATCGCGCAACAGGGACAGCAAGACAAACTTGCCTTCCGACAAGCCATGCCGGCCCAGGCGCGCGGCACAATCGCCATCGATGGCGGACGCCAGACCCAGCACTTCAAAACACAGGTGCAAGCGCGCCAAGGACTGCATCATGTCGAGACCGCTGGCGCGGCGCTGCACGTCACCGAGCAATGCCGTGTATTTCTGTTCGAGTTTTATCATATGGCGCAATATAATATGGCACCATATTAAATGTCAAATGGAAAACCGCGAAGGCTTTCCTTGCTGCTCAAAGACGGGCTTTATCCCTCGCCCACGCGACGATGGCATTCGCATCGATGGCGCCCGGCTGGCGCGCCACTTCCACGCCCCTGCGAAACAGGGCCAGAGTGGGAATGCTGCGGATATTGAAACGGCTGCCCAGGTCTGGCGACGCTTCCGTATTCACCTTGACGACGCGGAACGCCGGCTCCAGGGTCCTGGTAGCCTGGACATAGAATGGCGCCATGCTGCGGCACGGGCCGCACCACGGCGCCCAGAAATCGACCAGCACGGGAATGTCGCTGCGTTCGATATGCTTGAGGAAACGGGCGCTGGCCAGGTCCACGGGCTGGCCCGTGAATAAATCCTTCTGGCACTTGCCGCACGTAGGCTGTTCTGCGAGCCGCGCAGCCGGCAAGCGGTTGACGGCGTCGCAATGGGGGCACACGATGTGCAGGGAGTCTGGCGTGGTGGTCATGGCATTCCTGAAAGCATAGCGTCAAGTTGACGGCTATTCTACGGGGAATTGCCGCGCGCCGCAGGCAGGCTGCGGCGCTTCTTCCGCTTACAGGAACAGCGAGGCGGCGATGGCCCACATGACGAGGGCAATGATGCCGTCGAGCACGCGCCAGGCCATGGGCTTGGCAAACACGGGCGCCAGGTAGCGGGCGCCAAAGCCCAGCAGGAAGAACCACAGGGCTGATGCCATGATGGCGCCGCCGGCGAAGTAGAAGCGTCCCACGCCTTCATGCTGGCCGCCGATCGAGCCGAGCAGGATGACCGTGTCGAGGAAGGCGTGCGGGTTCAGCAGGCTGAACGCCAGCGCCGCGCCGATCACGGCCCAGTAGCCTTCGGGCGACTTGGCGGCCGACACCGTCAGGGCCGTTGGGCGCCAGGCGGACTTGGCCGCGCGCAAGCCGTAGGCGATCAGGAACGTGGCGCCGCCGGCCTTGGCCCACAGCAGGAAATTCGGGTTGTCGGCGATGAAGGTGCCCATGCCGGCCACGCCGGCCGTGATCAACATCGCGTCGCACACGAGGCAGACCAGGATACAGGTGAGCACGTAGTGGCGCTTCAAGCCCTGTTTGAGCAAGAAGGCGTTTTGCGTGCCGATGGCCACGATCAGGCTCGCGCCGAGCCCCATGCCTTTCAAGAAGATTGCGCTGTCCATATCGATTCCTTTATTGCTTTCCATCACGCGCACGGCCGCCCACGCTCTGCCGGCAAAGGCAAAGTCATCAGAGGTAGGTGGAGGGTGGTGCGGAACCAGGAGGACCGCGCGGCAGAGTGGAGTTGTTACCCTATTTCAACAGTGTAAAGAAAAAGTAAATATAAGTATAATGAATGATTCTAACCATATATAAGAGAAACTTATGCGTGTCGTCGATTACCGTGGATTGGCCGCCCTCGACGCCGTGATCGGACTGGGCAGCTTTGAAAAGGCCGCGCAGGCGCTGGCGATCAGCCAGCCGGCCGTGTCGCAGCGCATCCGCACCCTGGAAAATCTGGAAGGCACCCTGCTGATCATCCGCAGCCATCCGCCCCTGCCGACGGAAGCGGGCCAGCGCCTGATCGCCCATTACCGGCAAGTCAAGCTGCTCGAAGCGGCGCTCGACGCCCAGCCCGGCCCCACCACGCAATTGCCGGCGCTGGCCATCGCCGTCAACGCCGACAGCGCCGCCACCTGGATTCCGGAAGCGCTGGGGCCGCTGCTGTTGCCGCCGTCCTGCCTGCTTGATATCCGCCTCGACGACCAGGACCACACTCTGAGCCAGCTGCGCGAAGGGCGCGTGTTTGCCTGCGTCACCAGCGCCAACGACCTGGTGGCCGGTACCACGGCCACGCCGCTGGGCGGCATGCGCTACCTGTGCGTGGCCTCACCAGGGTTCGCGCAGCAGTGGTTTCCCCATGGCTTTACGGTGGAAGCCGTCAGCCAGGCGCCCGCCATCACGTTTGGCAGCAAGGATGCGCTGCACGAGCGCTACCTGCAGCACCGGCTCGGCTACACGGGCCGCTATCCGCACCATGTGCTCGGTTCTGCGCGCGACTTCGTACGCTTCATCGAAGCGGGCTATGCTTATGGCATGGTGCCTTTGCTGCAGGCGGAAACAGCGCTGGCCGCCGGCCGGCTCATCGACGTGGCGGCCGGGCAAGCGCTCGACGTGCCCCTGACCTGGCATGCCTGGGATATCCAGACGCCCCTCACGCGCACGCTGTCGGACGCCGTCATCGCCACGGCGCGCAAATGGCTGTTACAGGATTGATTGACGCATGCAACATTTATCTATGCTAGAGAGCAACTTTCCCGTGTGCGCCCTGCCCAGCCTGGCCTACACTGCAAGCATCATCCACCAACATCGGGAGCTTGCATGACGATCCTGCGCACCACCCTGCTCGGCGTGCTGGCGGCCATCCCGCTCGCTGCCGGCCTGGCAGCCTGCTCGCCCTTGACCGCCATCAATGCCTTGTCGTCCGGCAGCGCCTCGCAAGTGACGCGGGGCCTGGCCTACGGCCCCCTGCCACGGCAGAAACTCGATGTGTATGCCCCCAAGGCCCGCACGGGACCCGTGCCCGTCGTGGTGTTCTTTTATGGCGGCAACTGGACGACGGGCGAACGCGCCGACTATGCCTTCGTCGGCCACGCGCTCGCGGCGCGCGGCTACCTGGCCGTGATCGCCGATTACCGGTTGTATCCGGACGTGCACTACCCCGAGATCTTGCAGGATGCGGCTCGCGCCGTGGCCTGGGCCGCGATGGAATCGCGCCGCCATGGCGGCGACCCGACGCGCCTGTTCGTCATGGGCCATAGCGCCGGTGCCTACAACGCGGCCATGCTGGCGCTCGACGCCAGCCTGCTGGCGCGCCACGGCATGCGCCCGCACGACTTGCGGGGCTGGATAGGCCTGGCCGGCCCCTATGATTTCCTGCCCATCGAAAACACCACCACCCGGCCCGTCTTCTTTTACCCGGACACGCCCGCCGCTTCGCAGCCCATCCACCATGTGACGGCCGACGCCCCGCCCGCCCTGCTGATCGCCCCGCTGCCCGGCAAGGACAAGCTGGTCAATCCGCAACGCAACACGGGCGGCCTGGCCAGCGCCTTGCGGGCGCTGCACCGGCCCGTGACGGAAACCTATTTCGACCACGTGGGCCACGCCACCCTGGTCGCCACGCTGGCCGGCCCCTTGCGCAGGCTGGCGCCCACCCTGGATGCCGTCAGCGCCTTCATCGATGCGAACAGCGGGGCCGGGAGCGGTGACGCGGCCTCGTCCGCAGTCTTGTCCGCGGTCTTGTCAGATACAGCCTTGCCGGCAGGCATAGCCTTGCAGCCTCACGTACCTGGCGCGGCCATGCCGGCGCCTGAGCCGCACGCCTACGACAAAACGCCCGCCCCGTGAAGGGCGGGCGTTCTGCCTGAACCAATACGCACGATACCGCGTGCCGTCTGGCCGCATAGCAAGGCTCGGCCCTCGCGATGCGGCTCAGCTGCAAGCAGCCTCGTGCTTACTCTTTGCGGCTGGCGCCGCTCTTGCTTTGTGCAGAGCCCGCTTGCGAAGCGCTGCCGCTGGCCGAGCCTTCGCTGCCGGCCGACTGCTGGCTGCCCTGGTGGCTGGCACTTTGCAGGCTTTGACCGTCACGGCTTTGCGCGCCACGTTGCTGGTCGCGGTTGGCGCCGTTTTGCTGATAAGCCTGGAACGGTTCGGCCATGCGCTGCATCGCTTCCTGCTGCTTGCGCACGTTTTTCTCCGTTTCTTCCGAAGCGGTGCGGGCCACTTCTTCGGCCAGGGCCTTGGCGGTACGGCTCGTTTCATTCACATGACGCTCTGCCACATTGGCCAGTTCGACCTGCGTATCGGCTGCCAGGCGCGACACCTGTTGCTGGTACTTGCGCAATTGCTCGGCGGCTGGCTGGCCCGATGCGGCAGCCACCTGAAACGCATCTTCAGCGCGCTCGACCGTCAGCAGGTTCTGGCTGGTGACCGTGGTTTCTTCCAGCAAGCCTTGCGCCAGCTGCATGTTCAGGTCACTGAACTGCTGCATCGATTGAAACAGCGACTTCGACAGGCCATTGAAAAAAGCCAGTTGTGCTTCCAGGTGGTTTTTGGCGGCGGGGGTAACACTACGGGAATATGGATACATGGAGTTCCTCATTAAATAGCGGTTGGGTGGACATATGGCGGCACCACCGGCTGTCGAACGGATAGGCAGACGGCCGGGCTACGCCACGAAACGCGAAAAAACATATCCGGTTGGTGGGAAGATGCTTTGCAACGCGAGTCCCAAGGCTACGTGAGCACCGCAGGTGAGGGATGATCTGGATCAAAGGTGCGCCAGGCAGCGCAGAAAGTTTGTACTGGACAGCCTGCCCTTGGCAAACGTCAGTAACAGAGGGGGAAATTTGTGCCAGGCAGGCTCAGCCAACGGCGCCCGTGCCCGGCACAACGGGCTTGTAACCATGGCTGCGCAGCGAGGCTTCCAGCCAGCGGTTGCCATACCAGCCGCGCGCCAGCAGGTAACTGAGTTCCGCGCCGGCCATCAGCAGCATCATCGGGCCGATGCGCATTCCGGTGGCGAGATGACTGCCAAACCACAGGCAGGCATCCATCGCCAGCATGAGCAGCAACAACCACCAGCGGCGCTTGGCGACGGCCCAGAACGAGCCCAGGAACAGGGCCGGCCAGGAAAAACCCGCTTTGACGTAGGCATAGCGGCCGGCATCGTCGGCAAACAGGGTGGCGCTGTGCTTCATGCTGCTCTCTTCAGGTAATGCCCGGCGTCAAGACTCGGGACGGTGGCAGACGGCTTCGACATTGTGGCCATCGGGCCCCAGCACGAAAGCGCCATAATAATTCGGGTGATACAGGGCGCGGATGCCTGGCGCGCCGTTGTCCTTGCCACCCGCTTCCAGCGCGGCCTTGTAGAACGCGTCCACCTGGGCACGGTTGTCCGCCGCGAAGGCGAGATGCATGCCCGCATGCGGCTTGTCGCCCACGCCGAACCAGAAATCGGGCTTGCCATCCTTGCCCATGCCAACCCAGCCCTGCTCTTCCATCACCACCGATACGCCCAAGGGCGCCAGGGCAGCAGAAAAGAAGGCCTTGCTGGCCTGTGCATCGCTGACATTCAAACCGATGTGATCAAGAATCATGGTGGCGCTCCCTGGAGGTAGTGGAATAGAAAATACAGTATGCGCCAATATTGCCTTTTAGGCAATCACGACTGTATATCCGCCGCAGTTACTCCAGGAAGCGCCATGCGCCAGCCTAGCGCAGGTTGCCCGTATGACCGAGCGAATAGCGGCCCGGCTGCGGCCAGACGGTCAGGCCGTGCGGCTCCTGGCCCACTTTCACCTTGGCAACGTCGCCGCTGGCCGTGTCGATGCGGTAGACCACGTCGTCGAAGCGGCCGGACAGCCACAGGTACTTGCCATCGGCGCTCACATTGCCCATGTCGGGGCTGCCGCCGCCGGGAATCGGCCAGTTCGACACGACTTTTTCCGTGGCGAAATCGATAACGCTGACGCTGCCCTTGCCCTTCGGCTTGCCGTGGATGCGGTGCGTGCCGCGGTTGGCCACGTACAATTTTTTGCCGTCACGGCTAGGGTACAGGCCGTGCGCGCCCACGCCCGTCTGGATGAAGCCGATTTCCTTCAGGGTGACGCCATCGACGATGTGCACGCCGTCGGCGTCCATGTCGGCGATAAAGAATTTTTTGCCGTCCGGCGAGATGCGTATGTCTTGCGGCATGCCCTTCTTGACACTGCAGATTTCATTCGCCGGGCCGCCCACGGGGCCGGACTCGGCAAAGCGCTTGGCCGGCATCTGCAATTTCAGGTAGCCGTCGACCTTGCGGCCCACCAGGTCGATCTTGGCGATGGTGCCGTCGAATTCGCAGGTGAACATGGCGTAGCGGCCGTCGTTCGAGAAATCGGCATGGTTGATGCCGCCGCACTGGGGCGTGTCGATCGAATACTGCACGACCATGGTCTTGGGATCGCGGAAATCGAGGCGGTGACGCGCTTCGGCCACGACGATGGCCGACTTGCCGTCCGGCGTGTAATACATGTTATAGGGGTCATCGACGGGTACTTCCTTGCCCGGCTTGCCCGTCAACGGGTCGATCGGCGTCAAGCTGCCCTTGTCCGTGCGCTCGGCATTGTTCGCCACCCACAGGGTGCGCAAGTCCCACGACGGCACGACGTGCTGCGGGCCGCTGCCGACCTTGAACTTGTCGACCACTTTCAGGCTTTCCTGGTCGATCACGTACACATCGTTCGAACGCAGATTGGGCACGTAGACGCGGCGCAAGTGATCCTTGACGACGGGGCTCATATTGCTGTTGGCGATGCTGCCGTACACGTTTTTCGGGTCCACTAGCGGCGGCATGCCCGGCAGCGGAGAATAGGCGGTGGCCGGCGCTACGGCGGCCGGGGCCGGCGTGCTGGCGCCGATGACCTGGCTGGCCACGCCCAGACCTGCCAGTGCGGCAGCCAGGGCGGACAAGGTGACGATGGTGCGTCGTTGAGATTTTTTCATGTGATTTCGCGTCATTTCGTTGCAAAAGCCGGAAGTTCAGCACTTCCAGCGGAATTATTTGGTACGTTGCAGCAGCTGCTTGATGGCGGCCACCGACGTGTCCACCTGCAGCTTGATACCGATCTGGCCCAGCTCCGCCGTGGCGCGCGTCGCGTCGCCGCGCACGCCGTCCGCCACACCGGGCTTCGGCCCGTGGGCCATGGCCTCGCTGCGCACCAGCGACGGGTCCGTCGCCAGCATCAGCGCCGCGTCCGCCAAACCCGCGTGCAGCCCGATCTCGGCGCTGCTGTGGCCACGCTTTTGCAGTTCGGCAATATACGTCGTCTGCGTGATGTCATAGTAGTCGAGCAAGGCGTAAGCGCGCGCATCCTTGGCGGTGGCAGCCTTGCCCCAGGCGCGGTTCAGCTTGCTGGCAACGTTCTGCTCGTTCTTTTGATAGCCGCCATGGTCGCCAAGGAAGATGATGTCGCGAAAACCATGCTGACGCAGACTGGCGGCCGCCCCTTCCAGCACGGCTTCGAAGGCGGCGGGCGGTATCGAAATGGTGCCGGCAAAGCGCATGTGGCCGGCCGGCGGAGCAATCGCGCCTTCCGGCACATAGGAAACGACGGGTGCGACGATGGCATTGCCCAGCTTTTGCGCAATCTGCCGCGCCAGCAGCCCGGCGCGCACATTGTGCTTGCCCAGCGCGATATACGGCCCGCTCTGCTCGACGCCGCCTATCGGCACGAGCACGGTCGTGGCGCCGTGGTCGATACGGCTGCGCAACTCCGTGCTCGTCAGTTCTTCCAGCATGACGCTGCTGCTGGCGGGCGCAGCCGCCATGGCGGACGCCGCTGGAATCAGGCAGAACAGGGTCAGTGCAAACAGGGAACCGAGTGGCTGGGACCGACTGGATGGCGCGCAAGGCGCAAGAGGTACATTCGGCAGGGGGAACTGCAGAGTCATAAGCAAACATCTTTCCGAGGTCAAAGCGTGACGCCGTGCCCGGCATTGCCAGGCAAGCTGGCTGCCACGCAAGAATTGTATTCCATCATGAGGGGAACGGCACGTTAATTTGACGCGGCAGTTTGCAAGGAATTGACGAGGAGAAACTATCCATCAGGCTGTCGTCGCGTTAGCCCTGCCCGCCTCGCCATCATGGAGCGTTTCGTTGCGCTTCTCGGCATAGGCCTTGAGCGAGCGCATCGTCCTGGGAAGCCCGTCCCGGACTTGCCTGGCAACGCCTGGCCCGAACAAAAAGGCAAGCGCTCCAGTAAACCACACGCGGTGAACGACTTCCGATCCGCCATCTGCGGCAACGACCGTGTGCTCGAAATGGATGCGGAACAAAGGGATGTAGCCTTCGACGGTGAACGAGCGGCCCGCGGAGCGCTCCGTGACGAGCATCGGAATGCCCATCCCCTTGCTGGGAACTATCCTGCCCTGTGTTCCCACCGCAAATGGCCCATTGAGCCGGGCTTGCTTTGTGTCCGGATCCCACTGATGCCATCGGTCAACCTCGCTCCAAATTTGATCGACGACCGTGGGCGGGACGGCAATGTGGATGCTTTCTTCGATTTGCATCAGTGGGTTCTCCCAACTATTATCAATATAATTGCATTCCGGCTGTACTAGCCGGGCCATGAGGAGCGCCTTGTTTATAGCCAGGCTCAAGCGCTATGCCATTGAGCAGGCGCGCTTGACAAGGCAAGTGACCACACCTGAGCACGATGCTACCCTAGAAACGCTGCCCTGGGTACCTTGGATGTTGATAGATGATAAACGAAACACATTGGCGGGTTGAGGAGCTGAAACATCACTCGGCCGATATTGTCTGGCTTGATGCCGAGGATGCTCGCCGTGCCTATGATTTGGTGGGTCTTCATGACTCGAAGACGCATCTGGGCCTGAACGTTGACACCGTTGACTCAATCGAGCGGCTCGCCTTCGGAGACGACGTGGCCATCGCAAGCAGCTGGTTACGCGCCCGTGTACCGGGAATTCAGCAGGTCGTGGTTGTGTTTGGCGAAGACGCATGCTTCGTCTGCAGCAGCGTGTTCCTGATCGAGAACTGGTCGGATATTTTTGTGCCGTCACGTGACGACGCGATGATCTATTCGAAGGACACGCCGCTTATCCTGTTTTATTGCCATGAGAATCAATTCGAGCTGGGGCAGCGGATTGTCTTTGATTAAAGGCCGTGTTCGGCCAGAAGCCGTCATTGAAAGGAAAAAATGAAAAGCACTGATGGGAAGTTACGAGGTTCATGCCATTGTGGATCTGTACGATTTCAAGTTCGACTTAGCGACGGGCTCAAGACAGCACGGCGCTGCAACTGCTCCTATTGCCGCATGCGCGGTGCGATAGCGGTTTCTGCGGCGCTTCAGGATATAGAGATCACTTCTGGAGAGGAATTGCTCACCCTCTATCAGTTTCACACCATGCAAGCGAAGCACTATTTCTGCTCAAAATGCGGGATATACACACATCACCAACGCCGGTCAAAACCCGATCAATTCGGGATCAATGTGGCCTGCCTGGAAGGAATCAGTCCGTTTGACTTTGAAGAGGTAGCAGTCAACGAAGGCCGACTCCATCCAAAAGATAAAATTGCTGGAGGCGGACCTGACATCGCTGGATACCTACGCTTTTTTCCTAATACCGCCCATTAAATGAACCGGGGCGGTCAAAAGATTTAACCGCGAGCACTACGGCCCG
>NZ_LBCO01000020.1:4355-83667 GCF_000988085.1 Janthinobacterium sp. KBS0711 | reverse complement strand
CTGGCGGCGGCTGTTGCCGGAGCCGGCAAGCCGCCCGCCACTTTCAACGCTTTCCCTTGCGCATCGCCGCTCAGGCGAAACACTGCCACCACGTCGACCAGCTCGATGGCGCGGTCTTGCAGCGAGGATGCTGCCGCGGCCGCCTCTTCCACCAGGGCCGCGTTTTGCTGGGTGACCTGGTCCATTTGCGAAATGGCCTGGTTGACCTGCTCGATGCCGGCGCTTTGCTCGTGGCTGGCGTTGGCGATGTCGCCCATGATGTCCGTCACGCGGCGGATGCTGGCGACAATTTCTTCCATCGTCGCGCCCGCCTGATCGACCAGCGCGCTGCCTGTGTTGACTTTATCCACGGAATCCTCGATCAAGCCCTTGATTTCCTTGGCGGCCGCCGCCGAGCGCTGCGCCAGGCTGCGCACTTCGGTGGCCACCACGGCGAAGCCACGGCCCTGCTCGCCCGCGCGGGCCGCTTCCACTGCCGCATTCAGCGCCAGAATATTGGTTTGGAAGGCAATGCCGTCGATCACGCCGATAATGTCGGCGATCTTCTTCGCCGATTCGTTGATCGAGCCCATCGTGCCCACCACTTGCGCCACCACGGCGCCGCCCTTGCGGGCCACGTCCGAGGCGGACACGGCCAAGGAATTCGCCTGGCGCGCATTGTCCGTATTCTGGCGCACGGCCGAGGTCAGCTCTTCCAGGCTGGACGCCGTTTCTTCCAGCGATGACGCCTGCTGCTCCGTGCGCACGGACAAGTCCGCGTTGCCGGCGGAAATCTGCGCGGCCGCCACGCTGACCGTATCGGCCGAGGCGCGCACGGCGGCGATCACGCCGACGATGCGCTCGAGGAATTTATTGAAGGCCGTGGCCGTACGGCCCACTTCATCCATGCGCTCGACGGGCATGGCGGCGGACAGGTCCAGCGAAGCGCTGACACGCTCCAGGGTATGTTCGATATTGCCCAGGCCGCCGCTGATGGTGCGGTAGATATGCCAGGCCAGCGCGCCCGTCAGCAGCACGGCCACGCCGAGCACGGCCAGCATGGTGTTGAACGCCGTGTCGTAGGCGGCCAGGCTTTCCGCCTTCACATCGTCGACCAGCTTGTTGTTGTAAGCGATATGGTCATCCATGCTCTTTTTCGCGGCGGCGGCCGTGATGGCCAGCGGCGTGCCGGCCAGCAAGGTGGCGCGCACGCCGTCCATGTCGCCCGCGTAGGCGGCGGCAAAGAATGGCGCCAGCGCGCGGCGGTAGGCTTCCATGGCGGCCTGGTCGGCGTCGAGCATCTTGCCGTCCGTCGCGTCGTACAGGCGCTCGGCGCGGTAGGTGGCGATGACCTTGTCGAAATTCGTGTTGGCGTCGGCCACGGCCTTGTCCAGCGCCGTCTTGTCGGCCAGGTTGGAGAACACGGACAGGCGGTAGCCGGCCAGGCGCGAGTCTGCCAGGAAACCCTTGGCCGCATTCAAGCCCTGGATGCTGGGAATGATGCGGTTTTGTACGGTGTCGAAACGCTCCTGGGCGCGCTGCAGCTGGATGGCGCCGCCGGCGCCCAGCAATAGCAGGGCCAGCAAGGCGATGGTGAGGGTCAGAATTAATTGCTTGGTGATATTCATGGTGTGTCACAGTAAAAAGTAGCCTGGCAAGGCCAGGCAGGATAAATAGCTGCCGATCGGGTGGCCGGGATCGCTTGCAGGCGGCTAAGCCGCCAGCGGGGAAGCCTCGGGCGCGCGGCGCAGCAAGTCGCCATGCTGGCGGCAAAACGCCAGGCCCGCCTTGTGGCCCACGTCGAACAGCAGCTGCATGTTCGAGCTGGACCAGTCCAGGGTGTCGGGCCAGTGCTGCTCGGGAATGCCGCCCATCAGGTCGAGTTTCAGCAAGCGCCGCTTGGGCTGGCCCGTGCTTCTATCCGTGTTGTGCTCGAGCTCAAACAGGCGCAGCTCGCTTTTGGAAATCTTCACCAGCGGCGTGATGATGGAGCGCACCCAGGCGTCGTACAGGTTGCGCGGCTTGCGCAGCAGGCGCTCGTCACCGAGGATGTCGAGGATGACTAAAGTATCGGCGTCATGGTGCTCGCCCTTGCCTTCGATAAACGGGTCGAAATTGAGGGTGTCGAGCGCCGCGCCTTCGATGTAGTCGTCGCCGGCGATGGTCGTCGGTGCATACAGGAAGGGAAACGACAGGGCCGCGCGCACGTGGATCGGTTCGATCTCGTGCTTGCCCCAGATTTGCATGCGATGCTCGCTGAGGTTGTAGGCATTGATGTAGAAATCGGGACGCATGCGCGCCACGCCGGAAAAATCCACGGCTTTTTCCAGGAAGGGCAAGTGCGCGCACAGGCCCAGGCTTTTCGCCGACAGGTCCGATGGCGACAGCGACGACACCATCAGCTTGCCCCAGTCCGACCAGGCCGTGGGCACGCCCGCAAACGTTTGCTGGAATGCCTGGAAAAAAGGATTGTTGGCCGGCGGCTGGAAGGCGTCGCGGAAAGTGCTCGCGTGCATGCCCGGCTTCTGGAACACCTTGTAGTTGATCGGGATCATCTTGTAGATGCTGTCGGCCACGCCCGTGTCGGCCCAGCTTTGCAAGGCCTGGCGCGGCGTGGCTTCGTGCGGCGTCGTGTAAAGCAAGCCCATCAACACGCCCGCACCCGAGGCGGAAATGACGTCGAACTCGATGCCCTCGTCGAGAAAAGCGGCCAGGGCGCCGGCGATCAAGGTGGAATTTGGTGCGCCGCCACCCAGCAGAAGCCCCGTTTTGCGGGCCGGTTTCGCTGGCGCGGCTGGTGCCGGATTCGGCGGTGTCGTCGTGACTGTCTTCATGCACACTCCCTGAACGGAACGGGGTTACCATCCCTTAATTGTTGGTTACTACACGCTTATGGCGCCTATTCCTGCACATGTTCCCGCAAGCAACTAGCCGATGCAATGTTGCAGAAACAGATATGAAATTAACATAAATAAATTCCTTATGGCAATTTCTATAACGAATGACAGGTATTCAGCAAGGCCATAAGTTGGTGCCGTGCGGCATGGCGTGATGCAGCGCAGCAAATATAAATTCGGCGGCATTAGGATTAATCGCTTTGGGGTAGGAATATTCCCCAAACAGCCGCCAGCGCGGCGGCCAGAGGCATCAAGGGTGTGGCGCGGGGTCCGGAGGGGACGAGGAGAAATGCAGGTGGGTACACAAATGGTCAACAAAGACGCGAATTTTCGGCGACAGGTGGCGGCTTGACGGCCACAGCACCCAGAACTTGCTTGAGTGCAGCAAATAGCCGGCCAGCACGGCTTGCAGTTCGCCGCGCGCGATGGCATCGCGCACGATAAAGTCAGGCAGATAGGCGAGGCCCACGCCCTGCGTGGCGGCACCGATCAAGGCTTCGATATTGTTGCAGGTCAAGGCGGTCGGCAAGCGCAACTCGCCGCCGCTGTCGCCCTCGGCGCGCTGCAGCGCCCATTCCTGCAACTTGCCCGTGGTGGGGAATTTATAACGCACGCAGGCGTGCCCTTCCAGCGCGCGCGGCGTGGCCGGCACGCCATGGCGGGCGAAATACGCGGGCGAGCCGACGATGGCAAAGGCAAACGGCCCCAGTTCGCGCGCCATCAGCCGCGAATCCGTCAAGGTACCGCTGCGCACGGCCACATCCACGCCTTCGGCCACCACATCGACGAGGCGGTCGTTGAAATCAAGGTCCAGCTCGATTTCCGGGTACAGCCGCGTAAATTCCGCCAACAGGGGCAGGATAATGCGGTAGCCGATCACGGGCAGGCTCACGCGCAGCTTGCCGCGCGGCGCCTCGGCCAGGTGCGACAGTTCGGCCTCGGCATCGCCGAGGTCGGCCAGGATGCGCTGGCAGCGCTCGTAGAACAGCGCGCCCTCGTTGCTGAGGCTGATGCGCCGCGTGCTGCGGTTGAGCAGGCGCACGCCCAGCTTTTCTTCCAGCCGCGCCACGCTCTTGCCCACGGCCGAGGCCGACACGCCGAGCAGCCGGCCTGCCGCCACATAGCTGGAAGTTTCCGCCGCGCGCACGAAGGCGGCAATGCCGTTCAGATTATCCATGCAACCTCATTGGGGAATATTTGTCCGTTATGAGTGGATTTTTAGCCACTTTTTCATTGATTGCGTCCATATTATCATCGGATTCCCTCTTTCTGGAATCATTCCCATGGATACGACTCTTCCTGCGCAAGCCCCGGAACCAGCGGCCGCCCGGCGCGCCTTCGTGCTGGCCGCCGTCTGCCTGGCCGCGCTCTGCATGCCGCTCAGTTTTACCGGGCCGGCCATCGCCATTCCCGCCATCGCCGCCGACCTGCACGGCACGCCGCTGGCGCTGGCGTGGATCACGAACGCCTTCATGCTCAGTTTTGGCGGCTGCCTGATGGTGGCCGGCGCGCTGGCCGACCGCTATGGCCGAAAGCGCGTGTTCCTGCTGGGCTTGGGCGTGTTTTCCGCCGCCGCGCTGGCACTGGCAGCCGCGCCCGGCATTGTGTGGCTCGACGTGCTGCGCGCCGTCCAGGGCCTCGGTTGCGCCATGGCCCTGTCGAGTGGACTGGCGGCCCTGGCGCAGGAATTCGACGGCCCCGCCCGCGCGCGCGCCTTCAGCCTGATCGGCACGGCCTTCGGCACTGGCCTGGCCTTCGGTCCCTTCCTGGCTGGCACCCTGATCACGCACACGGGCTGGCGCGCCATTTTTATCGGCACGGCCGCGGCCGGTGTGGCCGCCCTGCTGGCCGCCGCGCGCGCCATGCGCGAATCGCGCGACCCGCAGGCGCAAGACATCGACTGGCCCGGCGCCCTGACGTTTACGAGCGCACTGTCCCTGTTTACCTATGGCTTGCTGCAGGCGCCCGACAGTGGCTGGGGCAGTGCCGCCAGCCTGGGACTGCTCAGTGGCGCGGCCTTGCTGCTGGCCGTTTTCATCCGCGTGGAACGGCGCGCGGCGCGGCCCATGCTGGACTTGACCCTGTTCCGCCTGCCCGCCTTTGCCGGCGTGCAATTGCTGGCCGCCGCGCCCGCATTTTCCTTTGTCGTGCTGCTGGTCTTGCTGCCGGCCCGCTTCATCGGCATCGAAGGCTACAGTGCGCTGGAGGCGGGACGCATGATGATCGCCCTGTCGGCGCCCATGCTGGTGCTGCCGGTCCTGGCCGGCATGGCGGCGCAACGCATTGCCGCCGCGCACATTTGCGCCACCGGACTGCTGCTGGCGGCGGGCGGCTTGCTGTGGCTATCGACCTGCGCGCCGGGCCAGCCGCCCGCCACCTTGATCGGGCCGCTGCTGCTGATCGGCTGCGGCATCAGCCTGCCCTGGGGCTTGATGGATGGCCTGGCCATCAGCGTCGTGCCCGTCGAGCGGGCCGGCATGGCGGCCGGCATCTTCAATACGACGCGCGTGGCGGGCGAAGGCCTGGCGCTGGCCATCGTCAGCGCGCTGCTCGGTACGCTCACGATGGCTGCCTTGGGCAAGGTGCCCGGTCTCCCTCCCGAGCAGGCGGCGCTGGCGGCGCCCTTCCTGGCATTGGGCGAGCTGCGCCATGCCGGTGAAATGTTGCCGCAGGCCGGCGCCGCCGAACTGGCGCAAGCGTATGGCGCCGCTTTCCGCCACTTGCTGTATGTGCTGGCCAGCATTACGACGGCTTCAGCCCTGCTGATCCTGGCCTTTTTGCGTCATCCAGCTGGTGCAGCAACGGACACGGCCGCCCTGCCCGCCTGCAAGGCGCAGCAATAAGTCACGACCATCACCGTTCCTCCTGCCGTACACGGCGGCGCCCACGCGCCGCCGCCCTCCCTGATGTTTCTCCGCAACACCTCAAAAGTTTCAAGGAATAAAACTAGTTTACTGATCAAAGCGCTTTGAACTATACTCAAAGCGCTTTGAAACATAACTAAAGCGCTTTGGTTGTGCGAAGTTATGCGCACCGATCCCACACCTATAAAAACACTGGAGACGCAATGAACAAACATTTCTTGAAAACTTTGCCTGCCGCCGTGGCGCTGGCCTTGAGCGCTTCGGCGGCCCAGGCCGCCCTGCCGATCGACTTCGGCGGCTACATCCGCTCGGGCTTCGGTACCAGCAGCGAAGGCGGCAAGGAAGCGTGTTTCGGCCTAGCCGGCGCCTCGTCCAAGTATCGTCTGGGCAATGAGTGCGAAACCTATGGCGAGCTGAAATTCGGCGGCGAAGCCTTCAAGGCAGCCAACGGCACCACTTTCCGCATCAATACGCTGGTGGCGTTCTCCGTCAACCAGAACCAGGACTGGGAACAATCAGACCCGTCGTGGCGTGAAATGAACGTGGTGGCCGACAAGATCGGTTCGGGCGCCTTCGCCGAAGCGCGCGCCTGGGTCGGCAAGCGCTACTACGACCGCCAGGACGTGCACATCACCGATTACTACTTCTGGAATAACAGCGGCCCGGGCGCCGGCCTGGAAAACATCGACCTGGGCGCCGCCAAGCTGGCCTACGCCATCGTGCGCACGGCCGATGACGGCGACAGCAAGCGCATGGGCCTGTCCCACGACTTGCGCTTCTCCGGCATCAAGGTCAACCCCGATGGCGAACTGACCCTGGGCCTGCAATTCAACCAGAAACGCAACGCGCAAGGCGCGGCTCCCATCGCCAGCGGCCACTTGCTGACCATCATGCATACCCAAGGCAATCTGCTGGGCGGCTTCAACAAGGTGGCACTGCAGTACGGCAAAGGCAGCGCTGCCAACACGGGCGGCTTCAGCCTGGGCGCCGGCAAGGACGACAAGGTCGTGCGCCTGACGGAACAGATCATGATCCAGCCCAAAGGCGCCTGGTCGGGCATGGGCACCTTCGTCTACGAAGACAAGGAAACGGCAGGCGTGAGCAGCAAGTGGACGTCGATCGGCGCGCGTCCCGTCTACCACTTCACGGACAACTACAGCCTGGCCGTGGAACTGGGCCACGACATCGTCAAGCCGGAAGGCGGCGAGAGCCGCAATCTCACCAAGCTGACCTTCGCGCCGCAACTGTCGGCCGGCAACAGCTTCTGGTCGCGTCCCGTGCTGCGCGCCTTCTACACCTATGCTAAATGGAACAAGGCAGCCCAGTCGGCCGCCGCTGCCGAATCGGCGCTGTCGTCGACGGGCGTGTTCGGTGGCAAGACCAATGGCAGCTCCGTCGGTTTCCAGGTCGAGTCGTGGTGGTAATCAAGAACTTTCGACAACTGACAAGACCGTAGCGAGCGGAAGGGAGTTGTGGCTGAGAAGCGGAACTGTACTTTAGTACAGTGAGCATCGCAGGCCGCAAATCGCGACGCGCAGTAGGTCTTGTCAGTTGTCATGAAAGGCAGCAGCACCGCCCGCATTTCGGGGCAGGTAGTAACCGGACCCACCATTTCGCCGCTGCACGCGATGGCCGGCAGCTTCAATGTAGTGATTCAGCAGTATCCTCTTTTAGCGCGGGCGCCCCTGGGTTTGCCCGCGTATTTTTTTGGGCGCTGCCGCCGCTTGTCATACCCCTGATCATTCCGGCATTTATCAGATAAACTACCCTGCATCGCACCGCATCGCTCCCGACCCACCCAGACGCAGCATCCATGAACCTCAAAAATCTCGCCAAAACGCTAGGAATATCCGAAACCACCGTCAGCCGCGCCTTGAATGGCTATCCGGAAGTGAGCGAACGCACGCGCGAACGTGTGCTGGCAGCAGCGCAGGCGGCCGGCTACCGTCCCAATCCCATGGCGCGCAGCCTGGCCGTGGGGCGCACGAATATCGTCGGCATCATCTACCCGCTGATGCCGAACGACCTGGCCGACCCCATGTTCATCGACATCGTGGGCGGCATGTCGGAAGCGCTGGAAGCGCAGCAGATGGACATGATGATCGCGCCCGCGTCGGCCACCAACGAATTCCACACCTATGAACGCATGGTCAAGGGGCGCCGCATCGATGGCCTGATCGTCGGGCGCACGAAACCGTTCGACGAGCGCATCGCCTACCTGGCGCAGCAGGGCATGCCGTTTGTCGCGCACGGCCGCACGCAGCTGAACCAGCCGCATGCGTGGTTCGACTACGACAACGAGGCCGGCATGCGCCTGGCCGTCGAGCGCCTGGCGCAGCTGGGCCACCAGCGCATCGGCCTGATCAGCGCCACGCCGGACCTGAACTTCGTGCGCCAGCGCGTCGAGAGTTTCCAGCACGCCATGCAGGCGGGCGGCTTGCCCGTCGACCCGGACAACCTGGTCGACAATGCCCACGACCGCCGCGCCGGCTACCAGGCCATGCAGCGCCTGCTGGCCCGCTCGCCCCGCCCTACCGCCGTCATCGTCGACAATCACATGTCGGGCGTGGGCGCCGTGCGCGCCCTGCTCGACGCGGGCATCAGCATCGGCCGCGAGATGTCGCTGATCGTCTGGGGCGTGATGGAAGATTCCCTGGCCGGCCACAACGTCACCACCGTCGTCCAGCCCGACCCGCGCGGCGCCGGCGCGAAAATGATCAACATGCTGCTGGCCCAGATGGATGGCACGCCCGTCACCGACTTGCAGGAACTGTGGCCGTGCGAACTGTTGCCGGGCGAGTCGGCGGGACCCGTGCCGAACTAGGCGTTTTCCGCCTCCCCGCGCCGCCGGCCGCCTGGCCAGCGGCGCCATCTTGTTGTCCTGAATCACCCTCATAAAAAAATCGTATGTCTGGCGCGTGTATCGCTTTACTTTTCAAAGCGCTTTGAACTATACTCAATTCATACCCAAAGCGCTTTGAATTTTAAAATAAGACGTTCGCCTACCAACCAGCAGCGCCGCCCTGATAGCCAACGCTACAAGCAACTTTTAAGAAATCATTCATGCCGACCATCCAGAACAATCTCGCCCACCTGCCCGCCGACTGGTGGCGCAGCGCCGTCATCTACCAGGTGTATCCACGCAGCTTCCTCGACAGCAATGGCGACGGCATCGGCGACTTGCCCGGCATTACCTCCAAGCTCAATTACATCGCCGCCCTGGGCGCCGACATCGTGTGGATCTCGCCCTTCTTCACGTCGCCGATGAAAGACTTCGGCTATGACGTGGCCGATTTCTGCGATGTCGATCCCATGTTTGGCACCCTGGCCGATTTCGACCGCCTCGTGGCGCGCGCCCATGAACTGGGCTTGAAAGTGATGATCGACCAGGTGCTGTCGCACTCGTCCGACAACCATCCGTGGTTCGTGGAAAGCCGCTCCAGCCGCGACAATCCCAAGGCCGACTGGTATGTATGGGCCGACCAGAAACCGGACGGTACGGCGCCGAACAACTGGCTGTCCGTGTTCGGCGGTTCGGCCTGGCAATGGGAGCCGCGCCGCGGCCAGTATTACCTGCATGATTTCCTCGTCAGCCAGCCCGACCTGAACTTCCATAATCCTGCCGTGCAGCAGGCTCAGCTGGACAACCTGCGTTTCTGGCTCGAGCGCGGTGTCGACGGCTTCCGCTTCGATTCCTGCAACTTCCCGTATCACGACCAGCTGCTGCGCGACAATCCGCCAGCCGCGCAGCGCGACGCGAGCAGCGTGTCGGCCATCAACCCGTATGGCATGCAAGCGCACGTGTACGACAAGACGCAGCCGGAAAACATCGCCTACCTGCAGCGCGTGCGCGCCGTGCTCGATGAATACCAGGCCGTTTCCATCGGCGAAGTGGGCGACGACAATGCGCTGGCCACCATGGCGGCCTACACGGGCGCCGACAAGCTGCACATGGCCTACAGTTTCAACTTGCTGACAGCAGAGTTTTCCGCCGCCCACATCCGCAAGCAAGTGGAAGAGTTCGAAGCGCAAGTGGCCGACGGCTGGGCTTCCTGGTCCGTGGGCAACCACGACAGCGTGCGCGTCATGACGCGCTGGGGCGGCGAGAATCCGTCGCCGTCGCTGGCCAAGGTGGTGCTGGCCGTGCAGGCCGCGTTGAAAGGCACGCCGTGCCTGTACCAGGGCGACGAACTGGCCCTGACGGAAGCGGACATTCCTTTCGAAGCGCTGCAAGACCCGTACGGCATCCCGTTCTGGCCCCAGTTCAAGGGCCGCGACGGCTGCCGCACGCCGATGCCGTGGGTGGCCGAAGCGCCGCATGGCGGCTTCAGCACTACCACGCCTTGGTTGCCCGTGCCGCCCGAGCATCTGGCGCGCGCCGCTGACGTGGAAGAACACGATAGCGGCTCGGCGCTGCGCTTTGCGCAGAACATCCTCGCCTGGCGCCGCACCCTGCCGCAATTGCTGCGCGGCGACATCAGTTTCTTCGATGCGCCGGAACCCGTGCTGGCCCTGCGCCGCGACTTGCCCGGCCAACCGTCCGTGCTGGCTGCCTTCAACCTGGGCACGGAGGCCGTCACCTTCACTTGGCCGGACGCGGCGGCAGCGGCCGATCTTGCCGGTCATGGCTTGCCAGGTAGTAAAGATAACCAACAGCTCAGCCTGCCTCCGCATGGCGGCTGGTTCGGCACTCTGGCGTAAATCGCAGGCTTTGGCGGCCATGCCGCCAATTACAATAACGAGCCCCGCGCATCAGCGGGGCCAAATTGAGATGATGAGGACGACATGGCTGGACTGAAGTTAACAGGCCTGAAGAAGGCATATGGCGACGTGCAAACCCTGCACGGCATCGACCTGGAGATCGCCGATGGCGAATTCATGGTCTTCGTGGGCCCGTCGGGTTGCGGCAAATCCACCTTGCTGCGCAGCATCTGCGGCCTGGAAGAAATCAGCGGCGGCGACTTGTTCATCGGCAAGACGCGCATGAACGACGTGCCGCCCGCCAAACGGGGCATCGCCATGGTATTCCAGAGCTACGCCCTGTACCCGCACATGAGCGTGGCGCAGAACATGGCCTTCGGCCTCAAATTGGCCGGCATGAGCAAGGTGCAAATCGCCGACGCCGTGCAGCGCGCCGCGCAGATCCTGCGCATCGAGCCTTTGCTCGAACGCAAACCGAAGGACTTGTCGGGCGGCCAGCGCCAGCGCGTGGCCATCGGCCGCGCCATCGTGCGCAAGCCCGACGTCTTCCTATTCGACGAGCCGCTGTCGAACCTGGACGCATCGCTACGCGTGCAGATGCGCATCGAACTGGCGAACTTGCACCGCGAATTGCGCTCGACCATGATTTACGTCACGCATGACCAGGTCGAAGCGATGACCCTGGCCGACCGCATCGTCGTGCTTAACGCGGGCCGCATCGAGCAGGTGGGCGCGCCGCTCGAGCTGTACCACCACCCCGCCAACCTGTTCGTGGCCGGTTTCCTCGGTTCGCCCCGCATGAACTTCCTCAAGGGCAAGATCCACAGCTACGCCAACGGCGTGGCCACCATCGCCACCAACGCGGGCGGCATGCTGCAAGCTGTGTTGACGCAGCCGCTGGCCAGCGGTACCCCCGTCACCGTCGGCGCGCGTCCCGAACACGTGCAGGCATGCGCGCCCGGCGCCACGGCCGCCATCACGGCCACCGTGCAGGCGGTGGAAAAACTGGGCGACATCAGCTATCTGTATGTGCACGTACCTGGGGGCGACGAGCCGCTGGTGGTGCGCGCCGATGCGGAAACGGACTGGGCCATTGGCCAATCCGTAGCCCTGCAGGTAGCGCCCGCCCGCGTCCACGTGTTCGACGAGCATGGCCAGACCCGTACCTGACACCCGGCTTTAAGGGGCCAGGCGCTACAGGCGCCGCCTGGCCTGGTTGTATCGTTTCAGCCTTGATACTCAACATAAACTTAGCATAAAAAAAGATACTGGAGATTGACATGTCCTTCACGCACCCGAAACGCAGCTTCATCAAAACCACCCTGATCGCCGCCGCCCTGGCCGGCATCGGCAACCTGGCCGCCGTCAGCATGGCGAACGCGGCCGAAGCAGGCACCCTGCTGATCTGGATCAATGGCGACAAAGGCTACAAAGGCCTGGCCAAGGTCGGCGAGGAATTCACCAAGAAGACGGGCATCAAGGTCGTCGTCGAGCATCCGGAAGATGCGCCGAACAAATTCCAGCAAGCGGCCGCCGCCGGCAAGGGCCCGGACATCTGGATCTGGCCGCATGACCGCATCGGCACCTGGATCGACGCCGGCTTGCTGCAACCATTGACGCCAAGCAAAGAAGCGCGCGCCGCCATCCTGCCGCTGGCCTGGAACGCCTTTACGGTGAGCGGCAAGACCTGGGGCTACCCGATCTCCATCGAAGCCGTCGCCCTCGTCTACAACAAGGACCTGGTGCCAACGCCGCCAAAAACCTTCGAGGAAATCGCCGCACTGGACAAAAAATTGTCTGCGCAAGGCAAGAAAGCCATCCTGTGGGATTACACGAATACCTATTTCACGTGGCCATTGCTGGGCGCGGGCGGCGGCTTCCCGTTTGAAGTCAAGTCCGACGGCCGCTACGATGCAGCCAAGACGGGCGTGAACAATGCCGGCGCGCAGGCGGGCGTCAATGCGCTGATGACCCTGATCAACAGCGGCGCCATGCCGAAGGGCGCCGGCTACGCCGAGATGGAAGCGGGCTTCAACCAGGGCAAGATCGCCATGATGATCAACGGCCCATGGTCGTGGGACAATGCGCGCAAGTCGAAGATCAATTTCGGCGTGGCAACGATCCCTACCGTGGCAGGCAAGACGGCCACCCCATTCGTGGGCGTGCTGGGCGCGATGATTTCGAAAGCCAGCCCGAACAAGGACCTGGCCACGGAATTCCTGGAAAACCAGATGCTGCAGATCAATGGCCTGAAAACCATCAACGCCGATGTCCCGCTGGGCACGCCAGCCAACAAGGTGCTGTTCGCGGAATTGAAAGCCAATCCGAACATCCAGGCGACGATGGAAAGCGCGCAAGCGGGCCGCCCGATGCCGAACAACCCGGAAATGGGCCGCTTCTGGTCGTCGATGCAATCGGCGCTGGAAAACATCACGCAAGGCCGCCAGACGACCAAGGATGGCCTCGATGCGGCGGCGAAGCGGATTACGACGGCGAATTAATCAATATCGCGCTGCATCACGTGACTTCGCGTAGGTCGGATTAGCGCTTGCGCGTAATCCGACATGTGCAGCCAACAATGTTGTCGGATTACGGTCCTTTGGGCCTAATCCGACCTACACCACAACGCCTTCATCCAGCATCCATCTTCACAGGTATCCATCGTGCGCAAGTTTATCGGCCCTACGGTATTGACCATCAGCATGGCGCTGGGTCTGTATCTGCTCTTCATGTTGTACATTTCCGGCCAGACCATGCTGGCCGCCGTTTTCCTCGGCTTGCTGACCCTGACGACGTTTGTCTTCACGTCGCCGCGCGCCTATGCCTACCGCTATCTGTTTCCCGGCATCACGGCGGTGATCGTCTTCGTGCTGCTGCCGATGGTGTACACGGTGTCGATCGGCTTTACCAATTTCAGTTCGCGCAACCTGCTCACCTATGAACGGGCCACGCAATATTTGCTGGACGAAACGCAGCGGGTGGAAAGCGCCGGCTATGCGATGACCGTGCATGCCGACAACAAGGAATACCGCTTGCGCCTGGAAAGCCCGGACACGGGCGAAGTGCTGCTGACGCAGCCGCTGGCCCTCAAGCGCGCCGTGCCCCTGAAGGTGGAAGTGGCGCCGCTCGATCCCGTGCAGGCGCCCGTGCTGGCCGCGCCGCTGGGCATCAAGGACATCATCGCCCTGCAAAAGGATATCAAGCTGCTCACCCTCGTGCTGCCGAACAAGATCGAGTTGCGCATGGTGGGCTTGCGCGAATTCGGCCCTGTCGCGCACGTCTACAAGCAACTGCCCGACAAGACCCTGAAGAAAATCGCCACGGGCGAACTCGTGAAACCGAACTTCAAGACAGGCTTTTATGAAATGCCGGACGGCACGAAACTGGAGCCGGGCTTCAAGGTCAACGTGGGCTTCGCCAACTTCGTGAAAATTTTCTCCGACGAAGCGTTCCGCGGCCCCTTCCTGCGCATTTTTGTCTGGACCATCGTTTTCGCCCTGATCAGCGTGGCCACGACGACAGGCCTGGGCATGGTATTGGCTGTACTGCTGAACTGGGATGCGCTGCGCTTCCGCGGCCTGTATCGCACCCTGCTGTTCCTGCCGTACGCCGTGCCGGGCTTCATTTCCATCCTCGTCTTCAAGGGCTTGTTCAACAATAACTTTGGTGAAATCAACCTCGTGCTCGACGCCCTGTTCGGCATCAAGCCCGCCTGGTTCTCGGACACCACCCTGGCCAAGGCCATGATTTTGATCGTGAATACCTGGCTCGGCTACCCTTACATGATGGTGGTGTGCATGGGCTTGATCAAGGCGATTCCGTCGGACCTGTACGAAGCCTCGGCCCTGGCCGGCGCGGGACCGCTGACGAATTTCTTCAAGATCACCCTGCCCCTGATCATCAAGCCGCTCACGCCGCTGATGGTGGCCAGCCTCGGTTTCAACTTCAACAATTTCGTGCTGATCAGCTTGTTGACGGGCGGGCGTCCCGATTTCCTCGACACCACCTTGCCGGCCGGCACGACGGACTTGCTCGTGTCCTATACCTACCGTATTGCGTTCGAGGATTCCGGCCAGAACTTTGGCCTGGCCGCCGCCATCTCGACCCTGATCTTCTTCCTCGTGGCCGCGATTTCGCTGGTCAACATGCGCCTGACGCGCATGAACAAAGCATAAAGGACAGCCATGGCTATCGTTGTCGACCGTTCCAACCGCTGGCGCATCCTGGCGGCCCACGTCGCCGTCATCGCGCTGATCGCGCTGGTGATGTTTCCCTTCCTGATGATCCTGTCGATCTCCCTGCGGCCCGGCAATTTCGCCTCGGGCAGTCTGATACCGCCCGAGATCAGCTTCGAGCACTGGCGATTGGCGCTGGGCATGTCGTACCAGGCGCCCAACGGCGCCCTCGTCGAGCCGGACTTCCCCGTGCTGCTGTGGCTATGGAATTCCATCAAGGTGGCCAGCATGAGCGCCACCGTCACCGTGCTGCTGTCGACCACCTGCGCGTACGCATTCGCGCGCATGCAGTTCCGCTTCAAGTCGCAAACGCTGTCCGCGCTGATGCTGCTGCAGATGTTCCCCGCCGTGCTGGCCCTGGTGGCCATCTACGCCATCTTCGACGTGCTGGGCAGCTACGTGCCATGGCTGGGCATCGACCACCACGGCAGCCTGGTGCTGGCCTATACGGGCGGCATCGCCCTGCACATCTGGACCATCAAGGGCTACTACCAAACCATCCCCATCGAGATCGAGGAAGCGGCCAAGGTCGACGGCGCCACGCAGTGGCAAGCCTTCGTCTACGTGCTGCTGCCGATGACAGTGCCCATCCTGATGGTGGTGTTCCTGCTGTCGTTCATCGGCGCCATCATCGAATATCCGATCGCTTCCGTGCTGCTGCATGAACAGAACAACCTGACTCTGGCCGTCGGCTCGAAGCTGTTCCTGTACGAGCAAAAATACCTGTGGGGCGACTTCGCCGCGGCAGCCATCCTGTCCGGCCTGCCCATCACGGCCGTGTTCCTGCTGGCGCAAAAATGGATGATCTCCGGCCTGACGGCTGGCGGCGTGAAGGGCTGACATGAAGACCGTGCTGACCGCCCTCGCCGCTTTGCTCGTCAGCCTGCCGGCGCAGGCGGGCAGCTTTGCAGAGAATCCGATTGTCTACTTCGCCGTGACAGACCGTTTCGCCAACGGCAATCCCGGCAACGACCACAGTTATGGCCGCGCCACCGACCCGCAAGGCGGCGACGTCGGCAGCTTCCACGGCGGCGACATCGCCGGCATCACGCAGCAGCTCAAAGCCGGCTACTTCCGCGACCTGGGCGTCAACGCCCTGTGGATCACGGCGCCGTATGAGCAGATCCACGGCTGGGTGGTGGGCGGCAAGCAGCAATTCCAGCACTACGCCTACCACGGCTACTGGGCGCTCGACTACACCACCATGGACGCCAACATGGGCACGCGCGAGGAATTGCGCGAAATGATAGATACGGCCCACGCGCAAGGCATCCGCGTGCTGTTCGACGTGGTGCTGAACCACCCCGGCTACGCGGACCTGCGCACCCTGTCCGAATACAAGGTGCCCGTGCTGTGGCCCGGCCACGAAAAGGCCGTGCTGCGCGACTATCACAGCTTCATCGACTACAACAACTTCGAATTCAAGCAGTGGTGGGGCCCGGACTGGGTGCGCGCGGGCTTGCCCGGCTACCCGGACGGCGGCCAGGACGATTTCACGATGCAGCTGGCCTACCTGCCCGACTTCCGCACTGAGAGCGGCAAGGCCGTGGGCTTGCCGCCCATCCTGCAACGTAAAAGCGACACGCGCGCCGTGGCACTGCCCGATGCGACTGTCCGCACTTACCTTGTCAGCTGGCTGGCCGACTGGGTGCGCGAATTCGGCGTCGATGGTTTCAGGGCCGACACCGTCAAGCACGTGGAGCCGGCCAGCTGGCTGGCCCTGCGCGCGGCGGCCACCGATGCACTGAAAGACTGGAAGGCGCGCCACCCGCAGCAAAAAATCGACGATGCGCCATTCTGGATGACGGGCGAAGCGTGGGGCCATGGCCCCGAGCGCAGCGGCTGGCATGATGCGGGCTTCGACTCGATGATCAATTTCGATTTCCAGAATCGCGCGGGCGGCGACTGGAAAAGCATCGACGGCGTGTACCGCCAGTACGCGGGCCTGCTGAACAAGGGCCCGAGCCCCCGCTACGACATCCTGTCGTATATCTCGTCGCACGACACCAGTTTGTTCCCGCGCGATCAATTGAAGCATGGCTTGAGCACCCTGCTGCTGGCGCCGGGCGGCGTGCAGCTGTTCTATGGCGATGAAAGCGCGCGCCAGCCTGGCGTGGCGCCCATCGGCGACGAACAGCAGGCGACCCGCTCCGACATGAACTGGGCCACGCTCGATGCGGCCACCCTGGCGCATGCGCGCAAGCTGGGCCAGTTCCGGCTGCGCCACCCTGCCCTGGCGCGCGGCGAACACCGGTTCATCAACGACAAGCCGTATGCATTCGCCCGCGTGATGCAGGATGACGCCATCATCGCCGTGCCCGAAGCGCAAGGCGCGCTCGAACTGAAAGTCCACGGCGTCTTCGCCGATGGCGCCAGCCTGCGCGACGCGTACACGAATCAAACCTATTTCGTAAAAAATGGCGCCGTCGCCGTGAACGCGGCCGGCACCGTCCTGTTAGAAAAGGCAGCACCATGAGCAGCTATGACATTTTAGTGGTCGGCGGCGCCGGCATCGACACGATCGTGCGCGTCCCCGACCGGCAACTGCCCGTCGCCGACTCCGTCCACGTGCCACCCATCCGCGACTACGTGGCGCACACGGGCAATGGCGTGGCGCTCGGCTGCCACGCGCTGGGCTTGCGCTGCAAGTTCATCGACTTCATCGGCGACGATGCGCAAGGCGCGGCCATCCTGCAGCGCTACAAGGAAGCCAAACTCGATTTCTCGCACATCGTCGAACCTTCGGGCACGCGGCGCAGCGTCAACCTCGTCGACCCGCAAGGGCGCCGGCTGTCGCTGTACGACGGCCGCCATCCGGAAGACGTGCGCATGCCGGCCGCTTTTTATCTTCCCTACCTGGGACCGGCGCGCCACGCGCACTTTTCCATCATGGGCTGGGTGGCCGCGCTGTTTGACGATGCACTGACCTGCGGCACGACGGTGTCGACCGACCTGCACGACTGGGATGGCGTCAACCCGCACCACAAGGTCTTTGCGCTGCGCGCCGACCTCGTCTTCCTCAGCACGGCGGCGCTGGGCGAGCGTCGGGACGACGTCATGCGTACGATTATTTCGGAAGGCCGCGCGCAAGCCGTCATCGCCATGGCGGGCGCGCACGGTGCCTACCTGCTGGAACGGGACAGTGCCTTCGTGCGCCACTATCCGACGGCGGGATTGACGCTGCCCGTGGTGGACACGAATGGCGCGGGCGATTCGTTCGTGGCCGCCTTCCTGCACGCCTGGCTCGATGGTGCGGGCATCGACACCGCCATGCGCCGCGGCGCCATCGGTGGCGCGTTTGCCTGCGCGCAGAACGGCACACATGAACGGTTTATCGGGCTGGCAGAGCTGCATGACTTATATCAAGACCGCACTAGCTTATGACTTAATATTCTATCAAGCGTAGCAACGCGCTAATGGTCGCATGGCACAATGGCTGCGGATTTCACCACCGCATACCATCGACACCGGAGACCACATGAGAATCGAAACCCTGGCCGTGCACGCCGGCTACACCCCCGACCCGACCACCAAGGCCGCCGCCGTCCCCATTTACCAGACGGTGGCCTACGCCTTCGACAATGCCCAGCATGGCGCCGACCTGTTCGACCTCAAGGTCGCCGGCAATATCTACACGCGCATCATGAACCCCACGCAGGATGTGCTGGAAAAGCGCGTCGCGGCGCTGGAAGGCGGCGTGGCCGCGCTGGCCGTGGCGTCGGGCATGGCGGCCATCACCTACGCGATCCAGACAATTGCCGAAGCGGGCGACAATTTCATCTCCGCCAGCCAGCTGTATGGCGGCACCTACAACCTGTTTGCCCACACCCTGCCGCAGATCGGCATCGAAGTGCGCTTCGCCGACGCGCGCCAGCCCGAGACCTTCGCCGCCCTGATCGATGCGCGCACCAAGGCCATCTTCTGCGAATCGATCGGCAACCCGCTGGGCAACGTGACGGACGTGGCCAAGCTGGCCGAGATCGCGCACGCGCACGGCATCCCGCTGATCGTCGATAACACGGTGCCCAGCCCCTATCTGTTCCGCCCCATCGAGCATGGCGCCGACATCGTCGTCCATTCGCTGACCAAATACCTGGGCGGCCACGGCACCACGGTGGGCGGCGCCATCGTCGACAGCGGCAAATTCCCATGGGCCGAGCACAAGGAGCGCTTCAAGCGCCTGAACGAACCGGATGTGTCGTATCACGGCGTCGTCTACACGGAAGCGTTCGGCCCCGCCGCCTTCATCGGCCGCGCGCGCGTCGTCCCGCTGCGCAATATGGGTGCGGCGATTTCGCCCCTCTCCGCCTTCCAGCTGATCCAGGGCATCGAAACCTTGGCCCTGCGCATGGACCGCATCTGCGACAACACGCTGGCCCTGGCCAAGCACCTGAAACAGCATCCGAAGGTCGCGTGGGTCAATTACGCGGGCCTGGAAGACCACCCGGACCACGCGCTGGTGAAAAAATACATGCAAGGCCGCGCCTCGGGGATCTTGTCCTTCGGCCTGAAGCTGGCCGCTGGCGAAGACCCGCGCGCGGCGGGCGCCCGCGTGCTCGACGCCCTGCAGCTGTTCACGCGCCTCGTCAACATCGGCGACGCCAAGTCGCTGGCTACGCACCCGGCGTCCACCACGCACCGCCAGCTCAATCCCGAGGAACTGGCCAAGGCGGGCGTGTCCGAAGACATGCTGCGCCTGTCCGTCGGCATCGAGCATATCGACGACTTGCGCGAAGACCTGGAGCAGGCGTTGAACGCCGCTTAAGCGCTGCCTCTGACGCCATAGCGCGATGCCGGCTGGCCGCGCATCGCGCCCGCGAACAGGGCCAGGCGGGCCGCATCGAACTGCTCCCACAAGGCCTGGTCTTCCACCGAAGGCAGGGTCACCAGCTCGCCCTGGTCCAGGCCCGCCAGCGCCGCATCGACGCAGTCTTCCGCGCGCATGATGGTGGCCTGGTCCAGCTGTGCCAGCGGCACGCCGCTCAATTCCCAGATTTCCGTCGCCGTCGACGCGGGCAGCACCAGCTGCACCGTGATGCCCGTGCCGGCCAGCTCCTGCTGCAAGCCGCGCGTGAAATTCATCACATAGCCCTTGGTGGCGCTGTAGATCGTGCTGACGGGCAGGATGTGGAAGGACAGCACGGAGCCGATGTTGATGATGGTGCCGCTGTTGCGCTGCTTGAATTGCGGCAGCACGGCGTACGTCAGTTGCGCCAGCGCCGCCACGTTGACCTGGTCCATCGCCGCAATGCCCTCGCGCGGCGCGTCCACCACGGCGCCCAGGGTCGAGACGCCCGCGTTATTCACCAGCATGGTGATGGCCGGGTTGCCGGCCAGTTCTTCGGCCACGCGCTGCAGGTCGGCCGGTGCGGCCAGATCGGCGGCCATGGCGCGCACGGCCACGCCATATTTTTCCGCCAGCGAGGCGGCCAGGGTGCCCAGGCGCTCGACCCGGCGCGCCACGAGGATCAAATCGAAGCCGCGCGCGGCCAGGCGGTCCGCATACACGGCGCCCAGGCCGGACGAGGCGCCGGTGATGAGGGCCGTGCCTTGGGTAGTAACTGCATTCATGATCATTCCTTCTTCAGTATATGGGGTGGGTTGAGGCCATCAAACATGACAGCCATCATGCTTCAGCACATTAAATATGACGGTCATCATGTTTAATGTGCTGAAGCATGACGAACATCATGTATGATGTCAACCATTATTTTTGAATTGCGATCAGGAGCCTGCCATGCGTTATCCCGCCGAAGAAACCGCCGAAAAGCACCAGCGCATCCTGACGCAGGCGGCGCGGCTGTTCCGTGAAAAAGGCTACGACGGCGTCAGCGTGGGACAGATCATGCAGGCGACAGGACTCACGCATGGCCCCTTCTACAACCACTTCGCTTCGAAGGAAGCGCTGATGGCGGAAAGCACCCTGCACGGCTCGGAACACTCGCGCGTGGCGCTCGATGCGGCGACCATCAGCCCGGAAGCCATGCGCCAGTACGTACGCGATTACGTGAGCGCGGCCCACCGCGATGCACCGGGCGATGGCTGTCTGCTGGCGGCGCTGGCCGGCGACGCGCGCAAGCAACCGGCCGTGCGCCCTGCATTCACCTTCCACCTGAAAGCCATCATCGGCAAGCTGGCAGCGCATTTCCCGTGGCAGAAAAAACGCAACGCGCGCCAGGACGCCATCGTCATGCTGTCGGCCATGGTGGGCGCCGTGGCGCTGGCGCGCGCCGTCGATGATGCAGCATTTTCGGATGAGATTCTGGCAGCGGTTAAGACCGCATTCGCGACGTAGGTCGGATTAGCGCGCGAGCGCGTAATCCGACATGGCACGCCAACAATGATGTCGGATTACGCTCCGCTAATCCGACCTACGCGCGAGCAACTGGGCGACTTGTCCGACCCTGTCTGCGACCGTGCCTGACACATTGACATAGGCGATCCCTCTGCGGGCCAGTTCGGCCTGGTACCACGCATGCTGGCGCGCGCGGAAATCCTCGTCGCGGCGCGTGCCGTCCTGGATAAAGGGGAAGTCGGGGGCGCACAGCAGCACCAGGTCGTATCCGTGTTCAGCCAGCTGCGCCAGTTCCTGCTCGGCCTTGCCGAACATCTCGACGCAGTAGAAATACGTGGTCATGGGCGATGTATCGCAAAACAGCCAGCGCCGCGCGGCCAACAGCGCCTGCGCTTCGCGGCGCAGCTGCTCGCGGCCGATCTTGAGCAGATCGTCATAATTCAATATGCCGTCCTGGTTTTCCCACAGCTCGCGGCCATACTCGGCCACCCAAGCTGTCTGGAAATGCGCCGCCAGTGCGGCCGCCAGGGTCGTCTTGCCGCTCGATTCGCCACCGAGCACGCACACGCGCGTGACAAAATCGGCGCGCACGATGGGCGACAGGAAGGCGCTGTGCGCATGTGGATCTTGCCGCGCCACGGTGCCGGACACGGGCACCATGGTTCTCGCCCGGTCCACGCTCACGTGCGCCACCGGGCCGCTGGCATAGTGCCGTTCCAGCACCCGGGCGAAGCCGGCGCCGTAATCCTCGCTGGTAAACACGGCGTCGACGGGCCGCTCCAGCACCGTCCAGCACAGCCAGCCCATGAAGTGGCGATGCAGCTCGCCATCGTCGTCGTTGTGCGGCAAGGTCCGCGCAGGCACGCCGCGCGCGGCGCACAGGGCGGCCAGGCGCGCATCATCCAGCACGACGATATGCGCCTGCGGGAACTGCGCGCGCAGCCACCGTTCCCTGCGCGCCGGCTCGCAACCGGGAAATTCGGGCTTGGTGTAGCTGACCACCAGCACTTCTTCGCAAGCGTTTTGCGCACGGTTGATCAACAGTTCATGGCCCAGGTGCAGCGGGCAGAATTTGCCGACCACGAGACCGCGCTTGTAAAGGTTCATGCTGCCGCTTCCTGCAAATCCGAGGTGTATTGAATGATCTTGTCCTCCGCCAGCAAAGTCTCGACGGTGATAGCGCCGAAAAAAGGCGCGAGCAAGGCGCGCGCCCTGTCAGCCTGCGGCATGGCGTTCGGCGCCAGGCGCAGCGCGATGGCGCCATCGCCATGCTGGTGCACGCCGAACAGGGCGATGGCCAGCGGTTTCAGGGCGTGCGTGATGTCGATATTGTTGATCCACTCGCCGTTGACCGTGCGATAGCGCAAGGGGCTGCGTCCCGCCAGTCCCACCAGTACGGGACCGTGCGGGCCATGCGCCAGCGAAGCGTAGTCGCCCGTGCGGTAGCGCACGAGCGGCAGGCAGAAATTGAAGCCGCCCGTCACCGTGATTTCGCCACGCGCGCCATCGGGCACGGGCTGGCCCGCAGTATCGAGGATTTCCACGTACAGCCGGTGCTGCAGCAGCACGTGGCCGCCCGCCTGCTCATCGTAGACGGCGACGGGCCCCACTTCATTGAGCGAATAGATATCGAGCACGGGACAACCAAAACACGCTTCGAGACGCGCGCGCATGCCGGGCAACAGCATCATCGACACGGACATCAGCGCGGCCGGCTTGTGCGCCATGGGCAAGGTCAGCAGCTCGGCAAACGAGATGGGGTCGCCCGCGATCAGCTCCGGCGCCATGGCATCGAGGTAGCGCACGCGGTCGTCCGGGTCGCGCCAGTCGTCCACATGCAGGTTGATCTTCGCCAGGCCCGATTCGCTCATCGTCGGCGTGACGGAGACATAGGTAAAGCAGCGGCGCTGGTGCCCCAGCAGCATGACGCCCACCTGTCCAGAGCCATGGCACAGGGTCACGCCGAAGCGGCGCAGCGCGCGCTTGTGGAAGGCAAGGTAGCGCCCCGCCACCAGCGGGTGCGAAGCGATCAGCAGCGGGTGGCCCGTGGTTCCCGTCGTCTGGAAATTGATCATGCGCGCCAGGTCCGCGTCGTCGGGCACGAAGGCGGCGATGTCGTGCGCCAGCTCGGCGCGGCTGATGGGCGCCACGTCCGCAAGGCGCGCGGGCGGCGAGCCGCAGGCGCGGTAATGCGGCACGGTGGCGTAGACCGTCCTGAGAAAACCGGACAGCCAGGGCGGCGGCGCATCGGCGCTCCAAGCGACTACCGCATCCATGACTTCCTGCTCGTAAGCGCGCAGCGCTTCCACTTCCCCTGCCAGCAGCTTGTTGCCACTGCGGTTGCGGTACCGGGGCGCCGCCGGATGGCTGCGCAGTTTTTCCAGCATGCGCGCGCCCGCCGGCGTCAGGGTGGGACAGTAGTCGCGATCCGATTCCCAGGCCCCGCCAGGCAGGTTGACGTCAGGTTTGCCAGCGAGCGTCATTCGCGCGACCACTTGTCGGCCGACTCCTCGGCCGCTTTTTTCGCCAGCGCCTCGCGGATTTCGCGTGCGCGCTGCTCGGCAAGCCGGCTCGCTTCGAGCAGGCGGCGCCGTTCCGTGCCGCTGATGGCTGATAACCGGTCCGTCGCCTGCGCCACGCTTTCGTCGCGGGGCCGAAAACCGAGGCGCGCCAGCACGATGCGCGCCAGTTCCTCGCGCCGCTCGGGGTCTTGCGTGAACTGGTGGGCCGGCGTGGCGGCGGCCAATTCGCGCGCCGCCTCGCCCAGCAACTGCAACAAATCGTGCTGCGGCAACTGCCGCCCGGTGAACCAGTCGTCGGCCAGCAGCCAGCACACGATCATGGCCAGCGCCAGCCGGTTGCGGTCCGCCTTCACTTGCGCGCCGATAAACCCGTGCAGCGACGCGGCCGGCGCACGGGCGCCATGCAGCAGCAAAATGTCATTGACCAGCGCGGCCACAGCCACGGCCTGCGCATTGGCGACGCCGGCAATGCGGGGCTCGGCGAGGAATTCGACGGGCGTGTCGGCCAGGCGGTGGGTCAGGGTTTCGAGGTGGGGACCAGAGATATTCATGGGCCTTTTCTTAATACAGTGATGCGCAAATTTAGCCCCAAAAGCAAAGGCTGGGGTCAGACCCGGCGGGTCTGACCCCGGATTTAAACATAGTGGCGTCGGCTGAACGCGCGCGCAAAGTCCAGCAAGTCCTCGTAACGCTCGACGGCGTGGATGTCCCAGCCCTGTTCGCGGCGCGCGCGCTTTAAATCGTCATAGGTTTTCTGCAACCACTTGTTAGCCGCCGCGCCCTCCCATTCGCGCTCCAGGTTGAGGGCCATGGTGCCGCCCGCGCCGCCCTGGGCCAGCGCTTTCGCCGAGATATCCCAGCCGCTGTTGCCCAGTTCATCCTGGTCGAACATGGTGGTGATGCCGTCGTCGGAAATCATCAAAATGTGCGCGGGGCGTTCGCGTTTGGCCGCATACGTCTGGCGCAGGCGGTGGATGGGGAAGCAGGTGCCGCCGCCGAAAAATTCCGTCAGCACGCCCAGGATCATATCTTCATCGCGCACGAAACCCGGCGTTTGCATCACTTCGTTCTTGCCGCTCCACAGGGTCACCTGCACTTTCGCGCCCGCGCGCAAGGCCGATAGCGCGATGACGGCGCCAGCCAGGGTCAAAAACGAGGTGTGCGCCTGCGGGTTCGGCATGGAACCGGAACTGTCCACGTACATGTCGAGGTCGACGGGCACGGCGTCGATCGCGCGCGCCGGTTCGCGGCCATACACGCGGCGCACGGTGGTCACGCCCGGCACGGGGCGCGGCGACTGCATCACCGATTGCAGCCAGTCGATGTCTTCCAACGGGTCGCCGATTTCCCACGGCTCCAGCCCTTCCATCTGCGGCTCCTGCGACTCGGGCGCGGGGCGGCTGGGAAACGCCACCAGGTGCGGCAAGGCCCGCTCGCGGTAGTAGCGGATGGCGATTTCATGGTCGCTCAGGTTCACGCCCGACGCCTTTAGAATGTCGCCCAGCTCGAACGGTTCGCGCAGCTGGCCGCCGCCCTGCCTGGCCGGCGCATCGGCTGCAGGTTCCTCGCCTTCGAGGCCCGAGATGCGCTTGTCATGCACGGGATGGATGGCGCCGTCCTCCTCGTCATCCTCAATCTGCTGCGCGCCATACGTCTGGCAGCCACGCGCCGCATCGCGCGTATCGAGCAGATAGCGGCTCGGGCTCAGAGCGTCCGTGTCTTCCACCAGATAGGGCAGCAGCAAGGTGGCGAAGCGGCCCGCCGCCAGCATCCAGTCGTTCGCGTAGACGCGGATCAGGCGCGCGCCCAGCCAGGCATCCGTGTCCAGGCGCTCATCGGCCTGGCCGCCTCCCAATTCACCCTTTTCCAGCTGCCACAGGTTTTCATAGATGCGCATGTACAGGGTCCATACGCCGCCGCTTTTGGCGTCAGCTTGCGCAGAACGTCCCTGCTCCAGTTTGCGGTAGATGTCGGCCATGCGCAGGTTCGCCTGGCGCTGCAAGCGGTCGTTGATGAACAGGTCCGTGTACAGGTTGGCCACCATGGGCGCGTGCTGTTCCAGGGTCGGCAAGGCGCGGCGCATGCGGGCCAGCAGGCGGAACTGGTCGCTTGCGCTGCCAGGCGCGAGGATGTGGTGACCGATTTCATGGGCAAGCACTTCCAGCGCATAGTCGTCCAGGCCCAGCTCCGTCACCAGCGGCAAGTCCACTACCACGCTCTGGTCCAGTAAACGGATCATGGCGAAGCTGCCGGACAAGCCCTGCTTGCTGGCCTCGACGCGGCTAGCGCACAGGCTGGGGTCGCGCAAGCGCGTAAATTTGCTCCACACGGCCAGGGCCTCTGGCCAGGCGGCACGCCAGGCGTCGATCAGCGCGGTGTCGGCGGTCGTCTTCATGCCAGCGGCAGCAGGCGGATCGCGTGCGTCCACGGCGACGTGATGGCGAGCGTATGCGCATTCGCGGCAAGAGCGATGTCGCCAGCGGGCAGATCGAGCGCGATGCTGCGCGCACCGATATGCACGGTGGCCCCATCGAGGCGCACGGACGATGGCATGCCGGTATTGGCCTGCTCATACTCCTGCGCCGTGGCGCTGTGGAGCACGGCGCCATAGGCATCGGCCACCAGCAGGTAATGGCGCTCGGCGCTGCGCACGACAAAACCGTCGTTTGTTGCACGCACTTGCGGCGGCGTGCCGAAATCGCCACCGAGGCCGCTGAAGCTGCCGAACTCCCTGCCCTCGGCATTGCCGCGCCAGGGATAGTCCAGCAACTGCGCCCGCACCTGCGGCCATTGCGCGCCCGGTTCGTCAAAGGCGGCCAGCGCCAGCGCCGGCGGCAAGGTGTCGGCGGCGGCCAGCGCGCCCTGGCGGAAATGCGCGACGCCGGCGCGCCAGGCCAGCACCTGGCCCACGGCGCGCAGCTGCGCGACGCTGCCGACTTGCGGCGCCACGGCGGTCAGTTCGCGCTGCCACTGCGCGGGCCGCGCGCCCGCCACAGAGGCTATGTGGATGGCGGCGTTGCTGAGCATGCCCAGCACGTCGACGGGGGCCGTCGCCAGCAGCGGCGAAAACCGCGGCGCCAGTTCGCGCCACACGGTATTCAAGAACGGGTTTTTCGCCGCCGGTCCGGCCAGGCCATGACCCACCAGTTCCAGTGCCATGTCGTAGGCGGCCAGGGTGACGCCGCCCACGCGCTCGGGTGCGGCAGCGGACACTGCCAGCACCAGCGGGTCGACGCCGTCGTGCAGGAAGGCGCCGAAGGCGGCCATGTCGAGCGCGGGAAAACGCCGGCGCGCTTCGGCCGCGCGCGCATTGAACTGGGCGCGGCCGCTGGCGAGTATCGAGGCAAAGGCGGGAGAAATCATCGCGGCCCGTCAGTCGCTGTGCGAAAAATGCAGCAGATAGCGTTCGCCATCGCGCTCGAACGCGATCTCGTCCCAGTGGATCGCGTACCACATTGGTGGCGTCATCGTCACGGCATGCAGGGAAAACCCGCCCAGCGCGTCGTCGAGCGACTCGAGGAAAGCGGCCACCAGCTGCGGGCGAAAGCGCCCGGGGGGCGCCGCCTGCATGTGCCGCGACGAGAAAAGCCAGCGCTGGCATACCTGTTCCAGCTGCGTACGCCCGCACGGCGCCACCTTGATGTGCCACAGGGCGGCCGGCAAGTCGCGCGCGGGTGCGATAACGTGCAAGGCATAATCTTCCACGCGCAAGCCCAGCGCCGTGGCGAGATCGGGCGCATCGGGCAGGCGCTGCAACTCGTAGCTGGCGCACAGGTCGCTCGCTTCGCTATTCAGCAGGGCCAGCGCTTCCAGGAAGCCTTGACAACGCAGGACGCTCATTGCGAACGCAGCCAGCTGCGGTAGTTGGTGTAGCGCTGGTGCAGGTATTTGAGCTTCAACAGGTCGTCGTACAGAGGACCATACAGTTTTCTCCCCTTCGTGCGTTCGGCGATCAGCTTTTCGATGCGGTTCAAACGCGCCAGGGTCTCGCGTTCGCTGACGCCGTCGAGGCCCAGGTCGAATTCGGCCGACAGCACGCCGACAGGATCGTCGCGGTCCAGGTCCAGGCGGTTGAATTCATCGTTCGACAGGTCGAACAAACGGCGCAGCCAGCCCAGCCTGTCGCTGCGGTAGGCGGCGTTTTCCGGCAGCGCGAAAAATGGCGCGTCCGGGTCCGGCTGCAGCTTGTTATGCAGGACGAATGGCAGCACCTGGCGCAAGTCTTCCAGCTCCACTTCGCCATTGCCGCGGAAATACGCCATGGCCTTGGCGTAGATCATGAGCGCCATCAGGGTGCGCACGGAGATGCCGTTCAGGGTCTGGCAGCCGAGGTCCTTTAGGCGGTCGCGCCCATTGTCGGCCGCCTGCGCCTGCCCCCGGTCGGCGCCGGCCAAACGGGCCGTATCCTTGGTCATGTATTCGAACTGGCCGCCGGCCGTCTCGAACAGCTCGAACTGGCTGGCGAAAAATTCCAGACGGCGGCGCACGGCGTCGGGGATGCCCACCTGGCGGATCGCCTCGCCGATCTGGTCAACTTCCCCTTCCGTGAAGATGATATCGGGCGGCACCAGCTCTTCGGGGCGCACGTTTTCTTCCACACGCAGCAGCAACTCGTTCAGGAAGCGCGGATTGAAGGCGAGCGCCTGCACCGTCACGTCGACCCGGTCGCGCAGCGCTTCGATCACCTGGTAGGTGCCGCCGCCCTGGTCGTCGTTGGCCGTCAGATACCAGGCCGCTTCCGGGCACTCATAAATATGGTTCAGCACTTCCGCGTAATTGTCGCCCATGACGGTGAGCAGCGCGCTTTGCGTGCGCGTGGGAATGCGGTTGTATTCATCGACGATTTTCACGCGCATGCCCAGCCAGGCGCGCCAGGCGATGCGGATATCGTCCATGCTTTGCGCGTTGACCAGGTCGGCGGGCAGCGGATTGCCCAGCAAATCGGCCACCGTCATCTGCGGGTGTCCATGCTGCATGGCCCGTTTGACTTCCTTGACGGTGGAGCCGGCCAGCACGCCCATCAGCAAGGCGCTGGCCGTCTTGCCCCGCCCCGGTCCGCCGACGAACAGGCATTTGCGGCGCGTGGCAAACGTCAGCAGCGGCAACAGGATGAAACTGGAATAGCTTTGCGCCGACGGCAGATTCAGGGTGCGGCGGCTGTCGCCCACGGAATACGTCTGCGACGGGCCATCGTTGTACTCGATGTCGTAATGGGGACTGATGATGGCGTGGTTGACGATCCAGAAATACGCCTGGCGCAGCTTTTCATCGAAGGGCCGCGCTTGCGCCTCGCCCTCCGCTCCCAGCGCGATGGGCCCCTGGTACAGGTCCGCCACGTCGAACTGCCGCGCAACGGGCGCGGACTTGGGCTTGGTGGGGGCCTGGGACAGGCGCTGGAACAGATTAAAAGACGGCATGGCAATACTCTTCCGTTAAGGAAATGAAATTATTGCACAAGCCGCCTGCAAATACCGGTTCGGATGAAAGCGGATTAGCCCGCCATCGGCGTAGCCAGAAACACCGGCTGCCGCTCGGCCAGCGCCGTCAGCGCGGCCACGGCCGGATAGTCGCCGGCCGCCATCACGTCGGGTACCATCTGCTGAGCGAAACTCCAGGCCACCGCAATGGTGATGCCGGCAATACTCAGGCAGTCCGGCGCCTCTTCGCGCAGTGACGCTTCCAGCTGCCGCCACGCCCCATGCAACTGCAGCTGGACGCGGTCCAGCCAGGGCTGATGCTGTTTTTCCTGCGGGCGCAAGCGCCGCTCATAGACGATCTGCACGGCTTTGTCGCAGGCCGCCAAAGCATAGCTGGTCTGGCACAGCGCGCGCAGGCGTGCAGGCTCCGGCTCAGGCCTGATGCGGGGAGCATGCGCGGCCAGCTCCTCCAGATACGCGAGGATCAGGGTCGAGTCCATCAGCACCTGGCCGTCGCCGGTGACCAGGGTCGGCACTTTGACGGCAGGATTGATGGCTTGTACCTGGTCGAAATCGGAAAACACCGACAAGGGCCGGTGTTCATGTTCCAGACCCAGCACTTTCATGCCGATGGCAACGCGCCTGACGTAAGGCGAATCGAGCATTCCGATCAATATCATGGTTTTCTCCTCTCCAGCTGATGAATAAACGCGATCACTTGTGCCGCGACGGCCGCTGGCGCATCTTCCATCAGGAAGTGCCCGGCCTCGTCAAACAGGTGCAAGGTGGCGCCGGGAATATCGCGCTGCAGGCGATGGCCATAAGCCACCGGCTGCCACTCGTCCTGCCGGCCCCATAATACCTGTACCGGCACGGTTAACTGCGGCAGTTTTTCGGCAAAGTCCATCGTATGGCAGGCGTTATAGTGCGCCACCTGGTGCTGGTAAAACGAGGGCTGCCCCACCACGCCGCACAGCGGCTCCAGGTAACATCGCAAAAGCTCGCCCTGCATCCTGTCCTTGTGAAAAACGGCCATGCCCAACTGGCGCGCCATCGTGGCGCGATGCTCGCTGGCCGGCGTCAAAGCATACCGGGCGAAGTCATCGCGCAGATGCTTCCAGGTGGGCGACGGCCAGGAATCGTAGCTGGGCGCGTCGGCGATGCTCAAGCTGCGCAGGCGCGCCGCGTGGTCGAACGCCAGGCGCAGCGCAATGGCGCCGCCGATATCGTGGCCGAACACATGGGTGGTCGGCAGTTGCCAGTGGTCGAGCAAGGCCGCCAGCAAGGTCACCTGCGCCGCTACGGAGGTATCGGCCTCGACGGGCCGCTCGGATCGTCCAAAGCCCAGCAAGTCATACAGGTGCACGTGGAAACCGGCATCGACGAACAGCGGCACCAGTTCGCGCCAGATAATGCTGTGCGCCGGCGTGCCATGCACCAGCACCAGCGGCGTGCCTACGCCATGGATACCGGTGGCGATACGCTGGCCGTGGATCAGGGCGTGGCCATTCAACAGCGGTTCTTGACTCGTCATCAGATGTCCTTTTGTTTGCAGAACCTGCAGGCTAAGGCTAGACTGAACATGACGCCAGCGACATTCTTTTAACCCTCAATCCAACTTTTGTCATAGCCCATGAATTTACGTCTATCCGTCGACGCCCTGCGTGTGTTCAGGGCCGTGGTACATACCGGCAGCATGAGCCAAGCCGCCAGCTTGCTTCATCTGAGCCAGTCGGCCGTCAGCTGGAAAATCAAGCGGCTGGAGCAGCAGCTCGATTGCCAGCTGCTGGCGCGCAGCGGCGGGCTGTTTGGCACGACCGACCAGGGAGCCGTGCTGCTGCGGCATGCGCTCAACATACTCGACGCCCACGATGACGCCGTCGCCCATTTTTCGCCATCGGCGATGCAAGGCCGGCTGCGCATCGGCGTGACGGAGCAGATTTCATTGGCGGACGTGTGCGCGGTGCTGTCGCAGTTCTCGCATCACCACCCCAAGGTCGATGTGCAGCTGGTGGTGGAGCAAAGCCAGGTATTGCGCGAACGCTTTGCCGACGGCGTGCTCGATGTGATTTTGCACCAGGATTTTGCCGGCAAGGCGGCGCCGGGCGACACGCTGTTATGGACAGAAACGCTGCATTGGTGCGCCGCCACGGCAGAGCAGGCTTTGCCGGGAGAGACCGTCAAGCTGATCACCTACGGGCCGCACTGCTTTTACCGCCGGCTGGCCGAGGAAAAGCTGGGCCAGGCCGGCATGGCCTGGAGCGTGGGCCTGGAATGCCCATCGGTGGCGGGCATGCTGACCGCGGTTGCCGCCGGCCTGGGCATGGCGGTGGTCAATGCACGCAAGCTGGGCCAGGGCGTGCACCGGCACGCGGCACTGGAACGGCTGGCACCGCTGCCCCGCGTCGACAGCCTGCTGCGGGCCAATGACAACCTGCCCGACCCTGTGCGCGACGGTTTTTGCCAGTTGCTGCTGGCGGCATTGCGGAAAGCCTGATGGCTCCCGTCGCTAACGATACAGGCAGTTGGGGCTCCAGCTCTTTCCCCGGCTGCATGCTCATCCTTGCTGGACGATGGGCGCTGGCGTCTCGGCGCGCCAGCGCCACCAGCCCAGCGCCACGCACGCTACCAGCAAGGCCAGCAAGCCCGCCACTTCATGGCGGATTTCATACAGCGAGGCGCCCATCTGGTTGAGCGCGACAAAGCCCTGGATGCCGGCCGTCGATGGCAGCAGCCAGCGCAGCCATTGCAGCACGACGGGCATGGACGACACGGGCCAGGTCAGCCCCGCCAGGAACAGCACGGGCATCGAGGTGGCGATCATCAGCTGCGTGCCCCGTTCGCGCGTGCGGAACAACATGCCCAGCAGCATGCCGAAGGCCGCTTCCGCCAGCGAAAACAGCACCAGCAGCAAGAGCATGCCGCCGAAGTTGCCGCCACGGGGATAATCCTGGAACCAGAAAACAAAGCCGAAGAAATAGCAGCAGTTAAGGAACGCCACGCAGGCAAACGCCAGCAGCATGCCCGCATAGCCGCCCGCCGTGCGCTTGCCAGCCACGGGGAAACTCTTGCGCTGGTACCAGGTGCCGAACAGCATGGTCATGCCGATCAGCAAAGTTTGCTGCACGATTAAGGTGGCCACGCCCGGCACGACATAGGCGCCATAGCCTTCCTTGACGTTAAACAGGGGCACGGCATCGAAGGCGATGGGCGAGCGCTGCTGGTTGGCCTGCACGGTCGATGGCGTGCCCGCGCCCAAACGCTTGAGCTCAATACCGGCCGACACCGTGCCCACCACTTCGGCCAGGCCATTCAAGGCTACCTTGTTGAGCATCAGGTACAAGCCGTTGCCCGCCACTTGCGCGTGGGCCGCGCGGCCGGCCAGCACGTCCGTCTGCAAGCCGCCGGGAATGATCAGCACGCCCATGACCTCATCGCGCCACAGCAAGTCCTGCGCGACGGGCAGGTCCGGCGTGACGGCGATCACTTGCAGCGACGGGTGGGCCATGGCAAAGCGCGTCAGCTGGCGCGACATGGCGCTGCGGTCCTGGTCGACGACGGCCACGGGCACGCGCTGGACGATTTCCGTCGAGTACGGCAAGGGGTAAAAGAAGGAATAGATGATGCCGCCGATGAACAGCAAGGTCAGTGCGCCCTTGTCCGTCAGCATGGCGCGCCAGGTGGAGAGGAAGGATTGCCACATCATGCGCGCCCCCAGGCGGCAGGCGCATTTGCGCGGCGCGCCAGCAGGAACACGCCCACGGCGCCGCAGCCGATGGCAAAGCCCGCCAGGATCAGCATTTCCTGCACGCCATAACGCCACGGCGCGCCGGCCAGCCAGTATTTCGTTTGCAGCTGCAGATAATGCGTGAGCGGCAAGGCTTCCGCCCAGGCGCGGGCCGGTGCCGGCATGGCCATCAAGGGAAAGGCCTGGCCCGCAAACGCGAAGGCCGGCGCCGTGATGAAGGCCGCGCCCGACAGGGCCAGACGCAGGGACAAGGTGGCGCCGATCAGCAAGGTGGCCAGGCCGCAGTAGGCCAGCACCAGCAGCAGCATGCTCAGTAGTAAGGCCGGCAAGCTGCCCGCCACGGCCCAGCCCCGCGCCAGGCTGAAGAACAGCAAGTACAGCAGCGCCAGCGCGCAGTAGGCGATGAGGGGAAACAGCAGCTTGGCGCCGATGGCGCGCAGCCAGCTGCCCTTGGCCGTAGCCAGCCATTGCGGCACCGTGCCGTCGCGCAACTCGCGTCCTATGCTCGTGACGACGGCGACGACGATGAAAATCTGCAGCATGGCCGGCATCAGGGCCAGGGTCAGGAACGCTTCATAGCTGATGTTCTCGTTGTATAAACTGTTCAAGGTCGTGCGGATCGGTTCGAACTGGGCGGCAGCCTGCACGCCCGACATGCCTTTTTTGGCGCGCGCCGTCATCTCGATGCCGGCCGACAAGGTCGTGCTGACCGTGCGCACGTCACGCAGCAAGGCGCCCGCGTGCGAGGAAAATTGCGCGTTGTACAGCCATTGCACGGTGGCTTGGCGGCCGCCCAGCAGTTTCTGCTCGAAATCGTCGGGGATCAGCAGGTAGCCGAACGCCGTGCGCTCGCGCAGGCGATGCAAGGCTTCGTCGCTGGACGCCACTTTCGCCGCCACCTCGATGCCGGGCGAGGCGTCTAGCCAGCGCGTGAGCTGGCGCGACAAGGTGGAATTATCGTTATCGATGACGACGATGGGCAAGTCGCGCGCAATGCCGGCGGAAAACACCAGCCACAACATGCCGCACAGCACGACCGGAATCCAGCTGAGCATGCCAAAGTCCCAGAAGTCGCCGCGCAAGCGCCGCCACTCGCGTGCCAGCGCCGAAACCGGCTCTTTATCCGCTTCGTTCATCTAGTATCAGAGCGGTGGAAAGACGACCGACATGCCCGGGCGCAAACCCTCGACCTTGATGGCGGGACGCAAGCGGATTTCAAACGTGCGCAAATCCGTGCCGCCCGGACGTGCCGCGCGCCACGTGGCGAAGTCCGGCAGCACCGCCACGGAACTGACCTTGAAGCTGACCTGCTGTTTCAAGGCCGGCACATTGGCCGTGTGCGTACTTCCCATGGCAAACGCGGCCATTTCATCTTCGCGCACTTGCAGCACGGCCCAGGCGTCATCGAGGTTCACGAGGGTGATCACGGGGAAACCTTGCGGTGCCAGTTCGCCCGGCTGTATCTGGATCTTGCTGACCTGCCCCGCCACAGGCGCGGCGATCTTCGTTTCGGCCAGGGCGATCTGCGCTTCCGTCAGCACGGCGCCCACCTGGCGCGCCTGGGCGGCGGCGGCCGTCTTGTCTTCCGGACGGGCACCCTTTTGCGCCATGTCGTATTGCGCGCGGGCTGCTTGCGCCAGTTGGTCGGCGGCGCGCCATTGGGCTTGCGCCTCGTCGCGTTTCTGCAGGGCGATCACGCCTTGTTCGTACATATTGTTGACGCGGGTGTACGTGGTCTTGGCGATGGTCGCCCCCGTCTGGGCCCGCTCCCAGTTGGCTTTGGCGGCTGCGACTTCTTCCGGACGCGCACCGGCTTGCGCCTTTTGCGCCACGGCCTCGGCCGCTTGCGTGGCCGCCGTCGCTTGCGCGATCTTCGCATCCACTTCCGGACTCGTCAGCTGAAACAATATCTGGCCTTTCGGCACGGTCTGGCCCAGCTTGACGTACAGCTCGCCCACCCGGCCCGGCACTTTCGACGAGACATTGACTTCCTGCGCATCCATCTGTCCCTGCAAAGGCAGGCGCTGCGGCTGGAATGCCTGGTACAAGCCCCAGCCGACGAAAGCCAAGACAAAGATGACGAGGGCGACGGCGCCGATGGCCAACGGTTTTTTGGAGGTACTCATTATTATTTGTCCACAGGTAATTGGATATCGGCCGCGGCGGCCAGGCTGCCCAGGCGCTGCGTCTCGCCCGTCGCTTCCAGCAATTGCGCCAGCCCCATCACATAGTTATAGGCAGTCTGCGCGCGCTGGGTTTCGACCTTGGCCAGGTTCAGGCGCGCGTCGACCACTTCCAGCGACGTCACTTGCCCTTGCTGGAAGGCCACCGTTTGCAGGCGGATATTTTCGCGCGCCAGTTCCACCGACGAGGCCGTTGACAGATACTGGATGCGGGCGTTTTCCAGCGCGCGCCAGTTCTTTTCGATCAGGGTGGGAATGTCGCGCTCGGCCTGGCGCGCCACCACCTCCACCCGCTCCTGGTCCAGCTTGGCGGCGGCGATCATCTTGCCCGTATTGATGCGGTGCACGAGCGGCACCGACACGACCAGGCCGATGGCCCAGTTCGAGCGCACGAGCTTTTCATTGCCTCGGTTCAAATTGTAGTTACCGATGGCAAACACGGTGGGCGCGTATTCCTTGCCGTGCAGCTTCAAGGCTTGCTCGGCCTGCACGCGCTTGCTGTCGATCTTTTTCCAGTTAGCGTTTTCCCGCATGCCCGTACTGATGAACGATTGCAAGGTGCCGACCGGCAAGCTGTTGACGAACAGCGGCGTGCTGGGCAGCACTTGCGTGTTGACGGCAAGCAAGCGGTCGAGCGCCACCTGGGCGATTTCCTCGTCGCTGCGGGCCTGCGCTTCGTCGCTGCGGGCGCTGTCCAGGGCCACGTCGGCGCGCAGGCGTTCCGCCCGCGAAATCAGGCCGCCCTTTTCCAGCCTGGCCGCGTCGCGCTGGTGCTGCGTCACGCCAGCCGTCACTTCGGCCCGCACGGCCACCACTCTTTTTGCCAGCAGCAACTGGAAATAGCGCTGCGCCACCAGGGTGGCCAGTTGCTCTTCCGCTTCCGTGCGCTCCGCTTGCGCGGCCAGGGTCAGGCTCGATGCAAGGCCCTTGACGGCGTCCAGGCGCCCGCCCGTGTAGATGGGCCACATGCCCAGCAAGCCGAACGACGTCAAATCCGTCACCACTTCACGGTTCAGGGAATTGGGAATATGCGGCGTGGGCAAGCCGGGTATCGCCGGCAGCACGGATTCGATGCCGCCCACCACGCCGGCCAGGCCGCTCGTATCGATATTCAAATCCGTCGACAAACGGCCGCGAAACGCCGTCAAGTCCACGGAAGGGCCGTCGATATTCGACAAGGCTTCCGCCTTGAGTGTTTTTGCGCGCACGTCGAGCGCGGCGCCCTGCACCGTGCCCGAAGCCTTGGCCGCTTGTTGCAGCGCTTCGTTAAAGGTCAGCGGTTCCGCCGCGGCGGGCATGGCCGCGCCCAGCGCGCTGGCCAGCAATAATGATAAGTGTCCTTGCAATCTGCCCATGTAGCGTCCAGTCAATGAATGAGGGGAAAGCACGGGGTTGCCATGTTTATACTTTCACAATAGCAATTATATCTATGGATGTCCATTCCAGCCTGCACTATTGGTTACCGGGACTGGCACATGAAAACGGGCGCCTCTTGCGGGACGCCCGTTGCGATCAAGCCTTTACCAAACTAATTATTTCTTCGCTTTCTTGCCACCCTTCTCTTTTTCCTTTTCAAACACGGCAAAGAACTCGGACGCCATGTTGCGGATGGCGCGGCCGATGTTGGCGTAGTCGTATTCGTTCAGGTTGGCCAGCGACACGCGGCCGGACGGGTGCGTGGTGCCGAAGCCGCGGCCCGGCAACAGGATGACGCCCGTTTCCTCGGCCAGGCGGAACAGCGCTTCGTTCGGTTTGAGCTTTTTCAGCAGCCACTGCGAAAACTCCACGCCATGCATTTGCGCGGCCAGGGACTCCATGTCCAGCAGATGGTAGTAGCGCACGGAATTGGCGTCGTGCACCATCGGCAAGCCCAGTTCGCGGTACAGCGCTTCCTTGCGGCGCAGCACGATGCGCTTCATCGACTGCTTGTACTTTTGCTCTTCATCCATCAGCGAGAACAGGGAGAACAAGGTCATCTGCGCCTGCACGGGCGTGGACAGGCCGGCCGTGTGGTTCAGCGCCACGGTGCGGCTGTCGGCCACCAGGCGGTCGATGAATTTCAGCGCGCGCGGCTCCGTCGTGATCGAGTGATAGCGCACATCGAGCTGCTTCTTGATAGTTTCCGGCAACTTGGCAATCTTGGCGTCGAGCACATTGTCTTCATGCGTGGCCACCACGCCCATGCGCCAGCCCGTCGCGCCGAAGTATTTCGAGAACGAATACACGAGGATGGTGTTGAACGGGCAAATGGCGAACAGCGAGACGAAATTGTCGGCAAAAGTGCCATACACGTCATCGGTCAAAATGATCAGGTCCGGGCGCTTCTTGATGATCTTGGCGATGTATTCCAGGGTCTCGCCATCAATCTTGACGGACGGTGGATTGCTGGGGTTGACGAGGAAGAAGGCCTTGACTTTCGGGTCCAGCAGCTTGTCCAGCTCCTTCTTCGTGAATTGCCAGTTGTTCGATTGCGGCGCATCGATGTGCACGGTGTTCAGCTTGTAGTCGTTCAGCTGTGGAATTTCGATGTACGGCGTGAAGATCGGCATGCCCAGGGCGATCGTGTCGCCTTCCTGGATGATGTGGTTCGATTTCAGGCTGGCAAACAGATACGTCATGGCGGCAGTGCCGCCTTCGACGGCGTACATGTCGAAGTTGCCGACGAACGGATGCTTGCCGATCATTTCGCGGTGGATATACTGGCCGACGATTTTCTCGGACAGGCGCAGCATGCGGTCCGGCACGGGATAGTTACAGCCGAGGATGGCTTCGCACATCTCGTAGAGGAAGTCGCCCGCGCTCAAGCCCAGCTGGTCGCGCACATACGATACGGCCGCCTCGATGAAATGCACGCCCGGGTTGCCTTCATGCTTGCGCACGAAGATTTCAAAACGCGCCTCGATGCCGTCGCGCGTGGGGAAACCGCCCACGTCGTCCATGTACACATAGGAACGTTCCGCTTCCGTCATGGCGAACTGGCCGAACTGGAAGAAGCCGTGACGTGGCGTGGTGGCCAGGAAATTCGGGTTGCCGCGGCCCGCATTGAGCATCAAACGGTTGCTTTGCTTGGCCGTCTGGATCAGCGCATCCTTCAATTCGAATGGGCTCAACAGGGCGAGTTTGCTTGGGTTACTGAAATCCATTTTTGCTACTCCTTATTGACAGACAATGTGCAGGGTTCTTGCAGACTCAGACGAAGGCCACGATCAGCGGCCCCAGCAAGGTCAGGAAAACGTTGGCCAAGGCATACGTGATGGCAAACGGTACGGTGGGAATCGAGTTTTGCGCCGCGTTCAGCACTTCGCCGAACGCGGGATTGGCGCTGCGCGAGCCGGACAAGGCGCCAGCAAACACGGCCACGTTGTCATAACGCAAGATGTAGCGGCCGATCAGCATGGTCAGAATCATCGGCAGGATGGTCACCACCACGCCGACGCCAAACAGGGTCAGGCCATGTTCGCGCACGGTTTGCACGGCTTGCAGGCCGGACGTGAGGCCGACGACGGCAACAAAGCCGGCCAGACCCAGGTCCTTGAGGATTTGCACGGCGCCGCTGGGCATGTAGCCGAACGTCTGGCGCTTGGCACGGAACCAGCCGAATACCAGGCCCGACAGCAGAACGCCGCCGCCGCTGCCCAGTGTCAGCGGAATCGAGCCGATACGCGCCACCAGCAAGCCCACCAGAAGGCCGACGACGAGGCCGGCGCCCATGTAGACGAAGTCCGTCTTGGCGCTCGGCACGATCATATAGCCCACTTCGGCCGCCACGCGCTTGACGTCCTGCTCGGCGCCATAGATGGTCACCACGTCGCCCGTCTGCACGACGGTTTCCGCCTGCATGGGCAGTATCTTGCCCATGCGGCTCAGCTGCACGACAAAGATGCCGTGACGCACGCCCGGCGCCGTCGCGCTGCGGATTTCGCCCACCGTCTTGTTGTGGTAAGCCTTGTTGGTCAGCACCATGTCGCGGCGCTGCATCACCAGTTCCATGCCTTCGACGGCAAGCAATTCCTTGCCCAACTGGGAAGAGACGCTGAGCATGGCTTCGCGCCGGCCCACCAGCAGCACGATATCGTCGGCCGCCAGCACCAGGTCCGGGCTGACGTCAATGATCTGGCCATTGCGTTTCACGCGCTCGATGGTGATGGCCGTGTTCGGATTGGCGCTTTCGATCTCCTCCACGGAGCGCCCGGCACCGGGGCCCACGTCGTAGATGCGGCCGATCAAGTCAGGCGCGGCCGGCGTCTGGCCAGGTCCCAGCACTTGCACGCCCGCTTGCAGCGCCGTTTCCGCCTTGATCGCATCTTCGCGGATGGTACGCCCCATGAGCTTTGGCAAGATGTTGACGCAGACGATGATGGCGCCAAACGAGCCAAACACATACGTCACGGCATAGCCGACGGCCACGTTGCCCTGCAAGCGCGCCACTTCCTCGGCCGCCAGGCCCAGCTTGGTGATCGCGTCGCCGGCCGTGCCGATGATGGCCGACTGCGTCAAGCCGCCCGCCGCCACGCCGGCCGCCAGGCCCTTGTCCAGATCGAACATCTTGGCCAGGATGACCACCGTAATCAGCGACGTCACGGCCAGCACGACGGCCAGGATGATTTCGCGCACGGACTGGCGCCCCAGCGAATTGAAGAATTGCGGCCCGCTTTCATAGCCGACCGCATAAATGAACAGCGCGAACAGCACCGACTTGACGCCAGGATCGATGGCGACGCCTACCTGGCTGACGAGTACCGCCACCAGCAGTGAACCGGCGACCCCGCCCAGCTGAAACGAGCCGAACTTGATCTTGCCGATGTAATAACCCGCTGCCAGGGAGAGAAACAAGGCAATTTCAGGCGACTTCTTGAATAACTCATGCAACCATTCCATGCGGACCGCCTTTCATGTTGAAGGAATTCTTTACTGCTTGTGCTCTTGCGTGCTTCACGCGTGGACGGAGCCGGCCAGGGCCACGATCAGCGGCCCCAAGAGGGGCAGCACCACGTTCGAGATGGCATAGGTAATCGTGTAGCCCAGCAAGGGCGTGGAATTGCCGGCCGCGTTCTGCACGGCGGACAGGGCCGGCGTGCTGCACTGCTGGCCGGCGATGGCGCCCAGGAGCACTGGCGCTTCCAGCTTGAGGAAAAAGTGGCCCACCAGCAGGGACAGCGAGGCGGGAACGACGGCGATCAACACGCCCATCAGCGGCAGCGACAGCCCGTACTGACGGATCAGGTCGATCGCCTGCGGTCCCGACGCCAGGCCCACGCAAGCGATGAAGGTGGCCAGGCCGATATCCTTCATCATGTCGAGCGCGCTGGGGTGGATGCCGGGCATGCCCGGTTTTCGCGCCTGGTACCAGCCGAACACGAGGCCAGTCAGCAAGGCGCCGCCGCCCGTGCCCAGCGAAAACGGAATGCCGCCCAGCTTGGCTGAAAAGCCGCCGATGTACACGCCGAGCACGATGCCGATGCTGGCGTAGACGATATTGCTGCGGTCGCCCGCGGGCACGCGCTTGCCGATGGCGGCCAACGCCGTGTTCAGTTGGCGCCCTTCCGTCGTGCCGTACAGGCGCAGCACGTCGTCGCGCTGCAGTGAAAGGTCAGGCAGCGGCGGCATGCTGTGCTCGCCACGGACGACGGCCGCCACGTGCACGCCGGACGGCAAGGCCAGCTGGCGCAGGGGCTGGCCGACGAGCGAAGCCTGCTGCAGCACCACTTCGACGGCGGAGACCGCCATGTTCAAGCCCGTCGTGTCGGCAAATTCCTCGCCCAGGATGGCTTCGGCCGCCACCAGCGCGGGACGGTGGCCGATCACCAGCACTTCGTCGTTGCTGCGCAGGCGCAGTGCGGGTTCCAGCGGCAAGACCTTGCCATGCCGGCGCACGCGCGTGATGCTGGCGCGGCCCGCGAAAATATGCTGCAAGGCATCGAGACGGCGCCCCGCGCCCCGGCTGATGCGGTAGGCGCGGCCCACCATGTCCGGCGTCGCCTGCACGCCGTCGCCATCGGTTTGCGCGCCGCCCATCTTTTCCCACAATTTATCGGCTTCCTCGCGCAGGTTGACGCGCAGCAGGAGCGGAAAAATCTGGCTGGTGACGATGACGATGGCGATCAAGCCAAAGATGTACGTGATGGAATACGCGGTGACGACGTTGGCTTGCAGCTCGGCGATGCGGGCGGCCGGCAGCGCCAGTTTCGAGATGGCGTCCGTGGCCGTGCCGACGACGGCCGATTCCGTCGCCGCGCCCGCCATCATGCCGGCCGCCGTGCCCTGGTCCAGGCCCAGGAAACGCGTGGCCAGCAGCACCAGCGCCAGCACCACCACCACTTCGATCAGGCACAGCAAGCCCAGGCGCAAACCCTTGGCATTCAGATTGGCAAAGAACTGGGGACCGCCCGCATAGCCGAGGGCGAAGATGAACAGCATGAAGAAGACGTTCTTGACGCTGGCGTCCAGGGTGATGCCCAGTTGGCCGATCAGCAGCGCGGCGATCAGGGTGCCGCACACGCCGCCCAGCTGGATGGGACCGAAGCGTATTTGCCCTACCGCATAGCCCAACGCCAGCGCCAGGAACAGGGCCAGCTCCGGCACCTGGTGCAATACCGACGTGATCGACTCGAGCATGGGCAAACCTTCGAAAAGATAACGGATGGTTACAAGGGAACAGAACGTTCGGCGGCTGGCGGCGGCTGGCTTTTGAACGGGCGCACGGGTCCTGCACGACAATTGCCATGGCAGCTTGTGCTTGCAAAATGTTGCAACGTGGAATTATGTTCGGTGAAAATTTTACAAGTGTCAACAGGTGTTCTGTTGAACTCGCCTTGCGTTTCATCAAACATCGTGCGCACGATTGAAGCGCTTGTTTGACACTGATCAATAAAACTATTAGTAATGTTTTGGACGGTACCAAAGTGCCTTGCGCAGCAGCGGCGTCTCTTCCGGCAAGTCGGGATTGGCCAATTCCAGCACGTACCGATGGGACAGCTTCAGGCCCTGCGCGAGGCGACCGAAATGGCGCTGGAACAGCTGCGCGAAACTGCCATCGGCCAGCATTTTCTCCAGCCCGGTCTCGATGTGGCGCGCCAGTTCCGGCCGGTGCCTACCGACAAAAAAATACAGCGCGGCCGGGTAGCGGATGACCAGGTGAGTGTCCAGCGCCAGCGGCAATGGCGCATGGCTGGCCAGCTCGCTTTGCGCCTCGATCACGGAGCGGGGAAAGTAGTCGATGCGCCCCGCCGCCAGTTGCTGGAACAGGCCTTCGTAGGTGCTCGAAGTATCGAGGCGCAAGCCATTCGCCTGCAGGATGACGGAGTCGGGCCAGTCGCGCATCTGGCCGGCCGACAGCCGCGCCAGTGCGGCGATGCTGCGCACGTCGCGCAGCAGTTGCGGCTGGCGCGCGTGGATCAGGGCCACTCGCCAGCCGATCAGGCCGCGGTCGATGGGGATGCGCACCGGCAGCAATTGCGTTTCGCGCGCGCGGCTCGTCATGGTCCAGACGACATCGACGCTGCCGGACGCCGTGGCGATTTCCTGCATGGCGCGCGTCTGCACCATGCGCAGCGCGGAGCGGCGCAAGGCATAGGCCTGGCCCGAACGGGCCAGCGCCTGTTGCAGCAAGGCCGTCACATAGCCTTGTTGCGGATCATCAATCGCCTGGTGGCGCGGATACACGAGCGGCAGCGGCGACGACTTGCCGGCGGCGGCGGCGCCCAACGGCCACAGGGCGGCAAGCTTGAGCAGGGGGCGGCGCTGCATGGGCCCTCCTTTCCAGCGCTTTCATCAGCGTTCTTATCAGAATGACAGTATCACGCAGCAGAGCACGCTTGTCGACTCGAATATGGAAACTGTGTACAAAACAACAGCGCTTTCAGCGCTGGACAGCAGGGGTCGGAATTAATCCAGATCAATAAAACCGCAAATAGAAAATAAATCCTGCGTGCCGCTCTGGACGGCATGCATGCCCCTCGCCTACGCTGTTTTTTTATCTGAAAAACAAGAGGAACCCATGCAGACAGCGCGCTTGAATATTATTGGAATGGATCACGAAGGCTGCGCCGACAGGCTGACGGGCGCGCTCGAAGCCGTCACGGGCGTGGCCACCGTCTGCGTCTCGCTGGCGCGCCACGGCGCCACGGTGCAATTCGACGAAAAGCTGGCCACGCAGGAACGCCTGCTGGCCGCCGTCAACGACGCCGGCTTCATGGGCGAAGCGACGGATGAAGAACAGCTGGCCTCATGCAGCGGCGCCTGCGGCCACTGCCGCCACTGAGTGCCGCCACTGCGCGCCGCCACCTTCCCGCTTACCCTCCCCGCGCGCCCCGGTCGCGCAGGTGCGCCAGCACGCGGCGCGGTCCCAGCGCCTGCAGGTCGAACGGCGGCAACTCGATGGCGTCGAGCGTATTCTTGAACAGCAAGCCCAGTTCCGTATCGCCTTCCAGGCTCAAACGGCGGCTGAAGAACAGGGTGTCCGGATCTTCCTGGCGCCGCGCCAGCAGCATCAAGTCATGCACGCTGGCGGCGATGCACAGGTCCGGCACGTCGACATAGCGCTCGGCCACGAACACCGTTCCCTGCCACTCGAAATCGAAGGCGATGCCCGCGTCCAGCAGGCGCAAGCGAAGACTGCGCCCTTCCAGGCTGCAGCGCACGTCGTCGGGCAATTGCGGCGCCAGCAGGCGGTTCAAGCCTTGCACGAACAGCCACGAGGCGGGATACGGCGGCAGCTTGGACAGCAATTCGGCCAGCGGTTCGGGCAGCCGGTACGATACGGCCGGCTTGCTCAGAGGAGGCTTGGCCGGGACGGGCAATCTTTCCAGTTGATCTTGCATGTGCTTCCTTTCGATGCGTTCAATGGGCGGCGTGCTGTTCCATGCCGGGCTGGCCGTGCCAGTAGCCGTCGCAGGCGCCGGCCGGCTGGCAAGCGGCCAGCTGGGCCTGGGCGCCGATGCCGCTGACCTGGCCGCGGCGGGCGCGGTCGAAGATGGCGATGACTTGTTCCGTATGCATGGCTTGCGGGCTGATGCGCGCCACGGACACGCCCATATCGCGCATGGCCTCGAGCTCGCGCACCAGGTTGTAGACGAGGGCCGACTGCGTCTGCGTGCCGTTGAGCACAAGGAACGGCACTTCATCGCGCGTGCGCAGCAGCAGGCCGTCCGGCTCTTCCAGGCAGCTGTAGCCGCAATCGTCCTTCGGCAGGTTGCGGTTGCGCGCCGTGAAGCAGCGCGCGGAAAACGCCAGCGGCATGCGGCCGTAGGCGAATACCTCCGTCTCCAGCCCATCCGGTTTCTGGCGCTGCATCTCGGCCAGCGCCGTCTGCCCCATTTCCAGCGGCATCACCCAGCGCCGCGCACCCAGACGCGCCAGCAATTGCAGGCTGGGGCCATTGAACAGGTTCAGATGGGGACCGGCGACGAAGGGCGTGCCCTTTTCCATGCAGTGCACGGCGCCCATGTCGTTGGCCTCGACGCCGTAACGGCCATTGCCCGTGATGCGGCGCAGGGTCGCCAGTTCCGCGCCCGCCTCGATCAGCGCCTGCGTCGACAGCACCACTTCCTTGCCGGCGGCGGCCAGCATGTCGGCGATATCGAGCCAGTCGGCCAGGCGCACCTCGTGCCGGCGCGAGCAGACGGTTTCGCCCAGGTAGACGATATCGACGGCCGTGGTGGCGATCTGCTGGTAAAACTCGAAGACGGTGGCGCGCGGCCAGTAGTAGAGCAAAGGGCCCAAAGAGAGTTTTAACATGCCTTTTCCAGTATTTTTAAAGTTTACAAAACCGTAGCGAGCGGTTCGCGGCGAGGCCGAGAAGCGCAGCTGTGCTAGAGCACAGCGAGCATCGCAGGCCACGCCCCGGGACGCGCAGTAGGTTTTGCTATTTCCAGGAGCGATGGTAGGCGCCTAGAGTGTGCTGCTGGCCTTCGGCCAGCTTGTCCATGGACGCCATCCAGGCCGGCTTGACGGCGTAGCGCGCATTGCCTTCGCGGCAGGCGTCGATCGCTTCGCGCCACACGCGCGTCACCTGCGCCACGTAGGCGGGGCTGCGCTGGCGTCCTTCGATCTTCACGGCGCGCACGCCCATGGCGATCAGCTGCGGCAGCAGCGCCAGCGTGTTCAGGCTGGCCGGCTCCTCGATGGCGTAATACTCTTCGTCGTTGACTTCGAAACGTCCCTTGCACAGGGTGGGATAGCTGGCGTTTTCGCCCGGTGCGTAGCGGTCGATCAGCACGCCGTTCAGGCGCGATTCGAGACCGTTCGGCGTTTCCAGCCAGCGCACGGATTTCGCCGGCGAGCACACGCCGTGGGTGTTCGGCGCCTCGCCCGTCGCATACGACGACAGCGCGCAGCGCCCTTCGACCATCACGCACAGGCTGCCGAAGCCGAAGACCTCGATCTCGACTTCCGTCTTGGCGATCAGTTGCTCGACCTGCGCCATCGACAGCACGCGCGGCAGCACGGCGCGGGCGATGCCGAAGTACTCATGGTAAAAATTGATGGCTTCGTAGTTGGTGGCCGAGCCCTGCACGGACAGGTGCAAACGCAGTTGCGGGTGGTGCTCGCTTGCATACGCCATCAGGCCCGGATCGGCCACGATCATGGCGTCGATGCCGGCCTGCGCGGCGCGGTCGATGGCGCTGCGCCACACGGCCCAGTTGTGCGGCTGCGGATAGGTATTCAGCGCCAGCAGCACCTTGCGCCCATATTGGTGGGCGTAGCGCACACCCTCGGCGATGGCCTTCTCGTCGAAATTGAGGCCGGCGAAATTGCGCGCATTGGTGGCGTCGCGAAAACCCAGGTAGACGGTGTCGGCGCCGTTGTCGATGGCCGCCTTCAAGGCAGGCAGGCTGCCGGCGGGGCAGACCAGTTCCAGCGGTCCGGCCACGCGGGTGGCGGTGGTTGATTCAAGCATCATGGTGTTCACAGTCCTGTAGCGGCTCAGGGTGCAGACTATAGCCCCGCCCATACCGCCCAGTCCTTGACGCAGGTGAAGGAATGCATGCATGGCTGGCGCGCGTTCAACTTGCTTGACCTGGCTGTAAAATGCCCCACTTTTCTCCCTCACCGATTGCCGCCATGCCCCGCAAACCGCTGCTGATTTTTTTGCTCACCCTGTTCCTCACCGTGCTGCAAGTGCAGTGGGCCGCCCCCGCGCAAGGCTACGACGCCGAGGCGCTCTCCGTGCTGTCGCCCGAGGCGCTGGGCGTCTGGGCCGGCGTGCTGCTGCTGTTCCTGCAAGCCGTCTTCGCGCGCCGCGCCATGCCCGTGCTGCGCCAGGCCGCCATCTGCACAGGCCTGCTGGCCGTCTACTGGCTGCTGGCGAACTACGTGACGTTCGACGCGCGCGTGGCCAGCTGGAGCACCTTCTCGGCGCGGGAAATCTGGGCGCACGTGCTGCCCGCCTCCGTCGTCAGCATCGCCGTCTGCGGCGCCGCTTACCTTGGCCTGAGCGGCTTCCTCCTGCGCCAGGGCCGCGCGAAAAAGTAAACGGGGACGCTTTTTTCACCTGCATCAAGGATTCGCCACGCAACTGCACGCGCCCTTTGACGCCACTATATTTAGTGATTAATCTCCATAAAAACACCGCATGTTGTGTTTATTGGAGGTTTCATGACGACGAATGCAGTTCTTCCATCACGCGGCCAGGTCGATGTCGCCGCGTCCATCAATGAATACCTGGACCGGCGCGACTGGCGTGTCAACGCCAACGCCAACCAGGGCTACTCGCTGGGGGGCCTGATACTCAATGTGTCGGGCAAGGTCATCGCCAATTACTGGCTGGACCAGGTGTATCCGCCGGAAGTGGGCGCGGCGCACCGCGAAGCGGCGCTGCACATCCACGACCTCGACATGCTGGCCGGCTATTGCGCCGGCTGGTCGCTGCGCACCCTGCTGCACGAAGGCTTGAATGGCGTGCCGGGCAAGATCGAATCGGGCCCGCCGAAACACATGTCGAGTGCCATCGGCCAGATCGTCAATTTCCTCGGCACGCTGCAAAACGAGTGGGCCGGCGCGCAGGCATTCAGCTCCTTCGACACCTATATGGCGCCCTACATCCGCAAGGACAGCCTGCGCTACGAGGACGTGCGCCAGTACATGCAGGAGCTGATCTTCAACCTCAACGTGCCATCGCGCTGGGGCACGCAGACGCCGTTCACCAACCTCACTTTCGACTGGGTCTGCCCGGATGATTTGCGCGAGCAGATTCCCGTCATCGCCGGCCAGGAGATGGACTTCAGCTATGGCGAGCTGCAGGCGGAAATGGACATGATCAACCGCGCCTACATCGAGATCATGATGGCGGGCGACGCCAAGGGCAGGGTCTTCACCTTCCCCATCCCCACCTACAACATCACCGAGGATTTCGACTGGCATAGCGAGAACGCGGAACGCCTGTTCGAGATGACGGCCCGCTACGGCCTGCCCTACTTCCAGAATTTCATCAATTCGGAACTCAAGCCGAACATGATACGTTCCATGTGCTGCCGCTTGCAGCTGGACTTGCGCGAACTGCTCAAACGGGGCAATGGCCTGTTCGGTTCCGCCGAGCAGACGGGTTCCCTGGGCGTGGTCACCATCAACTGCGCGCGCCTGGGCCACTTGTGGCGCGGCGACGAGCCAGCGTTGATGGCCGACCTGGACCGCCTGCTGGAGCTGGGCAAGACCAGCCTGGAAATCAAGCGCCGCACCATCGAGGAACTGATGCAGCAAGGCCTGTTCCCGTACACGAAGCGCTATCTGGGCACCTTGCGCAATCACTTTTCCACCCTGGGCGTGAACGGCATCAACGAGATGATCCGCAATTTCAGCGCCGGCGCCTACGACATCACGACACAGGAAGGCCATGCGCTGGCCGTGCGCCTGCTCGACCACGTGCGCGCCCGCATGGTGCGATTCCAGGAAGAGACGGGCCACATGTACAACCTGGAAGCGACGCCGGCCGAAGGCACGACGTACCGCTTCGCCCGCGAAGACCGCAAGCGCTATCCCGCCATCCTGCAGGCGGGCACCGTCGACAATCCGTATTACACGAATTCGTCGCAACTGCCCGTCGGCCATACGGACGACCCGTTCGAGGCGCTGGAATTGCAGGATGCGCTGCAGCGCAAATACACGGGCGGCACGGTGCTGCACCTGTACATGACGGAAGCGCTGTCGGATGCGAATGCGTGCCGCGAGCTGGTAAAACGCGCGCTGAGCCGCTTTTCGCTGCCCTACATCACCGTCACGCCCACGTTTTCCATCTGCCCGCGCCACGGCTACCTGGCCGGCAAACATGAATTCTGTCCCACCTGCGACGCGGAACTGATCGCCCGCAAGCAGTCCGATCTCGCTCACCCACTCAAGGAAACGCCATGAATGCACGTCCCGACTTCACTCCCGCCATCACCCTGCTCGACACGGAACGCCAGCGCTGCGAAATCTGGACCCGCGTGATGGGCTACCACCGCCCCGTCGCCTCGTTCAATATCGGCAAGCAGGGCGAATTCCAAGAACGCCAGTACTTTACGGAAGCGAGCGCCCGGGTTGGCCAGCCCGCCTGCCATGGCTGAGTTGAAAGTGGGCGGCCTGACGCCCTTTTCCGCCACCGACTATCCGGGCAAGCTGGCGGCCGTGGTGTTCGTGCAGGGCTGCCCCTGGCGTTGCGGCTATTGCCACAATCCGCACTTGCAGGCGCGCACGCCGGAAGGCGCCATGCCCTGGCAGGACGTCCTGACCTGGCTGCGCCGCCGCGTGGGCCTGGTCGACGCGGTCGTCTTCAGCGGCGGCGAAGCCAGCATGGACCCGGCGCTGGGGCGCGCCATGCAGGACGTCAGGGCGCTGGGATTCGGCATCGGCCTGCACACGGCCTGCATCTATCCGCAGCGCCTGCAGGAAGTGCTGCCCCTGGTCGACTGGGTGGGCTTCGACATCAAGGCGCCGTTTGCCGACTATCGTCATGTGACCCGCGTGGCCGGCAGCGGCGACCCCGCGCGCGCCTGCCTGGACGCCATCCTTGCCAGCGGCGTCGCCTACGAATGCCGCACCACCGCCCACCCCGACTTGCTGCCGGACGAACAGCTGTTGGCCCTGGCCAGCGCCCTGGCCGCCAAAGGCGTCGACAATTACGTGCTGCAGCAGTTCCGCGCCGAAGGCTGCCTGGACGCGGCGCTGTCCGGCCGCACCCTGCACGGCTATCCATCGGCGCCTGTTCTGGCGCAAATCGGCGCCATGTTTCCCCGTTTTACATTCCGTAATCATGGCAATTGAGCCTGCAGCCACATAATTGCTGAAAGCTTCACAAAATTCCCCGTTCTGCAACGCTGAAATGTCTTGCGTGCTGTAATGTATCAACTGTGCTGCGCACCACGCGCAGCCCATCTGATTCCTCACTCCGCATTACAGATAAGCGTCATCCATGAACGATTTCACCGCAGTCAGTCCAGGCCTCCCTTCCACCCACGCCGACATCCTGTACGGCCCGCCGCGACCGGATCTGCTGCGCGAGGAAGTGCTGGCCGACCTGCTGGAAGCGACGGCCCGCCGCTGCCCCGAGCAAATCGCCCTGATCGACGGCGCGCGCCGCACCACCTATGCGCAGCTCGATGCCCAGGCGGGCCTGGCCGCGTCACGCCTGGTGGCGGCCGGCGTCAAGCCCGGCGACATCGTGGGACTGTGGCTGCCGCGCGGCGCCCATTTGCTGCTGATGCAGGCGGCCATCGCCAAGGCGGGCGCCGCCTGGCTGCCCGTCGACGAAGACACGCCCGTCGAGCGCCTGCAGGTGTGCCTCGATGACGCGAACGGTTTTGGTGTCGTCAGCTGCGCCCAATTCGCGCCGCGCCTGGCCGAGGCAGGCATCGGCCGCCCCGTATGGACGGCGGAAAGCCTGCTGGCCCCCGCCACGCCGGGCGAACAGCTGCCCGCGCGCGGCGCCGTGCTGCCCGAACACCCGGCGTACGTGATCTACACATCCGGCTCCACGGGCAAGCCGAAGGGCATATTGATCAACCAGCGCAGCATCTGCCACTTCCTGCGCAGCGAAAACGCCGTGCTGGAAGTGGCGCAGTCCGACACCGTCTACCAGGGCTTTTCCGTCGCCTTCGACATGTCGTTCGAGGAAATCTGGATCGCCTACCTGGTGGGCGCCACCCTGTGGCTGGGGCCCAAGGAGATTTCGGGCGACCCGGAAGCGCTGCCGCGCGCGCTGGCCGACAACCACGTGACGGTGCTGCACGCCGTACCAACCTTGCTGGCCCTGTTCGCCGAGGAAGTACCGAGCCTGCGCCTGATCAACCTGGGCGGCGAGATGTGTCCGGAGTCGCTCGTCGAGCGCTGGTCGCGCCCGGGCCGCGCCATGTTCAACACCTATGGTCCCACGGAAGCGACCGTCTCGTGCAGCCTGGCGCGCCTGCGCCCCGGCGAGCCTGTGACCATCGGCACGCCGCTGCCCAACTACGGCTTGCTGGTGCTGCAGGTGGCCGAGCCGGGGGAAAACCATCCCTTGACTTTGCTGGCGCGCGGCGAGACGGGTGAGCTGTGCATCATCGGTCCCGGCCTGGCCGAGGGCTACCTGGGCCGGCCCGACCTGACGGTGGAAAAATTCCTGCCCAATCCCTGGAGCACGGGGCCCGACGATGCGCGCCTGTACCGCACGGGCGACCTGGCGCGCATCGATCCTGACGGCCAGGTGCTGTGCCTGGGCCGCGCCGACGACCAGGTGAAGATTCGCGGCTTCCGCGTGGAGCTGGGAGAGATCGAAGCCGTGCTGGCGCAGCAAACGGGCGTAGGCACGGTGGCCGTCCTGCTACGCAAGGATGACGGCATCGACCAGCTGGTGGCCTACATCGTCGGCAGCGACGAGGCGCCGGCCGAGGCCCTGGCCGCGAAAACCCTGCGCGCGGCCTTGAACCTGCACTTGCCGCCATATATGGTGCCGGGCCGTTTTGAATTGCTGCCGCTGATGCCGCGCCTCACCTCCGGCAAGATCGACCGGAAGGCGCTGAAGGCCATGCCCCTGTCCGCGCCGCCGCCTGGCGAAGCGGGTGAATCGGACGTACCGGAAACGCCGGCCGAAGCGGCCCTGTTCGCGGCGCTGGCCAAGCTGTTCCCGGGCCAGGCCATCTTGCGCCAGCTGGACTTTTTCAGCGACCTCGGTGGCCATTCCTTCCTGGCCGCACGCCTGGCCTCCGCCCTGCGCGCCGATCCGGCCTACGCCCACATGACGGTGCGCGACATTTACCAGAACCGGCAGATCGGCAAGATCGCCGCCGTGCTGAACGAAGCACCGGCGCTGGCCACACCGGAAGCGGAATGGAGGCCGCCATCGACGTGGAAGCGCTGGATCTGCGGCGCGGCGCAGGCGGCGGCCGTGCCTGGCCTCGTCACCCTGCGCATGGCGCAGTGGATGGCGCCGTTCTTCACCTATCACTTCTTCACGGGCGACACGGGCGACACCGTGCCGCGCGCCATCGCCGCCTCGATCGGGGTGTTCCTGCTGGCGACCCTGGCCGAATTTGCCATTGCGATTGCCGGCAAGTGGCTGATCGCCGGACGTTTGAAGCCGGGCAGCTATCCGCTGTGGGGCGTCACCTACTACCGCTGGTGGCTGGCCGACCGCCTGGTCGAATCGGCGCCCGCCTACCTGCTCAGCGGCTCGTCGCTCAATAGCTGGTGGCTGCGCGCGCTGGGCGCGAAAGTGGGCAAGGAAGTCGTCATCGGCTCGATGACCCTGCGCGCGCCCGACCTGCTGTCCATCGGCGACAACGTCAGCGTGGGCAATGCCGTCAACTTTGAAAACGCCCGGGTCGAACGGGGCCGTTTGCTGCTGGGCCAGATCAGCATCGGCAACGACGCCTGCATCAGCTCTTACGCGATCATGGAAGGCAATACCACAGTGGGCGCCTTCGGCCACCTGGAAGGTCAATCGGCGCTGGCCGATGGCGCGGCGGTACCGGCCGGGCGCGTGTACACAGGCTCTCCCGCGCGCGACGTTGGCGCGTTTGACCCTGCCAGCCAGCCGCCACGCCCCGCCGTCTCGCGCCTGCGCCTGACGGGCGAAACCGTGTTCTTCTGCTTCGGCATGGTCCTCATCGCCGTGCTGTTCTTCATGCCCGTCTTCCCCAGCTTCGTGCTGATCGACTGGTTCGACGAGCGCGAAATGATGCCGTGGCTGCAGGGACGCGACGTGACGACCCAGCTGGCCCGCTACTTCCTGCTGGCCTTCCCCGCCAGCGCCGTGCTGATCGTGCTGACGGCCCTGCTGTCAGCCGCCATCCGCTGGGGCGCGCTGCCCCGCTTGAAGCCGGGCAGCTCGCCCGTGCACAGCAATATCTATTGCGCCAAATGGCTGGTCAGCCATATCCAGGAATCGAGCCTGAACGTCCTGCATGGCATTTACGCCACCGTGTACGCGCCGTACTGGTACCGCCTGCTGGGCGCCAAGGTCGGCAAGGGCGCCGAGATTTCCACGGCCCTGGGCGTCGTGCCCGACATGCTGACCCTGGGCGACGACACCTTCATCGCCGACGCCGTCATGCTGGGCGACGAGCAGATCGACGGCGGCTGGATGACCATGCGTCCCACCGTCATCTCGCACCGCAGCTTTGTCGGCAACGGCAGCTATATCCCGGACGGCACCGTACTGCCCGAACACGTGCTGATCGGCGTGCACACGCATGCGCCCCGCAATGAACAGATGCACAGCGGCGACACCTGGCTCGGCTCTCCGCCCATGCACTTGCCCGCGCGCGAACAGGTCAGCGGCTTTGCCGAACACCTGACCTTCAAGCCGTCGCTGTTGCGCCGCCTGGGCCGCAGCCTGATCGAAGCGTTCCGCATCGTCGCGCCGCACGCCGTGGTGATCGCCGTCGGCTATACCCTGGTGCTGGACGTGATGCCGATCGCGGGCGCCGGACGCTGGGGCGAAGTGGTGGGCGACCTGGCCATTGCCGGCCTGGCCTACGGCATCGGCAATTTTTTGGTGGTCGTGCTGTTCAAGTGGCTGCTGCTGGGACGCTACCGCAAGCACGCGGCGCCCATGTGGACGCCGTTCGTGTGGATTTCGGAAGGCGTGACCAATCTGTACGAAGGTATCGCCGTGCCCAACTTCATGCGCTACCTGCGCGGCACGCCGTGGCTGCCGCTGGCTTTCCGCCTGATGGGCTGCAAGATCGGCCGCGGCGTCTACATGGACACGACGGACATCACGGAATTCGACTGCGTGCACATCGGCGACTACAGCGAATTGAACGCGCTGACCTGTCCACAGACGCATCTGTTCGAAGACCGGGTGATGAAGATCGACCACGTGGAGATCGGCCAGCGCGTCTACATGGGCCCGCGCAGCTCCGTGCTGTACAGCGCCAAGGTGGGCGACAATGCGCGCCTGGGACCGTTGACCCTGGTGATGAAGGGCGAACATATCCCCGCCGGCAGCAACTGGGCGGGCTGCCCGGCCGCGCCGCTGCGTAGCTGATCGCAGTTGATGGCTTTTACGGTGCTCCGGTTGGGGGATGGCGTGCTGGTGATCGGCATCGCCGCCGTGCTGCCGCGCTTGGAGGCCCGGTTACGCATCCGCGATGCCGCGCGCGAGGCCGTCGCACAGTGGCTGAAGCTGGATATCGAGACCATCTCGGTGGAGTCGACGCCGGGCGCCCCTCCCCACCTGCTGTTTCCCGGCGGCGTTGCGGGACTGTCGTTCAGCCATGACGAGGGAATCTCGCTGGCCGCCATCGGCTTGCATGGCCCTGTCGGCATCGACGTGATGCGGGTACAGGACATCCCCGACTGGTTCATTCTGGCGCGCGATTATCTGGGGCCGCAGGTGGCCGAAGCACTAGCCGCCTGCCCCGCCGAGCAGCGCCCATTGGCGCTGGCGCAAGCGTGGACGGCGCGCGAGGCGGCGCTCAAGTGGGCAGGTTTACAATTGGTGGAATGGGATGGGGCAGCACCGGCTTGCCGCTCGCATGCCTTGCCCCTGCCCGCACCCTACGTCGCGACCCTGGCATATTAATCTTCTTTGCCGCTACCGCTACCGCCAATCTGGACGAAAATCAGTTTTACGATAATACTGACGAGCAGTCCCAGCACCCCGATCAATTCCAGCATGGTCTTTCCTTTGCAGTGACAGCAGACGAGGCCACTGTACCGCGAACGGCGGGGCCGGGCCAATATCAAATCAGGCAGTCTCCGATCTCGAAAAGGCATACGATTGATTTCCATCAGACAGTTCCGCTACTTTGTCGAAGTCGTCGATGCGGGCAGCTATTCGCGCGCGGCGGAAAAGCTGTACATCGCGCAGTCGGCCCTGAGCCGGCAAATCAAGGAGCTGGAAGGCGAGGTGCAAGCCCTGCTGCTGACGCGCGACGCACGCCATATCGAGCTCACGCCCGCAGGACAGGTCTTTTATGAACGGGCCAAACGCATCCTCGACGACATCGAAGAAACCGTGCGCCAGACGCGCCACGTGGGACAAGGCGCGCAAGGCATCATCCGCCTGCTGCATTCAAGCTCCGTTACCCTGACGCCCGCCATCGGCGCCGTGCTGAACCGCCTGCTGGCGCAGTTCCCCGGCGTTTCGCTCGATGTGTCAAAGGGATCGTCGGAAAACCAGGCGGCCGACATCGAGGAAGGCCGCGCCGATCTGGGCCTCGTGCGCCTGCCCACCCTGCGCAAGCATGCCAACATCGTCGTGCGCGAACTGTTTGCGGAAAAGCTGGTGGTGGCCGTGTCGGCGATGTCGCCGCTGGCCGCGCTGGAGCGCACGACGATAGCCGCCCTGCGCGACGAAGCGTTCGTCTCGATCCCGCACAAGGACCGGGGAGGCCTCAGCTACCTGGTGGCGGGCCTGTGCCTGGCGCAGGGCTTCTTCCCGAAGGCGGCGCGCGCCCTGTCGCGCAAGACGTCGCAGCTGAACCTCATCGAGGCCAACATGGGCATCGTCATCGTCCCGGACAGCATGCGCCTGGTGGCGCCGCCCGGCGTGCATTTCATCGCGCTGCCGGACGAGGAGTCGCACTCCGTCGTGGGCCTGATCTCGCCGCGCGCGGCCAGCGGCATGGTGGCCGCGTTTACGGAAGCATTCGTGCGCGAAATGTCCCGCCTGCCGGCCGCTTAACCCTCCGCATACAGCGCCGCATCCACGTCGCGCACGGCCGCCATCAGCAAGGCCAGCTTCATGACGTCGAGCTGGCCATCCGTGCGCACGCGCGAGCACAGGTCGATGCCGTAGGGGCGCACCTGGCGCAGCGCTTCCATCACATTGTTCGCATCGAGGCCGCCGGCCAGAAAAACGGGACGGGGGCTGGCGCGCACGAAGCGCGCGCTGACGGACCAGTCGTGCGTGCGGCCCGTGCCGCCCAGTTCCGGCACCGCCGCGCCCGGGCGGCCCGAATCGAGCAGGAAAGCGTGGACATGGGGCGCGTAGGCGGGGATCAACGCCAAAGCCTCGGGCCCCTCCACGTGGATCACCTGCACGCGCCGCACGTGCGGCAGCAAGCGCGCCAGTTTCTCGACCTCGCCCGGGTCGATATGGCCGACGATCTGCACGGTGGAAGGCTGCGTGGCGCGCACGTGTTCGGCGATGGCTTGCGCCGTCGTCTCGGACGTCAACAGAAACGTGGCGACTGGCGGCGGCGTCCAGGCGGCGATCTGCGCGATGCGCGCGTCGGGAATCGGACCGGGGCCGGACGGCATGGCCGCCACCAGGCCCAGTGCGTCGGCGCCGGCGGCAATGGCCAGTTGCGCTTCGTCGATGGAAGCGATGCAGCAAATCTTGATGCGGGTTCTCATGGCCTTGCGTGCTCAGTCGGGATGATCAACATTACAACACAGGGCGGCACGCGCGCCAAGACACGCGGTCAAGGCGGCGCACGATTGTGTGCCAGCATGGGACCGCCCACTTCGTCTCGACGGAAGGCCGCTCATGCCGCCTGATCGTCAGCCCGCGCTGATTGACATGCGCCAGATGGCGGATGATACTTGACATCCGGGATTGCCATTGGAAGCCGTACATGCGTATCGTCGACTTTGAAGTCCGCAAGGAGTGTCCGCCGCAGTTGTGCGACTGCGAGCGCGAGCGCCTGCTCGACGATGCGCAGGCGGACCTGTCCATCCTGCGCCTGAACCTGACGGAAGAAAAGCGCCTGCTGGCGCACATCGAGGGTATCGCCACCCATGCGCAGTTGCGGAAGCTGCAGCTGCTGTTGCAGAAAAACCTGGGCGTGGAATTGCAGATTACACCGGGCAGCGGCGAAGTGCGCACCGTGCGCGGCTTCCAGATCCGCCTGCTGGAGCGGCCCGGCCTGTGCCGCAAGACGCGCGCCGCCATTCCCGCCGCCGTGCGCCGCTGCCTGGCCGCGCACCCCGAGATAGCGTTTGCGATATTGAATGAAAACGATTTGCTGGGCGGGGTGTAAGTCGGGTAGGTCGGATTAGCGGGAACCGCGTAATCCGACACCATTGTTGGCGTATGTGCGAATGTCGGATTACGCTCCGCTAATCCGACCTACGCCGCCACGCTGGCGCGGATGGGAATGACCTTGCCCTTCGCTTCGCGCGCCCTTAACTGCCCGCAGCCGCCCTCCACGTCCTGACCGGCCGAATCGCGCAATTTGGTCAGCACCCCGCGTTCGTGCAGGGCGGCGGCAATCGCACGCGCCTTTTCCCAGCTGGGGCGCTTGAACGGCAAGTCGGCTATGGTGTTATACGGGATCATGTTCAACACCGCGTACTTGCCCTGCAAGAGGGCCACGATGCCATCCATCTCATCGTCACCGTCGTTGACGCCTTCCATCAGGGTCCATTGATACTGCACCGGGTAGCCGGTCAGGCGCGCATACGACTCGCCGAAGTCCACCAGTTCGCGCGGAGTGAGCCTGGGCGCGCGCGGCAGCAGCTGTTCGCGCAACTCCGGCTTGGTCGTGTGCAAGGACAGCGCCAGCGCCGGCTTGACCCTGCCTTGCGGCAGGCGCTCGAAGGCGCGCGGGTCGCCCACCGTGGAAAACACGAGGTTCTTGTGGCCGATATTGCCCTCGGTGCCCAGCAGTTCGATCGCTTCCATCACATTGTTCAGGTTATGCGCCGGCTCGCCCATGCCCATGAAGACGACTTTTTTCACGGGACGCATGGTGCGCGCCAGCACCACCTGGGCGACAATTTCTCCGCTGGTCACTTGCCGGATCAAGCCGTCGCGGCCCGTCATGCAGAACTGGCAGCCGACGGCGCAACCGACCTGGCTCGATACGCACAAGCCGTCGCGCGGCAGCAGCACGCTTTCCACCGTCTGGCCGTCGTGCAGTCCCACCAGCAGGCGCGCGGAACCGTCGGCCCCCGGATGGGTGCTGAGCAGCTTCAGCATGCCCTGCAATTCCAGGTCGAGTGCGGGCAAGGCATCGCGCACGGGCAGGGGCAAAAAATCTTCGGCGCGGCGCCGGCCCTGGTCGTGCGGCTGCCCCTGTATCCAGTCGCGCAGCACGCGCTGTTCGTGCAGGGGCTTGGCGCCCAGGGCCCTCAGGCGCTGGCGGATGGTATCGATTTGCATGGCGTCAGAATAAAAAAACGGCGCGCAGGAATGAAACCGGCGCGCCGTGTTAGGGGTAAAAGCTTTAGACCTTCTTGACGAATTCCGTCTTCAGACTCATGGAACCGAAGCCGTCGATCTTGCAGTCGATATCGTGGTCGCTGTCGACCAGGCGGATGTTCTTGACCTTGGTGCCCATCTTGACGACACCGCCGCCGCCCTTCAATTTCAAGTCCTTGATGACGCTGACCGTGTCGCCATCCTGCAGGATGTTGCCAGCCGAATCGCGGTATACCTTGGCGCCCTCTTCGACCGCTTCGCCAGCCGTGGCCGACCATTCATGCGCGCATTCAGGGCAGATCAACTGGCTGCCGTCTTCGTACGTGAATTCGGATTTGCATTGCGGGCATGGTGGTAATGTGCTCATTTTATTCTCTGTCTGGTGAACAGCGCGTGCTGTAAAAGCCGACATTATACTGCCTACGCCCCGCATCAGCGGGCTTGTTTCACCATCATTGTCAAGGACGGCGAATAATCTCGATGGTGCTGTGGACGATCTCCTCGTGGATGCCGATGCGCGTGCGCAGCTCGGCGCCTGTCAGCGCGGGGTCGCGGCTGACGACGGACAAGGCGCACGAGTACAGCTGCTTGCCGACTCGCCACACGTGCAGGTCGACGATGCGCGGCGTGTCGCCGGCGCTTTCCACTTCCACCGCCTCGCGGATTTCGTCCACCACGGGGTGGTCCATCTCGCGGTCCAGCAAGACCTTGCCCGTCTCCTGCATCAGCTTTTTCGCCCACAGGGCCACCAGCACGGCGCCCGCGATGCCCATCACGGGATCGAGCCACTGCCAGCCGTAAGCCCACGCGCCGGCCAGCGCGACGATGGCCAGCACGGACGTGGCGGCATCGGCCAGCACGTGGATGTACGCGGCTTTCATGTTCAGGTCTTCGCCATGGCCATGGTGGTCGTGGTGATCGTGATGGTCATGCCCATGGCCGTGGTCATGATGATGGTCGTGGTCGTGATGCCCGCCGAGGATCAGCGCGCACACGAGGTTGACCACCAGGCCGAAGGCCGCCACCGCCATGGCCTGAGGATAGTGAATGGATTGCGGCAAGAACAGGCGTTCGACGGAAGCGGCCACCATCAGCACAGCCACGCCCAGCAGCAGGATGGCGCTCGTGTAGCCGGCCAGCACCTCGATCTTCCACGTGCCGAAGGCGAAGCGGGAGTCGCGCGCATAGCGGCGCGCGGCAGCATACGCAAACGCGGCCAGGCCGATGGCCAGCGCGTGCGAACTCATATGCCAGCCATCGGCCAGCAGGGCCATGGAGTTGTACCACCAGCCGGCGACGATTTCCAGCGCCATGGTGGCCAGGGTGATCCACATGACGATGCGCGCGCGGCGTTCGGCCTTGCCATTGCTGCTGTCAAAAACGTGTTCGTGCTGCCAAGCGGAGAGGTCTTCCTTGATGAATGGCGTTTGCATGCCGTTCTCCTTATTTGAGGTAGGTGCGCAGGATGCCCGCGATGTCGTCGGCGCCCCTGGCCCGCTCGTCGCCGGAGATATCGGGACTGGCCACGTGCTCGCGCAAGTGTTCTTCGATGACTTCGGCCATCAGGCCATTGACGGCGCCGCGCACGGCGGCGATCAGCTGCAGCACTTCGCCGCAGTCGCGCCCTTCTTCCAGGCCCCGCTCCAGGCCTTCCACCTGCCCCCGGATACGCTTCACGCGATTGAGCAGCTTGGTCTTGTTGTGCGCCGTGTGTCCCATGATTTCACCTCGATAAATACTATAGGGGGGTATGCTATCAGAAACGGTGGCGGCCGCGTCAAGGCGCCGGCGCGATCTTTTGCAGCTTGCTGGCCAGCGAAGCATCGGACAATTCGCCCAGGTGCGTGTCGACCAAGCGTCCTTGCGCGTCATAAAACAGGGTGGTGGGCAGGGCCGAGGAACCGGCCGCCTTGCCCAGCGCCGCCCCGCTGTCGAGCACCACATTGCGCAGGGTGACGCCGCTCCTGTCCAGGAAAGCGCTGGCGGCAGCCGCATCCTCGCGCTGGTTCGCATACACGAAAACGATATCGGCACGTGCCTGCTGTGCGGCGGCCAGCACGGGCATCTCGCGCCGGCATGGCGGGCACCAGCTGGCCCACAGGTTCACCACCAGCGGCTTGCCGCCGGCCAGCGCGGCCAGGGTCACGGGCGCGCCATCGAGCGCCTGCAGCACCACGGCCGGCAAGGCCGTCGGCTTGTCGTAGGCCAGCGAGAGCCCTGCGCTCAACAGACCCCAGGCCAGCGCGCCGGAGGCCACGCTGACGGCCAGCGGACGGCGCATGGCCGCCATGGCGGGACCCCAGCAACGCCATGCGGCGATGGCCAGCGCGGCGGCGATGCCGGCCGGCGCCAGAAAGCCGCCGTCGCGGATATTGATGATGGACCAGGGAGCGGCCAGGTACTGTTCATGCCAGCGCAGGACGAAGGCCAGCCGCGCCGCCAGCAGGCCGGCGATCAACATGTCGGAAACGAGGGGGCCGGCGTCCGGCAGCCGGCGGGATCTGCGCAGCCACCACGCCGCGCCGTAGGCGACGCACAGGGCAACGAACAACAGGACGAGGCCCGTGGGCAGGGCCAGGGGACCGATTTGCAGGGACAGCATGGGCGCTTTCGTCAACAGTCAAGGCGCCCATTGTGCCTCAAGCCCCGCCGGGCAGCACCTCGCACCAAAGGCGAGCGGGCGTTTTTCCTACGCCAGGCACCGCAGAACGCCTATCGCGCCGGCGGCCTGCCATGGGCATCATGGATGCCTGACTCACTAACAGGGGCACAGCATGAAAAAAGACATGAACGCCGTTGTTGCGAAAGGCGCGCCGGCACGGGCACAGGCACGTAGGGGCTGGACCCTGGGCGCGCTGGCCCTGGGCGCCGCGTGGCTGTTTGTCCGCAACCGCAGCCGGCAGGCGGAGCGCGCGCATCCGCCCGCAGGCCATTTTCTCGACGTGCACGGCACACGCCTGCACTACCTGAGCCAGGGCGAAGGTCACGTCATCGTGCTGTTGCATGGGAATGGCGTGATCGCGGAGGATTTTCGCCATGCGGGCCTGTTCGAGCAGCTGGCGCGCACGCACCGCGTGATCGCCTTCGACCGGCCCGGCTTCGGCTACAGCAGCCGGCCGCGCGGCACGCTGTGGACACCGGCCGCCCAGGCCGCGCTGCTGGCCGCTGCGCTGGAGCAGCTGGGCGTACACCGCGCCGTCGTGCTGGCGCACTCCTGGGGCACCCTGGTGGCGATCTCGATGGCCCTGCAGCACCCGCACCTGGTGCAAGCCATGGTGCTCGCTTCCGGCTACTACTATCCCAGCGTGCGCTTCGATGTGCTGACGGCAACGCCGGCCATCCCCGTCATCGGCGATGTGCTCAGCCATACCGTGTCGCCCCTGCTGGGTCGCCTGATGTGGCCCCTGTCGGTCAAACGCGCGTTCGCGCCCTCGGCAGTGCCGGACAGCTTCAAGCGCCTGTCGCCGTGGATGATGCTGCGTCCCGGCCAGTTGCGCGCCGAGGCTGAAGAAACGGCCATGATGATACCGAGCGCGGCGGTGCTGCGCAAACACTACCCGGAACTGCGCATGCCCGTGTCCATCGTGGCCGGACGCGAGGATGCGATCGTCAGCGCCAGCCACCATTCCGCGCGCCTGCACGATGAGCTGGACAACAGCGAACTAACCTTGCTGCCCGGCGCCGGCCACATGATCCAGCACCTGTCGCAACCCACCCTGCTGCGCGAAACGGCGCGGGCCGGATACGGCGCGGGCATCGGCATCCCCGCCTGAACATAAACTTGTCAGGGAAAGGCTTTCCGGCCATTTATATCACGTTGTGATATATTTGACGCCTTTCTCTCACCAGGCCGCCGCGATGCCCCTTGCCCCTCCCGCCACACTTGGCAAACATGACTTTACGACCCTGTCGGAATTTCGCTATCAGATGCGGCGTTTCGAGCGCTTCTCCGACGACGTGATCCAGGCGCACGGCATCACGCCGCTGCAATACCTGCTGCTGCTGCATATCAAGGGATACCCGGGCCGCGACTGGGCCACGGTGGGCGAACTGGCTGAACGGCTGCAGGCGAAGCCGCACGGCGTCGTGGCGCTGGTCACGCGCTGCGAGGCATCGGGTCTGGTGGAGCGCCGTCACAGCAGCGCCGACCGGCGCCGTGTCGAAATCCACCTGCTGGCCGACGGTGAAGCCATGCTGGCCAAGCTGGCGCAATTGCACCGCACAGAATTGCTGTCCCTCGAAGGCGTGTTCACCATCCCGAAGCTGGCGGGAGACGGCCATGCATAAATACGATACGCGGCGCGACTTCGATGGCCAGGCGCGGCTGATCCTCATCTCCGGTCTCGCCATCGTGGTCGGCGCACTGAGCACCGTGACGGCCTGGGTGCTGCTGCGCGCGATCCACTTCTTCAGCAACCTGTTTTTCTTCCAAAAATTATCGACCGACTTCACGTCGCCAGCCGGCCACGCGCTGGGCATCTGGGTCATCGTCGTGCCCGTGCTCGGCGGCCTCGTCATCGGACTGATCGCCCGCTACGGCACGGAGCAGATACGCGGGCACGGCATTCCCGAAGCCATCGAGGCGATCCTGTTCAAGAAAAGCCTGATGTCGCCCAAGGTGGCCGTGCTCAAGCCGCTGGCGTCGGCCATCGCCATCGGCAGCGGCGGTCCGTTCGGCGCCGAAGGGCCGATCATCATGACGGGCGGCGCCGTCGGCTCGCTGCTGGCGCAGCACTTTCACCTGAGCGCGGCCGAGCGCAAGACCCTGCTCGTGGCAGGCGCCGTGGCAGGCATGACGGCGGTATTTGGCACGCCCGTGGCGGCGCTGCTGCTGGCCGTGGAACTGCTGCTGTTTGAATTGAGGCCGCGCAGCCTGGCGCCAGTGGCGATTGCCTGCGTCATCGCCGGCTTCCTGCGCCCCGTGCTGATCGACAGCGGCCCCCTGTTCCCGCTGCATAGCGCGGCGCTGCCGCCATCGGCATTGCTGTCTTGCCTGATCGCCGGCTTGCTGTGCGGCGCGCTGGCCTGGCTGTTGTCGACGTCGCTGTACCGCGTGGAAGACCTGTTTCACCGGTTGCCGTGCCACTGGATGTGGTGGCCGGCCATCGGCGGCCTGGCCGTGGGCATCGGCGGCTATTTCCAACCGCGCGCGCTGGGAGTGGGCTATGACGTGATCGCCGACCTGCTGCACAACCATATCGCGGCCGGCGCGCTGCTCGCGCTGCTGGCCATCAAGGCCGTGATCTGGCTGCTGGCCCTCGGTTCGGGCACCTCGGGCGGCGTGCTGGCGCCGCTGCTGATGCTGGGCGCCGGCCTGGGCGCCCTGCTGGGTCCCTACCTGCCCGGCAGCGAGCCTGCCATCTGGCCGCTCGTCTTCATGGCAGCCACCCTGGGCGGCATGATGCGCGCGCCCATCATGGCCGTGGCCTTCGCGTTTGAACTCACGCACGACGTCAATGCGCTGCTGCCCGTGATGGCCGCGTCGGCAGTCGCCTATGCCTTCACCGTGACCACCATGCACCGCTCCATCCTGACGGAAAAGATCGCCCGCCGCGGCTACCATATCTACCGCGAGTACGGCATCGACCCCATGGAACGCCATAGCGTGGCCGAAGTGATGACGCCAGCGCCGCTCAGCATCGACGCCGGCGCGCGCCTTGCCGACGTGCTGGCCAGCCATTTCAACGAGACGCAGCGCCATCGCGCCTTCCCGGTCACACGCGACGGCGCGCTCGTCGGCATGCTGGACCGCCCTACCCTGCTGGAGCGCCTGCCCGGCAACGGCGACCTGACGGCCGGCGAGCTGTTTGGCGTGAACATGCCGGTCGTCGCCCTGGCCGATGAAACGTGCCGCGCCCTGGCGACCCGCCTGGCCGTGCACGAACTCGAACGCCTGCCCGTCGTCAGCGACGCCAGGACCTTGCGCCTGATCGGCATCGTCAGTCGCAGCGACCTGGTCAAGCCGGCGCTGGGCCTGCAATCGGAAGAGGTGCAGCGGCAGACCGTGCGGCGCCTCTGGCCGCTGCAGCGCCAGCGATAAAAAGAGTTCAGGTGAGCAGCGCTTCCTTGCGCACGAAATGCATGGCTTGAGGCTGGTCCACCAGCACGCACTGCTTGCCCGTGCGCTTGCAGTGGTCATGCACGCGCCAATAGGCGTCGTGGCTGACGCAGCCCGTCTGGCAAATCACCAGGTCGGCTGCCACCAGGCCCGCTTCCAGCGCCGCCACGTCGTCGGCGCCAGCGTCGCCGCCAGCATGGTGCAGGAAGCGTCCGCCCGCCTGCTCGATGGCCAGCTGCGCCACGTTGGCGCCGGCGGCCGATCTGCCCGCATTCTGCTCCAGATAGCTGCCCACATACAGCACAGCTTTTTCGCGCACGTCAGCCTGCAAGACGGGCGCGGGCAGCCACTGCAGGCGCAACAGCTCGCGCATCAGGTCTTGCACGCGCTCACCGAGCCACTCGACCTTGCGCGCCAGCCTGGCACGCGTCGGCAAGCCCGGCACGCTGGCCGCCAGTTCGGCCAGTTCGTCGCGCGCCAGCGCCAGCCTGGTATCGCGGATCACGACCTGCGCCCGCGCGCGCATCAATTCCGATTCCAGCTGCGCGATGCGAGCCGCCTGCGCAGCCAATTGCGCACTGCAGCGCGCCTGCGCGCGGCCATACTCGCCCATCAGCACGCGATGCTCGTGTGCGATCACGTCCTCGTTGCCATACACACTGCCCATCATGCCCTCCTTCACCGCCCGTGGCGCCATGGCGCCAGCCCACGCTACCCCATTGCCCGCATTATAAATGAGAATCATTATTATTTGTCTATGCGCGTGCGTGCGGTAGGGGTATGCGGTGGCCGCCAGCGTCACGCAGGCGGCGGGCAAGACAGCAGGCGCTGCCAGACGTCGTCCTGCACTTCTCGAACATGCCGCAGGCCGTCGGGGCCACGATAGATGTCCAGCGTGTTCGGCCACGCCATATCGATGAACAACTGCCGTGCAGGATCGATCAGCAGGGACTGCCCCACATAGTTACCCTTGATCTCGCTCTTGTTCACGGCCAGCAGGCGCGCGCCGCCCGCAAGCGACCGCTCGTCCAGCGCCACGCCGCTGCGTTCGGCCACGTCGCGCAGCCAGCGTTCGCGCCAGCGCGCCTGCTCCTCGAACTGTCCCTTCGGTGGCCGGTCCAGCTTGACGACGGCCGCCACGGGACCGCCTATGCCCGCCTGTAACGAAAAGCCCATGCGTTCCTGCAATTCGACCGTGTAGGCCTCTCCCTTGACGTCGATCTGGTAGCGCCCCGTCCCGTCCTGCACCAGCAGCTTGGCCTGATGATAGGCAGGCCGGACGCAACTGGCGTATTGAGAAACGAGCACGTCAAGGAACGGCGGTGCGGCCGGGGTGGATGCCGCCATGGCGGGTGACAGGCTGGCACACAGGGTCGCGGCAGCGGCCCATTGCATCGCGTATTTCAGCATACTCATGCTTGCTCCTGATTGACGTGGACAGACAATGGCAGCCGAAAAATCCCCAGGCGCGCCATCTTGTCGCTCATATTATCTATTTTGCATATTTCTTTCTGGCAAACGATTCAATTGAATCGCGCCAGGCACAGGGAACCGCGGCTGTCCCAGGCCATTGACCTTGAAAGCAAGGAACGCCAGGACAGGGGCTACGACATCGTGGCAGCCGGCTTGCAGCAGCCGGCGGAAGTGCTGCGAAATATTCCACCAGAAATTTCGTGCGCGGCGCCGGAGGGAGCGCTGGCCGCTAGTGCCTGAAGTGAGGGGACGGCGTTGGCCGCTGCGCGGCCAACGTGCCGCGCGCAGCGCGGTGGTCGGGCGATTCGGATAGCCTCGCGCCCTTTAGGGCGCTCCGTCTTCGAATCCCACCGTTCCGTCCAGATAAATAAAAAAGCCTCCCGCAGGGGAGGCTTTTTTATTTGATTCTGGCGGAGACGGTGGGATTCGAACCCACGATACAGGTATAAGCCGTATGCATCCTTAGCAGGGATGTGCCTTCGGCCACTCGGCCACGTCTCCTAGCTGATTACTCAACTATGTCTCTGTAGCTAACTGCGCTGCAGCGACGAACGTCATAATATCGATTGCCCCCCCTTTGGTCAAGGGCGTGGGGCAATATTTTTGGATATTTAAGCTTTTTCCAGCTCGAACGCTTTATGCAGCGCGCGCACGGCCAGTTCCATGTACTTTTCATCGATCAGCACGGAGATCTTGATCTCGGAAGTGGAGATCATCATGATGTTGATGCCCTCTTCCGACAAGGTACGGAACATTTGCGATGCGACGCCAACGTGGCTGCGCATGCCCACGCCGACGACGGACAGTTTCGACACTTTCGCGTCGCCCGTGATGCTGGCCGCGCCCAGCGATTCGCGGTTCGCTTCCAGCACGGCCAGCGCGCGCGTGTATTCGCCGCGCGAGACGGTGAAGGTGAAGTCCGTTTTACCGTCGACCGACTGATTCTGTATGATCATGTCGACTTCGATGTTCGCGTCGGCCACCGGTCCCAGAATGTGGTACGCCACGCCTGGACGGTCGGGCACACCGAGCACGGTGATTTTGGCTTCATCGCGGTTGAAGGCGATGCCGGAGATGACTGCTTGTTCCATGTTTGTATCTTCCTCAAACGAAATCAGGGTGCCTGAATTGGCTTCTATTTCCAGCGGCAACATCGGGTCGGTCAGCGACGACAGCACGCGCGTGGGTACGCGGTAATTGCCGGCAAATTCCACCGAACGCGTTTGCAGCACTTTGGAGCCCAGCGAAGCCAGTTCCAGCATTTCTTCAAAGGTGATGGTCTTCAGGCGGCGCGCCTCGGAGACCACGCGCGGGTCGGTCGTGTAGACGCCGTCGACGTCCGTGAAGATCAGGCATTCGGACGCCTTCATGGCGGCGGCGATCGCCACGGCCGACGTGTCCGAACCGCCACGGCCCAGGGTCGCGATGTTGTCGTGTTCGTCGACGCCCTGGAAACCGGTAATGATGACGATCTTGCCCGCATCGAGGTCGCGTTTGACTTTTTCGTCATCGATCGACTGGATGCGTGCCTTGGTAAAGGCGGAATCGGTCTTGATCGCGACTTGCCAGCCAGCATAGGATACGGCTTGTTTGCCGATCGCCAGCAGTGCCATCGACAATAGGCCGACGGACACTTGTTCGCCTGTCGAGGCGATCATGTCAAGTTCACGGGGATCGGGTTGATCCATGATTTCCTTGGCCAGTCCAATCAGGCGGTTGGTTTCGCCCGACATGGCGGATGGCACCACCACGATTTGATGCCCTGCGTCGTGCCACTTGGCAACGCGCTTGGCGACATTCTTGATACGGTCAGTCGAGCCCATCGACGTACCGCCATATTTGTGGACGATTAAAGCCATAAGAGTGAAGTTTCCGCTCAAGAAGAATAAAAAAGGAGGGCTTTACTCTACATGCCGCAATGCAAAATAACAAGCTAAAAAGCGCATTAGCTCATACCGATTGCGCATATGGAAATAACCAATCCATGCAGTCCAGCCGGCTTGCACAGCCACTTGGCGGCCACCCCGGGAGTGGCCGTGGCAGCTGTCCTTACGCTCAGCAGGAGACCCAGCGCAAGGCGACGCGGGGACGATCCAACAGACTCAGGCAATGGCAATCGAGGCCAATACCAGCCGCGAACAGCAATTGTTGCGCCGCACAGACAAGGGGCAGGCGTTTGCGCTCCCAGGCGGGCACGTCAAACGCCTGGTAATGGTATTTCAAGCTCTTCGTGGGACGGTTCAAGGCCAGTTTCAGGCGCTCGCCGCCCTGGCGGAAATCGATGCTCAAGGTTTGAGCTTGCAACCAGGCAATATCAATACCTTGTCCACCCTCTTCCACCGCATCGAAATGCAGCACGCCGCCATACGCGGGGAACGCCAGGCTCGCTTCGCCTTGCCATTTGAACTCCTGGCTGGCCTTTTCCAGGCCGGGAATGCCCGCGTCGCTCTTGTCGCGCATGCCGGCCAGGTCATCGAGCTTCGGCGTCAGGTACAGCCGGTCGCGGTGGCGCCGCACGTGGCATTCAGGGTGCGTGACCAGCAACTGCGCATCGGGCCGCGCTTCCAGCAATTGCGCCAGCATTTCCGCCAGCCACGCCGTCGACGGCATGCGCAAGCCGCGCGTGCCGAACCAGTGGCGCAGCAGGTTGTAGCAGCGGTCCGCGCTCAACTCGCGCAATTTCGCCAGCTCGATGCAGTCGCCATCGAGGCACGCCGCCAGATCCTGCGTCGCCAGTTCCGTCAGCAGACGCTGCGCCGATTGCGCGTGCTGGGCGCTGCGGGCGAAACGCTCCTGGAAACCGGGAAACGCCTGCGCCAGCACGGGCATCACCTGGTGCCGCAGGGCATTGCGGGCAAAGCGGGGATCGTCGTTCGATTCGTCGTGGATGTGCGCGATCGCATGTTTCGCCACATACGCTTCGAGCTGTTTGCGCGACACGGGCAGCAAGGGGCGCGCCATCACCAGGTCCGGGTTGCCCAGCAGCTCGGGCGCGCTGTTGGCGCCATCCATGCCGGACAGGCCCGCCGTGCCCGAGCCGCGCAGCAATTGCAGCAGCACGGTTTCCGCCTGATCATCCTGGTGGTGGGCGGTGAGCAGCAGGCGCACGCCGTGCGTGGCGCACAGCTCGCCCAGGGCCGCGTAACGGCGCTTGCGGGCCGCCTCTTCCGTGCCCGTCTTTGCATTCTTTTCCAAGGTGACCTTGCGCGCCTCGAAAGCGATGCCCATGCCGGCGCACAATTGTTCACAGTGGGCCAGCCACGCATCCGCATTCGGGCTCAGGCCGTGGTGCACGTGAAACGCGTGCAAGGCCACGCCATGCTCTTGCGCCCAGGCATGCGCCAAGTGCAGCAGGGCCGAGGAATCGAGGCCGCCGCTCAGGGCAATGCCGACCGTCTCGCCGGCTTGCGGTGCGCAGGTTTCCAACGCACTGGCGAAAATGTCGGCGACGGTGGCGGTTTGTTGCTTTTTCAATGTGGACTCCGGGAATGCAAAGAGGGACAGGCTGCTAAACGGATGGTGTCGTTTAGCGGACTGTCCCTGGTGTGTTCTACTGTCTTGTCGGCTTACGTCATGTCGGCTTACGTCATGTCGGCTTACGCTGCGCTAAGCCGACCTACGCCGACCAACGCCGACCAACGCCGACCGACGATGGCTTACTCGCTCGGCGTGGTTTCCTTGAACTTGCCGTAGCTCAGCAGTTTTTCGTGGCGCGCGGCCAGCAGGTCCTTGGTTTTCATGCCGTGGAACTGGCGCAGGGTATCGGCCAGTGCGCGTTTGAGCAAGGTGGCCATCTGTTTCGGATCGCGGTGGGCGCCGCCCAGCGGTTCGTTGATGATCTTGTCGATCAGGCCCATGGCTTTCAGGCGGTGAGCCGTCAGGCCCAGCGCTTCGGCCGCGTCGGAGGCGCGCTCGGCGCTCTTCCACAGGATCGAGGCGCAGCCTTCCGGCGAAATCACGGCATAGGTCGAGTATTGCAGCATCAGCACGGCGTCGCCCACGGCGATGGCCAGTGCGCCGCCGGAACCGCCTTCACCGATGATGGTGGCGATCAGCGGCACTTTCAGCTCGGCCATCACGTACAGGTTGTGGCCGATGGCTTCCGACTGGCCGCGCTCTTCCGCGTCGATGCCGGGGAAGGCGCCTGGCGTGTCCACAAAAGTAAAGATGGGCAGGTTGAACTTTTCAGCCACTTTCATCAGGCGCATGGCCTTGCGGTAGCCTTCCGGTTTCGGCATGCCGAAATTGCGCATGGCGCGCTCTTTCGTGTCGCGGCCCTTCTGGTGGCCGATGACCATGCACGGCTGGCCGTTGAAGCGGGCCAGGCCGCCGACGACGGACAGATCGTCCGCGTAGCTGCGGTCGCCATGCAATTCGTGGAAATCGGTAAAGATTTCATTCACGTAATCCATGGTGTAGGGGCGCTGCGGGTGGCGCGCGATCTGCGCCACTTGCCAAGGGGTCAGCTTGGCGTAGATATCCTTGGTCAGCTGCTGGCTCTTCTTGGCCAGGCGGTCGATCTCTTCCGAGATGTCGACGGCCGAATCGTCTTGCACGAAGCGCAACTCTTCGATCTTGGAATCGAGTTCCGCGATCGGCTGTTCAAAATTGAGGAAAGTCGTTTTAGTCATTGTACCTCCAGGTTTTACCGGCCACGGCGCCAGGGCGCGCGGCGTCATCTATGTTTATTTTACCGTACCGGCTGGTGCGCCGGGGGCTGCATCGGGTGCGGCAGGGGCGGCTGCAGGGTCGAGACTGCGCCACAGATACCACGTCGCCACGGTGCGCCACGGTTCCCAATTGGCGGAAACTTCGCGCGCATCGCTGCGGGAAACAGGTTCGCCGGAGAAGTAATTGACGCTGATGCCCTGGATCAAACCGGGGTCGTCGAGCGGCAAGACATTCGGCCGGAGCAGATTAAATATCAAAAACATCTCGGCTGTCCAGCGGCCGATGCCGCGGATTTGCACCAGTTCGGCGATGACGGCTTCGTCATCCATCTGGTCCCACTGGCTCGCGTGCACGCGCTTTGCCTTGAAATGGTCGGCCAGGTCGAGGATGTATTCGGTCTTGCGTTTGGACAAGCCGCAGGCGGAAAGCTGCTCGGCGCCCGCCTTGAGTACTTGTGTAGGCGTGCATTTCGGGCAAGCCAGCAGCAGCTTTTTCCAGGCAGCATCGGCCGCCTTGGGCGTGATCTGCTGCCCCACCAGCGAACGGGCCAGGGTGGTAAACGGGTCGCTATGGCCGACCAGGTGCAGGTCGCCAAATTGCGGGATGAGCTTTTTCATGATGCGGTCGCGCTTCATCAGCTCGATCTTCGCCTCTTCCCAGTAATGCGGCACCTGGATCACCTGCGCAGCTGTTACTGGCGCTTCCCCGTTTTCCCTGGACGTTGGCATCATGCGCGGCGCCAGTTGGTCGAGCCGTCAGGCTTGTCTTCGAGAATGATGCCTGCGGCCAACAAGTCGGCGCGGATCTTGTCCGATGCGGCAAAGTCGCGCGCCTTTTTCGCCGCGCTGCGCGCCGCGATGGCAGCTTCAATGCCGGCCGCTTCGTCCTGGCCGCCAGCGGCGGCGCCGACTGTCGCTTGCAGGAATTGCTGCGGCGTGCGTTCGAGCAAGCCGAACACGCCCGCCAGGCCCTTCAATTGACGCGCCAAGGCTGGCGACTTGCTCTTGTTCACTTCCGTTGCCAGATCGAACAGGGCGGCCACGGCCAGCGGCGTGTTGAAATCGTCATCCATGGCTTCCGCCACACGCACGGCATGGGCTTCGCTCCAGTCGATGGCGCCCTCTTCCACCGCCACGTCGGCCAGCGCCGTGTACAAACGGGTCAGGGACAGACGCGCATCGTCGAGGTGCACGTCCGAGTAATTGAGGGGGCTGCGGTAGTGCGCGCGCAGGATGAAGAAGCGGATCACTTCGGCATCGAACTTTTGCAGCACTTCGCGGATGGTGAAGAAATTGCCGAGCGACTTGGACATTTTTTCATTGTCCAGGCGCACGAAACCGTTATGTATCCAGTAATTGACGCTGGCATGGCCAAACGCGCCTTCGGACTGGGCGATCTCGTTTTCGTGGTGCGGGAATTGCAAGTCCGCGCCGCCGCCATGGATGTCGAACTGTTCGCCAAGCAAGGCGCAGGACATGGCCGAGCACTCGATATGCCAGCCCGGGCGGCCCTTGCCCCACTTCGTATCCCATTTGACTTCTTCCGGCTCGGACTCTTTCGACGATTTCCACAGCACGAAGTCGAGCGGATCGCGCTTGCCCGTGTTGACGTCGACACGTTCGCCCGCGCGCAGGTCGTCGAGCGACTTGCCCGACAGCTTGCCGTAGTGGGGGAAATTGCGCACGGCATAATTCACGTCGCCATCCGCGCCCTGGTAAGCCAGGTCTTTCGCTTCCAGCTGCTCGATCAGACGCAGCATCTGCGGCACGTATTCGGTGGCGCGCGGCGTGTGGTCGGGCGTCAAGATGCCCAGCGCGGCCGTGTCTTCATCCATGTACTGGGTGAAACGCGTCGTCAACTGGGAAATCGTCTCGCCGTTTTCCACGGCGCGGCGGATGATCTTGTCGTCGATGTCCGTAATGTTGCGCACGTAGGTGACGTCGAAACCGGACGCTTTCAGCCAGCGGTAGATGACGTCGAACGCCATCATCATGCGCGCATGACCGATATGGCAATAATCGTAGATGGTCATGCCGCACACGTACATGCGTACCTTGCCCGCTTCCATCGGGACGAATACCTGCTTCTCGCGCGCCAGGGTGTTGTAAATCTTTAGATTGCTCATCGTACTTTGCAAGTGGAGCGGCCGCCAGCCTGGCAAAACGACAGACAGGCGCGGACACCGGGGGTGCCGCGCCACAGAACTGCCGTGTGCGCCGAAGACTGTACGACCCGCTATATTGTTGTTCTTGTTTGTTAGAATTAGGGCGTTAGCGGTCAAGTATAACATTGATAAAAACCATACTGGCCCGATATGAATCAGGTTTTTACGATGTTCAACCGAATTTTCATTTCTTTACAATTAAAGCAAGTTTAAAGAAAAATAACGATCAAGGACGCCTTCATGCAAGAAACCAAATCGAAACGCCTGTCTTTCCTGGCCCGTTTTTGCACCCTGTTTGCCGGCCTGACCCTGGGCAGCGCCGTCATGGCGGCCGCTCCGGCGACCGCCCTCGACCCCACGCCCCACGTGGCCCTGAAAACCAGCATGGGCGAGATCGTGCTGGAACTGAACCAGGAAAAAGCCCCGCAAAGCGTGGCCAATTTCTTGCAGTATGTCAAAAGCGGTTATTACAAGGGCACCGTGTTTCACCGCGTCATCGACGGCTTCATGATACAGGGCGGCGGCTTCGACAAGAACATGAAGCAGAAAGCCACCAAGGCGCCGATCAAGAATGAAGCGCAGAACGGCTTGCAAAACGTCACCTACAGCATCGCCATGGCGCGCACGGGCGACCCGCATTCGGCCACAGCGCAATTCTTTATCAACGTGAACGACAATGGCGCGCTCGACTACCCGGGCCGCGACGGGTTCGGCTACACGGTGTTCGGCAAAGTCGTCAGCGGCATGGACGTGGTCGACAAGATCAAGGCCGTGCCCGTGGCCGACAAGGGCCCGCACCAGAACGTGCCGGTCACCCCCGTGGTGATCGAATCGGCGACTTTACTCAAGTCCGCGCCCGCAAAACTGTAAAATAGCGTTTTTGCGGCGCCGGCCTGCCTGGCGCCGCTGAATCAATTATTCATCCAATTTATTAAGGATCATCATGACCTCCGTCATCATCACCACCAATCTGGGCAAGATCACCGCTGAACTGGACGCCGAGAAAGCGCCGAAAACGGTTGCCAACTTCCTGGCCTACATGAAAGTCGGTCACTACGACAACACGATTTTCCACCGCGTCATCGACGGCTTCATGATCCAGGGCGGCGGTTTCGAGCCAGGCATGAAACAAAAGCCAGCCGACACCACCGTGGAAAACGAAGCCAAGAACGGCCTGAAAAACGACACCTACACGCTGGCCATGGCCCGCACGTCGGATCCGCATTCGGCATCGGCCCAGTTCTTCATCAACATCAAGAACAACAGCTTCCTCGACTACCCAGGCCAGGACGGCTGGGGCTACGCCGTGTTCGGTAAAGTCACCGAAGGCAAGGAAGTCGTCGACGCCATCCGCGCCGTGAAAACCTCGCGCGCCGGCATGTTCGCCGATGTGCCAGTGACCGATGTCATCATCGAAAAAGTCGAAGCGGTTTAATTCGGCTACAGCATCATGAATAACAGGCATTGCAGCGTTTGCGCCTCTCCATGTACATCACTTTTTGGGAGCGTTGAACGATGACAATGCCTGCCGCACTCTTTATTTCCGACCTGCATCTGCAGAGCTCGCACCCGCGCACCAGCGCGGCGTTTCTTTCTTTCCTGGAACACCATGCGCAATATGCGCAAGCGCTGTATCTATTAGGCGACCTGTTCGAATACTGGGCCGGCGACGATGACCTGGAAGACCCGTTCAATGCGCGCATGACGGCCGCCATCCGCGCCGTCAGCGATGCGGGCGTGCACGTCTACTGGATCGCCGGCAACCGCGACTTTCTTGTCGGCTCCGGCTTTGCCGCCGCCGCCGGCGCCACCCTGCTCAGCGAACCGCACGTGGCCACGATAGCGGGCCAGCGCATCGTCCTGCTGCATGGCGACGCCGAATGCACGAAAGACGTCAGCTACATGGAGTTTCGCGCAATGGTGCGCCAGCCCGCCTGGCAAAAACAGTTCCTGTCCATGCCGCTGGCGCAGCGCAAGGCCATCATCGACGGTTTGCGCCAGAGCAGCCGCGAGCACAATGGCGAAAAATCCATGGATATCATGGATGTCACCCCCGATGCTGTGGCGCAGGTGTTTGCCGAACATGCGAGCACCATCATGATTCACGGCCACACGCACCGCCCCGCCCTGCACCAGGTCGACCATACCCTGCGCTATGTCCTGCCCGACTGGGAATGCGATGTCACGCCGCCGCGCGGCGGCTGGATCGCCATCGATACGCGCGGCAACATCACGCGCCACGACCTGAACGGCGACATCATCGACTAGGCCCGCGCCGACGGCCGCACGGGCGTTTGTCCGATAGCCGCGCCCGCCTGGCCTTGTTGTAATGGCGCCATGCATACTATTTACATCGGCACGGCCGGCTGGAGCATTTCCAGCGCCGCCGCCAGCCACTTCCCCCTCGACGGCAGCCACCTGCAGCGCTATGCCCGGGTGCTCGACTGCGTGGAAATCAACAGCTCTTTCTACCGCCCGCACCAGCCCGCCACCTACGCGCGCTGGGCCGCCAGCGTGCCCGACCATTTCCGTTTCAGCGTGAAATTGCCGCGCAGCATCACGCATGAACGGCGTTTGCGCGATGCCGCGGCCGAACTGGATCGTTTTGCGGGAGAAGTCTTGCAGTTGGGGAATAAACTGGGCTGCGTGCTGGTGCAACTGCCGCCCAGCCTGCGTTTCGAAGCGGACGTGGCCGCAACATTTTTCCATGCGCTGCGCCAGCGCTTCGACGGCATGCTCGCGTGCGAAGCGCGCCACCCCAGCTGGTTCGAAACGGGCGCGACCGAACTGTTAACGATGCATGGCATCACCCGCGTGCGGGCCGATCCGCCTGCCGGCCAGCCCGGCCCGCACGTGCCGACGACGGAAATCGCCTACTTGCGCCTGCACGGCAGTCCGAAAATATATTATTCGGACTATGCGGCCGAGTACCTGGCAGCGCTGGCGACCGAATTGCGCGCACCAGCGCATGCGGGCAGCTGGTGCATCTTCGACAACACGGCGGCGGGCGCCGCCGTGTTCAATGCGCTGGGTTTGCGGGCGCGGCTGGCCTGAAAATAGGTGTTGATTTTTTGAGACTTGGTGTTATAGTTAACTACAACACTAACTCAATAAACCACGGAGCTTCGATGCCTACCGCATTTTTCACGCGCCGCACCGCGCCCTTATGGGAGCGCATCCCATGAGCGCGGAATGGAACGACAATAGCCCCATTTACCGCCAGCTCAAGGCCAGAGTGGTGGGCATGATGCTCGATGGCGTGCTGCAGTCCGGCGACGCCCTGCCTTCGGTGCGCCAGGTGGCGGCCGATTATCAATTGAATCCCATCACGGTTTCGCGCGCCTATCAGGAACTGGTCGACGATGCCCTGGTGGAAAAACGCAGAGGACTCGGTATGTATGTCTTGGAGGGCGCCCGCGACAAATTGCTGGCAAGTGAACGCGAGCGCTTCATGCGCGAAGAGTGGCCGGCGATGCTGGAACGCATCACGCAACTGGGCCTGAATCTCGAGCAACTACTGCAAGCAAGCCGCGACAGTGGCCCACACGGAGAGAGCGCATGAATGCATTGAACAAGGACAGCATCATCAGCGCACGCGGCCTGCGCAAGCAGTATGGCAAACAGGTGGCCATAGCCGGCATCAGCTTCGATATCGCGCCGGGACGCATCGTCGGCTTGATCGGGCCTAACGGTTCCGGCAAGACCACCACCCTGAAAGCCATCCTGGGCCTGACGGGCTTCGAAGGCGAGCTGTCGGTGCTGGGGCGCGACCCGCGCGTGCAGCGCGATGCGCTGATGGACGACGTGTGCTTCATCGCCGACGTGGCCATCCTGCCGGGCTGGCTGCGCGTGGCGGACGCCATCGATTTCGTTGCGGGCGTGCATCCCCGTTTCGACCGCAGCAAGGCCGAGCGCTACCTGGCCCACACCAAGCTGGCGCCGAAGATGAAGGTCAAGGCCATGTCGAAAGGCATGGTGGTGCAGCTGCACCTGGCGCTGGTCATGGCCATCGACGCCAAACTGCTGGTGCTCGACGAGCCGACCCTGGGCCTGGACATCCTGTACCGCAAGCAGTTCTACCAGAACTTGCTGGAGGACTATTTCGATGAAAACAAGACCATCGTCATCACCACGCACCAGATCGAGGAAGTGGAACACATCCTCAGCGACCTGATGTTCATTCGCGACGGCAAGATCGTGCTGGCCTCAAGCATGGAAGAAGTGGGCGAACGCTATATCGAAGTGATGGTGGGCCCGCAGCACGTCAATCCGGCGCGCGCCCTGCAGCCGATCAGCGAACGCAGCGTGTTCGGCAAGTCGGTGATGCTGTTCGATGGCGTTGCCCGCACCCAGCTGGCCGCCCTGGGCGAAGTACGCACGCCCAGCCTGGCTGACCTGTTTGTCGCGACCATGAAAGGATCGTACCAATGAGTATTTCCCCTGCCAACAAGATGCAATGGCTGATCCGGCGTGAACTGTGGGAACACAAGGGCATGCTGGTGTGGACGCCCGCCCTGATCGGCATCGCCATGACCGTGCTGGGCGCCCTGATGACGATAGCCACCATCGCCAAGACCAAGATGCGCACGGCGCTGATCGTCAATGGCGAGGAAGTGTCGTGGAGCACCGTCTTCAACACGCGCACCTTCGGCCCGCGCCGCACGGAAATCATCGACGCCGTCGCCAACAACTATACGTACGCGGCAGCGCCGCTGTTCCTGGCGCTGGGTTTCCTCGTGTTCTTTTATTGCCTGAGCGCCCTGCATGACGACCGCCGCGACCGCAGCGTGCTGTTCTGGAAATCGCTGCCCATCTCGGATGCGCAGACGGTGCTGTCGAAAGCGGCCATCGCCCTGCTGGTCGCGCCACTGATCGTGGCCGCCGCTGCCAGCCTGACTTCGCTGGCCCTGATCCTGATCCTCAGCGGCGTGCTGGCGGCCAACGGCATCCACGTGTTTGCCGAACTGCTCGCCACCCCCGGCCTGTACCTGGGACCGCTGCGCGTGTTCGGCTTGCTGCCCGTATATTGCCTGTGGGCCTTGCCGACGGTCGGCTGGCTGCTGATGGTATCGAGCTGGGCCAAGTCGAAAGTCTTCCTGTGGGCCGTCGGGGTGCCGCTGCTGCTGCTCATCCTGACCGTCTGGGCCGGCAAACTGGCGCAGACGGAAAGCGGCGTCGACTGGATACAGATGAATGTCATCGGACGCGCCCTGCTGGGCACCCTCCCCGGCAGCTGGTATCTGTTCGAGCCGCAACTGCTGTCGCAAATGCACGCCCTGGCGGAAGGGGGATCGCACATGACGCGCATCGATGTGTTCAGCAATTCCTGGTCCAGCCTGGCCTTGCCAGCCGTCTGGCTGGGTGCGGCGGCGGGCGCGGCGCTGATTTACGCCGCCATCCGCCTGCGCCGCTGGCGCGAGGAAGGCTGACAGCGCAGTATCACCGCCCCATAAAAACGCCCCGCCCGTCGGGGCGTTTTGCATTTTTATCCCAATTCAGCCCCTGAAATAATAACTACTTTATTGATAGTTATTATGAAAAATCCCCTTCACTACATTCAGGCTATTCATTCGATAGCATTAATGCGATATAAAAATTACAAATAATTATTTCTATCGTATTTTATTACCAATCACATTTGATAATCGACAGTCAAAAAAACAACAACTAGCAATTCGATAGCAAGCCAGTTTTTTGAATAAAAGGTGCAGAGATACGGGAACACAGCAGCAAATACAGCCGAAAAAGTCCATTTGGTGACAATCCGTGAGAATTATCACGCGCAGCGCTGGACAGAATAGCGTCATGGAAAGTGATCAAAATCAAATTGGAAATTTCAAAATTGAAACTATTCTCAGAGTGGGAGCCAATACATGCCTCGTGCAAAGGCTGCGCCCTGCCAGCGCGTCTGGCTGGACAAGCCCGTTGCCGGCGCAACAAAATACAGGAAAGCGGCAACACATAAAACGAATATCAAAATGACATTTTAAATATTGCTGAAGTAGCGCCCTTTTGCCGCAGCGTTTTTTTCCCAGTTATGTTTTACTTGCCACTATCAACATCGGAAACACCAAAGTTCGACCTCGGCCCAAGCCTCGCCGGAGCAAGCAAGGAAGTGAACCATATTATTGATTTTTTATTATTTTAGAAAATTGAACGAACACATAACCCTTTCCGGAGACTTTCAAATGGCCACCACCCCAAATCCAGCACAAGTTCCCGTCAATGCCGAAGGCGCTGGCGCCAAGACCGCGACGCCCGCAAAAAAAGCCGTCGACCCGAAAACCGGCGACCGCAAGCAATATGACGAAGATGAACTGATCAAAGGGGCTGATGCCAGCGCGACCATGCCGCCTGAAAATGTCGTGGAAGTCACGGGAAGCGCCGGCAACGGCAATGCCGCCGCCCTCGGCACGGCCGCCGCTGTGGCAGCCGCCCTGGCCGCCGGTGGCGGTGGCGCGGGCGCAGGCCAGGCGGGACAGGCTGGTGCCGACCTCGGCACGCCGCAAAGCGATAACAATGGCGGCGCCGCAGGCGCTGCGGGCACAGGCGCGGGCGCGGCCGGCATCCCCAGCGGCAGTGTCGTCGATGTCGCCGGCGCATCGGCTGGCGCAGGATCCGGCGCCGGCGCGGGTGCTGTGGGCGGGCTGAGTAGTCTTGGCGTGCTGGGCGCGCTCGGCGGCCTTGGCCTCGTTGCAGCAGCGGCAGGCGGCGGCGGAGGCGGTGGCGCCGCGGCCGGCGGTTCCGGCACCGGTGGGACGGGCACGGGCGGCACCGGCGGCGGTACGGGCACTGGCGGTACTGGTGGTGGCACCGGCACTGGCGGAACTGGCGGTGGCACAGGCACGGGGGGAACCGGCGGTGGCACAGGCACTGGCGGCACTGGCGGTGGCACGGGTACGGGCGGTACCGGCGGCACGGGTGGCACAGGTGGCACGGGCGGCTCGACCGGCGGTGGCACGGGCAATCAATCCACCACCGTTGTGACCGACGCGGCCATACTGGCCGCCGCGGCCGCCGTTGCCGCCGCCAACAATGCGCTGGCCGATGACGCCGCCGCCGCCGCTGCGGCAGCCACGGCAGCAGCTTCGCTGGCCGCGGCAAATGCGGCCGCCCTGGCCGACCAGCTGGCGGCGCAAGCCGCTGCCGCTGCAGCAGCGGCCTTGCTCGCCGCCAATAGCGCTACCAGCGACGATGCCCTGGCGGCCAGCACGGCCGCCGTCGTCCCCGCAGCACAAGCGGCCGCTACCGCCGCCACGAGCGACGACAGCGCCGCTGCCGCCGCTGCCGCTGCCGCCGCCATATCCCAGGCCGCCGCCACATCGGCGCAAAATGCCGATACGGCCGCCGCCACGGCCGCCGCCGACGCCGCCGCCGCGCACGCCGCTGCCGATGCGGCGCAAACGCAAGCGGACCAGACCAACGCCCCGGCATTGCAAGCCATCGCGGATGCGGCCGATGTCGTCTCCACCGCAGCCAACACCCAGGCAGCACTGACCGATGCGGCCGCGCTGGGCGTCATCTCGGCCAATGATGCAGCCGCCGCCGCTGCCGCCACGGCC
>NZ_LBCO01000020.1:2434-4268 GCF_000988085.1 Janthinobacterium sp. KBS0711 | reverse complement strand
CGGCCGCCGCCGCCAATGCCGCCGTCGCGGCCAACACCCAGGCGGGCCTGACAGATGCCGCCGCCCTGGCCCTCATCTCGGATGCGGATGCCGCCAACGCCGCCGCAGCGGCCAGCCTGGCCGCCGCCACGGATGCAGCAGCCCTGGCCGCCGCCTCGAACGCCGCCGCCACCGCGGCAGCGAACGCGGCAACCGCCGCCAATGCCAGCGACGCCACGGCACTCGGTATCGCCGCCACCGCCGCCGCGAATGCAGCCGCCGCCGCCAACACCCAAGCGGGCCTCACCGACGCCGTCGCCTTGAGCATGGCAGCGGACGCTGCCGCCGCCATCGCCACCCAGGATGCGTCGATCGCCAACGCCACCGACGCCGTCGCCCTGCAGGCCGCCGCCGATGCCGCCGCCACGAACGCCGCCAATGCACAGACGCAAGCGAACATGACGGACGCGCCCACCCTGGGCCTGATCGCCGATGCCGCCACCGCGGCGTCTGACGCGGCACAACTGCAGGCCGACTTGACCGACGCGGCTGCACTGGCCCTGATTTCCGATGCCGACGCTGCCACGGCAGCGGCAGCCGCATTGGCCGCCAGCGCCGATGCCGCCGCGCTTGATGTCGCCGCTGCCGCTGCCGCCACCGCAGCGGCGAATGCCGTGATTACCGCCAACCAGAGCGACGCGGCAGCCCTGCAAATCACGGCCGATGCGGCCGCCAGCACGTCCGCCAGCGCCGCCGCACAAGCGGCATTGACGGACGCGGCGGCCCTGCAAGTGATTTCCGACGCCGATGCCGCCGCCGCGCTGGCCGCGCAAACGACGGCCAACCAGACGGATGCGGCCGCTCTGGCCGCCGCCGACGCAGCCGCCGCCAGCGATGCCGCCAACGCCCAGGCAGTGGCCGACCAGACCGATGTCGTCGCCCTGCAGCAAGCGGCCGACCAGGCCGATGCCGATGCGGCCGCCGCCAATGCGCAGGCCAGCCTGCTGGACGTCAATGTCGCGCTCAATGCCTTCAATCTCGCCAGCCTCGCCGCCCTGGCCGCCAACGTGACGGCTGGCCAAACCAGCGTGCTCGACCTGACGGCCACCGTGAATACCTTGCAGCTCGGCGCCGATAATGCCGATATCACTGCCTCCCTGTTCGATGCCACCATCCTTGCCGGCATCTCCACCGCTGATGCGCTGACGGCAGCCGGCCTGCAAACCCTCGCCGCCGCGACCGATGCCCAGGCACTCATCGTCACGGCCGCTGCTGCCGTCTCGGCGGCGGAGGTGGCCGCCGGGCTGGGCGGGATCGACATCTCGGCAGTCAGTGCTGCCGCCGCCGCACAGGCCGCCGCCGCGGCTGCCGCCGCCACGGCCCTGCTGACCGATGCCGGCGCGCTGGGCCTCGTTTCCACCACCGACGCCGCCGCCGAACTTGCCGCCCAGACGGCTGTCACCACCTTGACGGCCGCCAACACGCTGGCGCAAAACGCGCTGACGGCGGCACAATCTGCTGCCAACCTGACCGACGCCGTGGCCCTGGGTCTGGTCTCTTCCGCAGCCGACGCGGCCGCAGCCCTGGCCGTCACGACGGCTGGCCAGACCGATGCCACCACGCTGAGCCTCATCTCGAATGCCGATGCGCTGGTCGCCTCCTCGGCCGCCAGCCTGGCGGCGCTGACGGACGCCGCGGCGCTGGGCTTGATCTCGACCGCCGATGCCACCGTGGCCGCCACCCTGCAGGCAACGGCCAACCTGACGGATGCCGCCGGCCTGGGACTGCTCGCCACGGTCGCCGCTGCCGCAGCCAATACGGCGACGAACGTTGCCAACCTGACCGATGCGGTAGC
>NZ_LBCO01000020.1:1525-2391 GCF_000988085.1 Janthinobacterium sp. KBS0711 | reverse complement strand
CGGCAGCAGCCGCCACGGCCGCCAGTACGGCTGCCGCCACAGCCGCGCTGACAGACGCCACGGCATTGGGCCTGGTCGCCACGGCCGACGCGACTGCCGCTGCCGCCCTGCAAACGACGGCCAACCTGACCGACGCTGTGGCACTGGGCCTCGTGTCGACGGCCGCCAACACGGCCGCCAGCGCCGCTGCCGCCGTTGCCAGCCTGACCGATGCCGTCGCCCTGGGCACCGTCTCGACGGCCGCCACGGCAGCCGCCAACACGGCTGCGGCCACGGCAGCCCTGACCGACGCTGTCGCCCTGGGCCTGGTAGCGACCGTCGATGCGGCCGCCGCCACTGCCGCGCAAACGACGGCCAACCTGACGGACGCCGTCGTCCTGGGCCTGGCAGCGACCACTAACGCCACCGCCGCCACGGCGGCAGCCGCCGTCGCCGGCCTCACCGACGCCGTCCTGCTGGGCACGGCCCATACGCTCGACGTTACGGCCGCCACCGTGGCGGCCACCAAGGCCGCCTTGACGGATGCCGCCGCCCTGACCACCGTCGCCAACAACGATGCAGCGAATGCCGCCGCCCTGGCCGCCTATTCGGCCGCCCATCCATTCGACCTGGTGGCGGCGCTGGCATCCACCGTCGCCGCCACCACGGCATCCTTGTCGCTCGCCGCCGCGCAATCGGCGCAAGCCGATGATGCGGCTGCCGCCTCGACAGCCGCCGCGGCCGCAGCATCCCTGGCAACCCTGAACAGTGCGCTCGCGGCCGACAATGCCGCCACCGCTGCCGCCACCCTGGCCCTGACTTCCCAGGCGGCGGCCACGGCGGCGGCGCTGGACGACACGCTCGCGGCCACGGCCGCCGGCGTGGCC
>NZ_LBCO01000020.1:0-1471 GCF_000988085.1 Janthinobacterium sp. KBS0711 | reverse complement strand
GGCCCAGGCGGCGCAGGCAGCCGATACGGCCGCCGCCGCGACGGCAGCGACGGCGGCCAACGCCCTGGCCGCCCTGAATGCAGCCTTGCAAGCGGACGCGAATGCAGCCGCCACGGCTGCTGCCGCCATCGCGGCGAGTGCGGCCACCGCTACCGCAGTCGCCGACGATCTGGCCGCTGCGACAGCCGCCACCGTCGCCAACGTCTCGCAAGCGGCCGCGCAAGCGGCACAACTTGCCGACAATGCCGCCGCCAGCGCCGCCACCATTGCCAACAACGCGCAGGCTGCCCTGAATGCGGCCCTGGCCGACGATGTGGCCGCCGCTGCGGCTGTGCTGAACTCCACCAATGCAACGGCCGCCGCAGTGGCCGCCGCCACCGCCGACACGGCCGCCGCCGCGGCCGCCGCAGTGGCCGCCATCTCGGCCGCCGCCACGCAGCACGCGCAAGCGGACGATATCGCCGCTGCCACCGCCGCTCTCACGGCGTCGATCTCGCTGGCAGCCACGCAAGCCGCACAGGCCGCCGATCTCGCCGTCGGCACGACTGCGGCAACGGCAGCGAGCGCGCTGGCAGCATTGAACCAGGCCCTGAACGACGACAGCCTCGCCGCCGCGGCAGCCACGGCAGCGGCCAACGCACAAACGGCCCTGAACAACGCCACGACCACACTCAACGCGGCGATATTGACGGCCAGCGCCTCGCTCGCCGCCGCCAATGCCGCTGCGGCAGACGACGCCACAGCGGCGAGCACGGCGGCCGCCGCGGCAGCGGCACAGCTCCTTTCCGATGCGGCGCTGGTGGCCAATGGCGCCCTGGCAGCCCTTGCCACGGCGGCCAACAACGCACTGGCGGCAGCCAGCGCGGCGCTGGCCCTCGACGATGCCGCCGCCAATGCCGCGCACACGGCCGCCCTCTCGGCCGCCGCCACCCTGGCGGCGCAACTGGCCGATACGGCAGCCCTCAACGCCCATGCCGCGCTCAACGTGGCCATCGCCAACCTGACCGCCGCCGTGACGGCCGATATCAACGCCACGGATGCCGACAATGACAAGACGCTGAAACTGAACCTCCTCATCGCCGCCCAGGGGGCGGCCGATGACGCGGCCCAGGCCAATGCCAACGCGGCTGCCGCCCATGCGGCGCTGGCGGCGGCCCAGGCCGACGACGCGGCGGCCGCTACCGCCGCCGCCAATGCGGTTGCCGCGCATGCGGCGGCCGTCGCAGCGCAAAACGCCGATGCCGCCGCGGCAGCGGCAGCGGCGCAAGCGGCCAGTTCCATGGCCGCCACCCTCAATGCCCAGGCGGACGATGCCACGGCAGCCGCCGCCGCCACGGCAGCCGCCAGCGCGCAAGCGGCGCTGGACGCAGCCCTGGCAGCCGACGCCAACGTCGCCGCCACCGCCGCCGCGGCAGCGGCAGCCCAGCTGGCGGCGCAAAACGCGCATGACGCCGATGTTGCGGCGGCAGCC
>NZ_LBCO01000019.1:44192-58783 GCF_000988085.1 Janthinobacterium sp. KBS0711 | reverse complement strand
CTTGTGCTGCCTGGTTTTGATTCGACATGCGCGGCTCCTGGTCGGATGGATTGTTATGGGGGCAAGCGGTGGCGCGCCATTCAGGAGGCGCCTGTCATGGCTTGCTCCAGCGGCGCCAGGCTGGCGGCCAGCAGCTGCCACGCCGTGTTGGCGTAATCGAGCTGACCGCCCAGCGTCTCGGCGTCGGCATTGCTGGCCATGCCGGCGACGGCATCGGCAAAGGCGGCCAGGCCGGCGCTGATGCCCGTCGCTGGCGGTGCCTGCGGCGACTGGCCCCAGTCCTCGGCCAGCACCTGGGCCGTATCGAGTGCGTTGTGAAAGGCGCTGCTGAACTGGCTGTTCTGTACTTGCACCACCTTGGCCACGGCCACCAGCGCATCGGCGCCGGCCAGTTGCTGGTAGGCGCTGGCCAGCAGCGCATTGTTGGCGTTCAGGGCCGCGCGGGCCTGGGCCGTTTCGGCCACGCCCTGTTCCGCCGCATCGATGCCTTGCACCACGAAGTCGCCCGATGGCGCGGTCTTTCCATCACCCTGGGCATCGCGGATCGTGGTCATGGTCTTGACGATCAATTCCGTCACTGCAGCGCCCGTCTTGTTGGCGCCGGCGACGATATCGGCGATATTCGTGTTGATGGCGGCTTTCAGCTGGTCGATGCTGGCCGATGACGCGCTGGCTGCGGCGCCCAGGGCGGCGATGGTTGCGGACAGCGCCGTATTGAAGCCCGCGTTGAGCGGCGCCAGTTCGCCGGCGATCACCCGCATGTCGCCCGTCAGCGCCTGGGCTTGCTGGTTGATGTGTCCCGACTGCACCGCCAGTTGCCGGTAGACCTGCGCGATGTCGGCGCGCGTGGCGCCATCTTGCGCCGCTTGCGCCAGCCGGGGCCGTTGCAGCTGGTAGGCGGCGTCCCATAGCGCGGCAAAGGCCGTCGCCTGGCTCAGCAAACCGATGTAGGAAGGCAGGATGCGGTCGCCGGCGGCCATCGCCCGTCTCTTCATTTGCGACTGGAACTGGCTGACCTGATAGGCCAGGCCGGCATCGACTTGGGCGTCAAGGTCGAGATTGGCTTGCTGCTCCAGCAGATCGGCGGCCGTCTGGGTAAACAGGAACTGGTCGCTGGCGGAAAAATAGTCGACTTGCAAGGCTTGCGGCCCTGGATTGGATGTGCTTGCCATAGGGTTTCCGGGATGGTGGGCGAACGGGATTCCGCACACTATCGCCCAACCTGCGCTTGCCGCTTTGACCTGCCGCAATCGCGCCGAGGGAACGTTAAGCTAGCAATCGCCCCAGCAGCGGCGCCAGCAGCACCGTCACGACGCCGGAAAAGATCATCGTCAGGCTGGCCACGGCGCCTTCTTCCGTGCCGACGCGGCGCGCCACGGACAAGCCAAAGCCGTGCGCGGCCGCGCCGTACGGGGCGCCACGGGCGATGCGCATGCGCAAGGGCAGCAGTTTCAGCAGCGGTTTGCCCAGCATCAGGCCGAACAGGCCCGTCATGACGACGAAGATGCCCGTCAGCTGGGCCGAGCCGCCCATGTGGCGCGACGCTTCCAGCGCGAACGGCGTCGACACGGAACGGGCCAGCAGGCTGCGCGCCATGTCGCCGTGCACGCCCAGCAACTTGTCCAGCAGCAGGGTGGCGGCGACCGATGCGACGATGCCGGCGCAGCTGCCCAGCGACAGCGCCAGCCAGTGTTTGCGAATCAGCTTGCGCTCCTGGAAGATAGGCAGGGCAAACGCGATGGTGGCCGGTCCCAGCAGCCACGGCAGCCAGCGCGTCTCGCCGAAATACGTGGCGAACGGCGTCGAGGTTGCCTGCACGATGATGATGAGTAACGCCGAGGTGCAGATGGCGGGCGTGAGCAAAAAATGCGGATGGCGGCGGTGCAGCGCCTGGTTGGCGTAGAACAGCACCAGGGTCAGCAACAAGAACAGCAGCGACAGGAGCAAAGTACTCATGCTGCCGCCCTGGTCGCGCGCTGGCGCAGCAGTTTTTGCAGGCGCAACTTGCGTTCATGGCGGCAGACCCATTCCACGGTCAAGGCCGTGGCCAGCATCACGCTGGCAAAGCCCAGGCCGATATTTACGAACAGCATCAAACCCTGTGACTTCAACAGTTGCGTAAATTGCACCACGGACACGACCAACGGAATGAAGAACAGGAGCATATTGGCCAGCAGCCAGTTCGCACCCAGTTCGATGGCGGCGGGCCGCACCCAGCCCGCCAGCAGCAGGGCCACGAGCACGAACAGGCCGACGACGCCACCGGAAAATGGCAAGTGCAAGGCGGAGGCGGCTTCGTCGGCCAGCCACCAGGCGGCGATCAAGATGCCCACTTGCCACACGGTCTGCGCGGGCTGGCGCCAGGCAGGGACGGAAAGTGGGGCGGTAGTGGAATAAGGGACGGCTTTCACGGCAGGCTTTCTAGCGGCAGGGGGAAGGTTTCATTGTAGGGAGCCCGCATCAAAAGATAAAATGACTTAAACTCATGATTATCATTCGATTTTGGAATGTATCATGGATATCCGCTCCCTGCGCTACTTCGTCGAAGTGGTCGAGCAAAACAGTTTTACGCGCGCGGCGGCCAAGCTGCACGTGACGCAGCCCACCGTCAGCAAGATGGTCGCCCAGCTGGAACAGTCGCTGGACCTGGCCTTGCTGGACCGCGCGGGCAAGCGCTTTACCCTGACGGACGCGGGCAAGGTGGTGCTGTCGCGTGCGCATGAACTGCTGGCCCTGCACGGGGAATTGAAGGTGGAATTGCGCGACTTGCAACATCTGGAACGGGGTGAATTGCGCGTCGGCGTGTCGCCGCAGACGCACTCGACCCTGGCGCCGTGGCTGGCCGAGTACCACCAGCGCTATCCGGGCATCGAGTTGAAGATGTACGAAAGCGGCACGCAAGCGATCGAGCGCGACTTGCGCACCGGCACGGTGGAACTGGGCACCATGCTCGATTACCCGGGCAATGCGGCCACCTGGCAGGATTTCGAAGCCTTGCCCCTCGTGCGCTCACCGCTGTGCCTGCTGGCCGCGCCCGGCTCGCCGTGGCAGGGGCGCGCTTCCGTGGCCCTGGCCGAGCTGGCCGACAGTCCCTTCATTTTCTACGGCGCCGCGTTTGCCTTGAACGACATCGTGCTCGACGCCTGCCAGCGGGCCGGTTTCGCCCCGCGCATCACGGGCCGCAGCGGGCAGTGGGATTTCATTGCCTCGCTGGTGCAGCTGGGCGTGGGCATCTGCCTGCTGCCGAAGATGTATTGCGATACCCTGGATCAAACGCAATTTACAGTCATTCCCCTCGATGGTCCCCCTGTGGAGTGGAATCTGATGCTGGCCTGGCGCCGCGGAGGGCGGCTGTCATTCGCCGCCCGCGCCTGGCTCGAGCTCGTCAGGGCGCGCATGGCGCAGCCCGGGCGATTACAATAGGCGCTCGCCAACCACCGCCAAGAATATGAAGAACTCAGGTAAAGCCAGACTGAAACGCACGGCAGGCTCATTGCTGCTGGGATTGCTATGCACCGTGGGCCTGATGAGTGAAATGGGTTATGCCCAGGCCGCCATTCCCGTGTATGGCTATTTCGTCAAGAATACCTATCCGCACGACCCCCAGGCATTTACCCAGGGTTTGCTGTTCAAGGATGGCCATCTGTACGAAAGCACGGGCCAGAATGGCCAGTCTTCCTTGCGCAAGGTGGAACTGGCGACGGGGAAGGTGCTGCAGAAAAGCATGCTCGACAAAAAAGTGTTTGGCGAAGGCATCACGGACGTGGGCGATGAAATCATCGGTTTGACGTGGGTGTCGAAGACTGGTTATGTGTTCGACCAGAAAACGTTCAAGCTCAAACGCACCTTCAGCTACCAGGGCGAAGGCTGGGGCCTGGCCAGCGATGGCAAATTCGTCTACATGAGCGACGGCAGTTCCGCCATCCGCGTGCTCAATCCGAAAACCCTGGCCGAGGTGCGCCGCTTCGAGGTCAAGGCCGAGGGCCGCCCCATCGAGCGCCTGAACGAACTGGAAATGGTCGACGGCGAGCTGTACGCCAATGTGTGGGGCGCGGACGTGGTCGCCCGCATCGATCCGGCCAGCGGTAAAGTTGTCGGCTGGATCGACCTGACAGGCTTGTTGCCACCGGAGCAGCGGGGCACGGCCAATCCCGACGCCGTGCTCAACGGCATCGCCTGGGATGCACGCGGCAAGCGCTTGTTTGTCACGGGCAAACTGTGGCCGAAGCTGTTCGAGATCGAGCTGATCGAAATCCAGCGCCGTTGATGTTTTCAATTGGACAGTGTTGCTGAGGAGGAATCGTTTAGAATTCTGATTCTTCGCCCAGTGCGACCTTTACAGGATGCCATGCTGTCCCTCTCTTTATGCCGCCTGGCGGCCGCCGCCAGCCTGCTTGCCGCCATCTGGCCCGCCGCACAGGCGCAGACGCCCAACATGCCGGTGGTCAGGCAATACGGCGACTTTGCCGTCACGAATGGCCGTTACGACTCTCTCCTCACCTTGTCTTTCCGCCGGCACGGCTACTGGCCCGGCGGCGCGCGCGAAGTGGCGGAAGTGCGGCCCATCAAGGCCACGCGCGAAGGCCAGCCCATGCTGCTGGCCTTTACCAAGGGCTATACGGGCCAGGGCACGATACTCATTGGCGTGCAGAATGGCGAACCGCTGATGCGCCCCATCAGTCCCTTGCAGCGCGACAATATGGTGCGCACGGAACGCGATCCCGAATGGGGCGTGCCGCAGCCTGGCCGTCCCGAAGTGCTGCTGTTTCCCCGCGACGGACGCGCGCTCGATACGGGCACGGGCGAGCTGCTGTGGTTTGACGTGCCGGGCAACGTCAGCGGCGACTTTCCGCAGTCCATGCTGGTTTCCGTCTCGCCCGACGGGCGGCGCGGCGCCTATCTGACGAATGCGCTGACGAAGGTGGGGATTATCGTCGCCACGCGCGACGACGGCGTCGCTGGCGTGCTGGCCTTGCCGCCCGATACCTATCAACGGTGGTTGAAACCCTTGTCGGAGACCGCTTCCGCGCAGGCGAGCGCCGCCATCAAGGCGGGAAAGGGCCGCACGGATTCGATCCGTATCCGGCGCGAGCTGGAACTGGCCTGGTTCGGCCAGCAATTTCAATGGAAACAAGGCACGAACGGCTTGCAAGTGACGGGGCTGGGCCTCATTTCCGCGCCGCCGGAAGGAAAACAGCCATGACAATATCCAAACTGATCGCCGGCTGCTTCGCCGCCTCCTTGCTGGCCGGCTGCGTGCACGGCGAAACGTTCCCCAAGGATTATCTGGCGCAAGATATCGACAAGCAGCAAGCCTTGCTGGAACTGGATGTCGTCTTCGGCAAAGAGCCCGATGACAAGCTGACGTCGCGCACGACGGCGCGCAATACCGTGGAATACGCGGGCGCGCCGCATATCGTCGTGCCGTTTTACCAGAAGGGACTCGGTTTCGACCAGGGGTTTGCCGGCACCTATATCTTTGGCGTCGTGTATCCGGTTGCCAAAGTCGAGACGGCCACGGCCAGGAGCCGCGTCTTTGGCCAGAAACTGGATGGCCAGCAGCCGGGCAACCCGCGCTACCGCTTCCGCGTGCCTGGCAAGGCGCAGTGGAACAGCAATGAAACCTTCATGCTGAGCTTTGAGCGCAAGGGCCGCCGCGAAGAAATCACTTTCCGCTTCAGCAACGAGCAAAGCTGCCCATCCGCCTTCCTGGCCACCACGCCACACTATGGTTTTCCCATCAAGGTCGTCGCCACGTTCAAGGACAATAAAGGCTGCCTGAAAGTGTGTGACAGCCGCGAGCAGTGGCCCGGCTTTTGCGCCTTCCAGCCGCCGCCGGCCGCCTGACTATCACCATGCAAGCCACGCGCCGGCGCCTGCCGGTGCGGCGCTTATACACGCACAGCTTTTGCCGATTCTATTCAATTGTCATCGAATGGGGGCTGAAAACGCCTATTTTCATGGCGCAATGCAGGCTGCGCTGCCTCCCGGCCAGCGCATAAATCTTGCCGCAAAAGTATTTTTCTCAGGCGTATGATTTCCTTGCCGTGAACAGCGCGCGCAGATGGCGCGGCCCGGCCCGATATCCGAAACGCATCCTGCCTGTGGAGATACAGAATGAAAATGCCCGTTTTAGGAAGCACCCAGCCCGCCATCACGAATCGTCCGCTCGACATGCTGGACACCGACAAGGCGGCCGTGCGCGCCATCGCCCAGGCGGCCGTCAGCGTGGAACTGTTCACCATTCCCCTGTACATGGCCACCATGTATTCGATCCAGGGCACGCACCAGATCAACTCGAAAGGCATCACGTATTACGAAGGCCGCCAGTGGCCGGGCATGGGCACCACGGCCCGCCCCGAGCTGGCCGAGCAGAAAGCCTTCAATATCATTTTCAGCGTCTTCATCCAGGAAATGCTGCACCTGCAGATGGCGGCCAACCTGGCCACGGCCATCGGCACGGCGCCATGCTTCACGGGGTCTGAGCTGCAATCGCAGGACCATGGCTGGACCTGTTACGGCGAGAGCTGCACGGTGATCCCGCACATCGTCGACTTGCAGGACACGTCCGGCTACCGCCACGTGCGCGTCAACCTGGAAGAATTGAACGACAACCAGTGCGACCTGTTCCTCGCCATCGAGCAGCCGGAGGCGCAGGCGCGCGCCCAGTTGGCCGAGTTCGACAAGCACAACCACACGAAATATTTTCCGGAAGTGCCGCTGCCGGGCTGGACGCCGGGCAAGCACGTGCACGATCTGCCCCTGTTCGGCACCATCGGCTACATGTACGAATGCTATGCACGCTATATCAGCATCGAATACACGGATGGCCAGACCCTGTGGCAAAAACTGTTCGTCAACGGCTCGGTGCAGCAGGACATGTTCAACAGCCGTGTCCAGGGCCATGCGCGGGCGGAATTTCCCCGCTTTGACACCTGCTTCGGCCCGCAGGACCAGGATGGCGGCCAGACGGTCTCGTTCAACAAGGCCATCGACATGATGGCGGCCATCACGGACCAGGGCGAGGGCAGCGCAACAGCCATCCAGCGCTACCGGCGCGACGCGGCGCAGCGCCTGATGGCCGTGCAGCCCGATTACCGCGAAGATCTGGCCGCCTTGCAGTGCGATTATCCGTCCTACGCGAACAATGGCAAGGAGGCCGAATCGCGCGATGCGCAGGCGCGCCATGACAGCGCCCCGTTCGACCACTACGAGCGCTTCGGCCAAGTCAAGTCCATGCTGCCCGTGAAGACGTGGGCCGGCTGGCACAGGGACGGCGGGCGCTGGAGCGAGGCCATGCTGATCAACGAGCGCTACAATCCGGCCACTGCGCCGAAGAACATTCCCGCGCCGGCCGCCGTGGCGGGCGCCCTGAACCGCTTGAAGGACGCCAGCGGCACCCTGGGAATGCTGAGCACGGTGGCCACGGGCGCCATCTACGGCATCACTTCCGTGCTGGACCAGTACTGGCTGAACCAGCAACTGGACTTCCCGTATCCGTCGATGGTGGGCGCGGGCGACCGCATGGCCATCTGCTGGGCCGTACTGGGCCAGGCGCCGAACCTGGCGACGGGCGTGCCGCTGGCCGACAAGTCCGTGCTGTACCACGCTTGCCAGGGCATGCATCTGGAGGGCGAAGCATCGTCCACCTGCGCCGCGCTGGCCGTCTACCATACGTGCCGCGGCTCCAACGGCTGCCACGCTCAGGGCGGCTGCGGCTTCGCCCAGGCCGACACGGGCGGCTCGTCCTGCGGCCACTCGGTCAAGGCCGCCGCGTCGCCGGGCACGCCGTGCTATGTGCCGCCACCGCCACCGGAGGCCGATAAAGTCTACAGCGCGCCCAGCGACAACAAATGCGCGAGCTTTGGCGGCTGCGCCGTGCCGATTTCGGCCTCGCAGCTGTATCCGAACACCACAGGCAGGGAACCGCCCGAGCCCGCCACCATGACCTTGTACGATTTCGGCCCCGCGCCCGATCACCGCAGCAAGCCGCTGGGCCAGACGATGAGCTTTGCGCTGGGCGACAATGTCTACGACAAGGCCTGGGAAGCCTACGGCAAGGTGATGGCGGCGCGCGGCACGCCGGTGGGAGCGCCGCCTGCGCCCACCGACCTGCGCCTGGCCTTGCCGCCGTCGACCTGATGCGGGGCATCCTGCACGAGGCGCGGCCGCGCCTGGGCCTGCCGAACCTGGGCCTGGGCGTGGGGCTGCGCCCGCCGCACTATGAACACATCCTGCGCCACGGGTCGCAAGTGGACTGGTTCGAGATCATCAGCGAAAATTTCATCGACAACCACGGCTACGCGCGCCATGTGCTCGAGCAGGTGGCGGCGCAGGTGCCCATCGTCATGCATGGCGTGTCGCTGTCGATCGGCAGCAGCGATCCCCTGAGCCTGGCCTACCTGCGCAAGCTGCGCCAGCTGGCCGCCGAGATCCGGCCCGCGTGGATTTCCGACCACCTGTGCTGGACGGGCGCCGCCTCGCTCAACAGCCACGACTTGCTGCCGCTGCCGCTGGACGAGGCCAGCTTGCGCCACGTGGGCGCACGCGTGCGGCAGGTGCAGGAATTCCTGGGCCGTCCGCTGATCCTGGAAAACCCCAGTACCTACGTGGAGTTTGCCCAGTCCAGCATGCCGGAATGGGAATTCCTGGGACGGCTGGCCGAGGACACGGGCTGCGGGCTCTTGCTCGACGTCAATAATGTTCACGTCAGCGCGCATAACCACGGCTATGACGCGGCCGCCTACATCCGCCAGCTGCCGCACGACCACATCGTGCAGATCCACCTGGCCGGGCCCACCGTCTGCGGCGCGATGCTGATCGATACCCACGATGCGCCCGTGCCGGCCGCCGTCTGGCGCCTGTACGCGCTGGCGCAGCAGCTGACGGGCGGCGTGTCGGCCCTGCTGGAATGGGATGCGGAGATTCCCCCGTATCCGCAACTGCTGGCCGAACTGAACAAGGCGCGCGCGGCGGTGCGGGGCGAATTCTCGGACGCGGCGCCAGCCACGGTCAAGGTGACCGCCGCCGTCTCCACGCCGCTGGGCTTTCACCTGGAGGCCGCCCATGCACGGTAATGGCGCGCCGCTGGCGCAATTGCAGGCCTGGTTCCTGACGGCCATGACGGCGCCCGGCGGCGCCGTGCACGGCGCGCAGCTGGCCAGCGAGCGCCACGGCTTGACGCAGGAGCAAGTGCTGAAACGGGCGCGGGGCGGGCCGGCACCGCTGCACATCCATGCGGACGGCTACGTGCAGCGCCTGCTCGAATGCCTGCAGGCCGATTATCCCGTCTTGCGCAAGGTCATGGGTGGCGAGCTGTTCGCCTTCTTTGCCCGCGCCTATGTGTGGCGCCACCCGTCCGCTTCTCCCACCTTGTATGACTTGGGGAGCGGCTTTGCCGACTTTCTCGCCGCCAGCCAACGCGGCGCCGGGGCACAGGGAGACGCCTTGCGCTTTGCCGTCGAACTGGCGCAGCTGGAGCGGGCGCGCAGCGAGGCGGGCAGGGCGCCGGGGCTGGAAAAACGCCCGCCGCCCATCTTGCCTTCCGACCTGGACTTGATGTTGGGAATGGCGCCGGCCTGGCGTCTGGCGCCGTGCACGCGGCTGCTGGCCCTGTCGTTCCCCCTGTGTACTTTCTGGCAACAGGCGCAAGCCGCGCCGGACGACGCCGTGCCGGCCCAGCCGGAGCCAGCTCCCGCCTTTGTCGCCATTTCACGCATGCATTATCGGCTTGCCATGCAGGAGTTGCAGCCGTGGCAGTTTTACTGCTTGCAGGCGCTGGCCGGTGGCGCGTCGCTGGCGCAATGTGCACAGCAGGCGGCGCAGTCGAGTGGCAGGGAGCCGGACGAAGTGCTGGCCGACGCTATGCTGTGGCTGCTCATGGCGGCCGCGGCAGGGCTGGTCATCATCGATGCGTGAGCGGAAAGCGGCGGGCGAAAAAAAAGGCCGATGAAGATCGGCCTCGATGACACTACAGGAACAACTGCAAGTAGTGCTTAACGGTAAAACGCTTCGACTTTGCCCTTGAGCTTGATCTGCAGCGGACGGCCGCGGCGGTCGAGCGACTTGGTGGAAGCGACCTTGATCCAGCGTTCGCTGATGCAATATTCTTCCACGTCAAGACGTTCTTTATCGTTGAAGCGGATGCCGACGTCGTTCTCGAACACGGCTGCAACGTGATAAAGGCTGCTAGGGTCGATCGACAGGCGATCGGGCAATGGGGGTAAGGTGGTGGTATCGTTCATGGGCGTCATTATCGCCCAGAATGCGGTTCCAGACAACGGCCTTTCGCGTGCCGGTTATCTGGCCGGACGCGAAATGGCGGGTTCGGCCGTGTGCGTGGAGGGTGACGGTAGTGATGAGGAACCGTGCTGCGTTCCCGTCGGGTCGGCCAGCTGGATGGTCGTGCCGTGCTGCCATGCATCGGCGCCGTCCATGATGGCGGGCGCGGCGATATCGGCCCGCTGGCGGCGTTTTTCGACGGAATCGATGCGGAAGCGGCGGTCGCGCGCGGCGACCATGGCGGCGTCGGCCTGCCCATCGTTTGTGAATCCCATCATCAGTTGCGGCACGCCCAGCGGCAAGGTCTTGTGCACGTCCGTGTGCCAGGTATGCCAGGTCTTGCCATACGTGGCGACGAGTTTTTGCATCAAGGCCTTTTCGGCCACGGCGGGAATGCCGGGGGCGATCAGCTGGCCTGATTTGACTTCATGCACATGGCTGTGCCACAGCGCTTTTTCCGCCGCGGGCAAACTTTCGTACAGCCTGGCGCTGACGATGTACTCCACGCCCATCAGCTTGGCATCCTTGACATTGCCATCGTAGATCACGCACTGGATCAGCTCTTCATTGACGATGGCGCAATAATGGTGCGCTTCCATCTGGCCGCGCAGATTGCCATTGTAGAAATGGAAACCATCAAGGTAGGCGTTCAGGGCCGCAATCGGCGGCCGGGCTTGCAGGGCATCGGCGCCCGCGTCCAGCACGCGCGTGGAGACCCCGGCCGGTGCGCCCGGCGCCTCCACGTTTGATGCCGTATTCCTGGCGCCGCAGGCGGCAAGGCCCATGCCCAGCCCGGCGCACAGCATGGCCGTCAGCGCTTTCATATCAGGAAGGCGCATCGGGCCATGCCCTGGGATCAGGATTTGTCGTCATTCTTGTGGCTTTGACGTCCCGCTTCCACGTGCTGCTCATGCGTGCCGCCGCGCGTGCCCGTGCCGGAACCCGATTGCTGGCCCGACTGTTGGCCCGATTGCTGCGAGCCCGATTGCTTGTCGCCGTCATTCTTGTGGCTTTGGCGGCCCGCCTCGACATGCTGCTCGTGCGTGCCGCCTTGGGTGCCGCCCGACGATTGACGGGTGCCGGACTGTTTGTCCGACTGCTGGCTGCCCGATTGGCCCGATTGCTGTTTGTCCGATTGGCTGCCCGATTTGTCGTTGCTGTTCGAAGTCATGGTCGTGTCCCCTATGGTTGATTTGCGAAATCATCCGGTTCAACATTGGCTGCACCGTTGAGACCATTCTCGCTGCCTGCGTCGGGCTTAACCATAGGGACACGACTTGTCGCCACGTAGGAAAACTCCGGGGTAGCAGACAACCATTTCTACATTGCTACTACAGATGCCGCGTTTCCTGCGGCGGCGCATCCCACTCGTCATGCCTGCCATCGACAAAGGTGACGGGCACTTGCGCCAGCTCGGCCGACGATGCGTCATCGAGGCAGCTGACGCCGATGCCGACGAACGGTCCGCTGCGGGGAGAATTACCGTGGCCGAACGGGCGCACGCCGCAATGGCGGCAAAAATAATGGCGTTCGCAGCGGGCGCCGAAGCGATACTCGCTCAAGTCCGCCTCACCGGCCAGCAAGCGAAAATCCGCAGGCGGCACCAGGCTGGCCCAGCAGCGGATTTTCAGGCAGTAGGAACAGTTGCAACGCAGGCTGGGGGCAGCTAGGTCGATCTCGGCAGCGAAGCGCACGGCGCCGCAGTGGCAACTGCCATGGTAGGTTTTTTTCATCTGGCCTACTTTACAGGGTTGCCGCACTGTCATGCAACTGCTGGAATTGCGACAGCTGCTGCTGCATCAGCCGCGCATACTGTCCGCCCGCGCGCAGCAGCTCGGCGTGCGTGCCTTGCTGGCAAATCCGGCCCTTGTCCATGACGATGATGCGGTCCGCTTTCACAATCGTCGAAAAGCGGTGGGCGATGATGATCGTGGTGCGTCCCTGCATCAGAGTATCGAGGGCGTGCTGCACCAGCTGTTCGCTGGCGGCGTCGAGCGCACTGGTCGCTTCGTCCAGGATGAGGATTTTCGGCGCGCGCAGGATGGCGCGGGCAATTGCGATGCGCTGCTTCTGTCCGCCGGACAATTGAACGCCCCGTTCGCCCACGAGGGTTTCGTAGCCGTCCGGAAAGGCTGCAATAAAATCGTGGGCATGCGCCAGGCGTGCCGCCGCCACCATCGCTTCGCGCGCCACGACCCGATCGGGCACGGCAAAGGCGATATTCTCGGCGATGCTGCCGGAAAACAGCGCCGGTTCCTGTTCCACCACGGCCATCTGGCGCCGCAGCTGCGTCACGCCCAGCACGTGCGCATCGATGCCGTCGAACTGCAGGCTGCCCGCGGCTATCTGGTAGTGGCCCAGCACGAGGCTGGCGATGGTGGACTTGCCCGCACCCGAAGCGCCGACGAGGGCGATTTTTTCGCCCGCGCGTATGGACAGGCTGACGCCGTCGAGGGCCGTCGCTTGGGTGCGCTCGGGATAGGAAAAACGCACGTCGCGCAGCGCGATATGGCCGGCCAGCGGCGGCTGCGGCGCCGCTTCGGGCACGGGACGGTGGCTGCGCAGGATCTCGAAGATGCGGTCAGTCGAGCCCATCGTGCGCATCCACGTGTTCCAGAATTCGCTGATGGAGCCGGCCGTGTCCGTCACCATGCTGGCATAGATGACAAAGGCCGTCAGCTCGCCCACGCTCAGGCGGCCCTGGCCGATCAGGTGCGCGCCGAAGCACAAGGTGGTCAGCAGGGCAACAAAGGCGAGCAAGCCCTGCGCGCCCTGGAACACTGCCAGCAGCCGCGTGCCGGCTAGCGACACGCCCAGCAGCTCGCGCATGGCTTGCGCGTAGCGCGCCATGGCACCGCCTTGCTGGTTGAAGGCCTGCACCAGGCGCGCATGGGCAAAATATTCCTGCGCCACCTTGCCGCTGGCGGCCAGGGTGGCGGAAATGGCCCGTGCGCGCGTCCGGTAATTGCTGCCCGATAACTTGCCGAGATACAGGCTGATGGGGATGAACAGGGCTAGCGGCAAGCTCAGCATGGGCGACAGCTGCAGCAGCATGGCGATGCCGCCCACAAACACGCACAGCGAGCGCAGCGCATTGGCCGCGCCGATGGTCAGGCTTTCATGCAGGGCAGACACGTCGGACGTGAGCCGGCTGTTCAGTTCGCCACCGTGGTGCTTGTCGAAAAAGGCGATGGGCTGGTTGATCACCACGTCGAACAGGCGCCGGCGCACGCCCATGACGATCATGTGGCCGCCCGACTGCAGCAAATAGAAGCGTGCGGCCGAGGCCAGCGCATACAGCAGGCTGAAGGCCAGCATGGCGGCCACCATGCCCGGCGTGACGCCGCGCCGCGTCAGTTGCGCCACGTTGTCGATGAAATACGCGATGGCTTGCGGAAAGGCCAGTTGCGCGCCCACAGTAAGGGCCATGCACAGCAGGCCGGCGGCGATGCGCCAGCGCACCGGGTACAGCAGGCGCAGGCGTTCCAGATGCGGGCTGAAGTTCATATTGCTCATGCGGCGCGCTCCTGCGACGGTACGGCGTTCAATTGTCCGGCCAGGGCCAGCCAGTCCTCGTCGCCAATCAGGCCGGCCGCTTCCACCGTACCCTCGTGATTGACGAACACATAGGAAGGCGAACTCATCATTGGATTCACGCGCCGGTAATCGCGCAGCGTCAGCCGCGCCGCCGCTTCCCGCAAGGCGTTGCCGGGCAAGAAGGCACGCAGCCTCCGGGCCGGTTCTTCGCTGATCAGCCACATGGCCAGGCCGGCCTCGCGTGCCAGCGGCAGCAGCAGTTCGATGTCCGCCAGCTTTTCCGCGCATTTCGGACAGCGGCTGGCCAAAAACAGCAGCACGGCCGCCTGGCCCGCGGCGCCCGGCTGGAAACGCGCGCCGCCAGCCAGCGGACGGGCTTGCACGGCAGGCAGCGGCTCGCCCGGCTCCAGCGCAGTGGGCGCGATGCGTTCGCGGCGGCTGGCGCGCAGCACCGCCAGGGTCAGCCAGATATTGCCGGCGACGGCAAAGGCCAGCGCCGCCAGCACGAACTGTAAAGTCAGGGCATCCATCAGCCCGCCTTTGCCAGAGTTGCGATGTCGTGCAGGGAAATCAAGGCCACGCAGACGATGGCCGCCAAGCCGGCGGCCAACAGGGAGGTGGCGACGGGCAAGGCCGTTTCCTGCGCCAGCGCAAAGTAGCTGCCGTTGATGCCGACCGCCAGCATGTTGCGCAGCAGGTCGTACTGCGACACGGGCCGCGCCGCTTCGCCAAAGCAGCTGCAGCGCACCACGCTGTGCGTAAAGTAGCGCCAG
>NZ_LBCO01000019.1:39032-44117 GCF_000988085.1 Janthinobacterium sp. KBS0711 | reverse complement strand
ACGTGCCGCCTGCCAGCAGCCAGCCGGCCAGCAGCAGTTCCGCCGCCACCAGGGCTGGCGCAGCGAATTGGGCGGCGGCGGACGGCAGGCCGAACGAGGTGGCCAGGTTGCCGCGAAATTCCCCGTAGCTGCGCAGCTTGCCTACGCTGGCCGCCAGCAGCAGTAAGGCGATGACATAGCGCACGATATCGGACAAAAAGGGGAGAGCTGTCAGCATTGCGTGCTCCACAGCGGCGCAAAGCCGCCCGGACGCTGGCGCCGCAGTTGCACGCCGTCGCGCGAGGCCAGCAGGGCGTCATTCCACGCTTCGTCGGGCGCGCTGCGCAGGGCGCCGCCTATGCTCGATTGCAGCTGCGTCGAGATGGCCCAAGCCAGCCGTTCGGCGTGGGCATCGCGCGCCATGTTCAAGCCCAGCTGGGCCAGCTCTTCGCGCGTCAGGGCATAGTTGTGCGAGTGGTAGCCCGTCACCAGTTGCGCGACGATGGCGCGCCGCGCCTCTGGCGTGGCGTCGGGCAATTGCCATGTGATCAATTCCTCGCCGATCTGCGACAGTTCCAGCGAGGTGCGGTAGAAGGCCGTCAGGGAAGGGGGGAAGATGCTGCCGCACAGCAAGGACAGCGATTGCTGGCGCGCCTCGGCCGCATCCACGCCGAACCACTGCTGCGCCATGTCGCCGAACACCTTGATGTCCAGGCTGGAAATGGCGCCGCCGTCGACGCCGTCGAGCTGCGGGTCGATGGGCGAGAACAGGGCCAGGTCGCCGGCGATGATTTCATCGGCGCCCAAGGCCAGCAGGGTGGCTGCCGACTGGCAGTGGAAGGGCACGATAAAGCTCAGGTGGCGCGCATGCTGGCGCAGCAGGATGGCGATGCGGCGCGCCGCGTTGACGATGCCGCCGCGGCCGTGCAGCACCACGTCGAGGCGCGCCACGGGGCCGATGCCCTGGCACAGTTCATATAGTGCGGGCAGCAGTTCCATGTCCAGGTGTGAGGCGGCCAGGACGATGGCGCGGCTGTCGCGCGCAAGCTCCAGTTCGCGCAGCTGGACGGGGATCTGGCTCAGGTCTGGCTGTGGCATAACGCTCCTTCGATCAGGGTAGTGGCCACGCTTTCCAGCAGGGGTAAGGCGGGCACCAGTTGTTGCACATACAAAAATTGACCGACAGGATTGTTTTCCAGGAAAACATATTCGCCTTCGGGCGTGACGATGAGGTCCAGCGCGCCATATTCGAGGCCATAGCTGTGCACGAAAGCGAGGCAGCGCTGCCGTATGTCATCCGGCAAGGTCGCGGCTTCATAGCGGATGGGGGCCGACATGTCGCGCGAATCGATGGCCGTGCGCGCATCGTCCTGGGAATACAGGCGTGCGGCAAACAGCTGCTTGCCGATCACGGTGATCCGCAATTCGTATTGCTTGGCGATATATTCCTGGAACTGGCAGCTCAGTTCTCTGACGGCGTCCAGGCTGTCCAGCATGGCATCGTCGACGATGGTGGTGCCGATGCCGGCGCTGACCCTGTCTGCATCTTCGACGGTTTCGGCGGCCAGGCTGGGCGTGGACATGCTCTTGAAAATGATGGGCCCTTTGACGGCCGCGCGGAAAGCGCGTACGTCGTCGGGTACGTTGGTGATCACGGTGGCGGGCACGCGAAAACCCATGCGCGCGGCCCGTGCAAGCTGTTCGCCTTTCCATTGGGCGCCGCGCAGGGCCAGCGGATGGCTGAGCCAGTAGCAATCGAGCCCGTACAGCACGCTGAAGATGGCTTGCTCCGTTTCCAGCTGCGCATAGGCGCGCTCCTGCGGCGTCAGGTCGGTGCTGGCGTAGGCATAGTCGGCCGGCTTGCGCAGCCAGACGGCGCCCACGTGCTGCAGGTCAAGCCAGTCGCCATCGGGCAAGCGGCGCAGGCGCGCGCTGGCGCGGCCGTCCAGCAGGCGCTGGCACAGCTGGTAATCGCGGGGAAAGGCGTCGAGGTCGATACGGAAGGGGACATGGCCGCGGTCGGCCAGTATCTGGGAAACCAGGTCGGCGTGCAAATCGCCGCTATGGCTGATAATTAATACCTTTTTATGCATTCAGGGGCCTGCTGCGAAGGAAAGGCCTTGCCGTGGCAAGGCCTTCAGTTGGCTAAAGTATCAGCAATACACGCCAGTATCGTTGGGCGCAAAGCGCGAACTGTCGCGCAGATTGTAATCTTCCGGATCGCCGTAATACGTGCAGCCGGCCACCGCTACGCCATCGCGCACCTGCCATGGTTGCTTGACTTCCTTGTCTGCTTCCTTTTCCGCCAGTTTGAAAGCAAACAGCTTGGTTTGATTCTGTTTTTGCATTGTCATCCTCTTTGTCGTGGTTAAGTGCCGCTTTTTTGAATCTCCAGTGGCGCCGGTTTTTATCGATAAAGAATCGTAAATAATGGTATGTATGCCGCGCGCAGGAATGCACTGCGCCGCAATTGGCGCCAATTCATCAAGTCGGGATTGGAATAAAACCCCGCCAGGGGCGAGGTTCCAGGGTGCAGCGAAGATCAGCAATACTGGCCGCTGTCGTTCGGTTTGAGCCGCGAAGAGTCGCGGTATTGATCATGGGTGCCGACGGCAGTGCAGCCAGCCACGGCGACGCCGTCGCGCACTTTCCAGGTGGCGGCGGGCGCCGCCTGTTTTTGTACCTGTTTTTCTGCCAGTTTGAACGCGAACAATTTGGTTTGATTTTGCATTGTACTATCCTCTTGTGATGGTTAAGTACTGCCTGTTTTGAGTGCCAGTTGATTTGGCTTTCAAATGCTAATTTTTAAAGAATGCCGCGTCAACCAATAAATTAAAAATTTAAAAAATAAATATCGATCGATATGAATGCCGCACGCACGGGGAAACCGCGCCGCAAATGGTGCAAGCGTGTTTGCATCGGGAATTAAATGAACTTCCCGTCATAAGTTGAATGGATGCGGGTGCGGCGTTCAGCAGAACTGGCCGGTATCGCGGGAATTGATGGTGGAAGAGTAGCGGTATTGGAATCGGTCGACTTCGCTGCAACCGGCGACGGCGACGCCGGTGCGCACTTTCCATTCGGTGGGCGGGGTAGGCGGGGTTGATATCTTTTTCTCAGCAAGCTTGAAAGCGAACAATTTTGGTTGGTTTTGCATTGTACTATCCTCTTGTGATGGTTAAGTACGGCTTGAGCTGTCGGCCACGGTGAATGGCTTTACGATATTAGCGCCGCAATAATTAGGCGTCAACGTGAAATTGAATTGTGCGCGCGACTGCATTTTTAGAATAATCACCAAATATCACGCAATGCCAGATATTATTATCAATCGATAAATCATAATTGCAGTATTTAAATATCGGGATGGGCAAATATTATTGCGCCGCACTATCGCGGTGCATGCGGATGATTATGGCGGGAAATGGATGGCGCTTGCGCGGGGTGGCGCACTATAATGGCGCCTGATTAAGAGAGAGGAGTCGCAGCATGGATATTGCCGACAGCCTGCGGCAGCAGGCGTATGCGCAGGCCGCCGCCTTCGTGCGGACCTTGGACGGGCGTGATCCTGTTGCGTTGCAGCGCGACTGGGGCCTGTCGGCGGCCGTGGCCGACGAGATCATCGAGACGCTCGACAGCTATTTTGCGGCACGCCAGACGCTATCCCTGGCGCCGCTGGCGCAAGCCTTCGTGCCGGGCAAGGGCGGCCGTCCCGCCGTCGACATGTATGCGACCGATGCCGGACCGCTGGGTATGGAATGCCTGTTGCTGGCCGATGGCAAGCCCGGCGAAGCGATCTTGCACCTGGAAATGTCCGGCCACGATGGCGCGCTGCGCCTCCATTACCACTACATTGGATCCTGAAAGCACCATGACCGCACCGATCAGCGAAACACAACAGCGCGTCTGCGACAAATTCGGCTTGCCGGCGCAAGCGCCCGAGCCCATGGTGGCCCTGGCCATTGGCAGCCTGGCCCAGTCGCCCATCTACGGCACGCGCATCGCGCTGCCGGAAAACGGCACCATCAGCTGGTTCATCCACTGCGGCGAACATGACGATGCGCTGGACTTTTACCAGCCCCTGCATGCGGAACACCTGCATGAAATGCTGCCGCAGGTAGTCGATTACCTGGCCTTGCCCAGCGGCGCCAAGTTCATCCTCGACCGGGAAGGGTACGAGGATGTGTGGCTGGACGAGTAACTTTCTGAATGGCAAGATTGTCGTTGACGTTGACAAATAGGTATGGGATGCTGCGGTTCCGTTTTCTCTTGCCGAAAGCCGCATCGTGAAGCCACGCCTTCCGTCTGTCCTGCTCGTCATGGCGCTTGCCGCCATCCCCACCAGTCAAGCGCAGGCGTCCCGTGCCGAACACGATATTGCCGCCTTCGTGCGCAGCGAAATGCAGGAGCGCCAGATTCCAGGGCTGCAACTGGCCGTGATACAGCATGGCAAAATCGTACTGAAGCGCAACTTCGGCCTGGCCAGCGTGCAGTACCAGGTGCCGGTGACGGACGCCAGCCTGTTTTCCATCAACTCGGCAACGAAAGCGTTTGCAGGCGTGGCCGTCATGCAGCTGGTACAGGAGGGCAAGATCGACCTGGCCGCCCCTATCGGCCAGTACCTGACGGGGCTGCCTGTCGCCTGGCAAGCCGTGACGGTGACGCAATTGCTCAACCATACCTCGGGCTTGCCCGACGTGCTCGATCAACGCAGCGGCAAGCTCGTGGGGCCGCAGCCGGATGACGCCGATGCGGCGTGGACAGCCGTGCAGGCGCTGGCCGTGGAAGCCCCGCCAGGCCAGCGCTACCGCTACAACCAGACCAATTACGTATTGCTGGCGCAATTGATCGAGCGCCAAGGCGGCCAGCCCTTTGCTACTTTCATCCAGCGCCGGCAGTTCGACGTGGCGGGCATGCCGCACAGCGGCTTTGGCGACGCGAAGGACGTGGTAGTCAACAAGGCCAGTTCCTACGTGCTGGACCGGGGCGGCAACGGTTACCGCAACGTGATCGAAGACTTTCCCGTGTTCATGCGCGCCGGGGCCGGCATCAACAGCAATGCGGGTGAACTGGCCAACTGGCTTATCGCGCTGCAGTCGGGACGCTTGC
>NZ_LBCO01000019.1:35971-38985 GCF_000988085.1 Janthinobacterium sp. KBS0711 | reverse complement strand
CCCCCGCCGCTGTAGAACGGCTGTGGCAGCCGACCAGCTTGAATGACGGCAAGCCGGCGCCGTGGGCGCTGGGCTGGCCCACCATCGGCCGCGATGGCCACCGCGCCGTGGCCGGCATCGGCGGTGGCCGCTCGGCCTTTTATGTGTATCCGAACGACGGGCTGGCCGTCATTATCCTCAGCAACCTGGCCGGTGGCCAGCCGGAACAGCTGATCGATACCGTCGCCGGTTTTTATCTTCCCGCCCTGCGCCAGCAGCGGGGCGGCGCGTATGCCGCGCACCTGCTGCACAAGCAGGCGGCCAGCACCGGTTTCGAGGGGCTGGACCAGAAACTGGCGGCCATCCTGCGCCAGCACGGCTTGCCAAAGCCCACGGAAGACGACTTGAATGCCTGGGGCTACCGCCTGCTGGGCCGGCAGCAGCCGAAACAAGCCGTGGCCGTCTTCGAGCTTGGCGTGCGACTATACCCGCAAGGGGCGAATGGCCACGACAGCCTGGCCGAAGCGTACGAGGCGGACGGCGCCAAGGACCGGGCCGCCACGCATTACCGCCGTTCGCTGGAACTGGACCCCGGCAATACGCACGCCGTGGCCCGCTTGCGCGCGCTGGGCGTCGACTAGTTGGCAGCCTTGCCGTGTTCCGCGCCGTGCATGGCCAGGTAGGCGGTCAGGTTGTCATCGGCAATGCCCAGGACGCGCAAGACTTCCCTGGTGAAGGTGACGGGCGCCGTGCCGGGCGCCGTGATGATGCGCTGGTCGGCCACGGCCCACGGCACGTCCTGGTACAGGGCCGCGCCCGCATAGCCCGTGTCCGTCAGGTTCTCGGCGCAATTCGAGGTGTGGCGCACGGTGTCGAGCACGCCCGCCTGCGCCAGCACGCGCGTGCCGTCGCAAATGCCGGCCAGCACCACGCCCTTGTCGCGCGCCGCGCGCAGTAGCGGGCCCAGGTCTGGCGCCTTGCCGCTTTGCCAGAAGCTGCCGCCGCATACCATCAGCAAGTCGAGTTCATCGAGATTGACCTCTTCCAGCGCCAGTTGCGGCGTGACCAGCATGCCGCCGGACGAGGTAACGGGCAAGCCGCCCGGCGTGGCGAACTGCGTGTAAAAGCCGTAGTACAGGCGCGCCGTGGAATTGAGCAGGGCGGTTTCCCAATCGGCAAAGTTCTCGGTCAGAATGGTGATGGCACGTGTCATGAAGAAGTCCTGTCGCAAGTGGTGATTTCAATAGTACAGGCTGGCTAGCCCGCTGGTGCCGAAATCATAATAAAAAGTACTGACAGTTTCTGTCAGGAGTGCGTGGAAATAATGGTACAAGTTGCAACAGACTGCGCTACAATCGCGGGCCCGTCCGCACGGGCATCTCCTTCCATGCCTGTTACTTGTCGCCTCCATGCTGATTCTGTTTTGCCGTGTCCTGCTCAGCATCGCTGGCCTGCTGGTTTTTTTCCTCTTCGATCAATTAAGCGCGAACGAATGTCTGAAATTGGCCGTCCTGCTGGCGGCCTTCCTGCTGGGCGTGGGCGGCGTGCTGCATGCGTGGCGTGGCGGTTCCTGTGCCAGCGCGATTACCGTGCTGCTGCGCGTCGTCGTGCCCGTGTTTTACCTCGACGCCGCCATCAAGGGTTTTTTGCGTGGCTATTTTGGCATGCGCCCCAATCCCAATGCGGTTTTGCAAGCGATGTTTGCGACAGATCAAGCCGAAACGGGTGAGTTTTTTCTGCACAACAGCGTCGCCCTGGCGCAATCGGCCGGCGGCTTCCTGCTCGTGACGGCGGCCGTGCTGCTGGCCGACCGCCAGTTGCAGCGCTGGCAAGCGGCGCGCGACGTTGCCGCGCCTGGCCTGGCGCAAAAATGCTTTGCCGCCTGCATGGCGATCTTTCTCGTGCTGCTGCACGTCAACACCACGATGCGGCGCGAAAATCCGGCCCTGTTCTGGCCGCTGCGCTACCAGCAGTACAGCGCGCAGCTGGACGCCATGAAATCGATGCAGCACGCGCTGACGGCGGCCATGGCCGCGCCGCGCGAATGGAACGTGCGCTATGCGGGCGAGGATGCGCGCACCGTCATACTCGTGATCGGCGAGAGCACGAACCGCGCCTCGATGTCGCTGTATGGCTATGCGCGGGCGACTACGCCCCAGCTCGACGCCATGCGCTCGAAGCTGCTGGTATTTAATGACGTGATTTCGCCGGCCGCCAGCACCGTGGAATCGATGATGACGATGCTCACGCCCGCCGATATCGGCAACCCGGACGCGTGGATGGCCAAGCCGAATCTGCTGATGCTGGCCGAGGCGGCCGGCTACAAGACGTTCTGGGTATCGAACCAGACGCGCAACGATGGCTGGATCGGGTTGCTGGCGAGCGAGGCCGATGAAAGCGACTTCATCAACTATGGCACTGGCCGTGGCGAAAACAATTTTGACGGCAACCTGTTCCAGCCGTTCGCCCACGCGCTGCGCGACGAAGCGCCGAAAAAGCTCATCGTCGTGCACTTGCTGGGCGCGCATCCCAGCTATGACATGCGCTATCCCCGCCGCTTCGCTCATTTCGACCGGGCGCACGACGCTGTCAGCGCACAGATGGAGCACCAGGGCAGGTCGAGCTGGATACGCAACCAGCGCGACGAGTACGACAACGCCATTCGCTATGGCGATTACGTGCTGGGCACCCTGATCGGCATGGCGGAAAAGGCCAAGACGGATCGGGCCGCCTCCTTGCTGTTCGTATCCGACCATGGGCAGGAAGTGGGCTACAGCCGCAATCATGCGGGTCATTCCGCGTCGGACAAGAGTGGCTATGAAATTCCCATGCTGATCTGGGACAACCGGCAAGCGCCGCAATCGGCGGGGGCGCGCGCCGCGCTGGAAAGCCGGCCGTATCAGACGGACAAGCTCGATGCGACCGTGCTGGGCTTGCTGAAGATCGAAACGCGCTATTACGCCGCGCATGACGATATCCTCAGCAGCGCCTTTACGCCCGTGCAGCGCTTCATGAATGGCTTGCGCTACCAGCGC
>NZ_LBCO01000019.1:31631-35934 GCF_000988085.1 Janthinobacterium sp. KBS0711 | reverse complement strand
CAATAAAAAGGCCCGGCGCCGCCGCGGGAAGCGGCGGGGCCGGGCCCCTGTATTTGCGACGGATTTGCTGCGGATTACTTCTCGGCGAACGCGCGCTCGACAACGAAGTCGCCAGGCGTCGAGGTATTGCCTTCCTTGAAGCCGCGCGCTTCCAGCATTTCCTTCAGGTCGCGCAGCATCTCCGAGCTGCCGCAGATCATCACGCGGTCTTCGGCCGGGTTCAATGCCGGCACGCCCAGGTCTTCGGCCAGCTTGCCGTTCTCGATCAGTTCCGTGATGCGGCCCATGTTGCGGAAGTCTTCGCGCGTCACGGTCGGGTAGTAGCGCAGCTTGTCGCTGACCATTTCACCCAGGAACTCATGCTTCGGCAGGTGCTCTTCCAGCAAGTCGTGGTAAGCCAGTTCATCGACCTGGCGCACGCCGTGCACGAGGATCAGCTGGTCGAAACGCTCGTAGATGTCCGGATCGCGCACGATGCTGAGGAAAGGCGCCAGGCCCGTGCCCGTCGACAGCATGTACAGGCGCTTGCCTGGCAGCAGGTAGTCGGACACCAGGGTGCCCGTCGGCTTGCGGCCGACGATGACGGTGTCGCCCACTTGCAAGTGCTGCAAACGCGACGTCAATGGACCGCCCGGCACCTTGATGCTGAAAAATTCCAGGTGGTCTTCGTAATTGGCGCTGGCGATACTGTAGGCGCGCAGCAATGGCTTGCCGTCGACGCGCAGGCCGATCATGGTGAAATGGCCATTCGAGAAACGCAGCGACGGGTCGCGCGTGGTGGTAAAGGAGAACAGGGTATCCGTCCAGTGGTGCACGCTTAAAACGCGCTCTTCATTCATCGAACTCATAGTATTTGTTGGCTGGTCAAAAAAATGGTTAGTTGCTGGCAACTGCTGGCAAAAGTGAAACCCTGTGTAGGCCCAGACGCTATTGTACCGGCCTCCACACGAAATTGTTACCGTCTATCGCCGCCAATGCTGCCGCATACGGTGCCAACATTATAGTGCGAATGGCAAGGCAGGGCTGGAATTGGCCCGGAAACGGGCCGTGGACATGCGCTCTCTTGACCTGGCTCAGTTTTTTGCAGGGCGCGTCAAGACGCGGCCCGGCGCTGCCAGAACGGCGCGTCGCGCCAGCGCTGCTCGGCGCCGTAGAAGCCGCGCCGCATCTGCAGATAGGTTTCAAACGCGGCGAAGACGCTGCGCCGGTAGCCCGCCGCCATGCCCCGGTCGCCAGACAGGAAGGCTTCCGCCACCCGCGCCGCATGGATGCCCGAGGCCATGGCCTGGCCGATGCCCAGCGAGGAGATCGGGTCGAAGCAGGCGGCCGCGTCGCCCGCCGCCGTCCAGTTTTCATCGGCCGGCAGCGACGCCACCCGGCTGTGGATGGCGTAGTGGCGCAGGGCGCTTGGCGCGGGTAGGCGCGCCACGATATCGCGCACGTGGGAGGTGTCAGCGCCGGCCTCGCGCCAGGGCGCCGGCTCCTTCAGCCGCAGGCGCTTGAGGATGTCGGCATCCGTGATGAAGGCCAGCGCCACGCGCTCGCCGGGCAGGGGCGCCGCGTAATACCAGCCGTGCTGCGTCGTTTCCACCAAAGTGCGGTGCGGCAGGAATTGCGGCTCTTCCAGTTGATAATAGGCATACAGCGCCACCAGCGAGTCTTCCGTGTGGATGGGACGCTTGCGCTGGCGCACGATGGCCGCCTGCTTGCCGCTGCAATCGATCAGGTAGCGGGCCGTCAGATCCGTTTCCTGCCCCTCGCTCGCCACGCGCAGACGCCACGGCTCGCCGTGTTCGAGCCGCACAAGCTGCGCCGGGCGCAACAGCTCCACGCCCGCCAGCCGCGCCTGTTCGAGCAGGATGGCGTCATATTGCCGGCGGTCCAGGTGCAAGCCGTGGCCGTGGCTGCTGAAGATGGCGTCGCGCGACATCAGCTCCGCGCTGCCCCACGCGGCCGCGTGGGAAAACGCGGGCAGCTGGGCGCCGTCCAGCAGGTCGCGGCCCACGCCGAGGAAGTCCAGCATCGAGAAGATGAACGACGATACCGTTTCGCCAGCCCGGTAATCGTCGAACAGCTGCTTTTCCAGCAAGGCGATGCGCAAGCCCGTGTAGCGGGCCAGGGTCAGGGCGGCGGCAGTGCCGGCGGCACCGCCGCCGACAATGACGACGTCGTAGTCGCGCGATGACGACGTGCTTGGCGGGACACTCAATGGGAAAACCGGCGCCGGTTGGCAGGCTGGATTTTCTTCGGCGTGTCATGCACGGCCACTTGCGCGCCGCCGCTGGCAAACAGCTGCGATGCCTTTTCGGGCGCGGTCTGCGGATCTTCATCCTTGAGGAACCAGGCGGGCAAGTAGTTGGAATCGTCGCCCGTGATGAAGCTGCTGGCATTGCCGACCCCGACGCTGGCGGCCACGAACTTGGCGTGATTGCGCTCCTTCTCGACAAAATACGGGTACTGGCGGCCCGACTCGGCATCCTGGTTCTGGTTCACGATGAAGCCCAGGTAGTGCCAGGAGCTGATCATTTGCGAAAAACTGTTCATGCCGCGGCTGTACATCACTTGCATGCCGGCCGGCACGCCGGCAAGCGCCTGTTCTTCCTTGGTGGTGGCGCCATTGATCACGTTCCACGGGCTTTGCGGCGGCCACCAGTAGGCGTAATAGGTGGGCGGTATGGGGATGAGGGTATCGGGATTCTTGACCAGGTCCGGATTGTCGAAATTGATCATCTGCACGGAGCAGTCATAGAAGTCGGCCTGCCACGGGATGGCCATGCGCTTGGTCAGGTCGCCCGGTTCGCAGCCGGTGCCGACGGTCGGATCGTTCCAGTCCAGCGGTGCGCACTCGTCGCGGCCCGGCGACAGGCCGTTTTTTGCGTAGTCGGCATCCACGCGGTGCAGGATGGCGTACGGTTTCGCGTAGATGATGGGATTGCGCACGCTCCACGTCACTTCGATGCCCGGGCACATGGGTTCGCCCACGCAATTGCCGATGCCCGCCTGATCGAGCGGGTCGATGCCGGGCAAGGCCAGGCCCGGCGCGTTGGCGGCGAATTTGCCGGCTGCCCACTGCTGCAAGGCAAAGTATTGCGTATCCGTCAGCACGGAAAACTTGCTGATGACGTTGTTGCGCACGGAATTGCTGCCCGAATTCAAGGGCACGAGAGGAATGCCGGCGCCGGGGTTCTCCGTGCTGGCTTCACTGAATAATTGGCCACCCTGGCCCCCCGTGAATCCGGGCACCTGTTCCTCCGTGCCGGGGCGGATGGCCGACGGCTTCCTGAAATAGCTGAAGAATTTTTCGCGCTGCGGCCGGTTCGCTTCCGACGCATCGGCCACGTCGAAATTGGGGCGGATGAAGGCCGTCATCGACGGCACCGTCGCCACCCACTGGTAATCGCCTATCCTGGCAAGGAATGGCTGAATGTCCTGCGCGTAATTGACGACATAATCGGGATTCCAGCCATCGCTGCCGCTCCAGCGGGCCTTGTCGTAGGCCTCGGGCAGCGCGTTCTTGTATTTGATGGCCATGTCGGCCACGACGTCATCCCAGGTGGAAATGTTCACCAGCTCGGGCGCGAACTTTGGCGAGCCGATGACCACCCACGCTTTCAGTTCCACGCAGGGGCTGCCGTCCTTGAAATGGATGGTCGCGCTGACGGGACCGTCGCCCACGTCGTCATTCCACGTATCGCCGCCGCCAAAGCCCGTGATGCTTTCGGAGCCGCCGGCGCGGCCATAGGCGCCGATCACCAGCAGGTTGCCGCGCGAATCCGTGCGCATTTCACCGAGCGTGCGCACGGGATAGCCTTGCGTGATGGCATGCGGATCGGGGAAAGACACGTGCGCATAGGAACCGGCGCCATCCTTGTCGAAATGGGCCTTGCCCAGCGGCGCATCGAGTGTGCGCGGTCCCGGATCGACGATCAGTTTTTGCCGGTCCGCATCTCCCTTGACGTTGTCATTGCGCAGATTGGTCCAGGACGTGGGCGTCAGCTTCCAGGCGGGGGGCGTATTTTCCCAGGTTTCATAGCTGTTGTAGGGGCCGAACATCAGGTCGCCCAGCAGGGGTATGAAGTTCCACCACGCTGCCTTCTTGTTTGCCACGTGCACTGTCCATTCGATCTTGGCAATGCTTGGGTCTTGCAGGTCGACCAGGACTTTTTCGCCGGGACGTCCCGCCACCGACTTGTAGATGCGGAAACTGGCGGCCTGGCGCCGCACGCGGCCGGCCGCATCCTTGAATTGGGCAACGTGGACCGGCTTGCCATCGACAAGCTGCGGATCGTTGTTGCTGTCGACT
>NZ_LBCO01000019.1:0-31598 GCF_000988085.1 Janthinobacterium sp. KBS0711 | reverse complement strand
CCCGCCGATCGATTCCGGCGCCAGATAAAACGAATCATGGCTGTTGCCCACGCGGGCAATGCCGATGGATGGGTGTATCGAGTACTGTTCCGTGCTGTTCATCAAGTTTTCCCCTGAAAGGTTGGCAATCCTGGTGGCATATCTGGCGGCAGCTACAGGGAAAGATACAGGGAAAAATTAGCAAAAAAGTCACCCATTGTCACTGGTCAACGATATTTGCCGGCGCTCTGATACCGCTCAAGTCAACGATTCGAAAGTTTCCCGACACGCGCAGGCGTAACGGGGCAGGGTAGTGCCGCATGAGCTTGTATGATGTTGCTAAAAAGAACTATCACCAATCCACGCGGGTGCCACCGCCCGCCAGGATGCCTGTCCAGCAAAGGAAATCATGATGTATAAAACAGTGCGCGACCTGTTCCTGCATTTCAAGGAAGCCGTCCCATTCCGCCTCGTCCCCGCCCTGATCTGCACGGCCTTGCTGGTGAGCATGCTCTTGCTGCCGGCGCCAGAAGGCTTGACACCCAAGGCCTGGGGCCTGGTGGCGATTTTCCTTACCACGATTCTGGCGATCATCCTGAAAGTCATGCCGATCGGCGTGATGGCCATGATGGCCATCGTTATCGTGTCCTTGTCGCAAGTGACGTCGACTTCGTCCAAGGGCGCCATCACGGATGCGCTCAGCAGTTTTTCGAATCCCTTGATCTGGCTGATCGTCGTGGCGATCCTGATTTCGCGCGGCCTGAAAAAGACAGGGCTGGGCAGCCGCATCGGCCTGCTGTTCATTTCCTTGCTGGGCAAGCGCACCATGGGCATCGGCTACGGCCTGGCTATTTGCGAACTGGTGCTGGCGCCATTTACGCCCAGTAACACGGCGCGCGGCGGCGGCATCGTCCACCCCGTCATGAAATCGATCGCCAACGCCTTCGATTCGGACCCGGCCAAGGGCACGGAAAAGAAGGTCGGCACCTACCTGGCCCTCGTCAACTACCACGCCAACCCGATCACGTCGGCCATGTTCCTCACGGCCACGGCGCCCAACCCGCTCGTGGTTGACTTCGTGGCCAAGGCCAGCGGCCAGAGTTTCCACCTGACGTGGACCACCTGGGCCCTGTGCATGCTGCTGCCGGGCCTGGTCTGCCTGCTGGTGATGCCGCTGATTATCTACTGGCTGTCGCCGCCGGAACTCAAAGCCACGCCCGACGCCGTCACCTATGCCAAGGCGGAACTGAAAGGCATGGGCCCGCTGTCGCCGTCGGAAAAAGTCATGCTGGGCACCTTCGCCCTGTTGCTGCTGCTGTGGGCCAACGTGCCGGCCATGCTGTTCGGCCCCGCGTTTTCGCTCGATGCGACGGTGGTCGCCTTTGTCGGCTTGTTCGTGCTGATCATCACGGGCACCATCGACTGGGACGATGTGCTGTCGGAAAAGAGCGCCTGGGACACTCTCGTGTGGTTCGGCGCGCTCGTCATGATGGCCGAGCAGCTGAACAAGACGGGCGTGATCGCCTGGTTCTCGGCCGGCATGAAGGCGGCCATCGTTGCCAGCGGCATGGACTGGCTGCCGATTGCCGGCGTGCTCGTGCTGGTGTTTGTCTTCTCGCACTACTTCTTCGCCAGCACGACGGCCCACATCAGCGCCATGCTGCTGGCCTTCCTGACGGTGGGCCTGCACCTGATCCCGGCCGAATACCACGTGCCCTTTATGCTGATGATGACGGCCGGCTCGGCCATCATGATGACGCTGACCCACTACGCGACGGGCACTTCGCCCATTATCTTCGGCAGCGGCTTCGTGACGATGGGCAACTGGTGGCGCGTCGGCTTCATCATGTGCGTGGTGGAACTGCTGATCTTTGCCGTCGTCGGCACGACGTGGTGGAAGGTGCTCGGTTACTGGTAGACGGCAAAACGGCTGCCTGCCTTTCACCCATGCATGCGCGGCAGCCACATGCCCATCGCGGCCACGGCGATGCCCGCGCTCATCGCCACCGTCAGCAGCGCCAGCACGGCCGCCATGCCCAGGCGCAGCATCGCATTGCCGCCATCGCGGCAGCGCAGATAGGCTTCCAGCACGGCCAGCGGCAGCAGATACTGGGCAAAGGCGAGAATGCTGAGGGCCGGACCCGTGAACGTCTGGGGATCGAAACCGGCCGGGCCGCCGTTGACGGCCAGCCAGCACATCAGCCCCACGCGGAAAAACCACACGCCGCTGACGGCCAGGAACAGGCGCAGCGCCCAGCGCCGGTGCGCCGCGATGTCGCCCCGCAGCACCTTCTTCAGGGCCAGGCCCGCAAAGACGAGGATCAGCACGGCATTGAGGCTGATGCCCAGGTGCTGCGTCGTATCGCCCACGGCGCCGCGCCACCACAGCATATATAGTCCGGACAAGGCGGCCAGCACGGCGCCGGCCAGGTAGACCCTGCCGTTCCAGCGGTGCAAAGCGGGTAGGTGACGGCGCACCTGCGGCACCAGTTGCAGCGCGCCGCCCAGCATGAGGATGGCCGCCAGCAGCAGGTGGATGCCGGTCGCCACGTTGCCCGCGCCATCGCCGGGCACGTGGCCATGCGACATGACGGCGTTCCAGCCAGGCAAATTTCCGCGCGCGGCGGTACCGCCATACAGGGCCACGATGTAGGCGGCAAAGAACAGCTGGCCGATGACGGTGGCGAGGAACCAGAAGCGGGCGGAGGCGGACAGCGCCCTCGCGGCCCATGGCGTGGAAGCGGCCTGGCGTGGCGCCGGAATGGCGTGCGCGGCGGAAGTTGCGGATGGCATGGCTGTCTCCTGGCAGTGTTAATCAGCCGTCAAGATAGCCAGCGGCGGTCTGCACGTGGCGGCAAGGCTGGCGCGCGTGCGACGAACGGCGGTTTTCAAGGCTTGAACGGCGGGCGTATCGCGGGTATCGTGGCGCCATGAGTTCCACGCCCGCCACCGTCCGCCGCATCAGCCCCATCTTGCCCACCGCGCGGCAGGCGCTCATCGTGACGGTGTTTACCTTGCTGCTGTCGTGGCTGCTGCATCTGTTCAGCGGCACGGCGTACCCGGCGGTGTTCGGCCGCATCGGCTTCCTGGGCGCCGCCTTGCTGCTGGCTTATTCGGCGGCCGGCGCCTTGCGCCCGCGCTGGTTGTCCCTGTCCGCCGCGCGGGTGACCGCCGTGGTGCTGACGGCCCCGCTGGCCGCCCTGTTTCTCTTGCTGGCGACGCGGCCCGGCCAGTATGCCACGCCGATGGCGAAAACGGCCGACATCATCGGCCACGTCATCATGGTCGTGCTGGCCATCATCTTCGGCCTGCTGTTTTCCCTGCTGGCCATGCGCAGCGAGCGGCGCGAGCGCGAACGGGCCGACCGCCTGCAAATCGAGCTGACCCAGAACACCCTGGAACGCCAGCTGCTGGACGCGCGCCTGCGCCTGCTGCAGGCGCAGATCGAGCCGCACTTCCTGTTCAATACCCTGGCCAACGTCGAGGCGCTGGTGGCGTCCGGTTCGCCCGATGCGGGTCCTGTGCTGCGCCAGCTGATCGCCTATCTGCGCGCCGCCATGCCGCGTTTGACCGATGAGGCCGCGACCCTGGGGCAGGAATTGCAGCTGGTGCGCGCCTACCTGGAACTGATGCAGATGCGCATGCCGGACCGTCTGCAGTTCGACGTGGCCAGCATCCCGCAGGCGGCCACCTTGCGCTTTCCGCCGATGGCGCTGCTGACGCTGGTGGAAAACGCCGTGCGCCACGGCATCGATCCCGGTGTGGATGGCGGACGCATCGACGTTGGCGCCGCGCTGGACGCTGCCAGCGGCACGGCATGCGTGTGGGTCAGCGATACGGGAGTGGGCATGGCCGAGACAGCGCAGCCGGGCACGGGCTTGCAAAACGTGCGCAGCCGCCTGCGGGCCGTGTATGGCGTTGGCGCTCGCCTGGAACTGCATGAAGTGGCGCCCCATGGCGTGCGCGCCGAACTGCACTTTAACTTTACCGGAGACATCGTTTGAAACCAGCTTCCGCCTTGATCGTGGACGACGAACCGCTGCTGCGCGAGCGCCTGCGCAGCCACCTGGCCAGCCTGTGGCCGGCCTTGTCCGTGATCGGCGATGCGCGCAACGGTGCCGAAGCGCTTGAATTGTTTGAGCTGCATCAACCTGACATTGTCTTTCTCGACATCCGCATGCCGGGCATCGATGGCATCGCCACGGCGCGCGCGCTGGCGCGCCGCGCGCAACTCGTGTTCGTCACAGCGTATGACCAGTACGCATTGCAGGCGTTCGAGCAGGGTGCCATCGATTATCTGGTGAAACCCGTTGATCCGGCGCGCCTGGCCGACACGGTGCAGCGATTGCAACGCCAGTTGCCAGGCCCGCTGGCCGATGGCGGCGCGTTCGACGCCGTGCTGGACCAGCTGGCCCTGCGTCTGGGCGGCCGCACCGCGCCGCCAGCCTCGTTGCAATGGATCAAGGCCTCGGTCGGCAACAGCGTGCGCCTGATTCCCGTAGAGCAAGTGCGTTATCTGCGGGCCGAAGAGAAATACACGCTGGTGGCATGGGAAGAGGGCGAAGCCCTGATACGCAAGAGCATCAAGGAACTGGGCGAAGAACTGGACCCGGCCCGCTTCGTGCAGACGCACCGATCCGTCATCGTCAACCTGGCGTATGTCAGCCAGGTAACGCGGGGAGTAAATGAAACGGCGCAGCTGCATTTGCGCGGCAGCGATGAAACCTTGCCCGTCAGCCGCAGCTATCTGCACCATTTCAGGCAAATGTGAGTCAGGACACGGGCAGTTGCACCACGACCTTGCCCCGCGCGCGGCCCTGCGCCAGGTAAGCCAGCGCCTGTTTCGCCTCAAGAAAAGGAAACACACTGTCGATGACGGGGCGGATGGTTCCCGCCTCGATCAGGCCGGCGATCTGCGCCAGCTGGCTGCCGTCGGGACGCACGAAGTGGAAGGCGTAGCTGGCGCCGCGCCGCTGCGCCAGGCCGATGATCTTGCGGCTGAGCAAACCAAACACGAGTTTCAGCACCACGTTCATGCCGCGCGCGCGGGCAAATGCGGCGTCCGGCGGGCCGACCAGCGAAACGACGCGGCTGCCGGGCTTGACGATGTGCAAGGCTTTTTCCAGGCCGTCGCCGCGCACCGTGCCCAGCACGGCGTCGTAATCGCGCAGCACGTCCTCGAACGGCTGTTTCTTGTAGTCGATGACCTCATCGGCGCCCAGGCCGCGCACCAGTTCCACGTTCGCCGTGCTGGTGGTGGTGCCCACGCGGGCGCCCAGATGCTTGGCCAGCTGGATGGCGAACGTGCCGATGCCGCCGGAACCGGCCGGGATGAACACTTTCTGGCCCGGCTTCAGTTGCATGCGCTCATGCATCGCTTGCCACGCCGTCAGGCCCACCATGGGAATCGACGCCGCCTGCACGAAATCGAGATTCGCCGGTTTCAGCGCGGCCGCCTGTTCGGGCACGATGGCAAATTCGGCCAGGCTGCCGTGTGGCGTGTCGAAAATGCTCGCATACACGGCGTCGCCTGCTGTGAAGCGCGTGACGCCGCTGCCGACGGCCGCGACCACGCCGGCCAGGTCGCTGCCCAGGGTGGCCGGCAAGCGCGTTTTCAAGATCGGCTTGAAGTCGCCCTTGGGAATCAGGTTGTCGATGGGGTTCAGGCCCACGGCGTGCACCCGCACCAGCAATTCGCCGGGGCCGGGCGTGGGGCGGGGCAGTTCCGCAAACGCCACGTGATCGAGGCCGCCGTATTTTTTAAGTTGCAAAGCTTGCATGATGTTCTCTCTGAATGCTGTGAAATGCTGGCGTTCAGGCCAGGCGCAGGTCCTTGCGCAAGCCGGCGTCCAGCAGCGCGGCCGGCATGAAACGGCGCATCAGGCGCAAGCGCGCCGCCAGCGGCCCGGCCGTGTAGCGCAGCTTGGGCTTGCTTGCCTGCGCCGCCGCCAGGATGGCGTCGGCCACGATGGCCGGATCGTCGGCGCCGGCCATCAGCGTTTGCAGCCGGCTGGTGATGGCCGCGCTCACTTGCCGGTAGGCGGACAGCGGGGTATCGGGCGCCAGCAGATTGGCTTCGAACGTGGTTTTCGTGTAAGCCGGTTCGATGACGCTGGCGCGGATGCCCCAGCCGCGCACTTCATGGTCGAGCGATTCAGTGTAGCCCTCGATCGCGTGCTTGGTGGCGGAATACAGTGCGCCATAGGGCATGGGCAAAAAGCCCACGACGGAGCCGATATTGAGGATGCGCCCGCCGCCCTGGGCTCGCATGTGCGGCAGCACGGCCAGGGTCATGCGCAGCACGCCATAGAAATTCGTGTCGAAGATGGCTTGCGCCTGCGCCACGCTGCTTTCCTCGGCGCCGGCCGGGGCCACGCCGAAACCGGCGTTATTCACCAGCAGGTCGATGCGGCCTTCGCGCTGGATTACCTCTGCCACGGCGGCAGCGACGGACGCATCGCTGGTGACGTCGAGCGCCAGCATCGCATGGCCGGCTGCGGCCGCTTGTCCGCCGCGGCGGCTGGTGCCGTACACCGTGTAGCCCGCTTGCGCCAGGCGCCGGGCCGTGGCCGCGCCGATGCCGGACGAGGCGCCGGTGACGAGGGCAATCTTCTTGTTTTTCATGACAGTTCTTTCAGTAGTTGACAGCGTTGGATATAAAATATGACGGTCATCATATTGTTGATTCAAAAAAAACCGGGACGGATCAAGGCCACGGGCGGTGCGGCTAGCCTGGTGTCTGAAACTGCGCCAGGGTGGCCGCGCACAGCGCGTCCGACAGGGCCGGCTCGTCCACGGCGCGCGCGAGAATGGTGGTGCCGATCATGGCGCACACCGTTGCCATCGCTTGCGCGTGCGCTTCGGGCTGGCCCCAGTTCGGCAACTGGCGCGCGAACAGGTCGATCATTTCCTTGATATGGATGGTGGCGGCGCGCCGCACCTCGGGCGCCTGGCGCGGCATTTCCGAGCCCAGCGCCGACACGGGGCAGCCTACCTCGATGGCGGCGATGTGTTCGGGCGACAGATACGCGGCCAGCATGGCTTGCAGCGCCTGGCCGGGCGGGGCGGCGGCGGCCACCCTGGCCGCCAGCGCCACGGCTTCGGCGCCCGCACGGTCGCCCGCTTCGGCCAGCAGCGCGTCGCGCGAGGCGAAGTGCGCATAGAAGCCGCCGTGCGTCAGGCCCGCTTCCTTCATGATGTCGGCCACGCCCGTGCCCGCATAGCCGCTGCGGCGGATGGCGCGCGTGGCCACCTCGACGATGCGTTCGTGGGTGGCTTCCTTGCGGCTTTGCGCCGAGGGTTTCTTGTTAGGTGAGTTCTGCATGACGGTCATCATATCGCAATTCTCAACAGCGTGCACGCGAGGCGTTCCGGGCATCTCAGAACAGCCCGGCCGTCCAGTCGGTGAATGCCCGCATCGCCGGGGAAAGAAAGCGCTGATGGGGGTAGAGCAGCGATACGGGCACGGGCGCCGGCCGCCTGTCGGCCAGCACCTCGACCAAAGCCCCGGTCCGCAAATGGCCGCTTACGAGGATCTCGGCAAGCTGCATCAAGCCGTGGCCGGCCAGGCCCAGCTCGATGTACAGCCCCGTCTCGTTGACGGCGGCCGTGCCGGGGAGGGAAACGGCGACGTTGACGCCCTCGTCGATGAAATGCAGCTCGCTGCCGCGCCGCATGGTGCTGGAAAAGTAATGGACGGCCCGGTGTCCCGGCAAATCTTCCAGGGTTGCGGGAACCCCGTGTTCGGCCAGGTAGGTGGGCGCCGCGCAGGTGATCCAGCGCAGTTCGCCCAGGCGGCGCGCGACCAGGGTCGAGTCTTCCAGGCTGCCGGTGCGGACGACGCAATCAACGCCTTCCTGTATCAAGTCCACCTGGCGGTCATTGACGCCGATCATCAGGTAGATGTCCGGATAGCGCTGCTGGAATTGCGGCAGCCGGGGCAGGATCACGGCATGGGCGATGCCGCCAGGCATATCCACGCGCAAGCGTCCCTGCGGGCGCTCGCTGGAGCCTTGCAGGCCCGCTTCGGTGTCGGCGATCAGGTCGAGTATTTCTCTGCAACGGTGAAAGTAGCGTTCGCCTTCCGGTGTCAGGCTGAGGTTTCTGGTGGAACGGTTCAGCAGGCGCGTCTGCAGATGTTTTTCCAGCCGCTTGATGATGCCGGTGACCGACGACGCGGGCAGGCCCAGGGTCTCCGCCGCGCGCACAAAACTCCTGCTCTCGACCACGCGGAGGAATACCTGCATTGCTTGTACGCGGTCCATGTCTTGTCTTCGTAGCATTAGGGGAAACGGCACTATAACCCAAGATTATTCGGATTTTTGGCATGCTGAAAACGCCGGGCCCTACTTTTTCCCCGTGCTGGCCTGCCCTAGACTGCGTGCAAGCCATTATCTGCAACAGGAGTCGACCATGTTTGAACAAGACCAACTACTGGCGCCACTGGCCCCAGCTCCCCGCAAGATGCTGATCCGGGGCGCCACCATCATCAGCATGGATGGCAAGGTCGGCAACTTGCCCAGGGGCGACATCCTGATTGCCGACGGCGTCATCGCCGCCATCGGCCAGAACCTGCAAGCCGATGATGCGGAAGTGATCGATGCCGCGCAGATGATCGCCATTCCGGGCATGGTCGATACCCATCGCCACTCCTGGGAAGGCCAGCTGCGCCGCATCAACCCGAATGCGGCAACGCTCGAGGACTATTGCAACGCCACGCATTTCTCGTTTGCCAAATACTACCGGCCGCGCGACATCTACGTGGGCAACCTGCTCACGGCACTGGGCTGCATCGACGCCGGCATCACGACCGTGATCGATAATTCCCACAACAGCCGCACGGCGGCGCACGCCGACGCGGCGGTCGAAGCGCTGCTCGATGCGGGCATCCGCGCCGTGCATGCATCGGGGGCGCCCGTCTCGGGCGAGTGGGACAAGGCGCATTGGCCAGGCAACCTGGCGCGCCTGCAGGAAAAATATTTCAGCGATCCCGACCGCCTGGTGACGCTGGCCATGATGGCGCAGCTGGAACCGGAGCAGTGGGCCGTCGCACGTCAATTGGGTATACCCATCGTGACCGAGTTTTTTGGCGGCGGCATGGCGGCCGAGCTGGAAAGCCTGCACCGGCAGGGGCTGCTGGGCGGCGACAATATCTTCAACCACTGCACCTGCCTGCCGGATTCGGGCTGGCGCATCTTGCGCGAGGCGGGCGTGCGCGTCAATGTATGCCCGCGTTCGGATGCCCACTATGGTATCGAGGATGGCATGAACGCCTGGCAGGCGGCGCACCAGCACGGCATACGCCCTGGCTTGAGTGTCGACAACGAGACTTCGTATAGCGGCGACATGTTCATGGAAATGCGCGTGGCGTTCTACCTGCAAAGGGTCATGGGGCAACGCCAGGGACATCGCCATGCGGCCGCGCCCACCGATGCGTTCCGCTTGCTCGAGGCCGCCACGATCGACGGCGCCGCGGTGGCGGGGCTGGAACAGCGCATCGGGAGTTTGAGGCCAGGCAAACAGGCCGACCTGGTGCTGATACGCACCGGCGACCTCAATGTATATCCTGTCAATAACGCCATCGGTACCGTCGTGCATGCGGCGGAGCGCAGCAATATCGATACCGTCATCATTGGCGGGCGCGTGCGCAAACGGGGCGGCATCGTGCTGGGCGTCGATCAGGCCAGGCTGCGCGCCGCGATCGACGAGTCCTGTGGCCACCTGTTCAGTGCCGCCGGCTACGAGCCCGATCCGTTTGCCGAGTCGTTCGCACCACTACACCACGCGTAGGCAGCGCCCGCTGGACGCTGCCCGTGCCGCGACTGCAGGATCAGGCCAGCTTGCGCTTGCCTGCGGAAACGCGGTTCCAGCCATAGCCGGCGACGATGACGGCCAGGATGGCCGCCTGCGCGAGCAGGGTTTCCATGGTCGGCAGGATGCCCAGCAGGTCGATGCGCATGAAGTCGACGGGGGTGACGCCGATCCAGCCCGCTTCCTGCAGCGCGGCCAAGCCTTTGCCCATCAGGATTACGGCCAGCACGGCCACGAAGGCGGACGTCCACGAGAAGAACTTGCCGATCGGCATGCGAGCGCTCGTGCGCAGCAAGGCCCAGGCGATCACGACCAGCAGCACGATGGCCACGAGGAAGCCGCCCAGCAGGGCGCCGCCATTGCCGTCCGCCGCCAGGGCGGAATAGAACAGCACGGTTTCAAACACTTCGCGGTAGACGGCGATGAAGGCCAGGGCGAACAGGCCCCAGGCGGAGCGCCGGCTCATCGCGGCCGTGAGTTTCTCGTGCAAATATTCCTGCCAGCGGCCGGCGCTGCTCTTCTGGTGCATCCACAAGCCCACGCTGAGCAGGACGAGGGCCGCGAACACGGAACCGAGTCCCTCGCTCACTTCCCGGCTGGCGCCGCTGATGGTGACCAGGTATGTTGCCGCCACCCACGTCAGGCCGCCCGCCACCAGCGCGCTGGCCCAGCCCGCATGCACGTAGGGCAGCACGTCGTTGCGCTTGGCCTTGCGCAGGAAGGCGATGATGCCGATCACGATCAGCAGCGCTTCCACGCCTTCGCGCAGCAAGATCGTCAGGGCGCCGACGAAGGTCGTCATCGGGTCGGCCTTGGCGTCGCCCAGTTCCGCTTCCACGTGGGTAAACAGTTGCTGCAGCTTTTCACCGGCCGCTTCGGCGTCGGCCACCGTGCCCTTGGCCACGGCGGAGCGGTAAGCGAGCATGGCGTTTTCCACGGCCAGCAGCAGCGATTTGTTACGCGCGCCCACCATCGGCTCGATCGGCTCGAAGCCGTCCAGGTAGGCGGATAGGCCCAGGCGCGTTGCGCCAGCGCGGTCGCCCGCGCGCATGGCGGCCAGGCTTTCGGCCAGGCGCAGACGCGACAGGGCCAGGCCGGCCGGCTTGTGCGCCTCGGCCTTGTCGGCATGGCTGCGCAAATACGCCGTCAAGGCTTGCGCCTCGTCCGCGCCCAGCTTGGCGGCAACGGCTTCCTGCGTCAGGGTCGTCACGGCGGCCAGGTCCGGATACAGTTTTTTGCTGCGCGGATCGTCCTGCCACAGCTTTTCGCCGCGCGCCCTGGCCGCCGCATCGTGCGACATGCCGCCGATATAGAAGGCCAGGTCCCAGCGCTCGTTGTCGGACAGCTGGCCGAAACTGGCCATCGAGGTGCCGGCCACGCCTTGCGAGATGACCTGGTACAGCGCCATCAGGCTGCGCGACTGCGCCCGTTCGCCATCCGTGAAGGCGATCGGTTTCGGCTCCAGGCTGGCCGCCAGCGGACCGTCGCCGCCGCCCGCCACGCCGTGGCAAGACGCGCACTGGGCCGCATACAGGGCCGCGCCGCGCGCCAAGTTGGGCAGCGCTTTCGGCGCCACGGGAATCGGGTAGGCCGCGATCAGCAAGCCGTTCGCGTGGTGCGCCAGGCGCTTGACTTCCACGCTGTCCGCCTTGGCGACGACGGCTTTGCGCAGGTCGGCGATGGCGGCGGCAATGGCCGCTTGCGAGGCGTGGGCGGGCAGGGCGGCGATCTGCGTCGTCGCGTTATCCGTAAAATCGAGCATTTCCGCGTATTCCGCTTCGCTGACCACCTTGCCGTGTTCGACGGCGCCGCTGTAATCGACGGCAACGTAGTCAATCAATTGCCACAATTGCTTGGCGCCGGCGCCCTGGTCGGCCGCTTGCGCCTGCGCGCCACCGGCCAGCAACAGGCTGGCGGCCACGAGCGGATAGCAGACGAGCCATTTCTTGATAGAACTGAACATGATTCTCATTCTCATTTGTCGTTAACCCGGCGACTATAGGACAGACCGCGCGGAGTGTCAACGGCGCACGGGCGTGCGCGGGCGCAAATAGCGGGGGAGCTCTGTCATACTTGCCTGCTTATCCTGTCAATGAGTTTTGAGGAGCCTTATGTTCATTGTCCTTTTGCATTACGTTCAACCGCTGGCAGCCATCGAGGCTCACATTGAGGAGCATCGCAGTTTTCTTGATCGCCACTATGCGGCGGGTCGTTTTTTAGCGTCCGGTCCCCAGATGCCGCGAACAGGAGGTGTCATCCTCGTGAAAGGCCTGAGCCGGGAGGAATTGGATGGCGTGCTTGCAGAGGATCCCTTCCATCGGGAGCAGATCGCAACTTACCAAGTCATTCAATTCAACCCGAACAAGTTTGGTGTTGGTGTCGAGGCTATTCTTGGCTGAGCGACAGCAATTGAGCTGCAGCGTGCCCTGGCCGATATGGCTGACCAGATGCGGAGAGGCTCTAGAAAGGGGCGGGGAGCCAGGGCTACTGGCCGGACGCCAGCTTCGCGTACAGCCCCCTGGCCAGGCCATTGTCCGCATCGTCGACTTTCAGACCGCCCTTGACGACACGCAAGGCCAGCTTCTGGAACGCCTGGCTCCTGAGCCATTGCGGGTCGGTGACGGCGAACGCGGCGATGCGTTCCTGCGCGCGCTCGGGCGGTACGGCCAGCCATTGATAGTCCGTTTTTGAACCCTGGCGGCGCAAGCCGGCGCGCACCCAGCGTTCCGACGCCGGCATGCGGACGATGGCGTCGCCGTTGGCCACGCTGATGGCCGTGGCCGTCTTGCCGCTTTGCGCTTCGAATTTTACCTCCACGCCGGCCATCGGCCCCACTTTGGGGAAGCCGACGATGGCTACCCACAGCCCCGCTTCGGCGGCTTTCTGGATGCGCATTTCCGATTCCTCGAACACGCGGAACTGCGGCTCCTTGTCGCCATGATTGCCCGCCACCAGGGTCACCGTGTCGCCAGCAACGCGCCACTCGCCGCTCGCTTGCTGGTCGGTATTGCCATAACTGAGCATCCATTCGAACGTGCCATCCTTTTTCAGCAGCAGTTCTGAGCCTACTTCCATGACGCCTTGCAGATAATAGTGTCCGGGCAGTGTGGACGCGGCCGGTTCGGCCGCGCTGGCCGGAATGAAGAAGGCGAGGGCGGCGCAGGCCAGCAGGCCGGAGAGGGATTGCATCATCGGTGTGTCCTCGCTATGTCTTTATGAATAGTCATCATAGCAACATCAATCCATTGCCGTCGCGCACCAGGACACACCCTGCAGCCGGCGTGCCGGTCAGTTGGCGCTGAAATCGAGCACCACGCGTGCGGCGACCTTGCCGTGTTCCAGGCGGCTGAAGATCTCGTTGATGGCCGACAGCGGCTGCAATTCCACGTCGGCCTTGATCTTGCCGATGGCGGCAAAGGCGAGCGCCTCGGCCATGTCCTGGCGCGTGCCCACGAAGGAGCCGCGTATCGTCACGCAATTGGCGACGACGTCGAACAGCGGCGTCGGGAAGTCGCCCGGCGGCAAGCCCACCAGCACGCAGGTGCCGCGCTTGCGGGTCATCGCCACGCCTTGCTGGAAGGCGTTGATCGACGGCGCCGTGATCAGCACGCCGTGGGCGCCGCCCCCAGTCGCTTCGCGCAAGGCTGCCACCGGGTCGCCCTGGCGCGCATTGATGGTCACTTCGGCGCCGAGGGCGCGCGCGTGCTCCAGCTTGCCGTCGTCGATGTCGACGGCCGCCACCCGCAAGCCCATGGCCAGCGCATATTCGATGGCCAGGTGACCCAGTCCGCCGATGCCCGACACGGCCAGCCATTCGCCCGGCCGCGCGCCCGTTTCCTTGATGCCCTTGTAGCTGGTCACGCCGGCGCAGATGATGGGCGCCGCCTGCACGGCGGACAGACCCGCCGGAATATGCGCGACATAGCGCGGGTCGGCCAGGATGTATTCGGCGAAGCCGCCATTCTTCGTGTAGCCGCCGAACTGCGCCTCGGCGCACACGGTTTCCCAGGCAGCCAGGCAATGTTCGCAATGGCCGCAAGCCGAGTACAGCCAGGGCACGCCGACCCGGTCGCCCAGCTGCACTTCCGTCACGCCCGTGCCCACGGCCACCACCAGGCCGATACCTTCATGGCCGGGAATGAACGGCGGCGACGGCTTGACGGGCCAGTCGCCGCGCGCCGCATGCAAGTCCGTGTGGCAGACGCCGCACGCTTCCGTCTTGACGAGGATCTGTCCTGGACCGGGCACCGGCACGGGCACCTCGCGCAGCACCAGCGGCTGGCCCAGTTGCTCGACAACGGCGGCTTTCATGGTAGTGGGTGTCATGGTATTCCTTAGAAGTGGGGATGGCGTAGTGCAGGGCGCAAGCCATGGTCTGCTCGACACAGGCTTGCGTATGATCATATTCTGCTGCACACAATACGAAAATTGATTGATCCACATCAACATATACGGGAAGGAATGGAATGCGCTCAGGCGCAAAACAGGCTTACATTAATTCCATAATTCGACTATTATGGAATTATTGAAAAGGAAAACCACCATGCATGACTTGCCCAACATCAGCGCCGCCCATCTCGACACGCCGACCCTCGACAAACTTGCGCCGCCGACGGTGGCCACGCATGCGCCGCGCATCCTCTTGCTGTACGGCTCGCTGCGTGAACGCTCGTTCAGCCGCTTGCTGACTTTGGAAGCGGCGCGGCTGCTGCAGCATTTCGGCGCCGAGACGCGGGTCTTCGATCCGCATGGCTTGCCCATGGTCGACAGCGTCAGTCCCGACCATCCCAAGGTGCAGGAATTGCGCGCGCTGTCGCTGTGGTCGGAAGGCCAGGTCTGGTGCAGTCCGGAACGCCATGGCGCCGTGACGGGCGTGTTCAAGTCGCAGATCGACTGGCTGCCGCTGGAAATGGGCAGCGTGCGTCCCACGCAGGGACGGACCCTGGCCGTGATGCAAGTGTCGGGCGGCTCGCAATCGTTCAACGCCGTCAACGGCTTGCGCGTGCTGGGCCGCTGGATGCGCATGGTGACGATCCCGAACCAGTCATCCGTTGCCAAGGCCTACCAGGAGTTCGACGAGAACGACCGCATGAAGCCGTCGCCATACTACGACCGTCTCGTCGACGTCATGGAGGAACTGTATAAATTCACCCTGGTGGTACGCGACCGCTCCGATTACCTGACCAGCCGCTACAGCGAGCGCAAGGACGCCATGCCGGCCGATGTGCACGCCCTTGCCGCGGCGGCCATGGCGCACGAGACGCCGGCCGAGTAGGCTGTTAAAGGCCTGTTTGTTGATGACCTGTCAATAATGGCTTCGGGGCATACAGCGCGCTTTGAAATGCCGGCACGTATTCATATTTCATCATGTTCCCCAGCTTCAAGGATTTGAGATAGGTGGAAAAGCTGCCGTCGCCCAGTTGCAGGTCGACCGCATCCGCACTCGTGCTCGATGCGTGGCTCAGCAGGCGGGAAACGGCATAGCCAAACGTCAGCTTGCCGGCCCCATCCTGGTTGACAAAGCGCTGCTTCACGTCGGCAATGTCGGCCTCCGTCATGGCGCGCGGCGCCGAAAATTGCTTTGAAAAGTTACCCAGGTCCATGGACACCGCTGACGGCGCCATGGTTTCCTGTCCCATGGCGGCAGGCATCTGGCGCCCTGGATGGTTGATCTGCATCCAGATCTGCGCCCCATATGAACGGGCGGTGCGCGACCATTGCTCGAAGCGGGGGCCAAATTGCTCGGACTCCAGCACCACGCCGCCGGGCCCCGTCATGGCGCGGCGGTCGATCATCACGTTTCCAGTGATCATCAGACCCACGCCACCGTCCGCCCACGACTGGTAGAGGCGTATCAGCTCGTCCGAAGGCGCGTGATCGTTGTCGGCCATCTTCTCTTCCATGGCCGCCTTGGCAAGGCGGTTCGGAATGAGTGTCCCGTTGGGCAATGTCAGTGCGGTAAAGGGTTTCATGCTGATCTCCAAGGTTGCGATAGCCTCACGATAAGCTTTAAGCTAACTTGAAGGTCAAGCCTTGAATCGAAAAAATTCGCAACGTTCCTGGCGTCATCATCCGCCGCTTGACATTCAAGTTGGCTTCAAGCTTATAGTTGAGCATGGCGTCGTGATGACTCAGATAGGCCAGCACAATCAATCAGCGGGGAAATGATGAAAATTGGCGAATTGGCCAAGCGCAGCGGCTTGGCAGCCTCCACGATACGATTCTACGAATCCAGGGGCTTGTTGAAAGCCGTGAGCCGGCAATCGAATGGCTACCGCGACTATCCTCTGGAAGCGGTGGCAGTGCTGTCCATTATCAGCGATGCGCAGCAGGCGGGCTTTTCCCTGGACGAGATCAAGCAAGTCTTGCCAGAAGATAGCTCATCATGGAAACATGATGAGCTGATGGCTGCGCTAAAAAAGAAGATTGCCGATATTGAATCGCTGGAAGTGCGATTGGCGCAGAACAAGGCCCATCTTTTATCCCTGATTCAACTGATCGATGCAAAACCCGATGATGTGGACTGCAAGGACAATGCCGCCAGGGTCTTGGAAAGCATGGGCATAGGCAGTAAAAATTAAATCAAGGAAAGACAGTCAAGCCTGCGGCAAGCGTAACGACAAATCAGAAATCCATGGCGGCCGACAGTTGCATGGTGCGGGGCGCCGACTGCGAAACGGTGCCATACGAAGCCACGCCGGCCCAGTAATGGCGGTCGAAGGCGTTCATCAGGCCGGCGCGCAAGGTCGTCGCCTTGCCGGCGATGGCCGTGCGGTAGCGCAAGCCCAGGTCGACCTTGGTCCAAGACGGCACCGATTGCAGATTCGTCTGATCCACAAACTGCTTGCTCGTGTAGCTGACGGCGCCCGTGGCCGTCAAGCCCGGCCAATATGGCAGATCCCATTCGCCGCCCAGGTTGGCCATCGACGTCGGCACGCCCACGGGGCGCTTGCCCATGGTGGCGGCGTTGTTGGTTTTCACCAGGCGCCCGTCGAGCAAGGTGATGCCGGCCAGCAGGCGCACGGTCTTGCTGGCGGCTCCGGACAGATTCAGTTCCAGGCCCCGGTTGCGCTGCTCGCTATCCATGCTGTAGACCTTGCCGTACAACTGGCCGCTGGGCTTGGTCACCTGGAACACGGCCAGGGTCGCCAGCACGACGCCGAAATCGGCCTTCGTCCCCACTTCATACTGCTCGCTCTTGTAGGGCGCGAAGACCTGGCCCGCGTTGTCGGCGATGTTCGGGGCGATATCGCCCTTGCTCAAGCCTTCGATATAGTTCGCATACAGCGACACATGGCGCAATGGCTTGACAACGATGCCGACCAGCGGCGTCAACGCGCCTTGCTTGTAGTGCGTGGTGAGCGCGCCGCTGGTGGCGTGGTAGTTTTTCGATTCGACCAGCTGGCGGCGCACGCCCAGGGTCAGCTGCACGCGCTGTTCCAGCATGTCCAGCGTATCGGCCACGGCCAGGCTGGAGAGGGTGGACGCGGACAGTTTCGGCACGCGGGCCGGTGCGGCAATGCCGGGATCGGGCACGGCCACGGGATGGTAGATGTTCGAAGTGATGAGCTTGCCGGAATTGTTTATGCTGCCAAACTCGTCGCGGTAGACATTGCCCATCACGACCAGCGCATGCTCGACGCCGCCCGTGCGAAAGCGCGTGCGCACGCCCGTGTCGCCACTGGCGCGCCGCACGCGGAATTTCCAGTTCATGGGCGTGACCGTCATGTCGCCGGCCGCGCTGGTGATCGTCGGCGTCTGGTCCGAATAGCGCGATACGTCGGAGCGCGTGCCGCCCACGTCGGCGAACACGGTGACTTTATCGTTCACATCGTATTCGATCTTGCCCAGGGTGGCCAGGTCGTTGGACTTCCACCAGCCCCAGGACTGGGCGATGTTGCGCCGGCCATCGGGCGCTTCCGGCACGGGCAGGCGCGCGGCCACGAGAAAAGGGCGCGTGGGCGCGTCGATCCACTGGTATTGCTCGATCACGTCGAGCGAGGCGCGCAGCCGCTGGCCCTGGTAGTCGAGGGCAATGGCCGCCACTTCCGCGCGCGAGGTCTGATGGTCGAGCGGCGTATGGCCCTGGCGGTGCAAGCCATTGAAGCGGATGCCGAAACGTCGCTCCTCGCCGAAACGGCGGCTCACGTCGATCGCGGCGCCAGCCTGCGAGCCCGAGCCGTAATCGAGCGTCAATCGCGTCAGGTCGCGCGGCAGCGAGCGTTTTGGTACGGCATTGACGACGCCGCCCACGCCGCCATTCGGCGACATCCCGTACAGCAAGGCGGCCGGCCCCTTGAGCACCTCGACGCTTTGCAGGTATTCCGTAAACAAATGGTAATTGGGCGACACGCCATACACGCCATCGAACGCCACTTCACTCAAATTGCCTTCGTTGAGGGGAAAACCGCGGATAAAAAAGGAATCCGTGACGCCGCCGATCTGGCCCGTAAAGCGGGTGGACGGATCGCCGCCCAGTACCTCGGCCAGAGTCAGCGCCTGCTGGTCCAGCATGCGCTGGCTCGTGTAGCTGTTGACGCTGAACGGCGTATCGAGCAAGTCTTTTTCCCCCAGCATACCCGCCCGCGCGCTCTTGGCAATCTGCCCGCCGGCATCCGCTTCGGCCTGGCCGGTGACAACTACCGTGGCAAGCGAACTCTGCGCGCCGGACGTTGCTTGCGCGTAGACGGAGGGTGGCACGCTGGCAATGAGCAGGCCAGCGAGGATCAGGCGGGCGGCGAGGGGATGGTGGGCAGAGGCTGGAGCGGGGCGTAAGGTCGGCATTGATGGCATGGGCGCAAGGCTATAAGAAGAAAAACTGTGCGCACTATACTATAAATGAGAATCATTACGTTTTGTATTTTGCCGTATCATGGCCTGGGCGCATAATATCCGCCGGCCAGATTGCGAAGTTCTGCGTTGCAGCAAGTCGGTCTTTTTCATGGACGCTATAAAATGAACGATCTTCAGCGGGTCGCCGGTGCGGCACTCCAGGCAATCCATGGGATGTCGAGTTCATGAATATATATCAGCGCATGTCTCCTCCTGCAAAGCTGAAGGTAGCGATCGGGTTCGCAATCACTTCCTGCGTTGTCGCGCTTGCCAGTACAGCCATGCTCGTTCTGCTTCTTGAAAAGATTCCGCTTGATGAGGCATCCTCACCCGTAAATCGCCAGAATGGTGCAAGTGTAGAGGTGACGGCGGTCGATTCCCCTGATCTTTCGAGAGCGGAAATTGGCATCATTGCCCAAAGCATGGCAGCCGTCCTGGCGACCCGTCTGACTGGATCGTCCCCCCAATTGCGCGTGGTGGCCTATGGTGCGGGGACGCCAATTTACGCACAACTGGATGGCGGAGTGGCGGGATACATGGGCGAGAAGAATTTATTCGTCCTCGACGTTACGAAGGCACGCGCTGCCGCCGCCAAGTTGAAGCTGACGCCATTGGAAGCCTTGGCGTTTATCATGGGACACGAAGCATCCCATCTTGTGCAGCACATGCAAGGGCGCGCACACGTTGCGAGCAGGGGCGACGCATACTATACAGATCCGCTAGAACTGGAAGCATTTCAGGAAGGATTCGACCTCGTCAGCGCCATGCGCGCAGCGATATTGCGCCTCGATATCAACGGCTCTATTTTGTTGACATCGCCGGTAAATCCCTACAGTGCCGAACAGCTTGTCGATCAGAATGTGCCGGTGAAGGTGCGCAGCAGTTGGACGTGGCGGGGGCAGCTGGTCAAGGCTTTTCATTCAGCTGCTCGATTCTGGCAGTGAAAGTGGCATAAATGCACGCGTCGCTGGCCTTTTACAGATGGCGTGCAAGGCCAGGCGCGCATGCCATGGGCGTACAGGGCGCTCCTTGATGCCTTCAAACATGCCGTGCAGCTTCGCATGGCGCACCTTGGCGGCCACGTCATAGCCACGCACGTAGTTGGCAAGGGCGCGGGGGCTGAGGCGTAGTGGCGCTACGGAGGCCACCCAATCGTATAGATCGTCCTCAATGACGGCAATCCCTCCGAAGAGGTCGATTGCTGGCTGGCGTACTTGGGGCGGCAATGCGGGGAAAAGAGGGGTGTTTCGCGTTTTACATAATTTCGTAAAAAGCTAGACTTTTTCGAGGATTATGAGGTAGGTCTTTGATTCTGCACTGCTTTGGTTATTTTACTTACGCCCTAAGTTCTCCGTTCACGTTCATCTAAGCTTTTGAATTCTAAGACTTTGTAGGGCCTTGTGGGTGCAAGGTGTTCATGAACGTTGCTACCAGTTCGAATGTCAGCCTTAATGTTCAGTTGGGTCTCTCTGCGAATGTGATCTCCCACTCTTGCGAACGGTAAGCGTTCTCCTGTCATTGCAATTACCCCGTCTTCAGCAGTATGCGTGCCCATGTGAGATAGTAAAGACAGGTCTGATTCTGCCGATTACCATTGACGGCGACATGGATGGCGTTGCCCTTCCGGCATGGATCGTGGTTTACAAATACCAATACCATCTAACACTGTTCCGGATCGAGCAGATCGCTGCCAGCTAGGACGTTCCGATGGCCTGCTCGACTCTGACTGAATGGACTAGGTGTATCGGCGTGGCCTTGCAGTCGTTGGCAAAACGGTTCAGGAAACATAGCGATCGCATGCCTGAGAAACGCTACTACATCCAGCCATACAAGTAGAAATTTCACATAAGGGTTCGCAGTTCACCAGCAAGGACTGGCCCAGAATGTACCGCAGTTGCCGCGTTTGGTTCCCTCGTGCCTAAGCCAACACTTGTGCCTATGCGCGGGAAGCAGCCGGCACCGCTGACTGCTTCGCCCCTATCAGCAATTCAAACGGATGATCAGTCGTTGGACGCGGCCGTCAGTCGAGGTCGAACGGGCTGATGCGTTCAAGGGCGTGCCCCTGCACCCAAATTTCCTGCGACGGGTATTCTGCCCGTAGCCGGTCCACGACTGGTGACGATGCGCAGTACGCGATATTGAGCAGGTAGCCATTCGATGCACCTGCGCTGGTAGTGTCGCCTGTCGACTCGGCGCCCTCAAGCTGCTCACGCTCCTCGAATGGCACACCAAGTTCCATTGCATAAGCTTCCAACCGACCCAGCGGAGGTCCGGAGCCGTCGTCGTCCATGCCATAGTAGCCCGCGTCGAGCTCCGCGCCCATCACTTCGACCTTGGGTGGTCCGATGACAAGCCGTCTACCGACGGCAGTTAGCGAGACCTGGACAGAAACGTTGGCAGCATGCCCGCTGTAGGGCCGGTCATCGTCCGGTTCGCCCTGGATCTGACCCTCATAGCTGATCGTAAATACCTCGCCAATGCGTAGCGGCAGCGGTGTCGCATCGGCGAACTCCAAGTTCGCCTCCCAGGGGCCGGTGGTGTTGGTGTTGGCCATTTGCTTCGAAACGTCATCGTCGTCCAGCGCGTTTTCTATGGCAGCTTCGAGAAATTCCTGCTCCAGATCGCCATCCGACGTATGGATGCGCGGACCGCCTAGCTCTCGCGAGGCGTCGGCCATTGCCTGCAAGAAAGCGTCGATGTCGATCGCCACGCTTAGAGATGCTGCACGCTGCCTTATCTGTGCGAGGTCGACGATCCAGTGCATCGAATCGGTGAGTTTCTTCGGTTCGCCTGACGCCTGCAGGACTCCTGAACTGGGATAGCCGAACGCGGCGGCGACCAGCTGGAAGGCGTGGCCCAGGACGATGGGTGAGCCGGCATCGGCCAGCGACACGCGCAGGGCGTGGGTGATGGTATTGATAGAGGTGGACATGCATTTTCCAATTAGTGACGCACAGAGAATCCACGGTGCTTCCCCGCACGTGCGAAAACGCATGGTTGGGAGAAAGGTAGAACGATAGTTAAATTGCGATCCTGTTGAGACGTGGACTCGGCCGGACCAGAGCTTGCCCCCAGTCTAACAACATTCCATGAAGATGCGCAACCGTTATCGCTACTGCGCAATACGAGCAGCGCCCACGCAGCGCTCTTCCCCTTTCAGCGTTCGCTTTCCCCAGCGAATACGACGCATTAATTAGCTATGCTCCTGAATGTATGCTGGATTGAGAAGCTTTCCGCACTGGGCATGCGGCAATGAGCCTCAGTTTCGGTACCGGCAAGGCGGTCAACGAAATCGAAGGTAAACCTTCAGCACAGCTTGGGTGAACAGCGTCTCCCAGGTCCGGGGAATCTCCGCCGCGCCCGCCATCAAATGGAGTGCCAGGCAACCGCCAGCTTAGGGGGGTGATGACAGAATCGAAATCAACAAGAATTGATTTGATTGCGACGGCAGCATTGCAGCAAGTTTACGTCTGCACGCCACTTCCTGGGACGTACAATGTGATTCCAAACCACGGAGAATTCCATTGTTCGACATTACGCCCGACGATATTGCTCAGCTCAACGACATCGACCTAAGGGAACTGGTCGGGCGCCTCTGTGAGGCAGAGCTGGAAGGCCGTGGTATATCACCTGCAGCCGTAACATGGGGTGGCAATCAGACGGCAACTGATGGCGGGCTTGACGTACGCGTGGCCTTATCACCAGCGATATCCATTGAGGGCTTCATCCCTCGCAGGTCAACAGGGTTCCAAGTCAAGACTCCGGACATGCCGCGGAGCGAGATCATTGCGGAGATGCGCCCCAAAAGCCTTATTCGTCCAGTTATTCAAGAACTTGCCGATGAGGCGGGCGCATATGTCATTGTCAGTTCCAAAGGGGCAACGAGTGACAGCGCCCTTCGCAATCGCAACAAAGCCATGCGCGAGGCTTTGATAGGTGAAGGCAATGGTGAGCAGTTGCACACGGATTTTTATGACCGGACTCGTTTGGCGACTTGGGTGCGGCGCTTTCCCGGTCTGATTTGTTGGGTCAAGGTGAAAGTTGGTAGGTCTCTCGTTGGTTGGCGTCCTTACGGTTCTTGGACCGGTGTAGCTGAAGGTACTGATGCAGAGTATCTGCTCGATGACAAGATGCGCCTCCACTTCGGAGGCGAGCGCAATTCGATCCCCCAATCGTTGTCGCATGGGATTGATAGGCTTCGCGATAAATTGGCCGACTCTGGAAAAATTGTGCGCTTAGTCGGCTTATCAGGTGTCGGAAAAACGCGCTTTGCACAATGTTTGTTCGACGCTAGAATTGCAAGTCGGCCATTGCCGTCCTCCCTAGCGGTATACACAAACTTGTCGGATGATCCGGATCCACAGCCGACTGGCTTGGCGTCCGATTTGATCGCTAACCGGACCCGCGCAGTTCTAATCGTCGATAACTGCCCTCCCGATCTACATCGAAGGCTCACTGATTTGTGCAGTGGCCGACACAGCACGATCAGCGTCCTCACGATTGAGTACGACGTGCGTGACGACCAGCCTGAGGGGACTCTAGTAGTCACGCTCGAGACTTCGTCGGTCGAGTTAATTGAGAAGCTGGTCCGGCGTCGATACGCAAATCTATCCCAGGTAGACGCAGGTACTATTGCCGATGCGTCTGGTGGCAACGCACGAATCGCAATCGCGCTTGCAGAGACTGTTGAACACTCGGACTCCATCGCGGGTCTGTCGAACGATGAACTTTTTCAACGCCTCTTCCGGCAGCGGTACGATCCGGATAACGCGTTGCTCCTTGCGGCCCAAGCATGCTCTCTCCTTTACTCATTTCAAGGTGAGATTCTTGACGGGAGTGAAGCTGAGCTCCCGCGGCTGGCTGCACTCATAGGCCAAGCTCCGGCCGAGATATATCGCCATGTCGGTGAGTTGTTTCGGCGCGATCTGGTGCAGCAGCGGGGCAACTGGCGAGCAGTGCTCCCCCACGCTATCGCCAACCGACTTGCTGCGCGCGCACTTGACGGCATACCTTACAATTACATTGACCAACACTTCATCACAGGCGGGACAGAGCGTCTGGCGCGGTCTTTTTCGCGGCGCTTATCTTTTTTGCATGACCATCCGAAGGCCATAAATATCGTCGAGAAATGGCTTGCGCCAAGCGGACTCCTCGGCAACTTGAATGTGCTCAATGACCTGGGTCGGGCAATGTTTACGAACGTCGCATCTGTGCTGCCCGAGACGACGTTAGTTTGCATGGAGAGGGCAGAGGACGGCCATCTTGGGGCGGATTCAATGATGTGGCGGCAACACCTCCCATTGTTGCGATCCCTTGCTTATGACCAGGCACTGTTCGAACGATGCGTTAAATTGTTGGAAATGGTTGCCACCAATAGCAGTAATGAGCTCGAAGCCAAGCAGGCGACGGAAATTTTCGTTTCCTTGTTCTCCTTACACCTATCCGGTACCCATGCAACTATTGAACAGCGGCTCAGCGTGATCGAGCAGCTGCTCGGGTCTACAAATGTCAGAACGCGTGCACTAGGCCTGGCCGCGTTAGACAAGGTGCTGCAGACGGGCCACTTCAGTTCAAGTTATGGTTTCGAGTTTGGAGCTAGGTCACGCGGTTACGGCTACTGTCCTGCGAATCGTTCTGACGTTACGCAATGGTACAGTTCCGCTCTTTTGTTGATTGAGCGCCTTGCACTGACTGACGGGGTGCTAGAACATGAGCTGCGCGCGCGGCTTGCACGAGGATTCCGCGGCATGTGGGCTTCAGCACACATGCACATCGAATTGGATAGGCTCGCTCGTGGATTCTCCGCACGTGGGTTCTGGCAAGAGGGATGGGCTGCGTGCCGTAGTCTGATGAAATTCGATATGAATTGGATGGCGTCTGAGGCCGCTTTACTGCTGACTTCACTTGAGCGTGATCTGAGGCCTTCAAATCTAACTGAAAGGGTGCGTGCATTTGTCTTGGGACAGTCGTCGTTTGGGTTCGACTTGGATGATTTCGACCTAGATGACGACATCGAGAACCAGACGACGCGGTTGGAAGCAATTGCTCGCGAGCTCGGTGCTGCAGTAGCTGGTGACGACGAAGTGCTGGAAAAAATACTCCCCGATATCCTTCGCGGAGGAAATAGAGCGTGGGTATTTGGTTGTGGACTTGCTAGCGCTTCCATGGCTCCTCGTGCTACTTGGATGAGGCTTGCAAGTGGACTGGATGTACTCCTGCCTGAGCAACGGAATATTCAGATTCTTAAAGGCTTTCTGACAGCACTCTGGGAACAGGACAAAAACCTTGCGCATAATCTACTCGACGCAGCGCTCGATCAATGCGCTTTACAAGCGTTCCTCCCAGAGCTGCATTCCGCTGTAGAACTTGACCAGCGGTGTATTGAAAGGCTTACACGAGCCTTGAATGATGGACTTGTTCCGGTTCGAATGTATGGGGCCTTGGCGTACGGCAGAACGCTTAATACCCTCGCCGTTAGCCCTTTCTGCGACTTGCTCTTGCTTGTCGCAGCCCACGCGGAGGGTTTCGAGGTTGCGCTAGAGGTACTTTCCATGCGATTGTTTTCCAACCGCGCGAATCAGCGAGAGAACGAGCCTGAATTTCTTCGAGCTGGCCGCGAAATGCTTCCGCACATCACCTTTAGAAAGAATAATCAGCTTGACGACTATACCCTCGCTGTAGTCATAAAAGCTTGCCTCTCCGATTCCGACGGCGGGCCAGTTGCGTCTCAGATCGCTGCGCGCTTCAGGCACGCGGTATTGACCAATGAGACCTATTCATTTGATAACAATGGGTTATTAAAATCTTTGCTCGAGCTACACCCGGTCGCCGTTCTAGATGCGCTGTTCGAAGGTAATGAGGCGAATCAGCAGGTAGGGATTCACGCGTTCGAACATATAGGTGGCCATTCGAGCAACCCGATGGACGTGGTCTCTACTGAAAACCTCATCGCATGGTGTGAGGGAGATCGTGAGCAACGGTATCTGCTTGCATCCTCAGTTGTCACTTTCGCGAACCAATCGGAAACGAGTGGACCCCAGTTATGGTCTGATCAAGCGAAAGCGCTCCTCTCCAACGCAGCAGATCCCAAAAGCGTACTAGCGGTGTTCATTAAACGGTTTCGACCGATGAGTTGGAGTGGTTCGCGGTCCGCATTGATTGAGGCGAACGCTCAATTGCTGGACAGCTTGGAACCAAACTTCCCACGTGATCTCAAGGCTTTTGTGGATGAAGCCAAAGTTCATCTTGCGAAAGAGGTCGTGGAGGATCGGTTGTGGGAGACAAGGGAAGACCGAGTACGCGATGAAAGATTCGAATGAGGAAACGCGTGTAGATGTGATCTTGAATAATCGACGCATGGCTTTTCCGCAACGCTTTGTTGGGCCGTGTGAGCAGAGGCGGGTCGTGGTAGGTGTCGGCCAACGCGACCTGAATTCTGCGATTGACGATTCCAGCCTGCAGATATTTCACTTTTTCGTGGTACGAATGGAACTCCACAAACGCTGTGTGGAATGCCAGTTCAGTATCCAATGCGACATGTTGATAGTAGGTGTTTTGTCTTACATCTTTATAGGATTCGCCCTACAATTTGCCAATGTGCATGCACAGGATTTTCATCAATTGTCATGCGCTTTTAATTCGTCACTCACCGAAAAAGTGCGATTTGCAGGCGATGGTGATCAGTCATTTTAATGTGTCTGGTTTGGCCGAGCTTTATGGTGTGCATGCAGCAAGTGAACTGGTGAACATATACTTCGACATCGTCTCGAATCCACTTTCAACGGCAGAGTTGCAAGCACACCTGCGTGAGCAAGCTTCAAATCATCGGAGAGTGGTCCGAAACTCGTGGCAAGCGGCGTTATATCAGGCGCTAGCTCAGTTTGATTGGTTCTGTGGAGGAGGGTACAACCACGTGGCACATACCTTTTTGCCCTCGCGCAGTCGCATTTATCCGCTGGCGCATGCTTTGGGAGAGCTGCGGAACGCCTCGCTACCTTTTTGCGCCGCCGGCCATGGATTATTTTGGGATCATCGGCTGGCACCTTGCCAGGCCATCACCGGCGCCAGTGCACTGGACTGTAGCCACAAAAATTTGGATTTCCCGTCGCATTTTTGCGTCCAGTTGCCTGGCATCCTTTGCCGAGATGGATGGATAGGGGCCACCTGCCATCCCGAAGCTATTACCTGGGCGGGACCTAAGAGCGCACTGAGCAACACGTGTCTACGGGTAGTAACAGGTCAAGACAGTCGGGCCATGCCGGCCAAAGTCTACATCCAAATTCCACCGGTTACCGCTGAAGGCAATCACACTATCGGGCCTGGTGCTGATCACTGGGCAAAGCACCAAACCCAAATTACAAAAATATACCGATAGCTGGAGGAGGGGAGTGTAATTCAACCTTTCAAATTACGAATACGTTCGAAGACCGGGTTTAAAAAATTAACCCCTTTTTCATTGTACTTGTTGCAGATTTTGCGCGCGATTTCCACCTCGCCGCAATCGGCGATGCGCTCGACAACTGCCACCACATCTTCTTGTTCGAAGTCTGGCAGGAACCTATTGGTAACGGCATCGAAGATTTCACTGACCGTTTTGGGGTTATCATCAGACAAACGGCGCAGTTCAGACAACAGGGTATGACTATGGAATTTCACGTTGGCGTATATTGCGGCATTGAGCAGCAATGGCGTAGTTGAATCGTCAAGTTCCCCTAAGAATACGGCAAGAGAGTTCAGCGCAGAGAGAAGCTCGGCATGCTCTTGCCCGGAAGCTCTGATCGTCTCATCTAGCTTCTTCCAAAAGCTTACAATTTTCGGTGCATTCACGCCTGACGGCCCTTGCGGACGTAGCGTCCAAAAGAACCAGCAGATGCGCGACAACGCCTCCATATTGAGGTCGTTGATAACGCGGGCCATCAAGCCAGGTGAACCGCCTGTGCTATCGAGTGACTCGAGTTCATCATTGAGATAGGCCAGCCCCAAGAACTGCATCGTACGCTCCTGAACTTGATCTTTTTGCGTGTCTTCATAAATCATGCGGTAGAGGTGCCCACCATCGCGCAGCAGCTTATATAGCCACGGATAAAAGTGGTTCTGGTACGAAAATCCCTGCGCCGCGCAGATCCATGCCGCCTTATTTTTTGAAGAAAACAGCCTGTTGAAATTATCTAGAACCCAGGTGGCATCAAGATAGTGCAAGTTGACACAGTAGAGACCTCCGAAGGTGGCGAATTCAAGGTTTAGCCCCGCCTCGCTTGCATCCAAGGCATCCGAATAAATTGGGCACAACGCCGCCCAGACCTGACGCGCAGCTTCGCCGGAATTGTCTGCGCGCGCGATGGCAAGCGCTGCGACAAGGGACGCTTCCAGGGCCTTGCCATAACGGCTATTGATCATCGTGGACACAGCGTCCTTGACATCGGAAGTGTCATGAGGAGTGCTCAGCTCGAGCAAACTCAGGATCGTCTTCAAGCATTCGCTCTGTAGCGTTGACGGGATAGGATGAGAACTCGATTGAAAACCGGCCTCCATGAGGTCCGAGATATCCGTCAGCACCCACAGTGACGTCAGCTCGAAAACGTCGGAGAATGATTGGTCGTCTACCTGGCTCGCTGGATTGATACCCTTTAGAATAGATTGAATCAACTGCACTGTCGCAGGCCAGTCAAATGAGCTGGGCGCCAAGGAAAGACGTTCCTTCAGTCCGGACAACAAGCCGTGCTGATACGCAGGGTGGGCATTGGCGAACAGGGGAAATTTTGCAGCAAAACCATCCTCGCTCGCCTTGACAGCTTCCTGCAAATTGTCGGCGGCACCACGATACGATGGACCGTTAAAAACGCTCTGATCTGGCTTAAATGTCTCCATGAAAGCCTGTAGTTCATCTGCGGTCATTGTCAGGAACTCGTCCGACGTCTTGGGTGTGGCGGCGCCCACCCAGCCGCCAGAGGAGAAAGACTGAAAGTCTACGTGGTCATGGGCGGCGCCGAATTTTTGCATCAGGGATTGATACCATGCATCGACAGCGCTATCGCCCTGGCCGGCAATGGCGCTCAGCAGGTCTCGACGGTGACAATCCTTGAAGTCAGCGGTGCGTGGATCGTCCTCATCCCAGTCGCCAGGCAACGCCTGAACCAGATTGAGAAACTTGTGTTTTAGCGTTGAAGGGAAATGTGCGTAATTGCGCTTTACCAGCCAATATGCCTCATGCCAGAATTCGGGCTTGATCAGCCAGGATTCCTTGAAGTACTGCTCCAGCACATCCGAAAAGGCGAGAAAATGGCTGTCGCAGATATATATTCCGACGCGGACAATAGACGGAAACTCCGAAGTTAACAGCGTCGCCAAGATAGTTGCGGCGGATGCCTTATCCTTTCGAACAAAACCGATCATTGCATCACGCAAGGCATCAATGTACACACTTGTCAGGCTCTCACCCGCATAGGCGTCCTGTTGATGTTCTTCAATCGCTTTGCGCTTAACATAGGTATACTTGTCGTCTTTCGGCGCACCGATGGTGTTCGTAAGGCGCCGCATGAACAGCCGCACCGCTGCCTCACCACAGCGCTCTCCCAGTTTCTGACAGTGTCCTTCCAGTGCATCCTTTAGATAGTGAGTTTGGAGCAAGGTCTTTTTTTCACGCATCTGATTTCTCTACGGTGATTTTCTCAATGAGGGCCAGTGCCTTATCTGCGTCGTCAGGCGCCAGGCTTTCCAATAAACGCGGAAGCAGTCCAGTGCAAATGTTGTGGCCGATGAGATCCGCATTGAACATCGTGTTCAACCAGACCCCGATCATGTCGATATCCTTGAATTTGATCACATTGAGAGGAAGCAGAGACATGATCGTGGCGCACGATGCCCAAATTCGCCAGTTGTCAAAACCGGATTCGCTTCCATAGGCGGTAATTTTGCGCAGGACTGCCATAATGCGCTCGGCATCTTCTTCGCGCCCTTCAGTTGCGACGTTTTCCAAATACCGCAGCGCTGGCCAACGCGGTGCTTCATACAGGAGTCCACCGTCCTGCTCCTCGGTGATTACTAAAGGGGGCATGCTGGTTGGCGCAAAAAACCCGTTGGCTTCGAGTTCGTTGAACCACCGAGCATCTTTGATCGAGTTGAGAAAGAACGGTGTGAGGCCCGGTTGGCTTTGTACGAGCTTAATCGCCGATGTGCGTTTCAATGCATCCGATTCATCTGTGATGAACAGCTGCAGTTGATGCTGATAATCTAGCAATGAAGGCGTCTTCGCTTTGATCGCAGGCGCCCATGCCTCAAGCACATCTACCACTTCGTCGTAGCCTTTTTCATCGATCTCGTAGTTAATGACACGGATGCCACACTCATCGCTAAAATAATTCTCAGTGAATTGATTTTGCTGAACTTGGTGCGATTGAATTGGATTGAGCAAAAAATGCCGGGGTTCGGAAGCGGAATTTTTTTCAACTGGATCGTTTGAACGAATAATATGCTCTAGTATTTCCAACTCGGCGACGCCGTAGCCCAGGAACAGGACGGTGCAGTGGGTGAACAAGTGATTGAGAAACTTGACGACCTTCTCATCCGCGTAGTGCCGCATGTAATGGCGCATTGAGATGATCATGGAGTCTTCGTCCTTGTAACTTCCATGCAGGTGAATGACGGCGCCTTTTTCTGTGAGCACATAAGGTAAAAAATGCTCATTCTTGTAATATTTCGCCTCAAGATAGTCCATCGGAAGGGTCTCGGGACGGGCGGCGGCGTCCTCGCCGCCAACGGTTATCTGCTCCCGATTAGCTTTGTGCAACCATTTATCATAGTTGGTGGTGACAACAATGGAGTTGAGGTCCTTCAGTATTTCGTACAAGCGGGCACCGCGCTCCCTTGGCTTGGCTGGATGCAAGATCGCTTCGTAATTAATCTTAACGCCCTTTGTTTTTGCCAGATTCATGGCGACCGACAGCGTACGCCGAGCATCGGGTATGGACTGCAACTGTTCGGCGGCCAAGAAGTTCAATACTCCCGCATTTTTTAATTCCACGACCACACCGTTGGCAAAGCCGCGCCAGTCAGGACTACCGCAAAGTTTTGATGCGCCTGCCCCAACAAATATCACCAGGTCATTATTTTCTGCAGCATTCAAAATCTGCGGGGGAATGGCCGGTATCGTTTGACGCATAGATGGAATCGACTGAGGAAGATAGGGCATGGTAGGTGAGTCTGATTAATGGGGCGAAACGGACAAAGCCCCTTGATCCAGACGCTCGTATTTCCTATGATTATATTTGCAGATGACCGTCTATTTTAGTCCATTTTTGTCATGAGGCAGGCCGGTCATTGCGGTTCGTCCCTTAGCTTAGGATTTTTGATGTGAAGCCCAAAAATTCCGGTATTTTTGCATCTTTAACGATGACTGGATAGTTCCCATATTTCATATTCTTCCTGTTGGCAATAAATTACTTGAATCGCCACGACCATCATAGACACTCCTGAGCCATAATTTAGGCAAAGTAGAATCATGGGTGTGAAGCATTACACGGAAGAATTTAACGTCGCAGCGGTCAAGCAAGTTGTTGAGCGCTGGCACCCGGCGGCCGAGGTCACTGAACGGCTTGATGTCAGTATGCACAGTATCTATGCGTGGACAAAGCAGTATGGCGTGCCTGAAGTCGAGCGCAAAGCTCAGGACGGCCAGTCTGACGAGATGCGGCGACTGAAGGCCGAATTGACGCGCGTTACTGAGGGGCGCGACATCTTGAAAAAGGCCGCGGTGTACTTTGCCAAGACGCCCGGGTTAGGTACGCCTTCATTCAGGAAGTACAGGACGAATTTCCGGTACGGCGCTTGCGCAAGATGATGGGAGTGCATCCCAGCGGTTTTTATGCGTGGTGCGTTCAGCCGAAAAGCGGGCGGGCCAAGGAAGACCAGCGCCTGCTCGTTCACATTGTAGTGGTCAACCCATCCCGGGCACTACGTTAAGTTTTTCTTCGGCGACGGCC
>NZ_LBCO01000018.1:266504-266605 GCF_000988085.1 Janthinobacterium sp. KBS0711 | reverse complement strand
GATGGGGGGACGGATCGCGGAAGGTTGTCTGACTGTTGGAATAGTCAGTTTCTGCTTCATAGAAGGCACTTAGGCAAATCCGGGTGCGGAATTCAAGGGAG
>NZ_LBCO01000018.1:266405-266494 GCF_000988085.1 Janthinobacterium sp. KBS0711 | reverse complement strand
GATCGCGGAAGGTTGTCTGACTGTTGGAATAGTCAGTTTCTGTCTCATAGAAGGCGCTTAGGCAAATCCGGGCGCAGGATTCAAGGGGA
>NZ_LBCO01000018.1:266303-266395 GCF_000988085.1 Janthinobacterium sp. KBS0711 | reverse complement strand
GATCGCGGAAGGTTGTCTGACTGTTGGAATAGTCAGTTTCTGTCTCATAGAAGGTACTTAGGCAAATCCGGGTACGGAATTCAAGGGGATGG
>NZ_LBCO01000018.1:241222-266293 GCF_000988085.1 Janthinobacterium sp. KBS0711 | reverse complement strand
ATATTCCTGCACCGTCGTATGATGCGATGGGGGGACGGATCGCGGAAGGTTGTCCAACTGTTGGAATAGTTGGTTTTTGGCTCATAGAAGGCGCTTAGGCAAATCCGGGCGCGGAATTCAAGGGGTTGAGACGAGTGAATTTATTCACGAAGCAATCGGAAGTGGTTCCAAGAAAAGCCTCTAAGCTTCAGTCATACGAGACCGTACCGCAAACCGACACAGGTGGGCGAGATGAGTATTCTAAGGCGCTTGAGAGAACTCGGGAGAAGGAACTCGGCAAATTGGTACCGTAACTTCGGGAAAAGGTACGCCCCGGTAGCTTGATTGGTTTACTCCATGAGGGTGAAAGGGTTGCAATAAACTGGTGGCTGCGACTGTTTAATAAAAACACAGCACTCTGCAAACACGAAAGTGGACGTATAGGGTGTGACGCCTGCCCGGTGCTGGAAGATTAAATGATGGGGTGCAAGCTCTTGATTGAAGTCCCAGTAAACGGCGGCCGTAACTATAACGGTCCTAAGGTAGCGAAATTCCTTGTCGGGTAAGTTCCGACCTGCACGAATGGCGTAACGATGGCCACACTGTCTCCTCCCGAGACTCAGCGAAGTTGAAATGTTTGTGATGATGCAATCTACCCGCGGCTAGACGGAAAGACCCCATGAACCTTTACTGTAGCTTTGCATTGGACTTTGAACCAATCTGTGTAGGATAGGTGGGAGGCTTTGAAGCGGGGACGCTAGTTCTCGTGGAGCCAACCTTGAAATACCACCCTGGTTTGTTTGAGGTTCTAACCTTGGTCCGTTATCCGGATCGGGGACAGTGCATGGTAGGCAGTTTGACTGGGGCGGTCTCCTCCTAAAGTGTAACGGAGGAGTTCGAAGGTACGCTAGATACGGTCGGACATCGTGTTGATAGTGCAATGGCATAAGCGTGCTTAACTGCGAGACTGACAAGTCGAGCAGGTACGAAAGTAGGACATAGTGATCCGGTGGTTCTGTATGGAAGGGCCATCGCTCAACGGATAAAAGGTACTCTGGGGATAACAGGCTGATTCCTCCCAAGAGTTCATATCGACGGGGGAGTTTGGCACCTCGATGTCGGCTCATCACATCCTGGGGCTGTAGCCGGTCCCAAGGGTATGGCTGTTCGCCATTTAAAGTGGTACGTGAGCTGGGTTTAAAACGTCGTGAGACAGTTTGGTCCCTATCTGCCGTGGGCGTTGGAAATTTGAAGGGGGCTGCTCCTAGTACGAGAGGACCGGAGTGGACGAACCTCTGGTGTACCGGTTGTCACGCCAGTGGCATTGCCGGGTAGCTAAGTTCGGAAGAGATAACCGCTGAAAGCATCTAAGCGGGAAACTTGCCTTGAGATGAGATTTCCCAGAGCCTTGAGCTCTTTGAAGGGTCGTTCGAGACCAGGACGTTGATAGGCTGGGTGTGGAAGTGCAGTAATGCATTAAGCTAACCAGTACTAATTGCCCGTACGGCTTGTCCCTATAACCTTAGCAGGTACAGAGGATAAGACGGTACAACGTTGCGTGTGTGTTGATACTACTGTTCATTACCCCAATCTTTGCTTCTTCCAGATTCAGGCTTTGTCGTCCTACAGGAGACAAACGCCAGTACAAGTTATGCCTGATGACCATAGCAAGTTGGTCCCACCCCTTCCCATCCCGAACAGGACCGTGAAACAACTTTGCGCCGATGATAGTGCTGCAACCAGTGTGAAAGTAGGTTATCGTCAGGCTTGTTATTCGCAGTAGAGAAAAACCCGTCAAGCAATTGGCGGGTTTTTTTTCGTCTGGCGGTTTGTTTGCGTTATAGGCTGCGGGTGCTTGTCGGCTTACGCGCTGCGCGCTAAGCTGACCTACGTCCATAGAACGCCGGGTAGGTCGGATTAGCGTAGCGTAATCCGACAACATTGTTGGCATTCGTGGTGATCCCGGCTTGCGCGCTTGTGTGTCAAGCCGACCTGGGGTATAATTCGCCTCCTCAGATCAGACGACTTGCTGCCCCGCTGGGAGCAGGTTGTTGAAAAAGTTATGCCTGATGACCATAGCAAGTTGGTCCCACCCCTTCCCATCCCGAACAGGACCGTGAAACAACTTTGCGCCGATGATAGTGCTGCAACCAGTGTGAAAGTAGGTTATCGTCAGGCTTGTTATATAAAAAAACCCCGCTAGGTGCGGGGTTTTTTTTCGTCTGCAGCACTCATCGGATCAGATGCCCCAGGTGATGCTTTCATTTTCCGCCTTGGCCGAGCGCAGCATTTCCATCAAAGGATAGGCGCGCTGCGAGAAATGCACTTTTTGCGCGCGCGCATGGGCACCCGTTTCGCCATCTTCCAGTGTTTCCGGCGTATGCGCATCGTGTTCGATGTCATTTTCCGGATGCAATTTGCTTTCCGCGACTTCTTTTTCCAGCAGGGCCAGGGCATCGCCCGCTTCGGCTGGCGTGATGACGCCGCGCGTGGGGTTCTTGTGCAGGATGTCGAGGATACGCTGGGCATGTTCCTGGTACATCAGCACTTCAGGGGAAGATTTGGATTTGAATGAGATCAACATAAGCGCTTTCTGAAACTTGTTGTTAGTGTCGAAACAATATCACGACTTGAAATGTCGCACAGGCCGTCCGTTTGTCCCGGATTGCATATTTGCAAGCCGGATAGAGCCATCTGTTGGACAACGCACGTATTTACAAGAGCTCGCTTACCGTGAAAATACCCGTTTAAGCGATCGTTAAGTCTTAATGCAGTTTCACCGAGTCCATGAAGGTGTCGATGGTGTCACGCGACAGCTTGCTTTCTTCACCGAGAATGATGATCTGGAAGATGCGTTTGTCCTGCGCCACAAAACGCCCGACCAGCAAGACAGGCTTGCCTTGCTGTGTGCCTTTGGCCTCGATGCTGAGCGAACTGCGTTGGTGCGTTCCCGCAGCCGTGCTGCTGGCCGCCGATGCCGATTTTTCGCTGCGCACGGTGCCGTTGATATTTTTCAACAGGGCAGTCTGCATGGCGGGCAGGGCCGCTTGCGCCTGTTCTGCGCTGTCGAGCATGGCGCTGCCGATGGCGAAGGTATTGCCATCGACTTCGCTGGCCGTCATGGTCAGGCTGACTTTCTTGCCGTCGAGGTCGACCTCGCGTGTCAGCACGGCCGGCTTGCCTGGAAACAGGGCCGTGAACTGGGCGTCGGGGCTGCGATAGTCGCGCCAGTCGAACTTCGGACTGCAGGCGGACAGGACGCTGGCGGCCGCGAGCGTAGCCAGAAAGAGGGCAAGTGATGGTTTTTTCATCAGCAGATGGTAGCAGCGCCGCCGATCAGGCGCAATCGCGCACGTGTGGGGCCACCGGCCGGCTCATATTTCACGCAGCACGCGCCGGTACTGGATCGCTTCGGCGACATGCGCTTGCGTGATGCCGGGGCTGCCCGCCAGGTCCGCGATGCTGCGCGCTACGCGCAGTACCCGGTGATACGTGCGCGCCGACCAGTGCAATCGCGCCATGGCGCCATGCAGCAGCTGTTCTCCATGCGTTTCCAGACGACAATGCTGTTCGATTTCCGTGCTGCTCAGGCGCTGGTTCGCTTTCCCCTGGCGTGCCAGCTGCAGGGCAAAGGCTGCCGCCACCCGCGTGGCGATGGCTTGCGTGCTTTCGCCGGCGCCTGCGTGCCGGCCCAGCGCTGCGGGCGGCATGGCGGCCACTTCAATTTGCAAGTCGATACGGTCGAGTAGCGGGCCGGACAGGCGACTGTGATAGCGGAGCACGGCGTCCGGCGTGCAGCGGCAACGGCCCGAAGCGTGGCCCAGATAGCCGCATGGGCAGGGATTCATGGCGGCGATCAGCTGAAAGCGGGCAGGAAACTCGGCCTGGCGGGCCGCGCGTGAAATGCTGATCACGCCCGATTCCATGGGCTGGCGCAAGACATCGAGTACCCGGCGCTGGAATTCGGCGATTTCATCGAGAAACAGCACACCGCAGTGTGCCAGCGAGATTTCTCCCGGGCGCGGCACGTTGCCGCCGCCCACCAAGGCCACGCCGGACGCCGTTTGGTGCGGGGCGCGATAGGGGCGCCGTTTCCAGTGTTCCACCTTGAAGTGCCCGCCCAGCGAATGCACGGCCGCCGATTCCAGCGCTTCTTCATCGCTCATGGGCGGCAGCACGCCGGGGAAGCGGCTGGCCAGCATGGTCTTGCCCGCACCCGGCGGCCCTACCATCAAGACGTTATGGCCGCCCGCGGCCGCCACTTCCAGTGCGCGTCGCGCCTGCTGCTGTCCTTGCACGTCGGCAAAGTCGGGATAAGCAAAAGCGGAGACAGCCAACATGGGCTGATGGCGTTGCAGGGCCGTGTGGCTGGCGTGCGCGGCAAAATGCGCGCAGACCTCGAGCAGGCTGTGGGCGGGGTAGATGCAGGCGTCGCGGACGAGCGCCGCCTCGTCCGCGTTCGCCTGCGGCAAGATGAAGGCGCGTGGCGCGCCCGGCTGGCTGCGCTGCATGGCAAAGGTCATGGCCAGGGCGCCGCGGATGGGGCGCAACTGGCCCGACAGCGACAGTTCGCCCGCGAATTCGTAGTGGTGTAATTGGTCGCCCGGCAACTGGCCGGAGGCGGCCAGGATGCCCAGCGCGATGGGCAGGTCGAAGCGCCCAGATTCCTTGGGCAAATCCGCCGGCGCCAGGTTGGCCGTGATGCGCCGCGCCGGCATGTCAAAGCCGCAGTTTTGCAGCGCGGCACGGACGCGGTCGCGCGATTCCTTCACTTCCGTATCCGGCAGGCCGACAATCGTAAACGAAGGCAAACCATTGGCAAGGTGGACTTCGACACTTACCTCGGGCGCTTCCATGCCGGCCAGGGCGCGGCTTTTCAGGACGGCCAGACTCATCAGACTCCCCTGTGGCGCGGGCGCGGGCAGGATCAGTCTAGCGCGTGAAGCGCTGTCAGGCTTGAGCTATGCCAGCAAGGCCGTCAATAACGGGACCTGGCTGGCGTCACCTTACGCCTTGGATTCGTTCAGGCGCGTTTCCAGTTCGATCAGGCGCAATTCCAGTGCGTCCAGTTTGGCGCGGGTCTTGGCCAGCACTTGCGCCTGGATATCGAATTCCTCACGCGTGACGAGATCGAGGCGGGCGAAGCCCTGGGTCATCATCGATTTGACGTTTTTCTCGATATCCTTGGCAGGCGAGTTTTCGATGGCTTGATGGATCTTGCCTTGCAAGTCGTTAAAGAAGGTATTCATGTCCATGGTCAGTCCTTTTATGGTGCGGCCTGTGCATCGCACCATTGCGGTGCACAGCGGCGTTAATCTGGTGCGAAACTGGGCAAATTCACAATGCTTTAGCAGCCCGTACCCGCATGCCCACAGGCTTGCAGGGTATGTATGGCCGGAAACGCACCTGTCAAGGTGGCAATGGAGCTGGCACGTATTCTGCTAAAGAAGGTATGAACGCTTTGTGATCTCCAGCCAAGATTTTAAACCTCAACCGCTTTAAAAGTTCAATAAAAGGGAATCGCCATGAAGAATCTGTCCAAGAACATGACTTTAGCTGCAGCGTTGTCGCTGGCCATGACCGCCTTGTGCGGTAGCGCCATGGCCCAGGATGCAGTGGCGGCGCCTGCTGCAGCCGAAGCCGTACCTGATAACGTGGTGAGCTACAACGTGGCGCTGACCAGCGACTACCGCTACCGTGGCATTTCGCAAAGCCGCTTGAAACCGGCCGTCAGTGGCGGCGCCGACTATACCCATAACCCGACGGGCCTGTACGTGGGAACTTGGTTGTCGAGCATCAAATGGATCAAGGACGGCGGCGGCGATACCAATCTGGAATGGGATGTGTACGGCGGCAAGCGTGGCGAGATCAGCAAGAATGTTACCTATGATGTGGGCGGCCTGTACTACTTCTATCCCTCGAATGGGCTGAGCACCAATGCGAATACCTTTGAACTGTATGGCCAGCTCGGTTATGGCCCGCTGTACATCAAGTACTCGCACTCGACGACCAATCTGTTTGGCGTCGCCGACAGCAAGAACAGTGGCTATCTTGACGTGGGCGGCAACTTCGACATGATCGACGGCTACATCATGAACGTGCATGTGGGCCGCCAGAAAGTCGAGCACAACGATTCCCTCAGCTATAACGATGTCAAGATCGGCGTGACCAAGGACTTCGGCATGGCGACCGTTTCTCTCGCCGCCGTGAAGGCCAACATTTCGTCGCTGGCACCGAATGGCAAGAATCTGGCGAAATCCGGTCTCGTGCTGACCGTATCCAAAACCTTTTAAGCGAGACTGCCATGAAAATGATTACTGCAATCATTAAACCGTTCAAACTGGACGAAGTACGCGAAGCTTTGTCGGCTATCAATGTGCAAGGCATTACCGTCACGGAAGTCAAGGGTTTCGGCCGCCAGAAAGGACACACGGAACTCTACCGTGGCGCCGAGTATGTCGTCGATTTCTTGCCAAAAACCAAAATCGAAGCGGCTGTTGATGACGCCATTGTCGACCAGGCCATCGAAGCGATCGAAGGCGCCGCGCGTACCGGTAAAATCGGCGATGGCAAGATTTTCGTCTACAACCTGGAACAGGTCATCCGCATCCGTACCGGCGAAACCGGCAACGAAGCGCTCTAAGGGGAATATTGATGCGTAAAAATATAACAAAATTGCTAGCTGGGTTTGCCTGTCTGTGTGCGTTCGGCGTCGCCGCGCCGAGCTTTGCCGATGCCCCCGCCAAGACGGAGGCTGCCACGACATCGGCCGTCGCCGCCCCTGCCGTTACGCCCGTGCCTGAAGCAGCAGCTCCGGCTGCCGCCGCTCCTGCCCCGGCCGCTGCCGCGCCAGCCGCCGCGCCCGTCGCCAACAAGGGCGATACCAGCTTCATGATGATCAGCACCTTGCTGGTGATCCTGATGACCATCCCCGGCCTGGCCCTGTTCTACGGCGGCCTGGTGCGCTCGAAGAACATGCTGTCGGTGCTGATGCAAGTGTTCATGGTGTTCGCGCTGGTCATCGTGTTGTGGTGCATCTACGGTTATTCGATCGCCTTCACGGAAAAAACCGCTTTCTTCGGTGGCTTCGACCGCCTGTTCCTGAATGGTATCTGGGATCCGGCCAAGGGCACGTTTGCCGCCGCCGCCACCTTCAGCAAGGGCGTCGTCATTCCCGAGTTCGTCTTCGTCGCTTTCCAGGGCACGTTTGCCGCCATCACCTGCGCACTGATCGTCGGCGCCTTTGCCGAGCGCGCCAAATTTTCCGCCGTGCTGGCCTTCGTCGTGCTGTGGTTCACGTTCGCCTACCTGCCAGCGGCCCACATGGTGTGGTTCTGGACCGGTCCTGACCTGATCACCAACGCCGCCACCTCGGCCAGCGAAGCCCTGAAGGCTGGCTGGATCTGGCAAAAAGGCGCGCTGGACTTCGCCGGCGGCACCGTGGTGCACATCAATGCCGCCGTCGCCGGCCTGGTGGGCGCGATCATGATCGGCAAGCGCGTCGGTTACGGCCGCGAATCGATGGCGCCGCACTCGCTGACGATGACCATGATCGGCGCATCGCTGCTGTGGGTGGGCTGGTTCGGTTTCAATGCCGGTTCCTCGCTGGAAGCGGGCGACGTGGCTGCCCTGGCTTTCGTCAACACCCTGCTGGCCACTGCCGCCGCCACCCTGTCGTGGGTATTTGGCGAGTGGATCAGCAAAGGCAAGCCATCGATGCTCGGTGGCGCCTCGGGTGCAGTGGCCGGCCTGGTGGCGATCACCCCGGCAGCCGGCTTTGTCGGCCCGATGGGCGGCCTGGTCATCGGCTTGCTGGCCGGTGTCGTCTGCCTGTGGGGCGTGAATGGCCTGAAACGCCTGATCGGCGCCGACGATTCGCTCGACGTGTTCGGCGTGCATGGCGTGGGCGGTATCCTCGGTGCCTTGCTGACGGGCGTGTTTGCGGCACCACAACTGGGCGGCCAGGGCATCTTCGACTATGTCACCAACAAGATGTCGGCGGATCCGTACTCGATCGGCCATCAGGTGTGGGTGCAGGCGCAAGCGGTCGGCACCACCATCCTCTGGTCGGCCATCGTTTCCGTCATCGCCTATAAACTGGTCGACATCGTCATCGGCCTGCGCGTACCGGAAGAAGAAGAGCGCGAAGGCCTCGATATCACGAGCCATGGCGAGCAAGCGTATCATGGTTAAATAATCATTATCTGGCATGCTAGCGCCCCGGCGCGGCATGTCCTGTTGGAAAAGGCGCCTCATTGAGGTGCCTTTTTTTCGTTGTGGGAATGTAAAAGGTCTTTAAAACAAGGCTTTTGCCCCGATTTGGGGTACTTACACGGTAATATAGTCGGCAGTTCTGTGTGCTTTTTTGAATACTGCACATAATTTAAGGATGTAACTATGGTTCCCCATCTCGTCACGGCCCTGACCGGACCGCTGCTCGACCTCGAAAAAAAGATTCTGGCCGCGACGCCGGCCATTGAGCGCTGGTTTCGCATGGAGTGGCAAGAGCACACGCCGCCTTTCTATTGCTCGGTAGACTTGCGTAACGCCGGCTACAAGCTGGCGCCCGTCGATACCAATCTGTTCCCTGGCGGTTTCCATAACCTGGCCACGGAAATGCTGCCCCTGTCCGTGCAAGCGGCCATGGCCGCCATCGACAAGTATTGCCCGGACGCCCGCAACTTGCTGATCGTGCCGGAATTGCACAACACCACGCCGCAGTACTTGCAGAACGTGGCGCGCCTGATGCAAATCTTCCGCCAGACGGGCCTGCACGTGCGCTTCGGTTCCTGGTCGCCCGAGATTACCCAGCCGACACCGCTTGCCCTGCCGGACGGCAATATGCTCGTCATCGAGCCGTTGGTGCGCCTGAACAATGGCCGTCGCCTGGGTTTGAAGGATTTCGATCCGTGCACGATTCTGCTGAATAACGACTTGTCGGACGGCATCCCCGATATCTTGCAAAATATTCATGAGCAAAGCCTGTTGCCACCCTTGCATGCGGGCTGGGCCTTGCGCCGCAAGAGCAACCACTACACGGCCTACGATGAAGTGGTGAAAAAATTCGGCAAGATGATCGATGTCGACCCGTGGATGCTCAACCCCTTCCACGCCAAGTGCAGCGACGTCAATTTCCAGGAAGGCGAGGGCGAAGATGCGCTGGCCGCCAGCGTCGACGTGCTGCTGGCCAAGATCCGCAAGAAATACAAGGAATACGGCATCAAGGAAAAGCCGTTTGTCATCGTCAAGCCCGATGCGGGCACGTATGGCACGGGCATCATGACGGTGCGCGACGCCAGTGAAGTGCGCGACTTGTCGCGCAAGCAGCGCGAAAAAATGTCGATCGTCAAGGATGGCCAGCTGGTGACCGACGTCATCATCCAGGAAGGCGTGCCGACCTTTGAAAGCATCAAGGATGCCGTGGCCGAGCCCGTTGTCTACATGATCGACCGCTACGTGGTGGGCGGCTTCTACCGCGTGCATGCTGAAAAAGGCGTGGACCAGAACCTGAACGCGCCCGGCTCGCAGTACGTGCCGCTGGCGTTTGCCCAGCAGCATGCCGTGCCGGACTTGAAGGCCAAGCCGGGCACGGCCGCGCCGAACCGCTTTTATGTGTACGGCGTGGTGGCGCGCCTGGCCTTGCTGGCCGCGTCGCTGGAAATGGAGCGCACGGACCCGAATCCCGAGGTGTATTGATCGATCCAGCAGACTCGCCAGGCGCGGCGACTACCGCGCCTGGCGATCTCGGCTAGAATCAAGCATTCCTTATCCAGGCTCCCCGATTGGACGCACCATGAAAATTGCATTCCTTGCCGACCCGCTGGCAGGCTTCAAGACTTACAAAGATTCCACCTTCGCCATGATGCGCGAGGCGGCCAAACGCGGCCATGCCGTCTACGCCTTCGAACAGAAGGACATGGCGCTGGAAGAAGGCATCGTCACGGCAAGGGTCAAACACATCGAGCTGACCGGCGACGAACACGACTGGTACAAGGTGGTCTCCACCGAAGAAGTGCGCCTGTCGGCCCTGGACGCCATCATCGAGCGCAAGGATCCGCCGTTCGACATGGAATACGTGTACGGCACGTATCTGCTGGAACTGGCGGAAAAGCAGGGCGCTTGCGTCTTCAACAAGCCGTCCGCCATCCGCGACAACAATGAAAAGCTGGCCATCGCGCAGTTTTCCGAATTCACGTCGCCGACCCTGGTGACGTCGGACGAAGCGCGCCTGCGCGCCTTCCACGCCAAGCACCAGGACGTCATCTTCAAGCCGCTCGACGGCATGGGCGGCACGGGCATCTTCCGCGTCAAGGCCGACGGCCTGAACCTGGGTGCCATCATCGAGACGCTGACGGAGAACGGCGCGCAGACCATCATGGCGCAGCGTTTCATCGCCGACATCGTCAAGGGCGACAAGCGCATCCTCGTCATCGGCGGCAAGCCGGTGCCGTTTTCGCTGGCGCGCATCCCGCAGGCGGGCGAAGTGCGGGGCAACCTGGCCGCCGGCGGCACGGGCGTGGCGCAGCCATTGACGGCGCGCGACCTGGAAATCGCTGAAAAGCTGGGCCCTATTCTGGCCGCGCGCGGCTTGATGCTGGTAGGATTGGACGTGATCGGCGACTACCTGACGGAAGTCAATGTCACCAGCCCGACCTGCTTCCAGGAAATCATGCAGCAGACGGGTTTTGACGTGGCGGCCATGTTTGTCGACGCCGTCGAGCATGACGTTGCGCAAGCGCAGCAGCGCTAGAAGGTGAAATGACTATGGTAGGGATTTTGCTCATGACACATGCACCGCTGGGACAGGCGTTCATCGCCGCCTGCGCGCATGTGTTCCGGGGGCCGACGGAACGGTTTGAAGCCATCGACGTCGTCGCCGACCAGGACCTGGCGGAAGTGCAGAAGCTGGCGTCGGACGCCATCTGCCGTCTCGACGACGGTTCCGGCGTACTGGTGATTACGGACGTAAAGGGCGGCACGCCGTCGAACTGCTGCAACAAGCTGGCCGACGCGGGCAGGGTGGAAGTCATCGCCGGCATCAGCCTGCCGATGCTGCTGCGCGCCATCACGTATCGCCGCGACACGCTCGACGTGGTGGTGGAGATGGCGCTGGCCGGTGCGCAAAGCGGCGCCGTGCGCGTCGATAACCGCATTCGCGTGGGCGAGTAAAGAGTGACATGGCCGCCGCCCTGAAGGCGGCGGGTTTTATAGCCAGGGCTGGCAACAATGCAGTGCATTCAGGGATAGAGACCATACAAAAATGATTCAAAGAGAACTCGAAATCATCAACAAGCTGGGACTGCACGCACGCGCCTCCGCCAAATTTACCCAGCTCGCCGCCAAGTTCAAGAGCGACGTCTGGCTGACCCGCAACGCGCGCCGCATCAACGCCAAGTCCATCATGGGCGTGATGATGCTGGCTGCCGGCAAGGGCGCGAAAGTGACCCTGGAAGCCGAGGGCGATGATGAGCAGGCATGTGTCGATGCGTTGACCGCCCTGATTAATGACAGGTTTGGCGAAGGCGAGTAATGCCCGCCGAACGCAGCCGCAGCCGCATTCCGACAGGTCAACCCATGGCATCTTTCACGCTCCACGGCATCCCGGTTTCCCGCGGCATCGCCATTGGCCGCGCGCATCTGCTGGCGCCGGCCGCCCTTGACGTCAAACATTACCTGGTCGCGCAGGAGCAGATCGAAGCCGAAGTGCAGCGCCTGCAAAGCGCCATCGCCACCGTCCACAAGGAACTGCAAACCTTGTGGAACGAGCTGCCCAAGGATGCGCCCACGGAACTGGGCGCCTTCATCGATGTGCACGCGCTGATCCTGTCCGACCCGATGATTTCCGAAGCGCCGCTCGACATCATCCGCAAGCGCCACTACAACGCCGAATGGGCGCTGCTGACGCAGATCGATGAATTGTCGGCGCAGTTCGACGAAATCGAAGACCCGTACCTGCGCGAGCGCAAGGCCGACATCCAGCAGGTGGCCGAACGCGTCTTGAAAGTCTTGCTGGGCACGGAGCAGCTGCTGCCCAAGGCGGCGGCCGAAGACGAATTGATGGCGCAGATGATCGTCGTCGCGCACGACATCTCGCCGGCCGACATGCTGCAGTTCCGCGACCGTTCCTTCATCGGCTTCATCACCGACGTGGGTGGACAGAACTCGCACACGGCCATCGTCGCGCGCAGCCTCGATATTCCCGCCGCCGTCGGCATGTCGCAGGCATCGATGCTGATCGACCAGGATGACTGGCTGATCATCGACGGCGACGCCGGCGTCGTCATCGCCAACCCCAGCGCGCTGGTGCTGGAACAGTACCGCGAGCGCCAGACGGCCATGCAGCGCGCGCGCAAAAAGCTGGGCAAGCTGAAAAAGACGCCGGCCGTGACCAAATGCGGCACCCCCATCACCCTGCTGGCGAATATCGAATTGCCCGAGGATTGTCCGTTTGCGCTGGAGTCTGGCGCCAGCGGCGTGGGCCTGTTCCGCTCCGAATTCCTGTTCATGGGCCGCGCCCACAAGATTCCCACCGAGGACGAGCAGTTCGAGGCTTACCGCAACACGGTGCAGTCGATGAAGGGCCGCGTGGTGACCATCCGCACGCTCGACATCGGCGCCGACAAGCCGCTCGACCAGGCCGACCATACGGCCTTGAATCCCGCATTGGGCTTGCGCGCCATCCGTTACTGCCTGGCCGAGCCGCAATTGTTCCTGACGCAGCTGCGGGCGATTCTGCGTGCCTCCGCCTTTGGCAAGGTGCGCATCCTGATCCCGATGCTCGCGCATGCGTTCGAGATCGACCAGTCGCTGGCCATGATCGCGCAAGCGAAGGCCAGCCTGCGCGAGGAGGGCGTCAAGTTCGACGACGAGGTCGAAGTGGGCGCCATGATCGAGATTCCCGCCGCCGCGCTGGCCCTGCCCATGTTCGTCAAGCGCATGGATTTCCTGTCGATCGGCACGAATGATCTGATCCAGTACACCCTGGCCATCGACCGGGTCGACTACGAAGTGGCGCATTTGTACAATCCGCTGCACCCGGCCGTGCTGCAACTGATCTCCATGACGATCGCCGCCGGCCACAAGGCTGGCATCGACGTGGCCGTCTGCGGCGAAATGGCGGGCGACGTGAAGCTCACGCGCTTGTTGCTGGGCATGGGGCTGCGCGAGTTTTCCATGCATCCGGCCCAGCTGTTGGCGGTCAAACAAGAGATCCTCAACAGCGACCTGGGCCTGATTGCGCCACAAATGCGCAAAATTATGCGTTCCATGGAGCCAAATGTGATCGCGGAAGCTGTCCAGCAACTGCAGCTCATGTAAACTGTCACCTTATCAGCATCGGGACACGTCGCGCGCGGCAAGAGGTGTCCTGATGCTAAAGTTGCAGCACCTATCATCGCGGTGCTGCATCGACCATGGCCCGTGGGGCCGCCCCCCTTTTATAAACCGACACACATGTCATCCATTGGAATCGTTTCGCCGCAAACCATGTATTTTGCGCAACCCCTGCAGCTGCAAAGCGGAGCATCGCTGCGGGACTATATGTTGATGTATGAAACCTACGGCACCCTGAACGCCGACAAATCGAACGCGGTGCTGGTCTGCCACGCCCTGAACGCCTCGCATCACGTGGCCGGCGTCTACGCGGACCAGCCGAAAAGCACGGGCTGGTGGGACAATATGGTCGGTCCCGGCAAGCCGCTCGACACGGACAAATTCTTCGTCATCGGCGTCAACAACCTCGGCTCCTGCTTCGGCTCGACGGGCCCCATGCACACCAACCCCGCCACTGGCAAACCGTATGGCGCCGCCTTCCCCGTCGTTACGGTGGAAGACTGGGTCAGCGCGCAGGCGCGCCTGGCCGATGAACTGGGTATCACCCAATTCGCGGCCGTGATGGGGGGATCCTTGGGCGGCATGCAGGCGCTGGCGTGGAGCATCATGTTCCCCGAGCGGCTGCGCCACTGCGTGGTGATCGCCTCGACGGCCAAGCTGTCGGCGCAAAACATCGCCTTCAACGACGTGGCGCGCCAGGCCATCCTGTCCGACCCTCAATACCATGGCGGCGACTTCTATGCGCACGGCGTGGTGCCGAAGAACGGCTTGCGCGTGGCGCGCATGGTGGGCCACATCACGTATCTGTCGAATGACGACATGGCGGAAAAATTCGGCCGCAAGCTGCGCGATGCGGCGCAGACGGGCGACTACAAATTCGGCTTCGGCATCGACTTCGAGATCGAATCGTATTTGCGCTACCAGGGCGACAAGTTCTCCGAATACTTCGACGCCAACACGTATTTATTGATCACCAAGGCGCTCGACTATTTCGACCCGGCGCGCGCGCATGGCGGCGACCTGGCCAAGGCCCTGTCGGGCACGAAGGCCAAGTTCTTCCTCGCCTCGTTTTCCACCGACTGGCGTTTTTCGCCCGAGCGCAGCCGCGAGATTGTCGAAGCCCTGGTGTGTAACCGCCGCCAGGTCACGTATGCGGAAATCGACGCGCCGCACGGCCACGACGCCTTTTTGCTGGAAGATGCGCGCTACATGAACATGGTGCGCGCCTATTATGGCCAGGTTTGGAACGACATCGGGGCGGGCTTGCCCGCTCCCGCACAGCATACCGCCGTCCGCCAGGGCGCCAAGGAGACCGCATGACTTTTGACGAATTGAGCGCTCTGCGCCCCGACCTGGCCTTCATCGCCCACTGGGTGCCGAACAACGCGCACGTGCTGGACGTGGGCTGCGGCGAAGGCGTGATGCTGCAGTATCTGCAAAGCGACAAGGAGTGCAGTGGTTACGGCATCGAGATCGCCGACGACAAGGTGCTGGCCAGCACCCGCCGTGGCGTGAACGTGATCCAGCAAGACATGGAAAAGGGCTTGTCGATTTTTGGCGACAACAGCTTCGACACGGTGCTGTGCCTGTCCTCCCTGCAGATGATGAAGCAGGTCGAGCCGCTGCTGCGCGACATCGTGCGCGTGGGCGCCGAGGCCATCGTCTCGTTCCCCAACTTCGCTTACTGGCCGCACCGAGTGGCATTGCTGAAAGGGCGCATGCCCGTGTCGAAATCGCTGCCGTATCAGTGGTACGACACGCCGAACGTGCGCTGCGCCACCATCAACGACTTCCGCGAGCTGGCCGAGGAATGCGGCCTGGAAGTGATCGAATGCGTGGCCCTGGCCGAAGGCAAGATGGTCTCCGTGCTGCCGAACCTGCGTGGCGACCTGGCCGTCTTCCGCCTGCGTAAAAAAGCGGTGCATTGATGACCACAAGCCCGGCGCCTGGCTGGCGTTCCCATGCCAATGGCCGCATGCTGGCCGTGCTGGTGCTGGGCTTCAGTTCCGGCCTGCCCCTGTTCATCCTGCTGTACCTGCTGCAGGCATGGCTGGCCAAGTCGGGCCTGAACGTCAAGGCACTGGGGCTGTTCGCGCTGGTGCAGTTCCCGTACATCTGGAAATTCCTGTGGGCGCCGCTGATGGACCGCTACCGCATCCTGGGACTGGGACGGCGGCGCGGCTGGATGGCGCTGACGCAAGTGGCGCTGTTCTTTGCCATCGGCGGCATGGGCATGCTGGACCCGCTCACGCAGATAGGCCTGATCGCGGCCGCTGCCGGCGGTGTGGCCTTCCTGTCGGCCAGCCAGGACATCGTCATCGACGCCTACCGGCGCGAAATCCTCAGCGACAACGAGCAGGGCCTGGGCGCGGCCGTCATCGTCAACGCGTATAAAGTGGCGGGCATGGTGCCGGGCGCGCTGTCGCTGATCCTGGCCGACCGCATGCCGTGGCAACCCGTCTTCTGGATCACGGCCGCCTTCATGCTGCCGGGGTTTGTCTGCACCCTGCTGATCAAGGAGCCGACCGTGTACGGCTCGCCGCCGAAGACCATGCGCGAAGCGATCATTCTGCCGTTCCAGGAATTCATCGCGCGCGATGGTTGGCGTAACGCAATGTGGATACTCGCCTTCGTACTACTCTATAAAATCGGCGACAGCATGGCCACGGCGCTGGCGACGAAGTTTTATCTGGACCTGGGTTTTTCCATGACGCAGATCGGCCTGGCCGCCAACACCACGGGTTTCTGGGCCAGCCTGGCCGGTGGCGTGGTGGGCGGCGTGTGGATGCTCAAGCTGGGCATCAACCGGGGTCTGTGGGTGTTTGGCGCGCTGCAGGCGATCGCGATTCTCGGCTTCGCCTGGCTGGCGCAGGTGGGACCGAATACCGTGCTGCTCAGCGCCGTGATCGGTTTTGAAGCGTTCGCCAGCCTGGGGCTGGGCGCGGCCGCCTTTGTCGCGTTCCTGTCGCGCAGCACGGACCCGCGCTACACTGCCACGCAATATGCCTTGTTTTCCAGCCTGAGCGCCGTGCCGCGCACCCTGATCAATGCCTCGGTGGGCTTCCTGGTCGCCGAACTGGGCTGGTTCTCGTTTTTCATCGTGTGCTTCTTCCTGGCCTTCCCGGCCATGATGATGCTGCCTAAAATTGCTCCATGGAGGTCTGCCAATGGCACCAATATCCCTTAAACGTTACACCGTCCTGGCCAGCCTGTGCGCGGCCACCGCGCTGTCGTCCCTGTCCGCCCACGCCCAGCAGGCGACGGTCCAGGATGGCATCAAGGTACGTCCCTTGTCGACTTCGCGCATCTTTGCCGGCGGCGCCGATTTCAATGAACAATCGAAGCAGCAATATACGCAGTTGGTCAACGAGGCGAAGGAAAAAAATGCGCTGGTGCCCGACAGCGATCCGCAAGTGAAACGCCTGCGCGCCATCGCCCAGCGCATCATCCCGTTCGCCACGCGCTGGAACGAGGCGTCGGCCAACTGGAACTGGCAGGTCAACCTGCTCAATTCCGACCAGGTCAATGCCTTTTGCATGCCGGGCGGGCAGATCGCTTTTTACAGCGGCATCATCACCAAGCTGAATCTGACCGACGACGAAGTGGCCATCGTCATGGGCCATGAGATTTCCCACGCCTTGCGCGAACACTCGCAGGCGCAGGCCGGCAAGGGCAATCTCGCCGCCGTCGGCGCCAAGCTGGCCGGCGCAGGCCTGTCGGCCTGGCTCGGCGTCGATCCGAGCATCACCAGTACCGCCACGAATATGGCGGCGCAGGGCGTGATGCTGAAGTTCTCGCGCGACGACGAACGCGAAGCGGACCTGATCGGCATGGACCTGGCCGCGCGCGCCGGCTTCGACCCGCGCGCCGGCGTCATCCTGTGGCAGAAAATGGCGGCCGTAAGCAAGGGCGCGCCGCCGGAATTCCTCTCGACGCACCCGTCGGGCAAGGACCGCATCTCGCAGATGAACAGCCACATGACGCAAGTGCTGCCGCTGTACGCGCGCAGCAAGGGCGTCAGCGTCGACGCATTGCCGCCATACCGCAGCACCGCCATCGCGCAGCGCTAGAATGTCGAAGCGTCACGCCGCCGCACCCTTGCCCATGCGCGACGGCGTGGCGCCCAGCTACCTGTGGCTGCCGGAAGGGCAGTGGCCGGACATGCTGTCCTTCCTGCTCGAGCGCTATCCGCAGATCAGCGCGGCGCAATGGCAGGACCGCATGGCGCGCGGCGAAGTGGTCGATGGCGACGGCGCCGTGCTGGCGCCCGACAGCGCATACCGGCGCGGCATGCGCATTTTTTACTACCGCGAGCTGGAGCGGGAAACGCCGATTCCCTTCCACGAAGAGATCCTGTTCCAGGACGAACACCTGGTGGTGGTCGACAAGCCGCACTTCCTGCCGATGACGCCGGCCGGGCGTTTCGTGCAGGAGACCTTGCTGACGCGCCTGAAGAAAAAACTGGAGTGCGCCGAGCTGACGCCCATCCACCGCCTCGACCGCGAGACGGCCGGCGTGGTGATTTTTTCGCGCCAGATTGCCAGCCGCGGCGCCTATCAGTCGCTGTTCCAGCGCCGCGAAGTGCGCAAGACGTACGAGGCGCTGGCGCCTGTGCTGGCGGGCCGCGATTTTCCATTCACCTACCGCAGCCGCATGGTCGAGGGCGCGCAGTTTTTTCTCATGCGCGAAGAGGCGGGCGAGGCGAATTCGGAAACCATCATCGAGATCATCGAAGAGCGCGGCGACGTGGCCCTGTACCGGCTGCAGCCGCACACGGGGCGCAAGCACCAGCTGCGCGTGCACCTGGCCGCGCTGGGCATCCCCATCGTCAACGATGCGTTTTACCCGGTGGCCCTGCCGTGCAAGGAAGACGACATGTCGCAGCCCTTGCAGCTGCTGGCGCGGGCCATCGATTTTACGGACCCTTTGAGCGGCGAGCCGCGCCACTTTGAAAGCCGGCGCCTGCTCGGGTAAGCCGACCTCACCACTGGCGCGGCCAACAATGTTGTCGGATTACGGTCCTGCGGACCTAATCCGACCTACGGTAGATAAGGTAGGTCGGCTTAGCGCAGCGTAAGCCGACGCCACCACGGACGTATCAGATCAGCCCTTGATTGTGTAATCGATGATCAGCGGTGCATGGTCGGAAAAACGCTCGTCCTTGTAGACGCTGACCGTGTGCGCCTGGGCCGCGATGCCGGGGGTGGCGACGTGGTAGTCGATGCGCCAGCCCACGTTCTTTGCGTAGGCTTGTCCGCGGTTGCTCCACCACGTGTACTGGTCTTCGCGCTTGTCCAGGCCGCGGTGCACGTCGACAAAGCCCACTTCGTCGAAGACGCGCGTCAGCCATGCGCGTTCCTCGGGCAGGAAGCCGGAGTTTTTCTTGTTGCCCTTCCAGTTCTTCAAGTCGATTTCATGGTGGGCGATGTTCCAGTCGCCGCAGATGACCACTTCGCGGCCCAGCGCCTTCAATGCCAGCAAATGCGGCAGGAACAGTTCCATGAAGCGGAACTTGGCTTCCTGGCGCTCGGGGCCGGACGAGCCGGATGGGCAGTACACGGAAATGACGGACAGGTTGCCAAAATCACAGCGTACGTAGCGGCCTTCAGCGTCGAATTCAGGGCTGCCGAAACCGATATGCACGGCGTCCGGTTCGGCCTTGCTGTACACGCCCGTGCCGGAATAGCCCTTTTTCTCGGCGTAGTGGAAATGGCCATGGTAGCCGTGCGGATTGAGGAATTCCGGCGTCATGTCAGGCAGCTGCGCCTTCAATTCCTGCACGCAGATGAAATCGGCCGTCTGTGTGCCCATCCAGTTGAAAAAGCCTTTTTTGGCGGCGGAACGGATACCGTTCAGATTGGCGGAAATAATTTTTGGCATAGGTCGAGAGTGAAAAGGGCGTTGTACGGGGCCGGCGGGCGCGGCATGGCGATTGTCTCGCCGGTGCGCGCGGATTAAAATACAGGCACTTTTAAAAAATGAGGCTAATGTGAATAATTTACGCCAGCAGTTTATCGCGTTTTCAGTATCCAAGGGAGTCTTGCGGTTTGGCGAGTTCACCACCAAGGCCGGGCGATCATCGCCGTACTTCTTCAATGCGGGCCTGTTCCACGACGGCGCCACCCTGGCCGAGCTGGCGCAGTTCTACGCGCAGACCCTGCTCGATTCGGGCGTGGAATTCGACATGCTGTTCGGCCCCGCCTACAAGGGCATCACCCTGGCGTCGGCCACCGCGGTGGCACTGGCCGGCAAGGGCCGCAACACCTCGTTCGCCTTCAACCGCAAGGAAGCCAAGGACCACGGCGAAGGCGGCACCATCGTCGGCGCCAAGCTGCATGGCAAGGTTGTCATCATTGACGATGTGATCTCGGCCGGCACCTCGGTGCGCGAATCGGTGGACATGATACGCGCCGCCGGCGCCGAACCATGCGCCGTGCTGATCGCCCTGGACCGCATGGAACGTTCCGGCCCCGACGGCCAGCTGTCGCCAAGTTCGGCCGTGCAGGAAGTGTCGAAACAGTACGGCATCCCCGTCATTTCGATCGGCAACCTGAACGATCTGTTCGGCTACCTGAACGGCGCGGGCGCCGATCCGGAACTGCTGCAGCATAAAGAAGCCGTTTCGGCCTACCGCACTAGGTATGGCATTTAAGTAGTCCTCTCCAGCAGCGCCCGCAGCCGCGGGTCGCTGCAGGCGGTGGCAGCTTGCGGGTGGCATTGCAACAGTCGCCGCAACAGTGCGCCGCCGATGCCGCGCCGGCGGAACGGCGGTTTCACGAACAGCATGTTCACAGTCACTTCATCGGCGTGTCGGCTGATGTCGAGCATGGCCACCTGCTGGCCGTCGATCCACGCGCACAGCGCGCTGTCTCCTTGCCAGTCGATCTGCATCACGCCAGCCATGGTTTCAACGCCGCATGCAAGCCCAAGGCGAACAGCCCCGCAAAAAAGCACCGCTTGAATACCTGCTGCGCGATGCGCCCGCGCAGCCATTGACCGGCCAGCATGCCGGCCAGCGCCGGCAGCAGCGCATACGCGGAGGTCCAGGCCGCACCGAGACTGAAGTCGCCATGCAGGGCCAGGCTGGCCGCCAGCGCCACGGTCGAAGCCGTAAACGCCAGGCCGAGCGCCTGCACCAGCGCATCGCGCGCCAGCCCCAGTCCCTGCAGATACGGCACGGCGGGGATGACGAAGACGCCCGTGGCGGCCGTTACCAGCCCCGTCGCGGCGCCCGTCACGGGCCCCAGCCACGCTTCGTGCCGCGCCGGCACGCGCAGCTGCAGCGAGAATAGTCCCGCCAGCGCATACAGCATCAGCGCCACGCCCAGCGCGACGACGGCCCAGACGCCGCTGTCTTTCGGCAGCAGGGTACCGCCCGCCACGGTACCGGCCATGACGGCGGCCAGCATGGGCCACAAACGGCGCAGCAGGACGCGCAGGCCGGGGCCGGCCGCCAGCTGCCACACGTTCGTTACCATCGATGGCACGATCAGCAGGGCGGCTGCCTGCACGGGCGGCATGACAAGGCTGAGCGTGCCCATGGCCACCGTCGGCAAGCCCAGTCCGACTACGCCCTTGACGAAGCCAGCGACGAGGAAGCTGGCGCCGACGGCCAGCAGGAATGAGGTCTCCATTTTTTCTATTCCACAGTGAACTGCGTGGATTCTGCGCGCGCTTGCGGATTTCGCCAAGGCGGATTATTTTGAGTCAGCCTTAGTTAAATGCGAAGGCTGGTAAGATGGCGAAAAGGAGAGCTGGCATGCGCTTTGATCTGGTCGATTTGCAGCTGTTTGTCAACGTGGTGGAGGCGGGCAGCCTGACGGCGGGCGCCGCGCGCAGCCATCTCGCATTGGCATCGAGCAGTGCGCGCGTGCGCGGCATGGAAGAGATGCTGGGCATGCCTTTGCTGCTGCGCGGGCGGCGCGGCGTGGAGCCGACGCCAGTGGGCCAGACCTTGCTGCATCACGCGCGCCTGGTGCTGCTGCAAATGGAGAAAATGCGCGGCGAACTTGGCGAATTTGCGCGCGGCTTGAAAGGGCAGCTGCGCCTGCTGTGCAATACGGCCGCGCTCAGCGAATTTTTGCCCGAGGCGCTGGGCGCTTTTCTCGACCGCCATCCGAACCTGACCATCGACCTGGAAGAGCGCCTCAGTTACGATATCGTCAAGGCCGTCTCCGAAGGGCTGGCCGACATGGGCATCGTGTCCGACTCGGTCGACATGCGCGGCTTGCAGACGTTTTTGTTCCGCCCCGACCGGCTGGTGGTCATTGCGGCGGCCGACGGCGTGCACCACCGCGCGCTCGGCCAGGATGGTGTCGTCGACTTTGCCAGCGTGCTGGATCACGATTTCATCGGCCTGGCCGACGACAGCGCGATGCAGCAATACCTGGGCATGCATGCGGCGCGCCTGGGGCGTCCGCTGAAGGTACGCGTGCGCCTGCGCAGCTTCGATGCCGTCTGCCGCATGGTGGCCAGCGGCGTGGGCATCAGCGTGGTGCCGCTGGCGGCGGCCAGTCGCTGCCAGCAGACGATGGCGCTGCGCTGCCTGGAATTATCCGATCCCTGGTCGGTACGCAATCTCACGATCTGCGTGCGCCAGTTCAGTGAATTACCCCTGTATGCGCGCCAGTTGATCGATCATCTGAAGGCGTGACAGGGCATGACAGGAGCAGCGATGCGTTTTTCAGAAGACAAGATGGCCAGCCTGCTGTGCAGCGACCGGGTCGAGCGGCCCATCCACATCTGGCAGCCCGAGCATCCACGTGCCGTGATCCTGGCGATCCACGGCGGCATGGCGCACGCGGGCGACTACGTCACGCCGGCGCTCTACTTCCGCCAGCACGGCATCGCCACCGTCAGCTTCGACATGGTGGGCCACGATGGCCAGCGCAAGGTCGACATTCCCTCGTTCGACGCCTTCCTCGACGACGAGGAGCTGTTCCTCGCCTGGATCAAGAAAACGTATCCGGGCTTGCCCGTGTTCGTCATGGGCCATTCGATGGGCGGCCTGATCGCCACGCACCTGGGGCTGCGGCGCTTTGCGGGCGATCCAGCGATCAAAGGCTTCATCATTTCATCGCCGTATTACGTGAATGCGATTCCCGTGCCGAAGGTGCTGCAGATGCTGTCGGGCTGGCTGGCGCAGCGCTTCCCAACGATGAAGGTGCCGCTGGGGAACCTGACCATGCTGCTGACGCACGATCAAACCATCACCGCGCGCCATTTCCAGGACGAGCGCGACGGCATCCGCGCCAGTGCGGCGTCGGTGCGCTTCGCCCATGCCTTGACGTTGGCGCAAAAGGAACTGGCGGGCGGCTTGTCGGACTGGCGCTTTCCCCTGTTCGCCGTGGTGGCGGGCGACGACAAGCTGGCCGACAGCCGCGCCACGGAAAGCCTGCTGCGCAGCGTGCCCGATGGACTGCTCGACTATCACTACTATCCGGCCAATTATCACGAGAATTTCAATGAAGTGAACCGCGACGCCATCTTTGCCGCCATCCTGGCGTGGATGGAAAAACTGCAGGCACCCGTGCCGGCGTGAGGCGCCAGTATCGTTATAATCGGTTTGACTGAATTTACCGCCGGCGCATGCCGGCCCGGTCCCCGCGGCACAGGGGAATACTCAAGGAACGAACGATGCGCTTGCTGATTGCCCTGTTACTCCCGTGGCTGACCTTTTTCACGATCGGCCGTCCGATCGCCGGCATCATTTGCCTGATCCTGCAAATCACCCTGATCGGCTGGCTGCCAGCGACGATCTGGGCCGTATATGCGCTGAGCCAGTACAAGACGGACCAGAAGATTGCCGAGGCCATGCGCCGGCGCTAAGCTAAGACTGGCCTAAGCTGCGCTTCCTATCTTGATTCAACCGACATGAGGAGAGTGAGATGGCACCAGACAGACGCGGTACCTTGACCCTGGCGGCGGCAATGCTGGCCGCCGGGCTGTTAGTAGGAAGTGCGGCGCAGGCCCAAGACGACAGCGCACTGCCGCCCGTGCAGAAGAGCGGGGCGGTGGAGTACCTGAGCGGCGGCATTGGCCTCGACGAGTCGACGGCCATCAAGAGCGCCAGCCGGCATTGGCCCTTGAGTCTCGTGTTTTCCGTGCAGGCGGCGGGCAAGGCGGAATTTGCCTCCGACGTGAAGCTGGAAATACGCGACGCCAAGGGCGCGCTGGCGCTGGAAGCGACGGCCAGCGGACCGTTCCTGCTGGCGAAACTGGCACCGGGCAGCTACACCCTGCACGCCACCCTGGCCGGCACGACACTGGAACGCAAGGTGCAAATCAAGGCTGGCAGTTCCGCGCGGGTGGAGCTGATCTGGCCGGCGGGAACGAATCAAGGCAAATCCTGATGCCTGGCGACGGCAAGACGCCTGAACAGGGCTTGTCGGCGCGGGGCTTGTCGGCACATATCCTGCCCACGTCGGCGACGATGGTTGGCGTATGCATGACGGTGCTGTCGATCGGGCACCTGGCGCCGCGCGGCGAGGTGCGCGTGGCCATCGACAAGCTGCTCGCTGTCGACGCCATCGTTTTTCTCGTCAGCGCCGTGCTCTCGTTCATGTCGCTGCGCCCCGGCCAGTCGCGCTTGCGCTACGAATGGTGGGGCGAGCTGCTGTTCATCTGCGGCCTGGCCCTGCTGGCGCTGGGCGCCGTGGTACTGGCCTTCGTCATCAATTGAACCCGATCAGCTGACCGCGAGCACGCGCCCTTCGGCGGCGCTTTGCAGCGCCAGTTCGATCAGGCGTATCGTCGCCGCCGCATCTTCGGCCGACACGGGCGCCGCTGCACCGTGGCGGATGGCGTCGGCCATGCCCTGGTAAAAGTCCTGGTAGCGGCCCGCCTGCATCTCCAGGTGTTCGCAATGCCCGTCCGGCTGCGTGCCCAGATGCAGCGCGCCGCGCACGGGGTCCGCGCCCCAGCCTGGCTGGCCCGGCCTGCCGCCCGCCTTCAGGGCGTCTTCCTGTGGGTCGAGGCCAAACTTCACGAAACTGCCTTTATCGCCATGCACGGCGAAGCGCGCCGTTGGCGCTTTCACCAGGCAGCCCGCTTGCAGCACCACGCGCAGCCGGTCATAGTACAAAACGATGTGCATGTAGTCGACGGCTTGCGCGCCATCGCGCTGCAGGGCGATATCGGCGTACAGCTTTTCCGGCTGGCCGAACAGCTGCATGGCCTGGTCCAGCATGTGCGGACCCAGGTCGTACAGCAAGCCGCCACCGGGTGCGCCGGACTCGCGCCAGCGCTGGCGGATCTCGGGGCGGAAACGGTCGAAGTGCGATTCGACGCTGGCGATGCGGCCCAAGGTGCCTTGCGCCAGCAGCGTTTTGAGGGTCAGGAAGTCGCCATCCCAACGGCGGTTGTGGTACACGCTGAGCACCAGCTTGCGTTCTTTCGCCAGCGCGATCAGGCTCTGCGCCTCGGCACTGGAAATGGTGAATGGCTTGTCGACCACCACGTGCTTGCCAGCCTGCAGGGCCGCTTGCGCCAGGCTGAAATGCGCTTCGTTGGGTGCGGCGATGACGACCAGTTCGATGGACGGATCGGCAAACAGCTGCGCGGGTTCCGCATACACGGTCGCGTGCGGCCAATCCTTGTGCACGAGCTCCGGCTTGCTCGAAGCGACGGCCGTCAGTTCCAGGGCATCGATGGTGGACAGGACGGGAGCGTGGAAGGTGGAGCCGGCAAAGCCGTAGCCGACCAGGCCGGTTTTGATCTTGTTCATGGCGTGTTCACAGGTGCGTGGAAGAATCCATGATC